>NZ_CP158293.1:0-839246 GCF_040255075.1 Pantoea sp. BJ2
ATGGCAGATAAAGAGAGTGAAAACAAGGCGTTACTCGAGCCTTTTCTGTCGGTGACAAAAAACAGCGGTGAAGTTATTCAACTCCACCCCAATAAAAATAACACCGTACAACCGGTCGCTTTAATGCGCCTGGGTCTGTTTGTTCCTACATTGAAGTCCACCGCGCGCGGTAAATCAGGCGCGATGGCATCGACCGATGCAACGAAAGAGCTGAAGAACCTTTCTTTAGTGAAATCGGAAGGCTATGAAAAAATTACCATTACCGGCGCAAGGCTGGACATGGATAATGATTTCAAAACCTGGGCCGGTATTATTCAGTCTTTCTCGCGTTATCCCTCAAAGGGCGACACCGTGACGCTGCCGTTTATCGATTTCGTTAAAATGTGCGGGATCCCTTCGGCAAATTCTTCGGCTGCGCTACGTAAGCGCTTAGATGCCTCTCTGCGACGCATTGCAACCAATACGTTGTCCTTTGAAGGGAATGGCAAAGCCTATCACACTCACCTTGTGCAATCGGCGTATTACGATCGTGAAAAGGATCTGGTGCGCATCCAGGCCGATCCAAAGTTATTCGAGCTCTATAATTTCGACCATAAAGTGTTACTGCAGCTGCGAGCCATTTCACGTTTGAAGCGTAAAGAATCGGCTCAGGCGCTGTATACCTATCTCGAAAGTTTGCCAACGAATCCGGCGCCCATCTCTCTGGCGCGTTTGCGCATGCGATTAAACCTGGGCTCGAAAACCACCACGCAAAACCACGTGGTGCGACGTGCGATGGAGCAGCTCAAAGAGATCGGCTATCTCGACTATTCGGAAGTGAAACGCGGCCGCTCAGTGTTCTTCATCATCCACAGCAGGACGCCAAAACTCGACGGCATCAGCAATCTTGAAAGTATCGATTCGCTGGAAGATATCGAGTTTGAAGAGTGATCTTGCCCGTTCACTGTAATAAGTAATCCCCTTCAAGCTGTGTCACTTTTTGAGCAAAAGTGACACATGCTCTTCCGCTAACATTCACTGCAATCAGCTGTCCTCGCGTCATTCACTGTAATCAGCAACGTTCACTGTAATCAGAAGCCTTCTGCTTTTGCCATGTCTTCTGCGATGTCTTCAACGGCGTTGAGCCCTTTCTAAGCTACTTTTAAAGATAGTGAGTACTTACAAGGGCGGTAACCCTTCACTCTGATTCCCTTTTCACTGCCTTTCTACTGATCACAGTGAACGTTTGTTCGTTCGCTCGCTTTCACTGATTACAGTGAATGCTAATCACAGCGCTGCATGCTGAATACAGTGAACGATCAAATGCAACTTCATGATTTATAAGGATCAACAAAACCTGTTACAACGTAATTCACTGTAATCAGCAGTTTGACTGTGAATACAGCCAGTAAAAGTGACAGGGTTGGTCACTATGCTGATTACAGTGAACGTTTGATCTGTCTTCTCAGTACAGTGAACTGAAACGAGAGACGTTCGTACTGACGCTCATATGCCGCTTGAACAACATGTCACGCTGTCACTGATTACAGTGAACGTTACCAACTCGTCCCCTACCCTGCCGGGTTTGCAGCATGAAACAAACTCGCTCAGCGCGTCGTTTTTTTACTGAATACAGTGAACGTTGGGCGTTTTAATCAGCAGCGTGTTTTTACTGATTACAGTGAATGTTGTTGACGACATTCTGGGTATTTCGCTGTAACGCATATGGCGCTTCCAGGCATATCAGCTTGTCGGCAAATAACACTCTACTGATTACAGTGAACATTGGTCTTATCATGCTTGTCTGGCTGTGCTGATTACAGTGAACGTTCTTTACAGCGTCATAACTTTTACTGATTACAGTGAATGTTCTCTCAGTCAGGCCGAATTGACTTACTGATTACAGTGAACGGTTTATCGCAGTGCGACAACGTCTACTGATTACAGTGAATCTTTGCCGATGAAGAGTACAAGGCTTTTACTGATCACAGTGAACGTTTGGCGTTTTGTGAAAACGTCTTCGGGATTTGCTGATTACAGTGAACATCTCACCCGCATGGCACTTATCGTTGCTCTCTCGCCTGCTTTTTACTTCCAGGCATCATCTACTGATTACAGTGAATCTTCAGCCACCGCTCGCTGATTACAGTGAACCTTTTACTGATTGCAGTGAACGTTGGGCATCGGCGCATTTTTGCTAGCTGATTACAGTGAACGTTCCAGCAATTTCAGCCGCCACAACCCTTCTCCTTTCTCTACTTAAAGCATACAGAATACAAATCAGCTACTGACTACAGTGAATCTTTCTCCCAATCAACAATAAATCAGCCGGTCAATATTGAACAAAAAAACAATATGGCTAAATTATGAACGCTGATTACAGTGAATCTTTGCGTTAAATCGCTATTAATCAAGGTCTTTTCACATAACTTATTCTTCCTGAGCAGAAGAGATATATTTGCCTCGTGTGCTGGATTTATGTATAAAGTCGTAAATCCTACATGTGTGGAGCAAGTATGGCTAACGATGAGAAGCAAGTTCTGAAGGTCGCACAACGTTCAGAAAGAATGCTGATGAGCCTGACTGAACAGATTCAGGCGCAGAAAGAAGAATTGCGGGAAAACACGTTCTATCAGGTTTACGCTAAAGCGGCGTTAGCCAAACTGCCCAAATTAACGCGTGCGAGCGTGGATTACGCTGTCAACGAAATGGAAGAAAATGGTTATCCATTCGATAAGCGTGCAGCGGGCAGCTCAACCAAGTATGCGATGTCGATCCAGAATATTATTGATATCTATCACCATCGCGGTGTGCCCAAGTACCGCGATCGCCACCATGAAGCCTTCAGCATCTTTGTTGGCAACCTCAAAGGCGGCGTTTCGAAAACGGTCTCTACCGTTTCGCTGGCACACGCATTACGTGCGCATCCGCATCTGCTGTTTGAAGATCTGCGTATTCTGGTCATCGATCTGGACCCGCAATCTTCCGCCACCATGTTCCTAAACCATCAACGTTCAGTGGGATTAGTGGAAGCGACCGCCGCCCAGGCTATGCTGCAGAACGTCAGCCGCGAAGAGTTGCTCACCGAGTTTATCGTTTCGTCGATTATTCCAGGCGTCGATGTGCTGCCGGCGTCAATTGATGACGCTTTTATTGCCTCGCGTTGGGAAGAACTGTGTGCTGCTCACCTGCCCGATCAAAACATCCACGCGGTGCTGTATGACAATGTAGTGGCCAAGCTGAAGAAAGATTACGACTTTATCTTTATCGACAGCGGCCCGCATCTTGATGCCTTCCTGAAGAACGCCATTGCTGCTTCAGACTTACTAATGACGCCAGTGCCGCCCGCGCAGGTGGATTTCCACTCCACGCTGAAGTACTTAACGCGTTTGCCGGAGTTGATTGGCATCATTGAAGAATCGGGCGCAGCCTGCCGTTTGCAGGGCAACATTGGCTTTATGTCTAAACTGTCGAATAAAGCGGACCACAAGCTGTGTCACAGCCTGGCGAAAGAGATTTTTGGCGGCGATATGCTTGATGCTGCATTGCCGCGTCTGGATGGCTTTGAGCGCTGCGGAGAGTCGTTTGATACGGTTATCTCAGCCAATCCATCAACCTACGTGGGCAGCACTGAAGCCTTAAAGAATGCGCGTTCAGCGGCGGAAGATTTCGCGAAAGCCGTATTTGACCGTATTGAATTCATTCGCCTGAACTGAGGTTACTATGAGCGCAAAAAGAATCACTATTGGCCGAACCTTCAGCCAGACACCATTGCAGACTGAGGAAAGCGCCGATGGCCATTCTCAGACATTTATTCTGGCGACGGGTAAACGCGCCCTGTTCACGCTGGAGCACATCCCAGCGAAGGAAATCGAAGAGAAAACCTTCGTGAAGATGGAAACCAACGGCCGCGATCAGTCTGGCCTGACGCCAGAATCGCTGCGCGACATCATTCGCACCATCAAATTACAGCAGTTTTTCCCGGCGATTGGTGTAAAGCGTGACGACCGCATTGAGATTCTCGATGGTTCACGCCGTCGTGCAGCGGCTCTGCACTGCAAAACTGGGCTTGATGTGTTGGTTACAGACGTGGCTATCTCGGCGGAAGAAGCGCGTCGTTTAGCCCAGGATATTCAGACCGCGCGCGAGCACAATCTGCGTGAAGTGGGCATGCGTCTGCTATCGCTTAAAGAGAGTGGATTGTCGCAGAAAGAGATTGCGCAAAGCGAAGGCTTATCGCAGGCCAAGGTAACGCGTGCATTGCAAGCGGCAAGCGTGCCGCTTGAGCTGGTAACGCTGTTCCCGAATCATTCTGAGCTGACCTATCCAGATTATAAATCGCTGCTGCAGGCGTATGAGAAGCTGCAGGAAACCGGACAAACGGTTGATGCCCTGATCGATACTATCGGCATGGATGTTGATACCGTATGCGCGCGCGATGGATTAGCCGAAGACGAAGTGAAGAATGGCATTCTGCGTTTAGTGCGTAACGGTAGCCAGACGCTGATTCAGTCACCGGCAAAAGATAAAACCGTGGCGACGCCATTGTGGAGTTTCGCCGATAAAGACCGCTTTGCGCGTAAGAAAACGCGCGGACGCATGTTCAGCTACGAGTTTAATCGCCAGTCAAAAGAGTTGCAGGAAGAGTTGGATAAGGTGATTAACGAGACGCTCAACAAGTATCTTAATCAGTAAGTGAAAAGCCGCCTCCGGGCGGTTTTTTTATGCCCTTCTCAATGCCTCGCCAGCGCAATTTCATCGCTAACTGTATGAAATATAGATTATCGCCGCGGAAATTTCAGCCTGAAATCGCCACTGTTTTAGCCAGCAGCTCAAAGGTATCCGTTAATAAATCACCAATTACGATTAACTAACTGCAGCCAATTTAACCAGCTGTGCGCGAAAGCGACAAAACCCAGCCACAGCAGAATTGCTGTCCACCCAGCGAGTGAAATTTCATCTGCTCGCCCAATCGATTTCATCTCTATTGATATGAAATTTAAGGATTTTTAGCTAAAATTTCAGGCTGAAATCGCCAATCAACTTTTAGTTTCAGCCATCATCAAAAGTCCCTAATCGAGATTAGCCAGATGATATTCAATGATTTATCCACAGAAAACGTGGATAACTTTCAATATTCACCTTACTCAATTAACGTTAAAGCTGATGAAAATTGCCAGACCGCATCGCGCACGCGCACAGGTTTATTAATCAGCCCCAACGCATAAAAGCGATCGGCGATGGTCTGCTGCTCTTTGATTACTTCGAAGGCCATCGCACGCGTTTTGTGGCTGCGGCGAGTCAAGGCACGTTCAACTGATGCGATTTCCAATCCAAGCTCCTGAGCCAATAACATTGATGCTTCGTGGTGATGGCTATCGATGAACAAACCCGTTTGTTGCAAACTCTCCACCAGCTGTCTGAGGATGTCATGGTGCTGTTCAACGTAATCACGCCGCGCCAGATAGAACTGATGATTACGTACGCGCCCATCACCATTGACCAAAACTCGCAGCTCGGGATTGCTCTCAGCAGCGCTGAGCAACGGATCCCACATCATCCAGGCATCAACCGAAAGATAATCACTGGCGGTGAGCGGATATTTCGGCGGCGTATACACCACTTTGAGTTCATCCAGACCAATGCCCGCTTCCTCCAGTAACTGCAGCAGTAGCCAGTGAACGTTCGAGCCTTTATTAACCGATATGCGCTTACCGCGCAGATCGTTGATGGTGCGAATATCGCTGTCATGAGGCACCACAATGCCAACGCTGCTCGGCGCTGGCGGCTCCCAGGCAATATAAGTCACCGCATTGCCACTCGCCTGGGCGAAGATCGGGGGTACTTCACCGGTGGTACCAAAATCGATTTCGTTGTTTTGCAGCGCATACAGCAGCTGTGGCCCGGCGGGAAACTCACTCCACAACACGCTAATGCCTTGCTGAGCGAAACAGTGTTCGAGGCTCTGACGAGCTTTTAACACCCCGAGATTGCCAAACTTCTGGTAGCCAATGCGCAGCTCACGCTCCTGCGTCCCGTGTGTATGAGATGTCGACGTAGTTACCGGCGCTTTTCTCCGTCCTTTAATCATTCCCTGATTCGCCAGATGCGTGCGCAATGTGTGGCGGCTGATACCTAATAGCGCCGCAGCCTGGGTTTGATTGTGATCTGTCATCGATAGCGCATTGCTAATAAGGCTGCTGATAACGCGATCAAACAGTTGTTGCGGCTGACTGGTTAGCTGCTGCTGAAGAAAACTGTCGAGCGTTGAATCGTTTGACTCGTTAAAGCCATGTTCACTGTAACCAGCAAGTCGCAACTGTGCGGGCGTCAGCGTCTCTTCGCGGCTCAGCAATACGGCGTTATGTAGCGTGTTCTCCAGTTCACGGATATTGCCCGGCCAGCTGTATTCGCGCAGCGCTTCAAGCGCATCAGCAGAAAGACGCCGTGCCGGGCGCCCTAAACGTCGTGCGTAGAGGGCGAGGAAGTGCTGTGCCAGCAGCGGAATGTCTTCACGGCGCTGACGCAACGGCGGTAATGGCACCACCGCAATATTCAGGCGATAGAACAGATCTTCGCGGAAGCGTCGCTCGCGAATCGCCTGCGCCAAATCCACATGAGTAGCCGCGATAACTCGCACATCTACTTTGATAGCTTTACGCGAGCCTACGCGCGTAATCTCACGCTCCTGCAGCACACGCAGCAATTTAACCTGCAGTGAAGGGCTCAGCTCGCCAATCTCATCCAGTAGCAAGGTGCCGCCTTGCGCTGATTCAAACCAGCCGGGATGTGACTGCGTCGCGCCGGTAAAAGCGCCTTTCTCATGGCCAAACAACTCGGCTTCAGCCAGGCTTTCCGTCAGTGCGCCGCAGTTAACCGCGAGGAAAGGACCGTGACGTCGCTGGCTGTGATGGTGCAGATAGCGCGCCACCACTTCTTTACCTGTGCCGGTTTCGCCGACAATCAGAACGGTGGCATCCGTGGGCGCGAATTTATCCAGCAGCGATTGAAATGCCAGAGAAGCGGGATCGACTAAGCGCGGTGAGTCGGTGTGGTTATAGGTGGTTAACATGGCATTGAGTCCTGTAACGAGCATATCGTTAACCTAAATGCTCATGCTGACTATTAACACCATTTAAAAAATATAAGCAGTTGCATATGCAGCAATTGCTGTTGCACCAGAGTCGCAAATGCAACTGCTTTGAACTACGACAACAAGGCTAACCGCCTGAAATACGGCGATTCGCGCCAGTTAACAACCTGGCACGCTTTCTGCTAACAGCTATATAACCAAAAAAGCAGTTCAAAATGATCATTTTTTAATAAAGTTATATAGGAAAAGCATAATGGCCGATTCCGCGAACGATAAAATTAATGTCTTCTGGTTTTTACCGACCCACGGTGATGGACGCTACCTCGGCACCACGCAAGGCGGACGCCCGGTCGATTTACCCTACTTACAGCAAGTGGCGCTCGCCGCCGACAATCTTGGCTTCTATGGCGTATTAATTCCTACCGGCAAAAGCTGCGAAGATTCCTGGCTGGTGGCCTCGGCGTTAGCGCCGATCACCAAACGTCTGCGCTATTTAGTGGCGGTGCGTCCTGGCCTGCAGCCGCCAACGCTGGCAGCCCGCATGGCGACCACGCTTGATCGTCTGTCTGAAGGGCGTTTATTGATTAACGTGGTGACCGGCGGCGATCCGATTGAGAACAAAGGCGACGGCATTTTTCTCAACCACAGTGAACGTTATGAAGTCACCAAAGAGTTCCTCGACGTCTACAGCCGCCTGATGCGCGGCGAGAAAGTGGATTACGAAGGCAAACACATTCACGTTGAAGGCGCAGAAGTGCTGTTTCCGCCGGTGCAGGAAAAGGGGCCGCCGCTCTATTTTGGTGGTTCATCTGAGGCGGCGATTGATGTAGCAGCGGAACAGACCGATACCTATCTCACCTGGGGCGAGCCGCCAGCGCAGGTTGCCGAGAAGCTGGAAGTGGTGCGCGCACGTGCAGAGCAGCGCGGACGTAAACTGGAATACGGCATTCGTTTGCACGTGATCGTGCGCGAGACCGAAGAAGAAGCCAAAGCGGCGGCAGATAAGTTGATTGGTCATCTTGATGAAGAGACCATCGCGCAGGCGCAAAAAATCTTTGCGCGTATGGATTCTGCCGGTCAGGCGCGTATGAGCGCGTTGCACAACGGCTCGCGCGACAACCTCTATATCTCGCCGAATCTGTGGGCGGGCGTGGGTCTGGTGCGCGGAGGCGCGGGCACTGCGCTGGTCGGCAGCCCGGAGCAGGTGGCTGAGCGTATCCGCGAATATCAGGCGCTGGGCGTCACCAACTTCATTCTGTCCGGTTATCCGCATCTGGAAGAAGCGCATCGCGTGGCCGAATTACTGTTGCCGCTGCTACCGCTGGCTAACGCACAGCAGCAGCGTGAACGCACCATTAACACCGGCCCGTTTGGTGAAACCATTGGCGGCGATAAGCGTCCGTCAAAACAGACGAGCGCCAGCTAATGCAGGAGAAGGCAATGGCACGGGTAATCATTGTTGGCGGTGGCTTTAGCGGCACAGCGTTGGCGATTCATCTCGCACGAACCTCATCGAGCAGATTACTGATTACAGTGGTCGAACCGCGCGCCAACCTCGGCGGCGGCGTTGCCTATTCCACGCAGGAGCCTGCGCACCGCATCAACGTACCCGCTTCGCGCATGCAGTTAAGCGGTGAAGAGCAGGGCGCGTTTGACCGCTGGTATCGCCAACAGCCGGAATGTTCACTGGACTCAGTAGCGCACTGTGAAGACGGCGCAGTTTATCCGCAGCGCAGCCTGTTCGGTCGCTATCTGGTAGAACAGTTTGCGCAAGCTGCGCAGGCGTATCCGCACGTCACGCTGCGCCATGTTCAGGCCAGCGCCGTGGCCTGGGAAGGCGAGCAGCTGTTGCTCAGCAACGGCGAAACGTTGCGGGGTGATGTACTGGCGTTAGCGATCAGTCATCCGCCACCATCGTTGCCGCGTGCGCTGCAACCGTTCTCGGCGCATCCGGCGCTGATTGCCAATCCGTGGCAGCACGGCGTATTAGACGCCATCGATCCTCAATCCTCGGTGGCGATTATCGGTACCGGCCTGAGCATGGCGGACGTGGTGGCTTCATTGGGCACCCGACAGCATCGTGGCCCGTTAATCGCCTTCTCGCGCCGTGGACAGCTCTCGCGCGACAACCTGAGCGGTGAATGGCCCGAATGGATGTTAGCCCCGCAGCAAGCGTCCAGCGCACGTCTGTGGCTGCGACATATTCGTGCCGAAGTCGCGCGTGCCGCTGAGCAGGATTTGCCGTGGCAGCGCGTGCTCGATCAGGTACGCGTGCAAGGTCAGGATATCTGGCAATCGCTGCCGCTGCGCGAGCAGCAGCGCTTTGTTCGTCACTTGCGCTCGTGGTGGGATGTGCATCGCTATCGCATTGCGCCGCAGGTGTCAGCGGTGATCAGCGCACGTCGGCAGCAGGGCAGTTTGAAGGTGCTGGCCGCGCGGCTTAGCGACATCTCCGATGTCGGCAGGCAGCTGGACATCACGTTACGCACGCGCGAGGGCGCCAGCGAAACCCATCGCCTCGATCATCTGATTGTCACCACCGGTCCCGGCCATGAAGCCTTAACCGCCAGCCAGCCGCTGCTGCAGTCGCTCAGCCAGCAAGGGCTAATCCGCGCTGACCTGCTTGGGTTTGGTATTGATGTGGACAGCCAGTCGCACACGCTTAATGTTACCGGCCAGCCCAATGCGCGCCTGTTTGTCGTCGGTCCTGCTGCGCGTGCGCGCTTCGGTGAACTGATGGGTTTGCCGCAGGTTGCCGATCACGCCGCCGCTGTGGCGAAACATATTTTACAAGAACTACAAATCGCTCCCGCCGAGCGATGTCCCCCTTCAGCGCTTTAATCTCTCAACATCCTAAAAATTAACTGACGAACGCCGGGTCGTAACACGATCACGGCCTCGCTATGGAGATTGCTATGCCATCGCAACGTGAAATTCGCTTGAACGCATTTGATATGAACTGTGTCGGACACCAGTCGCCGGGCCTGTGGGCACATCCGCGTGACCGTTCCTGGCAATACAAAGACCTGGAGTATTGGGTCGATTTGGCGCGCCTGCTGGAGCGCGGCAAATTTGACGGCCTGTTTATCGCTGACGTGCTCGGCGTTTACGATGTACTCAACGGCAACGGCGATGCGGCGATCCGCCAGGCGACGCAGGTGCCGGTCAACGATCCGTTAGCGCTGATTACGCCAATGGCTCTGGTGACCGAACACCTCGGCTTTGGTCTTACGGCGTCGCTGTCGTTTGAGCATCCCTATCCGTTTGCGCGCCGCTTATCCACGCTCGATCACCTGACCAAAGGCCGCATCGGCTGGAACATCGTCACCTCGTATCTGGAGAGCGGGGCGCGCAACATTGGGCACAAAACCCAGACCGATCACGACAGCCGCTACGATTACGCCGACGAGTATCTGCAAGTGGTGTACAAGCTGCTGGAAGGCAGCTGGGAGCAGGATGCAGTATTGCGTGACCGCGAACGCCGTATCTTCAGCGACCCGCGTAAAATCCATCCCATCAATCACCAGGGCACCTTCTTCAACGTGCCGGGCATTCACCTGTGCGAACCGTCACCGCAGCGCACGCCGGTGCTGTATCAGGCGGGCGCATCGAGTCGTGGCAAACAGTTTGCCGCAGAACATGCCGAATGCGTATTTGTTGCCGCGCCGTCGAAAGTGCTGCTGAAGAAAACCGTCGCCGATATTCGCCGCCGCGCGGCGGAAGCGGGGCGCGATCCTTACAGCATCAAAATCTTCAATCTGCAAACCGTGATTGTTGGCGAAACCGATCTGGCGGCGCAGGCGAAATGGAAAGAGTACACCAGTTGGGTCAGCTACGAAGGCGCGCTAGCACTGGTATCAGGCTGGACCGGTATCGACTTCGGCCAGTATCAGCCGGATCAGGTGCTGAAATATATCCACACCAATGCCATTCAATCGGCGGTCGAAACTTTCTCCACCGCCGATCCCGATCGTCAGTGGACGGTAAAAGCACTGGCGGATTGGGTCGGCATCGGCGGTTTTGGTCCGCTGATTGTTGGCAGCGCGGAAACCGTCGCGGATGAGTTGCAAAGCTGGGTTGAAGAGACCGACGTCGATGGCTTCAACTTCGCCTACGCATTGACGCATGAAACCTTTGAAGATGTGGTGGAGCTGCTGATCCCGGAGCTGCAAAAGCGCGGCGTCTACAAAAAAGAGTACGCGCAGGGCACGTTGCGCGAGAAGTTATTCTCCGCCGGCCCGCAGCTGCAAGCACCGCATCCGGGCGCGGGCTATCGCGTTAAATCCTCCACGCCACAGGAGGTCTCATGATCGAAATAGATCAGCTTAGCAAACACTATCGCGCGCCCGACGGCCGCATCACCGAGGTGCTGAAATCCATCAGCCTGCAAGTGCCGCAAGCCAACATCACCGCGGTAGTTGGGCCGAGCGGCGCGGGTAAATCGACGCTGGCGAAGTGCATCAGCCTGCTGGAGCAACCGAGCGCCGGCAGCATCCGCGTTAACGGCAGCGATCTCTCTCGTCTGAATGGCGAAGCGCTGCGTCAGGCGCGTCGCTCAATTGGTACCGTATTCCAGTCTTCCGCGCTGCTGCAACGCAAAACCGCGTGGGAGAATATCGCCTTGCCGCTGCACTATCTTGGCGTGGTGGATCGCGATATCGCCGCGCGCGTGGGCGAACTGCTCGATAGCGTCGGCCTCAGCCACAAAGCCAAAGCCTATCCAGGCCAGCTTTCCGGTGGTCAGCGGCAGCGTATTGGTATCGCGCGTGCGCTGGCGTTGCGCCCGTCGGTGTTGCTGGCAGATGAAGCCACTTCAGGGCTCGATCCCGAAGCCACCGTCACCGTGCTCGACCTGCTGAAAAAACTGCGTGATGACTACAAGCTGGCGATTGTGCTGATCACCCATGAAATGGACGCGGTGCGTCAGGCGGCAGATGCGGTAGCGGAAATTCGCGACGGCCAAATCGTGCAGTACGGTGTGGTGAAAGAGCTGCTGGCGCAACCCGATTCGCTATTGGGACAGCGCCTGTTCCCGCTGGCGGCGCAGGCGGGCGATGCCGAACTGGTGTTGCAGCTGAGTTATCGCACCGATGTGCTAGTCGCCAGCGACTGGATTTCGCGCCTCAGCCAGCAATTTGGTTTGCGTATTGATCTGCTCGGCGCGCACGTCGAGCAGGTGAATGGTCTGCAAGCTGGCCGCCTCAAGGTGGGCATTCACTATCAGCAGGAACGCGTGCCGCTGGCGCGTTTACTGTCGCAGCTGGAACAGCTGGGCTTAGTTGCCAGCGTTTCCGGCAGCGTGCTGCCATTGCGGGAGGCGGTATGAGCGTATCAGTGATGAGTCAGGATACGCCGTGGCCAGACATCCCGGCGCTGATGCTGCCCGCTCTGGGCGAAACCGCGTTGATGGTGGCGATCGTGATGCTGTTCGTGGTCACCTTCGGCGGCATCGTCGGCGTGGTGCTGTTCAACACCTCGGTGCGCGGCCTGTTTCCCCATCGCGGTATCAATCGGGTGCTGAGTTGGATTGTCAACATGGGGCGTTCGCTGCCGTTTCTGGTGCTGATGGCGGCCATCATTCCGTTCACCTTCTGGCTTACCGGCACCACCATCGGCATTCCTGCCGCCGTTGTGCCGATGATCGCCGCGGGTATTCCGTTCTTTGGCCGTTTGGTGGACAACGCGCTGCGTGAGCTGCCCGGTGAAGTCACGGCGGTGGGCTTGGTGTGCGGCGGTTCGCGCTGGCAGATCATCCGCTCGACACAACTTAGCGAAGCGCTGCCGGCGATTGTGGCGGCAGTGACGCTCAACCTGATCTCAATGATTGAGTACTCCGCCATTGCCGGCACCATCGGCGCGGGCGGTATCGGCTATCTGGCGGTGGTGTACGGTTATCAGCGCTTCGACAACCACATCATGATCGCCACCATCGTGGTGCTGATCGCCTTAATTCAAACCATTCAATTTCTCGGCGACCGTTTGGTCACCGCATTACGCCATCCTCAGGGGACATCGTTATGACAACACAAGATTTCGAGCTGCGTAAAACCCGCCGCTGGCCGTGGCTGCTACTGATTATAGTGGTCGTTTTACTTGCAGCAGGCGGCTGGTTCTGGCGCAGCCAACAGGCGCAGGCGGTGGTCTTTGGCACCACGCTGAAGGTGCATTTTGAACCGGCGATGGCGGGCGAGCAGAAGCTGATTGAATACGTTGGCGAGCACATCGCGCCCGATTACGGCCTGAAGCTGGAGGCGGTTGGCGTGCAGGATCCGGTGCAAGCCGACCGCGCGGTAGCGGAAGGGCAGTATGCCGCCACCGTATATCAGCATCAGTGGTGGCTAAAGCAAGTGGTGGATGCCAACGGTTTTGCGCTCACCTCAACGCTGCCGCTGTTCCAGTGGGCGTTTGGCATCTACTCCGATCGCTACACATCGGTAGCGGATCTGCCGCAGGGCGCGACCATCGTGGTGCCGGATGATGGCGCCAATCAGGGCCAGGCATTATGGTTGCTGGCGCGTCAGGGTTTAATCACGCTCGATCCCAACGTCGAGCCGCGCACGGCCAAACTGAAGAACATTGTCGGCAATCCGCACGGTTTCGTGTTTAAAGAGCTCGATTTGCTGACCATGCCGCGTGCGCTCAACTCGGTGGATGCGGCGATTGGTTACGTCTCGCAATTTGATGCCGGTAAAGTGCCGCGCGAAAAAGGCATTCTCTTCCCGCCTGCGCCGCGCACTTTCGCCTCACAGCTGGTGATTGGCACGCCTTATCTGGACCAGGAAAACATCGAGAAGCTGAAAAAAGCCTTCTCCGATCCGCGCGTCCAGCAGTGGTTGAAGACCACCGACGATCCGCTGGTAAAAGGCGTGTTGGTGCCGGTCTCAGCCGAATAAATTGTTGTTGTTTGAACACCCGGACGCGTCAGGCACGCCCGGGTTTTTGTGTTGGCTAAAAACCATTTATCTAATTGATTTTAATGTAAATTAATATCAATAATTGTTGTTTTGGCGCAGCCAGAAAAACGCTTATAACAACCTCACCTGCACTACAAAACAACAACGTGAGGCGTTATGAGTTCTCTTCCTTTAGAAAACACCATTCCGGTTTCCGAACCGGTACGTTCGGTCAGTGATGTGGCAAGGCTGATCAACACTCGCACCAAAAATGACAACTACGCGCGCATGATTGTGTTCCTCGCGCTCGGCGGCGTGTTCCTCGACGCTTACGATCTCACCACGCTGTCGTACGGCATCGATGATGTGGTGCGCGAGTTTCAGCTCTCGCCCCTGCTCACCGGCTTAGTCACTTCCTCAATTATGGTTGGCACCATCGTCGGCAATCTGGTGGGCGGGTGGCTGACGGATAAATATGGCCGCTATTCGGTGTTCATGGCCGACATGCTGTTCTTTGTGGTTTCAGCGATTGCGGCGGGGTTAGCGCCGAACGTCTGGGTGCTGATTGGCGCGCGCTTCCTGATGGGTGTGGGCGTCGGCATCGATTTGCCGGTGGCGATGTCATATCTGGCGGAGTTCTCCAAATTCGCTGGTAAAGGCAACAAGGCATCCCGACTCGCAGCCTGGTGCCCGATGTGGTACGCCGCTTCAACGCTGTGCTTCCTGCTGATCTTCGCGCTCTACTTCCTGCTGCCGAAAGAGCATCTTGACTGGCTGTGGCGCGCGTCGCTGCTGTTCGGTGCGGTGCCGGCACTGCTAATCATCGCGGTGCGCAGCAAATTTATGAACGAATCGCCACTGTGGGCGGCGAATCAGGGCGACCTGAAATCCGCAGTGCGTATCCTGCGTGATTCCTACGGCATTCACGCGCACGAAGCGGAACACGAAGCGCCACCGGCTGCTGCGGCACCGAAAGTGAGTTTCCGCGTGCTGTTTGAGAAACCGTGGCGCGAACGCACCATCGTCGCGGGCGTGATGAATATCTGTATCTCGTTTGAATACACCGCCATTGCCTTCTTCCTGCCGTCGATTCTGGCGCAGTTCCTCGGCGCGGGCGTGTTTGAAACCATCTCGGCATCGCTGGGACTCAACGCGCTGTTCGCCTTTACCGGCGGCCTGCTTGGCATGCGTCTGGCGTGGAAATATCCGTCGCGCCACGTCGCGATTGCTGGCTTTGCCCTGCAATTCTTTGCGCTGATCGCGCTGGCATTAATTGGTCATCCGCAAGCCATCGCCGGAATCGTCTTTGCAGTATTGATGCTCGGCTTGTGGCTGTTTGCCGAAGGCTTCGGGCCGGGGGCGCAGCTGATGGTCTATCCAGCGCTTTCCTATCCAACCTCGATTCGCGCTACCGGCGTGGGCTTCAGCCGCGCGCTTTCCGGCATCGGTAGCGCGTTAGCGCTGTTCATCCTGCCGATTCTGCAGGCCGCGCTCGGCACCAATATGTTTTGGGTGGTATCGCTGGCAGCGATCATCCCGATCTTCTTCCTGCTGGCGGTGCGCCACGAGCCCACGCTGCATGACATCGACGATCTTTCACCTCAGGAGTCACCATGAGCTTACTGGCAACAGGCACCGATTATGAGGCGCTGACGGCGCACTTCCGGCCGATTTTCGCGCGCATCGCTGAAGGAACGGTGGCGCGCGAGCGGGAACGTACCTTGCCGCATCAACCGATTAGCTGGCTGAAAGAGGCGGGATTCGGCACGGTGCGCATTCCGCAAGAGAAGGGCGGTTGGGGGGCATCGCTGCCGCAGCTGTTCCAGCTGTTAACCGAGCTGGCAGAAGCCGACTCGAATCTGCCGCAGGCGCTGCGCGCGCATTTCGCTTTTGTCGAAGATCGATTGAAACAGCCGGATAGCGCGGAACGCGATCGCTGGTTTGGCCGTTTTATTGATGGCGAGCTGGTGGGCAGCGGCTGGACGGAAATTGGCACGGTAAAACTCGGCGATGTCATCACGCGTATTACGCCAAACGAAAGCGGCTGGACGCTGAGCGGTGAGAAGTTTTACAGCACCGGCACGCTGTTCGCCGACTGGATTGATGTCTATGCGCGCCGCAATGACAATCAGGGCGATGTTATCGCTCTGGTGAACACTCACCAACCCGGGGTGACGCGTGAGGACGACTGGGACGGCTTTGGCCAGCGCTTAACCGGCAGCGGCACCACGCGTTTCGCTAACGCCCATGTCGAGCAGGAACACGTCTACGATTTCGCCACCCGCTTCCGTTATCAAACCGCTTTCTATCAGCATGTCTTGCTGGCCACGCTGGCGGGAATTGGCCGTGCGGTGGCGCGCGACGGTGCGCAGGCGGTGGCGGCGCGAAATCGGGTTTACAGCCACGGCAACGGCGGCGCTGTGCGTCAGGATGCGCAGATTCTGCAGGTGATCGGTGAAATTACCAGCCTGGCGTTTGCGGTGGAAGCCACGGTGATCCGCGCGACACATTCACTGCAATCAGCATATGTTGCCCACGTCAGCAACGATGAAGCGCAAATTGCCGCCGCGAATGTGCTGGCCGAAGCCGAAGCGGGGCAGGCGCAGGTGATTGCCAGCGAGCTGGTGACACGCGCCGCCACCGAGCTGTTTAACGCACTGGGCGCATCGGATACGCGCGTCAGCAAAGCGCTGGATCGTCACTGGCGCAACGCGCGAACTCTGTCATCACATAATCCGGTGGTGTACAAAGCGCGTGATATCGGCGACTGGAAAGTGAATGGCACCGCACCGACGGGGATTTGGCAGATTGGCAGGGGCGAGGGCTGATAAAACCCGGTGCGCGTAAATGCGCACCGGGCATGTAAGGTCGCTATTTATGACGACCTGGTTGTTGGTAATGACTTACTTCTTATCCAGCGACCAGGTCGCGCTGCGCACATCCACTTTCACCGGCAACAGTCCCACGCGCGTAAAGGTATCCGCTAACGCCTGCTGCTCATCAAACACCTGCGGCGACATGCGTGACGCGCCGTAAGGCAGACGTTTAATGGTGGTTTGCCAGATGGCTTTATCCAGGCCGGTTGATTTCGACAGAATCGCTGCCGCGTCATCCGGGTTCTTGTTGGCCCAATCGCTGAGTTTGCTCAACTCATCGACAACCTGTTTCGCAGTATCAGGATGACCTTCCGCGAACGGACGGCTGGCGAGATAGAAAGTGTAATGTGGCACTAATCCTTCCGCATTGCGGATTTCACGCGCACCGGCATTGGCTTCCACTTCGGCAAGGTACGGATCCCAAATCACCCATGCATCAATCGCGCCTTTCTGGAAAGCCGCGCGTGCATCGGCGGGCGGCAGATACACCGGCGTCACATCTTTGTAGTTAAGCCCCGCATCTTCCAGCGCTTTCACCAGCAGATAGTTAACGTCAGAGCCTTTGTTCAGACCGACACGTTTACCTTTCAAATCCGCCACGCTTTTAATGGCGGAATCTTTCGGCACCACGATGGCTTCGGTTTTTGGGTTAGCCGGTGAATGACCGAGATAGATCAAATCGGCTTTCGCTGCCTGGGCGAAGGCAGGCGGCGCATCGCCGGTTGCTGCCAAATCAATGCTGCCGACGTTTAAGCCTTCCAGCATCTGCGGGCCCGCCGGGAACTCCACCCAGCGGATAGCGATGCCTTCCTTCTTAAAGGTTTCATCCAGCGTGCCGCGATATTTCAGCAGGGCAAAGATGTTGGCTTTTTGATAGCCGATGGTGACGGTTTCTGGGTTAGCGGCAAAAGCGTGCGTGGAGAGCAGGCCAACGCTGAGAGCTAAAGCGCTCAGGACAGGAAGTTTTGCTTTCATGATGATTCTCACGTGGTTTTTTTGCCACCTTAGCAAAGCCCTTATATAACCAATAAATAACTAATTTCGATCGCTTATAACTATTATCTATGTGATCTGGATCATTCACTGTAATCAGCAAACGCATCCCCCATTTCCATAGATGCCCATATAATTAGCACGGTAATAATTTGTATAACAAATCAAAATGCCATTGCCAAAAGCTTCTGTCAGGATAAGCCATCCCGCTGCCTGCATAAGGTTTTACCCGTTCTATGAAGTGGTTTTCACGAAGCGCAATGCTGTTCTCTGCCAAAACCTGTCTTGCTGCCTTTCTGGCTTTTTACATTGCTCTGGAACTCAATCTCGATAAACCGGCCTGGTCACTGACTACAGTGTACGTTGCCTCGCAGCTCTATTCGGGATCAACGGTATCGAAATCGGTTTTTCGTTTCTTCGGCACCCTGCTGGGCGGCTTGTTTACGCTATTGATCTATCCCGCCACGGTGCAGGATCCGCTGCTGTTCAGCCTGTGCATCTCGCTTTGGGTCGCGGTTTGTCTCTATCTTTCGCTGCACGACCGCACGCCGAAGAGCTATGTGTTTATGCTGGCGGGCTACAGCGCGGCGATCATGGGTTTTCCCGATGTGGTGTCGCCATCGGCCATCACCTACACGGTGATCTCGCGTGTTGAGGAGATCACCGTCGCCATCGTCTGCAGCAGCCTGGTGCATCGCCTGCTGTGGCCGGTCTCGATGCGCAATCTGTTAGAGCAGAGCGTGAACCTGTGGTATCAGAACGCGCGCAAGCTGTGCAGTGAACTGGTCACGGCGATGCCCGCTGAGAAGTCGGTGGAGCGCGAAGATATCCTTATTCAGATGGCCAACTATCCGCTTAACGTCGAAACGCTCATCACGCACTGCGTGTATGAAGGCGATGCTGCACGGCGTCTGGTGCGTTTAGTCAGCGTGCAGTATCAGCATCTCTCCTATTTCATCCCCACGCTGACGGCAATCGAATCGCGCCTCAATTTGCTGGCGCAGCAGCAAATCCGTTTTCCCGACTTTATCGCCGAGGTGTTTCAGCAATTTTTGCTATGGCTAAATGGTGAAGATCAGCTGCCGGTGCGCGACCAGCTCAGCCACGCGCAAGAGCAGCTGAAACGGGCGTGGCAACAGGGCAGGCTCAACAGTGAAGAGAGCATTTTGCTGAGCGGATTGCTGGAGCGCCTACTCAACTTTGTGCGCATCGTTGATGCCTACCAAAGCGTGAGCGAGCGCGTCAGTGAATGGACGCCCGCGGTTAAAGCCGGAAAAATGGCGCGCGCGCACAAACACGTCGATAAGGGTTTGTTGCTGCTGTCGTCGTTTACCGCATTTATTGCCACCTTCGTTACCTGCGTATTTTGGATCGGCAGCGGCTGGGTAGATGGTGCCACCGCACCGATGATGGCGGCGGTGCTGTGCTCCTTCTTTGCCGGCATGGACAGCCCGATTGCGCCGATGAAGCTGTTCCTGAAAGGGGTGCTGATTTCTGTGGTGATCAGCCTGCTGTATATCACCTTGTTGATTCCGCAGGCGGTGACCTTCGAAGCGCTGGTGATTTGCCTTGCGCCGGGCTTGCTGGCGCTGGGATTGGTTATCGCCAATCCGTCAACCAACCTGATTGGTCTGATTGTCGCCACGCAGATTCCCGGGCTGATTGGCATGAGCCACAACTTCAAGCCCGATCTACAGCTTATAGTGAACGCTATTCTTTCGACGCTGGTGGGCATTACCTTCGCGGTGGTGATCACGGCGCTGATCCGCAACAAGCGCCCGTCGTGGACCGCCAAACGCGCGGTGCGCAAAGGTATCCGCGAGCTGCTGCATTTTATCGCCACGGTGCGCCTCAACAGCGTCACACTGACCGCGCGTCAGCAGTTTGTTTCGCGCACGCTGGATAAGGTCAACATTATTCTGCCGCGTAAGCGTGTCGATCCGGTGCCAGAGTTGGTCTCCGGCGGCAATCTGATTGCCGAAGCCTGGCTGGGCGCAAACTGCTACGACTATTACACGCGTCATCGTGAACTGCTGCTGGCGCATCACATCGAAAGCGCGGCGATGTTCCATGAGCTGAGCCAGTTCCTTAAGCGTCGGTTAAAATCGCTGCAAACCACGCCGCAGCCGGAATTGTTAGCGGAATTGAATACGTTGTTGCTGCGGCTGGAAGCGGCAGCGTTGCAGGAGAACACGCTGTTTGCGCCAATGTTCCACCTGTTCAATATTCGCTTATCGTTGTTTCCTGCAGCGCGCTGGCCGGAAAAGTTTGCGCAATAAATTGCGCCGCTACACGAACATTGCGCGTTTCGGTAGCGGCGCGATTTATCGCGCAGTTTGTCTTTTTCGCTTACAGTGCTGAGCAGCATGTTTAAAACGGAGTTAAGCAAATGAAAATGATCGGTTTGATTGGTGGAATGAGCTGGGAATCCACCGCGCTCTATTACCGAATTATCAATGAGCAGGTGAAGCAGCAGCTGGGCGGTTTGCACTCCGCGCGCAGCCTGATGTACAGCGTCGATTTCCACGAAATTGAAAAGCTACAGGCCGCTGGCGAGTGGCAAAAAGCGGGCGAGATCCTGGCAGAAGCGGCGCTCAGTCTGGAAAAGGGCGGCGCGGATTTTATTGTGCTCTGTACCAATACCATGCATAAAGTCGCGCAGCAGATCACTGATGCGGTCCGCATTCCGCTGCTGCATATCGCCGATGCCACCGCACAACGCATTCGTCAGGCGGGCGTAAAAAAAGTCGGCTTGCTAGCAACGGCGTTCACCATGGAACAGGAATTCTACAAAGGCCGACTTAATCAGTCGGAGATCGACGTTTTGGTTCCCGATGCAGCCGGTCGTAAAGTGGTGCACGACATCATTTATCAGGAACTCTGTCTTGGCGTGATCCGCGATGAATCTCGTGCGCAATACCGCAAGATTATTGCTGAGCTGGTGGAGCAGGGCGCAGAAGCGATTATTCTCGGCTGCACCGAAATCACCTTACTGGTAAAAGCGGAAGATGCCAGCGTGCCGCTGTTCGATACCACCTTGATCCACGCAGAAGATGCCGTAAAACTCGCACTCGGGTAATTACGACCAGGTGCGCAAATTTGCGCACCTAAACCTATTTATGAGGTGCGCTTTAACTTGCGCGCCAACACCTGCAACTGCTGCGCAATCTCCGCCACATCCACCTCATCTTGCTGCGGCGTCGCCGTGGTTTCCCGCAACACTAACTCGGTTTCCAGCGTCTTCTCTGCCACATCGCCGCCTTCCAGCTGCGCCAGCAAGCGATCAACGCTTACCGCGCCCAACTGCTGCAAATCCTGACGCACGGTGGTTAATGGCGGCTGATACCACGCGCTTTCCGCGGTATCGTCGTAGCCAATCAGCGAAATCTCCGCCGGGATCTTCACGCCGTGCTGATGCAGCGCGCGCATCGCGCCGAGCGCCATCTGATCGTTAGCCACCAGCAGCGCCTGCGGCAGAGTGTTGGGCAACTGCGCCTGCAGCGCCTGATAACCCGATGCCGCGCTCCAGTCACCGCTCAGCACGCAGAATGGCTTGAGCTGATGCGCCGCCAGCGCCTGTTGCCACGCGGCGAAACGCGCGCGCGCCGAGGCAGAACTTGCCGGGCCGTTTAACACGCCAATCTGGCGATGGCCGAGCGCCACCAGATGATCAACCGCCTGCTGCGCACCGGATTCGCTCTGATACTGGCACTGCGCCACTTCAGCGCTGCGCTCCACATCAAGAAACAGCACCGGCTTGTTGTCGCACTGTTGCTGAATCTGCGCAGCCTGCGCCGCATCGAGCGGCAGGTTAATCAGCAGCGCATCCACGCGCTGCGCCAGCAGTTCATTCACTGTATCCTGCGGCGCATTATCGGGATTCGCCATGGCGATCACCAGATGATAACCCTGCGCCGCCGCCCGTTGCTGAATCGCCGAAGCGATCTGCGCGGGCGCCATCAAGGCTAAATCGCTGGTGGCGAGACCCAGCGTGCGGGTGTTTTTGCCCGCCAGCTGCTGCGCCACGCGATTCGGCACATAGTTGAGCTGCTGCATCGCGGCTTCTACTTTGGCGCGGGTGCGCGGCGAAACCTGCTCGGAATGGTTGAGGACGCGGGAAACGGTTTGATAAGAAACCCCAGCCAGATGAGCAACATCGTCGAGGGTTACGGAGCGCGCAGTCATGAATCTCTCCTGAAGATTGAGCTGCGAGTGTAGCAAATTTTTCCCTGCCGACACGCACTTAAGCCGCTACACTGCCAAAGGTAAAAAGAGGAGAACCGGATGCAGCTCAATAACCATCAGATTCAGGATATCAACACCCTGGCGGCCTGGCTGGCGCTGGATCAGATGCCACAAGATGGCACGCTCGACATCGATTTAGCCATTCTCGCTGGTCACGCGGTCCTGCCGAACGTGGAAGCGGTGATTGCCGTGGCGAAAAAGTATCAGCTGCCGTTATTGATCAGCGGCGGCACCGGTCACTCAACCTCGCTGCTGGTGGAGATGCTTGCCGCACATCCGCTGTATCGCCAAATCGACAGCAAAGGCAAAAGCGAAGCCGAGTTGCTGGGCGATGTCGCCCGCGTATTTGCCGCGCTGCCGGACGATTTGCTACTGCTGGAAACCGCCTCACGCAACTGCGGGGAAAACGCCGCCTTCAGCCAAAAGCTACTGGATGAGCACAGCTGGCAGCCGCAGCGCGTGCTGCTGGTGCAGGATCCGCTGATGCAGCGTCGCACCTGGGAAACCTTCCGCTATCAATGGCGCGATCGTGCGGATGCACCGGAATTTATCAGCTGGCCGGTATTTGTGCCGCAGGTGATGATGGACGCGGGCATGCTGCGCATCATCGGCGCGCCGCCGCAAGGATTGTGGTCGATGGAGCGTTTTCTGTCGCTGCTGATGGGTGAAATCCAGCGCCTGCGCGACGATGAAAACGGCTACGGGCCGCGCGGAAAAGGTTTCCTCGGCCACGTCGAGGTGCCAGAAGCGGTGGAAGCCGGCTGGCAACGCCTGAAGCAGTTGCCCGGCGTGCAGTCACGGTTGTGATGTTTCGGTCGCCATGAATGGCGACCAACGTTATCGGTTCTGCACATACACCTGCAAATTGACATACACCGCGTTCAGCAACGGCGTCACTACGCCGCTGCGTGCGCCGCGCACCAGCAGATCGCCAATCACCTGATCGGCCTCAATCTCAAAGCCCTGGGTTAAATCGCGGTACATTGACGAGGTCATCGCCGCTTGAGGATTGTTCAGCGTCTCATAAATCTTCGCCGTCACCGCCGGACGCTGCTGATAACCTTCCGCACTCAGCACCGCCAACACCTCACCAAAAACGCCTTGCAGCAGCGCTTCGCCACCTTGTGACGTCAGCACCTGTTGCGTATTGCCACGCGCGATACAACACACCGCACCCAGCGTGCTGAGCAGCAACCATTTTTCCCACAGCTCGCTGATGATGTTGTCGGCAAACACCGTATCAAACTGCGCCACGCGCAGCGCTTCATCCACGCGCTGCAAACGCGCATCGTTGTGACCGTCCAGCGCGCCGTAATAGAGAATATGCAGCGGTGTCATCTGCATCACTTCGCCATTTTCTCCCAGCGTGGCGTTGATTTTGCACAAGCCGCCAATCACCTTGTCGCCAAAACGCGCGCGCAGCGTATCGAAATGCCGCATGCCGTTGAGGATCGGCATAATCAGCGTGTCCGGACCGACGGCGGGCGCGATGTCATTCATCGCCTGACCCAGCGCGAAGCTTTTCACCGTCAAAATAATCAGATCGTAATGGCCATCAAGCGAACCGGCCTGCGCCAGCTGCGGCTGAATCACTTCGCTGCCGCCGGGCGTTTTCAGCACCAGACCGGTTTGCTGCAACTGTTGAAAACGGCGCTCGCGCACCAGAAAAGTCACATCACGTCCTGCTTGCGCCAGACGCGCACCAAAATAGCCGCCGGTGGCGCCGGCGCCGACTACCAGAATACGCATGGTCAATTTTCCCGTTGAGAGTGAAAGTCTTACCTTAAAGTGACCGGCGACGGCTTTCCAGCCCGTAAACGCTGAATCACCTACAAGATTTTAACGATGTTTAAAAAAGGCTCAAACTGTTCGTATTTACTCGTACAATAGGTTTAGGCTGTTGCGCAGCGGCGGGCAATGGTGCGCGCCGCAGAACGAGTCGAATGACTAAGGACGCATCATGCCCCGAACCCTCCCCATCGAACGTTATCGCAACATCGGCATCTCCGCGCACATCGATGCCGGTAAAACCACCACCACCGAGCGCATCCTGTTTTACACCGGAATGAGCCACAAGTTAGGTGAAGTGCACGATGGCGCGGCAACCACTGACTGGATGGCGCAGGAGCAGGAGCGTGGGATCACCATTACTTCGGCGGCGGTGAGCTGCTTCTGGCCGGGCATGGACGGCAGCTTTACGCCGCACCGTATCAACATCATCGATACGCCCGGACACGTCGATTTCACCATTGAAGTTGAGCGCTCAATGCGCGTACTCGATGGCGCGGTGATGGTGTATGACGCGGTTGGCGGCGTGCAGCCGCAGTCTGAAACCGTGTGGCGCCAGGCCAACAAATATCGTGTGCCGCGCATCGCCTTCGTCAATAAAATGGACCGTCAGGGCGCAGACTTCTTCCGCGTGGTGCAGATGATGAAAGATCGCCTGCACGCCAATCCGGTGCCGATTGTCATTCCTATCGGCGCGGAAGAGCACTTCAGCGGCGTGGTCGATCTCAACAAAATGCGCGCTATTTACTGGGACGACGCCAGCCAGGGCATGAGTTTCAGCTATGCACCGATTCCTGCTGAGTTGCAGGCACTCGCTGCTGAGTGGCGCGAGAACATGGTGGCAGCGGCGGCAGAAGCCAGCGAAGCACTGATGGATCGCTATCTGGAGCAGGGCGATCTCAGTGAAGAGGAGGTGGTTGCCGGATTGCGTCAGCGCACCTTGCTCGGTGAAATCCAGCCGATGCTGTGCGGCAGCGCGTTCAAAAACAAAGGCGTGCAGCGCATGCTCGACGCGGTGATTGAGCTGATGCCTTCGCCGCTCGACGTACCGGCGGTGAGCGGCGTCAACGAGCAGGGCGAACACGATGAACGTCATGCGGATGACAGCGAACCGTTCTCGGCGCTGGCGTTCAAGCTGATGAGCGATCCTTACGTGGGCCAGCTGACTTTCGTGCGCGTCTATTCCGGCGTGCTGCGTAAAGGCGACAGCGTGTGGAACGCGGTGAAAGGGCGCAAAGAGCGTATCGGTCGCATTGTCCAGATGCAGGCCAATGACCGTATTGAGATCGAAGAGATTCGTGCCGGCGATATCGCCGCCTGCGTGGGTTTGAAAGAGGTCACCACCGGCGAAACGCTGTGCGATCCCCATGCGGTGATCACACTTGAGCGCATGGAGTTTCCCGATCCGGTGATTTCGCTGTCGATTGAGCCGAAAACCAAGAGCGATCAGGAGAAAATGGGCCTGGCGCTGCAGCGGCTGGCGGCCGAAGATCCGTCGTTCCGTCTGCACACCGATGAGGAATCGGGCCAGACGATTATTTCCGGCATGGGCGAGCTGCATCTGGAGATTATCGTGGATCGCATGAAGCGCGAGTTTGGCGTGGAAGCCAACATCGGTCGGCCGCAGGTTACCTATCGCGAAACCATTCGCAAAACGGTGCGCGAGGTGGAAGGCAAGTTTGTGCGCCAGTCGGGCGGTAAAGGTCAGTACGGCCATGTGGTGCTGACGCTGGAACCGCAGCAGGCGGGGGCCGGATTTGCCTTTGAAGACGCCACCAAAGGCGGCGTGGTGCCGCGCGAGTTCATTCCTTCGGTGGAGAAGGGGATTCGTGAAGCGCTGAACAGCGGTGTGCTGGCTGGTTATCCGGTGGTGGACATCAAAGCCACGCTGACGTTTGGTTCGTACCACGATGTCGATTCATCGGAAATGGCATTCCGTATGGCGGCGATCTTTGGCTTTAAAGCCGCCGCGAAACTGGCCGATCCGGTGATCCTCGAACCGCTGATGCAGGTGGAAGTGGAAACGCCGGAAGAGTATGCCGGTGGCGTGATGGGCGATTTGTCGGCGCGGCGCGGTACGCTGCAAGGCATGGATGAACGCTTTGGTGCACGCATTATTCGCGCCGAAGTGCCGCTGTCCGAGATGTTTGGCTACGCCACCACGCTACGATCGATGTCGCAAGGCCGCGCCACTTACAGCATGGAGTTTGCGCACTATGCGGAAGCACCCCGCAACGTGGCTGAGAGCATCATTGCCGCGCGCGCCTAAGCTTTAGTATGAAATCAGACCGGGCACAGAGGTAACACTTTGTACCCGGCCTACTTTTAAATCGACCTGTCGATCGCGTGAGTCATTTAGCACCAAAAATGGACAGTTAATTTCCGCCAGGAAGCCGATAGTATTCGCAGAATCAGGGATATTTATCGGAAATTAATCATGGATGTCATTTATCTGGATCAGTCTTGCTACCACCAGCAGGGCTTAATTGCGCTGCTGGAACATTCAAATATCACGTGCTGTAATACGCTTCGAGAAATGAAGGCGCTGATGCGTGACAGGGAAAAAACCGCCACTCTTTCGCCAATCATTATTTTTGATCTGCCAGAAAACTTCCGCGCGGCGCTGGCTCAGATAGATTATCTGACCAGACTAAAAATCACCTTGAACGCGACGCTGATTTTCTTTTCAGATTCAGTGAAAAACAAGATTAACTACAGCAGCCATGCCATCGCAGCCGATTGTTTTATCGATAAAAAATCTTCAACCGGTACCATTAGTACTAAGCTGGCAATGATGCTGTGCCAGCATAAGAGCGACCAGCTAATGACGGCTCCCGGATTAAATAATCATTTAACCAGGAAGGAGTTTAACTTTCTGCGATGCTTATTCACTTACGAATCGATTGAAGATGTGGCGAAAATAACCGGGATAAATAAAAAAACGCTTTATAGCCATCAGAATAAAATCGTTAAAAAACTCAATCTGAAAAACAGCCTGCACCTCTATCAGCGTTTCACCAATAATTTTTAAATCACAAATCTAATGCATAATACCGATAATTTGATAACTGCGTCTAATCATCGCACATTCCGTAGCGGCGCGATTTATCGCGCAATAAATTGCGCCGCTACAGTGTGTGCGCTCGGTAATTGCAGTTTTTATTGCGTCGTCGGGGTATAAATAATTCTCAACGTCCCCTGATAACGGCCCGCTGTTTTTGACGATAACGTGAAGGCGGGTGTAACAAGCTGCATCGGCGCAGGAACGCACAGCACTGAATTGCTCTGTCCCGGTAACACCACCCGTCGCAACACACCTCTGTTGGTGCCACTCCAGATAATCTCACTGCCGTTCTCAACCACCTGACGCGCTTTGGTCAGCGGGTTGATTACTTCAATCGCATAATCGAGGCGATTTTGCGCCAGAGTTTTATCCGCGCCTGTGCGATATAGCGAAAACAACCCCGTTCCCCGGCCGGGCGCGGCTGCACCTTCGTCCTGAAACAACAGGCTAACCCGGTTGCTGTCAGAATTATTGCCGTCGTACAGGCACATATCCAGCGAACGGCTGCCGCTGACGGTGGTAGTGGCGCGCCCACCGGGGAAAGTTTTTAAACCGAGATCCACAGTGGCGGCCGCATTGCCAAACTCAGGCAGATAGATCTGCTGGTTGCCGTAATCTGTCACCTTAAAGGTCATGTTGGCGATCCAGTCACCCATTTTCGTCACGTTGGTACAACCCACATCTACGTTTTGCGAATTTCCGGTGCAGGACGTCACTGGCCACTGCATCAGCGACATTTTCAGCGTCGCGCTCCATGTGCCCGCCGATGGGAATTTACTCAGCTCGGAAGAGGGAAGATAAGCCGAATAATCGGTGCCATCGCCACGCGGCGTGACGGCACCGCCAAACGCATTCATTGGTACCAGATTGGTCGCCACCACCACATTATTCAGTGAGCGCCTTTTGGTGAGATAGACATTCAGTACCAACGTCTGTTTGGTGCTGCTTTCGGTAAACAACAGTGGAACGGGGTAGGGTGACGGCGACGCTTCAAGCCAGACAGGTAATGTCAGGCAGGCACCATATTGATTGCTGGTGCGCGACTGGCAAACCAGCGTATTGCGGCCCCATTTTGGTGCGTCATTGGTATCGTAACCGCCATTTTCATTGGTCCAGATCGGCAATTGCGCCGGTACTGACATGCGGTCAAAGGTTACGGCAACGTTGGTATTGCGCCCTGAAGGCGTGAGCATGGCGGCCTGCACCTGCATGCCCGCGACGAGGGCCAATAGCGTCAACGCGCTAATAACTCTACTTTTCATTTAAAATCCCTATTGTTGTTCCGGCGAAGACGACGTGGTACGTGCCAGCGGAACCTCATCCGCATGGCGGGTGACAATCAGCATTTTTGCTCGTTGCTGCACATCCTGCGGCACTGAAGCCAGCTCGATGGGTTTGCAGTCGCTGTCGCCGACATAGCGCACTACGTCATGGGTGCTTTTCACCTTCATTTCACAGCGGTACATCTGCATGCCGCGCACCATGTACAGATTTTTTATGCGGTGATCGGTCTCAGCGCTGAATCCGCCCTGGCCTAAACCGGACCAGCTGGCGACATTCAGCGGCGTGGCGCCTTCCAGTGGACGCTGTTGGTTGATCATCAGCCTGCCAAGCCAGGTGTAGCGCGAAACAATATTCACTTTGCTCACCAGCATGCGGCCCGGCGCGATAAACAGCGTGCGTCGTCCGGCACCCTGGGTGATTTCACTGCGCATACCGTCGGTGGATTCGATGGAATCGTTGATGCTGATCGCGCTCTGGGTGTAAGCCGGTACGCTGAATAAAGTGCGGCCGGTGCCATGTAGGCTGGCGCTGCCCGCGCCATCAACGGAGACATCCACGCGTGTGTCGCGGCTTTCATCGCTGCTTGCCACATGCACGCCCACCGCCGCCCCGGGCAGGCCGTTGCCCCATTTGCCCCAATAGAGGCCGGAACGCGCTACCGCCAATGAGGAGTTGTAGCTGCCGCTGCTGCTGAAGCGCTGAGCGGATGAACCGGACGACGCAGAGCTGAATGCCAGGCTGCCGCTGCCGTATTCGCCCGCAGTTTTGCCGTAAACGGAAGCATTCAAAGTATTTTCCTGATTACCGTTAAGGTTCACGCCGATCTCCTGCTGATTCTGCGCATCGAAATACCAGTTTTGCGACACGTTATAGCCAACCTGATCCTTGTTGTTGCGATCGGTTTGGTAGGTCATGCCGAGCGAACTGTAGCTCGAACGTGAATCGATGGTTGGCGTGCTGACGCGCGAGAGTGAGACGGAGAGGAAGCCACCGTTGTCGCGCTGAGTTCCGCTGCTGCTGGTGCGGGTAAAGAGATTGGCGCTGGTATTAATATTGAGTCCGTTGACGCTGAAGCCGCGCCCCAGGCCAGCCTGCCAGGTGGTAGTCTGCGTTTTACTGTAGATGTTGCGGCGCGCCCACTGCGGCACGACGCCGTTATCATCCCACTGCACCGGAAGCACATTGCGGCCCTCGTTCTTGCTGGCGCTGTAACCGGCATTCAGATACCAGCTTTTCACCGGCACGCTGAACATCAGGCTGCTGCTCTGGTAGCACCCGCTAAAACCGTATTGCCCACCGTTGTTGCTGTAGCAATCCTGCGCATACAGGGCGCTGCGGTAGAAACTGAGGGAGAATCCGTCGTTATAAGCGACCTGCTGGATATTGCCGCGCGAACCTTCGCTGCCTTTCAGGTAGCTAAAGCGGGTGGTGAGGATGCCGTCGAGCAGCGGATTATCAAATCCGTGGCTCCAGTCGAGTGCGCTTTCGATAAAGCGGTTGCGGTTGGTCACGGCGACACCGCCGGTCAGCGCAGCGTCTTGCATCACAGGCACTTTGATGCCCGCCTGCATCACACGGCGATCGGCACCCGATTGCGATGCAGCGCCGTTGCCCTGCATCTCGCGATCGGGAATGGAGCCGCCTTGCACAAACCATTCAATGTTCTGGCTGGTGGCATTACCGGTGCGGCTAAAAGGAACCTGTTGGGTACGCGACAACTGATTATCTTCATAGATACGTAGCGTCACGCTGTAGCTACCATTGGGAAAGGCGCTGGTATCAAGATTTTGCGTGCCGGCATTCAGGTAAAAGGTGCCAAGCAGTTGCTGCCCGCGATAAGCATCAATACGCGACGGGCGCGTAATAAAGACAGTGACCGGCGTGCCTTGCGCCGCCTGTGCGCGGTTCATCCAGGCGAGCGTCGAACCGACGCGCGCCCCTTCGATGGTGCTGAGCGGCAGTTGGCTTAAGGTAATGTTGCCGCCGGCGTTGCTGAAGATATCGCGCGAATCCATGCGTCCGGCCTGCACATAATAGCGTTTGCCGAGATCGCGGCGCAGAAACACGTTGTTAAAACGCACTTCCTGATGACTTTGCTGCCGGTATTTTTGCGCCAGATAGTCCCAGTCAATTCCGGCATAGCTGTTTTCAGTGAATCCTAGCGCGCCCGCCCCCTGCAGCGATAACGTCTGGTCATCGCGGTTGGTGACGAAGTTAATATTCTGCTGATGAATAAACGCCGCTTCCGTTTCGGCAGTCTGCTGGTAATAGGGCGATGAGTTGTCAGCCGCAAGCGGCACAAATTCCGGGCCGAGAAACAGCGCCACTTTGGCATTATTTTCGTCATAGATTAGCGCGAGGGAATCGGTCTCCAGATAGTCACAGCCCGCTGCGCCGCCGTTGCTGCTGCATGCCTTATTACCGTTGCGTGCCAAAGGTTCACTGATGAGATGGTCTAAGCGCTTTTCCTGCTGCGGATCCTTTTGATAATGCTGCATCACCGCCCGTGCAACCTGATGCGGTTTCAAGAATCTGACGCTATCCAGCGAAACAGAAGCTTCAAACAAGCCAAGCGATTGCCCGTAAACAGAAAGGTTGACCCACAGCGTCTGGCCGGTAACCAGCGATTCAAAACCAGGCGGAACCTGCGTGGCAGCACGAGGAGCAAGAGAAGGGATCAGGGTAATGAAAGAGGCTATTAAAGCGACGTGAATATTGACCTTCATTACAGCATCCTGCTGAAAAAGAATAATAAGGGGGCCGAGCGGCCCCCGAAATAATTGATCAGTCAATGCCGACAAATTAGCTCTGCGTGGTGGCCTGCGTAATTAACAGGCTCACAACGCCGGAATAGGTGCCGGTTGCCAGCACGCCCGGCGTGGTCTGCGAAATTTTCAGTGGCAATACTGACGAACCGTTTGCGGTGCCCGCCGGGAACAGCGAGGCGTAAGTCAGGGCCGTGTTCGTGGTGGTGATCGGTTTTAAATCCGCACCCAGCGTGACGGTCAAAGGTACCGCTGTACCGGTAACGGTATTGTTAAGCTGAGCGGCACTCACCAGCGCAACGTTGATATTGGCAGTTTGCGAGTTCGACCAGATTTTGGTGTCCAGAGAATAGGTAGATAAACCACGGCCCGGAATATATTGCATATTAATGGTGCCGGGTAATGCGGTTCCGTCCGCCTGCGTCATATCCACCGTCGAATCAACATTCGCATTCACCGTAATATCTTTCTGCACCGCCTGTGCATTAAATACAGCCGTTAACGCAGCAGCGATGACTAGTGGTTTGATTAATTTTTGCATTTGTAGCTCCGTGAAAATCCTTGTACTGGCCGTAAATGACCGTCTCATGGGTAATGAACTGCTTTATAACAAACAGGTTGTTATTCCTTTAATACGTTGATCAGTGTCCGATAACGTACTCGGCGATATTCCGCGTATTGAGATCAACATGTTTTATTCTGACTTCCTGGGCAGCGGCTAATTGTGCCGAACTCCAGGCTTTAAAACGCAATGTCTCATCCGGATAAACCGTGGCGTGTTCTTTTTTCCACTGACAGCTGCTGCTGCTATGTTGTTTTGAGCAAACCGCGACCTCACGAATCACTACGCGAACCGTGCCAGCGTTTTTGACTTCGCCTGATGCTGATTGTGTGAGCGATAATCTGGCATTACGCGGCGGAATATGTACCAGCACGCCCCAGACTAAATTGATGCCGACCTGGTTGCTGATGTTATTATTCTGCGGCGATTTATCTTTCAATTCATCCGGGGCAGCCACGGCCTCGAAGTAAACGCGCCAGGCAGTCTCTTTTTCTGGCGGTTGTAATGAAATCAGCCGAATAATGCGTTGTGAACCGGAAGCCAGCGCGAATTTATCCGGGGTGGCGATAAGCGATGGCGAAACGGCATCTTCAACCAATATTTCTTTTTCAAACGGTGTTGCAGGGCGCTCAATTCGCTTGATGCTGACGCGAATAAACTGCGCTTCACCGCTTTGCGATAATGTCTGCACCTGTGCCGCACCCTGATTATTTAGGGTGACTTCCATCGGATAGACACTCATATTCGCCCATGCCGCTGGCATGGAAATAAAACCCATGAGAATCAGTGGGTAAGCGAGTTTTTTCACCAGAGTATTATGGCTTAAAATAGCCATTGAAAGGCCGTGACGTAGTGTCTTATGCGGTGAGTCGTCCATGATAAATCCTTATAAATTCCATCAAAAATCTGTCGGATATTCCCTGTATGAATCGGCTTAGCTATAAACCAGTCTCACTTAACCAAGTGGAATAACCGTGCGTTAAGAAAGTTCTCATAGGGGATTTGTTAAGTCACTGTCCATTTTTGTGGTTAATTTTTTTAAGCCGTGCTACAAAGGGAATACTTGAGGAAATATCGCGACCTAACTTAATGAAATAATTGTAAAAACAAAGATCAATTTTCAGGCTTAGAAATGGGCATGTCAGCTCAGAATAAATCAAGCTTTACATAAAATAGTCCATTGATGGTAAGATCGTGCCCAGAAGGGCAAAAAGACCCATGTTAATCTTAAAATATTAACCTCAGAAATAATACCTCCATAAAGCATCATCAACCGCCTCTCAACAGGATTTAAATAAATCCAGGAGCATGAGGGTGATTTTTAAAAAATTTTATAATTGATAACCAGGCACACCACACAGCAATATGAAAAGCAAACAGCAACTCACAGCATTAATTCACCAACGCGCAGCCGAGATTAAGTCAAATGACAACATCTCATTAGTTATGCAGAAGCATTACAAACTGTTGTTCAGACTGTATCTGACTAAGCCGCTCTATTTTAAAGTCATTTTCAAAGCTAATCGCTTTATTATTGGCTCGGCCATCATGGCGTACGCCTTCACCTCAGCAAACCCAACGCTGCGTGATGTAAAAGACTTTTGTAAAAAAACCGGTCTGATTAGCGACAACACTATTGATTCCTTTCTGCTCTTTATTCGGGTCGGTGGGCGTATGGAAGTTAAAAAGGACGCGCAGGATAAACGAAAGTTAACCTACACGGTGACCCGCAAAGCGCTGGATGAAACGCGGGCTTTAATTAATACCATGATGATTCCTTACGGTATGTTGTACGACGATTTCGATGTTTCGGCTTGCCTGAAAATGGAAAACTTTCATGCCGAATACTTCAAAAAATACGCTGAAATCACGCTCAAGCATGTTTACTTGTTCGATATGGTGCCAGAGAGTAAAGCCTTCATTTTCAGGGATGCCGGGCACATGCTGTTGATGGATCTGTACATCGAGAGTCTGCAACAAAAAACCACTGTTATTGAGTACAACTACCTGAAAGCGTCAGTGAAATGTGGTGTTTCGCGCTCGCACATTAAACGCTGCCTGCAGGACGCTGAAGCAGCCGGGTTGCTGACGCTGAATAAAACCAGTAATACGCTCATTTTGCATCTCTCCTTTATGCAGATGGCGCTGGATTATTTTGCGGTCTATATGGCGATGGTCGAGTACGGGTTGCGCGGTTTAACTGGCGTGCCTCAGCTACCGGCGAGCCTGTCACGATAATCTGCTTTTTCGCTGACTGGTGAATTGCCAAATCCAACAAATCGATTGCCACTATTGTCGTTTTACATTTATTTGTCCGGGTTTTAATAATTCAGCGGGAATTAATACAGGCCAGATTAAGGCCTTACATAATATTTACCTGCAATTACCAAGGACACTATGAAATTAACTTCAATAGCTTTGGCATTAGGTTTTAGCCTCCTGGGAAGCACGATTAACGCGGTAGCCGCCGACCAACCGGTAAGCGGCGGCAGCCTGACGGTCGGTGTTGAAACCGAGCCGACCACTTTTAACCCGCAGCTTAACGGTCAGGACAAAGCGGAAATCACGCTGCGTAACTTCTGGGAATCACTGCTGGCGCGCCGCCCGGATGGCAGCTTTGTGCCGTGGCTGGCGCAGAGTTATGAAGCCAGCCAGGATGGTAAAGTGATCCGCTTTAATCTGCGTCAGGACGTCACCTTCTCTAACGGCGAGAAGTTTGATGCCAACGCGGTGGCAGATAACTTCCGTCAAACTCAGGTCGCGCAATACTGCGCCGGCACCAGTTTGTGCCTGATGGGTTCGCATATTGAGAAGATTGAAACGCCGGACGATCACACGGTGGTGATCACCCTGAAAGAGGTCTACTCACCGTTTCTGTCCTTCGCTGCGGGCTTGCAGATTCTGGCGCCGGCCAGCTGGAAATCTCCACAGCTGAAATCGGGCGGCAAAGATCTGGCGGGCACCGGGCCGTTTATTCTCGAAAGCTATGAGAAAGGCCAGCAGGTGACCTACGTTAAAAACCCGAAATACAACTGGGCGCCAGCCACCGCGCAGCATCAGGGACAGGCGTATCTCGATCGCGTGACCTATCGCTTCCTGCCGGAATCTTCGGTGCGCACTGGCGCGCTGCTGTCTGGTCAGGTTGATGCTATTGAAGGCATTTCCGGTAACGATGCCGGTGAGTTCAAAGACAATCCCGACTTTACCTATCAGCATGCGCTGAACACTGGTACGCCATATTCTCTGTTCCTCAACGTGGAATATGGCCCGACGCAGGATGTGAAAGTGCGTCAGGCATTACTAAAAGGGTTGGATATCGATCCGCTGCTGAAGTCGGTGTATCGCGGCGAACGCACCCGCGCGTGGGGCATCACGTCGCCCATCGATCCGCTTTACAACAAAGAGCTAGAGGGCAAATACGGCAACAATCCGGATGCGGCCAATACCCTGCTGGATGAAGCAGGATGGAAAAACCGCGATGGCGAAGGCTTCCGCACCAAAGATGGTCAGCGTCTGCGCATTGAGCTGATTCAGGCACAGGCAACGGTGCGCGACCAGCGCGATGTGCTGCTGCAGGCGATTCAGGCGCAGGCGCGTCAGCGTCTTGGCGTGGATCTCAAGCTGAACTACGTTGATTCTGGTACTTATGCCGATGTGCGTAAAAGCGGTAAGTTCGGCACCATCGCCAACTCCAACACGCCAACCGATGGCGTGGATATCGAAAACCACTATCGTCCGATCGCTCAGGGCGGCGCAATTAACTATAGCCGCGTCAACGATGAGAAGATCAATGGCTTGCTGGATAAAGCCGCCAGCACGCTGGATCTTAAGAAACGCCGCGATTTCTACAGCCAACTGCAGCAGGTCGCATTACCGCAACTGGCATTGGCAGTGCCGCTCTACGAACCGGAAGATCAGTTAGCCACCGCCAGCTACGTGCATGGCTACGGTTTCCGCAGCTATAAGCAGATGCCAGAAAGCGTTTACGATGTGTGGGTAACTAAACCGTAATATCGCCCGTTCGGTCACCGTAGGGTCGCCACAAATGGCGTAATGCTTGTCAGTTAAGCCAACGACGAGTGCGCAGACCGGGACCACTTTTGGTCCGGCGGTCCTCGCGCCGCTAGCGCGGTACCTTCACTTTGCTCGTCTGCCTGACGGACCGGCGGAGACGGGACGTCCTGTCCCGGCTCCGCCTTTCGCCCGCGTCCTGCGGGCTCTCCTGGCTTCCTCGCTGCGTTCAGCGCTGCGGATTGCCTGCCCAAAAGTGGCCCCGGCCTGCTTAAACTTCTGTGCGTGTTTTTAGAAAGGGCACATTTGCTAAAGGCGCTGGCGCGTCTGCTGCGGCAAAAGGGCTATCCGCAGCGCTGAGGCTTTTACGTTGGGCCAGGAGCCTCACGCAGGGATGCGTGAGGCAGTTCGGGGCCGGCCAGGACGGCCGATCCGCGAACGGTCCGTTTGGCACAACGTTGAAGCCGAAGGTACCGCGTAAGCGGCGCGAGGACGGCCCGTGACGCAGCAGATGTGTCAGAGCCCGCTACCTGTTCAAAGCAAAATGCTTGCTTAACTGACAAGCATTACGCCATTAATGGCGACCCTACGAGGGTTTTATTTCCGTGGGCATTATTGCATCGCAATAAAATACCATTTCCCATATTCAACAAATCGATTGCCGTTATTCTCGGTTTACTTTAATCCGCCGGATTTTAATACTTTCGGCAGGATTGAATAAGGAAACGGTCACCATGAGTCAGCTAATTGAAGTTGCCAAGCCCGACGATGCGGAAGAAATATTTGCGCTATTGCAACGCGCCTATGCTGCGCTGGTGGCGCTGGATGTGCATTTCACCATTTCACAGGGCAACGTCGAGCAGGTGCGCCGCGTCATCAAGCAGGAAACCGTGCTGGTGCTACGCAAATGGAAACGCGCGGTGGCGACCGTCACGGTGCGTTTTCCGTGGCAGCAGGATGAACATGCGCCTTCGTCGCTGCCGTTTATTCACTGGTTCGCCGTCGACCCTGATTACAAAGGGCAGGGCTACGGCCGCGACATCATTACCTACGCCGAAGAAACCCTGCTGAAAGAGACGCTGAAAGCGCCGGGCGTCTATCTCGCCACCGCCATCAAGCATCCATGGCTGAGCGAGCTCTATCTGCGTCGCGGTTATCAACCGTTCCATCACCGTACCAATCCATTAGGCGAAGCGCTGGTGTTTCTGAAAAAGGAATTCAACCCGCCAGCCGATCAACCCATCGCCAAAATCGCCTGAATAACTAAAAAAGCACCTGCAACCACCAAGGATCTTATGAAAGCGAATTCAATCACTCTCGCGCTGGGTGTGACCTGCCTGCTGGGAAGCGCATCTCTTTTTGCCGCTGAGCAACCGCGCAGCGGCGGCAGCTTAACCTTCGGCGTCGAAACTGAACCCGTGCCGTTTAACCCGCAGCTGAATGGGCAATCCAAAGCGGAAGTGACGCTGCGTAACGTGTGGGAATCGCTGCTGGCGCGTCGAACCGACGGCAGTTTCGTACCCTGGCTTGCAGAAAGTTATGAGGTCAGTCCGGATGGCAAAGTGTATCGTTTTAGCCTGCGCCGCGACGTCACCTTTTCCAACGGCGAGAAGCTGGATGCCAATGCGGTGGCCGAGAATTTCCGCCATGTGCAGGATGCAAAGTATTGCGCCGGCAGCAGCATCTGCGCATTGGGCGCGAGAATTGCCAGCGTGGCGACGCCAGACGATCACACCGTCACCATCACGCTGAAGCAGGGCTATTCGCCGTTCCTGTCGTTCGCCGCCAGATTGCAGATTCTGGCACCGGCCAGCTGGAACTCGCCGCAGCTGAAAGCCGGTGGCAAAGAGATTGCGGGCACCGGGCCGTTCATTATCGAGAGCTACGAAAAAGGCCAACAGGTGACATTCGTACGCAATCCGCACTACAACTGGGCGCCCGCCACCGCTAAGCATCAAGGCCCGGCCTATCTGGAACGCGTGACCTATCGCTTCCTGCCGGAATCCTCGGTGCGTACCGGCGCGCTGCTGTCCGGGCAGCTGGATGCGATTGAAGGGATTTCCGGCAATGACGCCGGTGAATTCAAAGACAATCCCGATTTCACTTATCAGCACGCGCTGAACACCGGCACGCCATATTCGCTGTACCTTAATGTGGAATACGGCCCGACGCAGGATGTGAACGTGCGTCAGGCGTTATTACAAGGGCTGGATATCGATCCGCTGCTGAAGTCGGTGTATCGCGGCGAACGCACTCGCGCGTGGGGGATTACTTCGCCGGTCGATCCGCTCTACAACAACGATCTCGAAGGTCAGTATGGTAACAATCCCGCTGCCGCCAACCAGCTGCTGGATGAAGCGGGCTGGCAAACGCGCGACAGCGACGGTTTCCGCACCAAAGACGGCCAGCGTCTGAGCATTGAAGTGATTCAGGCGCAGGCAACGGTGCGCGATCAGCGCGATGTGCTGCTGCAGGCGGTTCAGGCGCAGGCGCGCCAGCGTCTCGGCGTGGAGATCAAACTGCGCTATGTCGATTCTGGCACCTACACCGAGGTGCGCAACACCGGCCACTTCGGCTCGATTGCTAACTCGAATACCGAAACCGACAGCATCGATATCGAAAACCACTATCGCCCGGTGAAAGCTGGCGGGCCGATTAACTACAGCCGCGTCAACAGCCCGCAAATCAACGGCTGGCTCGATCAGGCGGCAGCGACGCTGGATATTAATCAGCGCCGTAAATTCTACAGCCAGCTGCAGCAATACGCGCTGCGACAGCAGGCGCTGGCGATCCCGCTGTATGAACCAGAAGACCAGATCGCCACCGCCAGCTACGTGCACGGTGCCGGTTTCCGCAGTTTCAAACAGATGCCGGAGAACGCGTACGACATCTGGCTCAGCGACCACTAATCAGGAGGCGAAGATGAGTCTGGAAAGCATTGTCACCCGAACGCCACGCGCGCGTCGGCCATCGGTGTGGCGCAGCGACCTGACGCGCCGCATCGTCAGCCGCCTGCTGGGCGGCGTTCTGGTGCTGTGGGCGGCGGTTTCGCTGGCCTTTCTCGGCGTGCATCTGGCGCCGGGCGATATCGTCAGCCTGCTGATCGGTGAGCAGCTGCGTACGCCAGCCATTGAGGCGGCGATCCGCGCCGAATGGGGCCTGAACGAACCGCTGTGGTGGCAATATCTGCACTATATGTGGCGCGTGCTGCACGGCGATTTTGGCCGTTCTTACATGCTCAACACTGAAGTCAGCCATCTGCTGGCCACGCAGCTGTGGCCCACCATCAAACTGACGCTGGCGGCGCTACTGGTCAGCATTATTTTTGCGGTGGTGATTGCCGTCGGCACCGCGCATCGTCGCATTGGTCGCCGCGTGGCTAACGGTATCGAGCTGCTGCTGGCCTCCACGCCCTCTTTCTGGATGGGCATCGTGCTGCTGTTTATTTTCAGCTTCACGCTGCGCTGGTTCCCGGTGGCGGGCGATCGCTCGCTATCGTCGCTGGTGCTACCGGCGCTGGCGCTCGGTCTGGCGCAGGGCGCGGTGATCGCTCAACTGCTGCGCCGCGAGCTGGAGCGCGCGCTGGATGCGCCATTCACCCTGACGCTGCGCGCATGGGGCGTGGGGGAAACCACCATTCGTCTGCGCCACGCGCTGCGTCATGCGGCGCTGCCTGCGGTCACGTTAACCGGCTGGCTGGTGGGCGGATTGCTGAGCGGCGCGGTGATTACTGAACAGGTATTTGGTCGTCCCGGCCTTGGCAAACTGACCGTCGATGCAGTGCTGGCGCAGGATCTACCCGTGGTGCTGGCGGTAGCCATTCTCTCGGCGCTGATCTACGTGGTGATGAGCACCCTGGTTGACATCCTGTCGCTGTGGATTGATCCGCGTCTGCGCGGGGAGAGCAAATCATGATTGCCGTGCTTCAACGTCTTCCGGTTGCGCTGCCCGCCGCGGTGTGGGCAGCGATTCTGTTTCTCATTGTATTGGCAATCGCGGTGATCGCGCCGCAGTGGCTGGCGCACAGCGATCCGCTGCTGGCCGATCCGGTTAACGCGCAGCTGCCGCCGTCGGCGCAGCACTGGCTGGGCACCGATCAGCTGGGACGCGATCTGCTGACGCGCGTGATCTACGGCAGCCGCTATTCGCTGCTGATCAGCGTGGCGGCGATGGCGCTGGCGGTGGTGTTTGGCACTTTGCTGGGATTGGTGGCGGCGCTGGCGCGTGGCGTGGTTGATGAGCTGTTGAGCCGCGCGGTGGATGTGATTTCCGCCTTTCCCGATCTGCTGCTAGCGCTGATGCTGATCGCCTTTACCGGGCCCGGCACTAACAACCTGATTATCGCGCTCGGCGTTGCGTCGGTGCCGCGTTTTGCCCGCGTGGTGCGGGCACAAACCTACAGCGTGATGACCTCCGGCTATGTTGAGCAGGCGCGTACGTTTGGCCTGTCACGTTTCACGCTGATCACGCGCCACATTTTGCCGCACGCCATTGCGCAGGTGCCGGCGCTGGCCACGCTGGGGCTCGGCACCGCGATTATTGGCACCGCCGGACTGAGTTTCCTCGGCATGGGACCGCAGCCGCCGACCGCCGAATGGGGCCTGATGCTGGCGGAAGGACGCAATTATCTGCGTAACGCGTGGTGGATCGCCGTGTGGCCGGGCGTGTTTATCACGCTGACGGTGATTGCGGTGAATACGCTGGGTCGTTACTGGCAGGCGTGTTTTGAAGGACGATCCGCATGAGCCAGCCGTTTATTGATATCCAGAATCTCTCGATTCGTTTCGGGCCGCAGCAGGTGGTGAAAAACCTCAACCTGCAGGTCGCGGCGGGCGAATCCGTGGCGCTGGTCGGGGAATCCGGTTCCGGCAAAACCCTGACCGCGCGCAGCCTGCTTGGCCTGCTGCCGGAGGGCGCAGTATTAACCGCCGACCGTTTCACCATTGACGGCCGCGATATGCGCCACGCCAGCCGCTGCGACTGGCGCGCGCTGCGCGGTCGCCGCATTGGCTATGTGTTGCAGGACGCGCTGGTGTCGCTCGATCCGCTGCGCCGCATTGGTCAGCAGCTGAGTGATGCCCTAAGCGCCGCCGGTCATCGCAACAATTTGCAGGACAAAAGCCTCGCACTGCTGAAGGCGGCAGGCATTCACGATGCCGAAAGCCGCCTGGAACGCTATCCGCATCAACTTTCGGGCGGCCAGCGCCAGCGTGCGTTAATTGCTACCGCGCTGGCCGGTACGCCAACCTTATTGATCGCCGATGAACCGACCACCGCGCTGGATATGACGGTGCAGCGCCAGATTCTGCAACTGCTGGCGCAGCGCCGCCGCGACGGCCATGGCCTGCTGCTGATCAGCCACGATTTGGCGGTGGTGGCGGAACTGGCGGATCGCGTGCTGGTGATGCGCGATGGCGAAGTGGTGGAGCAGGGCAACAGCGGTCCGCTGCTCCATCGTCCGCAACACGCCTGGACGCAGCGCCTGCTGCGCGCGGTACCAACGCCCGCCACGCGCGGTCTGCGCCTGAGCGCGGCTGAACCGACGCCGCTGCCGCCGCGCCCGACACCCAGCAGCGCACCGTTGCTGGAAGGCATCGGCCTGCATAAAGCCTATGGCGATCGCCTGGTGCTCAACGACATCAACTTCACGCTGCACGCCGGAGAGACGCTTGGCGTGGTCGGCGAATCCGGCTGCGGCAAAACCTCGCTAGTGAAAGTGGTGATGGGCTTAACCGAACCGGACAGCGGCACGCTGCTGCTGGAAGGTGAGCGCTGGGATCGTCTGCCGGAGAAAGCACGCCGCGCCCGGCGTGCGCGCTTGCAGCTGATCGCGCAGGATCCGTTCAGCTCATTCGACCCGCGCTACACGGTAGAGAAAATTATCGGCGAAAGCCTCGATAGTGCCGGAATTTACGGCGATGCGCGGCGTCAGCGCGTGCGTCAACTGCTCGATGAAGTGCAGCTCGGCGACCGCTTCCTGCAGCGCTACCCGCAACAGCTTTCCGGCGGTCAGCGCCAGCGCGTGGCGATTGCGCGCGCTTTTGCACCGAATCCGGCGCTGCTGGTGGCCGATGAACCGGTCAGCGCGCTCGATGTTTCGGTGCAGGCGCAGGTGCTGGATCTGCTGGCCGATATGCAGGCCGAACACGGCACCGCGCTGCTGTTTATCTCTCACGATCTCGGCGTGATCCAGCATCTGGCGGATCGCGTGCTGGTGATGCAGAACGGGCAAGTGGTGGAGAGCGGGGCGCTGCAGCAGGTGTTCGCCGCGCCGCAGCATCCGTGGACGCAAAAACTGTTACAGGCACTGCCGGTCATTCCTGACTGGCAGCCCGCGAACGCATATTAAGGAGAGCAGAATGAGTCAGACACAACGCCAGCTGCGGCTGGGCGCGATTATTCAGGGCGTATCCGGCAACATGTCGGCATGGCGTCATCCCGATGCGGTGGCGGATGCCAGCATTAACATCGATTACGTGCTGGATCTGGCGCGCAAAGCTGAGCAGGCGAAGATCGATTTCCTGTTTGTCGCCGATGGCTTGTACATCACGCCGCAGTCGATTCCGCACTTCCTCAACCGTTTTGAGCCGATCACCTTGCTGTCGGCGCTGTCGCTGGTGACCCAGAAAATCGGGCTGGTCGCTACGCTTTCTACCTCTTACAGCGAGCCGTTTACCGTGGCGCGCCAGTTCGCCAGCCTCGATCATCTGAGCGGCGGTCGCGTCGGCTGGAACGTGGTGACGTCGCCGCTGGAAGGATCGGCGAAAAACTTCTCGCGTAGCAGCCATCCAGAACACGACGAGCGTTACCGCGTTGCCAGCGAGTATTTGCAGGTGGTGAAAGGGCTGTGGGATTCGTGGGAAGGCGATGCCTTTGTGCGCGACAAACAGAGCGGAGAATTCTTCGCCGCCGACAAACTGCATACGCTAAATCATAAAGGACACTACTTCTCGGTGCAGGGACCGCTCAACGTCGGTCGCTCGCCGCAGGGCCGTCCGATTGTGTTCCAGGCGGGCGCGTCGGAAGCGGGCAAAGCCTTTGCCGCCGAAGCCGCCGATGCCATTTATACGCGCCAGGAAACGCTGGAGCAGGCGCGCGAGTTTCGTGAAGACGTGCGCCGCCGGCTGGCGGCACGCGGGCGCGATGCCGATGATATCCGTGTGTTCCAGGGCATCAGCGTGATTATTGGCGAAACGGAACAGGATGCCGAGCGCCGCTATCAGCAAACCGCCGAGCTGGTGACCATCGATAAAGCGCTGGAGTATCTTGGCCGCTACTTCGAGCATCACGATTTCAGCCAGTATGCGCTGGATGAAGCTTTCCCGGACATTGGCGAGCTAGGCAGCAACAGCTTCCGCAGCACCACCGACAAGATCAAACAGAACGCGCGCGAACGTGGCTTAACGCTGCGCCAGACGGCGCTGGAAGAAGCGACGCCGCGTCCGACTTTCCTGGGTACGGCGCAGCAGGTTGCCGAAGGGCTGGCAAACTGGTTCCTGCAGGGCGCAACCGACGGTTTTATCGTGCGTGGCGGTACGCCAACGGCGTTTGATGATTTTGTGGCGCAGGTGATTCCGCTGTTACAGGCGCGGGGTATTTATCGCAAAGAGTATGAAGGCGAGACGCTGCGTGAAAATCTCGGCTTGCCCGAACCCGAGAATCAGTTTGCGGCGCAGCGGCACAGGGTCGAAGTGGCTTAAAGGTCAAATGAACGCGATGAATCGCGCCGCTACGAATATGTGCGCTTTTTGTGTACGGTAATCAATCACCGCACATTCCGTAGCGGCGCAATTTATTGCGCAATGTTGAACATCACAACGCCGTCACGCCCAGCGCGGCGGCGCGATCTTTCCACTCCCGCACTTCGTCATAAAACGCCCGATCGCTCACGCTGAATCCACTAATCAAACTCTCCGCTAACAGATCCTGATAACGCTTTTCGCTGGTCAGTTCGCTCAACGCACTGCGCAATTTCTCGAGGGTTGCTGCATCGGTTTTGGCTGACGTAATCAGCGGCAGCGCGGCGCACAGCGGTGTTTCGCCGATGATCTCCAGCCCCGCCAGCTCCTGCGGGAAATTGCGGCGCAGCAGCGCCCAGGTGATGCAATCAATCGCCGCGATATCCGCCTCGCCCGCGCGCAACGCCGCCAGCGACTGGCGATGGCTGCCGCTAAATCGGGTTGCGCTGAAGAATGTCCCGTTCTGCGCCAGCGGCGCAATCACGTAGCGCAGCGAGTTGAAACCGGAGTGGGAATCGTTGCTGTTGCACACCGCGCGCCGTCCGCGAAAGTCGCTTAGCGTCAGGTTCTCATCTGCGCTGCGCACTACCAGCCAGCTGCGATAGCGCTGGCCGTCGCAGCCCTGGGCGCTGGAGAGGAAGGTGCCAACCAGCTGCACATCGGGCAGCAGCTCCACCAACGGATAACCACAGGTTTGGCTCAGCAGCAGCCGGTCATCGCGCCAGTGCGGCAGTAAATCCTGCGGCCAGCCAACCTCAGCTTGCACGCCGCGTTGTTGCAACAGCGTCGTTAGCGCTGAGGTCAGGCCGATAGTCGCCTGATGGTTGATGTCGTACATCGGTAACGAAAGAGTGGGCATCCTGTGCATCCTTTTGCGTACCCGGATGGGCATTAACCTCGACCGATTTGCGCCAGAAGCGGGTTATCCATTCGCCATAACCGGCGACGCGAAAACCGTGGTTACGCTGGTGATAACCATCGCGATACAGCAAATAGACTTTGCGTAATCCGTACCACGGCAAACCGGGTAGATCGTGATGTACAGAATGATAGTTGAGATTGAGGAACAGCAAACGCCACGGCAACGCGGCTTCGTTATTGACCGAGCGCGCCAGCGGCTCCTCGTCGGCACGATGCTCGTAGAAGGATCGTACTTTGGTCAGCATCAGCGCCGGATAACTCACCGTCAGCACCAACCACAGCGGCGAGAAGCCGTGCAGCGTCATCCAGTAAAACAGCCCGCTCAGTAAGGTGAGATGAATAATCCACATCGCCATCGCCGGTTTATCGCGATCAATAAAGGCAAGCACCAGTTTTTTGAGGGTGGCGGCCATATCCAGCAGCGGGCCGATCAGCAAACGTCCGGGAAAGGTGTTGCGCAGATGAATCACCTGCTGCTGCCACGGCTTGAGTTGCGCCCAGCGCGCCGGCGAAAGGTAGTAGGTTTCCGGATCTTCATCGGGATCGGTCAGCGTGTGGTTGCGGTGATGCGCCAGATGCGAGTCGCGGTATAAGCCATACGGATACCACACCGCCAGCGGCAGCGTGCCGAACAGCTGGTTGAGACGGGGAAAACGCGTCGGGTGGCCGTGAATCAACTCGTGCTGCAGCGACATATACCAGGTTGTAAACAGGACCAGCAGCAGCGTGCTCAGCGTTAACCCCAACGTTCGCCAATAGACAACGCTGGCGAACCAACCGCCGTACACCGCCACCATCAATAGCCACGTTGGCAATTCGCTGCGCCACAGCCAGCTGCGCGCCAGTTGATGCACCACGTCACGCTGTTGCGCACTGAGATAGGCGGATGTCCCTTTACTCATGGTGAAGCCGAACCTGTAAACAGTAATTAGGCTTTTGACGATGATTGATCACCGTGATGAACACAAAGAATCTCTTTTTCTTAGTTATGCAAAAAAGTTGATGAAGCGCGCGAAATCTATTGGCTATCAGTCACCTCGTCTGTGGCGTAACCTTGCTGCATTGGAAACGTTCGAGCCGGCACGGCTCACGAGGAGAATTTCAGCATGAAAAAGATTGGCTTCTTATCTTTTGGTCACTGGACCCCATCATCACAATCCGCCACCCGTTCGGCGCAGGACGTGCTGCTGCAATCGATTGATTTAGCAGTCGCCGCTGAAGAGTTGGGTGCCGATGGCGCTTACTTCCGCGTGCACCACTTTGCGCGTCAGTTAAGCTCGCCGTTCCCGCTGTTGGCGGCGGTCGGTGCGCGCACCAAAAAGATTGAAATTGGTACCGGCGTGATCGACATGCGCTACGAAAACCCGCTGTATATGGCGGAAGATGCCGGTGCGGCGGATCTGATTTCCAACGGTCGTCTGCAGCTCGGTCTGAGCCGAGGCTCGCCGGAGCAGGTTATCGAAGGCTATCGCTACTTTGGCTTTGATCCGCAAAACGGTGAAAGCGATGCCGATATGGGCCGTCGCCATACCGAGGAACTGTTGGAAGTGCTGCGCGGTGAAGGTTTTGCTAAACCCAATCCGCAGCCGATGTTCCCCAATCCACCGGGCTTGTTACGTCTTGAGCCGTTCTCGGCCGGTTTGCGTGAGCGTATCTGGTGGGGATCGGGTTCCAACGCGACATCTATCTGGGCGGCGCAGCAGGGCATGAACCTGCAAAGCTCCACCCTGAAAGATGATGAAACTGGCGAGCCGTTCCACGTGCAGCAGGCGAAGCAGATTCGTGCTTATCGTCAGGCGTGGGAAGCGGCGGGTCATCAGCGTACGCCGCGTGTTTCGGTGAGCCGCAGCATTTTTGCGCTGACCAACGACACCGACCGCGCCTACTTTGGTCGCAGTGGACAGGATCGGGATTCGGTGGGTTTCCTCGACGAGAAAACCCGCGCCATCTTTGGTCGCAGTTATGCCGCCGAGCCGGATCAGTTGATCAAACAGCTGGCGCAGGACGAAGGGATTGCCGAAGCGGATACGCTGTTGCTGACTATCCCGAATCAGTTAGGCGTGGATTACTGTGCGCACGTGATTGAGAGCATTTTGACCCACGTTGCACCGGAGTTGGGTTGGCGTTGATGTAATAAATTGCGTTGCTACAACAGATGCACCATTCCGTAGCGGCGCGATTTATCGCGCAATAAATTGCCCCGCTACGAACACCGACTAATTACCCATCAAAACGCTGTTTCCAGTGAATCTGTGACGCAATAATCATCATCCACCAGCGGCAGATAGCGCCATTTATCAAAGGCGGTACAAGGATGCGAGATACCGCAGCCGACCCAATCGCCCACCTGCAGCGGCTCATCCTCCGGCAATAACAGATAAGCATGCTGATCGTTCACATCACTAATACGCAAATGCGTCGCCTTGCGTGGCACGCTGCCATCGGCGTTGCGGACCCATAACGGATTCGGCAGATCCTGATCGAACGGGACATCGCGGCGACCAAAATCCACGAATGCCAATCCCGGCTCCGGACGCGATAACACGCGGCCCCAAATCTCCAGCGCGGCAGCAAAATGATGCGTCGCGCCCGGCTGGGCAAAGGGCGCGATGCGCGCATACAATCCGCTGTCGTGCGCCATATAGGCCCCGGAACGGATCAACGGCGTGATCGGCAGCGGCAGTTTCGCTGCGGTGAAGCATGCCGTCACCACATCAAACCAGGCACCGCCACCGGCGCTGAGGATGATGTGATCGCTGGCAAACAGCTGCTTTTCCGCCAGCAATTCAGCGGTAGCGATCATCATCTGGCAGTAATCCTTCACGCGCTGAATGCCGCTTTCATCGCGGCCTGCGCCGAGCGCACCTTCATATCCGGCCACGCCCACCAGCTTGAGCGCCGGGCAGGCTGCGATCGCTTCGGCAATCGCCACCGCATCTTGCTGAGAACGACAGCCGGTGCGGCCGCCGCTCACCGACATCTCCAGCAGCACCGAAATCTGGCTGTCGCCGAGGTGCTGCGCCAAAAGCTTCACGCCCTGCAGCGAATCGACGTAGCACAGGAAGCCGTGATCGGGATGCTGCTGCTGCCATTGCGCAATCCAGCGAATGCCAGCCGGATCGACCAACTCGTTGGCAAGAAACACATTGCGGATACCGAACTGGCGCAGCGCACGCACCTGCGCAGGCGTGGCGGCACCCAAACCCCACGCGCCACCTTCGCTTATCGCGCGGCGCAGAATGGCGGGTGACATCGAGGTTTTCCCGTGCGCGGCCAGCATCACGCCGTTTTCGCGGCAGAAGTCTGCCAGCTGACGCAGGTTATTCTCCAGCGCCGACTGTTTCATGATCATCAGCGGCGAAAACACCTGATCGCTGCTCAGCACCGCCGTGCCGAGAGCCAGCGGCGACTCGCCGGCTCCGGCAACCGATTTAAAACGTGGCGCGGTTTGCTGCGCATCCAGTAATCCATCCGCCTGCAGCGGAAAGCGAATCGACATAGATCCTCCTGTTAGTGCTCAAGTACGCGTGATAAGAACTGCTGAGTGCGCGGGTTCTGCGGATTGACGAAAATCTGCTCGGGCGAACCTTGCTCGGCAATCACGCCCTGATCCATAAACACCACGCGGTCAGCGGTTTTGCGCGCGAAGCCCATTTCGTGCGTCACCACCACCATCGTCATGCCTTCACGCGCCAGGCTGCGCATCACTTCCATGACTTCGCCCACCAGTTCTGGATCCAGCGCCGAGGTGGCTTCATCGAAGAACATGATTTTTGGTTCTACTGCCAGCGCACGGGCAATCGCCACGCGCTGCTGCTGACCACCGGAAAGCTGCGCCGGATAGTGATGCGCGCGCTCGGCCAGTCCGACGCGCGTCAGTGCCGCCATGCCGCGCTTATTGGCTTCGGCTTCCGACAGCTTTTGCGCTTTGATCAGCGCCAGCGTGACGTTGCCGAGTGCGGTTTTGTGTGGGAACAGGTTGAACTGCTGGAACACCATGCCAACGTGACCGCAGATTTCGCTGGCGCGCTTGCGTTGGTGCAGCGGCACGTCATTGACCCACACTTCACCGCCGTCGGCCACTTCAAGCCCGCTCATGATGCGCAGCACGGTACTTTTGCCAGAGCCGGACGCGCCAATCAGCACCAGCACTTCGCCAGGTGAAACATCCAGGCTGATCTCTTTTAGCACCTGGGTTGCGCCAAACGATTTGGTTATCCGGCTTAAGGTAATGGCGGATTTGCTCATGAGATTTGGCTCCTGGTTTGATGATGTTGAACCCAACGGGAAAGCGGGAAGCAGACGGCGAAGTAGAGCAGGGCGACCAGACCGTAAACCACCACCGGCTGACCGATGCGATCGACAATCGCCTGGCCCTGATGCATCAGTTCGGACATGCCGATCATGCTGACGATCGAGGTGTCTTTGATCAGGGAAAGATACTGGCCCGCCAGCGGCGGCAGCACGATGCCGCGCGTTTGCGGCAGGATCACGCTTATAAAGGTCTGACGCTTCGACAGGCCCAAAATCCATGACACTTCCCACTGGCCTTTCGGCACCGCTTCGATACCCGCGCGAAACACTTCGGCGATATACGCGCCCTGATAGATGCTCAGGCCAAGAATACCGGCGGCAAACAGGTTGATGTCATAGCCGAAATAGGCGACGCCGAAGTAGATGAACATCAGCGTGATCAGTACCGGCGTGCCGCGAAACAGTTCGGTGTAGATCACCGCAATTTGCTTTAAGACCGGCAAACGGCTGGTGCGCAACACCGCCGCCAGTAAACCCAGCAGCGTGCTGCCAATGATCGCAGCCACTGACAGCAGCAGCGTAATACCGAGCCCTTTCAGCAGAATCGGTAACGAACTGATGATTAACTCGTTCATAGCGCGTTCTCCCGTTTCACTGGATTAGTCAGCCATTTTCTTGCCCACCACCAGGCGGACTTTTTTACCGGGGTCACCAGCGGCGGGTGGAACATGCGCCGTCCTGCCATCGTTCCCAGCCAGGAGAACAGGTTGCTCAGCACCAGATAGACCAGGGCAACGACGCTAAATGTCTGGATATACAGCAGCGTGCGCGCGTTAATCACCGTGGCGGTGCCGGTCAGTTCGGGCAACGCAATCGCAGACAGCAAAGAGGTGCCGAGCAGCAGCTGAATCAGGTTGTTGATAATGGCGGGCCACACCGCGCGCGCCGCCTGCGGCAGCACTACGGTAAGAAAAACCTGACGACGTGGAATGCCCAGCACCCACGCGGCTTCAAGCTGGCCTTTCGGTACCGATTGAATCCCCGCGCGGAAGGTTTCGGACAGATAGGCTCCGACGTTAATCCCCAGCGCCAGCACGCCAGCGGTAAAGGCGCTCATGGTGATGCCGAGCGACGGCAGACCAAAGAAGATGATGAAAATCTGCAGCAGCACCGGCGTGTTGCGGATGAACTCAACGTAGCAGTGACTGATCCAGCGCAGCGGGGCCAGCGGCGACGCTTTCGCCATTGCCGAGAGCAAACCGAGCGCCACTGCCAGCGCAAACGCCAGCAATGTCACTTGCAAGGTGAGCCACGCGGCGGCAAGAAAAGTGTCGGCGTAGCGCCACAGGGTTAGCCATTGATAACTCATGGTTCTGCTCCTTCGGGCGGCGCAGCAGCAGTTGCCGCGCCACGTGGGGATCAATATTGCGGATTCAGCGGATAACGCGGTTTGTTGCCGAACCATTTCTGATACAGCTGGGCGTTTTCACCGGAGGCGTTAATTTCAAACAGGAATTCGTTGAGATAGTTGGTCCAGACCTGATCGCCCTGCTTCACGCCAAAGGCGTTGTATTCCAGCGGCACCAGCGCTTCATTGGTCACGGTTAACGTTGGGTCGAGCTTGGCCTGATAGGCGAGGAAGTTGTTATCCTCGATCATCGCATCAGCCTGGCCCTGTTTCACCGCGAGGATGGCAGCCTGCGATGAGTCGTACTCCTGAATCTTCACGTCAATGCCCAGGTTGCGCACTTCGTCACCGTTGGTCGAGCCTTTTACCGTGGCGATGGTTTTGCCGCCCATATCGTGTGCGGACTGGATGCCGCTGTTCTTGCGCACCAGCATCGCTTCACTCGCCACCACATACGGGTTGGTGAAGCCGATCTCTTTGGCGCGTTCCAGATTGCGGGTGAAGTTGCAGAACACCACATCCACTTTATTGGTTTGCAGATTAGGAATGCGGTTGGCGCTGGTGGTGTTGACCATTTCTAGTTTCACGCCCATCTCTTTGGCCAGCGCTTTGGCGAGATCAACATCGTAGCCGTCCGGGTTACCGTCTTTATCGTAAAAACCGAACGGGGCGAAACTCAGGCAGTCACCGACGCGCAGCGTGCCACGTTGCAATACGGTTTGCAGCGCTGACTGCGGCGCGGCACCCGCTTCTTTTTTCTCTTCGGTTGGCGTACAGCCCGCCAGCGTCAGTAATACCAGCGCGCCGGCTAGCGCGTTGAGGCTCACTTTTAGCGATGTTGTCTTCATTGTTATGCTCTCTTTAGAAATTTTGACGAGACGGTGTAATACCGTTATTTCACAGCAAAATAGAAAGGCATCAATTAATAACAGGCTGTCCTGGTGTGGGCGGAGAAAGTAAACATTCGCCAGCCTGTTTTAACCGTAATATTTATTTACGATCGGCGCGGAAGCATTTCATATCGACTTCGACTTTGCAGTCGACGACTAAATCCTGCACGCTACAAATACGCGCCGGGGGATTTCCGCTAAATATCTCACTGAATACTTTATTAAATGAACTGAAATAACGCGCATCAGTTAATACCGCAGTGACATGCACCACATCCTCGACGCGATAACCGGCTTCGCGCATGATGGTGAGACAGTTTTCGAACGCCAGCTGCGTCTGTTCGATGATGCCACCTTCCACCACTTCACCGTCGCGCATCGGCGTTTGGCCGGAGATGTAGAGCCAGCCATCGGCTTCCACCGCGCGGGCAAACGGCAGTTTCTGCCCGCCGGTACCGGTTCCGCCTTCTACGCCATAACGTTTAATCGTCATCCCTTTCTGCTCCTGTTGCAGCAAAATCTGCTTACTGTGTTGTCTGATATACCAGACTGCTATCTGCAATACTGGATAGGGCAAGATTTGCACAGGAAATTTTCTTTTGCAATATGTGCACAGCGATTTAATTTTTTGTGATGTCGTCGGGATCGCAAAATAAAATTAACTTTTATTTGTTTTTATATTGTAGTGTGATCGTTATCGTAGTTTTAAAAACGTTGAGTGAGCGTATTGCGCCATAATGAGGCACCAAAATTGATCGTGCTAATTAATGGCAGGTAATTAATATTTATTTAATCCGGGATGGGTAAAAGCCGATGCGCGGTGTATCATGCCCTTCTTTCATTGCCTTTAGCTGTTGTACCCATGCCATCAAGGAGTGAGTTTATGCCGGACGAAAAACCCTCGCGGGCGCGCGGAGTTGACCGGGTTATTGATATCTTTCGGCAATTGCACAGCGCACGTCAGCCGATGTCGATGCGCGCGTTGATCGACGCCACCGGCGCACCCCGTTCCAGCATCTATGAATTAGTCAGCCTGCTAAGTGAAGCCGGTTTGGTGGAGCTGGATGCCGAAGGCGCAGTGTTCTTTGGCCGTGAGATGCACTATTACGGTGCGGATTATATGGCGCATAACGATCTGATCCGTCGGGCGCATCAACTCATGGTGGAGATTGTGGCGCGCCACGGTGAAACCGTGCAGCTCTGCATGCTGGAGGGCAACAAATACACCGTGGTGCTCTCTGAGAGCAATGCGCATCCGTTCAAAATCACTTCGGATATCGGCGTGCGTGTGCCGATTACCTGGACCGCGACCGGGCGTTTGCTGCTGAGTAACTGGTCGGACAGCGCGATTCTGGATTTGATCCCGGAGGAGGATTATCGCCTCGCCAGCGGCCAGATCCTCGATAAGCAGGCGTTTCTTGATGAAATTCATCACGCTGGAAAACTCGGTTACTGCATGACCGAAGGCTTGTCGGAAAGCTTTACCTGCTGCATGGCGGCGCCGATCCGTTCGCGCAGCGGTCAGGCGGTGGCGGCAATCTGTTTTATGGTCAGCCGCGATACGCCGCAGGAGCGTCGCCAGATGCTGCTGCAGGAACTGATCACTTCCGGACAAAAACTCTCTGATTTCACCTAACATCATCCCCATAAAACTCTGTTACAACTGATTGAAGTGGCGTTTATTCTCGCCACTTAAGGTTGTGTTAAGGTAATTGATAATAATAACTATTCTTTTTACCACGGAGTTTTGGCATGAAAACGCGCCTGCTTTTGGCAATGGGATTACTGGCTTCAACGGCGGCGGCTGCCTCCACGTATCCGCTGACCGTCACCGACATGGACGGCAACACGCAAACCATCAACAAAGAGCCGCAGCACATCATATTGCAGGATGGGCGCGACATTCTGACGCTGGCGCTGCTGGATCGCGACGATCCGTTTAAGCGCGTGGTGGCGTGGAACAATCTGCCGAAAAAACAGGACACGCAAACCTGGGATGTACTGAAAGGGCGCTGGCCGAAAGCGACGAAAATCGTCGATATGGGTTTTAACGATCAGGGCCAGGTCAATCTCGAAAGCGTGCTGGCGCAGAAACCTGATTTGATGATTGCGCAACTGCGCGCCAAACCGGCGTTACAGCAATCGGGCGTGCTCGGCACCTTGCAAAATCTGCATATCCCGGTGGTGTTCCTGGATTATGAACTGCATCCCGCGCAGAACACCGCGCCGAGCGTGACGCTGCTCGGTAAAGTGCTGAACCGCGAAAGCCAGGCCAGGGCTTATACCGATTTCTATCAGCAGAAATTCGCGCGCATCACCCAAGGCGTGGCGCAAGTAAAAGAGAAGCCAACGGTGTTTATCGAGCCGATAGCCGGGAATAGCGACAACTGCTGCTTTACGCACAGCCACAATGGCTGGGGCGGATTGGTGGAAGCGGTAGGCGGCAAAAATATCGGCTCTGAACTGCTGCCGGGCAATGCCGGATTTGTGGCGCTGGAAAAAATCATCGCCATGAAACCGGATGTCTACATCATGACCGGATCGAAACGTCCAAACGCTAATGTGTTGCCGTTTGGTTATGGCGTGCAGCCGGAAGAGGTGAAAGCCACCTTCCAGACGCTGCTGAAGCGCACCGGCCTGGCGCAGATCGAGCCGGTGAAACAGGGCCGCGTATATGGCGTGTACCACCACTTCTATAATCATCCGTACAATATCATCGGCATGGAAATTCTGGCGAAAGATCTCTATCCGCAACAGTTTGCCGATCTCAAACCGAACGCGGATTTCCGCACCATCGTTAAAAATTTCACCACGTTGCCGGATAACGCCATCGATTTGAGTTATCCCGACAACCAGTAATCGCAGGTTTCCCCGTCGCCGTAAGGTCGCCATTTATGGCGACCAATCCGCTCCATTAACATTCCTCAATGACAACGTTAATTGTTATGTTATAACATAACTAAAAACACCATTGCGCGTATGCCTATACGTCTTGTGAACCTTGTCATTCAGAGGAGTTGCTATGTCAGCATTAACCCAAAATCAGGATGGTTTCAAAAAACTTCCCGTCACCGTGCTTTCCGGCTTTCTCGGCGCAGGTAAAACCACGCTGCTCAATCATATTCTCAATAACCGCGAAGGGCGTCGTGTGGCGGTGATCGTCAATGATATGTCGGAAGTGAATATCGATGCCGCGCTGGTGCGCGAGGGCGGGGCAGAGCTGTCGCGCACCGACGAAAAGCTGGTGGAAATGAGTAACGGCTGCATCTGCTGCACATTGCGTGAAGATTTGCTGCTGGAGGTCAATCGTCTGGCGAAAGATGGCCGCTTCGATAATTTGGTGATCGAATCGACCGGCATTTCTGAACCGTTGCCGGTGGCGGAGACCTTCACCTTCGCCGATGAAGAGGGGCAGAGTCTGTCTGAAGTTGCCTCGCTCGACACCATGGTGACGGTGGTCGATGGCTTTAACTTTCTGCGTGACTATGAATCGAATGAGAGCATTCAGTCGCGCGGAGAATCATTGGGCGCTGAGGATGAGCGCACGGTGGTGGATTTATTGGTCGATCAAATCGAGTTCTGCGATGTACTGATTCTTAACAAAACTGACCTGATTAACGAGACGGAAAAAGCGCGGCTGATGGCGATCCTGACGTCGCTCAATCCGCGCGCCAACATTATCAACTCTGAATTCGGCAAAGTGGGATTGGATCAGGTGCTCAACACCGGTTTGTTTGATTTTGATGCCGCCGCGCAGGCGCCGGGCTGGCTGCAGGAGTTGCGTGGAGAACACACGCCCGAGACCGAAGAGTACGGCATTCGTAACTTCGTGTTCCGCGCGCGTCGTCCATTCCATCCGATGCGCTTTGCTCACTTCATTGAAAATGAGATGCACGGCGTGGTGCGTTCCAAAGGCTACTTCTGGCTCGCCAGCCGTCCGCGTCATGCCGGTTCATGGTCGCAGGCAGGCGGCGTATCGCGTCAGGGTTTAGCCGGCCTGTGGTGGGCCAGCGTGCCAAAAGATCGCTGGCCGGAAGATGCGGAAAACCTTGGCTACATCTTAGAAAACTGGGTTGACGGCAGCGGCGACGCGCGACAGGAACTGGTGTTTATCGGCATAGAAATGGATGAAAACGCGCTGCGAAGCAAACTGGAAGAGGCGCTGTTAACCGATGAGGAAATGGCGCTCGGACCCGATAACTGGGTGGAATTCCCCGACCCGTTCCAGCCATGGTTTAACTGATTAGTCAGGTCGCCATTCCTGGCGACCTTCATAATGACTCATTCCCAACCCACATCGACACCTCAACCCCATCGTTAAACTGCAGCGACATAAAACCACGATTACTGTGCACCAGCTCCAGATACTCCGGGCTGAAGTCGGCATCGTCGGCAACAATCAGCGCGCCGGGACGCAAAAACGGCTGCACCAACGTTACAATCTCCGGGTAAATCGCTTTTGCACCGTCCAGCACCAGCATATCGATGGTGGCCGGTAGATCGCGGCTCAATGTCTGCAACGCATCGCCCACGCGCACCTCAATCAAATCGCTGACGCCGGCATCGGCGAAATGATTACGAGCTAACGCCACTTTCCCCGGTTCAAACTCGCAGGTGATGATGTTACCGCCGCCGTTATCGCGCAGCGCCGCCGCCAGATGCAGCGTGGAAATGCCGAATGAGGTGCCAAATTCAACGATGGTTTTGGCATTGCTGCTGCGCGCCAGCATATACAGCAACTTGCCGGTTTCACGCGATACCGCTAACGGCACCTCTTTTAGATAACCATAAAGTTCCAGGTAATCGGTTTTGCTGTGTAGCAGGCGATGTTGCTCGGCGTCAGTCATGGTTCTGAAGGCATTATTGGTTGGATGCGCCATATTATCGGCCAGCTCAAACAGGTAATTCAGCAGCGGCGCCAGTGGCGCAGAGGTTAAGGTATTCATGTTGTTCTCCGTGCAGACAAATGGATTTTGCTGTGCCAACAGAATACGATGAATCATTCGCATTTCACTATTCGTGTTCAGGAGATGATAGTGACTGAACCACGTAACATTAAGATTTCACAGAGAAAAAGACCCAGGCAGGCGCGTTCCAGCGAGCTGGTTTCCGCCATTTTGCAGGCGGCTACTCAGGTTTTGGAGCTGGAAGGCGCCGCGCGTTTCACCACGGCGCGGGTGGCGGAACGCGCGGGCGTCAGTATTGGATCGCTGTATCAATATTTTCCCAATAAGGCAGCTATTCTTTTCCGATTACAAAGCGAAGAATGGCTACGCACTAGCGATTTGTTAGGTGCGATTCTGCGCAATACCGCCAACACGCCGCGTCAACGACTGCACGATCTCACACTGGCGTTTTTGCATTCGGAATGTGAAGAGGCGGCGATGCGCACCGCGCTGAATGACGCCGCACCTTTGTATCGTGATGCGCCGGAAGTGCAGGAAGCGCGCGCGGCGGGTGAAAACGTCATCAGTGATTTTCTGCGTGAAGTATTACCGCATTCAGAGGATGACGAACGGGCGCGCACCGCAGATTTATTGAACAGTACGCTGGGCAATGTTGGAAAACATTTTTCCGAATCGCCGCGCACGCCAGCTGAGATTCAGGCTTACGCGCAAGAGATGGCGGCGATGTTTTGTGCCTGGATCAGGGAAAAAGGCGCCGATTTACAGTAAAAGATGGACTGGAAATCTCTGAAAGCGGTTAACAAACTCATTATTCACATTCTCAATAATCCACACCGCGAGTAAGCTTAACAAAACTTTATTGAGCCGAATGAGCAAACGGGAGAGCAAAATGGCAGTGAAGATGATTGCGGTGGATATGGATGGCACTTTTCTCGATGACAACAAACAATACAACGCGCAGCGCTTTGCGCGTCAGTATGCGTTGCTGAAAGAGAAGGGCATTCGTTTCGTGGTCGCCAGCGGCAATCAGTATTATCAGTTGCTGCGCTACTTTCCTGATATCAAAGACGAGATCGCTTTTGTTGCGGAAAACGGCGCCTGGGTTTCTGACAGTAATGAAGAGATCTTCTGCGGCGAACTGGCGCAGGAGCGCGTGCATCAAATCCTCGACATCCTCGCTAAAGAGCCGGACATCAGCACCGTGGTCTGTGGCCGCAACGGCGCGTACGTGCACACCTCAATGTCCGACGAAGTGATTGCCATGTTGGCGAATCACTATCATCGTCTGGAAAAGCGCGACAATCTTTACGATATCGACGACACCATCTTTAAGTTCTCGCTGAATCTGGCGCACGAAGGCGTTGATGCCTTGATGGAACGTCTGCACGCTGAGTTGGGCGCGATTGAAAACATCATGCATCCGGTTTCCAGTGGTTTTGGGTTTGTGGATTTGATCATTCCCGGCTGCCACAAAGCGCATGGCATCGCGCTGCTGCAGGAAAAATGGGGCATTGATGATTGTGAAGTGGTGGCGATAGGCGACAGCGCCAATGACATCGAAATGTTGCGTCAGGCGTGCTACAGCTTCTCAATGGCGAACGCCGCCGCGCCAGTCAGCGCCGTGTCGCGTTACAGAACCGAAAGCAACAATGACGAAGGCGCGCTTAACGTGATCGCTCGCATTTTGGCGCGCGAAGTGCCGTTTGGCTGATGTTTTGGAGGTGTCGACAATGGTCAAAGTTGTGATTGTAATAGAGCATCGCGAGAACTAATATAGGTGCGAATCGGTACGATTTGACCAAAATAGGTGGGATTATGTATAGCTTTACAGCCAGCGAAGCCAAAATCCAGTTTGGCGAAGTTCTCAACAAAGCGACACGCGAGCCTGTCGGCATTACCAAAAATGGCAATCCAAAATTTGTCATTATGTCAGTGGACGATTACAACGCGCTGGAAGCACATAAGCTGGAGAATCTTCGCAATATGCTCACCGAGTCTATTGCTGCTTCCGAGCGAGGCGATGTTTACACTATGGAAGATGTTTTTAGTCCACTGACTGCTGAAGAAATCAAATCTGCCGGGGAGTAAACCCAGGGATGACCGTCATTTTTACCGGACCAGCAAGAAAGCAGGTCAGAGACATCAATGCACATTCGCATAAAACGTATGGGCCAATGACAGCGCAAATCCATGTTCAGGGTATGCAAAACACCTTGAGTCATTTAGATAAAAATCCGGGCACAGGCCGTAAACGTGACGAACTTGGCCCGAATATTTTGAGTTTCCCTAGCGGCTCCCACATGATTTTCTATCGTCTGGTGCCCGGTGGAATTGAAGTGCTCGCTGTTATTCATCAGCGTGATGATGTGGGTAAGTATTTCTCTTAGCGTTTTAAGTCAATGATCTTGAGAACTCATCACGGGTTCACTAACTGAAATATCCCGCCTCGCGCATATCCTGCAATAACCCCGGCCCGCTCGGCTGCCAATTAAACGTCTGACGCGTCCACGCGCTGGATGACGGATTGTCAGTTGACGCGAAAAATGCCATCCAGCCTAACCACGCTTTTGCTTCTTCCAGCGTCAGGCTTTTCACCGGCAGTGATAATCCGGTGCCGATGGTTTCGGCAATCTGCCGGAATGGCACCCCTTCTTCCTGTACTGCATGCAGAATCGCGCCCGGCTCAGCTTTTTCAGCCGCGAGGCAAAACAGTTCAGCGGCATCATCGCGATGCACCGCGGGCCAGCGATTCTCACCCTCGCCGACATACACCGCTGCGCCTTTTTCCTTTGCCATATTGATGATCATCGGAATAAATCCGTGATCGCCTGCGCCATGTACGGTTGGCGGTAAACGCACCAGCGCCACGCGCACACCGCTGTCGGCCAGCGCCAGCGCGGCGACGTTGGAGTTGGAACGTGGATGCGCGCCCGCTGCTGGTTGAATCTGTTCGGTTGCGAGACGTCCCGGCGACACCAGCGCGGTGCCGGTGGTGACAATCAGCGGGCGATCTGAACCTGCCAATACGTCACCCATCGCCAGAATCGCGCGTTGGTCGACCTCGGCGGCATGATCCATGCGGCTGAAATCATGAATATATCCTGCGTGGATCACGCCATCGCTCTGTTCGACCGCCTTACGCAGGCCGTCGAGATCTTGCAGATCGCCGCGAATTACCTGCACACCTTGCTGCTGAAGTTTTTCTGCGGAAACTTCGCTGCGCGCCAGACCTTGCACCTGATAACCGCGCGCCTGGAGTTTTTTTACAATGGCGGAACCGATAAAGCCGCTCGCCCCGGTCACAAAAATTCGCATATTGGTGCTCCACTTTTTCAAAGTTGAAGCACTATCATAAAAGTCTGCAACGCGACGAAAAGTCGTGAGCTTATACAGGTATACGCACTAACAGGATAAAGGCATGACTCCCCAAGATGACAACCTGCTCGGCAACTATCTGCGTGAACGTCGCCAGCGGCTGGATGCGGCGAAACTTGGTTACACTCTACTTCGTCGCCGCACGCCGGGCCTGCGCCGGGAAGAAGTTGCGGTGCGCGCGTGTGTCAGCACTACCTGGTATACGTGGCTGGAGCAGGGCAGAGGCGGCGCGCCATCGGAAGAAGTATTGGAACGCTTAGCCCGCGCATTAGAGCTGAGCGCCGCCGAGCGCGATCATCTGTTTTTGCTGGCGCAAAATCGTCTGCCTGGCGTGACATGGCAGGCGGGCGTGGATGTTTCGCCATCGCTGCAGCGCGTGCTCGACAGCATGGAGAACACGCCAGCGCTGGTCAAAACCGCAGAGTGGCAAGTGGTGGCGTGGAACCGTGCGGCAACCAAAGTGTTTGTCGATTACGCCGAACTGCCGCCTGCCCAGCGCAATATACTGCTGATGATGTTTCGCAACGAGGAGATGAAAAAGCGTCTGCCGGACTGGCATAAAGTGACACGCGGCATGGTGGCCAACTTCCGCGCAGATGTGGCGCGCACCGGCGCCAGCGAGCATGTGCGCGCGCTGGTGGAGGAGCTGTGCGAGATGAGCGACACCTTCCGCCAGCTGTGGCAATCACAGGAAGTGAGTCAGCATGGCGAAGGTATTAAACAGCTGTGGCTGCCGGACGAAGGCGTACTTGAGATGGAATACAGCACCTTTGCGGTTGAAGGTAAACCGGGTTTAAGCCTGGTGGTGTTTAATCCGCGTCAGCAGCACGATCGGGAATGTGTGGCGCGGCTGATGGCACGTCCGTAGCGGCGCGAAAGTGGGCTTCCATCTCATCCAGCGCCGCCTGATTCTCCAGCCCCCATTGATACATCTGCTCGATCGGTGCCGCGAACGTCATGCCGAGCGGTGTTAGGCGATAATCGACTTTCGGCGGCACCACATCATAAACGTGACGCGCAATCAGCCCGCGCTGCTCCAGCTCTTTCAATGTCTGAAACAGCATCTTCTTCGAAATTCCCTGCAGACTGCGCTGGAGCTCGCCAGTGCGCGCGCGATGGTTAGGCCAATGATAGAGCGCATGCAGAACCATGCTGCTCCATTTCACCGAAAACAGATCCATTAACCGTCGCGGCGGCGAATCCGCATAAAAAAACAGTTTACCGTCTACCATCGCGGGCATAGTTCTCGTCTCCTGAATGGTTACCAAAAGGTAACTACTATCAATTTTGCACCATGTTCACTATAGTCTGCCGCCTTCAGCTAGCCAAAGCCAACTCATTTCGGAGGCCCTATGAAAATCAATGCATTAGTCGCGCACGACGCGGTCCAACCGCTCTCTTCAGGCCAGATTGCATTGCGACCGCTGCAACAGCAGGATGTCAAAATTGAAATTCTGTATTGCGGTGTGTGCCATTCGGATCTGCACATGGCCCGTAACGAATGGGCGGTCAGCCGCTATCCGCTGGTGCCGGGACATGAAATTGTCGGACGCGTTGTTGAAACCGGCGCGGACGTAACGAATTTCAAAGCCGGTGATGTAGTTGGCGTCGGCGTAATGGTCGATTCCTGCCGCGAATGCCATTTCTGTCAGCAGCAAGAAGAGCAATATTGTGAATCCGGCTTTGTGGCGACCTATAACGGCATCGACAAATACACCGGCGACAGCACGTGGGGCGGCTATGCGCAGAATGTGGTGGTCGATCAGCACTTTGTGGTGTCCGTACCGCAAACCTTGCCACTGGCTGGCGTTGCACCGCTGTTGTGTGCGGGCGTTACCGTATGGTCGCCGCTGCGTCACTTTAACGTAAAAGCCGGCGATAAAGTCGGCGTAGTCGGTTTGGGCGGATTAGGGCATATGGCAGTTAAGCTGGCGAGCGCAATGGGCGCGGAAGTCACGCTTTTCACCACTTCACCCGGCAAAGGTGAAGATGCGCTGCGCTTGGGTGCGACGCGCGTGGTGGTTTCACGTGACGCCGGGCAGATGGCCGCCGCGCAAACTTCACTGGATTTCATCGTAGACTGCGTCTCGGCTCCGCACGATCTCGATCCTTACCTTGCCACGCTGAAAACCAACGGTCGCCTGGTGCTGGTGGGCATCCCGGAGCAACCGCACCAGTCTCCAAATGTGACGCCGATGGTAAATCGTCGTTTGAGCATTAGCGGCTCATCAATTGGCAGCATTCAGGAAACTCAGGAGATGCTGGATTTCTGCGGCAAGCACAATATCACTGCTGATATTGAAGTGATTGCCGGTCAAGAGATCGAAACAGCCTTCGCGCGCATGTTGAAGGGCAATGTTAAGTATCGTTTCGTTATCGATATGCAAGCGACACGCTGGTAAAACCATTAACGCCTGCGCTTTTCCGCAGGCGAATTCATCCTGAAATCGCCATCTTCGCTGAGACACAAACTGCTGATATCATTGAATTTTAAAGCAAGCCAGACCAATAATTTCGACAAACGTAGATTTTAGCTCATATAGTTACAACATACTTTAATGTGAAATGCTAACCAGTAGAGCAAACTTTTGCTGACGAGCTGATTTGGGTTAGTCAGGAAAAAAAGTAAAGTCGTGGGTGATGGGATTACCACCCCGTCTAGGTTTCAGCAAGTTAGCGCAACAGGTTTGCCCCTAAATTTTGCGTACTGCTCTCAATAGCACGTCACATCCTGCAATCACTTTTTGCACCATCCTGAATAAACATTTCCCGCAACCCTCCGATAACTCCCTTACAAACCATACAAAAATAATTAACGCAGGAGCAGGGAAGATGGGGCTGGTATCCCGATTACGTAACGTGCGCATCTCGCGTAAGCTGTCGGCAGGATTCGGCATCGTGCTGTTGTTAGTGGCGCTGGCAACCGGATTAAGCGTGCAGCGCTTTAACGCCATTCATGACATCTATCAGAAAACCAACCTGATTTATGACATCAACATTGAAGTGTTCCAGGCCAAAATTAACCGCCTCAAATATCTGTATGGCGATGACAAATCCGGCCAGGTAATGGCAAATTACGTCACGCATGCGCAGCAACTCACCAGCGATGCGAAGCAACTTTCATGGTCGGAAGGTGCCAGAGCGCGGGTGGATGAACTGGGAACGCACCTCGCCAGTTTCCAGAACAGCATTGGCGCGATGACGCAAGCCACGCAGCAACTGAATAGCCTGCGCTCGCAACTTGATGTTTTAAGCCAGCAAGACATGACTACGCGCTACACCCAACTGATTCGCACTCCTGTTACTAATCCTGAACTTACCAATCAAATTTACCAGCAGCTGTTCGCCATCAGCAATGTGCGCGAAGAAGCCTGGGCGCTGCGTTTTAACGTCAGCGATGCGCTGCGTAAAACGCTGGAGGATCATTTCCAGCAGGCGGATCAAGGCATGAAAGCGCTGCTGGCACAGTTGCCGCCGGAACAGCAGGGCGAATTCACCGCACTGTGGCAGGACACCGAGAAATTCAAAAGCCTGAGTCTGCAAGCGGCGGATGCCTATGTCCAGCTGCGTGCGGCGGAAGACACCGTCAAAGTGGCGGGCGACAAGAGCAGTGCAGCGATCAAACAGATCATTACCATCGTCAAAGCGCGTAACGATGAACTGGCCAACGGCTCAGCGGCGATTTCGCTGCTGATTGGTGGTCTGGCGATTTTGTTCGGCGTGCTGGTGGCGTGGTACATCATTCGTCAGATCACGCGTCCGGTATTCCATAACCTGGAACTGGCGGAGCGCATCGCCAATGGCGATCTCAGCTCGCAGTTTGCCACCGATCGGCATGATGAACTCGGCAAGCTGACTTCGGCGATGGGACGCATGAACGAACGGCTGCGCAGCATGATCGGTGATGTGCTGAGCAGCGTTAGCAGTGTATCGCAGGCGGCCAGCGCCATTAATCAAGGCAACCTCGATTTGTCTTCACGCACCGAACAACAAGCGGCGGCGGTGGTGGAGACCGCTGCCAGCATGGAGCAACTCACCGCCACGGTGAAAAACAACGCCGCCAATGCGCGACAGGCGAGTCAGATTGCGGCGGAAGCCTCGTACAACGCCAATAAAGGCGGCATCGCGGTGCGTGATGTGGTGAACACCATGGGCGAAATCTCTGACAGCTCGAAGAAGATTGCCGATATCACCGCCGTGATTAACAGCATCGCGTTCCAGACCAACATCCTCGCGTTGAACGCGGCGGTAGAAGCCGCGCGTGCCGGCGAGCAGGGACGCGGTTTTGCCGTGGTCGCCAGCGAAGTGCGCAATCTGGCACAACGCAGCGCCGGGGCGGCGAAAGACATCGAACAGTTGATCAATGAATCGGTCGGACGCATCAGCAATGGCCATCAGCAGGTGGCGCGCGCCGGTGAAACCATGGATCAGATTCTCGGCAGCATTGCGCGTGTGAATCAAATTATGGAAGAGATTTCCGCGGCGTCGGATGAACAGAGCCGCGGAATCGAGCAAATTGCCCGTGCGGTGGGTGAGCTGGATACCACCACGCAGCAGAACGCCACGCTGGTGAGCGCCTCTTCGCACTCGGCGAACTCCCTGGAAGAGCAGGCGCTGATGCTGGAGCGATTGGTGTCGCAGTTCCGCCTGCAAGGTGCTGCACGTTAGCAAAACAGCGTGGAAGTAGCTCCAGATTTACTTCCACGGTCTTTCTTTGGGTCAGCTTGCAATGCTTTTTTGCGGCCGCAGAAATGCAAGGTAAATATTCTTAAAATAAAGCGATCTGCCGCCGATATTTCCCGTTAAACTGCAATTCTTGTCGTCCTGATACTTTCTCTGCATGAACTACTACTCACCTGACGATAGCCATTTGAAGCGGCGCTCCCAACGCTTCGTCCGCCGCATGTTTATCATGCGTCAACTCGGCACGATGTTATGTTTTTTCCCGATTCTCTCGGTACTGATGGAGCGGGATCGTGGCCTGGCGTTTAGCGCCCTGTTATTTGTGAATGCGTTTCTCTGGCCGTGGCTGGCTTATCAGCGCGCGCTGCGGGCCGAAGATTCCACCGCTACCGAGCGGCACAACTTAACCCTTGATGCCGCCTTTGGTGGCATTTGGGTAGCGCTGATGGCGCTGAGTCCGCTGCCTTCCTTTGTCATCATGGCGGTGCTAGCCTCGGACCGCTATGCAGCGGGCGGTGCTGCCCAGTTGATTGCAGCGATGCAGGCATTTCTCTGCGCCTTTGTGCTGGTATGGCTGGTAGATGGCGCAGGCGTTGATTTGGCGTTCAGCACGCGAACTGTCTGGCTGAGCCTGCCGCTGGCAACCTGCTACATGCTGGTACTCAGCGTCACCTCGTACAATCTCACCTGGCAGCTGCGTAAACGTAACCGCGAGCTGGAGCGCATTGCGCTGATGGATCCCGGTCTGGGGATTCCCAATCGTCGCTTGTTTGAACGTCGGCTGGAGAGCGAATTTCTCAGCACGCGTTGTGGCGACAGCGCTGGCTATTTACTGCTTATAGACCTCGATTATTTCAAATCGGTAAACGATACCTGGGGCCACGAAGCGGGGGATTTCCTGCTGGCGGAAATTTCATCGCTGCTGCGAAATCATGTGGGATTGCAGGATATTCCAGCGCGTTTTGGCGGCGATGAGCTAGGCGTGATTGTGCATCATGCCAGCGACGAATCGGTGGTGGCGCTGGCCCAACGTTTGCAGGAAAAGATTGCGCAGGTGCGTTTACCGGTATCGGCGGAGTTTCGTTGTTCGGTAAGTATAGGTATTGCATCGGCAGCGCATGCAGAATCCATACGTCACTGGTTGCGGCATGCCGATGAAGCGCTGTATGAGGTGAAACGCGCCGGACGCAACGGCGTACGCTTGTGGCAACCGTCGCTGGCCGGCGCGGCCTGAATTACACGAACTCGGGTTCGCAGTTCACTGGGAAGTTAAGCGAGTTAGCAATAAAGCAGGCTTCGTGGGCCTGATGATGCAGTTCACGCGCGCGGTCCGCATCCGCCGGATCGCGCAGCGCAATGCGCGGTTTCAACGTTATGTTGGTAAACCGACCGCGCGTGCCCTCAATCATTGTCCCTTCCGCTGCATCTTCATAAGCTTCCACCACAATTCCGGCGTCAGAACATAAATGCAGATACCACAATTTGTGGCATGCCGAGGCCGAAGCCAGCAATAACTCTTCCGGATTCCAGCGCGTCGCATCCCCGCGAAACGCTGGATCGGCGCTCAGCGCTATCGTCTCTTTGCCAGCGGCAATCAGCTCCGCGTTACGACCGTAAGCGGTATAAGATGCGGTGCCGTTGCCGCGGTTGCCGGTCCAGCGCACCGTGACCTGATAATGGTGTTCTTTTGCTGCCATTACTGATGCTCCTTTTAAAATGAACATGACATCAGCAGACTATCAGGAATTGCTGCTACAACGCCTGCGATCGGTGATATCGATTTTCATGAAAGGAAAGGGGCCGTGTAATTTGTTTATAGCGAAAGCTGTTAGGTAAACTTAAGGAATCGGATAACGTTTAAGGGAAAATTTACCATGTTAGAGACAAACCGCCTGATCCTCCGACAATGGCAGCAAACAGACTTACAACCCTTTGCCGAACTCAATGCCGATCCCGAAGTGATGAAGTATTTCCCGAAAACGCTGAGTCGTCAGGAAAGCGACAACGTCGTTGCAAGATTTAAGGCGATGATTGTTGCAAACCAGGGTTGGGGTTTTTGGGCCGTTGAGATGAAAGCCACCGGCGAATTTGTCGGCAGCGTGGGTTTAGCACAGCAGCCAGATCGCTTCGATTTTTCTCCCTGCACGGAAATTGGCTGGCGTATTAATAAAAAGTTCTGGGGGCAGGGAATCGCGAAAGAAGCCGCCCAGGCATCGTTGGCTTACGCGTTTAATGTTTTGCATCTTCCCAAGGTCGTTTCGTTCACCAGTACTCATAACACGCCATCTGAGAAGCTGATGCAGCGATTGGGGATGCAGAAACACACTATCTTTCTCCATCCCGCGTTACCTGGCGATCACGCGCTAGCTGAGCATGTGCTTTATAAGATTTTCCACAACAACTTCATTGACTCGCCTCTCTAAACCCGGCATCAGTCAATGTCGCCCGCACATGAGGAAGACTCTGCGGATAATTTTGCTGAATAAACTCAATCATCTTTTCCCGCACGTAACAGCGTAAATCAAAGGCGGTGGGGGAATTCTGCGCCGTCATCAATAATCTGATGGTCATGGTTTTGTCAGTGGTATCCGTAACCTGAAGCACCTGAGTTTGTTGATCCCAGAGTTTAGTTTCACTGAGGACTTTTTCAAAATGCTTACGCAGAGGATCTAATGGCATCGAATAATCGAGGTAAAGAAAAACAGAGCCTAATATTTGGGCGTTATTGCGCGTCCAGTTCTGGAAGGCATTTTCGGTAAAGTAGGTGATGGGCAAAACTAAACGACGCAGATCCCAAATACGCACCACAACATAAGTCAGGTTGATCTCTTCAATCCAGCCCCATTCATTTTCCACCACTACAGCATCATCAATTTTTATCGGTTGGGTAAAGGCGATCTGAATCCCGGCGAACAGGTTAACCAGCGATTTCTGCAGGGCAAAGCCAATGATTATACCGGCAACGCCGGCACCGGCGAGAATGGTGGTGCCGAATTTCCGCACGCCAGGGAAACTGAGCAAAATTAGCGAAAGACACAGTGTCACCAGTACGACAATCGCGACTTTTTTCACATACATTATCTGCGTGCGAATTTTTCGCGCACGAAGGTTATTCGAAAGATTGATATCATAGCGAATAAATAGCATATCCTGCGCCACATTAATCAATCGAATAAGTACCGAACAAAAGGATAAAATAATGAATATGTTAACGGTGGTGGTAATAAAGCTCAGAGATCCTGGCTGGATATTAACATAATTAAGTCCAGCACTAATTAACAGTAAAGGGATAAACAGAAACAGCGACCCGCGCAGATGCTTTTCCAGTGACTTGAACAGTTTTCTGTCACGTTTTTGCCAGTAGCGAATAAATCTAAGGAGAATAAATCGCGCCAGAAATCCTATTGCGAGTGAGAGAGTGACAAGCATAACAGCAGGCACCCATGTTGGAGCACCAGATAACTCATCAAATAATAATGGCATTACTTTCCCTTTTATTAAGCCAACAACCGTGGTTTTCAGATAAGTCAAAAAATTCAGTAACCATTCTGATATCGGTTATCTGCAGATTATTTATTCATACTTATCAGTATAGACGCTGTAGCAGGCAGGGGATGGGTGGCGTATGCATCGGTCGCCACAAATGGCGACCCTTAGGCAGTTTGGCGAGGTTTTTGTAGGGTGCGCATTGATGCGCACCTGTCACGAAAGGAGGTAAATCAATCACTTTGAAACTACAACTTTAGCTGGCTGCCTAAAATAGCATCGGCTTCCTGCAGCGTCACATCGAGTCCCGCAGAGGGCGTAAATGTCAATTCGCCAAAAATAACCTTACCGTTGAGAAGGTAGAAGTCAGCACGAACAAATTTAAAATCAGCGGCCAGTTTAACCGCATACTCTTTCATGTTATTGAAACCTTCCGGCATCTTTGGATAGCTGTTGGTATTGATTAATTCAACAGTATCTTCAAAGGGAAGCGGATGCCAGTTCATATCAAAATAATAGAATTTAGGTGTGCCTTTCTCTCGCTCCATGCACACCATTACCGCATAAGGTTTTCCATTGAAACAGTAGAATTTATAATCCTCTGGGAATCCACCACGTTTATTCTCAATGTATTTTTCGCATAAGATTTTGCGGTCAATTTTCTTATACTGCGGCTCAATGAAATGGGAGGAGAAATCCTGCTTCAACCATTTACTGAGTTGCCTGTTGGTTTTTTCAATGTCCAGTGATGCTTTGCTATCACAGATTATGTTGTAACCTGCGCCATGGTTACACTTAAGTGCGAATTTATTGGGTAATGCGCGGTAGTCAATATCCATTGGGTCATCATACACGCCGTAGAGTTCATTCAGGATTTCACCACATCCTTTCGCTATCACATACTCCCGAACCTTATACTTGTCCGCGCACAAGGTATAAATATCGCCATTTAACTCATTGAATTTGAGCCACTGAATTTTTTCATTGAAATTGACTGGATTGGTTAAGTTCAGCTTTTTCTTGAACTTAATATAGTAATGTGTTTTAGCGCAAAATTCTGGGTACATATATGCGCTGATTTTTAACGCTGATTTGACTGTGTGTTTTATCATTTTCATTAAAATTATCTCAGTTTGAAAATGTTAAGATGCATTTTGATGATTGTTTTATTTCTGAAGAAGTAATTGAGTAAAGTGCAAGACATAATCTCAACGATCAAAAAACAGTATGCGGCCCCATTAATGCCGAAGGAATTAATCATTAGCCATGAAAGCGGTATGGTTAAGACACAACATAAAAACATCTTTTTAGCCAGGTAACTGTATCCGGACTCTTTGATCATATAGCGATAACAAATTGTACCTAATGCAGAGAACATAGTGCCGATGATAATGATGGGAATGATACTCACGGAATCCATATACTTATCGCCATACAATAAATGGATGAAGTATTCACCAAAAAAGTAGAATCCAGCTAACGCTATAAGCGAACACAAGATGACAATTCGGTTGATTTTAATGAGTAGCATTTCAACGGTGATTTGATCTTTTTCACTGTATATCTTTGAGAAGAAGCTTGTTATTAATGCCAATACGATAAATGACCAGGCACCTCCTATGGTTAACGCGACGCTATACACGCCCAGATTTGAGTAAGAAAGGATTTTTGCCAAAAAAATGCTCGATATCTGCGTATAGATGTCAGCCGATAGACTTGATAAAATCAGCGCACCGCCGGTGAATAACATATGACGGTTATACATTCCGGCGCCTTTACGATTCTCATTTATTTTTGTGGTGTAGTTAAAATAGATAAGACGCAGGAAATAAGGTATGAGCGGGATGATAACAATAGGAATGGTGAAGTAGTACACGGGCATTTTGAAGTATGAAATCGAGAATCGAATCAACAAGGCAACAGATAAGCCGATCACATTGGTGATAGTGTTTATTTTTGATTTTAATTGCGTGTTGTTGTAGATGGAAAAGAAGTCCATCACAATGTAGTAAGTGGCAATACAGTTTGCCACACCAAATAGAAACACAATGATGTCAGTGAAGAAGTAGAGGTAGATCAACACCGCGCTTGATGACAGGAGAAAGAAAAATCGCCGTTGATTTTGTGTGTGTATCGCTAATGCGATCCCAGACTTACTCTTTTCACTCATGCGTTTAAAGATGATGTTCTGACCGCCGAACCACGATAGCGTTTGCACAAATATAAACAGAGAAGTTGAAATGTTTATTTTGCCATAGTCTTCAGGGCCAACGTATTTTGCCATCAGCGCATTAATATATAGTAGCCCGATGATATTGACTGACTTTTCTAACATGATCCATATTGAGTTAGAGTACATTGCATGTCTCTCATCTACATAGCTGTGTTGATAGCGTTAAGGACTGTTTACAAGCCATCCGCAAAAATTGAAGCTTTCTTCTATATGCATTTATGTTGTGTTTTATTGCGAAATATTCATATAAAAAACACCCAATATTACTGTTTATTCTGCAGGCTAAATTAATTTGGTTGACAGTGTGGCTGCTGATATCCAATTAGTGAAGGGTTTTTTTATTAATCAGATTAATGACGCATTTTTTCAAATATTGAGTCCATTATTTAATCGTGTTCGACTCTATATATTGTGATGATGATCATGATTTTATTTAACGGGGCTAATTACCGAGAGCACACAGTGTAGCGGCGCAATTCATTGCGCGATTATGCCCTATTTCATGGGGCTGATTTCTGACCACGTCAGTACCGCTGTGGCTTACAGCCTGCTGCAGCTGAGCTTTGTTGTGGTGCTGGCCTCGCAGACATTCATAATGCGGTGAGTGGCTTGAGGGGCGATTCTGCGGAATCGCCTTATGAATGAACGTTAAAGTAATGCGTGCAAATGCCGATAAGCCTTTCAGGCTTTTAAAAACTGTTTTTGTACTCAATATTCGTATTAATCAGGAGAGCAAGATGGATGTATCACAAATTACATCACTGGCTACCGGCCTTGATAACATGGAACTGGCTAATAAAATAAGCACGTTAGTACTGAAGAAGACGTTAGATAATCAGCAATCGATGGCGAGCGGCATTCTGGATTCGATTCCTCAGTTGCCTGCAAACCCTGCAATTGGGCGCAACATTAATACCACTGCCTGAAGTCAGCATTAACGGTTTTATGGAGTGATGTCGATCTGGTATCACTCCCCAAATGATTAAATAGTGTTGGCATGTTATTAGCGGAAGAAATTACAGGGTGAAGGTGTCGATCACATATCCTGTTCGCGCAGTATTTTGCCGACATTTCCGCCCGGATGGACGTTGAGCAGCCGCTGCTGATCGAAGCCGTTACGCAGCATGATGTTACAGCACAGCGCATCGAACACCGCCAGCACCAGCATGATAGAAGTGGTAGCCAGCATATTGAGCGGGTCGATCTCCCTCTGGATATGCGTTTTCACCACCAGCGTAGCGGCGTCGGCAATCGCTGAGTCCAGGTTTTCCGTCACGCTGATGATAGCAACGCCTTTGGTTTTAAGCGTCGGCAGCAGGCGCGTCAGTTCTTCAGAATTACCGCCACGTGAAATCAGGATCATCAGGTCGTTGTTGCGCATAAATCCCAGGTCACCGTGGGCTGCATCGGTAGCGTTGAGGTACACTGCCGGCTGCTCGACGCACGCCAGCATATGGGCGATTTTCCGCGCGGCAATGCCCGAGGTGCCAACACCGGTCACAACAATTTTACCGTGGCATCCGGTAACCAGCATCAGGAGCTGATGCCAGGTTTCGGCATCAAGATTACGTTGTAACGCCAGTAATTCCTCGCTATAGGTCTGCCAGGCCTGACATGCCTGAGTAAATTCTTCTTCCGCATTCATTCGGTTTTCCCCTGCATCAGGTCACGATATTTCATGCTGTCGTGATACATCTCGTGGAATACGCGGTATTTACGATCGTAATACTCTTTGATTTTGTTGGTCTGTGGTGTGATGGTTTTACCAATGCGGCTCATTGCAGCCATGGCTTCCGGCAGCGAATCATAGACACCCGCTGCAACGGTGCCCATCATGGCGCTGCCAAGCAACATCGCTTCACTCTCTTCCGGCAACAGCATTGCGCAGCCTGTCGCGTTGGAATGCTCCTGCACAAAAATCGGGTTTTTAGTGCCACCACCACTCGCCATCATGGTATCAATGCAATAACCACTCTGGTTCATGGTTTCAATAATATGACGAGTGCCAAGCGCCAGCGCCTGAATGGTGGCGAGATAATGCAGCGCCATGTCTTCCGGCGTGCGAGACAATTTCAGGCCAGCCAACGTGCCCGTCAGTGTTGGATTGGCACGCGGTGAGCGGTTGCCGTGGAAATAGGGCAACATATGAATGTCTTTGGTCAGGAACGCGATATTTTCTGGCTCACCCGCCATTTTGCGCAAAATACCATTCAGAATTTCATAAATCGTTTTGCCGCTGTCTTTGCCCTGTTTGAGCAAATCCTGATAACACGGGTGTGACTGAATGACATGATCAATTAACGCGCCGGTAGTCGATTGTCCGCCTTCATTCAGCCAGTAATCCGGCAGAATCGCCGAATAATATGGCCCCCAGATCCCACCGATATAGCGCGCGCTACGCGACATCGCCATATGAGCGGTGGACGTCCCGCCAATCAGCGCGATGCGATTATCGAAATCCGCTGATTCGCCGGATACGCCGCTGGCACCCAGAATGCCGAGGCTACCCGCGTGGGCATCAATAATGGAGACGCTAACCGCCGTACCGGCAATCAACCCCATTTCTGCAGCGGCGCGCTGAGTTAATCCATGCCCCAGCGGCTCACCCATGGTTTTTACTTCACTACCGATTTTCGACGCGTTGTTTTCCAGCAAATCTTCCAGACCGATCTGGCGGAAATAGCTCGAGTCCCAGCGGTCTTCGTGACCGATATACGTCCATTTGCAGACGGTGGAGCACAACGAACGCGTGGTGTCCTGCGTGGCGCGCCAGGTAAGAAAATCAGGCAGGTCGAACAGATGCCCGACGTTGCTCCAGGTCGTCGGCATGTGTTGCTTCAGCCACAGCAGTTTTGGCGTCTGCATTTCTGGTGAGATGATTCCGCCGACAAATTCCAGCACGCGGTGGCCGGTGGCATTGATGCGTTCTGCCTGCGTGATAGCACGGTGATCCATCCATACAATAATGTTCTGCTCGCTTCGCCCGGAAGGGCTGACGGTCAGCGGTTTACCTTCTTTATCCAGCACCACCAGCGAACAAGTGGCGTCAAAACCGATGCCTTTCACCTGAATAGGATTGATATCTGCCTGATTAACCGCGTCTTTTACGGCGTTACAGACAGACTGCCAAATCTCATCGGAAGACTGTTCGACGAAATCGGCTTTCGGGCGGTACAGCGTGATCTCACGGCTGGCCTGGCCGACCATGCGGCCGGTCATATCGAAGACGCCTGCGCGGGCGCTGCCGGTTCCTACGTCTATTCCAATAAAATATGTCGCCATGTTTTTTCCCTTCGTAAAAATCTTTCGCTTATGATTTTCTGTTTTGCAGAGCGATAAACAGGATCAGAACGCAACCCCACAGCGCCATGGTCAGATAACTGCTAACGCCCATCAGGTTAAGGCCGCTCTCGAGCATTTGCAGGACGATCAACGCCAGCACCAGTCCGATGACCCGGCCAAACCCGCCGTCGGGATTAATTCCGCCGAGTACAGAAGCCAGAATGGTCACCAGCAAATAGGAGTCGCCGTAGCCTGCTTTGGCCGAGTTGAATTTGGACATCATCAGCAGTGCCGCGCCCCATCCGAGCAGCGCGGAAAGCACATACACCGCGAGGGTAACTTTGTGGGTATTGACACCACTGAACCGCGTAGCCTGTTCGTTGGAACCCATCAGATAGAGGCTGCGTCCCAGCGTGGTATGTTCCAGTAACACCCACAACAGCAGCGCCACCAGCAGGAATAACAGCAGCGCCACCGGAATGCCAAGCAGGCTGCCGTTGCTGAGATACTGAATGGCTGCCGGGAAGCCGGAAATCACAGCACCATTGGTTAGCAGAATATTCAGCCCGCCAATCAGCGTCATGGTTCCGAGGGTCGCCAGAATCGGCGAAACACCGATATAGGCGATCAGTGCGCCATTGAGCGCGCCAATGAGCACAGCGATGACCAGACCCGCGAGCATCGCCAGCGCGAAATATTCTGGCTGGTTCGGGTGCGCCACCAGAATGGCCGCCATCGCCAGCGAACAGGCATTGGCTCCGGCAATGACCGAAAGATTGATACCGCCGGTGAGCATGGTGATACCCATCCCCAGCGCCAGCATGCCCAGAATCGGTAATTGAGAGGAGATCGACTGGAAATTGCCGACGCTGTAAAAACTGCCGCCCAGCGTGAACGAGAACAGCACGGCAACGGCGACGATGATCAATAACTGCAAGCGGATGATGCGATCGCCAGGAAAGAAGCGGTTTAAGGTTGTCATGTCACATTCCCTTTGCCAGTTTGCGTTTTTCATTCCATGCGGTGCTGCTGATGCTGACCAGAATGATCACGCCGCTGAAAACCTGATGCCAGTAAGATGAAATGCTCAGCAAGGTCATACCATTTTGCAGGAAGGCCAGCAGCATTACCCCCAGAATGGTGCCGGTCAGCGAGCCACGGCCACCGGTCATGCTGGTGCCGCCTAATACCACCGCCGCCAGCACCGTCAGCTCATAACCCAGCAGGGAATTAGGCGCGACAGACTGGGTGATTTGCGCCTGAACCACGGCCGCTATACCCGCCAGCAATCCCATAAATCCGTATACATAAAAATGCAGTCGCAGGATGTTCAGGCCGAGACGCGACGCAGCGTCACGGTTGCTGCCCATGGCATAAATCTGGCGCCCCACGCGTGTGCGGTTCATCAACACGCCGGTGGCGATGATCACGCCCAGCAAGCTAAGCAGCGGCAGAGTCAGGCCATAGTCGTAGCCGTCGGCGGCGGTAAAGGAGAACCAATTAATACCGTTCATAAACCAGTCGGGAAATCCGTATAACCAGGTGCCATTGGTGACATACACCAGCAGACCGTAAAACAGGTTTAACGTGGCAATGGTGATAATGATGGCCGGAACGCGTAGCCAGTACACCAGAAAACCGTTGACCAGCCCGAGCAGCAACCCGCTGCCCATCGACAGGGCAAATGCCAGTGGAAAGCTACCGCCGTGATGGATGATGTAACTGGCCATCACGTACTGACCGATTGAGGTGATGGCCGGGAAGGAGATGTCGATGCCCCCGGCAATTAACACCACAAACAGTCCACAGGCCAGAATGGCAAGAATGGCGTAGCTGGTGGCGACGTCAGTCAGGTTACCCAGGGTCATAAATTCACTGGTGCCGACGCTTAAGCCAATCACCAGCAGCAGAATCAGTAATCCCAGCCAGAATTCGTGCTGGGAAAACAGTTTCGACAGAGATTTATTATCCATTAATCACCTCCGCAATCTGCGCTTCGCTGCTTTGGTGCGGCGCGAATTCCGCTACCAGTTCGCCTTTACGCATCACCAGCACGCGATGACTGTTGTAATAGGCTTCCGGAATTTCATCGCAAATCATCAGCACCGCCATGCCAGATTCCGCCAAATCGCGTGCGATGCGATAAATTCCCTCTTTGTTGGCAATATCTACGCCGACGGTCGGCGAATCGAGGATCAGAATATGGGGTCGCGTTGCTACCCATTTGGCGATGGCGATACGCTGCGCGTTACCGCCGGAAAGGGTTTTAACGGGTAACTGGCTATCCGAGACTTTGATGTTCAAATCGCGGATCAGGTCTCTCACCACCGCTGCGGCTTTCTGATGGTCCATTAATCCTGCGCTGGTGTGCAGCTTGTCGAAAATGGACACCAGCGTGTTGTCATAAATGGATTGTTCCATGATCAGACCCTGCGTCAGACGGTCTTCTGACACATAAGCAATGCCGTGACGGATGGCGTCGCGGTTACTGTGGAATTGCACCACATTGCCGTTAACGCGGATTTCTCCGCTATCTGGTTGGCTCATGCCGAACAGGCTCAGACAGAGTTCCGTCCGGCCCGAACCGAGCAGGCCAATAATCGAGGTGATTTCACCCTGGCGCAGCGCCAGTGAAATATTCTGATACTGACCTTTGCGGCTTAGTTGGCTGACTTCAAGGAGTGGCGTTACGTTAGCTGGCGCACGATGCGGCAGATGACTGTAGGTAAAACGTTGTCCGGTCATCAGGAATGCCAGTTCATTACTGTCGAGTTCGCTGGCCGGATAGGTGCCAACCAGTTTGCCGTCGCGCATCACGCTGATGCGATCGGCCACTTCCATCACCTCATCAAGACGGTGGCTGACAAACACCACGCAGATACCGGCGGATTTGAGCTCATTCACCACGCGCAATAGACCATTCACTTCAGTACGAGTCAGCGATGCGGTCGGTTCATCCATAATCACTAAACTGGCGTCAGCGGCGATAGCGCGGCATATGGCGACTAATTGGCGATCGGCGATCGACAGCTTTTCGACTTTACGATCCGGATCCAGAGAGACTCCGACCCGTTGCATCGCTGCCACCGCTTTTTTGCGCATTGCCTCGCGATGTACCCAAAAATCTCCGCCGGGTAAATAACGGTGAATGGCAATGTTTTCGGCTACCGACAGGTTGGGAAATAAAGACAAATCCTGATAAATAACCTGAATGCCGTAATACGAAGAGAGCTGGGGCGTAAGAGTATGAAATAGTTTTCCGTCCAGCGTAATGGCCGCGCCTTTTTCCGGCTGATAAACACCAGAAATGACTTTAATGATGGTACTTTTGCCACAGCCATTTTGACCAGCAAGGCAATGCACTTCGCCTTTATTTAACGTCAGGCTGACATTGTCTAATGCTAGTACGCCGGGAAATTTTTTGCTGATTCTTTCAAGGCTGATAAAGGCCTCATAAGGGGCAGGGGACGTATTAAGCGTATTCATCACCGATCCTTAAGCATATCCTTTGTAATTCCAGTGGGCGTTGGCTGCACAGTTTTAATTGAATCAATGAGTTACATTTTCTCATTGGCAACTTTGCCTTGGCTGGAATTATTTTGGGTATAAATTTTCATGTCTGAGTCGAGATCTAAATACGGCACAACATACAACGCCGTATTTATTTCTCTTAGCCTGGTGTGGCGCTGGAGATAATCTGTCTCCGGAAAATACCTGAATTAAAAAGCCTGATCAGAATCCAAGTGATTTCGCATTCTCTGGTGTCACTTCCAGAATTTTATTAAAGCGAATGACTTTTTTATCCATATCTACGTCGGCTTTCCCCAGCCCTTCAATAGTCAGATCTTTGGTGACTTCTTTACCCTGCAATAGCTGATCAGCGACCGTTACTAAGGCATAGCCGGCATCTTTTGGATCCCACAGCAGCGCTTTCTTAATATCACCGCGCATTAAATACGGAGCAGCTTGAGCGGGCATAGCGATACCAACAACGGCGATTTTATTTTTAGCGCGTTTCTGTTGAACCGCCTGACCCGCACCAATCGGGCCGAGCGAACCGAAACCGATAATCCCTTTCAGGTCGGGATAGGTCTTCATTAAATCCAACGTGGTGGAGTATGACTTATCAATATTTTCCGCCACCGGCAGGCGAGACGTTACTTCATGCATATCCGGGTACTTTTCTTTCTGATATTTGATCGCAGCATCCGCCCACGCGTTATGCAGCGGCACAGTCAGGGATCCAACATAAATGGCGTACCCTCCTTTGCTACCCATATCTTTTGCCAGTTCGTCCATATTGGCTTCAGCATATTTCTGGCTGTCGATGGTTTCGATATCCCATTGACCAATTTGCTGGTCCGGCGATTCATGGGTTAATACCACGATGCCCTGGTCACGCGCTTTCTTTAATACCGGCTCCAATACTTTGGCATCGTTTGGCACCACGATGATGGCGTCGACTTTTTTAGCAATCAAATCTTCAATCACTTTGACTTGCTGGGCCGGGTCTGGAGTGGAGCCGCCGACTTGATAAGCGTTGACATCCAGTTTTTGCGCGGCCTCTTTCACGCCGACTTCCATGCGGGTAAACCATGGAATGCCGGTGACTTTGGCGACCACGGCAATATCGTAAGGCTTAGCGGCGAAAGAGGGTGTTGTGAATAACATGCATGCTGAAACCACACATGCACTGACTAATGCGAGGTTAAATTTCATTGCGATACCTTTCTTATGATGTTTTGCAGTAGGGAGCGGACGGTTGGTATTCAATTCACACTCAGAGATTAACTGAAGGAGACACCGGTTTTCGCATGATTGTGATCAAAATGTGAACAATGCCCAGTTTTGTTAAATTTAAAGGTTAATTGTGTTAATAAAAAGTAAATAAACACTCCTCCCTTTCCCGGCATCCCGAATTTCAGAGGTGATGGGGTGTTTCTATTAACAATTTATTTCCAATAAAGTAACAAAAGAGAAATATTTGACCGCGTCGTATCTTTCTTGCAGCGAAGAAGGCGGTGCCAAAAATTTTATTTGCACGGAATGTGAACAGCAGCGCATTCCTGGCGATTTTAAGATTCCGAAAACGACGTTTCCCGACCGCCGTCATTTTCATCCTCACCGGATATGAGCCTTGTCACAAAATACGTATGACGTTTTTAGCCCTCAAAAAGTAACGCTAAGAAGTGAGGGGCTGTTAAAGGCCCGTTGCAGCTTGTTAATGAATTTGCTAACGCAGATTAATGCAGTAAACGCATCAACTCATGAGTTTATTGCGCTTATATAGTTTGTTTTGCTCATCCAGTCTGCAGAAGCAGGCGCTGTAAAAGCGCTAATGACAAACTGGAGATAAACATGCATTCCTCTAACCTACCCATGACGGCCCGAACCCGATGCAGTGCGATACTGCGGGTGACTTCTGGCAACTTTCTGGAACAATTCGATTTTTTCCTTTTCGGGTTTTATGCCACTTATATCGCCCATACTTTCTTTCCGGCCAGCAGTGAATTTGCTTCGCTGATGATGACCTTTGCGGTCTTTGGCGCAGGGTTTTTAATGCGTCCGGTCGGCGCGATTGTGCTGGGCGCGTATATTGATAAAGTCGGCAGACGTAAAGGGCTCATTGTTACCTTGTCGATCATGGCGGCGGGGACCTTCCTGATTGTTCTCATTCCGTCTTATCAAACGATTGGGCTCTGGGCACCCTTTTTAGTGCTGTGTGGTCGCTTATTGCAAGGCTTCTCAGCGGGCGCAGAGTTAGGCGGCGTATCCGTCTATCTGGCAGAAATTGCCACGCCCGGCCGTAAAGGTTTTTACACCAGCTGGCAATCTGGCAGCCAGCAAGTGGCCATTATGGTGGCAGCGGCCATGGGCTTCGCACTGAATGCGGCCATGGAAGAAAGCACCCTTCGCGAGTGGGGATGGCGTTTGCCTTTCCTGTTCGGCTGCCTGATTGTTCCGTTCATTTTTGTTCTGCGCCGTAAACTGGAGGAGACCGAAGCGTTCACTGCTCGCCGCAACCACCTGGCGATGCGTGACGTGTTTAAAACGCTGTTAGCAAACTGGCAGGTGGTTATCGCCGGAATGTTGATGGTCGCCATGACCACCACCGCGTTTTATCTGATCACCGTATATGCCCCTACCTTTGGTAAAAAAGTGCTGATGCTGAGCGCTTCTGACAGCCTGCTGGTGACTCTGCTGGTTGCGGTATCAAACTTCTTCTGGCTACCGGTTGGGGGAGCACTGTCAGACCGCTATGGCCGTAAGCCTGTATTGGTGACCATGGCGATGCTGGCGCTGATGACTGCTTATCCGGCACTTAACCTGCTTGCTGAAGCACCCAGCTTTTCCATGATGCTGTCAGTGTTGTTGTGGCTCTCCTTCCTTTACGGTCTGTATAACGGCGCCATGATCCCGGCATTAACAGAGATTATGCCGGTAGAAGTGCGAGTTGCAGGCTTCTCTCTGGCCTACAGTCTGGCTACGGCTATTTTCGGTGGATTTACGCCAGTCATTTCAACTGCACTGATTGAGTACACCGGCGATAAAGCTTCACCCGGCTACTGGATGAGCTTTGCTGCGATTTGTGCATTACTGGCCACCCTCTATTTATACCGTCGCAGCGCGTTATCACTTCAAACCGCTGGTTAGTTCAGGAATAACATCATGCAAAAAATACTTCGTTCACTTCTCATTACGCTGTTAGTGAGTTTCGTTAGTTTTTCAGCGGCGGCCAAAGATGTCACCGTTATGATTTCGGGCGGATTTAAAGCGGCGCTGGAAAAACTGGCCCCACAATTTGAAGCAAAAAGCGGCGACAAGATCATTTTGATCTCTGGTCCCTCGATGGGGAGAACGCCTCAGGCGATTCCTGCGCGTCTGGCGCGCGGGGAGAAGGCGGATGTGGTGATTATGGTCGGTGATGCGCTGAAAAACCTGGAGAAGGATAACTGGCTTCAGCCTGGTTCGCGCGTTGAGCTAGCCGACTCTTCAATTGGTATGGTCGTTAAAGAAGGTGAGCCTAAACTAAATATTAAAACGGATGCAGATCTGCGTAATGTCCTTTTGCAGGCCAAATCTATTGCTTATTCTGACAGTGCCAGCGGCCGCTACGTCAGCAGCCAACTGTTTAAAAAACTGGGTATAGAAGACCAGGTAAAAACAAAAGCGCATAGGGTAGAGCGCATTCCGGTGGCATCCGAAGTGGCTAAAGGCAATTATGCCGTCGGTTTCCAGCAAGTGAGTGAATTGCTACCTGTGCCGGGCGTCACCTTTGTGGGTGAACTGCCTGAAGATGTGCAATACGTTACCCGTTTTGCCGGTGCGGTGACCGCCAAAGCAACAAACGGGCAGGAGGGCAAAGCGTTACTCAACTTCCTCTCTTCGGCTGAGGCGCAAGATACTGTGCGCGCTACCGGATTGCGATCGGTGACGGCTGAACGGCCGGTTAAACAACACGATACTGTTCAGTGATCAACTTCTCTAACTCAGCTGCAATGTAGGATTGCATACGGCCACTGCGCCTGATCAGGCCAACCGTACGCTTTACCACCGGCTCAGTGAGTGAAAGGTGTGTGAGTACTGAATGCTCTGACATCGGCATCGACATAGCGGGTACGGCAGCCATGCCGATACCCGCTTCAACCATACCTAGCATGGTGGTCACATGACGGGTTTCGCAGATACTGGGGCGCTCAGGAACGATGTGATCCAGCATCTTATCAAGTAGATGGCGGTTACCGGAGGTCTTATCCAGCTCAATGTAATCCTGCTGATAAAACTCTCGCCAGGTCAGATTTTTTTTATTGGCTAATGGATGATCCCGCCTGCAGGCCGCCACGTAGACATCGCTCGTCAAGGGTATAAATTCGATAGTGGTTTGCAAATCTCTGGCGAAACAGATGCCGAAGTCTGCCTGACCACAGGCCACTGCTTCAATGACGTTTCCAGCGCTACTATCAATGATTTTCACACGCACCCGTGGATAGCGTGTCTGGAAACGGCGGATAACATCGGGCATAAAATAGTAGGCTGCCGAGGGCACAGTGGCAACGGTGACCAGCCCTACACGATCCTGACTCACCTTATTAATATCCGCTAATACCAGTTCAACATTCGCCAGCAGCTGATCTGAGCGTTCAGCAAAGGTCCGTCCATATAGTGTCAACGTGACACGCCGGGTCGTTCTGTCGAACAACTTGATCCCTAACGCGGATTCCAGCTTTTCAATCCTACGACTCAACGCTGACTGAGAAAGGCAGATGGACTCAGCGGCAAGCCGAAAATTACTGTATTCAACCAGCGCACGGAAGGCATAAAGATCGTTAAGGTCAAAGTTTACAGGCATAGCAGCAGACAGTCCTTTGGAGCCAGCGGGTGTTCAAAGGGGCAATGATAGCCACATTATTGATTACGGTAACCACGTCTTACCTACAAATGTTATTACTTTTCATATTGGCAAATAATTTTGTCATGGAATGGTCATTATTTCCCCACCAGCATTTCTGGCAGCGTGCTGCGTTGCCGGAACCACGCGGCAAAAAAGCCGAAGATAATGCAAAACTCGGCAATATCTCCGCCGTAATACATCCACTGCGCAGCCTGCTGAATTTCTTCAGAGCTGGCTAAGGTTCCACGTGGGTATCCGAAGCCGTACATCAACTTCGCAAGAATAGCGTGAGCGGCCGTAGCAAAAAAAATTGCCGCCAGACGCACAGTTCTTGATGGACGGTGAGGCGCGGGATCGGGCCCGGCAACAGACCAGGTAAACAGGTAGCCGGAGAGGACAAAATGCAGATGCAGGAAAATAAACAGGGCAGGAATGGCCATGCTAAACGCATATAACGGAGTGAGATAAAGAAGATACATCCCGCCAATATCCAGCGAAGCAGCGGTAAATGGATGGATTAAAAAGCGTATCGGGCGGGTGCGGAGAATAGTCATCATAGCGCGCGCCCACCGTGCGGATAGAGTGCGTAATATCAGTGAGCCGGGCGCCCCAAATACCAATCCGAGAGGTCCAAACATACCAAGTAACAGATGCTGCAACATATGACCGCGTAAGTCATGATGCGCCCAGTTAGCCAAAGGCGGCAGCATGGATGCCACGATCATGACGATGCCGGCGGTGAAGCTGGCCATGCGCCAGGCGCTCCAGTGGGCAACCCGGCATAAACGGACAGCGGCGATCAAATAAAAAAAGAGGATGACAGCAGGAGCTATGACCAAAAGAATAAATAGCGCGACTGAATGGGGCATCGCCGCAGGATGCATCATGGGATCCACGGATCAAACTTCCGTTTTAGCGGATAGAGCAGACCGCGCGTGACGATAAATCAGCAAGCCTGCCACCAATAACAGCACAGCAGACAGATTCCAGATGAGGTCATAAAGCAGCACGTTATCAACATAGCGGATCTGATGCAGCCTGAGCAGCTTGTGATCAACAATTCCATCAAACAGTTGAAACGCACCCAACCCCACAATGAATCCTGCCCATGCTGCCGTGCGGTTGAGTTTTCCACGGCTTCGCAGGTCCGCAAAAATGAAAAAACCAAGCACGAAAAGAATCAGCTCGCCTGCGTGCAATAATCCATCTGAAAGCAGGCTAAACGCGGGTGTGCCCCAGTCAAAGAAGTGATGCCAGGCCAGAATCTGATGAAATACCACTTCATCAATTGCCGCCATCATACCGATTCCCAGTGGAAAAGTGGCTATGAATGAACGTTTCAGATCGGATTGAGGACTGGAATTCAAAGTTGGCACTACGTTCTCCGGGTAAAAGTTAAATTTCACTTAAGAAGCGTAGATGATAATTCCCGCAGCCCGGCCAATTTACGCCAGCGTTATGTCGGGCAGGGCGCACGACATTACCGAAAGCGGTTTTTCAGAGATTCCGCTGAGATTGTGATGATAGCAATCAGGCCTTGAAGCGATGAGAAATTGTGACCAAAATATCCACTGGTCACTCATCGTTTACATCAGCTCACCGAGCAAAGTTGAAATATGACAGAGAAAAAAACTACCGCCGCCACGCGTGGGCCTTCCGACCACACCATCCGCGATCAGATTGTGGCTGCCGCCATGGAATACTTTAGCCACTACGGCTTTGAGAAAACCACCGTATCCGATCTCGCGCGATCAATCGGCTTCTCAAAAGCCTACATTTACAAGTTTTTCGGTTCTAAGCAGGAAATCGGTGAAGTCATCTGCGCCAATTGCCTTACGGATATCACGGAAAGGCTGAACGCTGCGCTGGAGAAGTCACCTTCCGCCACGGAAAAAATAAAGCAGCTGTTTCAGACGCTTGCTGTGGCAGGCTGCGAGCTGTTCTTCCGCGAACGTCGGCTGTATGACATCGCCGCCGCTTCCTCGCGTGAGCACTGGCCTGCTGCTGTGCAATATGAGGATTCCCTGCGTGAAATCGTGCTCGCCATCCTGCGCGCAGGACGCACTGCCGGGGAATTTGAGCGTAAAACGCCGCTGGATGAAACGGCCGCCGCCGTCTATCTGGTACTCAGACCTCTTGCCGATCCACTTCAATTGCAATCCTCACTTGATACGGCCGGAGAAGATGCAAACCAATTGGCTGCATTAGTACTTAGAAGTCTCGCTCCGTAGTTTGTGACCATTGACATAATTGGTCACTAGTCAGAGAATGGCGTCCTCATACTTCCCTTGAGTAAGGTAACCCATGCTCCGGCATCTCCCTTTGTTGTCCGTCATCTGCCTGCTGCCGGTCATTCTGACTGGTTGCGGCGAACCTCTATCAGCCGCTGACGATCCGCGCTCCCGGCCGCCACTCATCAGGACGGCGACCGTCGAGCCTGCGGCGGGTCAATCTCGCGTTTTTACCGGCATTGTGGCCGCACGTTTTCAGAGCGACCTGGGTTTTCGCGTGTCGGGCAAGGTGCTTGAGCGTCTGGTTGATAAGGGGCAAAGCGTCAAACGCGGCCAGCTGCTGATGAGGCTCGATCCCGCTGATCTCGCGCTGCAGGTCCGCGCTGCGGAGGGTGCGGTAAACGCCGCCCAGGCACGCGCGCGCCAGACCGGCGATGATGAGAAACGCTATCGTGGATTGGTGGGTTCTGGCGCGGTCTCTGCATCCTCTTACAGTCAAATTCGTGCAGCGGCAGATGCCGCGCGTGCCGATCTGAGCGCCGCGCAGGCGCAGGCACGCGTGGCGCTCAACGCCTCGCAATATGCCGTACTGAGTGCTGATGCCGATGGCGTGGTGGTGGATACGTTGGCCGACCCAGGCCAGGTGGTTAGCGCCGGTCAAACGGTTGTGCGCCTCGCCCGCGCTGGTCAGCGTGAGGCGATGGTCAGTCTGCCGGAGACATTGCGCCCGCAGGTGGGATCGCCGGCCACAGCCATCCTGTATGGCAGTGGGATCGAGAATGATGCCAGACTGCGCGAGTTGTCAGACTCGGCGGATGCAGCAACCCGCACCTACGAAGCACGCTATGTGCTGAGCGGTGCCGCAGCCAGTGCTCCACTGGGTTCAACCGTAACCCTGCGTATCCCGGAATCTGCGGCGACGCAAGAATCCTGGTCAGTACCGCTCAGTGCAGTGTGGGATGCGGGACGCGGTGCTGGCGTCTGGCTGGTGGAAGGCAAACCCGCCAAAGTCACCTGGCGGGCCGTGACGCTGCTCGGCATCAGCGACGACAGTGCGCGCGTGTCGGGTCCGCTTCAGAGCGGGGAACAGGTGGCCGCGCTGGGCGCACACCTGCTGCATGAAGGTGAAGCCGTCCGCATCGGAACGCCTGGGTCGCAAGGAGCCACGCCATGAGCCACAATCGCTTTAACCTCTCGGCGCTGGCGGTGCGTGAACGATCGGTCACGCTGTTCCTGATCATTCTCGTTACGGTCGCTGGCGTAGTGGCTTTTCTGGGTCTGGGAAGAGCGGAAGATCCCCCGTTTACCGTCAAGCAGCTGACGGTGATCACCGCCTGGCCTGGCGCCACCGCGCAGGAGATGCAGGATCAGGTGGCTGAGCCGCTGGAGAAGCGGCTGCAGGAGCTGAAGTGGTATGACCGCACCGAGACCTATACTCGTCCCGGAATGGCATACACCATGCTTTCCCTGCAGGACAGCACGCCGCCATCTGAAGTGCAGGAGCAGTTTTACCAGGCACGCAAAAAGCTCAGCGATGAGGCGCGCAACCTGCCGGCGGGTGTGATCGGGCCGATGGTTAACGATGAATTCTCGGATGTGGTTTTTGCCCTCTATGCACTGAAAGCAAAGGGTGAACCGCAGCGATTTCTGTCTCGTGATGCCGAAAAACTCCGCCAGCAGCTGCTACACGTTGCGGGCGTAAAAAAAGTCACCATTACCGGCGAGCAGGCAGAACGTATTTATGTCTCCTTTTCCAGCGATCGCCTCGCTACGCTGGGCATTACACCGGAACAGATATTTAACGCCCTGAACGGGCAAAATGCCCTGTCACCCGCCGGTTCGATACAAACGCGCGGGCCCGAGGTGTTTATCCGCCTTGACGGTGCGCTGGATACGCTCGAAAAAATCCGCAACACGCCGGTCGTCTCCGGTAATCACACGCTACGGCTTGTCGACGTGGCCAAGGTCGAACGTGGCTATGTCGATCCGCCCGATTTTCTCATCCGTAATGAGGGTGAACCTGCACTGATGTTGAGCGTGGTAATGAGGGAAGGCTGGAACGGTCTTGAGCTGGGTAAAGCGCTGGAACAAGAGGTCCGAAATATAAATAGTGACATGCCGCTGGGCATGACGCTCACCAACGTTTCCGACCAGGCGGTTAACATCAGTTCGGCTGTCGATGAGTTCATGGTGAAGTTCTTCGTGGCTCTGCTGGTGGTGATGGTGGTGTGCTTTGTCAGCATGGGCTGGCGCGTTGGCATCGTGGTTGCTGCCGCGGTTCCGCTGACGCTTGCCGTGGTATTTGTGGTGATGGCCGCCACGGGAAAAAACTTTGACCGCATCACGCTGGGTTCACTTATCCTCGCACTGGGTTTACTGGTTGATGACGCCATCATTGCGATAGAGATGATGGTGGTGAAAATGGAAGAGGGCTATGACCGCATCAAAGCATCGGCCTACGCCTGGAGCCATACAGCCGCGCCGATGCTGGCCGGCACGCTGGTAACCGCGATCGGCTTCATGCCCAACGGCTTTGCGCAGTCCACCGCCGGTGAATACACCAGCAATATGTTCTGGATAGTGGGGATTGCCCTGATTGCCTCGTGGGTGGTGGCAGTATTGTTTACCCCTTATCTGGGCGTGAAGATGCTGCCCGACATCAAGCCGGTAGTCGGTGGCCACGCGGCAATCTATAACACCCGCCACTACAATCGCTTTAGACGGCTGCTAACCAAAGTCATCGCGCATAAGTGGTGGGTGGCAGGCGCGGTGATTGGCTGCTTTGTGCTGGCGATCATTGGCATGGGGCTGGTGAAAAAACAGTTCTTCCCAACCTCCGATCGTCCTGAGGTGCTGGTTGAAGTGCAAATGCCTTACGGCACCTCAATAGAGCAGACCAGCCAGACCACGGCGCGAATTGAGCACTGGCTGAAAAAGCAAAAAGAAACCCGCACGGTAACCGCGTATATCGGGCAGGGCGCGCCGCGTTTTTATCTGGCGATGGCCCCGGAATTGCCGGATCCCTCTTTTGCCAAAATCGTGGTGCTGACCAACGGCGAGCACGATCGCGATGCGCTGAAGCAGCGTCTGCGAGAAGCGGCAGCAGATGGGCTCGCGCCTGAAGCGCAGGTGCGCGTAACACAGCTGGTTTTCGGTCCCTATTCGCCTTATCCGGTCGCTTACCGGGTGATGGGTCCCGATCCAGACGTACTGCGCCAGCTGGCCGCGAAAGTGAAAGTACTGATGCAGGCCAGCCCGATGATGCGCACCGTCAACACCGACTGGGGTTCACGTGTGCCAGTAATGCATTTCAGGCTGGATCAGGATCGGCTGCAGGCGATGGGGCTAACGGCTGCCGGAGCGGCTCGTCAACTGCAGTTCCTGCTAAGCGGGGCATCGATCACGGCGATTCGTGAAGATATCCGATCTGTGGAAGTGGTTGGTCGTGCAGCCGGAGAGGTGCGCCTCGATCCCGCGCGCCTTGACGTCTGACGCTAGCCGGAGCCGATGGGCAGCGCATTCCACTCTCGCAACTCGGTGAAATCGACATCCGCATGGAAGATCCGCTGCTGCGCCGCCGCGACAGAACGCCAACCATAACGGTGCGCGGCGATATTGCTGACGGATTGCAGCCACCGGATGTCTCAAGTGCGTTGAGCCGGGAACTTCAGCCATTAATCGCGTCACTGCCGCCGGGGTACCGTATTGAACAGGCGGGCTCGATTGAGGAGTCGGGTAAAGCGACCAAAGCGATGCTGCCGCTGTTCCCAATTATGATTGCCCTGACGCTGCTAATCATCATCCTGCAGGTGCGTTCCATGGCAGCGATGGTGATGGTTTTTCTGACCGCGCCGCTCGGGCTGGTTGGCGTTGTGCCCATGCTGCTGCTATTCCAGCAGCCCTTTGGCATCAATGCACTGGTTGGGCTGATCGCGCTGTCAGGGATTCTGATGCGTAATACGCTGATCCTGATCGGACAAATCCATCAGAATGAGCGAGAAGGCCACGATCCTTTCAAGGCTATCGTTGAGGCAACGGTGCAGCGCGCCCGGCCGGTTCTGCTGACAGCGTTAGCGGCGATTCTGGCATTTATTCCACTGACGCACTCCGTGTTCTGGGGCACGCTGGCTTACACGCTGATTGGCGGGACGCTGGGCGGCACCATTATGACGCTGGTGTTTTTACCGGCGATGTATGCCATCTGGTTCCGTGTCAGGTAGGCTAATGCTGAAAAAAAATCCCCGCCTGAAGCGGGGAAGGAAGTATGAACAATATGCAAAGACTCTCGCACGCTGTGCGTGCTGTGTGTAACCTTCGTACCAAGTATGAAGCGATAAAAGAGTAGTAGTAGTATTTAACGCCTGCAACTCAGGTCCACAAATAAAAATGAAAAGGCTTGGGGACGAGGCCTTTATCACTTCAATCATCACCGCAATGGTTTGATGAACAGCCCTGAAAACCCTGCCTGGCATCGTTTATCCTCGTCAGTAAAACCCGAGCGTTACTTATCAACATGGTCTTTTAAAAAGAGAAATCGATTAATAAATGTCATTTATTTGGAATGGCCAAATAAAAATTATCAATATTCTTGATGATTGAGTTCATAAATAACCGAAGCGGTTTCATTTTGATAAAGATGCAATTTAAATGACTGTAATAGGAGCTAAAATAAAAAAATATAACCCGTGCATTTTTTTTAATCTCCTATAAATTGACCCAGCGGTACTCTCCGCACGTAACGAATGATGCTTTGCATCGCCTCTGAAAGCGTTAGAGATTTCCACTTTCAGAGGTCATTTTTTCCTGCCATAAAAGTCCAATCCTTTTTACTTGCCCTATCTCATATTAAATATTCATCAATTCACGCCAATAAAGCTGTACAACATTGCGATCATTGTATAAGTTTACTGCATGACGATCTGATTAAATTATGAACACGTGAGGTTTCCTTGCAACAGAACCTGGGAAAATGCCATTCAGTAAATGATATTGCAGCGTTTTTCAGCCGCATCTCTCTCTCTTCTCAACACTAAATGTTGAACAGACAGTGATATGAAAAATCACCATGAACAAAAGTTGAGTGACCTTCTCATCGGCGAGGCGGTAATAGCATTGCTGCGCGTAAAAGCCGGCATCTCGCGACGTGCGCTCCTCTCGAAGCTTGAATGCATGCTGAAGGCTGAAAAGGATGAAGAACGTGCGCGCGTAATACTTCTCGCTACGCAGGATGTTAAGAAAGAAATTGCCGAGAGTGAATCCCCTAAAGTTGGAGACCGGGAGCACATGGCAAATTTTGATATAGACAAATTCGGTAATGACGACTCAACCCGACATTAACGCCGGCTAAGGGCTTAAGTGCGTGGAAGAGAGACAAAAATGCGCAACTCAGTAAGGATATTTTATGCAGCAGAATACTATCGAGTCAGACCTGCAGAGTTATTTACACAGCACCGGTGACCAGTATGCAGAGGAAAAAGAAGTCATTGGTATCATCGTAAAGTCATTGATCGCAGAGAGAGGAAGAGTGACGAACAAGGCCATCATTATGAGTCTGATAGCGGAGCTGGAGAGTGCGACAGATATTGAGCAACTCGATGTGCTGCGCAACTGCCTTGAAATCGTTGTAGGCCGTACGCCTAATGATGATGATTAATAAAACCAATCTATTCTATTTGCCTATCAGCGGGGAGAGTTGTGTCAATTCCCCGCTTTTCTGACCGCTACATCCATATTAAAAATACTGATCCTCATGTCCCTGAGACTTTACTCACCAGTAAAAAAATGCCCAACGTTCTTCTTCACCCGGAGTAAAGCCCACCACCATCTTCAACGCGTTGAGTAACGCGTCAAGTTGCAACGGGTCCGTGGTATTTTCAATTTCCGAGATGAAGTACAAAATAATGGCGCTATTGGAGACACTCTTACCCTGACTCTCAAGCGTCTGGATGGCGGAGTCAATCAGTGTCTTCTCCGCAGAAAGGTTGTCACCTGCGTTTTGGAGATAGTCAGTAATGTCTATTTCGCGGGACGTTTGCTGTGCACTTTGTTGCATTTTCTCTCCTTGTGATCAGATATTTCTGCGGCAACGTTTGAAAGATGTTTACGCTATTGCGTTGGGTGTTGGCTAAACAAACCCATGCTTTCTGGGCTATTTACCCAGTTAAAAGTCATTCAAAACTAAATTTAGCGCATATTTCTGTTATGGCACGCCTTTCATGGATAAAAATCCATTAATGAGCGGTTTAAAGTCTGAATCCCTTCGACGGGATCGTGACTGGCTTATCTCGCCAACAGATAAAACTTAGCGATCAAACAGCATGCCGATTAATGTCTGATAATGGCGTTCTTCTTCTTGAGTGGCTGCGACTTCGAGACGTCTTAACAGTTTAGTGCAGATAGCCTTACGATTAAGGTTCTTGCCTGCCCGCAGGATTTCGACAACAATTTGACCTAGCGTTTCTTGCTGAGTTGGCGCGCTTGCTTTGCTAAAATAATGTGCAATATCGCTGGCTGTATCGGGAAATTTAGAAACACTCTGACGCATGCGAACCTCGTAAAAGTTGGGATAGTCGATTCTGTCTGAACATAAAGTTAGACAATCTTTTAAAACTTGTACAGGATTAATTTATCTGTACAGATTTTCTTTTCAAGCAAAAGATGCTTATCCTTTTTATTCAGGTAGTTATGTTTGGTTGTGAGATCGGCTGTCGGGTTCTGGTTGTTGAAGATAAGGGTAAATTTGTACAAAGAGAGAGGAGGCGATTAACTGGAGGAGGGGGTATTGAAAGGTTCAGGGAATGAAGTCTGTTTAACTCACTTACTTATCGACATAATGCGGAGCGCCCTGAGGCGCATCCTTAACCTGAATCAACGTTAGTCACCCATTAACGATCATTGTTGATAGCGCGTAAATGTCTGGATGCTGAAAGCCAACGTAGCTCTTCGCGGTTTCGTGGGGAGGTTTCGACAAAGGCTTTTAGCCAGCGTCTGGCGTCGGCTATCTGAGCAAGTCTATTGTCGCTGGCATCGCCTTCGGCCATGGTGCCCAACTCAATGATGAGGGAGTGAATGTTGATTTCCTTCTGACTCACAGCAAGATTAATCACTGCCTCGCCAATAATGATATGGCCTTGTTCTTCGTCATGAAATAACACTGCGTTTCCTCCAATATTTTCGATTACCGTAGGAATAGTGTAGTAACAAACTTCCTTAAGGTCTTTAAGATTGTTTAGAGATTACGGTTTATCAAATTTTGCATGTTAACGTTGCTGCTCAACTTGCTGATAATTATCTTAAATTATGCCAGATGTAAACGCATTGCTTGATGATAAAGAAAAGTCTCAAATTTCGAGGGAAAATAATGAAATCGTTTTCAAGACAAAACTTGCCTCAATTAATGAAGATTTTGATACGTAATTTGGGAATGGGAAATGAATATTGCCAAATGACAGGTGGGGATTAATTAAGGAAGGGGAGAGTGTCGTCCCTGACATTTTCTCCAGCCGGTACACGTTAAACGCGACCGTTGAGGTCATCTTCGTCGTCGTCTTCCGGCCAGAGCCGGACTACGTCCTTAGGCGTCAGTTCGTTTCGTCGTTCAAGCCTGCAAGCGTTTGCAGGTATGGCACGTTATGGACAGCGCGATCGGGCTCTTCGAAACTCTTCAGCCATTTTGTGGCTTCAGAAATATCAGACAACCTTGCCTTGCTGCCGCCTGCATTTGCCATATGTTCCAGTTCGTCAATCAGTGATTGTACGCTGACAACTCTCTGTCCCAAGGCAATACTCAGTGCCGCTTCGCCAATAATGACGTAGCCTTTCCCGTCGTGTTGAAAAGACATTAACCATCCTCCATTTTCACGTTTATGACAACCTCGACTTAAACTGTAGGCGCTATGACGGATTTAGCTAAAGGTTAATTCCTAAAAGTCATGAAATCTAAGATTTATATATTTTCTAAGTGACTATTCACTGCCGTTATTAGGTGCTAATGCAGGGTGATATTATGTGCAATTTTGCATGAAAGAGGTTTAATGTTAAAGGCGTTAAGCGCTTCTCAATGATGGATATTAACTCGGTGAAATAATGGGAAGGCACTACAAAAAGGGGTGATATATTTAATTCTAAAGTAATCCGTGAACAGCTGTATAAATATGAAAGCGTAAGGATGCAATAAAACCCTTTGCAGGTAACGATATTGGTTTCGTTACATTTACGGATAGCCAGCTTATTACGCGGAAGTTGGCGGACACCAGCTGCATATTATGCACCGCGCTGTTATATCTGGAGCACACCCAGCCATAGCGTATCCACAAGACGTGCGTCTGTAGAACTTTCAGGGACTGCCCCGATGTATAGGTTGCCCGAGTAGCAACTGATAACAATAGACGGATGTGTTCAGTGCTCAGTCAGAGTGATGAGTTTCCACTATTAGGTCTAACGGAATGCGGCAGAAAAGTGTCCGCAGAACTGTTGCCTAAAGGGCATTCAGCAGTTTGTAGATCTCATTGACAACCTGCAGGGTTGCGTGTTCGATCATCCCTTCATTACGGCATAAAACCCAGCCGTGTTTAGCAACGGCTCGCTCGAACGACTGAGTACAAGCGACATGATCTTCCAGCTTATGCATCACCGTACTACTTAACCCGCGCGTTCTGGCCGCAGCCCTTGCCCATGAAATTTCAGGCGCAGTAACAACCCCGACATGCAGGTCCGGCTGTTGCACGTTTCGATCAATGTTTAACTGTAAAATCTCAGCAAATGGAACCATCCGGCGAAACGCGGCATCCGACGGGTACCAGCGATCCATCAAAATGATGCTGTTCGGTGGCTGTTTAGTCAGCACATGTTGGGAAATCCATGCACGGCTATCAGCAAAGCGCGCACAAACTTCCCGCTCTAAAACCATGGAGGGATTTCTGGCCAGCCTGTTCACCAGAGCCATGGTTTCTCTCCTGAAGGGATCGCTTTTTTTCTCGCAAAGCCGGATTACCTTAATGTTATCTGACCTGAGTACTTTCGTAATGGCTTCCAGTAGCGTGGTTTTACCGACGCCTTTGGGTCCATCCAGAGAAACAAACAGCGGACGGCTCATAGTCGAAATGACGGGTGATGTAGCGTTTGTGTGAAATTCAAATCGGGCAAAAGCATCCTATTTCCTTCTTATTAACCGGTATCCACTTTCTACGTCCGTTGAAGCTACCGACTCCGCTGGCGAGCATTTTATTCACTACGCAAACCTTAGTCACACCAAATTTCAGGCAACAAAAAACCCGCACGAGGCGGGTTTTTTTCTTATCAGCGGTGCTTATCTGCTCAGACTATTGTCTTCATCGCTATTGTAAGCGCTGCTGATAATGAGCGCGGCTTACAGCGGAGTAACGTTGCCCGCTGCTGGGCCTTTGGCGCCATTTTCAATGGTGAAGGAAACTTGCTGACCTTCATCAAGAGTTTTGTAGTTGTCGCTCTGGATGGCAGAGAAATGGACGAAAACATCCTTGCTGCCGTCGTTAGGAGTGATAAAGCCAAAACCTTTATCAGAGTTAAACCATTTTACTAAACCAGTCATTTTGTTAGACATAGATAATTCCTTAATTGATGAGCCACTCGTAGCGGCGAAAATTGGCCTGAAGTGAAAGATTTACTTATTGGGCACTTAGGAGGAGGCTCTCGAAGAAGGATATCTAGGGATAACACTTGAACTGAGGACTGCTTTACTAAAACTGCTTTCATAAGGTCTGTGTTCCAAACCGATGACGCATTAAGACATAGCGATAATAATTTAGCAACGAATATGTTTATTTATTTTAACCATTTAAAGACCTGGACGGCTGAACGGCCGGTTACGCTTCATCTTTGGCTGCGCTTTGCCGCGCCGATTATCACCTGGTGGTTTGTTATCTGCGTGGTGATGCTACTTATAGCAATAACAAGCAACTATAATCTTACCGATTAAGTGGCTTGATTTGCTTTGTGAGCACATCAGCTTTTCCACTCCTTTTCGCGGCGGTGAATTTCAGAGGCATACATGATGCGTACTCTTCAGGCGGCCTGGTTGCTTACTCTGGCCCTGTTTGTCTGTCCCGCCTCGGCGGCCAACACGATCAGCGATGGCTGGGAATGGCTCAAGCAGGACGTTTCACAAACCTGGCAGGAACCGCAGTATTACGATCTCTATCTGCCTTTCATCAGCTGGCATGCCCGTTTTGCTTACGATAAAGATAAAACCGATAACTACAATGAAACGCCGTGGGGCGGCGGGTTGGGCGTCTCGCGCATCAATGAAGACGGTAACTGGAGCGCGCTCTACGCGATGGCGTTTAAAGATTCCCATAACGAATGGCAGCCGATCATTGGTTATGGCTGGGAGAAAGGCTGGTATCTGGATCAATCGCGCGATTTTCGTCTCGGACTTGGGCTAACCGCCGGTATCACCGCGCGCGATGACTTCGCCAATTACGTGCCGCTGCCCATCGTGCTGCCGCTGTTCTCCGCTGGTTATAAACGCCTCAACGTGCAGTTCACCTATATTCCCGGCACTTATAATAACGGTAACGTGCTGTTCGCCTGGGTACGCTATGCCTTCTGATTCCGTCAACGCGTTGCATAAAGATCGCCTCAGCAAAGTGCTCAAGCGCATTGCGTTGGGCTTGCTGGTTTTGCTGGTGATGTTCCTGGTGATCCGTGGTTATCAATCCGAACAGGGACCGCCGCTGCATCGCTGGCATACGTGGTCGGCGGATGAGATGTCGGTGGATGAGATTGATCGCGCCAGCTTCGCGGATTATCTGACGCGTGAAGCAGCGATTTTCCACGACATGAAGCTCAACGTGACCGACCAGCTCAGTGACGATGAGAAAACGGCGCTCAACCGCTTTAACGCGCAAAGCCCGGTTTATCCGGCGCGATTCGACACCGACTGGAATCGCTCTTATATCCTCGAGCCGGAAGGAAAAGCGAAAGGTGCGGTGGTGCTGCTGCATGGATTAACCGATTCGCCGTACAGCATGCGCTATCTGGCGCAGGCGTATCAGCAGAAGGGTTTTGTGGCGGTAGTGCCGCGGCTGCCGGGACACGGCACGGCGCCCGGTTCGCTCACCAAAGTTGACTGGCAAATGTGGATGGCGGCTACCCGCTTAGCGGTGCGCGAAGCGACACGCCTGGCGGGTAGCAACGTACCTTTGCATCTGGTTGGATACTCGAACGGCGGCGCGCTGGCGGTGAAATACAGCCTCGATACGTTGCAAAATAACGCGCTGCGCAAGCCGCAACAGCTGGTATTGCTGTCGCCGATGATTGGCGTCACCGCCTATGCGCGATTTGCCGGCTTAGCCGGCTGGCCCGCTATCATTCCCGGCTTCGCCAAAGCGGCGTGGCTGAGCATCATTCCGGAATACAATCCCTTCAAGTACAACTCGTTCCCGGTGCGCGCGGCGCGGCAATCGTGGTTGCTGACGCAGGCGATGCAGGATCAGCTGCTGCATGTGATTCGCGGCGGCAGCATGCCGGCGTTTCCGCCGGTGCTGACCTTCCAGTCAGTGCTGGATTCCACCGTCAGCACCCGCGCGGTGGTCAATGCGTTCTATCGCTATCTGCCGGATAACGGCAGTGAACTGGTGATGTTCGACGTCAACCAGGCGGCGAACTTGCGCGCGCTGTTCAGGCCCGCGCTCTACTCAGCGGTCAATAATTTGTTGCCGCCTGCGCCGCGCCGCTATGCCTCAACGGTCATCACCAACGCGTCACCGACCACCTATCAAACCGTGGCGCGCATTACAGCGGCGGATCAAACGAAAGAAATCGTGCGTTCGATGCATGAAGCGTGGCCGCAGGATACCTATTCGTTATCGCACATTGCCGTGCCGTTCCCACTCAGCGACTCGCTGTATGGCCGCGAGCCAACCGAAAAGAATCGTTATGGCATTAGCTTTGGCACCATCTCGCTGCGCGGTGAAACCGCCAGCCTGATCGTTGGGCTGGATACGCTGATGCGCAACACTTCCAATCCGTTTTTCGATTACATGATGTTGCAAATCAAGGGGCGCATTGACTGCAGCAGTCAGAGCAATCTGCCGGCCTGCATCAAAGCGTTATGACTTTTTTCAGCCAGCCGCTGGCGAGGATCACTCTGGAGAGCAACACCGAAGCGGCAAAGGTCACGGCAATCAGCGTCAGCTTAGTCGCCAGCGAGGTGATGGGAATCAGCGCGGTGAGCAGATGGAAAACCGAGTAGTGAAGAATATAGACGCCGGTCATGGTTTTGCTGATGGTCGCCAGAATGGTCTCTTTAACCGCCACATTGCGGCGAAAGCGCACCTGACTGACGGCGATCACCAGCACCACCACCAGCAGATAGATCTGCGAGCCAGTGAGAATAAAGGCGTTGCGATCGGCTTTGAATAGCGCAAAGAAAAAGTGCTGCTCATAAAACCAGGTAAACAGGTAGATAAAGGGCAGGGCGATTACCGCGCCGCGCGCCACTTTTTTGCGCTCCATCCAGTCATTAATCAGCGGATCGCACAGCAGCTGGCCGGTTAAGTAAAACAGCAGCCAGGTCCAGAGCCGATACTGCGGTTCAAGCCGGAACAGCGGGTCGTCCGGATGCAGCACCGCCAGCAAATCGTAGCCATATGAGAACGCCAGCAACGCAAACACCAGCGCAACGAACGCGCGTCGATGCTGGCTAAGCCAGATCATCAGCGGGTGAAAACTGTAGATGATAATGAATGAGAAGATGAACCACGGCTGGATCAGGTAGCCGCGCTGATAGGGTTCCCACAGGTAATAGACCGTCATCCAGAACAGAAATACGATCACCAGATTGCGAATCTTGCCTATCTGCCAGTTAACATCCTGCTCGGAACGGGCATCCATAATCCCGGCGACGACAAAAAACAGCGGCGTCGCGATGGTGGAGATAAAGGTCAGAAACGCCAGAATCCAGTGATAATCGTAATCGTAGCGATCCCAGGTGTTGTACACGGTGAAAAATGTCACCGCCGTCATACATCCCAGCGTTTTAATCACGTTTAGGCCGGTCACATTCATGATGCGCTAGCCACCGTTTGGCGATGGAAGCAGGCGTAAATCACCGGCAGCACCAGCAGCGTCAGCACCGTGGCAAAGCCCAAACCAAACATGATCACCACCGCCATGCTCTGGAAGAACACATCGCGCAATAGCGGCGCCAGCCCGAGCACGGTGGTAAAGGCGGTCAGCAGAATAGGGCGCAGACGCGAGGTGGCGGCGTAGATGATCGCGTCAGCCTGCGGCTTTACTAGTTTCTGCTGTTCAATCTCTTCGACCAGCACGATGCCATTTCGAATCAACATACCGCTCAGACTCAGCAGGCCGATTAACGCCATAAAGCCAAACGGAATCCCGGTGATCAAAAAGCCCGGCGTCACGCCAATCAGCGCCAGTGGCACCGTCAGCCAGATAACGACGGCGTTTTTCAGCGAGCTAAACATCAGCACGGTGATCACAAACATCACCAGATAACCCAGCGGCAGCGAGGTAAACACGCCTTGCTGCGCTTCACTGGAACTCTCCGCATCGCCGCCCCACTCAATGCTGTAGCCGTGCGGCAGCGAGATTTGCTCAATCAGCGGCTTCACGCGCGCCACAATATCGCCGGACGTATCGTTGCTGAGCGGATTCGGGTCGGCCTGCACGATGAGTACGCGGCTGCGATCGCGGCGCAGAATCAGCGGATCTTCCCATTGCAGCGTAAAACCGCTCACCACGTTGCTGAGCGGGATGTAATGCTGCTGGCTCTGGCTCCACACCAGCACGTTATTGAGATGATTGGCGTCCTGCCGCTCGCTGGCCGGTGGCCGCACGATAACCGGCAGCAGGTCAGCGCCTTCCCGATACAGCCCAACGCGGCTACCGGTGAAATTCATCTCCAGCGCGTTATCCACCTCCTGCTTATCGACGCCCAGCTCGCGGCCCAGCGCCAGATTGAACTGCGGGCGAATAACTTTGCTGCGGTTTTGCCAGTCGTTGCGCACGCTGTCGGTGGCGGGATCGGCGGTGAGGATGTCGCCGACCTGGCTGGCGATCAGGCGCATTCTGTCGGGATCGGGGCCTTTGATACGCACCTCAATTGCGCTACCGCCCGAAGGACCAAACATCACGCGTTTGGTGCTGGCATTAACCTGCGGATACTGGCGAGCAATATAGGCATCGATACGGTGTGACAGCGCGGCGATGTTACGCTGATCGTCCATGCGCACCATGATCTGCGCATAGTTGCTGTACTGGCGCTGCCCGTTGTAGGTGAGGATAAAGCGCATGCTGCCCTGACCGATGGTGGTGACGGTAGACACCACGCCTTGCTGCCCGGTAATCGATTTTTCAACGTCGCTGGCCATCTGCTCGGTGGCGTTGATATCGGTGCCGTACGGCAGCCAGAGATCGACAAAGAAGATCGGCGTATTGGCTGAAGGGAAGAAGTTTTGTCGTACCGATCCAAAGCCCCAAATCGCCAGCGCCAGCAGCACCGCCATCAGCGAAAGCGTGAGGGTTTTTTGCCTGAGCAACACCAGCAACATGCGCTGATAAAAGCGATAAAAACCGCCGTCATAAGGTGAAACTTCAGCCGCAGCTTTAGTAGGTTCCTGTGTTTTAAACAGCCACCATTTGATCAGCACCGGCGTGATGGTAAGCGCCGAGAACCAGCTCAGCAGCAGGGAAATCAGCAATACCTGAAACAGCGATTTGCAGTACTCGCCGGTGGAATCCTGCGAAAGACCAATCGGCGCAAACGCCAGAATGGCGATTATCGTCGCGCCCAGCAGCGGGAAGGCGGTGCGGCGAATCACAAAGTTGATGGTGTTCATCAGCGGCGATTTTTGCTGACGCGCGATTAACACACCTTCGACAATCACAATCGCATTATCCACCAGCATGCTCAGCGCAATAATCAGCGCGCCCAGCGAAATGCGCTGCAACTCAATGCCGCACAGATACATGATCAGCAGCGTGCCCAGCACATTGAGCGCCAGCGACAACGCGATGATAATGCCGCTGCGCACCCCCATAAAGATCAGCAGCACGCCGACGACAATCGCCAGCGCCATCAGGAAGTTGGTAATAAAGCCATTCACCGAGTGCGCCACTTCGGCGGCCTGATCGTAAAACACGTTGATCTGAATGCCCGCCGGTTTTTCTGCCGACATCTGCTGCAGTTTGGCCTCCAGCGCGCGCCCGACATCAATGACATTCACGCCGGGAACAAACGAAATTCCCATGGTGACCGCCGGACGTCCGCTGGCGTGGTAAATGCTGGAGGGCGATTCACTCAGCCCGCGCGACAGCGAGGCGATATCGCGCAATCGGGTGGTGGCGTGATCGCCCGGCGGGCTGACCAGCAAGTCGCCCAACTCCTCGATGTTCTGAAACTCGCCGGTTGGATGCAGACGGATCGATTCCGTACCGGCTTTGATGTCGCCCGCATTGGAGACCACGTTGAGCCGACTTAGCACGCTGGCGAGCTGCGGCAGCGTAATGCCGCGCGCGGCCATCATCGTTAAGGAGACATCGATATTAATTTGCTGTGGGATCACGCCGCCCAGCGCCACCTTGCCAACGCCCGGCACCAGCACCAGCTCACGCCGTAGCTGCTCCGCGTACTGCACCAGCTCCGGGTTGCTGAAGTTGTCGCCAGAAATAGCGAAGAAGAAACCAAACACATCGCCAAAATCATCGTTAACGAACGGCGCGGCCACGCCAGGAGGAAAGAAACGCGCTGCATCGCCGACTCTGCGCCGCAGTTCGTCCCAGATTTGCGGCAACTCGTTGGAGTGGTAACGCGAGTCAATGTTGACGGTAATCTGCGACAGGCCGTTAGAGGAGATGGAGCTGACGTTGTCCAGATAGGGCAACTGCTGCAGCGCATTTTCAAGTGGCAAGGTGACTTCTTCTTCCACCTGCTGCGCAGACGCGCCGGGATATTGGGTGACAACCACAGCGGTCTTAATGGTAAAAGCCGGATCTTCGAGACGGCCAATATTGAGCAGAGCAAAAATGCCGCCGACGCTCAGTAATAGAATCGCCAGCCAGACGCGGACCGGATTATCGATAAACTGCCGGGAGATATCCATTACAGCCCCCGCTCACGCGTCCAGATGCGTACCGGTTGCTGAGCATGCAGCTCGTTGACGCCAGCAGCGACCACGCGTTCACCGGCATGCAGCCCGGCGGTGATCACCACGCCACGATCGGTCACTTCGCCCACGCTGACTTTGCGATCTTCTAACGTCAACTGATCGCCGCTGCTTTGCACCACCCAAACATGCGGCTCGTTGCGCTGGCTGTTATCGGGATTGAATACCGCTTCCACCGGCACCACTAACGATTCGCGATTCACGTTGGCGGGCAGATTGGCGAGGTTAATCGTCACCGTGCCACTGACGCCGCCCACCGCCGGGAAATCGGCCGGGCGCGGCATGGTTAAAATGATCTGCCACGTCAGCGAGTTGCTGTTACTGCTGCCGGTGTGCTCTTTGTACTCGGCCTGGAATTCGCGGTCCGGCAGCGAGTTGATGCGCACCACCGGGCGATAGGTTAGGTTGCGCATATCCAGTGCGGTAAACAGGTTTTCCGGCACGCTGAACACCACGTCGAGCAGATCGTTGCGGGTCAAGGTAGCGATGGTTTGTCCGGCGGCGACCACCTGATGATTGCGCACGTTAACCACGGCGGCCACACCGCTGAACGGCGCGGTTAGCGTCATCTGGCTTAACTCCTCACGGGCAATTTGCAGCGCGGCATTGGCCGCATCGCGGTTGGCGCGCTGCACGTCCATATCTGCCTGCGAAATCGCCTGTCGGCCGGAGAGCGTCTGGAAGCGGGCAAATTGCCGCTGGGCGAGGGTGGCGGCGGTCTGGCGCTCATTAACGCGCTGCTGCGCTTCCCGCGCCGTAAGCCTGGCGATGAGCTGGCCCTGCTCGATGCGGTTGCCCTGGCGAATATCCAGCGATTCAATCTGTCCTGCACGTTTGAACGACAAATCGGTGGAGTCGCCGGATTCAATGCGCGCCGGGAAGATACGTTGTTGATATTCGCCGGACGCCACAACTTCAACGACTTTCACCATGCGTGGCGGTGGCGTAACTTCTTGTGTTTTTTGATCGCAACCCGTTGTTAAAAATATAACAATGGCAGTCAGCGTAATATAACGAGTCACTGTTTTATCCTCAGCAACAACGAATCCATTGTTGGCAATAATGTGAGTGGATAATTTAATTACCAAGCATAGAGACAACCGCGTAGGTGAATAGTCCTACGGCGGAGCAGGTAACGATCGCAATGACAACATAAAGACTCAGACGGAGCAGGCTATAACCATACATCGTTGCCTCCATTAACCATGACCACAGAAAAACTGCGCCATCGTCTTGAAAGGTGAGAAGTATTAACAGGATGTTTTTGTTATCGATGAGCATAGACGCAGATGTCAAAAAAAGTAAAGCCTGATAGCTTGTAATATTTTTGATGAAATTAACCAGATTTAAATCTAATAAAACTGATTTTCATGGATATTTAATCCGCAATATCGATATAAAATATCAGATTAAAGTAACCTGAATATTGGCTTTAAATTACCCAGCCTTATGAATTATCACACTATATTTTTATTAGTATCCGCGATCGGATAAGTCTGGTGAGATAAATGGTTTCCGCCTCGCGACTTTTATTGAGAAATGAATGCGTTGAATATCCCTGTGCTACGTTTATAGCGTTCATTTTACAAAAAACTTTCAATTTCGTATAGAAAATAGGGCTGCTCCATTGCCGCTGAGCGGCCATTAACGACATATTTTTCAATCTGAAACGGACCACTTCTTCCACCGGATAAGTCAGGTCTGATCTTTTCGTTCAATGGCGACTTGTTAAATACGGGATATCACCGCCTTGATTTCCGAAACAGGATTTGAGGAGAAAGCGATGAATACTGCTAAACCGGAAAGTACCTATTATCAACTTTCTGTCGATGAAACGCTGGCCAGTACGCAAAGTTCCACCGAGGGAATCAGTAGTGCTGAAGCGGCGGCGCGCCTAACACAGTACGGGGAAAATGCCCTGCCACAGAAACCCGGCAAGCCGGTTTGGCTGCGTTTTCTCGCTCACTTCAACGATGTGCTGATCTACGTTTTGCTTGCCGCTGCGCTGCTGACTGCCGTCATGGGACACTGGGTTGATACGCTGGTGATTCTCGGCGTGGCGGTGGTGAATGCCCTGATTGGCCACATTCAGGAGAGCAATGCGGAAAAATCCCTGCAAAGTATCCGCAATATGCTCTCCAGCGAAACGGTGGTGATCCGTGCGGGTAATCACGAGACGCTGCCCACCACCGCGTTGGTGCCAGGTGATGTGGTGGTGATCCGCGCCGGCGACCGCATCCCGGCGGATCTGCGCGTTATTGAGGCGCATAACCTGCGTGTCGAAGAAGCGATTCTGACGGGCGAATCCACCGTGGTCGAGAAGGGCACTGACGCGCTCATCGGCGAGCTGCCGCTGGGCGATCGTACCAATCTCTTGTTCTCCGGCACCACCGTCAGTTCGGGCGGCGGCAAAGGGCTGGTGGTCGCTACCGGTGGCGCCACGGAACTTGGGCACATCAACCAGATGATGTCCGATATCGAAAAGCACCGCACGCCGCTGCTGGTGCAGATGGATAAACTCGGTAAAGCCATTTTCCTGATCATCCTGGCGATGATGGCCGCGCTGTTTGTCTTTAGTTTGCTGTTCCGCGATATGCCGGTTTCAGAGCTGATGCTGTCTCTGATTAGCCTTGCGGTGGCATCGGTTCCCGAAGGATTACCGGCGATTATCTCGATCATTCTGTCGCTTGGCGTGCAAACCATGGCGAAGCAGCAGGCGATCATCCGCAAGCTGCCTACCGTGGAAACGCTGGGCGCGATGACGGTGATCTGCTCAGATAAAACCGGCACGCTGACCATGAATGAAATGACGGTGAAAGCGATTATCACCGCCGATCAGATTTACCGCGTTGATGGCGTGAGCTATGAACCGGTGGGCGCCATCCATAAAGCCGATGACGCTGTGCCGGTGAAAGTGGCGCAAGGCTCGATCCTCGAGCGCTATCTGCGCACCATCGATCTGTGTAACGACAGCCAGCTGATTAAAGACGAAAACGGACTGTGGAAAATCACCGGCGGCCCGACGGAAGGCGCACTTAAAGTGCTAGCCGCCAAAGGACATCTGCCTTCAGTCACCACCGAACTGCGCAATAAAATCCCCTTTGATTCGCAATACAAATACATGTCGACGCACTATCTGATTGGCGATGAAGATTGCGTGCTGTTGACCGGCGCGCCGGACGTACTGTTCAGACATTGTCAGCAGCAGCAAACAGAAGCCGGATTGCAGCCGATCGATCTGCCGTGGTGGGAAGCCAAAATTGAGGAGTATGCGCGCGAAGGATTACGCATGGTGGCTGCGGCCTGGAAACCGGCCACGCCAGGACAAACTGAGCTGACGCATCAGGATTTGCATCAGGGCATGATTTTGCTCGGCATCGCCGGGATGATGGATCCACCGCGACCGGAAGCCATAACCGCGATTGGCGACTGCCTGCAAGCCGGCATTCGCGTCAAAATGATCACCGGCGACCATCCGCAAACTGCGATGAGTATCGGGCAGATGCTGGGAATCGGTAACGCCAGCACCGCCATCACCGGACGCGAGCTGGAAGTGATGGATGACCAGCAATTGAGTGAGGCGGCGCAGGCGTACGACATCTTTGCCCGTACCAGCCCGGAAGATAAATTCCGTCTGGTGCAGGCGCTGCAAAGCAAAAAAGAGGTGGTCGGGATGACCGGCGATGGCGTTAACGATGCGCCCGCGCTGAAGCAGGCGGATGTCGGTATCGCCATGGGGATTAAAGGCACTGAAGTGACTAAAGAAGCCGCCGATATGGTACTGACGGACGATAACTTCGCCACTATCGCCAGCGCGGTGCGGGAAGGGCGCCGTGTCTATGACAACCTGAAAAAGACCATTTTGTTCATCATGCCGACCAACCTCGCGCAGGGCTTGCTGATCATCATTGCCCTGCTGGCCGGTAACCTCATTCCGCTGACCCCGGTGCTGATTCTGTGGATGAACATGGCGACTTCCGCCACGCTCTCCTTCGGCCTGGCGTTTGAAGCGGGTGAGCAAAATATCATGCGTCGTCCGCCGCGCGATCCCAAGCTGCATGTGATGGATGGTTTCGCCATCTGGCGCGTGATTTTTGTCGGTTCGATGATCGCCATCAGCGCCTTCGTTCTGGAAGCCTGGCTGCAACCGCGCGGCTATTCACCGGAATTTATTCGTACCGTGTTATTACAAACGCTGGTAACGGCGCAGTGGTTTTATATGCTGAACTGTCGTGTTTCCGACGGCTTCTCATTGAGCAAAGGTTTGCTGATGAATAAAGGCATCTGGATCGTCAGCGGAGTGCTGTTAGTTCTGCAATTGCTGATTATCTACGCGCCCTTTATGCAGCTGCTGTTTGGTACCACCGCACTACCGTTACGTTACTGGATTATTACCTTGATCATTGGCTTCGTAATGTTTTTGATTGTCGAAATCGAAAAGCCATTAACGCGGAGATTCAGAATCAATTAATAGCGCGTGACATTCAGGCCGTTTCTCTTACGGCCTGAATGTTTTTCGTCACTTGACCTCAAACAAGGCCCAGCGCACAGGTTTTTCTCTATAATACATTTTGTATAGGATGAAGGATCTTAATAATGGGACTGAACGAGTTTCCTTTATGGTCAAGGCTTTTGCGCGTACTGATAATTCTCGCCACGTTGACCATAATTCTCACCGGTATCTATCTGGCATCGGCATTAATTAATCAGGTGATGCTGTCATTGTTTCTGGCGATTATGCTCGATCCGTTAATCAGTCGGCTCGAAAGAAAACGCGTGCCGCGTCTGCTGTCATCGCTGCTGGTGATTGTGCTGCTGTTATTGGTGATTGTGTTCACCATCATCAAACTCACCGTATTAACCCCCGATTTAATCCAGCTGAGCCGTCAGGCACCGCAGTTACTGGCCGAACGCTTCGAGCCGGTGACGCAGACATTTAGTCATTTGGGCCTGGTTTTAACGCCCAACGACATGCTGGCGTTTGTTGATGCGGGTGCGGTGGTGCGCTTTGTCACGGGTTTTCTCACGCAAATACCCAGCATTCTTTCCTGGTGGCTGATGGTATTTCTGATGCTGTTTTTCATGCTGTATGAAATGAGAAATTTTAAAATCCTGCTACGTAAACAGGCCGAAGGGAAATATCAGCGCTATTACGTGGCGCTTGAAGAGGGCGTGCAAAGCGTTATCGTTTATGCTCAGGTTAAAACCCTGACCAGTATTGTCGGCGGCATTATTGTCTGGGCGGGTGCACATCTTCTTGGCCTGAAGTTCGCCTTTTTCTGGGGTGTGTTGATGTTTGTCTTCAACTATATTCCGGTGCTGGGTTCATTCATGGCGGCCATCCCGCCAGTGCTGCAAAGTTATATGCTGTACGATATCCAAACCGCATTGGTGGTCGCACTGTTCTTCGTGGCGTTGAATTTAATTCTGAGTTCAGTCATTGAGCCGTTGTTATTGGGCAAAAGATTGAATATGGCACTTACCACACAGCTGCTGGCGTTTCTTATCTGGCAATCTCTGTTGGGCATCATCGGTGCAATTCTGGCAATTCCGCTGACGTTTATGTTGAAAAAGATATTACTGGCGAGCGCTGGGAACGAAAAGCAGGGAAAGCATTTAACAAACCTGTCGCCATAAATGGCGATTCGCTTATTATTTTCTCAATGGTGAGTGCGCAGGCCGGCCGGGGCTTCAGTGCGTGTGGTTGAAAACGGCTACATTGTGAGAGGCGCTGGCGCGTCTGCTGCGGCGAAAGGGCTATCCGCAGCGCTGAGGCTTTTACGTTGGGCCAGGAGCCTCACGCAGGGATGCGTGAGGCAGTTCGGGGCCGGCCAGGACGGCCGATCCCCGAACGGTCCGTCGGCACAACGTGGAAGCCGAAGGCACCGCGCTAGCGGCGCGAGGACGGCCCGTGACGCAGCAGATGCGTCAGAGCCCACACGGATAATACGGACACAAGGCAAAATTTCACGCTCAAGACTTTCTACCCCGATAAAAGGTTTGATACAGCACCGGCAACACCAGCAGCGTTAGCACCGTGGCGAATCCCAAACCGAAAATGATCACCACCGCCATGCTCTGGAAAAACACATCGCGCAGCAGCGGTAGCAGGCCGAGCACGGTGGTAAAGGCGGTGAGCAGAATCGGGCGCAGACGCGACGTTGCGGCATCGAGAATCGCTTGCTGTAACGGCTGATGCCGCGCCAGTTGGTGCGTTTCCTCAACCAGCACGATACCGTTACGAATTAACATGCCCGACAAACTCAGCAAACCAATCAACGCCATAAAGCCAAACGGAATGCCGGTGAGCAGGAAGCCGCAGGTGACGCCAATCAGCGCCAGCGGCACGGTAATCCAGATCGCCAGCGCATCGCGCAGCGAGTTAAACATCAGCACGGTAATCACAAACATCGCGAGGAAACCTAACGGCAGCGAGCCAAGCAGGCCGCTTTGGGCATCGCGTGAACTCTCCAACTCACCGCCCCATTCCAGATGATAGCCGGCGGGCAACTTCAGCTGCTCGATGGCTGGCTGCACGCGCGCCACAATCTCTGCGGCGGTGCGGCCGCTAGCGGGATCGGGATCGGTCTGAACCGTCAAGACGCGCATGCGGTCACGGCGCATTATCAGCGGATCTTCCCATTCCAGCTGGAAATCGCTCACCAGATTGGCCAGCGGCACATAGCGCTGCTGCGCCTGACTCCAAACCTGAATATTGCCAAGATGGTCGATATTCTGCCGCTCCAGCTCGGAGGTCTGCAGCATGATCGGCATCAGCCGCGAGCCTTCGCGCAGCAAGCCGACGCTATCACCGCTGAAGTTGATACGCAGCGCGCGGTCGATATCGCGTTTGTCCACGCCCAGCTCCTGACCGCGCAGCGGCGAATACTGCGGACGAATCACTTTACTACGCGCCTGCCAGTCATTACGCGGCGGAAACGCGCTGCCCTCGGCGAGGAAAATGTCGTCAATCTGGCTGGCAATCTGCCGCAGCGTAATGGGATCGGGGCCGGTAATCCGCAGCGCAATGGCGCTGTCGCTGGCACTGCCAAAATTGATGCGTTTGATGCGCTCCGTCACCTGTGGGAAGTGCTCGCCGATGTGCTGCGCCAGCATTTCCAGCTGCCTGGCGTCCTGCACGCGCACCATAATCTGCGCGTAATTACTGTACTGACGCGTTGCATCGTAGGTCAGCGTAAAGCGCATCGCGCCCTGACCAATGGTGGTCACGGTACTGCTGACGCCCGGCTGCTGGTTAATCCAGCCTTCAACCTCGCGCGCGGTTTGTGCGGTGTAATGGATGTCGGTGCCATACGGCAGCCACAGATCGGTGAAGAAAATCGGCGTATTGGAGGCGGGGAAGAAGTTCTGCTTCACGTAGCCGAAGCCATAGACCGAGGCGGCCAGGCACGCGGCCATCAGCACTAAAGTAGTGATGCGGAAGCGCAGCAGCGTGGTGAGTACGCGGCGATACAGGCGAAACACCACGCCTTGATACGGCTGTGCGTCTTGCTTGCTGATCGCCTGGCGACCATCCATCCACTGCACGAACACCGGCGTCAGCGTCAGCGCGGTAATCCAGCTGAGCAGCAGAGAAATCAGCAGCACCTGGAACAGCGATTTACAGTATTCGCCGGTGGAATCCTGCGATAAACCAATTGGCGCGAAGGCGATGATGGCGATCACCGTGGCGCCGAGCAGCGGCAGCGCGCTGCGTTTCACCATCTGCATCATCGCCTGTTGCAACGGCTTGCCGCGCTGGCGATCGACCTTGATGCCTTCCACCACCACGATGGCGTTATCCACCAGCATGCTGAGAGAGATAATCAGCGCACCCAGCGACACGCGCTGTAGCTCAAGCTTAAACAGATACATGATCAGCAGCGTGCCCAGCACATTGAGCGCCAGCGAGGCGGCGATCACCATACCGCTGCGGACGCCCATAAACAGCAGCAGCGTGCCCACCACAATCGCCAGCGCCATCAGAAAGTTATTGATGAAACCATCCACCGACTGCTTCACTTCCTGCGCCTGGTTATAAAACACGTTCAGATCGATGCCGAGCGGTTTGGCCTGCTGATGCTGCTGAATTTTGGCGCTTAACGCATTGCCGACATCAATCACGTTGACGCCAGGCGCAAAGGAGACGCCCATCGCCAGCGCGGCGTTGCCGTTGGCGTGATAGAGATTGCCCGGCCGTTCGGTAACGCCATAGCTGAGTGAAGCGATATCGCGTAGCAACACTTGCTGGCTGCTGCCGGGCGCAGAGATCGGCAGCGCGCCGATCTCGTCCAGCGACTGAAATTCGCCGGTCGGATGGAAACGGATCGCTTCATTGCCGAGGCGAATCTGACCCGCATCGGAGACGGCATTGACGCTGTTGAGCAAAGCGGCCACGCGCTGTGGCGTCACGCCCAGCGCCACCATCTTCTGGCTGGAGAGCGTGATATTCACCTGCTCCTGCTCAATACCGGCAATCGCCACTTTCGCCACGCCAAATACCAAATTCAGCTCACGCCGCAATTGATCGGCGTAGGTGCGCAGCTCGCTGTTGGTGAAGTTCTCGCCGGAAAGGGTAAAGAAGTAGCCGTAGACATCGCCAAAGTCGTCATTTACCAGCGGCGCGCTGACGCCGGGTGGAAACTGGCGCGTGGCATCGTCAACGCGGCGACGCAGTTCATCCCACACCTGCGGCAAGTCGTCGGCGCGATAGTGGCTGTGAATCGTAACGGTGATCTGCGACAAACCGTTGCTGGAGATCGAACTGACGTTGTCGAGCGACGGCAAGCGCTGCAAGGCGTTCTCCAGCGGCAGCGTCACTTCCTCTTCTACCTGCTGCGCCGACGCGCCGGGATAGTGCGTCACAATCACCGCCGATTTAATGGTGAAAAGCGGATCCTCCAGACGGCCAATGTTGAGCAGCGCAAAAATGCCGCCCACGCCCAGCAACAGGATCACCAGCCAGCTGCGAATTGGGTATTTGAGAAACGGTTCCAGCAGGCGCATCACAGACCTCGCTCGCGTGTCCACAGGCGCACCGCCTGACCATCACGCAGATCGCTGACGCCCGCGACCACAATGCGATCGCCCACTTGCAGGCCGGAGAGAATTTCGATGCCCTGCGCATTGAGTTTTCCCACCACCACCGGCTGCTGCTGAACGTTAAGCACATCACCTTCACCGCTGATCAGCCACACGTAAGGCTGATTCGGCAGGCTGTGATCCGGGTTAAATACCGCATTGGCCGGCACGCGCAGCAGCGGCGTGCCGTCGGAAGTGGGCAGGTTATGCATCTGCACTTTCACCGTGCCGCTCAGTCCGCTGACCTGCGGTAAATCCGTCGGACGCGGCATCGTCAGCACTACTTGCCAGGTTAGCGTGGCAGTATCAGCTTCTGCGCGATGCTCTTTATATGCCGCGCGAAACGTGCGGCCCGGCAGCGCATTCAGACTGATCTCTGGCTGATAACTCACGTTTTGCACGTCAAGGCTGGTGAACAGGTTTTCCGGCACGCTGAAAATCACATCCAGTACATCGTTGCGGCTGATCACCGCCACCGTTTGTCCGGCGGTAACCACCTGATGATTTTGTGAGGCCACGCTGGTGACGATGCCGTCAAACGGTGCGCGCAAGGTGTGATAATCCAGCTCCTCTTTGGCGATGTTGAGCGCCACGGCGGCGGCGTCGTGGTTCGCCTTTTGCACATCCATGTCTGCCTGCGAAACCGCACTGCGCGTGGCCAGCGCACTGAAGCGCTGATACTGACGATCCGCCAGCTGGAATCTGTTCTGCTGATCGTTGACGCGCAGCTGCGCATCGGTATCGATCAGCCGACCAATCACCTCGCCAGCCTTAACATGGCTGCCTTCACGCACCTGCAACTGCGCCAGCCGCCCGGTACGCTTAAACGCCAATTCGGTGTAATCGCCCGCCGAAATACGCGCTGGAAATACCCTGACTTTCTCTGTGGTATTTTCCGTCAGTGTTAGCGCTTTAATTACGCGAGGTGCGCTGAGTTCATCACCGCTTTTATTGTCACAACCGATCAAAACCAAACAAATTACAAGTGCGCCCAGCACTGGCCAATTATTCATGCCCCTGCCTCAATAAGAAAGAAAGGGCGGAAATATGCCATTGCCTGAAAGAGGGAATAATGACCCTCCGCAAAATAAGGGTCATTAGGTGGAAACAATTATGTGCGTTTAAGGTTGGTTTAATTTAGCGATGTCTGGCGAAATAAATTATGCCACCATGCGCGAAACCACATGATAAGAGAGTAAGCCGATGGCGGTAGCTGATGATACTGCAATGATAATAAAGGAAATAATCATCGGTATTGTCAGGTTGTGTAATTTATTCATAATAATTCCCCCTATGATTAATACATTTCGAGATGAAACTAAAATTAATATGTGTCATGTGCCTTTCTATTTGCTTTTAAATAATAACATTGCGCAATCAGTGCTATCACTATTAGCATCACACTTCTGAATCGGTAAAAACATGACCACGGTCAGTATGCTTCGGGAAAATATAATTAAAATGTGGTTTTTATTTTCGCACGCTTTTTTATTTTCAATTCACTGTCACGGGGTTAATTATGACCGTTATTCCTATTCAGCCAAAACGTCCGGAAGCATCCGCGCGTCCCTATTATCAGCAGGATAACGCCGCCGTATTTAAAGCCATCAACAGCTCACCCGCGGGGTTGAGCAGCACCGACGCACAGCAACGACTGGACGCCGACGGGCCGAACGTGCTGCCGCAAAAGGCGGAAAAATCACTGCTGATGCGTTTTCTGGCGCATTTCAAAGATGTACTGATCTACATCTTGCTGGCTGCGGCGGTGATCACCGCGGTGATGGGCCATTGGGTGGATACCTTTGTGATTCTCGGCGTGGCGGTGATCAACGCCCTGATCGGCTTCATTCAGGAAAGCAACGCCGAAAAGTCGCTGAAAAGCATCCAGAACATGATGTCGAGCGATGCCATGGTGCTGCGCGATGGCCAGCAGATCACCGTCGCTACGCAGCATCTGGTGGTCGGCGATGTGGTAATGCTGCGCCCAGGCGATAAGATCCCGGCGGATTTGCGGCTGTTCGAGGTGCACAATCTGCGCGTCGAAGAGGCGATTCTGACCGGCGAATCCACGGTGGTATCAAAGAACACCGTGGCACTTGAAGGTGAAAAAGGGCTCGGCGATCGCCTGAATCTGGCCTATTCCGGCACCACCGTCAGTTCAGGTACCGCGCTGGGCGTGGTGATCGCCACTGGCGGCGACACCGAGCTGGGCCACATCAATGCGATGATCTCCTCGATTGAAGAGGCGAAAACCCCGCTGCTGGTGCAGATCGACAAACTCGGAAAAGCCATCTTCGGCATCATCATGTTGATGATGGCGGCGCTGTTTGTGTTTGGTTATCTGCTGCGCGACATCGCGGTGACGGAGCTGCTGCTGTCGGTGATCAGCCTCGCGGTAGCGGCGGTGCCGGAAGGTTTACCGGCGATTATTTCGATCATTCTGTCGCTTGGCGTGCAGTCGATGGCACGCAATCACGCCATCATTCGCAAGCTGCCGACGGTCGAAACGCTCGGTGCCATGACGGTGATCTGCTCGGATAAAACCGGCACGCTGACCATGAACGAGATGACGGTGAAAGCGGTGGTGCTGGCGAACAGCCAGTGGCGCATCAGCGGCAACAGCTATGAACCCAAAGGCGAATTCACGCTTGAAGCGGGCCAGCAGAGCGATGCGCTGATGCAGGGCTTCCTGCAGGTGGTGGATATCTGTAACGAAAGCCAGCTGCGTCAGGATGCCCACGGCAACTGGGGCATTGTGGGTGGCCCAACCGAAGGTGCGCTGAAAGTGCTGGCCGCCAAGGCGGGCATTCACAGTGACAAGGTGCAGATTCTGAGCAAGCTGCCGTTTGACTCGGCCTACAAATACATGGCGGTGAGCTGCCTGATTGATGGCAAACCGCGCCTGCTGATGACCGGCGCGCCTGATGTGTTGCTGTCGCTGTGTCAGCAGCAGCAGGGTGCTACCGATGCGGAAGTGATTGATCGCGAATATTGGGAAGCGGCGATCACCACCTACGCCAGCGAAGGGTTGCGCACCGTCGCCGCCGCGTGGCGCTGGCTGCCGGAAGCGCAGCACCACATCGATCATCAGGATTTACGCAACGGCATGAAGATGCTGGGCCTGGCGTGCATGATGGATCCGCCGCGTCCGGAGGCCATCACCGCGATTCGCGACTGCCAGCAGGCAGGGATTCGCGTGAAGATGATCACCGGCGATCACCCGGAAACCGCGATGGCGATTGGCCAGATGCTGGGCATTGGTAACAGCGATTCTGCGATTACCGGTTATCAGCTGGAACATATGGATGATGCCGAGTTGGGCGTGGCGGCGCGTGAGTACGACATCTTTGCCCGTACCAGTCCCGAGCATAAGCTGCGTCTAGTGAAAGCGCTGGAGAGCAGCGGTGAAATCGTCGGCATGACCGGTGATGGCGTCAATGATGCGCCCGCGCTGAAGCAAGCCAACGTTGGTATCGCGATGGGTATCAAAGGCACTGAAGTGACCAAAGAGGCGGCGGATATGATCCTCGCTGACGACAACTTCGCCACCATCGCAGCGGCAGTGAAAGAGGGCCGACGCGTCTACGATAACCTGAAGAAAACCATTCTGTTTATCATGCCGACCAACCTCGCGCAGGGATTGCTGATCATCATTGCGATTCTGATGGGCAACCTGCTGCCGCTAACGCCGGTACAGATTCTGTGGATGAACATGGCGACCTCGGCAACGCTGTCGTTTGGTCTGGCATTTGAACCGGCAGAGCGCAACATCATGCGCCGCCCGCCGCGTAACGCACGCAGCCCGGTGATGGACGCTTACGCCATCTGGCGCGTGATCTTCGTCGGCCTGCTGATTTCGATTAGCGCCTTTGTGCTGGAAGCCTGGCTCCAGCCGCGCGGCTACACGCCGGAGTTCATCCGCACCGTGCTGCTGCAGATGCTGGTCACCGCGCAGTGGGTTTACATGCTGAACTGCCGCAACAGTAACGGATTCTCGCTGGATGCCGGCTTGCTGAAAAATCGTGGCATCTGGCTGGTCACCGTGGTGCTTATCGCGCTGCAGGCGATGATTATCTATGTTCCCTTGATGAATACGCTGTTTGGCACCGCGCCATTGCCGTTCAAATACTGGCTGATTTCGCTGGCGGTGAGCGCCGGGATCTTTGTGCTGGTGGAGATAGAGAAGCGCCTGACACGCGGCTGGCGCCTGGCACGTTAACGTATGTTGGCTGGCGCAATGCCAGCCAACCCTTTTTCATTCGGCGGAAGACGCTGATTCACGCTGCATCACCAGACTGAGCGCAGCGGGCAACACCGTCAGCGTCATCAGCGTTCCCACCAGCAATCCACCAATGATGGCGTAGGCCATCGGCCCCCAAAACACCTGATGCGAGATGGGAATCATGCCTAAAATCGCAGCGCAGGCGGTGAGAAGAATCGGGCGGGCACGATGCTCAGCCGCTTGGCTTACCGCATCATTGCGCGACATGCCAGCACGTAGATTGCTATCGGCTTCCATGATCAGGATCACCGCGTTGCGGATGATCATGCCAGCCAGCGCAATCATACCGAGCAGGGCGACAAATCCCATCGGCGTGCCGCTGGGCAGCATCGCCAGAACAATGCCAGGCAGTCCAAAAGGCGCCATCGACAATGCCCGCAACATGCGCGATACGCGTTGCAGCTGCACCATCAGCAGTATCAGCATGACAAACAACGTTACCGGCAAAACGGCAAACACTGAGCCGTTACCTTTATCTGATTCGGCAACCGTGCCCTCTTCATCAAGGGTGTAACCCGGCGCTAATCCGGCACGCAGCTGCTGGACATCTGCGCTGAGCTGCGCGGATGTGGTCTCCGCTTGCATGCCCGCCGCCACATCAGTTTGTACCACCACATAGGGAAAACCCTGGCGACGCCACATCACCGGATCCTGCAATCCCCACTGCAGTGTCGCAACCTGGCCGATGGCAATCTTCGCGCCTGCTGCGGTGCTCAGTTTCAGCGCAGCGAGGCTCGTTAAATCCAGCCGGTCAGCATCGTTGGCGCGCAACAGCACATCAACCAGCCGGTTATGATCTCTCACGGTAGTCACGCTTTGACCGGACCACACGCGGTTCAGCAGCTGCGCGATATCCTGTGAAGAGACGCCAGCCGCGCGGGCTGCGGTTTGGTTCACCGCAAAGGTGATGACGCGTTCCGGCTCGCCCGCTGTCAGGTTTACGCTGCGCGTCGCGCGGGATTGCCCGAGGATGCTGGCCAGCTTTTCCGCATACTGTTTCACCCGCTCGTAGTGCGGCCCGCTGATGCGATAGCGGATCGGCCAGCCAACCGGCGGACCCAGTTCCAGCGGCGATACGCGCGTCACCACATCGCTGAAATCGCGTGCCAGCAGGCGATCGAGTTCAGCTTTGAACCGATCCCTCGCCGCCAGATTTTTGGCTACCACCACCAGCTGGGCGATGTTTTCATCATCGTTCAGCACGTCCATCGGCAGATAAAAACGCACGGCGCCGCTGCCGCTATAGGAGGAGAAATGGTCGATATTGGTGTTGCCGCTGAGTTTCGCTTCGAGCTGTTCTACCACGCTTAAGGTGCGCGCCTGCGAGGCATTCGCGGGCAGCGTGAGGCTGACCAGCAGCTCCGGGCGATCGGATGCCGGGAAAAACTCGCCCTGCAGGTGGCTCATGCCCCAGATGGCGAGCAGCAGCGATGCGCCGGCCAGGCCGAGCGTCAAGCCTCGATGGCGTAACACCTGTGAAACCAGACGGCGATAGAGGCGCAGCAACCAACCGGGCTCAGCGTGCGGTTTACCTGGCCTTGATGACAGGATCCAGCTGCCGGTCAGCGGAGAGAACAGCACCGCAACGACCCATGAACTGAGCAGCGAGATCAGCACCACCACAAACAGCGAGTAGCAATACTCCCCCGCGCCGGACGCGGCGAAGCCGACGGGAATGAAACCGGCAATCATCACCAGCGTGCCGGTGAGCATCGGAAATGCGGTGGTTTCAAAGGCTACTGTAGCGGCGCGCCAGCGGGAATCACCGGCTTCGAGTCGGGCGACCATGGTCTCCACCGTGATCATCGCATCATCCACCAACAACCCCAACGCGATGATCAGCGCGCCAAGGGAAATGCGTTGCAGCCCAATGCCCGCCAGCATCATGCCGGTAAAGGTCATCGCCAGCACCAGAGGAATTGCCGCAGCCACAACTAAACCGGCACGCAGCCCGAGCGAGACGAAAGAGACGGCCAGCACAATAACGATGGCTTCCCCGAGCACCCGCACAAATCCGCTGACCGCGTCGTTGACCACCCGCGACTGATCCGCCACTTTCGTTACCTCAATTCCGTGCGGCAGTTGGCTTGCAATCAGCGACATTTTGTCCGTTAACGCGTGGCCAAAATCCAGCATATTGCCGGTCGGCGCCATGGAGATCGCCAGCCCAATCGCTGGCTTACCGTTGACGCGATAGAGCGGCGTTGGCGGTTCCGCCGCCACACGCGTCAGCGTGACGATATTGGTCAGGGGAATGTAGCGATCGTTGATGTGCAGCGTCACGGCGCGCAGGCTTTGTTCCGAGTTGAAGGCACCGCTGACGCGCAGCGCGATGTTATCGCTGTCGGTGCGAATGACGCCTGCGGGTGACAAGGCATTCTGCGCCTGCAAGGCATCGGTGACCTGTTGCAGGCTCAGGCCCATTCCCGCGAGCGTGCGCGGAGAGAAGCTCGCCACAATCTGCTCCTCCTGCACGCCGAGCAACGTAATTTTGCCGACATCCGGTACGCTCATCAGCCGATCGCGAATCGACTCAACGCGATCGCGCAGTTCACGCGTGCTAAATCCTTCAGCAGTAAAACCGTAAATCGTGCCAAAAGTATCGTCAAAATCATCATTGACCGCCGGTGCCGCAACGCCCGCAGGCAGCGCGGAGCTGACATCCTGCATTTTCTTGCGTACCTGATACCAGATGTCCTGCACTTTGCCGGGCGGCGTGCTGTCGCGCAGATTGACAAAGATAACGGTTTTGCCGGGATGCGTTTCACTCTGCACGTAATCCAGATAGGGCACTTCCTGCAGCTTTTTCTCCAGCGGTTCAGTCAGCAGTTGCACCGTATCGTCGAGATTGGCACCGGGCCACTGCGCGGAGACCACGGCGGTTTTGATGGTAAAGGCGGGATCTTCGTTGCGCGGCAGCGCCTGATAGCTGAGCACGCCAGCGCCAAGGATCATCAGCATCAGAAAAGCCATCAGCTGTTGATGAGCCAGCGCCCAGGCGGAAAGGTTGAATTTATCGCGAGCGGAAGGTTCACTCATGGCTGCTCATCTCCCCGCGCAACCGCTTCGCCATCGCGCAGTGTGCTGACGCCTGCCGTGACCACGCTTTCGCCTGCCGTGAGACCACTGGCGATATAGACTTCGCTGGCGGTGAAGCGGGAAATCACCACCGTGCGGCGTGTGACCTTGCCGTGCTGCGCATCCAGCACAAACACCGCCGGCTTGTCCGCCAGGCGCGTCAGCACGGATGCAGGAAGGATAAAGGTGCGGGGATCGCTCTCCGGTAGTGCCACGCTGACGCTGGCGCCCAACAGCATCGCTGGCGGTGGATCGTCTAGCGTTAATCGAACCCGCCAGGTCCGCGTTTGCGGGTCGGCCTGCGGGCTGATATCGCGCAGATGCGCCTGCGCGGTGATCGCCGGTGAAGAGAGCAGAGTTACGCGAAAGGCATCGCTGGGGAGCGAGGAAAATGCTGCCGGGAAAGGCACATCCAGAACCACATCCCGCCGCGCACCGCTTGCCAGTGACATCACCGTTTGACCGGTGCTCACGACCTGTCCGGCAGAGGCGCTGACGGCGGTGATCACGCCGCTGAAAGGAGCCGTTAGCTGCGTCCAGCGCAGATTTTCCTGCGCGCTATTGAGTGCGGCTTCGCTGCTTTGCAGGTGCGCCGCAGCGGATTGCCAATCGGATTGCGCGCTGTCGAGCTGCGCCCGTGCAATCGCACCGGAAGGCATCAACTGTTTCATACGATGTAGATTCAGCGCCGCAACGCGTTCAGTTGCCCGCGCGCTGTCGGTGTCCGCCATCGCGCTGCGTAACGCATTGGCGGTAGTGCTGCTCTCTAACGTTGCCAGCACCTGACCGGCGTCAACACGATCGCCCACTTCGGCAGGGCGCGTCAGAATCCGCCCATCCAGCCTGAAACCCAATGATGTTTCGTCGTGGGCATGAATATCGCCGGTCATCTGCACCTGTTGCCCATGCAGGGCGGGCTTCACGGTGATGAATTTTACCGGTCGGGGAGGCGCGGGTGGTAAGGGATCGCGTGGCCCGCAGGCAGTCAGCGACAAGGCGATGACCACCATGCAGGGCAACAATGGCAGTAACGTTATCAGGCGTTGTGCATCGATAAGATGGTCGGCGGCCTGTTTGACCAGGCCGGTGAAAGAGTCAGTCATGGCGCCACTCCGTACAAGGATTTGGCGCCATTAAAACGGCGAACTGTCGAGATTCGTTGTACGGCGAGTCAAGATCCTGTCAAGAGCGCTTAAAACGGTGCCGGACTGACGTCCGGCAGGAAAATCGCCAGGCTGAGGCCGCCCTCTTTGGGTAGTTTGGCGCTGATCCTGCCGCCGTGCGCCGCGCAGATGGCGCGAGCGATCGACAAGCCTAGCCCGCTGCCGCCTGAGTGGCGCGCGCGCGAGGTTTCACCGCGCGTGAAGCGTTCAAACATCTCGGGCAGAAATTCAGGCGCCACGCCGGGGCCATCATCCCTGAATTCGATGCTGCACCCTCCCGGCACCGCGCGGGCAGTAATCTGCAACTGGCCCGCAGGTTTGCCATAGCGCAAGGCATTTTCAATTAACACGCTAAACACCTGACCCAGGCGGAAGGGATCGGCGCGGCAGGTGAGCGTGCTGTCTGCTGCCACGCTGATGATCATGCCGCTGGCTTCGGCTTGCGGTCGCACCCAGGCCACGCGCTCCCGCGCCAGTTCTCCGGGGTTGATCTCATGCAGATCCAACTTGAGTTGTCCGGCGTCGGCCAGCGACAGCAGGTGGAGCTCATCGATCAGTCGGCTCATGTGGCGCAGCTGTTTCATGATCATCTCCAGCTGCTGCGGTTCGGGCTGAAACACGCCATCCAGCAGACCTTGTAACCGGCCAATGGCGGCCGTCAGCGGCGAACGGAGTTCGTGTGCCAGCGCCACGTGCGAGGCGCGCAGTTCACGATCGTAGAGCGCCAGCTGCTGGCTCATGCGATTAAAGTCGTGTGCGAAGTGCAACAGCTCCGCCGGCGCGCTTTTTACAATGGTGGCGGCGGAACCAAACTGCCCTTCGGATACCCGATCAGCGGTTTTTTTCAGGTGGCTAAACTGCAACGCCAGCGGGCGGGCGTTGCGCAGAACGGTGAAGGCAACAAACGGCGTAATGATGAAAATCAGGATGATCACCATCAGCCAGTCAGCGGCACCCACCGAAGGATCGGAGTAGCGCACGCCCCAGCGTTCATCAACGATCTCGTGGAAGCGCGGCAGATTGGTTTGCGGATGCGCACGCAGCGTCAGAAATTCCTGGCGCATCTCCGGCGGCATATGGTGGATGATCCACAGGTTTTGCAGCGCAAAGCGCAGGAACATAATCCCGGCAACGGCAATCACCGTGACGATCGCCAGCGTCAAAATACGCACGCAAATCCAGCGCCACAGCGTTTGAGGAGGTGACTTTTTCATGGCTGTCTGAACCTGTAACCCACGCCGCGCACGTTAAGTAATATCTCGGACAAACCGGCGTTTTCGAGCTTCTTACGCAGGTTGTAGACGTGGGTGTCGATCACCCTTTCCAGCGCCTCGCTTTCAGGCATACAGGTTTCGATCAGATAGTGACGGCTGAGTGCGCGCACCGGCGCTCGCATCAGGGTCACCAGCAGGGAAAATTCGGTTGGCGTGAGTTCAACACGTGTTGGCTGTTGCTCTGGCTGCGCGACCATTGCAGTCATCGCGGCGGTATTAACCTCAAGCGCCTGCCAGCGCAGCACTTCATCCTCCGCAACGGCCGCCCGGCTGCGGCGCAGCACCGCCTGCACGCGCGCCACCACTTCGCCCGGATGATAGGGTTTCACGACGTAGTCATCCGCGCCTAAGCGCAGCGCGCCGATTCTGTCGGGCGTGTCGGTCATCGCGGTAATCATAATCACCGGCGTGTCCGCGCGGCGTCGCACGGCAGCCAGCACCTCGGTGCCGTTCATGCCGGGCAACATGATGTCAAGCAGAATGAGATCGGGTTTCCACTGCTCAACGCGCTCAAGTCCGCTATGCCCATCGCCGGCAATCTCCACGGCGTATCCTTCACGTAGCAGATAGGCTTCCAGCACGTCTGCCGCGTCTGCATCATCCTCAATAACCAATACTCGTCTGTTGTTCATGGCTCACCTTGACAGTTTCTTCATAAATCCCTGGCACGTTATTGACAATGCTTCGGGATACTCCAATCCGTGACGCAACGCCCGGGCAAGGGGCTAAAAACAGATGGGTAACTGAGGTGACACGATGATAACGAGAAAAAAGGCGCTGTACAGTGGCTGTTTGTTACTGGTCAGTATCAGTATCAGTACCAGCAGCCGCGCTGATGACAGCGCAGCGCAGGATGGCGTGATGATTGGTGTGGGCGCGCAGACCACGCCGACATACAGCGGCGCGGACAAGCAACGCTGGCAAGTGGTGCCGATGTTGCAGGCGAGAAAAGGCGCCTTTTTCGTCGATTCGCAAAAGGGGGTCGGCTACGATCTGCAAAACGACAGCGGCCTGTATCTGGAGCATTCGCTGGGATATGGCCTGGGCAGGGCAGACAAGGATTCCGACTGGCGCGACGGTTCTGACAAGCTGCGTGGCATGGGCACGATCAATGCCACACTCAACACCGCTATTGCGGCCGGTTGGGCGGTCTCGCCGTGGCTGGTCCTCGAAGCGAAAGCCGTGCTGCCGCTGACAGACAGTCAGGGCGTGAATTATCGCACCTCGGTAACGTTAATTCCGCTGCAAAGCCAGCAGGATAGCCTTTCCTTGCAGACGTCCGTGCTATTTGGGGATGCGCGTTACATGCAAACCTGGTATGGCGTCAGTGCGCGTCAAAGCGTGAAAAGTGGCTATGCGACTTACTCACCGGCAGCGGGATTTTATGGGGTAGAAACCGATCTGACATGGAGTCATCAGTTTACCCAGCATTGGGGCGGCGCGTTAAGTGCGGGCTACACGTGGCTGGACGATCACGCGGCGGACAGTCCCATCGTGTTCAGGCAGAATCAGCTGACCGCAACAGCGGCGGTGACCTATAAGTTTTAAGATTTGAATGGCGTTTAAGCCCGCACCGCTGTAAGGAAATCCATTACAGCGGGCGGTTTGAGTGAGAAAGATTATTTATGCGGAACTTCAGAAATCTCTTTCACATCACTTTTATTGATTTGCTGCTTCACGCCATTGGCATCGACGTAACCCAGCAGGCCGGTTTCAGCATCCTGTGGTTTGCCATCGGTGAAGATGGTGCGTCCATCATTGGTGTGGATGGCGTACGAGGTACGCGTACATCCGGTTAAAGCGGACAGGGCAATAAGCGCAGTAATAGAAAGCAAAATTGATTTTTTCATTAGTCTCTCCAGGCTGTTAAAAGGATATTAATTATCCAGTTCGCTCATGTTGGTAATCTTGTCGCGATTGATCTGCTCAGTTTTACCGGTTTGCGCATCCTTGTAAGAAACAAGGCCCGTGTCACTGTCGATTTGCGGCTTACCAGACGTCACAATCGTGCGTCCGTCGGTGGTCTTAATCGCCTGATTTGAAGAGCAAGCGGTCAATGTCATTGCCATAAAAGTGCCAAGAAATGCCGTTGCCAGTACTGTTTTTTTCATCGTGATGAGTTCCTTTCAGTGGAATAAGTTTTAACTACCTAAATAGCTTAGAACATTTTCCCGAAACAGCCAGAAACCCGGCGCATCTGCGCTGTTTAACCCTACTCAGATGGCGGTTCATGCCGCGCGCTTAGCGGATCTCATTCACATACATAAAGTGTTCAGTACTAAAACGGTGGTGCGCCAAAATTACCGGCAGGGCACTTTGGTCAAATGACACTTCATCAATCACCATCACGGCGTGCGGCAAACTCAGCTCCAGCAGCGCCGCATCCTCTTCATTCGCCAGCGTAGCGGTAATTTGTTCACGCACGGCGGCGACGCGCAGGTCGTAGCGCTCAAACAAATAGCGATAAAGCAGCGGCGGTAACTGATCGGCTGCTGGGAAATCGGCCAGTCGCGCCGAGGGCAGCACCAGCGTTTCATGCATCGCGGCGATGCCCTTCACGCGACGCAAACGCTTCAGCCGGATCACTTCATCGCCCTGACCAATTTGCAGTTTCTCTGCTTCGTCGGCGCTGGCAAGACTCAGTTGATAATCCAGTAATCGGGTATCGGATTGCAGCAATCCGCCGGTTTTATCGTGCAGGCGAAAATACTGGAAAAAGTGGCTGAGATTGTGCAGCGGCGCCCAGCCGGTTACCACGGTGCCGGTTTTGCGGCGTCGCATCAGCATGCCTTCCGTGGTCAGCGCCGCCAGCGCTTTGCGCACTGTGCCCACCGACACACCAAACTTCGCCGCCAGGCTATTTTCACTCGGCAAAATCGTGCCTGCGGGCAGTTCACCTTGCAGGATCGATTCGCTGATATGGCGCTTGACCACTTCGTACAGCGGCGCACCTTCACCTTCGTTGAGTCTGGCGAAAGGTTGAGCGTGGTTCGCGTCATAGTTTTTTTGCATGTTTCCGATTACCGATTGACCTCAGTCGTTGAATTGCATTATCTATAAACTATATAGAAATACAACAGACGATAATCCTATGACGAAAAATCCACGGTTTAACAACGCATTAGCGATGATTGCTCATGACGGCGCGCAAATGACGGATGACCTCAAACAGATGCTGGAGGTGGATACCTGCTTCCCGCCGGGCAACGGTTATGGCGCATTTGCTGACGTGATGACGCACTTGTTAACACCGCTGGATTTTCATTTTGCGCGCGTCTCCGTGCCGGAACATTTATGGCAGGCACCGGACGGCAGCGCGTACGGTGAACGTGTCAATTTGCTGGCATCGCTTAATGCCGGTGCCGCTGAAAACTGCAATCTCTATTTCCACACCGATACCGTGCCCGCCGGCGATGGCTGGCGTTTTCCGGCGCTCACGCTGACCGCAGCAGAAGGCAAGCTGTTTGGGCGCGGCGCGGCAGACATGAAAGGCACCATTGTTGCCGCGATGGCGGCAGTGCGCGCGGCACAGGCGGCGGCCATCCCGCTGCGTTTTAATCCGGTATTTCTGCTGTGTAGCGATGAAGAGGGCGGCTTGTATCCCGGCATTCGTTATCTGGCGGAACAACAGCTTTTCTCCGGTCACCTGCTCAGCTTCAACGGCGGCGCGGTGCCGCGCATCTGGGCCGGTTGCTTTGGCAGCATCGATCTCAAAGTGATTATCACCGGACGTTCGGCGCACTCCGGCGATCCGGTTAACGGCATTAATGCTATTGAAGCGGCGCTGCCAATGATGAACGCGCTTTATCAGCTGAAGCTCGAGGTGGAACAACGCACCTCGGCGATGCCTTCTCCGCCGCACTATCACGGCAAACCGTTGACGTCACTGCTAACGCTGGCCGCTGCGCAGGGCGGCAGCAAAGGATCAACCATTCCAGAACGGTTTGAGCTGCTGATTAACCGCCGCTACGCGCCGGAAGAGCGCTTTGACGCGGTGTGGCAGGAGCTGACGCACTGTGTGGAAAGTGCGATGCGCGACAGCCCCGCGCTCGACGTCACGCTGCAAATAATTGGCCATCTGGCGCCGGTCGCTAATCCGGACGGTCCGCACTGGCCGCGCTGGCAGGCGGCGCTGAGTCAGGGTTTTGGCTTCCAACCCAGCGAGTTCAAACCCTGGGGATCGTCCACCAGTTCCGATATGGGCTGGGTCCAGCAAGCCGGGATTCAGGAGATTTTACTCGGCGGCCTCGCCCGTCCTGACAACCGCATTCATGCCGCCGATGAGTACACCACGCTGGCAGATATGATCGCACTTTCGCAGTCCATTCTGGCGTATCTCGCCGATGATTTTCAGCCAACCCAGGGTTATTAACTAATCACGAGGAAGAGAAGATGTGCGCAATGAAAGGGTTAAACCGCAGACAGTTTATCGCCAGTTCTACCGCTCTGACGGGCGCAGCGATGCTGCCCTGGTCGTTCTCGGCCCATGCCGCGCAGGTGGCGAGCGCCACGCCGGGCGGCACGGCGCGTAAAGGCGGTGTGCTGCGCATCAGCGTTGATCAAGCCGTCGGCGTGTTAAATCCACATCAGGTGCGCGTCAACCCGGAATATCTGGTAGCGGAACTGCTGTACAGCGGCTTAACGCGTCTGACGCAGGAGATGAAAGCCGAAGCCGATTTGGCGCAATCCTGGCAGGCCAGCGCCGATCTTAAACAGTGGACGTTTACCCTGCGCCCGAACCTGAAGTTCAGCGACGGTTCCGCGCTGACTTCCGCCGATGTGGTCGCCAGCCTGCAGGCGCTGCTCGATCCGAAAAATGCCTCGCCAGCGCTGCATAACATTGGGCCGATTAACGCCGTCAGCGCGCCAGATACCAACACGGTTTTGATTGAAACCGATGCGCCTTACGCCGATTTGCCGGTGATGCTGGCTTATCCGGATGCGAAAATCATCCCCGCCAGTATCGCGCAAGGTCAGTATGACAAGCTGAGCAAAGCCTCGTTCGGCGCCGGTCCTTTCCAGCTGGTCTCCTACGATCCCGAACGCAAAATTGTGGTGAAGCGCAATCCGCATTACTACGATCCGGCGCGTCCCTATCTGGATGGCGTGGAAGTGGTGGTCTATCCCGATGGCATCGCGGAGAGTTCCGCGCTGATCTCCGGTGACACCGATATGATGCTGAGCGCGCAGTCGAGCGAGTTCGCGCGCCTGTCCAAATCTTCCGGCGTGCTGCCGCTGCGCGTGGCCTCCGGCCAGTTCCTCAATGTGAACATGGGCTGCGACCAAAAACCGTTTAACGATGTGCGGGTACGTCAGGCGCTGGCACTGTGCGTTGATCGTCAGGCGTCGGTGGATTTCGTGGCGGATAGCCTGGGTTCACCGGGCAACGACACGCCGATTAACGGCGCGTATCCGTTCTTCGCCAACCTGGCGAAAAAAGCGGTGGATTACAGCAAAGCCAAAGCGCTGCTGGCGGAGGCCGGTTATCCCAACGGGATCGATTTAACACTTATCGCCTCCGACAAACCGGCCACCCGCACGCAGCTGGGCATCGCCCTGCGCGAGATGGCGAAACAGGGCGGTTTCCGCATCAACGTGCAGACCATGGCGCACAGCACCTATCTCGATCAGGTGTGGAAGAAGGGCAACTTCTACGTTGGCTTCTACAACATGCAGCCGACGCCAGACGCGGTGTTCTCGCTGCTCTACACCTCAACCGCATCGTGGAATGAAACGCGCTGGAACAACGCGGAGTTTGATAAAGCGGTAAGTGCGGCGCGTGAAACCCGTGATGAAGCACAGCGCACCACGCTGTATGGCAAAGCGCAGCAGCTGATGCATGACGAAGTGCCATCGGTGATCCCGACCTTCTTCGATCTGCTCGCCGCCAGCCGCGATTATGTCGGCGGATATCATCTGCATCCGCGCGGTGCGGTATTCCGTCTTGACCATGTCTGGTTAACCGACAAAGCGCCGAAGCGCGCAGCGTAAGGAGCGAACGTGACAGCAAGTTATCTGCTCAAACGCCTTCTGCTGATGGTTTACACCTTGTTAGTGGTGTCGCTGCTGGTTTTTGGCATCACGCAACTGCTACCGGCCGATGCGGCTGTCACCTTGCTGGGACAAAACGCCACGCCGGAAGCGCTAGCGGCGGTGCGTGAACGTCTGGGGCTGGATGCCCCAGCATGGCAGCAATATTGGCATTGGCTGACGCAGGCGCTGCAGGGCAACTTTGGCGTATCGATGCGCAATGGTCTTGAAGTGGCGCCGACGCTGCTGACGGCATTATCACGCTCGCTGCTGCTGGCGGTGTGCGCCTTAATTCTGATGCTGATCATCGCGATTCCCCTCGGCATCTGGGCGGCGGTGCGCCGTGGCAAAACCGCCGATGTGCTGGTGAGTGTCATCTCCTATATCGGCATCTCCTTCCCGGAGTTCGTCACCGCCACGCTGGTGCTGCTGCTGTTTGCTGATGTCTGGCAGATTTTGCCCGCCACCGGCTATGTGCCGCTCAGTGAGAACGTCGTCAGCGGGATCCAGCACCTGATTCTACCTTCGGTGACCGTGGCGCTGATTCTGGTGGCGCACGTCTCGCGCATGGTGCGCTCAGAAATGGTTGATGTGTTGCATACCGATTACATCCGCGCCGCGTGGCTAAAGGGCTTATCGCGTCGCCGCATTCTCTGGCGACATGCGCTGCGCAACGGCTTGTTGCCGACCATCACTATTGTGGCGCTGGATGTTGGTTACCTGCTGGGCGGCATTGTGGTGGTGGAGGAGATCTTCGCCATTCCCGGCATTGGCCGCGAACTGATTGTCGCCGTGCAGGCGCGCGATCTGCCCACCATTCAGGCTGGCGTGATGATTCTCGCCGCGACCTATTCAGTGGTGAACTTCCTGGCTGATTTGGCCTATGTCACTCTCGATAAGCGGATCTCCTATGCCTGATATGTTGAAACGTTTGCTGCGTTCACCGCAGGGTGCCGCTGGCGTGCTGATTATCTTGCTGGCGCTGCTGATGGTGGTGGGCGGTGCCCACGTCGCGCCTTTTGATCCTGAATCAATTTCCATCCTGACGCGCTATAAGCCGCCCAGCGCGGAACACTGGTTTGGTACCGATCAGATGGGCCGCGATATCTTCAGCCGCGTGATGGTGGGCGCACGCTCAACCATTCTACTGTCGCTGCTGGCGACCGCGCTGGCGATGGTAATCGGTTCGGTGCTTGGTACCGCCAGCGCCTATCTGGGCGGCAAATTTGATGAGTTCATGATGCGCACCATGGATGCGGTGATGGCGATTCCCAGCCTGCTGTTTGCGTTGCTGATTGTCAGCACGCTTGGGCAGAGCAGCATGAACGCGGTGCTGGCGATCACTATCGCCTTTGTGCCGGGCATGGTGCGCATCTCGCGCAGCGTGGCGTTGGCCGCCCGCCAGCAGGATTACATCAACGCCGCCATCGCGCGCGGCGAAGCCGGGCACTACATCATTCTGCGAGAAATGCTGCCGAATATTCTGGCGCCGATCATCGTGGAAGCCACCATTCGCGTCGCCTTCGCCATCATGCTGTTTGCCACCCTGAGTTTTCTGGGGCTGGGCGCGCAGCCGCCAGAGCCAGAATGGGGATTGATGGTCTCTGAAGCGCGCGCTTACTTCTTTAATGCGCCGTGGATGATGATGATTCCGGGCTTCGCCATCGCATTGGTCGCCATTGGGTTTAATTTACTGGGTGACGGGCTGCGTGATGTGCTCAACCCAAGGAGCCACTGATGAGTGACAAGCTTACACCAGTGCTGTCGGTGGAAAATTACAGCCTCGATTACGCGTTAGCCAAAGGACATGCGCTACCGGTACTGCGTGACATCAACCTGCAGGTGATGCCCGGCGAAGTGTTGGGGCTGGTGGGCGAATCGGGTTCCGGCAAAACCACGCTCGGCTGGGCGATCATGCGCTGGCTGGCGGGCAATGCGCGCGAGCTGCAGGGCGATATTCGTCTCAACGGCGAGAGCCTGCTGACTTTACCCGCGGCCAAACTGACAGCGCTGCGCGGTGCCAAACTCGGCATGATTTTTCAGGATCCCAGCGCCTCGCTCAATCCCACGCTGACATTGGGTGAGCAGGTCACCGAAGTGTTACGCCGCCATCGCGGTTTATCGGCGCGTGAAGCGCAGGAGATGGGCGAATCGCTGCTGCACGACGTTGAACTTAAAAATCCGGCGCGCATGATGCGCCGCTATCCGCATCAGGTGTCGGGTGGCGAGAAGCAGCGCATCCTGATCGCCACCGCGTTTGCCTGCCAGCCGGACTGCATGATTTTTGATGAGCCAACCACCGCGCTGGATGTGATCAGCTCGGCGCAAATCCTCGATCTGTACGAGCGTTTGCGCGAAGAGACCGGCGTTGCGTCGCTCTACATCTCGCACGATCTGGCGTTGGTGGCCAAAGTGGCCAATCGCGTCTGTGTGCTGGAACAGGGACGCATTGTCGAACAGGCCGACACGCGCAGCCTGTTTAGCGCGCCGCAAAACGCCTATACGCGCAAGCTGATTGAGGCGGTACCCAATCCGCAGCACCGGCTGGTGCAGGACGCGCCCGGCAACCAACCGTTACTCGGCCTGAAGCAGCTGACCATCGATTACGGCAAACACGGTCTTCTTGATCGTCTGCTGAAGCGTGAAGCCAATACCACGCGCGCCGCCAATGCGGTTGCGCTCACCGTTCATCAGGGAGAAATTCTCGGCGTGGTCGGTGAATCGGGTTCCGGCAAATCCTCGCTCGGTAAAGCCATTACCGGGCTGGTGCCGTTCAGCGGCGAGCTCGACTTTTGTGGCTACGCGCTGCATGGCCGGGCGCAAATGGATAAAGAGTATCGCCGCCGCGTGCAGATGATTTTCCAGCATCCAGATGCCTCGCTGAATCCGCGCATGACCATTGGCGAAATCATCGCACGGCCACTGCGGTTGTATGGTTTACCCGCAGGTGAAACCGAAGCGCAGGCGGTCGCGCGACTGCTGCAGGAAGTGCGTTTGCCGGCGGAGTTTGCGCAGCGTTATCCGCATGCCCTGTCGGGCGGGCAGAAGCAGCGCGTCGCAATCGCCCGTGCCTTTGCCAATCCGCCAGATTTGGTGATTTGTGACGAGATCACCGCCGCGCTCGACGTCTCGGTGCAGGCCACCATTATCGAGCTGCTGCTGGAACTGCGCCGCCGCTACGGCACCGCGTATCTGTTTATTACCCACGATCTCAACCTGATTCGCCAAATCGCCCATCGTGTCGCCGTGATGTATCGCGGTGACGTGGTGGAAGTGCTGCCCGGCGACAACATGACGGCGCTGGCGCAACATCCTTATACCCGTGCACTGCTTGATGCGGTGCATATTCCCGACTTATCCAAGTCCGTTGCATGACGAGAGAAACATGAAGCCTGAACAGTTGATTCATCATATCGATCGCGATTTTTGCCTCTCATTCCTGGCAAAAATGGTGCAGCACAAAAGCTACAGCGCCACCGATGGCGAGCGTGAATTGGCGAAATACATGGCCGCGCAGATGGCGCAGCTGGGCCTGGAAACCGAACTGCAGAATGTGCCCGGCGACAGGCTGAATGCCATCGGACGATTGGCAGGCAGCGGCGGCGGCAAAAGCCTGCTGTTCAACGGGCATCTGGATACCAATCCGGTCACCGAAGGCTGGACTGTCGATCCCTGGGAAGGAAAAATCGACGAACAGTTTATCTACGGTATCGGCGTTTCGAACATGAAAGCGGGCGATGCCGCCTATTTTTGCGCGTTGAAAACACTGATTGATGCCGGTGTAAAGCTGAAAGGCGATGTGATTTTGACCTATGTGGTGGGTGAGTTGCAGGGCGGCATTGGTACGCTGGCGGCGATTGAGCAAGGTGTGCGCGCCGACTACTTCATCAATGCCGAACCCACCGATCTGCAAGCGCTGACCATGCACGCCGGTTCGCTGATGTTTACTATTGAGCTCACTGGCGATACGCGGCATCTGTCAAAACGGGAAGAAGCGGTGGATGCGATCAGCGCCGCCGTCGAGCTGATCCCGCAGATTAACGGCATAACCTTTAGCGGCGCGAAAACCGCTGAGCATCGCAAGATTAATCGTGGGCATATCGGTACCGTGCATGGCGCGTTAGGCCGCGATCTGGAAGAGTGGCGACCGCCGCAGGTGGCTGACTTTGTGCGCTTAAAAGGCTCGGCACGTTTCGCGCCAGGACAAACGGTGGAAGGTGTGCTCGCCGATCTGCAGGCGCTGCTGAATGCCTTATGCCAACGCTATCCGGGCCTGAAAGCCGAGCTTTATGATGATGGCATCCGCGATAAACCCACCATGTTACCGTTCGAAGTGTCACCGGAATCCGCCATCGTCAAAGCGGTGAATCGCGGCTGGAAAACCGTGCGCGGCACCGAACAGCCCACCGGCGTGATCACGCCTCCGGCGTTCTTCGGCACCGATGCGGCACATCTCTATCAGCATGCGGGCATGGAAGGGATCGTCTGTGGGCCAGGCGGCAAATACAACACCATGCCGGATGAGCGCGTTGAAATCAGTGAATTCCTCGACATGGTGCGCATCTATCTGCTGGCCATTCTGGAGATTTGTCATCCGGTTGAGGTCGCGTAATGCAGGTTTAAGCGCTTTGAGAGCTGATAGGATTTAGCCTGACGCAGGACGTTGAACTGAATGATTTATCACTAACCGTTCCCGCATTACGTTTCGATATGAAATAGGCCACCACGGAGAGCATCGCGAGCTATGCCATTTACCGCGAGGCGCATCAAATGGCGTGGTTTGATGCTTACCAATATTCGGGTTTAACCGCAGGTTTTTTACGCGTCGCAACCCGAACAGGAAACTGGCATGCATCAAGCTCTTCATTGGTGATCGTTCTGCGTATCCAGTGACTATGATTCTGCAGTGAACCCGGAACACCACGTACGTTGCCCTGGCGGTGCGGCAAAATGATCCCGATGCGAACGTCGGGAAAATCTTCGCGAATAGCCTTGAGTGCTGGCGTCATGTCGGTGTCAGCTGAAACTAACACCAGCTGCGCGATTCTCTCTTCGGTTGCCAACTTCTGCTGTTTTGCAAATAAACGGTACATACTGATGGCAATATTCACATCGGTTTCTTTTTCTTCCAGCTCCCAGATATCCACCTTATCCAAGCGTGATGCTGGCACGCTTTTACTGATGAAACGCGGAGCCCGAGCGTGCTCAAGCCGATGACGTCCGGTAAATATATTAATTCCGGTCGTCTTCAGCGCGCGAATATAAGTATCCTGAGCGTGTCGGGATTCGATGCCGCGTGTGGCGAGATGGGGAATAACCGAGGAGGTGTAATAGTTTACTGTTTCAATTATGGCAGTCGGATCCTGTACCCGGCATATATGCGACAGCAGCAATGACAAGTTGAGCCATTTATAAGGCGTACCTGCCAGCAGTCCATAAAATACATTGTATCCGTCAATAAAAACTGCAGTACGCACTCTTATCCTTCCTTAAGATACGAAAAAACCGGCCTGAGCCGGTTTTTTCACCCTAACGGCCAGCGAACTGAATCGCTGCGTACAGGGTTGAGTTGTGTAGCTAACTTATCAGCATTACTGGCTAAACTCAAGTTGCTCAAGGTGAAATCTAAGCCATAAATTTTGTAAAATTAGGCTCTTCTTTCGGCTTCAGCAATAGTGCTGCAGTATTTAACTTTGGAAAATCAGGAGATATGCGAATGGTCTTGCTTCAGATTAATGGTAATTCTAATTAAAAGTAACAAGTGCAAATGAAATTTTAAAATATCCATTAACCTGAATTGCTAATTTAAATAACTATCTCAACTGACTATCCTTACTTCCACGGCGGTTATAACCGCTGATCGCCGCCTGTTTTTTATCGATCTTGCTCTGGCAATTCACGCAGTAACGCACGCCAGCCAATGCTGCGCGACGCGCTTCCGGGATCGGTTCGCCGCACTCGTCGCAAAATTCAGCACTTTCACCGTGCCCAAGATTTTCACGAGCGCGGGCCACCGCATCATCTATCGTGGCATCAATTTGTTTGTGCACCGCACCGTCTTCTGACCAACCGCCAGCCATACTTCACCTCCGCAAATACTCATGCTCTGAGTATAAGACATGACGTGATTTGTGCCGGGCAGCTCAAATTTTCACGCGTATTTAACATGGTTGACACATCATCGCGCGCCATCCTAGACTGCGGCTTGTTCCAAGGGGTGCTCTGTTAAGGGGCTGAGATTCTACCGGCTGGCGTGTATGCGCGGGCAACGTAGTGACCCTCCGAACCTGATCCGGCTAATACCGGCGTAGGGATGCGGAACCGCAGGGCGATATCGCGCCCTGATTCCCTCTTTGTGCTTTGTAGCGGACAGTTCGCGCTCTTCAGGCGTTGCCTGAGAGTCTCTGCGCAATCGCAAAGGTGGCGACGCACATGAACGAAACACACATCATCCAGGCTCTGCTGACATTCCTGCAGCGCGAAGATAGCTCAGACGACGACTTCAACCAGCTGGCCCTCGAAATCTTCGCTTATCAGTTCGCACACAATTCCCCTTATCGCCGCTTCGCCACTCAGCGCGGACGCACGCCGCTGACGGTGAAAAACTGGCGCAACATTCCCGCCATCCCGATTAATGCCTTCAAAGATCTGACGCTCAGCTGCCGTCCCACCGAACAAATTGCCGAGATCTTCATGACTAGCGGCACCACCGGCACGGTAAAAGGGCGCAGTTACCATTCGACGTTGGAGGTATGGAAAAAATCGATGCTGCTCAACTTCCGCCGTCGCTTTATGGCGGGCCGCGATCGCATCCGCATGGGCATTTTGTTCCCGGATACCGTGGCGATGCCGAACTCCTCGCTGGCGACCTATCTTAAATTGGCGCTGCAGGAGTGTGGCACGCCGGACAGCGAAGTAATGGTGGGCGAACATGGCCTCGAAACCAGTCGTCTGTTCAGTGCGCTGGAGAAAGCCGAAGCGGGCGGCGAACCCTACGCGTTGCTGGGCGCCAGTTACAGCTTTGTGCCTCTGCTGGATGACATGCAGCGCCAAAAACGCCGCTTCGCGCTGCCGGCAGGCAGCCGCATTCTTGATACCGGCGGTTTCAAAGGCCAGTCGCGCGAGATGGGTGCGGAAGAATTCTACGCTTCGCTCTCTCACGCCTTCGGCATTCCGCGTTCCCACTGCATCAACATGTACGGCATGACGGAAATCAGCACGCAGTTTTACGACGCGGGCAATGAGCGCTGCCCGCCGGTGAAATCCGGGCCGCACTGGATCCGCACGCGCGTGGTCAATCCGCTTACCGGTGATGATGTGCCGGACGGCGAAGTTGGCGTGCTGGTGCATCACGATCTGGCGCATTTCAACTCGGTGTCCGCCTTGTTAACGGAAGATGCAGGCGTGAGGGTGCCCGGTGGATTCCATCTGCTGGGACGCGCGACCGGCGCTGATGCCAAAGGCTGTTCGCTGACCATGGAAGCGTTTCTCGCCAGCGCGCAGGCACAGTCGTGAAAGAAATTGCCGGACATCTGCCGGGCCTCTCCGCTGACGAAGTGCATTGGCACACGCTGAGTTTCAATCATCGTGGCCAGCGCCTCGAGGTTAGCGTTCCGCAGCTTGATGACGCGCAGATTAAGGCGCTCGCAGCGCGCATCCGCACCAACGCCCGCGCTTATCTCCAGCAGCTGAGCGTGGCGCAGATCATGGGCATCATTGATGAAGCGGTGGCGCGACTGCTCGATCGTCATCATCCAGTGCGCATCAAGGCCGAAAAGCTGCTGCCCATCGTCACCGGTTACGATGCCGAGATGGTGCGGCTTGGCCTTACCGGCTATCTGAAAACCTTTCGTCAACCGCAGTTAAAGCGCTTTCTGGCGGAGGATTTCGCCGATCCGCAGATGCTCGACGATTTCCAGCCGCGCCCTAAAGGCGGCTTTGCGCGCGCATTTGGCCCGCAATTGTTAATGCATATCTGGGCGGGCAACGTGCCGGGCTTGCCGCTGTGGAGTTTGATCTGCGGTCTGCTGGTTAAGGCGGGCACCATCGGTAAACTGCCGGGCAATGAGCCGCTGATGGCAAGTTGGTTCGCGCAGTTGCTGGCGGAGATCGATCCGAAACTGGGCGAATGTATCGCGGTGGTGTGGTGGAAAGGCGGCGATGCGCAAACCGAACTAACGTGGCTGCGTCAGCCCGATGCGCTGGTGGCTTATGGCGGAAATTCAACGCTGGCGGCGATCCAACAGCGTTTGCCGGTTACCACGCGCTTTCTGCCGCACGGCCACAAAATCAGCTTCGGAATGGTGGCGCGTTCGGCGCTGAATGCACGACAGGGCGCGGAGCTGGCGCGTCGCGTGGCGTATGACGTGATGCGTTACGACCAGGCCGGTTGTTATTCGCCGCAAATGCTGTTTGTCGAGCGCGGCGGCAAGGTGTCGCCGGATGAGTTCGCCAGCTATATCGCCCATGAACTTGACGCGCTGGCGCACAAGCATCCGCGCCGTCCGCTGGCGAGCGAAGAGATCAACAGCATTGCCGCGTGGCGTAATGGCGAGGAGATTCGCGCGCTGGGCGGCGATCGTAGGCTTTACGGCGAGGCGGCAGACGATTGGGCAGTGGTGAGCGTTGATCATGCGGAGCCTTTATCGCCGGCGGCATTGGGCCGAACGTTGAAAGTGGTGTGCGTGGATGCGCTGGAGGAAGTGGTCGATTTGGTGGCGCCGCAGCGGCATTTTCTGCAAACCGCAGGCGTGGCGGCCGCGCCGCAGGCGTTGTTCGGCATTTCGGCTCTGCTCGGGCAAGTGGGCGTTACGCGCATCGCGGCGTTCGGCAATATGACCTCGCCGGAAGCGGGCTGGCATCACGATGGACGTTTTAGTTCGCTCGATCTGGTGACCATCACGGAGATCGAGCAGGGCGCAGAAGCGACCGCCGAGCGTTACGCACCGTATGCGGAGTGACGCGGTAACAGATCGCACATACCGTAGCGGTGCAATTTATTGCGCATCAATCAGCTGCGCGCGATAAATCGCGCAGCTAAAGATATTGCGTGACCATATCAACCTGGAGCCAAAATGAAATTCTCCAATCAAACAGTTCTGGTGACCGGCGCAAGTCGCGGTATCGGTGCGGCGATCGCTAAAGCCTTCGCCGCTGAGGGCGCGTTTGTGGTGGTGAACTATCTGCGCAATGAAGCTGCTGCTGCGGGCGTGGTTGAGGAGTGCCGCGCATTGGGCGGCGATGCGCTGGCTATTGTTGCCGACGTCACCTGTGAGCAGCAGGTCAACGCGATGATGGAGCAGATCGTCACCGCCACAGGTCGCCTCAATGCGGTGATCAACAACGCTTTCGCACCTTACGTTTTCGACACTGAAAATCGTTCACGTTTCTGGGAAACGTCGTGGTCGGGCTATCAGTCGCAGTTCGATGGCGCGGTAAAAGCCGCCTATAACGTTTGCCAGGCGGCGCTGCCGTTAATGCGCGCGCGCGTGCGCGGCAGTATCGTTAATCTCACCAGCGATCTGGTGGCGCGTCCTTCAGTGCCTTACCACGATTACATCACCGCGAAAGCGGCATTGACCGGCTTTAGCCGCACGCTGGCGACGGAGCTGGGCCCGCTGGGGATTCGCGTGAACTGCGTAGCGCCCGGTCTGGTATATCCCACCGATGCCAGCCAGGCAACGCGCGAAGCGGTGCGTGATCTCCTCACCGCGCAAACCCCGCTGCGGCGCATCGCGCGACCGGAAGATGTTACCGGCCCGGTGCTGTTTCTCGCCTCCGACTGGAGTGAATTTGTCACTGGACAAACGTTGTACGTCGATGGCGGATTAGTGATGAATTGAACCGTACGGTCGCCATTTATGGCGATCGGTTTAGCCCTGCGCAAGCAAATAACTATCCAACCTGATCAACGCGATCACATATTTCGGCAACGCCTCCAGCAGCGATGGCAGATGGATTGTCTCGTCGGCACCGTGCGGCAATCCATGGCCTTCGGGTAAAAAATCGGGCGTGTTTGCTGCGGTTTTCCGATAGCCGGGCCCAAAGGTGATGGCGTTTGGCAGCTTCTTCGAATGGGTCACGCCGCCCATCGCGTAAGGGCGATCGTCATTGCCGGTGGTGTCATTCCACACTTGCTGCAGCAGCGAAATCACCGGATGTGAGGTCGGCAGGAAGAACGGCGCCACGTCGCGCCAGCCGGGATCGAGCGTAATGGTAGTAGCGGCTAACTGCTGTTGCAGCATCTCGACGATCTGCTCGCCGCGCCACGAAACCGGATAACGGATATCGCAGTCAATGCTCAGCGTGTCGGCGCGATGGCTGTACCACACGCCCGCGTTCAGCGTCAGTTTGCCGGACTCCGCATCTTCCAGCCCCAATCCGGCGCTCTCGCCATACGGCGACGCAAACAGCTGTACCAGCGTTTCCGCCAGCTGACGTTCGTGATCGCTCAATAGCTCCAGCTCAATCAGTGCGGTGAGCAGCACCTGCGTGGCATTCAGCGTGCCGTCGGGGAAGGCGGCATGCCCGCCGTTGCCGCGCGCTTTCAGGGTGAAAGCGCCATCGTTTTCCGGCTTGATCGACACATAGGCCGCGGCAATGCCCTGCAGCAGCGCCAGCTTTTCACTAACCGCATGCTGATCGGCCTGCGCAATTCGCACGCTGGCGAAATCCGGCACGCTATTGCTGGCCGATCCGGCAACAATATCCGCCAGCACGCCCGACTCGGCGACATTCAGGGTAAAACTGAGTTGCCCTTTCTGCGCATTGTTCACCGGGAACATGCCATCGGTGACAATCGAATAATCAGGCACTGGACCGTTCTCCGCGAACCACGCCATATCGGCCATGTTGGTCTCTTCCGCCAGACCATAAACGATGCGCAGATTGTGATGCAGCGGAATTTTCAGATCGCGCATCAGCTTTAACAGATAGAAATTGAGCACGCCGGGTCCTTTGTTATCCGCCACGCCGCGACCAATCACAAAATCGCCGTGCTGCGTCAGCGTGAAGGGCGGAAAGGTCCAGTTATCGCCCGCCGGCACCACATCCAGATGGTTGATCAGCCCGATGTCGCGCGCGTGCTCGCCATAAATTACCGAACCGGCGTAGCCCTGATGCTGCTCGGTTTTGAAACCGGCCTGCTCGGCCTGATCTAACACCTGCTGCAAGATTTGCGCGCACTCGGGGCCAAACGGCGCGCCTGGCGCTGCGCGGTCGGCGCGGCTGATGCTGGGAATGGCAATCCATTTGGCCAGATCATCGGTTAATGCGGCGCGGTGCGCCGCGATCCATTGCTGGATCTGCGGCAACAGCGCGCTTTCCTGAGGTGATAACGACGCGGACATAAGGCTTCTCCTTCAATTTATGCACAACATAAAACATTCCACCGCGTCGGCTTAGACGCATTTGCGCGAACCATTGCTACCACGCAGCTAAGCGCCACTTCATGCGCATTCCTGCAAAGCTTAGCTATTTTTGTTGCTCGTATTGCATGGCAAAGCAACGGAGATTAACGCCCTACGACGCTAAGTCACCAGTAATGCAGGAGAATTAAGGTGGATAACAGCCCCGCAGCCGGAGCGACAGTCGGCGTGGATGTCGGAGGAACCTTTACCGATTTTGTTTTATTTGATCCGCAACGCCAGCAACGCTTTTTCCATAAACAGCCCAGCACGCCCGCCGATCCCGCTCTGGCGGTAAGTGACGGGCTGCGCGCCGTGCTGCTGAAAAGCGATTTGCCCGCCAGCGCGCTATCGCTGGTGTTGCACGGCACCACGCTGGGCCTCAACGCCATTATCCAGCGGCGCGGCGCGGATATCGCGCTGGTGATCAGCGCCGGTTTCCGCGATGTGCTGGAGATCGCGCGTGCGCGTATGCCGTCCTCCTTTGATTTTCATGCCGACCGCGAGCCGCCTTTTTTACCGCGTCAGCGCGTGCTGGAGATCCCGGCGCGGTTTAGTCCCGCCGGTGAAGTGACGCAGTGGCCAACTGAGGCCGAACTGGCGATGGTGGCATCCGAGGTTCTGCAACTTAAGGTAAGCGCGGTGGCGCTGGTGACCATCAATGGTTATGCCAATCCCACGCGTGAAGCGGAACTGGCAAGCGCGCTGGCTGCAAAGTTAGGCACGGTGCCGGTGCTCTCTTCGGCGCAGCTGTGGCCGGAGATTCGTGAATATGAACGCACGCTGGTGGCCGGGCTGAACGCCTATATTCAGCCGCTGATGCAGCGCTACTTTAACCGCTTGAGCGATTTACTGGCGCAGCAGGCGATTGACGTTCCCTTATTGATCACCGCGTCCAACGGCGGCGTGCTGCCGCTGGACGCCGCGCATCAGCGCCCGGTGGACACGCTGCTCTCCGGACCGGCATCCGGCGTGATTGCTGCGGCGCATCTGGCGTCCGGAACGGGCTTTGTCTCCTTTGATATGGGCGGCACCAGCAGCGATATCTCGCTGTCGCAGCAGGGCGAAATCGAACGCGTTAACCGCACCGAGATTGGCGGCCTGCCGCTGATTCTGCCGGTGGTGGGCGTATCGGCGATTGGTGCCGGCGGCGGCTCCATCGTGCATGTCGATGATTTCGGCATTCTCAAGGTTGGCCCAGAAAGTGCGGGCGCGGATCCGGGCCCGGTAGCCTATCAGCGCGGCGGCACGCAACCCACGCTCACCGATTGCTATCTGGTGAGCGGCATCTTATCCGCCGACGCGGCGTTGGCGGGCACCATCACGCTGGATCACGCCGCCGCACTTCGCGCACTCAGCGAATTGGGCGAAACGTTAGGTTTGGCGGCCGAACAGGTGGCAAGCGGCGCTATCGCAGTAGCCACCGCGCAGATGGCGACCGAACTGAACAAAGCGCTGGCGCAGCGCGGATTGACCGCCGATGGCTTGACGCTGATTCCCTTTGGCGGCGCGGGCCCGACCCACGCCAACTTCTTTGCCGAAGAGGCGGGCATCAACCGCATTCTGGTGCCGCTGCGTCCCGGCACGTTCTGCGCCGAGGGCGCGATCAGCGCTGATATCCGCCGCGACTTTGTGCGCAGCCTGCGCATCAACGTTACAGCGGAGAGCTACGGCAAAATCGCCGCCACCGTTGCGGAGCTGCATCAGCTGGCGCAAAAGTGGTTTGCCGAACAGGCCAGCCGCCTCAGCGAGCGCGCCCATTATCGGGTGGAAGCGGATATGCGCTATGCCGGACAGGCCTACGAACTCAGCGTCACTCTCGGCAGCCCGGCAAGCATCACGCATCAGCAACTGCTGGAACGTTTTCAGCAGCTGCATCAGCAGCGTTATGGCTTTAACACGCCTGACGCGGCCATTGAACTCACCACGCTGCGCCTGTCGCTGAACGCCGCGCTGCCGCGCCCTACCGATAAAACTTTTAACTCTGAGAATGAGATTGATGAGCCAGTTTCGCGCCCACTTTATCTGCGCGGCGGCTGGGTGAATGCGCGCATCTGGCAACGTGTGAACATCGGCACGCAGAGCCACATTCACGGCCCGGCGGTGATCGAACAAGACGATACCACCACGCTAATCTTGCCTGGCTGGTCGGCGTGCACCGATAGCAGCGGCAATCTGTTGATTGCGCGTGTAACGGGAGACGCAGCATGAAACTGGATGCCATCACTCTCGAAATCCTCAACCAAAAACTCACCGCGCTCACCGAAGAGATGTGCCACATCCTGCAGCGCACCGGACGCACGCTCTACGTCAAGGAAACTGCCGATTTTTGCTGCGCGGTGGCTGATCTACAAGGCCACTTCTTTGCCTATCCGAAAGGTATTGGCGTTTCCGGTTTTGTCGGGCTGAACGCGCTAACCGCGATTCAGGCGGTCGGCGAGGTTGCGCCCGGCGATGTGATTCTGACTAACGATCCCTGGCGCTCGCGCGGGCTGGCGACGCATCTGCCAGATTTGCAGGTGCTGGCGCCGTGGTTCATCGAAGGCGAACTGGTGGCGTGGGGCTGGGCTTTTTTACACGCCTCCGACGTTGGCGGGCGCGTGCCGAGCAGCATCTCGCCGACCAACAGCGATATTTATCAGGAAGGGCTGCAAATTCCGCCGGTCAAGCTGGTGCGTGCGGGTGAACTCAATTGTGATGTGATGAACATTCTCACCGCCAACAGCCGCACGCCGGAGGCGATTGCTGGCGATATTCAGGCGATGCTGGCCGCGCTCAATGCCGGTCGCGATCGTCTGAATCGCATCGTGGCGCAGCATGGCGTTACCAACGTCGTGCAGGCGCAGCAGGATTTGCAGGCTTACTCGGCCATTCGCGCGCGCCAGGTGCTGCGCCGCATTCCCGACGGCGTGTATCAGTTTGAAGATTACCTCGATGACGCCGCAGGCAGCGGCTTGCCGGTGCGGCTCGCCATCACCGCCACCTTTAACGATGGCAACGTGCATCTCGATTTCACCGGCAGCGATGCGCAGGTGGCGGCGGCGATCAATATTCCCAGCCACGGCGATCCGCATGCGTGGCTGACGCTGCGCATTTTGGCGCTAGTGTGCACGCTGGACAAAGGCGTGCCGCTGAATGCCGGATTACTCGCGCCCGTGACGCTGTTTGCGCCCGCTGGATCGCTGGTCAATCCGCACTATCCGGCGGCAGTTGGCGTACGCCATGCGGCGGCGGTGCGCGTGAATGATCTGCTGAACGGTTTGCTGGGGCAGCCGTTGCCGGACGTACTGCCCGCCGCCAGCGGTGGCGCCATCATTCCGCTGGTGATCGCCGAAGTGGCGCGCAATGGCCGCGAGCAGAATGTGCAGGTGATCGAACCGCTGGTCGGCGGCGGCGGGGCGCGTTGGGGGCATGACGGCATCGACGGCCGCGACAACAGCATCTCCAATCTGGCGAACAATCCGGTGGAGATGGTGGAAGCGGAAACCCATATCGAAATCCGCCAGTACGCGCTGCGCCCCGGTTCTGCCGGCGCAGGACAATGGCGTGGCGGCATGGGCCAGCAGATCCGCGTGCGCATTCTGCAAAATGACAGCACGCTGCTGGCGCGCGGCATGGAGCGCATGCTGTTCCAGCCGTGGGGCGTGCAGGGCGGTCAGCCGGGGCAATCGACCACGCTGACGCTTAATCCTGATGTCGCGGGCGGCCAGCCACTCGGCAAGATCGATCTGCTGAGCGTCAACGCCGGTGACGAAGTGCTGCTGCAAACGCCCGGCGGCGGCGGTTGGGGCGATCCCTTCAAGCGCGATGCGCTGGCGGTGCAAAACGATGTCGATAACCACTTGCTGAGCCACACCGATGCCGCGCAGCACTATGGCGTGGTGCTTACCGATAACGGCATTGATGCCGCGGCCACCGCCGCCTTGCGCAACCAACCGCGCGCAGCGTCATCTTCTTTCGGCGCTGCGCGCGAGAACTGGCAAACGCTGTTTGATGGCGATGTGCTGACGCGGCTCAATCAGCTGCTTTATCCACTCAGCCCGGCCGAACGCCAGCGCCATCGCTCTGCGGTGTTTGCCGCCGCGTTAGCGCAGTTACCGGCAGATTTTCCCCGTTCAACTTCTCCAGCTATCGCGACGGCGCGCCAGGCGTTTGCCGCTGCGCTGCGCGCGCTGGAGAGTGAACTTTCAGCGTCAATTACCTCAATACCAGGAGATGGCCATGCGCCAGTCAAATAACAAAAAAATCCTGCTCACCGCGCTGGTGGGCATCTTGATCAGCGGTGCGGCGAGCGCGGCTGAAACCACAGACTCGGTGATCGTTGGCGTTTACGGCGGTGACTGGGAGAAAAATATCCGCGCGTCCGGTCTGGAGCAGTTTGCCAAAGATAATCACCTGAAGCTGACCGTGGTGCCGGGCGCGGATGCCGAATGGTTTGCCAAGTTGCGTGCCGCCAAAGGCCGTCGTTCGCCGTATGACGTGGTGGTGTTCCAGCCCGATACCGTGCAGCGCGCGCAGGCGGCGGGCTTGCTGCAGCCACTGGATGCCAAAGATATTCCCAACCTGAATAATCTGTATAAGAGCGTGCAGTCGCGCTTTGTGTATAACAATCAAACCTACGCCGCCGCTTTCAGCCTCGGCCAGCTCGGGCTGGCTTATCGCAGCGATCTGGTGAAAACCCCGCCAAAAAGCTGGCTCGACTTGTGGAATCCGGAATACAAAGGCCACGTAGCGATTTCATCGCCAACCTACGCCGCCGGTTTGCAGTTCTTCGCGGGCTTAGTGCACGCGTTGGGCGGCGAACTCAATCAGCCTGCCGCCGTGGACAAAGCCTTCACCAAACTGGCGGAACTGCGCGGCAACGCGGTGGCGTTCCCGGACAGTCCGGGCGCGATTCAAACCCTGCTGGAGCGTGGCGATGCGTGGGTGGTGCCGTACTGGGATGGCCGTGTGTTTGCGCTCAAGCAGCAAGGCATGAAAGTTGATTTCGTCTATCCGTCCGATGGCCCGGTTGTCGGTGCCGCGAACTGGGTGATTCCAAAGGGCGCGCCGAACCTCGCCAACGCCTATAAAGTGGTTAACGCCATGTCTGCGCCCGACGTGCAGAAAGCCTTCTCGGATAAATCACTGTATGGCATGACCAATAAAGACGTGCAGTACAGCGACAACCTGAAGAAGCAGGTGAAAGTGGGCGAAGCAGCCTACAGCAAACTGATCTGGATTGATTACAGCACCGCCACGCCGCAGCTGGCGGACTGGACGCGTCGCTGGAGCCAGGCGCTGGGTGGTGCCAAATGAGTTCAGTCGTCATTGACGGCGTAGCGCGGCAGTTTGATCACCATCGCGCGCTGAATGACGTCAGCATCACCATCGAGCAGGGTGAGTTTTTCTCCCTGCTCGGGCCGAGCGGCTGCGGCAAAACCACGCTGCTAAATATCATCGCCGGATTTTTGTCGCCGAATAACGGGCGCGTGTTGATTGGTGGCAAGGATGTCACCGCGCTGCCGCCGTATCAGCGCCACATCGGCATGGTGTTCCAGAACTACGCGCTGTTTCCGCATCTGAGCGTGGGCGATAACGTCGCGTTCGGGCTGAAGGTGCGCAAAGTATCGCGCAGCGAACAGCAGCGTCGTGTCACCGAAGCGCTAAAGCAGGTGCGACTGGAAGGGCTGGCGCAGCGCATGCCGCATCAGCTTTCCGGCGGACAGCAGCAGCGCGTAGCGATTGCGCGTGCGCTGGCGATTGAACCGCAGGTGCTGCTGCTGGATGAACCGCTGTCGAACCTCGATGCGCGCCTGCGCAAGGAGATGCAGGACGAACTGCGCGCGTTGCAGCAGCGTGTTGGCATCACCACGGTGCTGGTGACGCACGATCAGGAAGAGGCGCTGACGCTGTCGGATCGCATTGGCATTCTCGGCCAGGGCGAGCTGCAGCAGATTGGCGCACCCGCCGCGCTCTATCGCCAACCGGCGAATCGCTTTGTCGCGGAGTTTGTCGGACAGGCCAATCTGTTCCATGCCTCTGCGCACAACGGACTTTACCAGGCGCGCGATCACTTTGTAGCCGCCGGATCAGCGCTGCAACTCAGCGCCGCGCAACCGGCAAGTGCTTCATCGTTGCTGATTGTGCGTCCCGAGCGCGTGCAGTTCTCCAGCGAGCCGCAGCAATTTACCAGCAACGGCAGCGCCGCCAGTGTGAAAGAAGTGAGTTTTGCCGGTGCGACCTTGCGGCTGGTGTGCCAGCTGCCGGGCGGCGGCGAGATCCGCGTGCAGCCCGCAGAAGCGCACTTTTCACAGCTGCCCGCGCCGGGCGATCGCTGCTATCTGCACTGGCAAGCGGCGGATGTCATCGTACTGCCCGCGCAGGAGCGCGCCTGATGAAGATCGCCACGCGTAATCTGTTTCCCTGGCTACTGCTGACGCCATCGCTACTTTTTCTGCTGCTGTTTTTTCTGGTGCCGCTGCTGCTGCTGTTCGACCAAAGCCTGACCAACGTTGATAGCCTGCTCAATCCGCTGCCCGGTTACAGCCTGGCGCAATATGTGACGGTGTTTGCCGATGCGCAATATCTGCACGCGCTCTGGACCACGCTGTGGGTGTCGTTGCTCACCGCCGCGATTACCGTGCTGCTGGCGTGGCCGGCGGCGTGGCTGCTGGTGACGACGCAGCGGCGCGGCTGGCGCACGCTGCTGTATGTGATCCTGATTTCTCCGCTGCTCACCAGCGTGGTGATCCGCACCTTCGCGTGGATTGTGCTGCTGGCGCAGAACGGTTTGATCAACGGCTTCCTGCTGTTCACCGGCCTGATTCCGCAGCCGCTGAGTCTATTGTGGAACATGAATGCGGTGATCATCGCTTATGTGCAGGTGATGCTGCCGTTTGCCGTGCTGCCGCTGATTACCTCGCTGAATGAAATCGCGCCCTCGCTGCGATTGGCGGCGATGAGTCTGGGTGCTACGCCCGCGATGACCTTCCGCCGCGTGGTGCTGCCTTTGACGCTGCCCGGCATGCTGACCGGTTTCATCATCGTCTTTTCCCTCGCGGCGGGCAGCTACATCACGCCGTTGCTGATTGGTGGGCGCTTACAGCCGCTGCTGCCGATCGCCATTTATCAGCAGGCGATGCAGATCGCTAACCTGCCGCTGGCGGCGGCGCTGTCATTGACGTTGCTGGTGATGACCTTGATTGTCGCCGGGATTGCGGGCGCGTTCCTGAAACGCTGGGAGAAGAAAAATCATGGATAACACGCAAAGCCTGGCACAGCGCCTGACGCAGTTCGGCGTGACGCTGGCGGGCATCGTGATTTACGCCTTTTTAGCGCTGCCGGTGCTGGTAATTGTGCTCTCGGCGTTTAGCCCGGAACCCTATCCGCAGTTTCCGCCGCAGGGATTCTCGCTGCGCTGGTTTAGCGCGCTTTTACAGGATGACGGTTGGATCGCGTCGCTGTGGATCAGCGCCTTGCTGCTGGTGATCGTCACGCCAATCACCGTGGTGCTGGGTACGTTTGCCGCCTGGTCGCTGGCGCGGCTGGAGTTCCGCTATCGCGAAGCCTTGCAGGCGTTTATTCTGTCGCCGCTGATGATACCGCAAGTGGTGCTGGGTATTGCGTTGCTCTATGTGCTGACGGCGGCGGGTATCGCCGGGATGATCAGCGGGCTGGTGATTGGCCATGTGGTGGTGGCGCTACCGTATGTAGTGCGCACCGTTAGCGTGAGCCTGGCGGCAATGGATAAGCGGCTCGAAGCGGTATCGATGAGTTTGGGCGCGGGGCGCTGGTATACGTTTCGCCACGTCACGCTGCCGCTCATTAAGCCCGGCATTCTGGCCGGTGCGGTATTTGCGGCGGTGACCTCGTTTGGTGAAGTCTCCGTGAGCCTGTTTCTCAGCGCGCCAGACACCATCACCGTGCCGGTTCGGGTATTTAATTACGTCGATCAGACTTTCGATCCTACGGTGAATGCGATTTCGGTGATCTTTATTATCTTCGCGGTGCTGATTTTAATGGTGATTGAGAAAACGATTGGGCTGGTGAAGTTGAGTTAGATTGTTCGGTTATCGCCGCCGTGATGGGGAAATAATGGGATCGTTGCGTGATAAATAATGGATATTGCGTTTACGAGTCTTTCTCAGAAAATTCTTTAGTTAAACGAGTAAACCGCACTGGTAAGTGCGGTTTTTTTATGAATACGGATCACAACTGGCTAAATTTTCGCTTCACTGAATTTTATTATTCCCCTATGGTTTGCATGGTTAACAGGATTAACTATAGGGATATATATGTACCACAGTGATGCGGTCATACGGCAGCTTCAGGCGCAAAGGATTCTGGCAGAAAAGCTCGACAACGCCGTTTCCGGTGTTATTGATGCAGTTTCGGATCAGGTCAGTAAGATCAATAAAGGGGCGACCCGGCTTTCATTTTATGCATTGTGTTTTACTGATGAATATTATGATGTCTGTAAAAAACAGGCCATCGAAGATAAGCGTTTCATGATGGGAATGGTGCAGTTAGTAAAGGACCGGCGCATTGTTTTCGAACTTCTAAAAACCTACATTGAATATCAGCTTGAGAACCGTTCTATGCGGCAGATTGCGGTAATTAAAAGCCAGCTGATGCGGTTGAATATTCACATTGCGGCAAGCACGCTGACATCAAACGCCTTTGCGGTCGGGGCGACAATGGCAGTGATTTTGGCAATGAATATCAGGTTTCCGGTTGCCAAAAGTATTGGTGGTTATTTTGGCGACGCGGTGGGGGTGCTGACAATATACTGTATCGTCCAGAATGCGGCAGAAAGCGCCAAAAGGTTGCAGGTCATGCATCCGGCTTATTATCAGGCGCTATACATACGCAGGCTTGAAATGATGTATTTTCTCATTGAGGATGAATTTATCCGGGCAGGTGCGCTCACGAATAAAAGGCTTTCCGAATATGAACTCGCTCAGGTGCTCGCGAAACTAATGGGAAGGGCATGAAACGTTTCCTAAAGCAATGGCTGAGGTCCCAATCCAAAATGCTGCTGCGTATCTACGTGCCGGTTATTATTACCGTGCTGTACGGTATGTTCAAATTTTACCTATACCCCGACAGCGGCATGCTGAGCGTGGGGATCGTTTACCTGTGTGCGTATATTTTTGTTGTTTATAAATGTCGAAAACTTTAAAGGATTAAATATGTCAACTCCAGCACATCTCTGGTTAGAAGATGAAAGCGGTTCGCCAATTGTGGGTTCGTGCATGATGCCGACCAGACTCGGTTCGATAGAGCTCAATTCGGTCATGCATAATATTACCATCCCGGTGGACCCGCACACCGGAAAGCTGACAGCCACACGCATTCATGCACCGATATCCGTTCAAAAAGAGTTTGATAGAACAACGCCGGTGCTGTTTCGAGCATTGTGTCAGGCCAGAACGCTGAAATCTGCAACCATCAAGATGTACCGAATTAACGAAGCGGGCATTGAGGTTGAGTATTTTAATATCCACCTGGATAACGTCAAAATCTCCAGCATTTCACCGGCTCTGCTGCCAAACGGCCAGACCAGCACGCATCTGGAAAATATTGAGCTACGATATGAAACGATCACATGGAAATACGTGGACGGAAATATTGTGTTTAAGGATGGATGGAATGAGAGGATGATTGCTTAGCTTTTGGCTAAGATTGCTGACGCTGAGGATTAGAAATACATGAACAAAATCGCATTGCTCAAAGACGATATAACCAAAGTACCAGCAGACGTATTTTTGAACGCGACAAATACCTCCTTAGCCGTTTTTAACGGGTAGGCGAATAAGACACTGAATCGTTTAGTTTCCCTATATCAGCACAGGGGTACATAGATTTCCTAAAACGTTGAAGACTGAGATTTAGCTTCACGGTATAGTATCATTGCCCTATAGATTGCAAGGTTAATGGAATTAAAATAGGGATATATATGTACCACAGTGATGCGGTCATAAAACAGCTTCAGGCGCAAAGGATTCTGGCAAAAAAATTCTACAACAAAGTTTCTGGCGTTATAGATGCAGTTTCCGGTCAGGCCAGTAAGAACAATAAAGGGCGGTCAGGCTCTCTTTACCACGCATAATATATTTGTTAGCTCTAAATGATGTATTTCATTATCGAACCTTCATTCATGCGCGCTGATGCGCTTAAAAGCCAATGGCTTTCAGATCACGAAGTCGATGAGGGATTGATGAAGTTAGTAGGGAAATAATGAGGAAATTTTTAAAACAATGGTTAATATCAGAATCGAAATTTCTGATCTGCACTTACGTGCCGATAGTATCAACAATACTTTTTTCGCTGCTACAAAGCTACTTTTTTCCAGATAGCAGTATGTTAGGTGTAGGGATATTTTATCTGTGTTCTCTTTCATTTGTTATCTACAAATGTCGTTAAATTTAAGAGTGTAATAAAGCATATTTAGCGTGCTGAAACATAATGCTCTTCAGGTTTGCATACGAGTAGGTTGGAGTGAACAAGGATGGGGTATTTGAAGAGATGGTTAGTAGAACAATTAAAATTGTTGTTATGCATCTATGTTCCGGTCTTATGTACTCTCGTGTTTGGTGTGCTTAAAGTTTATTTCTATCCAGAGAGTGGAATGATGAGCGTGGGCCTTGTATATATTCTCACGCTAATAATTTCTGTTAATAAATTTCGCTAAATTCAGAGGAATTAATATGTCAACTCCAGCACATCTCTGGTTAGAAGATGAAAATGGTTCTCCGATTGTAGGTTCGTGCATGATGCCGAGCAGACTCGGTTCGAGAGAACTGAACACGGTGATGCACAACATCACAATCCCAGTAGATCAGTAAACGGGAAGGCTGGCAGCCACAAGGATTCATGCACCAATATCTGTTCAAAAGGAGTTTGATAGAACAATCCCGGTGCTGTTTCGAGCATTGTGTCAGTGCAGAACGCTGAAATCTGCGACCATCAAGATGTACCGAATTAACGAAGCGGGTATTGAGGTTGAGTATTTTAATATCCACCTGGATAACGTCAAAATCTCCAGCATCTCTCCGACTCTGCTGCCAAACGGCCAGACCAGCACGCATCTGGAAAATATTGAGCTACGATATGAAACGATCACATCGAAATACGTGGACGGAAATATTGTGTTTAAGGATGGATGGAATGAGAGGATGATTGCTTAGCTTTTGGCTAAGATTGCTGACGCTGAGGATTAGAAATACATGAACAAAATAGTATTGCTCAAAGACGATATAACCAAAGTCCCAGTGGAAGCCATTGTGAACGCCGCCAATACCTCCTTGCTGGGCGGCGGCGGAGTTGATGGCGCCATCCATCGTGCGGGTGGGCCAGCGATTTTGGCTGAGTGTCAGAAAATCAGAAATCGACAAGGTGGCTGTAAAGTCGGAGATGCAGTGATCACCACGGCGGGTGATTTACCAGCAAAATATGTTATTCACACCGTTGGTCCACACTGGCATGACGGACGACATGACGAAGAAACGCTATTGAAGAATGCCTATCTGAGCTGTTTTAAACTGGTAGAAGAATACGGCATTCAAACCGTTTCGTTTCCTAATATCAGCACTGGTATATACAGATTTCCGAAAGTGCTGGCGGCTGAAATCGCACTAGCCGTGATTGATCAGTGTTTGCGTGAGAACGCCAATATCGAGCAAGTCAATTTGGTCTGCTTTGATGAGGAAAATTACGACCTGTATTCAAAAATGCTTGGGCAATAAAGTTCTGTATAATTTCATTCAGCCGCACTCGAATAACGATATATTTACGGTTGGCTAGACAACATTGATGGCTATCTTATCGCCATCTTAAGCCGGGAAAAATGGCATTTTTTTACCCTTACTCAATAATCAAAAGGAATGGTTAATAACATGGGGTTTAGATTTCGAAAATCGATAAGCATTATTCCCGGTGTAAGGATGAACCTGAGCTCCTCGGGTGCGAGCATGAGTGTTGGGCCGCGAGGGGCATCCGTTTCGTTCGGCAAACGCGGTACTTATGCCAATCTGGGACTTCCAGGGACGGGATTGAGCTATCGAACTCGTTTAGATCGAGCAAGTGCAGCGAGCAGAAAACGCAATGCTTCTCGACAAGAGGATCCCTATTTACGGCAAGAGCTTGAGCAAGAGGTGGAAGCGCTTAATCAGGCTGTAGACGATATTGTGAATATCTATCTCCTTACACCTGATCCTCGTACGGGGCATTCCTACTCCGAGCTCGAAGCGCATTATCGGCAGTTGATGTTGCAGCCCTACAATGTGCCTGCACCTGTCCGTCCCGAAAAGCCCGTTCCTCTTATTGCACCTGAACAACCTGAAGACAATCAAGGTCGTGGTCTTATTGGACGAATATTTGAATCAGCTTCTGCTCGCCAGGATCGGCAAACACGTAATATTGAGCAATGGCAACGAGAAGTAAAAGAGTGCGAACAGGAAAACGAACTTTTTCTGAAGCGATATCAGGCGATGCGTCAGCGCTGGGCGGAGCTATACGCTAACTGGAAATTCGATGCGGCTGAACATGAAAAGAAGATTGCAAGCAAGTTGGCAAATATTGAATCGCAATTCGCCACCGATAACAGCTATTTCGAATCACTTCTGTCCGAAGTCATTCAAGCTGCAGACTGGCCACGCGAGACGCTGGTGTCGTTTCAGGTGAATGCCTCCACATCTGAAATTCTCATTGAAGTAGATTTGCCAGAATATGAAATGCTGCCTACTTCATCAGTACGGGTGAATACCCGTGGAACAGAGATTATTGAAAAAGAGTTGTCACAAAAGGCGATGCGAGAACGTTATGCTTTGCATGTGCACGGTATCGTATTGCGGCTGGCTGGTATGGCTTTTTGCGCGCTGCCATTTAATACCGTTATCATTAGCGGCTTTACTCAGCGAATCAGTAAACAGACCGGGCACTTAAATGATGAATACATCCTATCCTCACGTATTGAACGTTATTTATTTGAACGGCTCAACTTTAGCAATCTGGAAAATGTCAGCCCGATTGACGCTTTTGATAAATTCCAAACACAGCGTCGCATGAGCGCAACATTCATTTTTCAACCCGTTACACCTATTGTTTGAGAAGATGATCGCGGCCTCTACTACTCGGAAACCCTAACCAAATTTGACGCGACCGCATTGATTCAGTCTATATCGGGTGACAAAAGGATCTGTAATAACCCCACACCCATAAAAAAAGCGGCCCTAAGGCCGCCAAAACCCTCAACTGCAGTGAACATTGAGGAAGGAGGATAATAAACGGGTTAGCCTTTCACGCCACCAGCCGTCAGGCCGCTGACCAGCCAGCGTTGGGCTAGCAGGAACACCAGCGTAATTGGAATTGCAGAGAGCACCGCCGCAGCGGCAAAGTCGCCCCACAGATAGTTTTGCGGGTTGAGATATTGCTGCATGCCGACCGCCAGCGTGTAGCTATTCACATCGCGCAGCAGCAGCGAGGCGACCGGCACTTCGGTGACGGCGGCGATGAACGCCAGAATAAACACCACCGCCAGAATCGGCACCGAGAGCGGCAGCAGCACCAGCCGGAACGCCTGCCATGGCGTGGCGCCATCCAGCGCGGCGGCTTCTTCCAGCGAACCGTCGATGGTTTCGAAATAGCCTTTAATGGTCCAGACGTGCAGGGCGATGCCGCCGAGATAGGCAAAGATCACGCCGCCATGCGTATTCAGGCCGATAAACGGCAGATATTGTCCCAAGCGATCAAACAGCGCATAGAGCGCCACCAGCGACAGCACCGCTGGGAACATCTGGAAAATTAGCATGCCTTTAAGCAGCGTGGCGCGCCCGGCAAAACGCATGCGCGCAAAGGCATACGCGCAGGTGGTGGAAAGCGCCACAATACCAATCGCGCTGATGGCGGCGATTTTCACCGAGTTCCACAGCCACAGCAGCACCGGGAAGGGCGGCGGCGTCACGCGGCCATCGGCGTGCTCCACGCTGAAACCTAACGCCAGCTGCCAGTGTTCCCATGAAATCTGCTCCGGGATCAGCGAGCCGGTGGCGAAGTTACCGGCGCGCAGTGAGATGGCGAACACCATCAGCAGCGGAAACAGGATTCCCGCAATAAACATCAGCAGCAGCAGATGCGTCATAAACAGACGCAGCTTTTGCGATTTGGGTTGCACCATAGCCATAACGCCTCCTTAATCGAATTTCATTCGCACGGCTTTTAGATTGATTACCGCCAGCGCGCCCACCAGCAGGAAGATCAGCGTGGCAATCGCCGCCGCCAGACCAAAATCCTGTCCGCCGCCACCTTCAAACGCAATGCGCCAGGTGTAATTGACCAGCAAATCGGTGTAACCCGCTGGCGTGGTGGTGCCGATACGATCCGGTCCGCCATTGGTCAGCAGCTGCACCAGCACAAAGTTATTAAAGTTAAAGGCAAAGCTGGCGATCATCAGCGGCATCAGCGGCTTTAACAGCAGCGGCAGGGTAATCAGGAAGAAGTTCTGCAGCGGCCCGGCACCGTCCATCGCCGAGGCTTCATAGAGATCGTCCGGAATCGCTTTCAGCAGCCCCATGCAGAGAATCATCATGTAGGGATAACCCAGCCAGGTGTTGACGATCACCAGCATGGTGCGCGCCAGCGTTGGATCGCTGAACCACGCGGGCTGAAAGCCAAACAGCGCTTTCAGCATCACGTTGATTTCCCCAAAGCTCTGGTTGAATAAGCCTTTGAAGATCAGTATCGAGATAAACGCAGGCACGGCGTAAGGCAAAATCAGCATCACGCGATATACCGCTTTGCCTTTCAGCGCTTCCCATTGCACCAGACACGCCAGCACCATGCCGACCGCCACGGTGAGAATCACCGTCACAAACGAAAACAGCAGCGTCCAGCCAAAGATCGCCAGAAACGGTTTTTGAATCCCTTCATCGGTAAACACGCGAATGAAATTCTTCCAGCCGGTATTCACCGTGAAGCCCGGACTCAGCGCCTCGCCGCTGCTGTTCTGATAGAAACCGCTTTCACGATTGGCCTGATATAGTGCGCCGCTTTGCTGATTTTTCAGGTCGCCGTTGGCTTGCAGTACATACAACGGGCGCGTACCGGAGAACTGACGCAGCGAGCTCATCACCACCTGACGACCATCCGGCAGTTCGGCCTGAATCTGGTTTAGCGCCTGGCGGTTGGTGGTGACGATACGCAGCGTGGCGCGTTCGCCCGGCGGTGGCGGGGCGCTGGTGAGTTTCAGCTTTTGCGCTCCGCCAAAGGCAAACGCAGGTGAAACGAAGGTTTGCCCGTTGGCCGCTTCGGTCAGCACCAGCTGCCAGCGATCGCCCGCCGGGATCAGCGAGAAGTTCAGCGCCGAACCATCCTGATACTGACGGCTCAGCAACACCTGTTGCGCACGTTCCAGCGTCAGCTGGTTGGTGCTGCTGTAGTTGGTAAAGGCAATCGCCACGGTACAGGCGAGGGGAAACAGTACGAATAGCGCCATACCCGCGAGTCCGGGATAGACATAGCGCCAGGCGTAAGCGCGACGATTGGCATAAATCCAGATGCCGACGGCGCTGATAATCAGCGTCACCAGCGCAAACAGATATTCACCTTTTGCATACATCAGCACGAGCAGATAGCCGACCAGCAGACAGCAGATACCGAGAAAAAGAGCCTTCAGCACGGCGCTGAACCGTGCTGTTTTCGGTTTTCCTGACATGATGCGGTTTTCCTTAACAGCCAGTAACGAGCCGGATTGCGCCGGCTCTGGTAGAGAGGATTACTTGTTGAGTCGTGCCTGCGCATCTTTCAGCGCCGCATCGACGCTTTGACGTCCGCTCAGCGCATTCAGCGTGGCGGTGCGCATCGCGTACCAGAAGGCGGCCATCTGCGGAATGTTCGGCATGATGTCGCCGTTGCGCGCGTTGGTCATGGTGGCGGCAATGCGCTCATCTTTTTCCAGCGTCTGCTGGAACGATTTCAGCGCCACCGCGCCGAGCGGTTTGTCTTTGTTAACCGCATCAAGACCGGCGTCGGTCAGCAGGTAATTTTCCAGGAACTCTTTGGCCAGCTCTTTATTCGGGCTGGCGGCGTTGATGCCGGCACTCAGCACGCCGACGAAAGTTTTCGAATTTTTGCCATGCAGCGTGGGCAGCAGCGTGACGCCGTAGTTGATTTTGCTCTTATCGATGTTGCTCCACGCCCACGGCCCGTTAATGGTCATGGCGGTTTGCCCCTTGTTAAAGGCGGCTTCGGCGATGGAGTAATCGGTATCGGCATTCAGCGTTTTGGCCTTCACCTGATCAACAAGGAAGCTCATGCCCGCTTTGGCCCCCGCGTTATCCACGCCGGTATCTTTTACGTCGTAGCGGCCATCGTTGAGCTTAAAGGCATAAGCGCCGCCCGCCGCTAGCAGCGGCCAGGTGAAATACGGCTCCTGCAGATTAAACATCATGGCGCTCTTGCCCTGCGCGCGCATTTTCTTATCAATGGCGGCGATCTCTTCCCAGGTTTTTGGCGGCTCAGGCAGCAGATCTTTGTTGTAGATGAGGGACAAGGACTCAACCGAAATCGGATAACCGATCAGCTTGCCGTTGAAGCGCACCGCGTCCCAGGTGAAGGGGAAGATTTTCTCCTGGAAGCGCGCGTCCGGTGAAATCTCCGCTAACAAGCCTGACTGCGCATAGCCGCCAAAGCGATCGTGCGCCCAGAAGATGATGTCCGGGCCGTCGCCGGTGGCGGCCACCTGCGGATACTTCTCTTCCATTTTGTCCGGATGCTCAACCGTCACTTTAATGCCGGTCTCCTGCTCAAACTTTTTACCCACTTCAGCCAGGCCGTTGTAGCCCTTGTCGCCGTTGATCCAGATGACCAGCTTTCCCTCTTCAATCTTTGCAACGGCAGAAGCTGAAAACAGCACGGCCGTCAGGGCGGAAAGGGCAAGAATGCGTGCACCGGTTTTCATTGTCATAACTCCATCCTGTTAGCGGAAACGGAAATCGTTTTACCTGCCACATTGTGAGTATCTGCCGCCGCTTCTCATCCTCCCCGGCTCTACGCCTGCTTATCACCTGATGTGATCTGCGTTGCAAAACCACCCGGTTATCACGGGCTGGCGCACACAATCGTCGCTCTGCTCTGCGTCATAGCTCACAAAAATGGTTGCCTGCCGCGTTTTATCAGACAGGTTTGCAAGATCTCCTCCTCCCGTCTCCTCCCCCACGCTGACGCCATGCGGTGGAGGATGTCGGCCTTGATGTCCTTGCCCATAGTGGTCGCCGGGGTCTGTCCGCCGACTTGCGGACAAGGAATAGCAAGCTGAGAGGAAAGCATCATGTCGAGCGTTACGTTGCGCAGTGTCTCCAAGGTGTGGGGCGAAACCGAGGTGTCGAAAAACATCAGCCTTGAGATCGCCGAAGGCGAGTTCGTGGTTTTTGTCGGACCTTCAGGCTGCGGCAAATCGACGCTGCTGCGCATGATTGCCGGTCTGGAAACCATCACCAGCGGCGATCTGTTTATTGGCGACAAACGCATGAATGAGGTGCCGCCCGCCGAGCGCGGCATCGGCATGGTGTTTCAGTCCTACGCGTTGTATCCCCACCTTTCGGTGGCTGAGAACATGTCGTTCGGCCTGAAGTTGGCCGGCACGCGCAAAGCGGAGATTCAGCAGCGCGTCAATCAGGTAGCGGAAGTGCTGCAGCTGGCGCATCTGCTGGATCGCCGTCCGAAAGCGTTGTCGGGTGGTCAGCGTCAGCGCGTAGCGATTGGCCGTACGCTGGTGGCGGAACCGCGGGTGTTTTTACTCGATGAGCCGCTCTCCAACCTCGATGCCGCGTTGCGCGTGCAGATGCGCATCGAGATCTCACGCCTGCATAAGCGTTTGAAGCGCACCATGATTTACGTCACCCACGATCAGACCGAAGCGATGACGCTGGCTGATAAGATCGTGGTGCTGGATGGCGGCCACGTTGCCCAGGTCGGCAAGCCGCTCGAGCTGTATCACTATCCCGCCAATCGTTTTGTTGCCGGCTTTATCGGCTCACCGCGCATGAATTTCTTACCGGTGAAAGTCACCGCCACCGCCATCGATCAGGTTCAGGTGCGTTTGCCAAGTACCCAGCTGGTGTGGCTGCCGGTCGACAGCGCCGGTGTGCAGGTGGGCAGCAACATGTCGTTAGGCATTCGTCCCGAACATCTGCTCTCCAGCGATATCGCTGACGTCACCCTCGAAGGCGAGGTGACGGTGGTGGAGCAGCTGGGACACGAAACGCAAATTCACATCCAGATTCCCGCCATTCGTCAAAGCCTGGTTTATCGCCAGGAGGACGTCGTGCTGGTAGAAGAGGGCGCCCTGATGGGCATCGGCCTGCCGCCAGAGCGTTGCCATCTTTTCCGTGAAGATGGCAGCGCCTGTCGCCGGCTCCATCAGGAACCCGGTGTTTAGCCCTGCAAAACAATAAAAGCAATGACCTCAGGAGATAGAAAATGTTAACTCTGCGCAAACTCCCTATCGCGGTTGCTATCGCGGCAGGCACGCTCGCTGCCCCGTCGATGGCAGTCGATTTTACCGGCTATGCCCGTTCCGGCATCGGCTGGACCGGCAGCGGCGGGGAACAGCAATGTTTTCAGGCCACCGGCGCTCAAAGTAAATACCGTCTGGGCAACGAATGTGAAACCTACGCTGAGCTGAAGCTGGGCCAGGAAGTGTGGAAAGAGGGCGATAAGAGCTTCTACTTCGATACCAACGTCGCCTATTCGGTTTCTCAGCAGAATGACTGGGAAGCGACCTCGCCCGCGTTCCGCGAAGCCAACGTCAAGGGCAAAAACCTGATCGACGCGCTGCCGGGTTCCACCATCTGGGCCGGTAAGCGTTTCTACCAGCGTCATGACGTGCATATGATCGACTTCTACTACTGGGATATTTCCGGTCCTGGTGCCGGTCTGGAAGATGTCGATCTCGGCTTCGGCAAACTCTCCTTTGCCGCCACGCGCTCCTCCGAAGCGGGCGGTTCTTACACCTTCTCTAGCGATCAGATCCGTGATTACGCCACCAGCACCGCCAACGACGTGTTTGATGTGCGCCTCGCAGGTCTTGAAACCAACCCGAACGGCGTGCTGGAGCTGGGCGTCGATTATGGCCGCGCCAACGCGCGTGACGGTTATCGCCTGGAAGATAACGCCTCCAAAGATGGCTGGATGTTCACCGCCGAACACACGCAGAGCATGCTGAAGGGCTACAACAAATTCGTGCTGCAGTACGCCACCGATGCGTTGACTTCACAGGGCAAAGGGCTGCCGCAGGGCACCAACATCAACAACAGCGGCAGCATGTATCGCGTACTCGATCACGGTGCAATTAGCCTCGCCGAACGCTGGGATCTGATGTACGTCGCCATGTACCAGAACACCGATCTCGATAACAACCGTGGTACCGAGTGGTACACCGTGGGTGTGCGCCCCATGTACAAATGGACGCCAATCATGAGCACGCTACTTGAAGTGGGCTACGACAACGTGAAGTCGCAGCAGGTTAACGAGCGCAACGGCCAGTACAAAGTGACGCTGGCGCAACAGTGGCAGGCGGGCGACAGCATCTGGTCGCGTCCGGCACTGCGTCTGTTCGCAACCTACGCCAAGTGGGATGAGAAATGGGGCTACAGCAAAGACAGCTCAGGTGATTTGACCTCCTTTGCTTCTAACGACAGCAGCGGCAACGGCATTCTGACCAACAGCCGTGGCAACGACGATGAGGTGACATTCGGGGCGCAGATGGAGATTTGGTGGTAATGCACCCGCATGTGGCTTAACTGAGACAATCTCTTTTCGGCGCGGCGCGCCATTGCCTGGTTCGCGCCGCCGCCTGACAGTTTTTGAGGTTATACAATGAGAATGAAAAAAACGGTTTTTGCGCTCTGCCTGAGCGCCGCGCTGCTGGCCGGCCAAAGTTTACCGGCGCTCGCGGATGTCAATTTGGTGCCACAGGATCTCTCTGCCGCGCCCACATTCCCCGCCGCCAGCCTGCAAACGCTGAGCTGGCTGCCGGTCGATACCTCCCGCACGCAGGTCACTACGCTGAGCGAGAGCCACAGCAACCTGAATGCAGCGGGCGTGAAGGGTTCGGTGGCGGCCTACAGCTTGCCAGCCAATATCGGTGAACTCACCATTACGCTGAGCAGTGAAGTGAAACAAAATCAGGTGTTCGCACCGAATGTGCTGGTGCTGGATGAGAACATGCGTCCGGCGGCCTGGTTCCCGGCGCGCTTTTTCACCTACCAGCAGCCGGGCGTGATGGCGGCGGATCGGCTGGAAGGCGTGATGAAACTGACGCCTGCGCTGGGTCAACAAAAGATTTATCTGCTGGTATTCACCACCGATAAGGATTTAACCGAAACCACCACGTTATTGGATCCGGCGAAAGCCTACGCACGCGGTACTGGCAATGCGGTGCCGGATATTCCCGATCCGATTGCGCAGCACAGCCGCGATGGCACCTTGAAACTCAAAGTGAAAACCAGTTCAGGTTCATCCATTTTGGTTGGACCACTGTTTGGATCATCGAGTCCTGCGCCGGTAACGGTGGGCAATACGCAGCCGGTTGCGCCGGCGACTTATCGTGCTGCCCCGGTTTCGGATGCAAAACCTAAACCGATCATGACGGATACCGAAGGTTACTTTAATCAGAACATCCGCGAAGCCGTTGAGAAGGGCAATATCGATAAGGCGTTGAAGCTGCTGGATGAGGCCGAGCGTTTAGGCTCCACGTCGGCCAGACAGGTGTTTATCAGCAGTGTTAAAGGCAAGGGGTAATCCGCCCCGGCAGTGCTGATTTGTCCCATCTGGTGCGCTTCGGCGCACCTTTTTTTCAGGAGTGGGCACTGGCGTATCTGCTTCGTCACGGGCCGTCCTCGCGCCGCTAGCGCGGTGCCTTCAGCTTTCACGTCGTGCCGACGGACCATTCGGGGATCGGCCTTCCTGGCCGGCCCCGAACTGCCTCACGCATCCATGCGTGAGTCTCCTGGCTCAACGTAAAAGCCTCAGCGCTGCGGATAGCCCTTATGCCGAAGCAGATACGCCAGTGCTGCTAGCAATGTGCCCATTTAACAGCAGGCACTCGAGCTCATTGGCAGGCCGGGGTCACTTTCGGGCAGGCGATCCGCAGCGCTGAACGAAGCGAGGAAGCCAGGAGAGCCCGCAGGACGCGGGCGAAAGGCGGAGCCGGGACAGGGAAGTCCCGTCTCCGCCGGTCCGTCAGGCTGACGAGTGAAGTGAAGGTACCGCGCATGCGGCGCGAAGGCTGCCGGACCGAAAGTGACCCCGGCCTGCAACTATGCAAGGCAACCAATAGCGACTAAGCATTACGCCTCCGTTGATCAATATCCGCCAATAACGCGTTTATCTCCGCATCAGCAAACATCGCCTCCAGCGAGGCGCTGAGTTTGCGCCGCCAATTGGGATATTGGCGGGTGGTGCCAGGAATATTCACCGGGGAAGCCATATCCAGCCACTCTTCAGGTTGCAGGCCCAGCAGCGCGCTATTGCTGTCGGCCAGGTAACGCTGCATCGCCGCACTTAACCCGCGATCCATCACCTGCGGTTCGGCCTGTTCGGGCAAGCAATTACTGCGTTGCAGGCTCTTGAACAGCGCGCGGCGCGCGGCTAAGCGTGACTTATTCAGCCCGGCAAGAATCTGCTTATCAGGATAAAGCCCCAACTCGCTGCCCAGCCGTAAATCGTCGCTTTGCCACCAGCCGCGCAGGGTCGGCATATCGTGAGTAGTAGCGACCGCCATCGCCTGACGTGGCCAGCGGGCGGGGGCGCGAAAGGCCACTTTGGACGTCTGCTCAAAATAGAGCACTTTGTAGGAGTAAACGCCCGCCTGGTAAAGCTTGCCGATGATCTTCTCCGGCACCGTACCCAAATCCTCACCAATCACCATGCAGTGATGACGCTGGCTCTCCAGCGCCAGAATCGCCAGCAGATCGTCGATGGGATAATGCACATACGCGCCTTCGGCCGCGCTTTCGCCCTGCGGGATCCACCACAGTCGCAGCAGCGCCATCACGTGATCGATGCGCAGCGCGCCGCAGTCGTGCATGTTGGCGCGCAGCAGATCAATCCACGGCTGGTAGGCGCGCGCCTGCATAATCTGCGGATCCATCGGCGGCAATCCCCAGTTCTGGCCCAGCGGGCCGAGGATATCCGGCGGGGCGCCGACGCTGGCCTGTAAGCAGTAAAGCTCGCGATCGCTCCAGGTTTCCGCGCCGCCCTGCGCCACGCCCACCGCCAAATCGCGGTATAAGCCAATCGGCATCGCCTGCTGCTGGCACACCGCCCAGCAATCAGCAAACTGGCGCGCGGCCAGCCATTGCAGCCACAGATAAAAGCGCACTTCATAGGTGTGTTCGATGCGGAATGCGCGTACCGCCGCGCTGTTGGGCGACTGCAACGCCGCAGGCCAGGTTGTCCAGTCGTAACGCTGAGGGTCTTCGGCGATCTGCGCGGCGTGCAGCGCATCAAACACGCCCTGATGCAGCAGACTTTCACCGCCTTGCTGCATAAAACGTTCAAAGGCGACAACCAGGCCATCATCCCCACCGCGCTGCCTGAACTGCTGCCAGGCGAAACGCAGCGCCTCCAGCTTGAGGCGAGTAACCGCTGAGTAATCGACCCACTCAGCGTCCCGCGCCGCCCGTAGCGCCTGCTGTGTGCTGGTCGCCTGCCACCAGCGTTGCGCTTCTTCACTCAGCGTAAAATCCTCAACGGCGGCGACATCGATATACAGCATATTGAGCCAGCGCCGCGACGAAGGGCTGTAAGGGCTGGCGCTTTCCGGCGTTGCCGGGAACAGCGCATGCAGCGGGTTCAGCCCAATACAGGCACCGCCGCGCTGCGCGACCTCGACCAGCATCTGCTTTAAGTCGCTGAAATCGCCGATTCCCCAGTTGGACGCCGACCGCAAGGTATACAGCTGAATGCAGGCGCCCCACAGCGATTGCCCTTGCTGGATGGCTGGCGGCTCGTAACAGCGCACGGGCGCGACAATAATCCGACAGTGAAATGTCTGCTGCTGGGCGCTAAAGCTGAGCTGGTAATAACCCAAAGGCAGCGCAGGCAAAGCGATCGGTTGGTTGGCGATAGCGCGCCCTTGCCAGCGTTCGCCCTGTTCCGCGATCAGCTGCCATTCGCCTGCCATGCCGGGCGCAGGCAGCACAATCTCCGCGTGTTCTTTCTGTACGATCAATACCGGCGGTAGCGGCGAAGCGTGCGGTTGCGCGGGATGCATCGCCGCCAGCAAACGCTGGCGGGTAACGGCAGAAACCGATTGCAGCTGGCCGTGCGCGTCGATGTATTCGCTGGCAATTTCGGCGGTTGGCGTCATGGTGCTGTTCATCGCGCGGCCTGCCAGATGCGTTGCTGATAGTCGCGGATGGCGCGATCGGCGCTGAACATGCCGCAGCGCGCGGTGTTGAGAATCGCGGCGCGCGTCCAGCCATGCTGATCGGCCCACAAGGTTTCTGCCTGCGCCTGTGCGTTGAGGTAGTGACGAAAATCGGCCAGCACCAGATAAGGATCGCCGCCTTTGGCGCTCAGGCTTTGCAGCAGCGGCTCGAACGCGGTGACGTCGCCGTCGCTGAAGGTGCCGTCTTCTAACGCTTTCAATACCCGATCCAGCTGCGCATCTTTTTTGCGCCACGCGTCAGGCGAGTAACCTTCTGCTTGCAACGCGCTGACCTGATCAACGGTATGACCAAAGATAAAGATATTGTCGCGCCCAACCTGCTCAGCGATCTCCACATTGGCGCCATCCAGCGTGCCGATGGTTAAGGCGCCGTTCAGCGCCAGCTTCATGTTGCCGGTGCCGGATGCCTCTTTGCCAGCGGTAGAAATCTGCTCGGAGAGATCCGCCGCCGGGATCAGCCGCTCGGCAACCGTAACGTTGTAATCAGGCACAAACACCACTTTCAGGCGATCGCCAATGCGCGGATCGTTGTTGATGGTGGCCGCCACTTTGTTGATTGCATAGATGATGTTTTTGGCCAGCACGTAACCCGGCGCGGCCTTGGCACCAAACAGCACCACGCGCGGCGTCAGGTTGGCCTGCGGATCGCTCACCAGCGTTTGCCACAGCGCGATAATGTGCAGTAGCGCCAGATGCTGACGCTTGTACTCGTGCAGGCGCTTGATCTGCACATCAAACATCGCCTCAGGATTCACCTGGATGCCGGTGCGTTCTGCAATCCAATGCGTCAGCGCAACCTTGTTCTGCTGCTTGATGGCGCGATACTGCGCCTGGAATGCGGCGTGATCGGCGTAGGTTTCTAACGCTTTCAGCTGATCGAGATCGGTGAGCCACGGCTGATCGAGGGTTTGGCTGATCAACGCCGCCAGCGCCGGATTGCACTGATTAATCCAGCGGCGCGGTGTGATGCCGTTGGTGACGTTATGGAATTTCTCCGGCCACAGCGCGTGATATTCCGGGAACAGATCTTTCACCACCAACTGCGAGTGCAGCGCCGCCACACCGTTCACCGCAAAGCCGCTGGTGACGCAGAGATTGGCCATGCGCAGCTGGTTATTGTGAACCAGCGCCAGTTTCGCCCAGGTCACTTCGTCGCCCGGCCAGCGCGCTTCCACCTGCTTCTTCAACTGAGCATTTAGTTGGGTAACGATCAGCATGTGGCGCGGCAGCAGGGCGCGCACCATGCGCACATCCCAGCACTCCAGCGCTTCAGGCATCAAGGTGTGATTGGTATAGGCAAAGGTGTGCTGGGTAATATGCCACGCCTCGTCCCAGCTCAGCGCGTGTTCATCCAACAGCAGGCGCATCAGCTCGGGGATCGCCAGCGTGGGATGGGTATCGTTGAGCTGAATCACTTCATGATCCGGCAAGCTGGCAATGCTACGGCCGGCGCGCTGATGACGGCGCAGAATATCCGCCAGCGAGCAAGCGCACTGGAAATACTGCTGCATCAGGCGCAGCTTTTTGCCGTTGTCGTGATTGTCGTTGGGGTAGAGCACTTTAGTGAGTTTTTCAGCTTCAATGCCCGGCTGCTCGGCGCGCAGAAAATCCCCGTTATTGAAGCGCTGCAGATTAAACGGCTGCGCATGTTTCGCCTGCCACAAGCGCAGCGGCTGAGTGACGCCATTCTGATAACCGACCACCGGCAGATCCCAGGCTTCGCCGAGAATTTGCACCGCCGGCTCCCAGCGCGCAACGCCATTATGGGTGCTGACTTTGCCGCCGAGATGCACCGGCACAGTTAACGCCGCGTTATGGTTAAACCACGGATAGCTGTCGCGCTGCCAGTCATCCGGCATCTCCTGCTGCGCGCCATCAACAAAGTGCTGGCGGAACAGACCGTACTGATAACTGAGTCCGTAGCCGGTGGCGGGTTGTCCCACGGTTGCCATCGAATCGAGAAAACAGGCGGCGAGCCGGCCCAAACCGCCGTTGCCCAGCGCCGGATCGGTCTCACACGCTTCCACGTCGCTCAGCGTGATATTCCACTCGGCCAGCGCCTCGTTCACCTCGTCATACCAGCCAAGGTTGAGCAGATTGTTGCCGGTGAGACGACCAATCAAAAACTCCATTGAGATGTAGTTAACGTGACGCTGCGGCGTGGCCGCAGGCGGCGCAGGCATCTCCGCCAGCATGTCGGCCAGTGCGCCACTCAGCGCCTGCCACCATTGGTTTGGCGTCATCTCTTGCGCATCGTGCAGACCAAAACGTTGCCATTGTCGGGTTAGCGCGTGTTTAAAACGGGTGCGATCAAATTTCATAATCAGTCCTGTCAGGGCGGAGGTGAATGTGCTTCATTCTGCGCGTCAGCCATGACGCGCTCCTCCTCCTGCACCAAATTCAGCGGGGAGGATGAGCGGGGAGGAGAGGCTGAGGGAAATCTTAAAGTGTGACAGGAATGTGATAACCGTCGCTTTTGTTAAGACTGCTTAATGGGTTAGCTTGCATTAGGTAAACGAATATCTGAACGTATGTGACTATTAATTACGAAGCGTAAAATAATGATGCGCCACGTTTAGGGAGAAGCGTTTACCGATGTTAATACCCTCCAAACTTAGCCGACCGGTCCGCCTTGAGAACACGGTTGCGCGCGAGCGCCTGATGCAAAAACTCGGTGCGGCGGGCAATTACCGTTTGGTATTAGTGACCAGTCCGGCGGGATATGGCAAAACCACGCTGATCTCGCAATGGGCGGCGGGGAAAGCCAATCTGGGCTGGTATTCACTGGATGAGGGCGACAATCAGCCTGAACGCTTCGTCGATTACCTCATCGCAGCGCTGCAGCAGGCAACGCAGGGCGGCTGCGCCTCCAGCGAAGCGCTGGCGCAGAAACGGCAGTACATCAATCTGAACGCGCTATTCGCCCAGTTGTTCAGTGAGCTGGCGGCGTGGCAGCAACCGATTTGGCTGATCATCGATGATTACCATCACATCACTAATCCCGCGATTCACGACGCGATGCGCTTCTTTCTCCGCAATCAGCCGGAAAATGTGACGCTGATTTTGCTGTCACGTAATTTGCCGCAGCTCGGCATTGCCAACCTGCGCGTGCGCGAACAGCTGATTGAGTTAGGCAGCCAGCAGCTGGCGTTTACCCACCACGAAGCCAAACAGTTTTTTGATTGCCGCCTGACAACGCCGCTGGAATCGGAAGAGAGCGGGCGTCTGTGCGATGACGTGGCGGGTTGGGCGACGGCGCTGCAGCTGATCGCGCTCTCGACGCGTCAGGGCGCGAGCTCCGCTCAGGATTCCGCGCGCCGTCTTTCCGGCATTAACGCCAGCCATCTGGCGGATTATCTGGTTGAGGAGGTGCTGAATAACGTGGATAGCGCCACACGACATTTCTTACTGAAAAGCGCGCTGCTGCGATCGATGAACGATACGCTGATCGCCTGCGTAACCGGCGAAGAACAAGGGCAGATGCGGCTGGAGGAGATTGAACGTCAGGGCCTGTTTTTGCAGCGCATGGATAACTCGGGCGAGTGGTTTAGCTATCATCCGCTGTTTGGCAGTTTTTTGCGTCAGCGCTGTCAGTGGGAACTGGCGGCGGAACTGCCTGCGCTGCATCGCGCGGCGGCTGAAAGCTGGATGCGGCTGGGTTTCCCTGGCGAAGCGATCCATCATGCGCTGGCGGCTGGTGATGCGTTGATGCTGCGCGACGTGCTGCTGCAATACGCCTGGACGCTGTTTAATCAGAGCGAACTCACGCTACTGGAAGATTCTCTCAAGGCGCTGCCGTGGGAAATTCTGCTGGAAAATCCAAAGTTAGTGCTGTTACAGGCGTGGCTGATGCAAAGCCAGCACCGGTTTTCCGAGGTGAGCAGTTTGCTCACGCGCTTTGAGCACTCCTGCAGCGAACAGATTGATGATGTGCTGCGCGGCGAATTCAACGCGCTGCTGGCGCAGGTTTCGATAAATGACGGTAACGCCGAAGAAGCCGAGCGGCTGGCGTTGCTGGCGCTTGACGCGCTGCCGGAAAGCCGTCAATACAGCTGCATCGTGGCGACGTCGGTATTGGGCGAAGTGATGCACTGCAAAGGCGAGCTGAGCAGTTCGCTGAAGCTGATGCGCCAGACCGAGCAGATGGCGCGCCGCGAGGAAGCGTGGAATTACGCGTTGTGGAGCCTGATTCAGCAGAGTGAGATTCTCTTTGCGCAGGGGTTTTTACAGTCCGCATATGAGATACAGGAGCGGGCATTTGTGCTGGTGAAAGAGCAGCATCTGACACAGTTCCCGATGCATGAATTCCTGCTGCGAATTCGCGCGCAACTGTTGTGGGCGTGGGGCCGACTCGACGAAGCAGAACAGGCGGCGCGCGAAGGGATAAAAGTGCTGAAAGGCTATCAGCCGCAGCAGCAGATTCAGTGCCTCGGTTTGCTGGTGCAGTGTTCGCTGGCGCGCGGCAATCTCGATAATGCGCGCAGCCACTTGAGTCGGCTGGAGAATCTGCTTAACAACGGATCGCTGCACAGCGACTGGATCGCCAATGCCGATAAGGTGAGAGTGATTTTTTGGCAGATGACCGGCGACAGCCAAAGCGCCAGTAGCTGGATGCGCCAGACGGTGAAACCGGAATTTGCCAACAATCACTTCCTGCAAGGGCAGTGGCGCAATGTCGCGCGTGCGCAGATTCTGCTGGGAAATATGAGCCAGGCCGAAGTGGTGCTCGATGAGCTGAATGACAATGCGCGCGCGCTGAATCTGATGAGCGATATGAATCGCAATCTGCTGCTGCTAAATCAGATTTACTGGCAAACTCAGCGCAAAGCAGAAGCGCAGCAGGCGCTGACCGAAGCGCTGAAACTGGCGCGCAGCACCGGTTTCGTCAGCCATTTTGTGATTGAAGGTGAAGCGATGGCGCAGCAGCTGCGTCAGCTGATTCAGCTCAACACGCTGGATGAACTCGATAATCATCGCGCCAGACGCATTCTCAGCGAGATTAATAAATATCATCGCCATAAGTTTGCCCATTTTGACGAAGGCTTCGTTAGCCGCCTGATTAATCATCCTGATGTGCCGGAACTGATTCGTACCAGCCCGCTAACCCAACGCGAATGGCAGGTTTTGGGGCTGATCTATTCGGGATACAGCAACGACCAGATTGCTGGCGAGCTGGATGTTGCTGCTACCACCATCAAAACGCATATTCGTAATCTGTACCAAAAACTCGGCGTGACGCACCGCGCGGAAGCGATGAATCAGGCGCAGTCGATGCTGCGGATGATGGGGTATGTTTAAGGCGGACACCGGCTCGCGGTTCAGACATATTCCAGAAAATAATGTCCCTCTGAAGGGGAGCGGATATATGCAAACCCAGACACGCCCAAGTGCATACCTGCAATCAATAGGTTTTCTCGTGAAGCGCGCTCAAGAATTGCTCTTCGTGTTTGCTCTGCCTGGTCAGGATCGTAATCAAAGGCGATTGAAACTTGCGGATGGGCAATTTGAATATGCGGATAATGCGTAATATCACCCCAAATCAGTAATTTTTCATCGCGGGAATCTATCAGGTAGCCGCTGTGACCAGGCGTATGTCCCGTTAGGCTGACTGCGGTGATATCTTCAGCAATCGCTGTTTCTTCCGTAAATCGAACAGTTGAATAAGCTTCGAACGTGCGACGAAACAGCGAACCATTCATCAGTGCGCGTTCACTCAGGCTAGTTAATTTTTCATTATCCAGCCAGAAGTTTGCTTCTGCTTTGCTAATGTAGAGTGCTGCATTTCGGTAAGCGGGTCGCCCATTCTCATCCAGCAGACCGCCAATATGATCGGGATGTGCGTGGGTCAACAACACGGTATCAACCTCGTCAGGCATGATGCCGGATAAAAGGAGGTTTCGTCTTAATTCTCCACCGATATGATTGAGGTTTCCCATACCCGAATCGATCAATATTATTCGTCCCGCTCCACGGATGAGATAGCTATTAATTTGGATATCATCCGCTGCTTTTATTCCGGCGTGTTGCTGTATATTTACCGCTGCTTCAGGTTCTATTCCAGATAACAGACTCAGGCTGGCTTTCATCACACCATCACTAAGCGCAGTGACCTTATAATTGCCGATATCCCTTGCGCTGAATAAATTCGTCAAAATTACCTCGTCAAATGTAGATAATAAAAATAGAAGATGACTCTGTTTGCTTAATTAAACGTCGCATTACTTAAGATGTTGCGGCAATATTTATTGTGTGGCTATCATCATTCTCGACTGAGTTGTGACCGGAAAAGTTATGGACATTAAGTTATTGCGCTCTTTTGCTCTCGTCGCCGAACTCGAGCACATCGGTCAGGCAGCTGAGAAATTGCATATTTCAGCATCCCCCTTGAGCCGCCAAATTCAGCAACTTGAAGATGAGTTAGGTGTGGCACTTTTTCATCGGGAAAAGAAACGCCTCTATCTCAGCGCCGAGGGCAAGCAGTTCCTGACAGAAGTGAAGGCATTGCTTTTGCACCATGACCGTCTGAATGGACTGGGTAAAAGTTTGAAGAATGGCCAGTCGGGCAGGCTTGATATTGGCTATGTCGAAGCGGCCATTCACTCACTTCTGCTTCCTGAAAGCCTTGCCCGGTTAAATTGCTCGTCAAAAGTTGATATACAGCTCCATGCCTTACGCTCACAGGCACAAATCGATGCGCTAGCGAATCATGCGCTGGATCTGGCACTGGTTTATAACGAGCCGGAAGAGGATGACTGTTTTGCCTTTCAAAGCGTGTTAGTTGAGCCGGTGGTGCTGGCTATGCCAATAGAACAGGCAATTAGGGATCCCAAACCTGAGCAGTTACACATGAAGCGCTGGATCGCCGATAAGCAAAGTCTAAATACGGCAGTGTCCAACCGCTTGCTTGAGGTGTGTGAAGGGAGTGGGTTTACGCCTGATATTCGGCTTGAGGTTAGCGGACCACTGGCGGCGCTCTCCTGTGTTGAAGCAGGGCTGGGATTTACCTTTATTCAGCGAAGTCTTGCGCGCCTGGCTTCGTCGTCGGTCATTGTTGTTGAAGTACCCTGGCTGGCGCTGTATGTGAATCTCTATGCGATATGGCGGAGAAATGAGGCCAAACCGCTGGTCAGCCGCTTACTGACGGCATTGAGGGAACACGTTCCCTCTTGATGTTAATGTGATAGCCACTCATCGCGGGTTAATTCCCACAATTCATAATCGAGAACACCCGCGACATACTCTTTTTTGCCGGTTTCTATCAGACGCATGCCGGATTTACGTGAGATCTTCACTGAGCCAGTATTTACCGCCGCTTTTGGCACACGTAATACTTCACGGCCAAGGGTTTTAAACCAGAAATCATTCACGGCGTTGCAGGCTTCACTCATATAGCCACGTTGCTGCCATTCGGGAACCAGCCAAAATCCGCGGTTATCATTTTCTCCATCGCGCAGTTCGATCAGACCGATTAATTCTTCAGGCTTCTCCTGACGTCTGATACTCCAGCACCAGCCTCGACCTTCCTTAACGGCGGGCAACACCACGTTATCAACGTAATTCTGTGCGGCACCTTCAGGATAAGGCCACGGCACGGCAGCATTGAGATAACGCACTATCTCCCAGCGCGGAAAGGCGATTTGCATCGCCTGCCCATCACCGCTTTCCAGAGGCTTCAGGATTAATCGTTGCGTTTTGATTTCTGGCGTCATAGTTCCTCCCTAAGAAACGTCACTTTACTTCTGAAGAGTAGAATGATCGCACCAGTTTCGCATTGAATTAATTCCGCCATCTGGTGAGGTAAAGCCCGCGCAGCCTAATATCGAGTCGAATAACTTCTCATGGAATACCGGCGTTTTGTCGTTCTGCAATTGCTGCAGTTTGGCAAATGACGCTTTGTTATTACTGTCACTTAAAAACTTATCGGATGCCCAAACCATAATTGGCACCGTGCGCTGCGCCATCGGCGCATGATCGCGTGGCGTGCCGTGGAAATGCAGATTGTCGGAAATCGATTCTCCGTGATCGGAGGCATAAAACACGATGGCATTTTTATCTTTCAGGCTATCGAACGTCTGCTTAAGAAAATAATCGGTATACAAAAGACTATTATCGTAGGAGTTGATCATCTCCTGCGTGCTACAGGCATCATCAATACCCTGACATTCCGGCTTATAACGCGCAAACGCGCGTGGATAGCGTTCGGTATACATATAATGTGAACCTTTGGTGTGAAGAATTACAATATGTTTACCCTGCGGATGGCGCTGAATGGAGTCCTGCAATTCATTAATTAACGCCATATCATCCACCGGCTTACCGACATTACGCTTCTCCGCCTGAATAGATTCGCGCATTGAATAACTGTCGGCCATGACTTTGTTATAGAACCAGGCTTCGCTCTGCATGGAATAGAGATCTTCCGAGAAACCTTGCTTCTTCATCACAGTAAAGACATTCATCTCTTTCAGGGTGCGCTGCGGAGCTTCTGAGGCGCCGCCTTCTCTGACAAACATACAGCGCAGCGAGAGCTTGGTTGAGGTATCACAGGAATAACCCTGCAAGTGAACGAGGTTTTTTTCGTGATCGAGATAAGGCGTGTTGTCGCGATCGTAACCGTATAAACCCATATGATCGCGGCGGGCACTTTCACCAATCACAAACACGATATACAAGTTATCCGCATTTTTCGGTGGGACGTATTTAAAGTGTTCAGCGGGATCGTATAGATTACGGTTGTCTTCAGCCTGACTGAATGAACTGTATGCCAGCAAGCCAACGCCTGATAACCAGTTAGACGGTGAATAAGTACCGGCAACAATGCCGCCGTAGCTGGCCATCATGCGGTTATTTTTCTTGTCCTGTTCATCCTGCACCTTGCCCATTAAATTTAACGGTAACCAGCAACCTAATGCGGCAATCACAATGGCGATGGTTTTATAAGACCAGTAACGCTTTTTGCTGATATTTGAAACGGGTTTACTGCGCATTCCGCGCCAGATTAGCCATAGCGGAATGACGTTGATAATTACCATCCACAGCACAAAGTGCCAGCCAACGGATTCCTTAGAAAGATCCAGTGAATCGGCGGCTAAAACGGCGGCGATGATTCCATAACCAATATCAATATTAAAGAAAATCATGTAATAACTGGCCGCGCTGGAGAAAATCACCAGCATGGTCATCAATACGCGCGACAGATATTTTCCGGTTAATGAGGTTAACAACGTTAACAGCATCACCAAACAAAATGCAGCGATGACCTCAGTCACTAATGAAAGGGTATTATCAAACTGCAATTGCGTATAGCGGCGGATAAAAATCGGAATGTTAAGCAGTACGCCGATATAGAGCGAAATAAACGCCGGTAGATAAAACTGTTTAATCCAACCCTTTATAAACATGTGTTCCCCGTTCTTATAATAAACAACTCAATCACTTGCCTGAAAATTGACAACCTTAAGTGAGAGGGTGGATTTGGGGAACAGTTCAATCGTTGCTGGGCCTAAAGTATGTTATAATGTAACAATCAGATTCAGGCGCTAATTCCTCGTTTAGGGCTCATCCAACCGTCTTACCCGCAGATTTCTAATCAATGTAGTGATAATCCTCACTCGATATATGCATTAATCTCACCATTACACCTGGCATGCGTGATCACCAGAATAAGTATTATTGGATAAACTTAATGAATGACTGCCTATTTGTGTTAAGGAGAAATTTCATGATTTTTAAAATTGAATAAACAGGAAATTAATATTTTTATAATAAGTCAGGAACTTTCTGATTGTTAAGGTGATATTCTGCACAAAAGAGCTTACACAAAACTTACAATCAATTTCGCTTAAGTTTTATTATGATGGCAAAAACAGGGATGTCGCTGGCGCTGTGCGTCGGTATGATCACAACTTCTGCATTGGCGGCGCCGTTAAATCCTGGCGACCGTGATTATATTCAGAACCAGCAACAGCAACGTTTGCAAAATGACCAGCAGCAGCGTGATGCGCTGTGGAGTGCTATCGCGCCGCAGAGCACGCCAGCAGCGGATTCCGCTCAGGCCGGTCCCTGCTTTCCGGTGCAGCATATCGCTATTCGCAACGCCACGCTGATTTCTGTTAGTCAGCAGCAATCGCTGGCCGCTCCTTATATTCATCGCTGCCTGAACTTAACCGAAATTAATTCACTGGTGCATGCCATTTCTGACTGGTATATGCAGCGCGGCTATATCACCAGCCGGGCATTTTTAATTGAACAGGATTTATCGCAGGGTGAGTTAATTATTCCGGTGCTGGAAGGGAAGCTGGACGCCATTCGTCTCGACGGCCAGCATCCGCGTTCATTACAGATGGCGTTTCCGGGTCTGGAAGGCAAGGTGCTTAACCTGCGCGATATTGAGCAGGGCATGGAGCAGATGAACCGCGTGCGCGCAACACCGGTACAGATTGAAATCCAGCCGTCGCCTAAAACCGGTTATTCGGTCGTCAATCTAACGGCCAAACCGGAATTTCCGCTTAGTGCATCATTAGGTTTCGATAATAGCGGACAGAAAAGCACCGGCGTTGGCCAGCTCAACGCGTCGCTGACGGGGAACAATCTGCTGGGACTGGCTGACCGCTGGTTTATCAGCGGCGGGCGTAGCAGCGCTTTCAGCGACTGGCGTGATGCGCAAAACCTGCAGGCGGGCGTCAGCGTGCCCTACGGCTACGGGCTGCTCGACTACAGCTACAGCTGGAGCAACTATCACAGCAGCTTCGTTAACAACGGCTTTACCTGGCTGAGCAACGGCGACAACGTGTCGCACCGGCTTAACGGTTCGTGGGTGCTGTTCCGTAACGGCGATATCAAAACCGGCGTGCAGCTCGGCCTGAATCACTATTCCAGCCACAGCTTCCTCAATAACACGCTGCTTCAGAGCAGCAGCCGCAAAATCACCAGCATTCAGCTGGGGCTGAACCACACGCAGAAAATCCTCGGCGGCGTCGCTACGCTCAACCCGACGTTCAGCCGCGGCATGCCGTGGTTTGATGCCGAAGATGACGCGGGAAAAACCGGCGATTTGCCCAAAGCACAGTTTCGCAAGTGGAGCATCAGCGGCAGTTTCCAGCGCCCGCTGGCTGACAAACTGTGGCTGCTGAGCAGCATTTACGGCCAGTGGTCGCCCGATCGGCTGTACGGCAGCGAACGCCTGACGCTGGGTGGCGAAAGCTCGGTGCGCGGTTTTAAGGAGCAGTATCTCTCCGGTGATGCCGGTGGCTATCTGCGCAACGAACTGAGTTACAGCCTGTTCACGCTGCCCGTTTTGGGTGACGTCAGCGCGCTGGCCGCTATCGACGGCGGCTGGTTAAAGAGCGACGCGCAGAACCGCGAGTCCACCGGCACCTTGTGGGGCAGCGCGGTAGGTCTCAGCACGCGCGGCCGCAACTTCTACACCCAGTACACCGTCGGTATTCCGCTTAGCTATCCCGGCCATCTCCAGCCGGATCACCTCAGCATTTACACCCGCGTCGGGCTGGTTTTCTAAGAGGCAAAGATTATGGACGATCGTCAACCCGTTTCCCTCGCCCGTCGCGCGCTGAGCTATCTGATTTGCTATCTGGTGGCGGTCCAACCGATGCTGCCTGCTGTCGCCGCGCAAATTACGCCGGTAACGCCAGGAACGAAAATGGATGCTGCCGGCAACGGCGTACCGGTGGTGAATATCGCGACGCCCAACGGCGCCGGGATTTCGCATAACCAGTATCAGCAGTACAACGTTGGCAAAGAAGGGTTAATCCTCAATAACGCCACGGGGCAGCTTACCCAGACGCAGTTGGGCGGCCTGATTCAGAACAACCCCAACCTGAAAGCCGGACACGAAGCGCAGGCGATCATCAACGAAGTGGTTGGCGCCAATCGCTCACAGTTACAGGGCTACACCGAAGTGGCGGGTAAAGCCGCTAACGTGATGGTAGCCAACCCGTACGGCATTACCTGTAACGGCTGCGGTTTTATCAACACGCCAAACGTCACGCTGACCACCGGTAAGCCGCAGCTGGATGCCAACGGCAATCTGGCCGCGCTGGAGGTGACTAAAGGGTCGGTGATCGTCGAAGGTCAGGGACTGGACGGCAGCAACACCGATGCGGTGTCGATCGTCGCGCGCGCAACGGAGATCAACGCCGGGATCCATGCGAAAGATCTGTCGGTGACGGTGGGGGCTAATCGGGTCGGTGCGAATGGTTCCGTCACGCCGATTGCCGGTGAAGGCGCTGCGCCGTCGGTGGCGGTGGATACCGGCGCGCTCGGCGGCATGTATGCCAATCGTATTCACCTGGTGTCGAGCGAGAAGGGCGTTGGCGTAAACCTCGGCAACCTGGTGGCAAAACAGGGTGATATTCAGCTCGATGCAAGCGGCAAACTGACGCTGAATAACAGCCTGAGCAGCGGCGCGCTGACGGCGAATGCTGAATCAGTGACGCTTGGTGGGGAAAACAAAGCGTCCGGACAGGTCGCGCTCAATGCACAGCAGGATGCAACGCTTAACAAAGGCACGCTGGTCAGCGACGCCGGAGTGAGCGTTACGGCGAAAGGGAATCTCACCACCAGTGGCGTCAGCATCACGGCAGGGCGCGATATTCAGCTTGGTGGCGCAACCGTTGTCACGGACAGTAATGCCGTCGCAAAAGCCGGTAACGATATCCGGTTGCAGGCGCAGGATCGGCTCAGCAACAGCGGCCAGCTGACGGCCGGAAAAAACCTCTACATCTCGGCCAAACAACTCGATAACAGCGGCATGCTGGCCGGTAACACCACCGGCATCATTTCAAGCAGCCTGCAGAATGCTAAGGGCGCGGCCATCTCCGGCGCAGAAAATCTCACCCTCAGCAGCGACAGCCTGCTCAATCAGGGCGTATTGTCAGCGCCGGTACTCTCACTCAGCAGCGTGCAAACCGATAACAGCGGGCTGATTCAGGGCAGCAAGGCGCTGACCTACAGCGGCAACCGCCTGAATAATCTGGCGGGCGGCACCCTGAATTCGGATAACAGCTTTGCACTCAATCTGCCGCAACTGAGTAACAGCGGGCTCATCACCAGCAAGGCAGGGCTGACGCTGAGTGGCGACGCGCTGAGCAACAGAGGAGAAATCAACGCCGCCAGCATGTCTGCCTCAAACGCGCAGCTGAACAATCAGCAGGGCGGCCTGCTGCTCGCGGATAACAACCTCAGTCTTCAAAACGCTGCGCTGACCAATGACGGTCAAATCGCCGCAGCGACAATTCATGTTGATGCCAGTTCGCTGAACAACAGCGGCACGTTGCAGGGCAAACAATCGCTGAAGGCCAGCGGCAAGGCGATAACCAGCAGCGGCACGTTACTGAGTGACGGCAAATTAACCATCGCAGCAGACACGCTCACCAACCGTGGCCAGCTGCAGGGACATCAGCTGGCGGTGACGGCGGGCCGCTGGAATAACAGCGGCAACGCGTTGAGTGCGGATGATGGCGTACTTAACGCCGCAACGCTTGATAACAGCGGCAAAATCCTCGGTCAGATGAGCTTACAGCTCAAAGCAGATTCCGTTGATAACAGCGGCTGGCTGCTGGCGCAGGCGCTCACGCTTCAGGGAGACTTAGTTAACAGCGGGCTGATTCAGGGCAGTGATGCGCTGACCGTGACGGGTAATAAACTCAGTAATAAGACCGGTGGCCAGTTACTGAGTGCCGGCACGCTGACGACTAAGGCTGGAAGCCTGGATAATCACGGCAGCATTCAGGCCGACACGCTTGATATGCGGTTGCAAAGCTGGCAGAACGCCGGCAGCGCTCAGGCGACCACGCAGTTCCTTGGCACGTTGAGCGGCGCGCTGGATAACAGCGGCACGCTGCTGAGCCAGAACGATTTTGCCCTCATCAGCAACGACATTTCTAACAGCGGTACGCTGGCGGCCAACCGACTCAGCATCACAGCCCCTCAGCTGACCAACGCCCGGCTGCTGCAGGGTAACCGCTCGCTCTCACTGAACAGCGCGAATGTTACTAACGCCGCCAGCGGTCAGCTTATCAGCGGCGGTTCGCTGACGCTTTCTCCGGTACAGCTGACCAATGCGGGCCTGTTACAGGTGGCGGATGACTTCAGCCTTAACGGTCGTGACCTGATCAACAGCGGACGCATCACCGCAACCAGTCTGAAAGCAGACCTGAGCGGCACGCTGAACAACAGCGGGCAGGGCGTTCTGCTTGCGCAGCGCCAGGCAGATATTCAGGCGAGCACGTTGAACAACAGTGGTTCGATTGCGGCACAGCAGTTGAACGCTTCAGGTGATGTGCTGAAGAATCAAAGCCTGCTACAGGGTGACAGCGGACTCAGCGCGGATTTCAGGCAGTTCAGCAACCTGAGCGCGGGGCAGTTACTGAGCAACGGTCTTCTTGCAGTTAAGGGCGCAATCGCTGACAACGCCGGTGTGATGCAGGGCAACAATGTTGATTATCAGTTTGGCTCGCTGATCAACAGTGGCAGCTTTTACGGTATTAACTCACTGAAAGGTCAGTCTGACGGGCTGCTGGATAATCGTGGCAGCCTGACTGCGGGCGGCAACGCCAGCCTGACGGCGGGCAACCTGCAAAACAGCGGTAAAGTGCTGTCCGATAATCTGAGGCTGCGCGGAAATAGCCTCAGCAACAGTGGGTTATGGCAGGGAACATCCTCGCTGGATGCGCAGTCGAGCGGCGCGTTGACACAGACAGCAGGCGGCAAAACGCTGACCGGGGGTGACCTGCTGCTGAACGCTGCTGACCTCAACACGTCAGGGACAATCCAGGGCGACAACGCACAAATCAGCGCAGGCCGCTGGCAGAATCAGGGCTCGCTGCTGGGCACCGCAGGCGTGTCTGCGGATGTTGCAGGTGAGCTGCGCAACAGCGGTGAAATATTGTCGCAGGGCACGGCACAGGTCAGCGCGCAGAACCTGAACAACAGCGGCTCGCTGCTGGCGGATAAGGCGATGACGCTGAGTGGCGACGCGCTGAATAACAGCGGCAGCGTGCAGGGCGAAACGCTGGCTATTACCCCGGCCAGCGTGACCAATCAGGGCAGTCTGATTGGCCTGCAATCGCTGACTATCGGTCCGGCACAAACTCCCGGGTTGCGCATGCTGGCGGTACAGTCGCAGCCAGCACGTGAATTAATCAACAATGCTGGCGGTCAGCTGCTGACGCAGGGCACGTTGAACATTGCCGGTGATGTCATCACCAACAACGGCAGCTGGCAGGGACAGCAAATCCTGCTGAACGCTACCCGCCTGGCTAACAACGGCGCGATTCAGAGCGCGGGCGATCTGACGCTTAACCTCAGCGATGCGCTGACGTCCGCCACGGGCAGCAAAATCACCGCAAACGGTAATGCCGCGCTCAACGCCCTCAGCCTCAACAATCAGGGGCAGTGGATTGCCGGAAACCTGACGTTAAAAGGCACTACGCTGAGCAATGGCGGAGAAATCTCCGGCGTTAACGGACTGACAGCGGTAATCGGCGGCACGCTGACGCAGCAGCAAAATGGCGCACTGCTATCGGGTGGCAAACTGGATCTTCAGGCTGCGGCGTTAAGCAATGGCGGCCGCATTCAGGGCGGTGATCTGACGGTCAACACCGGAACACTGACCAACAACGGGCGGTTGCAGGGAGATAACAGCCTGTTGCTGAACACCAGCGGCCGCATCACCAACAACAATAGCGGGACGCTGATAAGCCAGAGCGGTCTGACGCTGATCACGCCAGAGCTTTATAACTACGGCCTGATTCAGGGGGCAACTAATCGCATTACCGCCAGCAGCAGCGCGACCAACAGTGGAAAAATGCTGTCTGCGGGTGAGCTCACGCTCACCACGCCTCAACTCGTCAATAGCGGCTGGTTGCAGGCAGCGCAACTGACGCTGAATGCTGCCAACGCCAGCAACAGCGGCACCTTACTGGCCGATCAGCAGGGAACTTTAACCGGCTCGCAACTGCTGAATCAGGGAACTGTGCAGGGTGGCACGCTGGCGGTCAATTATGACCAGCTCAATAACAGCGGCACGCTGCTGGGTGTCAATCAGCTTAATGTGAAGGCCAGCCAGGTCACGCAGCAGGCCGCGGGTAGGCTGTTCAGCGGTGGCAATCTGCTGCTGGAGAGCACCGGTTTTGATCAGCTGGGACAGGTGGTGGCGCTTGGCGACGCCACGCTGAAACTGATTAACGGCTTTACCGCACGCAACACGCTGGCCGCAGGCAATCGCCTGACTATCAGCAGTAACGGTGCGATTGAGAATCAGGGCACGTTACAGGGGCAGGTGCTGACGTTGAGCGCAGGCGGCGATCTGACGAACAACGGCCAGCTCACCACCGGAACCGGCGACAGCAGCCTGAGCGGTCAGCGCATAAACATGAACAGCGCAGGCTCGCTGCAGGGTGGCGGCAACATTACGCTGGCCAGCCGCAGCGACGTAGCACTCAATGGCTTCACCGGCACGCGCGGCAGCCTCACCATTTCTTCGCCAGGCAGCATTGTAAATACGGCGCTGCTGTATGCCGGGCAGAATCTCTACCTGTACGCCAACAGCATTAAAAACCAGCGTGGCGACATGCTGGCAGGCAACAGCCTGTGGATGCAGCGCGACGCGGCGGGGAATGCCAATGGCGAGGTGATCAATACTTCGGGAACCATTGAGTCGCAGAATGGTGATATTACCATCAGAACTGGTAGCCTGCTAAATCAGCGCGATGGTCTGAGAGTGGAAGAAAAGACCCAACCTGTATCTGGCTTACCGACAGGTATTGGTGGTTCATCTATAACTTACCGGCTCGACCAGCTGAAAATTTCTGATTTAGGCTATTACATTATTTCCGTCAGGACGGGCGGCAGCTTTGGTCAGGGGAATGGTTCAATTGATGATTACTCATACCTGGCGCCTAATGCGCAAGGTGCCGTTCAACGCTATCTCACAGAAACTACAACACTTAATGCCCAAGCTGATGGCAATGCAGGTCGCATAGCTGCCGGGCGAAATCTTGATGTCTCTGCCAGCCAACTCAACAATCTCGCCAGTACGCTACTGGCAGGTAATTCCCTATCGCTTCAGGGAAATACCCTTAATAACCAGTCCTGGTTTAACGGTGTGAGCAACACTTATTTGACGTACACCTATGATGGCCGCACTGGAAACAACAAACTTAAAAGCGGTCGCGATCTGAACTATTTTTCTCCTGATGCTCAATCGGCTTCCTACAGGGGAAATACATCGGCCGCTTCAGTGACCTATCTCTTAACTACAACGCCCGAAACTGAAACGATTTTTAGCGGAGATGCATTACGTTCCGTAATTCAGGCTGGCGATAGCGTTAATGCCAGCTTCAGCGGTGATATCAGCAATACCAGCTCAACACCCAATGCTGGCTGGATTGGAACAACAATTCATGCGCCAGCATTAAATAACTTAGCTGCTGTCAGTCAGGTGAATGCACAGCAGCGTCAGCAACTTACTGCCACTGATAAAGTCGCAGTGAATTCTCCTGCATGGCAAGATCAGCTGCAAAATGCACTTCAGCAGGTGAACGGCGGTACCGTACTTGACACCTCAACGCCAGTAAGCGCTTCACTCGCTGACCAGTCCGGAGCGAAAAAAGGTCAGGCCAACTTAGGCGAGGCTGGCGGGCTTGCAACGGACACATCGGTAGTTCCCGCAGCACTCAAAACTTACTCGTCGTCAAACGTCGATACCAGCGCATACCCGCTCCCCACCAGTGACAATGGTTACTTCGTCCCGGGCGACAGAAGCAGTCCCTATCTCATCACCGTAAACCCCAAATTAAACGGTCTGGGGCAGCTGGACGCCAGCCTGTTTGGCGATCTCAATCAGTTGCTGGGTAAACAGCCTGGCAGCGCGCCACAGGAAAGCCGTCAGCAGTATACCGACGTGAATACTTTCCTCGGCTCGTCCTATCTGCTGGACAGGCTGAACCTCAAGCCTGACAACGATTATCGCTTCCTCGGCGATGCGGCATTTGATACGCGTTACGTCAGCAACACCGTTCTTAACCAGACCGGCAGCCGCTATCTGAATGGCGTGGGTTCCGATCTGGACCAGATGCGTTACCTGATGGATAACGCCGCCGCGTCACAGCACTCTTTAGGCCTGCAGTTTGGCGTGTCGCTTACCGCGGATCAGGTCGCTTCACTGGATAAGAGCATCATCTGGTGGGAAGCCACCTCGGTGAATGGTCAGACGGTGATGGTGCCAAAAGTGTACCTCTCCGAAAAAGATGCGGCGATGAACAACGGCAGCGTGATTGCCGGAAACAACGTGACGCTCTCCGGCGGGAACATCACCAACAGCGCCAGCACTATCGTGGCGCAGAATGCGGTCAGCGCCGACAGCCAGAACAATATCGACAACCTTAAAGCCGGGCTGATTAAAGCCGGAGGCGAGCTGAATCTCAGTGCGCTGAATAGCATCAACAACATCAGCTCGACAATCAGCGGTAAAAAGGTGGCGCTGGAAAGCGTCAATGGTGACATCAATAACACCACCATCAGCTCACAGTGGACGATCGGCGGCAACGGTCCAGTGCAGGCAAGCAAAACGCTGATTGGCCAGACGGCGGCGATTACGTCACTGGATGCGCTCAGCCTGAAGTCCGGTAACGATATCAACCTCACCGGCTCCTCACTCAATGCGGGTGGCGATCTGCTACTCAACGCCTGGCACGACCTCAGTCTCAACAGCATCGAGACCAGCGAAAGCCGTAAAACAGGTAACAAGGAAACGCATAGCTCCGGTGCTGAACGCACGACCGTTTCCAGCGGCGGCAATCTGACGCTGGTAGCCGGGCAGGATATTACCAGCCAGGCAGCAGCCCTGGCAGCGGAAGGCGATATTGGTCTGCAGGCGGGGCGTGATATCAATCTGAATGCAGTTGAAAGCCGCTCCGGAGACAGTGAACGGGGCAGTAAAAAAACGGTTATCAACGAAGCAGTGCGTCAGCAGGGCACGGAAATTGTCAGTGGCGGCAGCACGACGATGCTTGCCGGAAATGACATCACCACTCAGGCCGCAAGCATCACCGCAAACAAAGATATTGGATTACAGGCTGGCCACGACGTAAATATCACCACGGCGACGGAAAGTGATTATGCCTACAAGGAAGAAACTAAAACCAAAAAAGGCCTGTTCAGTAAGAAAACGACTCACACAATCAGCGAAGACAGCTCAACCACTGAAAAAGCTTCCCAGCTAAATGGCGACCAGATTTCAATCGTCGCAGGTAATGATCTGACTTTAAAAGGCTCCACCGTTGTCGGTGAAAACAATGTTGGTCTTAAAGCAGGCAACGACCTCACTATTGCGGCGGCAACCGATACCCAGAGCAGCTATAGGCTGAGTGAAACCAAGAAGAGCGGCATGTTCAGCGGTGGCGGAATTGGGGTCACTTTTGGCAGCGCATCCTCGAAACAGCAGCTTAAGCAGGACGGTACGACAGAAAGTCAGAGCGCCAGTACCGTTGGCAGCACTGGCGGCAACGTTACGCTGGTTGCGGGTCATGACGCGCACGTAGCGGGATCGGATGTGATTGCTAAGCAGGACATCAGCCTGGTCGGCGGCTCGGTCACTATCGATCCGGGCAACGACACGTTAACGCGCCGTCAGAGCTTTGAGCAGAAGCAGAGTGGCCTGACGCTGCAGCTGACCAGCCCAATCACCGACGCGCTGCTGAGTCTCGGTTCCCAGGCAAAGGCCGCCAGTGAGGCCGGTGATGATCGTTTGAAGGCTCTTGGCGCTGTGAAGGCGCTGGAGAGTGGCTGGGCGATGTCAAAAGGCGCTACGCAATCCGCTACAGCACTGGCAAAGGGCGATATGAATAACGCGGGCATTAAAATTTCGCTCAGCGTGGGGGCCAGCAAAAGCAAATCGTCATCCAAATACATCAGTAACACTGTTAGCGGTAGTTCACTTAGCGGCGGCGGCAATGTCGCCGTGGTGGCGACGGGCAACAACGGCACCAGCGGCGACGTGATACTGGCAGGCAGCGGCATCACTGGTAACAACGTGACGCTTGCCGCCGCACATGACCTGAATCTGGTTGCCGCCAGCAATAACACGGAGCAAAAGAGCAGCAACAAATCTTCAGGCTGGAGCGCTGGTGTTCACATTGCCATAGGTCAGGAAACCGGCATCGGCGTACAGGCCAGCGGCTACATGGCCAGCGGCTTGGAGAACGGCAGCAGCACCGAATACGTTAACAGCCGCGTCAATGCTAAAGACAACCTGACGCTCAGCAGCGGCAACGATACGCTGCTGTCCGGCGCCCAGGCGCTGGGTAACAGCATCAGCGTGAACGCGGGCAACAACCTGACGCTGACCAGCTTGCAAGATACCGACAGTTATCATAGCCAGCAGCAGAGCGCCAGCGGGGGCTTTAGCTTCACCTTTGGCTCGATGACGGGCTCGATCGGTCTAAGCCTGAGCAAAAGCAAGGTCAACAGCGAATACGCCAGCGTCGGCGACCAGAGCGGTCTGTTTGCGGGCAACGGCGGCTATGACATCTTTGTGGGTAACCACACACAGCTTAATGGCGCAGTGATTGCCTCAACGGCGGATGCCGCGAACAACAAGCTGTCAACTGGCACACTGGGCTGGGACAGCATCGATAATCATGCCAGTTACCACGCCAGCAGTTCTGCAATCGGCTTCAACGGCAGTTACAGCAAGACGCCAATGCCTTCCGGAGAGCACTATGCTGCCGGCGCGCTGCCGTCAGTGGTCAACATGAGCGACAGCGCCTCCGGTACCACGCGTTCAGCAGTGGCGGATGGCACGATTACGGTGCGCAACGCGCAGAACCAGACGCAGGATGTGGCAACGCTGAGCCGCGATACAGAAAACGCGAACGGCAGTATCGTCAAAATCTTCGACAAAGAAAAAGTCGCGAACCAGATGGCGTTTGCACAGGGCGTACAGGAACTGGCGGGCCGTGTTGTCGGTGATGTTAAAGAGTACAAAATGGGCGCCGCATCTGCCGAAGCTCAAGCGCGACTGCTAAAAGAGCATCCCGACTATGCAAATCTGACGCCAGAGCAGCTGAATGTGAAAATTCAGCAGGATCCGGGTTATCAGTCAGTCGCGGCACAGTGGGGCACCGGTGGCACCTATTCGATGGTGGCAACGGCGGTTGCGGGTGCGCTGGGCGGACTGAGTGCCAGCAATCTCGGCGCGGCTGCAAGCGGGGTGATGGCTCCGTATATTGCCAACGCTATCAAGCAAGCTACGACAACCTACAACGCTGACGGTACTGAGAACGTCAATCTGCTGGCAAATACCATGGCCCACGCCGTAGCCGGCGCTGTGCTGGCACAGATATCCGGCAGCTCTGCGTCAGCGGGTGCGGCTGGCGCAGCAGGTGGTGAGCTGGCTGCGCGGACGATTGTAAAAGTGATGTATCCGGACACAGACATCAGCAGCCTGACAGAAAATCAGAAGCAGATCGTCAGCAGCCTGAGCCAGATTGCAGCAGGCATGGCAGGCGGGATTGCGTCTAATTCGTCGATGGGAGTCGGGGCTGGCGCGGGTGCCGGGAAGAATGCAGTGGAGAATAATTTCCTGAGCAAGGGAAATCCGCAGAAATACGCTCAAGAATATAAAGAATGTCACGGTAATGATAGCTGTGAGCAGAAAATCCGTAAGAATATGGCGAAGGAGTCGGCAGAAAATATTCAGGCCCTGAAGTCGTGCTGGGATGCAGGGGATACAGCCTGTGTAACGACGATGCGCACCAAGATAGAGCTGAGTGACAACGCATATACGAAATTGCGCCAACAGGATAATATGGCTGGGCGAGCTTACGAAGAGTCGGCAAAATGGTATGGCGATATCATTGATAGCTGTGCTGGAAAATGTGGCTGGCTGGAAGCCGCGTTATTAAAAACGGGTGCGGATGGACTAGGTAATATAGTTTATGGCTCACTGGGTGCTGGCAGTGTGCTGAAAGTAAAACAGGGTTCCAATCCTGTGCCTGAAAATGTTGTAAAAAAAGGGGCTGGTAATTATCAGAATCCTGAAGCTGGGAATATAAATAAACTCGTAAAAAATGAACAAGGAATTTATGAAGTAAAAGTAAATTCGACACCGTTGGAAGGTCATGAAAGATTAAATACACCCGATGTAAATGGTAATGGGAAATATAATCCTGCTGAAGCCGCTGCTGCTGCGAGACTTGAAAGTACGTTGGGTAAACTGGAAAGAGCCCCTGATACAGGTGGAAAAACTGCTGATTTCATCATAAGTGGTGGCTCTAACGCAGGTAAAACGGTCGACTTTATGTACACTACAAAAAACTTGTCTCAGAAAGAGGTTGATGGGATCAACAGATTCTTTGAGAAAAATATGACAGTATCTAGAACTGCTGGAGAAATTCCAACAGGTCAAAAGCAAATCCTCGATCACTTAGGAAAAGCAGACATAGTTCCTGTAGATTTTAGTGTATTAACATCGTCTAACCAGAAAGTGTTTATGGACTACATAAAAACGTTGCCAAAAAATCAACAAGATAAATTAATTATTATGAGGTAATCATGGGCTCTTTTTTCGATATAGGATGCAAGCCATATAACAACAACTATGGTGAAAGAGGGCTAACAGTAGGGCTTAACAGAACAGCTTCGAATGCTTTAGAAGCATTGTTCGACGATGCATTACAGGAGTGTCATACTGACATACATGAAAAGATAATGATGTTTTTGCCCTTAGATCAGATAAGTTTTAGTGAGTTAAGTAAAGAAGAGTTCAATATGGCCGTAAAAACTATTAGACAATGTCTTTTTGCTCGAAAAGAACCCAATGAAGTTCAGCTATATCAACAAGACATCTGGAATACAGAAATTCTGCCTCTAATGATGCAGGATGAGCGCTATCAACCTGATTAAAATGTAGAATTTCGGCCGAATCCTTGATGTTACCTTTTTAACCAGTTAGTTAAGTATTATTAACTGCGGCGCAGCTATCACCGGGATAAACTCCGAATAGGTTGTATCCAGAAAACCATTTTCGTGAACAGGACGTTTAAAATGACACTTTGTGGCATAACTAATGACGGGTTAGCCTTCATTTTATCGGCAGACGAAAAAGTATTTTCCTCCCGTTTTGAGCCGTCGCGCACCACCAACTGGACGATTGTGCATCATATCGTTATCCAACTGGCACGGTTTGTTACAGAGAAGACAGGCGCGACGAATTGGATAAACATCGATCGCTCAACGTTTCCCAATCAGTGTAAAAAATTCTCCGCTCTGGAGGTTTTAATCAAGATGACTAACAGGAACATCAAAATCCAGCAATCCGCTCCCCACTCTGCAGAGTCCCAATTACTGGTAGAGAAGTTATCAGCCGAACTCGCCTTCATAACCGGCGACAACGGCAAAAGTCATTTCAACGCCCAGGAACTCAACAATGAGTGTTGTTTGTGGGTTCTAGCCAGAAATGAAGCCGGCAATGCCGTGGGTTGCGGGGCGTTGCGGTCGCTTGGGAACAATACCGCCGAAGTAAAACGCATGTACTCCGATCGTAGTGTGCCGGGCGTTGGCTCAGCGCTATTGGAGTATCTGGAAACGCGGGCCAAAAGTATGGGATACCGCGAAATTCGGCTATCGACCCGCGTTATCAATAGCCGTGCCGTGGCGTTTTATTACCGTTCCGGCTACGCGCAAATCCAGAACTACGAACCTTACATCGGCAGAAACGAATCGATCTGCTTTGCTAAAACGCTGTGAGTTTGACAACCTACCAATGGTAAGTTGCTACTGGTAGCTTACCCATGACGGAGGTTGTCGCTATGCATGCTCTGATCGTTACTGCTCATGTGGACCAACATTCACACACGCACAACATCGTCTCGCAGGTGGCACAAGGTATTGATGCTGGCTGCCACAGCTATGAAATTGCCGATCTGGCGGCGGAGCAGTTCGATCCGCGCTTCAATCAAGCCGATTTTGAACAGTTCAAAATTGTCGCACCGTCGCCCGCCGACGTCGTAGCGGAGCAGCAGCGGCTGGATCGAACAGATGCGCTGGTGCTGGTCTACCCGATTTACTGGTGGTCGTTTCCGGGGCAGCTCAAAGGCTGGATCGATCGCGTATTTACCTAAGGTTGGGCGTAGATGTTGACGGCCAAACCATGGTGAAAACGCTCGGCTATTTGCAGGTGCATTTGCTGGCGCTGGGCGCGGCGAGTCATCATACCTATGTGCGTCGCGGCTATTTTCAGCAGCATGCGCACGCAGATCGATGAGGGAATTTTTGGCTACTGCAGCGCGCCGGTGGTGACCAGCGAATTACTGCTGCCAACCGATGAAAATTATCCCGACGCACACTTCGCGCTGGCACATCAACACGGACAGCGACTTTTCAACGTGAAGGAACCGGCATGAATCAACCCACTCGGCAGCGCATGACGCATCAGGCACGTCGTCAACAACTGATAGGCGTGGCGTGGAATCTGGTGCGCGAGCAGGGAAGCGATGCGCTGACGTTAGGACGCGTGGCGGAAGAAGCGAGCGTCAGTGAACACCGGCATCGGCGTGCAGGCCAGCGGCTCGGAGAACGGCAACAGAACCGAATACGTGAACAGCCGCGTCAATGATAAAGATAACCTGACGCTGACCAGCCAGCAGGATCGCGCCAGCTACTACAGCAAGCAAAGTTCCATCGGTTTCAGCGCCAGCATCTACGTGCCGCCTATCTGTGCCGGCGTGCCGGTGCAGGGCAGCGCCAGCATGAGCGGCAGCAAAATCTACAACGATTACGCCTCCGTGCAGCAGCAGAGCGGTATCACTGCGGGTGACAATGGCTACAACATTTTTGTCGGCAACCACACACAGCTGGGCGGCGCGATCATCGCTTCCTCCGCAACGCCGGATAAAAACCATCTCAGCACCGGCACGCTCGGCTGGACGGATATTGAAAACCACGCCAACTCAGGCGCCAACGGCTTCAGCGTCGCCGTCAGCGGCAGCATGGGGAAACCACCACGCCGGCGTCTGACAGCTACATCAACAACATTCCGAAATCCGGGGAGCCCCAGCCGTCGGGTGGCAACTCGCTGCCTGTGGCCACGCTGCAGCAGACAAAGGACCGCGCAAGTTCGAGGACTTACAGCGCCATCTCACCTGGCACCATCGAGATCCGCAATCCAAAGCGAATGAGAGGGGTGAACTGCAGACGGAGTATGCTAACCGTCTAAATGCTCTGGGAGAAAAAGCCAGGGAAAATGGTGGCTTGGATGCGGAATACCGGCAAGAATGGATATACCTTAATGGTGTCCTACCCTCGCTGGAAGCTGATAGATCGGCAGCTATTAAGAATGCACTGGCATCAGGTGAATCGGCTGAAGCGAAACAGCTTGCCATAAATGAACTGGCTCAGGTGGTCGGGACAAGTGCAGCGGGGATTGCTGCAGGGATTGGTAAAAATAAAGGTGGTTCTCAGGCAACGAATAAGAATGAAACTATTCTTCAGGCTGAGAAAAACTGGGAAACTGCCCGTAATAAAGCCATTGATATCGTGGGTAATTTAGGACCCGACTCCAAACCAGTTATTGGCCGACTGGAACTTAGTGCCGGAAATGGCAAAGTGATTGGGCGCCAATCAAATGATGGCAAAGTCGGTTTGCGAGTTGATTACGATCCTGATAAAGGAACGCATATTAATATTTGGGATTACTCGCTTGGTAAAGGTCCAGGTAAAGGAGTTAAACAAGTGATTCCCTTTGAAGGTAATGAAAAATCTTTTGAAACCATACTTAAACAGTTGAATAGGTAGTGTTAAAAATGACTATGTTTGATGAGTGCAGAGAAGCCCTGGGTTCGAGCTTTTACATGGTTCAGAAAGATAGTGAGAAAGAAGCGATTAACATTTTGCATGGCTTTCCTTTAGTAGGAGGGAGCATTTCATGGACTGAAATTGAGCATGTGGATTTATTTGAACCACATGAGATTTTGAATTTTTCAGGCTTGGCTGAAGATATGGTTTATGTTTTGGCAGATGATGCTAGCATTCCCCTATTCGCAACTAAGATTTCGTCTTTCATTGAAAATATATATGATGTCATTTCACTTTCACCAAGGATTTTCATTTTTAATGATAAAATAATTATTCAACCACTTTTCCCTGATGATAAAATTAGACTCGGATTTAAAAAAACATCATCATTGGCTAATCTACATCTCTAAATATAAAGGGTTTTTTAATGTATTTGGCGGCTGAGCATAAAAAAATTCATGACTTATTATTTAATGGTGAAGTCGATATTGCTGTATTCGTCTTAGATGGAAATCATTACTATGTAATTGATAGAAAAGACAATTACTGTATAGATGGTAGACCAGAATATGATGCTTATATCCAGAATGGATGGTTGAAACCTGAACAACTTGATGATGCGTTAAACTCATTCAGTGGAGGGATCCCCTTGCTTGATAAAAATAATTTTTTTGAGTACATAAAAATAGCTGATGTAAAGTGCTTCACAAAATCATGGATGCATGCTTTTTTTATACACAATAAAACTAAAGAGGATTTATGTTCGTTCTATTCATATGTTGAAAATTTTCTTTCAACCTCTAATGAAAAAGTTAGCCTTGAGTGGGATGCATGGAGATTACGGCTACCCAAATTTTACATAAATTTTGATAAGAAAATTTATCAACATACTGATTGGGATAGAGATCATGAAAATCTGGTGCCATCGAATTGGAGCTTTCAAAAAAACAATATGTTTGGACTGCTCGTTTCCGATAAAGAGCAATATTGGATTATTGACGGAATGAATTTCTGGAAACTAAAAATGTAAAGACATCATGTCTCGTTCAAACGTAAAAATAAGTTTTCGATATTCAGAAAAATTAATAATAAAAGCTATGGGGATCGCCTCAATAGCACTGTGAGTGCCGCACCACCAATGGGTTAAACAATTGGAAAAAAATCAAAGTGATCCGAATTCATCACGGTTACAAATAGTTATAATAATGCCCAAGTGCTACCCAGAGAGCAAAATCGGCATAAATTAAATAAAGGGTAAACAAATTATTATTAAATTTGTAATCAAATAAGCAGCAATTAAACCGCACCCGCCGTACCTTCAAAAAACGCCACCAGCAATTGCCACAAATGTTGCGCTGCGGGCGTGAAGCGGTGATCGGCGCTGCGTAATAAGTGGCATTGGCTTTCGCGGGCGATGCGATGGTGAATCGGCACGGCGACTAAGTTCTTAGCGATGAGGTCGTCTTTAACCACTTTGGCGGTCATAAACGCGATGCCCATGCCGGCCTGGCTTAAGGCGATGGCGCTGGAAAACAGATTACAGCTATAAGCCGGGCTGAATATAAATCCTTCCTGACTGAACATGGCATTCATATAACTTTGAATGCCAAAATTTTTGTCCATGCCAATTAATGAATAATTGACCAGTTCGGCCACCTCAATTTGCGAATAATCCGCGATGGGGTGTTGGCTGTGCACCACCGCACAGATTGGTCCGCGGTGAAAACTCAAACACTTCAGGCCGGGCGGGCCAATCGGGCCAAAACCCACCGCCATATCAACGTCGCCTTTGGCAATCAACGACACGGTGGTTTGCATATCACCCGACAGGATATCGATGAATACGTCGGGGTAAGTTTGCGAAAACGGCTGCAAAACATGCCTGACGACTTCATCCACCATGCCCTGACCGACGCGCAATTTGATTGAGCCGCCGCGTTTATGGCGCAGATCTTTTAACTGGCGATCTAACTGGCTGCGCCGTTGATGGGTGTGCGCGTAATCTTCAGCCAATAACTTGCCAGCTTCGGTCAGCACCACATTGCGGCCACGTCGCTCCAGCAGAGGCAATTGCATCTCCCGCGCCAGTTGCGATAACTGACGGCTGATGGCGGCGGGATCAACATCCAGGGCTTCCGCCGCGCGACGAATACCGCCGTAATTGCCCACTTCATACAGATACCTTATGGATTTTTCTGGATAGAGCAGCATCGCCATAGGTTTTTCTTATCCGTTGATCTGAGGTCAACAATAATAGCCTTTTATCTCCATTTTTTAAGCGCATTTTTATCTCCATACTCGAAGATTCACTATGCGAGGGCAGTACAAATGAAAACTATAAAAAATTACCTGCAACAACATGCCGATGAAATTCTTGTGGATATCAAGGAATTGGTCGCGGCGGAATCTCCATCAATGAACAAGGCCGCCGTGGATCGTTGTGGCGAAGTCTTATAAGCGCTGTTTGCCAAACGTTTGGGCGTGGTAGCAGAGATTGATGAGCAACCGCATTACGGCAATCACCTGAAATTCACACTGGGAAGCGGTGACGAGCAAACCGTGTTACTCGGGCATTTCGATACCGTTTGGGATGAAGGCGAGTTGGTAATGCGTGAAGAAGACGGCAAGCTTTACGGCCCTGGCGTGCTGGATATGAAGGCCGGTCTGGTGCAAGCCATCTGGGCAGTACGCGCGTTGCAACAGCACGATTTACTGGCGGGCAAACGCATCGTGTTTCTCTGCGGCAGCGATGAAGAAGTCGGTAGCCCAAGCTCCAGCGCCTGGTTATCGCAGCACGCCCTGGGATCGGCGCAAGTGCTGGTGGTTGAACCTGCGGTGGCGGGCTCGGGCGCACTGAAAACAGCGCGAAAAGGTACCGGACAATATGAAATCACCCTCAACGGATTAGCGGCGCACGCCGGGAACAATCCCGAAGAGGGCATCAGCGCGGTACAAGAAATGGCGCATCAAATCATGTTCTTGCACAGTTTAAACGCGCCAGAGCGCGGCACCACCGTCAATGTGGGAATCGCGCGGGGTGGCAACCGCATCAATGTGGTGGCGGATAAAGCTGTGTTAGGCATTGATACGCGCGTTACCAGCGAAGCAGAAGCCGAGCGCATCCACGCCGAAATCAGCCAGATCACGCCACATTTAGCCGGCATCACGCTGGATATTAGCGGCGCACAATCACGTCCGCCAATGCGTCAAACACCGGAATCGTTGCTGCTGATGGAACGTGCGCAGCAGGTTGCCTTACAGCTTGGTTTCGAGGTGGAAGGCAAAGCGGTTGGCGGCGGCAGCGACGGCAATTTCACTGCTGCGTTGGGCATTCCAACCTTGGATGGTTTGGGCGCAACCGGCGCAGGTATTCATGCACGTCATGAACATATCATTATTGCCGATATTGCTCCGCGCGCGGCGTTGGTGGCGGGATTGATCCTCGGAGGTGATGCGCATGTCTCAGGTTAATGTTGAGAAAAATACGCTGCGGCAACCGCCAGCAGCGAAAACCGAGCAAAGTCCTTATCTGCTGCTGTTTATTATTTTGGTGCTGGCGGCGGTGGCAACCTGGATTATTCCGGCGGGCAAGTTTGACCATGAAACCCGCAATGGCATCACTTTTGCCATCAAGGGAAGTTTGCATGAAGTCGCGCGTTCGGGCGTTTATCCCGGCGAAATCTTCATGGCGATTGTGCAAGGGGTGATCAAAGCCGCGCCGATCATTTTCCTGATTCTGTTTACCGGCGGGTTATTAGCCGTTATCGAATCGACCGGTGCTATTGCCACGGCGCTTAATTCACTGTCGCGCAGTACCAAAATAAGCGATACGCGCATTATCATCATTTTTGGTGTGATATTCGCCATTCTCGGCACCACCGGCGTGGTGCAAAACTCGGTAGTGGCGTTTGTGCCGATTGGTTTATTAGTGGCGCGATCGTTGGGTTTATCGCCAATGATTGGTATGGCGCTGGTGTATTTAACCTGTGCGGCGGGTTTTAACGTTGCGGTATTAGGTCCAGCTACCACCGGATTAACCCAACATCTGGCGCAGTTACCGCTGTTCTCCGGCATGTTGTTGCGCGGCATCACCTGTTTATTGTTCGTAATAACGGTGATGACCTATTTGATTATCTCGGTGAAACGCGCGCGAAATAATGGTGAAGTGCGAATAGAACAAACGGCGCAGAATGATGAATCACTGACGATTACGGGTCGGCATAAACTGATTTTGATCACCTGCGCCGCAACGCTGATTGTATTTATGATTGGCACGGTGCAATTACATTGGGCCACCAATGAAATGTCGGCGATGTTTATTATTCTGTCGATTATGGTCGGCATGATGGGGCGCATGTCGGGTTCTGCCATTGCCAACACCTTCCTTACGGGTTGCTCGCAATTGGTAAAAGGCGGCTTCATTGTGGGTATGGCTGGCGCGATTTCCGTGGTGTTGCAACAGGGCAATATTCTTGATCCGATTGTTGGCTTCCTGTCTGATTTACTGGCACCGGTTCATCCCGCCATTGCGGCGGTGGGCATGTTCATTAGCGCGGCGTTGATGCATTTCGGTATTTCATCCGGTTCCGGTGAATCCGCTTTGCTGATCCCGATCTTCTCGCCGCTCGGCGATAACCTTGGTTTAACCCGTCAGGTGACGGTGCAAACGGTGTTGCTGGGTGAAGGTATCGTCAACTCCATCAGCCCAACTTCTGGCGTGTTAATGGCAGCCTTGGCCACCGCCAATATCTCTTTCAGCAAATGGATTAAATTCGTTGCGCCGGTGGTGGCGATTTGGTTTGCCATTTGTGTTGTCACCTTATTAATTGGTGTGGCGATCAACTGGGGACCATTCTAATAAATCGTAAGAAGCCACTTAATGGTGGCTTCTTATTTTTATATTGTTGTTAACACTATCAACATCCTTTCCGCTATTTCAGTCCCACGAATAATTGCATTCAATCCCCGGCCTTTTCTTAAAGTTATCTCATCATCGCTATTTGGCTTAAGTCGCGCTGGAACTGTCTCGCGTAAAGTGATGTTATTGCCGCGTCGCAGAATTTCTTTACGTTCAATTACACAAATTAATAATAGCCAAACCCATTGCTGGCGATGTCTTTACGCATCGCGGCAGCGTTGCACGCTTCTCTGGAGTGAACGATGATGTTTCGATTGCATCCGCTGTTTATTAGCCTTATTGCCGCTTACGGTGTGTTTAATCCAGCCTCGCCAGTTTGGGCGGCGACGCTTAAGCCTTTTACGCCAGAATTAAATGACAACCGCGCCGGCGTGTTTTGTATTTGCAATGGCTCGACTCAAACTTTAAGTGGCAATCAGCGGTTTGCGCCCGGTCAGGACGGCGGTGGCACCATATCCATCGGACAATTGCTCAGCAGTGGCAGAATTATTTCGTATTCCTGGCAAGATTCAGGTCGCGTCGATCTGGGCGCGCAGAATTATGTGATTAACGTGCCAGACGCCAATGGCAGCGGCAGTAATAGCGTTCAGGTATATAACTCCGCCGCGATTAGTGCCATTGAAACCAATACCTTGCCGAATTTTTATAACGTTAATAATGGGCAGTATATCAACGCGCGCGTTGCGCAGGTCAGCAATGGCACCATCAATGTTGATATCGGGCAGAAGGGCGCTGCGACCACCGCCAGCACCAACGGCTGGTCGATGGCGGCGAAACAGAGCGAATTGTTTACTGCCAGCGGCAGCGGCACCATGAACTGGAACTCCGCCAACCGCATCTCCTTTTTTGGCTCCTACACGCCTTACACCTATCAACTGGGGCAATGGTTCGACAATGTGGTCTCCTGGCGCGGCGCGTTTAGCGTCACCACGCTGGACAATGCCACCACTTCATTCAACGTTTCCAACGTCAGCAGCTTGCAGAGTTACAACAATTGGCTGATTGAGCAATTGCAAAACGGCAATCTGGCCGCCGATAGCTACAGCAGCGAGTTTAATAAAGCGCTCTCCTTGCGCAGCGATGTCATCGCCTATGTGATCGATGCCGATGAATACTACGACGAAGTGACGCAGCCGATTGGCGAACGCATTGTGTTAAGCGCTGATGGCCCCAATGCCAGGGCAACCATTGGTAGCAGCGGCATACTGGAAGTGGTAAATGCCAGCAGCGCGGCGATGCGCGCCAGCAACGGCGCGACGGCGGTGATTGACGGCAAACTGGCCAGCGTTGGCAGCAACGCACTGGAACTGTTGAACGGTAGCACCGGCATTAACAACGGCGTCATAAACAGCGGCTTTTTCAATAATGCCGATGGCAGCGGCGTCGATGCCTCGACCGTTGGTGCGGGTGGCACCGGCGTGTATGCCAACGGTGGCAGCCGCTTCATCAATAATGGCGTGATCAATACCGCGATTAACAGCACCGGCATCCGTCTCGAGGATGCCAGCGGTGCGAATAACGGCACCATCAATGTGAAGGGCAAGGGCGCGACGGGCGTTGCCGTTTCGGGCAGCCAGGCCAATTTTGCCCAGAACGGCAGAATCAATTTGTACGGCGAAAATACGGTTGGTGTTGATGTGCGCGATGACGCCAGATTAACCATCAGCGATGCCAGTTCACTGCATTTTTACGCGCCGAATCAAACCGGTTATCAAGCCACCAACTATGCGCACATCGATAGCCACGGCGGCAGTTATGATGTCTCCACGCCAGGTTCGGCGCTGTATCGCCTGAGTGATGGCGTGATCTTTAATCCGGTGGTGGCTGCCGACGTGACGTTGAACGGTGCCAACACACGCGGCATTGTCGCTTCAGGTGCCGGTTCACGACTTTACGGCACCACCTTGTACGGCACCGACAGCTATCACGTTAACGGCGAAGGGGCGATTGCGGTTCAGAGCTCGGAGGGTGCAGACGTGACCATCACCAACCCGATTGAGCTGAACGGCAACAATACCATTGCGGGCACCGGGCAAGGTGGATTCTTCGCCAACGTGGCGCCGATTACCGGCAACGGAACCAATGCCACTGCCTTTGATATCAGCGATGGTGTGATCTATCAGTCCACGCCGCGTGGCACCATCAATCTTACCGGGCCAAACAGCATCGGTGTGCGTATTCGCGGCGGCGGAAATATCTTTGATGGATCCAGCACCAACATAGCCTTGGGTATCGCGCTGGATACCGCCGAAGGCAATACCGTTTATTGGACCGATCACAGCGGATTGAGTGCGGGCGGCATTGCTGCGGTGCGCGTTGGCAATAACGGCGGCCTAACGATTAATGGTGATACCGCCGGGCCGAATTTTTACTACAGCACCATCAACGCCAATGCGGGCGCAGACACCATCTTACTGGATAAAGGCGCAGCATCGTTAACCGCCAGCAACATCGGACTCTACAATTCTGGCGGCGGCACTGTGCTCAACAACCGCGCGGAAACCAGCAATATTTCGCTGCAAGATGTCGGGATGAACACCGATGGCGGCACGTTAATTCGCTCCGCGACCTCATTCGATCCCAACGGTTATATGCTGGGTACGGTGAGTGGTGCAGGCGCGACGGGTTATGTGTTTAGCAAAGAAGATGGTAATACCACCAGCAACGATTTGATCATCCCACAAGGTTACAGCTTCTTTGTCTATGGCCCGGCAACCGGCGTGCGCGCCAACACCACCGGGCGGGTGATCGCCAACGGTAACATCATCGTTAACAGTTCCGATGGCGGCTCGGCGATTGTCACCAGCACCGCCAGCGAGGTGATCAACCGCGGCACCATCGTTTCGCTCAGCCTGGTTTCGCCAATTATCGATCTGCGTGGCGGCAACTCGGTATTTATCAATGAAGGCAACGTCACCGCGCCTTACCCGGAAACCGTTGTGGTTGCTGGTGGCGCCACCAGTGACCTAATTGCTTTGGTCGATGGCAACGTGGTGGGCGATGTGAACACCGGCAACGGCACCGACGTGGTCGAACTCACCGGCGGAACCATTGACGGCAGCGTGACGATGGGAACCGGTGTTAACAATGTGGCTTCGATCGCCAACGTCAGTCTGGCAAACACGCGTCACATCACTACCGCAGGCGGCAGCGGTAGCACGCTGAACTTTAGCGAGATTAACGCGCGCGGGGGTTCGTTCAACAACGATGATCTGGCGCGCGGCGTCAACCTCGGCGCGGGCTGGAGCACCATCAACTTCTACAACACGCAATTTACCCTTACCGATAATCTCAAACTGGCACACAGCACCATCAACGTGGATAGCGGCTCAACGCTGTTTGTCGGCGATCAGGTCAATCCGGTTTTGTCGGGCGAGACTGACGATTCGTTGGTGGTGAATAACGCCGGTACGTTGAATCTCACCAACGGCAGCGGCGCGGCGGGCAACACGTTGACCATCAACGGTGATTTGGCGTCGGCGGGCGGCAAGCTGGCGTTGCGGACGCAGGGCGCGCAAAGCGACACTTTACGCGTTAACGGCAACGTGACCGGCACTACCTTTATCAATGATGTGCTGAGTGCTGCCACGCTGGCGGATAGCAATCGAGATGGCGTGATCTCCGCCAATGAAGGCGTTTCTCTGGTGCAGGTTGCTGGTAGCGCCAGCGCCAATAGCTTCGCGCTGCAACGGGGTTATGTCGCTGCAGGGGCGTGGCAATACGGGCTTTATAGCTTTGCCCCCGAGAATGGCAATACAACCTGGGATTATCGTCTGGCCAATAACTACGTTTGTAAAGATGGTTCCCTTTGTCAGCCGCAGACAGCAGGCAGCGGCGCGCTGCGCCCGGCGGTCATTCCACAGCTTCCTTCGTACATTTCGGCGCCGGTCGGATTGGCGTATTACACCCTGGCAACCATTGGTGATTTACATCAACGCCTGGGCGAATTGCGGCAGAATCCAGACGGATCAGCGGAAATGTTCATCCGTTATTCCGGCTCCAACCAGAAGTACAAAACTAACCTTGATACGGCGCATTACGGTTACGACTTTGACCTCGATTACAGCGCGGTGCAGTTTGGCGGCAACCTACTGCGGTTGGACGGCGAGCAAGATAGTCTACGCGGCGGCCTGGCTTACACGCGCGGCAATGCGCGCATCCGACCGAATGCAGCTGATGGTTACAGCTCAACAGATTTCGACAGCGACAGCCTGACGATTTACGGCACCTGGCAGCGCGCAAGTGGCTTCTATCTGGATGGCGCGCTTTCACTCGATTGGCATCGTGGCGACACCGATATCGCCCGACAAAAAGAGGTGGCGAAGTTGAAAGGCAAAGGCTGGACCGCATCGCTGGAGAGTGGTTATCCGTTCCAGTTGGCGAACGGCATTCGTCTTGAGCCGCAAGCGCAACTGCTGCATCTGCATTTGAAGTTGGATGACTTCACCGACGACGATCAAACCCAAGTCTCTTACGACGATTATGACCAAACCATTGGCCGCGTCGGCGCACGTCTGGCACGGACCTGGAACGATAGCGGCAGCGGGCAATATACGCCGTATCTGCGCACTAACTACTATCGCGGTTGGGGCGGCACGGCGAAAGTGGATGTTGGTGCCAGTAACAGCGAGGTTAGCGATAACTTCAACAGCGGCAAGTTCGGCCAGATGTGGGATGCCGGCATCGGCGGCAATGCGGCTTTCACCAACAATGTCTCGCTGTATGCCGAAGCCAATTACCGCAAAGAGATCGACGGCAACGGCGTGCAAGGCTGGAATTACAACGCGGGCGTACGCTGGGTGTTTTGATAAAACGGTTACCCTCACAAGCCCGCCGGTTTAGTTGACGGCGGGCTTTTTTACCTGTTACGAACGCAGTAAAATTGACAACCTACCAATGGTAAGTTACTACTAGTAGCTTACTCATAACGGAGGTTGTCGCTATGCATGCTCTGATCGTAACTGCTCACCCGGACCAACATTCACACACGCACCACATCGTCTCGCAGGTGGCACAAGGAATTGCTGCTGGTGGCCACAGCTATGAAATTGCCGATCTGGCGGCGGAGCAGTTCGATCCGCGCTTCAATCAGGCCGATTTCGATCAGTTCAAAAGTGGTGCGCCATCGCCGACAGATGTGTTGGCGGAACAGCAACGTCTGGATCGCGCCGATGCATTGATTCTGGTTTATCCCATCTATTGGTGGTCGTTTCCGGCGCAGCTGAAAGGCTGGATCGATCGCGTTTTCACCCAAGGTTGGGCGTACGATGATGATGGCCAAACTGTGGTGAAAAAGCTCGGCCATTTGCAGGTGCATTTGCTGGCGCTGGGCGCGGCGAGCCAGCGCACCTATGTGCGTCGGGGCTATTTCAGCAGCATGCGCACGCAGATCGATGAGGGGATTTTTGGCTATTGCGGCGCGCCGGTGGTGACCAGCGAATTGCTGCTGCCAACCGATGAACATTATCCCGACGCGCATTACACGCTGGCAAACCAACTCGGACAGCGACTTTTTAACGTGAAGGAAATGGCATGAATCAACCCACTCGCCAGCGCATGACGCATCAGGCGCGTCGTCAGCAACTGATTGGCGTGGCGTGGAACCTGGTGCGCGAGCAGGGCAGCGATGCGCTGACGTTAGGACGCGTGGCGGAAGAAGCGGGCGTCAGTAAACCGGTGGTCTACGATCATTTTGGCACGCGCCACGGTCTGCTCGCGGCGCTGTATGAAGATTTTGATCTGCGCCAGAACGCGATTATCGAGGCGGCGATGCACGCTGCCGGTGCCAGCCTTGCCGAGCGGGCTAATGTGGTGGCGTCGAGTTACGTCGATTGCGTGTTAACGCAGGGACGTGAAATTCCCGATGTGCTGTCGGCGCTCGATAGCACGCCGGAACTGGCGGAAGTGAAACGTAAATATCAGCTCGATTTCATTGAAAAATTCCGCAGCTGGTTTGCGGAGGCAACGTTGCCGCAAGCCAGCATGTGGGGAATGTTAGGCGCCGCCGATGCGATTTCCCATGCGGTGGTGTGCGGTGACATCAGCCAGCAGCAAGGATTAGCCGAACTTCAGGCGCTGATTCTGGCGCTGGTGGAACGTCACCAGTAACCTTTTATCCAGCCAACAGGAACAACAGATGTCATTACGCGAGATTGATAGCGATTGCTGGCAACAACTGGAAACCGGCGCAAGCGATCCCGATGCCGGTTTTCACTTCTTAACGCTCGCGTCGGTTGATCAACAGGGCAAGCCGCAGGCAAGGACGCTGGTGCTGCGCGCGGTTGACCGCGTCGAACGCACGCTGGAGTTGCACACCGATATGCGCAGCCCGAAATGGCAGGCGCTGGCGGTTAATTCAGACGTTACGGTTCTGGGATACAGCGCAAAAACGCAGCTGCGGTTGCAGGGAACGGTTGAGCTGCACGCCGCGCACAGCGCAGTAGCTGAAGCGGCGTGGCAACGATTATCACGCCGGACGCAGCAAACCTATGCTGGCGCTGCGCCGGGAAGCGAGATCGAAACCACATCCACCCATCCCGGCAACGCCGAGGATAATTTTGGCGTGTTGCTAATCCGAATTACCCAACTGGATTGGTGCCTGCTGGCGCGGGAAGATAATCAAAGAGCGTTGCTGAATTACACCGACGACGGCGCGCTAGTCAGCAGCAAAAGGGTGCATCCGTAACTAAGGCGTGCATTGTTGCTGCGCCTTGCGACGAACGTTAAACAGCAGAAAACTTGCCAGCGCCAACCCCCATACGCCCGCCGCGCCATACAACAGCACGTCGGAAAAACCGTCGGTGAGCACCTGCGCGGCAATATCGTGGTTCAATGAAACCTCGCCGCCGCCGGCGATGCGCTCGGCTAGCGAATGCACATCACTTTGTCCCGGCATAATGCGTTGCAAACTCGCCGCAATGCCCGCCACCAGCAAACTGCCCATCAGCGCGATATTGATGGCAAGCGTAATCAGGCGCGCGCTGATATCAATCCCCGACGCCATGCCAACGCGATTACCCGGTACCGATCCGGTTGTGGTGTTGGTCACTGGCGTGTTGGTCAGTCCGAGCGCCATTCCAGCGAGCAGCGCGCCTGGCAGTAAACTCATCTGCTGCGCCACGGCGAACTTCATCAACATAAAGCCCGCGCCGATGGTGCATAATCCCAGCGGAATCATGCGCGCCGCGCCAAAGCGCACCACCAGTTTCTCGCCCAGCGGCGGCATCAGTAAGGTTGGTAAAGTGTAAGCCAGCAGCGCCAAACCGGTTGCCATGCTGCTGTAGCCAAGGCCGCTTTGATAATAGACCGGCAAATAAATCATCAGCGGCCAGAAGCTGAAGTTCATGCCAATCGAGCCCATTAATGCCCCGGAAAAGGCGCGGATACGGAACACGGAGAAATCAAACATCGGATGTGGATGGTGCTTCTCAATCCATACAAACAGCAGCGCGCTCAGTAGTGTAACCAGCAAAATCAGGTTTGCCACGACGCTGTTCCAGCCGAGGCTGCTGCCCTGCGTAATGAGATAAGTGGCGCCGACCACGCTGAGCGATAAGGTAATCAGGCCGCTGAGATCGAGCTTTTGGGCTTCAGCATCGCGCGATTCGACCACATTTTTCAGCGCGAGGATCAGCGTCAGCAACGCGATAAATCCGTGTACCAGAAACACCCATTGCCAGCTAAACCAGGCAACTAGCATGCCGCCGATGATGGGTCCGAATCCCAGCCCAAAGCCAAAGGTAATGCCCCACGCGGCGAACGCACGGCTACGCGCTTTGCCCTGGGGAAACTGGAACGACAGAATCGCAATCAGGCAGGTTAACATCGCGCCACCGCTTAATCCTTGCAGCAAACGTCCGACAATCAGCCACAGCGCATTGCCCGCCAGTCCGCACATCACCGATGTCACGCCGAAGGCGATGATGCTGATGATGAAGATGCGCTTGCGTCCATAAGTGTCGGCCAACGTGCCGGTGGCCATTAGCACTGCGGTGCAGGCCAGCGTATAGGCGTTCATTATCCACTGCAGTTCGCGGAAGCTGGCGTGCATCTCCCTTTCCAGCACCGGTAAAATCACCGGTACGCTGGATATCTCCAGTCCCGACATCAATGCAGCCAGACAAACCGCCATCAGCGCCAACATGTTCTTCATACTCAATCCCTGCGATACGTTAAGAGCGTGCCAGCATGAAAGATTGGCGTGCGAGTGGAAATCTGCCTGCATGCCATATATCGTCAAGATCGTGCCAATTTCTCCGGTGACCTTAAATGCAAATGATTGCTCCGCTTCATGGCCGTTCACCTGCACCGTTCAACCGCCGACTGGTTTTGCTGGCGTATGAATGTCTGTGTACCTTTGAGTTCGGCATCGCCGTTGAGGCTTTCGGGCGCGCCGACGAAGTGTTCGGCCAGCCTTTGTACGATTTGAGCGTGGCGTCGGTGGAAGAGGGTGTATTCGGCGCGCAAGGTGGCGTGCGGCTGGTGGTCGACGGCGGACTTGAGCTGCTGGAAGAAGCGGGCACCATCGTAATACCCGGCTGGCGCAGCGTACATGAACCGGCATCGGATCAGCTTGTCGCCGCGTTACAAAAAGCCCATCGCAACGGCACGCGTATTGTTTCGATCTGTGCAGGCAGTTTCGTGTTGGGCGCTGCCGGATTGCTAAATGGTAAGCGCGCGACCGCACACTGGAACAGCACCGAGATTCTGGCGCAACGCTTCCCGCAGGTGCAGGTTGAGCACGGTATGATTTATGTTGATGAGGGCAGCATCATTACGTCAGCGGGTGGCGCAGCGGGTGTGGATTTGTGCCTGCATCTGATTCGCCGCGATTATGGGATTGAAGTGGCAAACCGCACTGCGCGCCGCATGGTGACGCCGCCGCTGCGCGAAGGCAATCAGGCGCAGTTGGTTCAGCAGCCGGTGCCGCAGCGCGCGGCAAAAAATCTTTCGCCGTTACTCGATGATTTGCGTAATCACCTCAATGCGCCGCTGGTGATTGATCAACTCGCCAGGCAAGCTGGCATGAGCCGCCGCACCTTTTTACGCCGTTTCCATGACGCCACCGGCACCACGCCGGGAGAATGGATGTTGAGCGTGCGGCTGGAAAAAGCTTGCGCACTGCTGGAGAGCGGCAAGCTGAGCATTGATCAGGTTGCTGAACAGGCGGGATTTGGATCGCCAGAAACCTTACGTCATCACTTCAGACAGCGGCTCAACACTACCCCGACCAACTGGCGCAAGTCATTTAGTGAAAGAGGGATAACACAATAGATTCCGTGGGTCGCCGTCTAAGGCGACCGTTTTACATTTAATTCCCGCGATAAGTCGAATAACCAAACGGGCTCAACAGCAGCGGAATATGGTAGTGCTCGCCAGTGGTTTCCATATTGAACTCGACCGGAATTTCCGGGAAGAAGGTTTTCTGGTTGTTCATTTTGTAATAGTCACCGGTTTTAAACACCACGCGATAGCTGCCTGCGCTGGCGGTTTTATCTTCCGGGAACAGCGCGCTAATCCTGCCGTTGCTGTCGGTTTTGCCGCTGGCTAATTTCACCCAGTTATTATCCTGTTTCTGATCGAGTTCAACCTCAATACCCGCTGTCGGCGAGCCTGTTTGCAGGTTCAAAACATGTACGCTGAGCGGATTTTTTGGTGCTGCCGGTTGTGCTGCTCCCGCTGACAGGCTGGTCGCAATCAGGATGGCGCTGGCTGAGGTAAAGAGAGTTTTCATTAAAATATCCTTTTTAAGCAGGTGAATGTGCTGCAATCCTGGATGCTTCGACAACAAAATCATAATTGATAAGACTAAATGTGAAATTTCTGAGATCTGACGAGCAATCTACCAAGTGCTGACATCTTAGCGGGCATTGATGCAAACCTGGTTGCCATGAAGGGCGAGCATACGTAATGCAGGTCATTGTTGTTGTCACTCCCTCAGTGCAAATGGCGGTTAATTTAATTACCAGCGAGCGACAACTACGCTAATCCACCTCCGATTATTCTGAGTCATCTGTCAGAATTCTTCTCTAAAAGTTGTACCAGTTTAAGTAACATGTACATATATAATTTTGAGTCAGGCATTTATTATTAGCTTGCAAATGTAATTTTGTGGTTAATAAGCGAAGGGTAAAGCCTGGATAAGCGAAGCGGTAAATAAATTGAAGTTGATCAAGAAATAATCGATTATACGGATTTTTAGCTGGAAATAACCCTCCTGACATGGATAAATCTGTATTTAAGCGAAGCGTAAATACAGTATCAGGAGAGTGTTGTGCAGAAGTAAAACGATGTTAGATGTTTATTCTTTTGGGAAGAATGTTATTTGCGTCGGCTGATTTTCCCTCCTTTTCTTCCTGCTTCAATGGCGCGCTCCGGGTCGTTTTTGAAGTTACCGCTGCTAGCCTGACCGCCTTTGCGCCCGGCTTCAGCCGCGCGTTCCTTGTTCTCTGCGAAGTTGCCTGCACCACCACGACGTTGCGGCTTTTTTTCTTCCTCATCGGGTAGCTTCTTAGCGTCCGTCATTGGTTCTCCTCTTTTTTAAATACCAACATGATGCAAAATAAATGTAGTGCCATTTTTTCCAGTTTCAAGCCTGGGTTTCTCGTAAGTCTTAATTCTAAGAGGCTTGCTTATGTTACTTCCAGTTAAATTTTCACTTCTCTCTAAATGTAACTACCATTAGTTACGTGCTTAAGATTTTTAACATTAAAAAGAAAGCTTCTCTAGCCAGATAATAAGCGAAGCGGTAAGCACATTTACTTATAACCTCAATCGCAATTCTTGCGCGCATTACTTGCAGCTTGACGCTTGCTTGCTACGTTTAATTAATCTTCTTGTTTAGCCTAAATTAACGCTTCGCTTATTTTGCTCAATTAGCCTAAATGAGCTGATGTCATACCCATCAGGCAGCTAACTGTCGATGTTCTTCTCACTACCGGAGCAAATTGATGACCAAGGAATTTGTATATCTGGATTGGCTGCGCGATGCGCATGCGATGGAAAAACATGCAGAGCCTTTGCTGCAGGCAGCTACGCTGCGGCTGGAGGAGTTCCCGCTGTTACAGGCACGTATGAAGCAATATGCACAACAAACCGCTGAACAGCAGCAGTGGGTGAAAGACGTTTTGAAACGCTACGACAGTAACTGGTCAGCGCTGAAAGACGCGTTAGGACGATTGTCGATCGTTGGGCAAGCCGCGAGCGATATGTTGCGCAATGAAGAGGGCGTGCGCATTGCGGTGAGCAGCTACGTGTTCTGTAACTATAAAGTGGCAACCTACACCGCATTACTGGCCGCAGCGCAACAGGCGGCGGACAGCAAAGGTATTAAGACTTTCCAGCTGATCCTGCAACATGAAATCCAGATGGCAGATTGGCTTCTTCATCAGCTGCCGGACGTGGCGAACGAGGCCATTTTGCATAGCGCGGTAGCCGCAGTCTGACGGATAACTATAAGTGGTCGGCAGCCTTGCTCTGCTGACCGCTCAATTTGGCTTGCAGGTTAAACGCTACAGAGAAACTAACTGTTTTCCCTTAGTCAAATTGCTGCAAATAATAAAATCAGGATCATTCTTTGCTATTTGTTAGCCTGGCGAGAACCTTTATTCTAAATTAAGCAAAAAAACCAGGCTTAGAATTTTATGTTATTCCCTATCAGTAAATGGAACTGATCAATGAAATCGATTTCAGCAAAATAACACTCCGCGTCTGATATTTGAAATGTGACTCTATCAATCATCGTCTCTAATGTTAATGAAATTGCTGACGATAACAGCAGAGATGCTGCCGATAAACGCCCGTAGCCTCTTCTATTTTTTTTAAAACAACATTATTGTCTTCACTACTTTTCAATCAAAATCATTGAGGTTTCTAAATGGACGTAGTTCAAAGATTTTCACGTAATGTAAAGTTGCGAACCAAACTTACAATATCCTCTATGCTCAATATCGCGATGCTACTTTTAGTGGCGTTACTCGGATTAAATTCGCTGTTCTTAGCGGAGACCGGCGTTAATGGCATGATGAAAGACGATTACCCCACTATTGCATTGGGCAACCGATTAATTGATGAGATCAACGTAACGGTGCAGCAGCAGGCGCTGCTGCTGAGCCCGATTGATGCGCAACGCCGGACAACGATTCAGAGCAATCTTCAGGATGCCTCGAAAAAAATTACCGAAACCTATAAGCAGTTAAATAAGCTGGCTACCGATGATGAATCAATCGCATTTCTCAAGCGTGTGGAAGTGAAGCGATCTGAATTCCTTAAAGAGCGAAATGTATTCTTCGATTTAGTGAATAGTGATGTAACGAAAGCAGTAAATTTCTATTTTTCAACGCTTGCATCAGCGCAAAGAAATTATATCGATGAGGTTGAGGGGTTTATTACCCTGCAAGAGCAGCAAATGGATGGCTCCTATAATAATTTTATGGCGTCATACGGCAAAACGAAAATTTCAATGCTGATTATTTTTGTGGTGGCTATTTTACTTTCAGCATTTATTGGCTGGATTATTATTCGCTCGATTACGGTGCCATTGAAAAAAGTGATCGCCTTTCTTGGTCGAGTGGCGGATGGCGATCTCAGTTCTGATTTTCATGAACAGCGAAAGGATGAAATGGGACAGTTAATTAACGCCATCCAGCAGATGCAGGAAAAGATGTCGGATATTGTCAGCCATATTCGCATTAGCGCAGAACAGATTTCCGGCGGCGCCAGCGAAATCATGTCGGGCACCAACGATCTCGCGGCGCGTACGGAAGAGCAGGCCAGCTCGGTAGAGCAAACGGCGGCCTCGGTGGAGGAGTTCAGTGCCACCATTAGCAACACGCGTAATAATACCCACGTTGCCGCCGATCTCTCCGCTAAGGCGGAAACCACGGTAGGACGCAATGCCAGCATGATGGACAACGTCGCCAGCAAAATGGCCGAAATCAATGATTCTGCCAGCCGCATGGCGGAGATCATCAACCTGATCGATTCCATTGCTTTCCAGACCAATATTCTGGCGCTCAATGCTGCGGTAGAAGCCGCACGCGCGGGTGAACATGGTCGCGGTTTTGCCGTGGTGGCGCAGGAAGTCCGCGCGCTGGCGCAGAAAACCGCCACCTCATCGCATGAGATCCGTAATTTGATTGAGGAGTCGTCCACGCGTATTGCCGATGGGCGCGATATGGTGACGGATGCCAATAAATTGATGAACGGCATGATGTCGAACGTGGCTGAGATGAAAGAGTTGTTGGTGCAGATCAATCAGGCCAGCAGTGAGCAGGCAGACGGCATCAGCCAAATCAACACCGCGATTAGCCAGATTGATATCACCACGCAGCAGAATGCGTCGCTGGTGGAACAATCGCTGGCGGCGTCGGCGATGCTGAGCGAGCAGGCAGCGAATATGGTGAATAGCGTAAGCGTGTTTACGCTGCGTCAAACCGCTTAATGCGAGGGTGATCCAGAACGGCATATGCGTTCTGGATCTTTTTTTAAATTGCCGGATATTCGCCGGTACCTTCTGGCCACGGCGTCAACAAATCAAAGCCGGTTTCGGTCACGGCGATGGTGTGTTCCCACTGCGCTGACAGCGAGCGGTCTTTGGTGACCACCGTCCAGCCATCGGACAGTACACTGGTGCCGGCTTTACCCGCGTTGATCATCGGTTCGATAGTGAAAATCATGCCCGCCTGTAACGCCAATCCCGTGCCTGGCGTGCCGTAATGCAGAATCTGCGGATCGCCGTGATACACCTCGCCGACGCCGTGACCGCAATATTCGCGCACCACCGAGAAACCGGCTTTTTCCGCTACCTGCTGAATGGCCGCCCCGATATCGCCTAAGGTCGCGCCCGGTTTTACCACTTTGATACCTGCCACCATCGATTCGTAGGTGATATCCACCAAACGTTTGGCGCGCACCGACGGCTGGCCAACGTAATACATGCGGCTGGTGTCGCCGTACCAGCCATCTTTAATGATGCCGACGTCTATGTTGACGATGTCGCCATCCTTGAGCTTTTTCTCGCCCGGAATGCCGTGGCACACCACGTGATTCACTGACGTACAGGTCGTTTTGCTGTAACCGTGATAGCCAATATTTGCTGGCACCACTTTTAGCTCGTTTACCACGTAATCATGACAAATCGCGTCCAGTTCATTGGTGGTGACGCCCGGTTTAACGTACGGAGTGATGATCTCCAGCACTTTAGCGGCGGCGTGTCCGGCGGCACGCGCCAGTTCGATCTCTTCAGCGGTGTGCAGTTTGATGCTCATTACGCGATTCCCTGCGAGGTGAATAAAGGATGGTCGAGCAGTTGCGCTAAATCCGCGCCGCTGTCGCGTTCAACGCGCATCAGCAAGCGCGTCAATTCCTGATGATTGAGTGACGGATAAATCTCGGCCAGCATGCCAATCTTCATCCAGTGTTCTGCCTGCGCATTGATGGAACGGCTCATCGCCGTGCTGGCGATGCGCAGATTCTCATGCATTAAGTCAGAGATTTTTACGATGCCCATGGTGCAACCTATATATGAATCGTATGTGATATGTATATAGGTTACCGTTTTAGGCTGGGATATGCAAAAAGGGGTGAAGCCAATCCATGGCGGACAAAATCCTAAGGCGCCTTACTCAGACTTCGTTGGAGGACGACGACTTATCTTGCCTCCTTTCCGTCCCGCTTCAACGGCGCGTTCAGGATCGTTTCTGAAGTTGCCTCCACTGGCTTTGCCTCCCGCCTTGCCAGCTTCTTTCGCACGTTCTGGATCGTTAGCAAAATTCCCTGCGCCGCCTCTGTAGCTCTGTTTGTTCATAGGAAGACCTCTTATCAATGTTCCGTTAGATTTGAGGACTAGCTAGTCACGCTGCAATTTTAGTTCGCCGTTGCGTTAAAGCCAGGCCGTAAACGCCGATCATTGAAAATGATCATTAAGCGCGATGAAATTTGTCGAATTAATAGTGACCTTCGTCACATTTTACAATTCCTGACTATACTTCTGCCTTTTGGGTTTCAACCTTTGCGCTATAAGGCGCGTTCAATATGCAGGGAACAGGAATGGACACATCGCAGCAAAATAGTGACGACGATTCAGCGCTAAGTAATCTCACCGTTAAACAGCGCATCTTCTTTGTGGTACTCGTAGCGACAATGGGTGCGCTGGCTTTTGGTTATGACACCGGGATTATCTCGGGTGCCTTGCCGTTTATGACCTTGCCGCCTGATCAGGGCGGTCTTGACCTCACACCGTTCACCGAAGGTTTAGTCACTTCATCCCTGATCTTCGGTGCCGCGCTGGGTGCTTTCCTTAGTGGTTATTTCTCCGATCGCTTTGGCCGACGCATCACGCTGCGTTCTCTGGCGCTGATTTTTGTGCTGGGCGCGATTGGTACCGCCTTAGCGCCAAACCTGCACGTAATGGTGGCGATGCGTTTTCTGCTGGGGATTGCGGTGGGTGGCGGTTCCTCAACCGTACCGGTGTTTATTGCCGAAATTGCCGGGCCAAAACGGCGTGCGCCGCTGGTGAGCCGCAACGAGCTGATGATTGTTTCCGGTCAGCTGCTGGCTTATGTGGTCAGCGCGGTGATGAGTTTCACGCTTAACGATCCGCATCTGTGGCGTTATATGCTGGCGATGGCGATGATTCCTGGCGCGTTGCTGTTTATCGGCACCTTCTTTGTGCCAGCGTCGCCACACTGGATGGTGGCAGAAGGGCGCATCAAAGAAGCGAGCCGTATCCTGCACAAACTGCGTGAAACGCCACGCGAAGTGAAAAAGGAGATGACGGAGATGCGCCAGCACGCTAAAGCGGCGCGTCAGGGGCCGTCAGCGCGTGAACTGCTGCAAGAGAAATGGATTCTTCGCTTGTTATTGGTGGGCGCGGGGCTCGGCATTGTTATCCAGTTCACCGGCGTGAATGCCTTTATGTACTATACGCCCGTGATTCTGAAAACCACCGGCATGGGCACCAACGCCTCGATTGCGGCGACCATCGGTAACGGGATTGTTTCGGTGCTGGCGACCATGGTGGGCATCAAAGCAGTGGGACGTTTTGGTCGTCGCACCATGCTGATGACCGGTTTGTCGGTAGTGATCGCCATGCAGCTGGCACTCGGCTGCGTGCTGCTGTTGATGCCACAAGACATGACGCAAAGCATCTTCGCGCTGGCGGCGATCCTGGTGTTCCTGTTCTTTATGCAGATGTGCATTTCGCCGGTTTACTGGTTGCTGATGTCGGAGCTGTTCCCGATGAAAGTGCGCGGCGTGCTGACCGGCGCTGCCGTTTCGTTCCAGTGGATCTGTAACGCGGCGGTGGCATTTGCCTTCCCTCCGCTGCTCTCCGCCACCGGCAATGGCGCGTTCTTTATCTTTGCAGCCATCAACGTCGGCTCGCTGATCTTCGTGATCACTATGCTGCCGGAGACCAAAGGCAAATCGCTCGAGCAGATCGAAAATGAGATGCGCGAGCGGTTCAGCGAGCAGGAGCAGGATCAGCAAACCGCGTAGCGGCGCTTGAGAATTCCTGGTCACGGGAGGAAGATACGCATCTTTCACCGGGCCAGGATTTCCCATGCTAATCACCGCCGAGAACACGCGCACCTTCAATACCGACATTCGTCTGGCCTGCACGCTGGCCGCCGTTGCGGGCGCACTTAACACCGCAGCGTTTGAAACGGTCGGCTTCTTCTCGGCGAACATGACCGGCAATGTCTCCTCACTTTCCGACCATCTGGCCAAAGCCAATCTGCATGTCGGCCTGTTTTTTCTGCTCATCGTGTTGCTGTTTATCGCCGGATCTTCTGTCTCAACGCTGATAATTAACTCCGGCAGACGGCGCCAGATTCGCGGCATCTACGCCATCAACATCCTGATTGAAGGCATCGCTTTGCTGCTGCTCGGCGTGATTGAAAGCTGGTTTCGCTTTAGCGGCTCTGGCGTGCTGCTGGTGCTGAGCCTGAGTTTTTTGATGGGATTGCAAAACGCCGTTGTGACGCGCATCTCCAACGCCCGCGTGCGCACCACGCACGTTTCTGGCACCGCGACCGATATCGGCATTGAGCTGGCGATGCTGTTTGATGTGCTGCGCCGCAAAGAATCCCCCAAAGATGCGCCGCTCTACATTGAGCGGCTTAAGCTGCATTTTTACACCGTGCTGGCGTTTTTGGGCGGCGGTGTGTTGGGAATTTGGCTGCTGCAGTGGATGAGTTATCTGCTGCTGATGGTGATCGGTGCGCTGCTCAGCGTGCTGGCTTTAGCGGCACTGAAACGGATCTGATCGGTGAGCAGCTTCACAGTTTTCCGCATCGTTCGCTAAAACTGCTTGCCACTTTTTCCGCGCTGTTAGCATGATAGCGCCCGTTAAGGATTGTTACTGTTCGGCAGGCAAAACCTGAGACGCGCCCTTTTTCAGTTGAAGAGGGCGCGTCTCAGGTTTTTTTTTGCGCGAAATTCAGGGCATGAGTTTAGGGCATTGTTCAGGAGAAAGAGTGATGCAATATCAGGAACTAGCGGATGACATCTTTGCCGGTGTTGGCGGCAAAGAGAACATCATCAGCGTGATGCACTGCGCCACGCGCTTACGCTTCAAACTAAAAAACAGTCAAAAAGCGCAAACTGCGGCGTTAAAAGACAATCCTGGCGTGATCATGGTGGTGGAGAGCGGCGGCCAATATCAGGTGGTGATTGGCAATCAGGTAGCGGAAGTGTATCGCGAACTCACGTCACGTCACGGGCTGGATAATCAGAGCGAGGCCGCAGATAACGCTGCACCGCAAGGCTTATTTGCACGCTTTATCGATCTGGTATCCGGCATCTTCACCCCCTTTATCGGCGTGATGATCGCCACCGGCATCATCAAAGGGTTGCTGGCGTTGGCGTTGGTGCTCGGCGTGATGAGTGCCGACAGCGGCAGCTACAAAGTGCTGTTTGTTGCCAGCGACGGTTTGTTCTACTTCCTGCCGATTTTGCTCGGCTACAGCGCCGGTAAAAAATTTGGCGGTAATCCGTTTGTCAGCATGGCGATTGCCGCTGCGCTGGTGCATCCAATGATTCTCGAAGTGCTGCAACAGCAGCAGCAGGGCAATGCGCTGACCTTCATCGGCATCCCGCTCGAAGTGCTGAACTACAGCTCGTCGGTGATTCCGATTATTTTCGCGGCCTGGGTTTCCAGCCTGATTGAACGCTGGGTGCATCCGCGTTCTCCCAGCGCGGTGCGTAACTTCACTACGCCGTTGTGCTGCCTGCTGATCACCGTGCCGCTGACGTTTCTGGCGATTGGTCCGGCGGCGACCTGGCTGAGCCGCATGTTGGCCGAAGGTTATTTGTGGATTTACAGCCTGAGCCCAATGATTGCGGGTGCGGTGATGGGCGCGATTTGGCAAGTGTGCGTGATTTTCGGTCTGCACTGGGGTTTAGTGCCGATCATGCTGAACAACCTCGCCAACTTTGGTCACGACACGCTACTGCCCTTGCTGATGCCTGCGGTGCTGGGCCAGGCGGGCGCCACGCTCGGCATCTTCCTGCGCACCCGCGAAGCGAAACTGAAAGCGATGGCGGGGTCGGCTTTTACCGCCAGCATCTTCGGCATCACCGAGCCGGCGGTATATGGCGTGACGCTACCGCACCGTCGTCCGTTTATCTTCGGCTGCATCGGTGGCGCCTTGGGCGCGGCGATCCTTGGCTTCTGGCACACCACCATTTACTCCTTTGGTTTCCCGAGTGTCTTCACCTTTATTCAGGTGGTGCCAAACAGCGGCATTGATGCCAGCGTGCTGGCGGCATTTGCCGGTGCGGCGGTGGCGCTTATCTTCGCTTGCGTCAGCACTTATCTGTTCGGTCTGACCGAGCTCGCAACCGAAGCGGTTGCGCCGCCGGCAGCGGTTGCTCCGCCCACCAGCCTGACGCGCCGCGAAAGCGTGGTCAGTCCGATGGCGGGCGATGTGATTCCGCTCGATCAGGTTAAAGATGAAACTTTTGCCAGCGGATTGCTCGGTAAAGGCGCGGCGATTATCCCGCAGCGGGGCCGCGTGGTATCGCCGATCGATGGCGTGGTGTCGTCAATGTTCCGCACCGGCCATGCGATTGGCCTGACATCGGCGCAGGGCGCAGAAGTGTTGATCCACGTCGGCCTCGATACCGTGAAGCTTGATGGACACTATTTCTCTCCCAAAGTAGCGAACGATCAGCCGGTCAAGGTTGGCGATCTGCTGCTAGAGTTCGATCTCGATGCGATTAAAGCCGCAGGCTTTGACCTTACTACGCCGGTGCTGGTGAGTAATAGCGATGACTTTGTGGATGTGTTAACCCTGAGCCGCACGGCGGTGAGCGAAGGCGCTCCGTTGTTGGCCGTGCTGAAATAATAGAGGAGCAAACAGATGACTAAACGTTTCCCGGACGGATTTTTATGGGGCGGCGCCGTTGCCGCAAACCAGGTTGAAGGCGCGTATCAGGAAGGCGGCAAAGGTTTATCAACCTCCGACCTGCAACCCAAGGGCATATTTGGTGCACGCGTCGAGCGCAGCGATGACGATTTTGGCATCAAGGATACCGCCATCGATTTCTATAACCGCTTCCCGGAGGACATCAAACTGTTCGCCGAAATGGGCTTTACCGTGCTGCGTACCTCGATTGCCTGGACGCGCATCTTCCCGCAGGGTGATGAAGCGGAACCCAATGAAGCGGGATTAGCCTATTACGATCGCCTGTTCGATGAGATGGCGAAATACAACATTACGCCGCTGGTGACACTGTCACATTACGAAATGCCGTATGGCTTGATCAAAAAGTATGGCGGCTGGGGCAATCGCATCACCATTGATTGCTTCGAACGCTATGCGCGCGCGGTGTTCACCCGCTTCCAGCACAAGGTGAAGCTGTGGCTGACCTTTAATGAGATCAACATGTCGCTGCACGCGCCGTTCACCGGCGTAGGTCTGGCGGAAGAGAGCGATCAGCAGGCAATCTATCAGGCGATTCATCATCAGCTGGTGGCGAGCGGGCGCGCGGTGAAAGCCTGCCATGAAATCGTTAAGGACGGCAAAATCGGTAACATGCTGCTGGGCGCGCTGCTCTATCCGCTGAGCTGCCGTCCGGCGGACGTGCTGGAAACCTTGCAACAGAACCGCGAATGGCTGTTCTTTGGCGATGTACAGGTGCGCGGCGCGTATCCGGCCTATATGAAGCGCTTCTTCGCCGATCGTAACATCAGCATCGAGATCACCGATGCCGATAAGCGCGACCTGCAAAACACCGTCGATTACATCTCCTTCAGCTACTACATGACCGGCTGCGTCACCACTAACGAAGAGGAGAACCAGAAAGCGCGCGGCAACATTCTCTCGATGGTGCCGAACCCGCATCTGCCGAGTTCCGATTGGGGTTGGCAGATCGACCCTGAAGGGTTGCGCATTCTGCTTAACATCCTCTATGACCGCTATCAAAAGCCACTGTTCATCGTGGAAAACGGGCTTGGTGCCAAAGATGTGGTGGAAGCGGACGGGCAAATTAACGACGATTACCGTATCCAGTATCTCAACGATCATCTGGTGCAGGTGCGTGAAGCGATTGAAGATGGCGTCGAGGTATTGGGTTATACCTGCTGGGGGCCGATTGATTTGGTCAGCGCGTCAAAAGCCGAGTTCTCCAAGCGTTACGGCTTTATCTACGTTGATCGCGATGACGCGGGCAACGGCACGCTGGCGCGTTCACGTAAGAAGAGTTTCTTCTGGTATCAGGACGTGATTCGTAGCCATGGTGCAGCATTGAAATAAGTGAGTTGAATGAAGGGTGCGCAATCATGCGCACCTGGTTTACGCCTCATCCGCATCATCCTGCAACGCAAGCGTCTCTTTGCGTACCCGCTCAATATGAATGGTGAGAAACATGCGTTCCTCGCTGGAGAGCTGATACAGGTATTTCTGCTGAATATGCTGGTCAATCTTCACTGCACATTGATAGGCGAGCGGATATTTGTCGCGCACCACATCATGTAAAGATTCATCCTCGCTCCACACGCCGCGTTTGCCCAACATGCGTTGCGCAAAGAACTTCAGATGGTTGACGAAACGGTTGTAGCTCAAGCTCTCTGTGCGGTAATCCAGCTGCAGGCGATACTTCACGATATGCAGGATTTCCTGCATAAATTGCGTGATGTGAGAAACATCGGCGAAATCACTACCAAGCTGCGCATTCACCAGATGCAGCGCGATAAATCCGGCCTCATCTTCAGGTAACTCCACGCTAAGCCGTTTGTGAATCAGCGCCAGCGCTTCGATACCGAGGGAAAACTCTTTCGGATAGAGCGTTTTGATCTCCCACTTCAACACGTTACGAATCGGGATGCCTTGCTGGTGGCGCTCAATCGCAAAATGGCAGTGATCGCACAGTGCGATGGAGAGGCTTTCATGCAGCGGCTGGCCCAGTTGCTGACGCGCATTGGCAATAATCAGTTCGCTGGTGGTGATCACCTCGAGCGGGATATCCGACAGCAGTTCGCTGAGCCGGCCCGTTAAGGTGTCGCTTTGCAGCGCAAACACTTTTTCGATCTGCTGTGCATCCAGTTCGTCGCCAACGCGCTTCTGAAACGCCAAACCGCGTCCCATCACCACCTGTTCTTTGCCGTTGTCGCCCAGCACCACCGCGACATTATTGTTGAGGATTTTCGCGATTTTCATTTTTATTTGCCCTGAAAATAAAAAACCTGACCCACCGGAAGGACGGCGTGTCAGGTTTTGCCTGCGCTGAACGCAGTAACAATCTCGCCAGATCATAATCGGCTCTGCTTTCCCGACAAGCAGAGCGACAGTTAAATGTGAAACGCATCATATTTCCAGCGCAATGAATCAGATGCGTTGATGGCGCAATTTAATGAATGTAAGGATAGCGTAAGGAAATGATCAAATTTCTATAAAGTTTGCGTTAAGGCTGTCGATAGTACCGTAACGTTAAATTAACAGGAGTTGCGGACATGACTGGGATTTCAACATTAGGCGTCGGTTCAGGACTGGGTTTAAGCACCATTCTCGACAAACTGACCGCGGCAGAAAAACAATCGCTGGCACCGATTTCCAAACAACAATCCGCTGCGACCGCGAAGTTGTCCGCCTACGGCACCCTTAAAACCGCGATTCAGACCTTCCAGACGGCTAACAATAAATTAAACGATGCCGCGCTTTATACTTCGACGACCACAGCATCCAGTTCAAGTGCGTTTAGCGCCGATTCCAACGGCAATGCGCTGGCGGGAAAATACACCATCAGCGTGCAGAACTGGCGCAATTCCAGACGCTAACCAGCGAGACAAAAACCGATATCAAAGCGGCGATAGGTAGCGATGCCGCGTCCAGAACCCTGAAATTTGTTAACGCGGAAGGTAAAGAGAAGAGTATTACGCTAACCAAAGATCAGACTTCGCTTTCGGCGATTCGTGACACCATCAACAAATCCGACGTTGGCGTTACTGCAAGCCTGATCAAGGTATCCGCCACGGAATACCGTTTGTCGCTGACATCATCGGCATCCGGCACCGCCAATGCGGTGAAATCGCTGAGCGTGACCGGCGATGATACCTTGCAGGATTTTATCGGCTTTGATGCATCAGATGCGGCCAGCAGCGGCATGGCGCAAAGCGTCGAGGCGCAGAATGCCAAGCTGACCGTAAACAATGTGGCGATTGAGAGCAGCAGCAACGTTATCACCGACGCGGTGGAAGGCATCACGCTAAAGCTCAACGATGAAACCAGCGGCAACCAAACGCTGACGGTGAGCAGCGATACCAACAAGGCGAAAACCGCCATTACCGATTGGGTGAATGCCTATAACTCGCTGCAGGATACGATGGCGAGTTTGACTAAATACACGCCAGTGGATGCGGGTAAAGATCCGGACGGGAAGAATGGAGCGCTACTCGGTGATGGCACACTGCGTAATATTCAGGTGCAACTGAAAAGTATTCTGGCCAACAGCTCGGGTTCAGGTGTTTATAAAACACTATCTCAGGCGGGCATTACTACCGATCCCACTAACGGCCAACTTAAGCTGGATGCCACCAAACTGACCACCAGCTTGCAAGTGAAACCAGAAGCGATTCGGGACATGTTTGTCGGTGATGGCAAAAAAACCGGTGTTTCGACGGTGCTGAACACCACGTTCACCGCATTTCTCAGCAGTAAAGGTGTGTTGCAGGGCGCGACGGATTCGATCAGTAAAAAACTGAATACGCTAACAGATCAGTACAATACCGCCAGCAAACGTATTGATGACACGATTGCGCGGTATAAAAAGCAGTTCACCAATCTGGATAAGATGGTCAGCGTGCTGAATAACACCAGCAACTATCTCACCGAGCAGTTCAGCAATAGTACAAAGACCAATAAGTAAGCGTAACGCGGTCGCCATAAATGGCGATCGCTATTTCTGAACTAGCCTTACTTTTTCTTATTCAACATGGTCTTCAAATCGGCAAAAGGATTATAGGTGGCTTCACCAACATCCTTCTGCGCATCTTCACCCGCCACAACACGCGTGCCGTACTGATCCGCTTCGGTGTATTTCGAGTGCTCGTGATCGTGACAATAGAGGCATAACAACTCCCAGTTACTGCCATCTTCCGGGTTATTGGTATGGTCGTGATCGATATGGTGAACGGTTAATTCGCGCAGGTTGGAATAAACAAATTCACGCGAGCAGCGGCCGCATACCCACGGATAGATTTTCAATGCTTTCTCACGATAGCCGCTTTCCAGCCGCGAGTAGTTTTTAGGGATCAGAGCCATTGCAGACGTTACCTGTTAGAAAGAGATAAAGCGACATGTTATCTGCACATCCCGCAGCTGCCAATGATGTTTATCATTCCTGAGCATCCGTTCTAAAAAACCGCCTACACTAGTTTGTAACTACGCGGAAATAAAAGGCCGCCCGACCCCGTTCGATGGAAATTCACTCATAAAATGATGCCCGTTAATGATTCTCCGTCGGTAAGCCGGATGCAACGTATCGCTTTGACGATGATGGTGGCATTGCTGGCCACCATCCCTCTATGGACTAACAAAATTTATTATCGGGATGATCTTTACCGGATATTAGATGGGGATAGATCAACATGGCTAAGTAACGGGAGGCCGGGCACCTGGTTATTACAATCCCTGATCTCTTTTGGTGATACGGTCAGCGATATTTCTCCGCTTAATTTACTGCTCGGATTGCTGGCGCTAAGTATTGCTGCGGTAATTTTCACGGAAAGATTGAGAATTCCGCTTGCGGGTTTCTGGTCATTTCTCCCGCCGCTATTTATCATTCTTAATCCCTTTCTGACGCAGGGAATGCTCTATACCTATGACAGTCTCACCATACTTCTGTCATTTGCAGGCGCCATGCTGGCAAGCATGGTTAATCGCGCAAAGCCTTTTCAGGAGATCGTTTACACGGCGCTGATATTATTGCTGATTCAGACACTCTATCAGCCAGGGCTCAATGTCTATATTGCCTGCGTAGCCTTGCTGGTCGTCTCTCGACTGGTAAATGATCAATCCAGCTGGAAGTGGCTGTGCGGGAAAATAGTGGCGCTGGGCATTGCCATCCTGGCTTATAAACTCGCGATGAATTATTTATTGCCGGTGAAGATCGACTGGTACAGCATGAAACACAGCAAGCTGTTATCACTGAATTCCGATTCTCTGCAAGTCCTTATCAACACTATTAAGGCGTTCAGTGACCTTTTTCTCAGCGCCTATCCGCGCGGCATGATGGTATTTATAGGGCTGCCTATGCTGATAATGTTTTCAGGCCTTATTGTGATGGTTCGAAACTTAAAACAGCAGCAGAAGTTGACGCTAAGTGCGGTCTTAATGCTGTTCAGTGCGGGATTGATCGTCATCATCGCCATCCCCGGGCTTTCATTGGCCTTAGCCACGCCGTTATTTGCACCGCGTATGCTGGGCGCATGCAGCATTACTTTCCTGTTCTGTTTCTATGTAGCCGTTTATTCATTACCTGCAATAAGAAGCTGGCTGGCGGGATTGAGTGCGATATTGCTGTTTTATCATCTGGTGGTGATGCTGGTCACTTTTAACACTGTAGTTAACGATCAACGTTATCAAATGGAGGTGATGAATCAGATCAAAATCACGCTTTCTGCTCCCGCTGCCCAATCGATTGATTCACTTGCCTTTATTGGGCAGTTGAATGATGCTCCAGAAGTACAAACCAATATTCGTAACTTCCCCATCATCGAACATATCCGCATGAAAATGTTGGGTGAGTCTGAACCGTGGATATGGCTGGCGCTGATCAAACATGTAGGTTTGAGATTGAAAGCGGTGAAAGCAACGGATGAAATGAGAGTAATTAAACCGCGTCAGGTTCTGGCGCAGGGACCCGATTATGACGCCTTTCAGGATGGGCAAACGATGGTGATTGATTTTAGAAAATCGGGTGGGCAGATTAATAAACCTTAATTCAGCGGCTCAGTCCGGTTGCGGGTGGGTAATAATCCCGGACTGAGCTTTTATCTGATGTTATTTATTCAACAGTTCTTTGCGAACAATTTCTGCACCTGCACTCAATGCATCTAGCTTGCCTCTTGCCACACCGCGTGGCAGAGGAATCATGCCGCAGTTGGTGCAAGGGTAGAGTTTATCAGCATCAACAAACTGCAGGGCTTTACGCAGCGTTGCTGCAACTTCTTCTGGCGTTTCAATGGTATTGCTTGCCACGTCAATAGCACCAACCATCACTTTTTTGCCGCGAATCAGTTCCATCAACTCCATCGGCACATGCGAGTTTTGACACTCCAGTGAGATGATATCGATATTCGACTTTTGCAGTTTAGGGAATATCTCTTCATATTGACGCCATTCTGTGCCCAGCGTCTTTTTCCAGTCGGTATTCGCTTTGATGCCATAGCCGTAGCAAATATGCACTGCGGTTTCGCATTTCAGCCCTTCAATGGCTCTTTCTAAGGTTGCGATACCCCAATCATTCACTTCGTCGAAGAAGACGTTAAATGCCGGCTCATCAAACTGAATAATATCGACGCCCACCGCTTCTAACTCTTTCGCTTCTTCATTGAGAATTTTAGCGAATTCCCATGCCAGTTTTTCGCGGCTTTTATAGTGGTTGTCATAAAGCGTGTCGATCATGGTCATTGGACCCGGCAGTGCCCATTTAATAGGACGATCCGTTTGCTGACGTAAAAACTTTGCATCTTCAACAAATACTGATTTTTGACGACTCACCGGACCCACAACGGTTGGCACACTGGCATCATAACGATCGCGGATTTTAACGATCTCGCGCTTCTCAAAATCTACGCCGTTGAGATGTTCAATAAAGGTGGTGACGAAGTGCTGGCGGGTTTGCTCGCCGTCACTGACGATATCAATTCCTGCCTGCTGTTGATCGTCCAGGCACAAACGCAGCGCATCTTGTTTGCCGTCGGTTAATTCCTGATCTTGCAATTTCCACGGTGACCACAACGTTTCCGGCTGAGCCAGCCACGATGGTTTCGGTAAACTACCAGCAGTGGAAGTCGGTAATAATTTTTTCATAGCAGGTGACCTTATATTTTTATCGGTAATCAAAGAACGGGAGTAAACCATTGCTCAAGAAGAGTTTGATATGGCTTGATGAAGCGCTCTTCCGTGAACTTTCCTTGTTCAATAGCCAGTTGGCTACGTTCTTCTCGATCATAAACAATTCGCGTTAAAGAATAATCCTGATGGCTCAGGCTTGGCTGATAGTGTCTACCAGCTGCAGAATTCGCATTGTAAATCTCAGGGCGGTAGATCTTCTGGAACGTCTCCATGGTGCTGATGGTGCTAATCAGCTCAAGATTGGTGTAATCACTGAGTAAATCGCCATGGAAATAGAAGGCCAGAGGCGCAGCACTGTTTGCCGGCATGAAATAGCGTGCCCGCAGGCCCATTTTGCCGAAGTATTCGTCAGTCAGAGAAAGTTCATCCTGCTGATATTCAATGCCCAATACCGGATGTTCATTACCGGTGCGGTAATAGGTATTTTTACTGGATACGCTCAGGCAAATAACCGGGGCTTTATTAAAATTCGCTTTGTAAGCTTCTGAGTTAACGAAGTGCTTGAAAATGTTGCCATGCAGATCGCCAAAATTATCTGGCGTGCGGAATTCAGTATGGTTCTTGTTGTGCTCAGACAATAAAACGCTGAAATCATAATCACGCACGTAAGAAGAGAAGTTATTTCCAACAATCCCTTCAATGCGTTCGTTGGTTTTTTTATCAACGATATTGGTCTTCAATATTTCGATCACCGGGAAGGTGCTGTTGTTGCCCTCAGCACCCAGATTCAGCTCAGCAGAAATAATCTCTAGCTCAACCGCGTAACGATCGCTTTTAGGGTTGTCCCAATGCGCCAGTGAATTGAAACGGTTATCAATCATCACTAAAGCATTGCGCAGGTTCTCCTGACGCTTCTCACCACGCGCCAAATTGGCAAAGTTGGTAGTGATGCGTGTATTGCCAGAAGGATTGTAATTTTCGTCGAAACGAAGGCTCTTAACCGTAAAAGTAAAGGCGTTGTTCATTTTAGTCTGCTATCCCGGTTACCAATAAAAAGCCTTGCTGTCGCTGGATTTCAGAATTTCCCAATGCTTTTGCAGGGTACTTTCATTCAGCAGGCTTGATATTATTTTAAGTTATTAACAATGGTACTTTTATGCCTGAGTCACTGGTTGAAAAAAAGTGATTTAATTTCATCGAACATGAAGGAATTTCATGATGTGGTGGGGAGGATGAACGGCGCTCACTGTAGCTAGCCTGTTCAACCTGGCAGAGGCTCTACAATTAAAGGTATACTCTTCCACAAATTTTTAACCGGTTAAGACACGACAATGGCAAAACTCACCTTACAAGAGCAGCTGCTGAAAGCAGGCTTAGTCAGCAGCAAAAAAATGGACAAGGTCCAGAGAACCGCTAAGAAATCACGCGTTCAGGCTCGTGAGGCCAGAGAAGCGGTGGAAGAGAACAAAAAGGCTCAGCTTGAGCGTGATAAGCAGTTGAGCGAACAGCAAAAGCAAGCGGCGTTATCGAAAGAGTACAAAGCGCAGGTTAAGCAGCTGATCGAAATGAACAAAATCGATATCTCTAAAGGCAATATTGGTTTTAATTTCACCGACAATAATCTGATCAAAAAAATCGACGTTGATAAGCAAACGCAGACACAACTGATTAATGGCCGATTGGCGATTGCGCGCTTGGCCGTCGATAGCAAAGGCGAGAGCCAATACGCGATTATTCCTGCCAGCGTCGCCGATAAAATTGCGCAGCGTGATGCGAACAGCATCGTGTTGAATAGTGCATTGAGTCAGGAAGCGCAGGATGAAGACGATCCGTACGCTGATTTCAAAGTGCCTGATGATTTAATGTGGTAAGCACAATGCCGGTTGCGCTGTCAGAACGGGCAGGCACACCGGGCGTTTAGGCACTCGCCGCTGACCGGATGAACAAACTTCAACTCGCTGGCGTGTAACATCAGACGCGGGATGTGTTCGGTCCCCGCCAGCATAAGACCGCCATACAGGTCGCAACCCAAAATCGGATGGCCCAACAGCTGGCAGTGGATACGCAGCTGGTGGGTGCGTCCAGTCTCTGGCGTAAGTTCCACCCGCGTTAATGGCATTAACGTCTTATCTTCCAATAGGTGCTGAGTGCGCTCAATCACCCGATAGCGTGAGCGAGCCGGCTTACCATTGATTGGGCAAATTGACATCAACGGAAATAGCGTCGGATCTTTGGCAATCGGCGCGTCAATCACACCTTCGTCTTCATGCAGATGCCCGCACAACAGTGCGCGGTAAATCTTGGTCACGCTGCGCTGGCTAAACTGCTGGCAAATTGCGGCATTGATCGCCTTATTGCGGGCAATCACCATTAACCCTGATGTGCCGAAATCCAGACGATGCACCAACGTGCAGCCGGGAAAAAGCTTCACTAACCGATGATGCACAGAATCGAGATTGCGCGGATTTTTCCCCGACAGGCTGAGCAGACCAGCAGGTTTATTGATCAGCAGCAGATGATCGTCCTGGTAGAGAATCTCAATCTCTTCAAGGCATAGCGGGGCAATAAAGGTATCGATAATCGTAGACATCAGGCTGCCCGGCTGGCTAAGGGATGCGGATAATAGCGAATTTTGCGGCAACTGGCGAATCCGGGCATGTGTCTATTCGCTCAGGCGAAATTTATCGTCCAGACTTAAAGCAAAGACGTGGTCTGCGCAGGCAATGTGCTTTACACTGCGCGCTGAAAAAACTGAGTAGATAACGATTAGGTAGGCGGCAATGGCGATGAACGGAACGATCACAACCTGGTTTCAGGATAAAGGTTTTGGATTTATCAAAGATGAAAATGGCGATAACCGCTATTTCCATGTGATTAAGGTCGCTAACCCTGAGCTGATTAAGAAAGACGCGGCGGTGACCTTTGAACCCACCACCAATAATAAAGGTTTGTCAGCGTATGCGGTGAAGGTCTCGCCTGAGAGCAAATACATCTATATTGCCGGCGAGCGCCTGAAGCTCACCTCGATCAAATCTTATGTGGTTTACAGCGAAGACGTGCCGGTTGAAACGCGCATCGATAAAGAGAATACCGTGCTGTCGGTAGGTATTCTGATGAATAGCATCAAGCCGAAAACAGACGTTAAGCCGGATGAAACGCGCTCACTGAAAAAACTGGCGGTAACCACCTTTCAGGGAACGACTTTGATTTTCACGGCGGATGAAATTGATATTGATGCCACGGTGAAAATGCTTAAGGTGTGAAGATATTGTGATTAATTCTCAGCGGAAATCCTCACGCAGGATTTCCGCATTAATTATGCCGTTGGCCTTTCGTTCCATGCGTCGGTGAATTGAATATTTCCATCAACATATTTCCACGTGATCTTCGCGTAACGCAGCGCAACGCTTTCCATATGCCCGGTTCCTGGACAATTACGCGTGTCATGCATGATCGGCGATATCGAGATGACCTTTACGTCTTCCATTAATATGTTGAAGTACTCTTCTTCCTGACCGGCGTCACTGATGCGGTACCATTTGAGTTCCGCAGCTTTCAGCGTCTGGCCTGTGGCTACTGCCTTGTAAAGATAAGGGGAGGCAGAATCAATTTCTTTCTCGAACTGAAACGGAGCATGTTGCCGGGTTCCAGTCAACTTGCCGGAGCTGTTATCCGTGGGAATGCTGAGATTATGGTGAATACCTCTCAGCTCGATACTCCCTTCTCGGTTCATCACATCAGAACCACCACGAATTACAGCACCGCCATCATCTTTAATCCACATATGAACTGGAACTGCCATGTCAATTCTCCTTGTATTATTTATATAACCAACAGCCTGCTTTAGCGGACTCTATTAACATTCCTATCGTAAAGTCGGGAACCTGAACTGGAATAGTTTTCTTAAAAGGATTCCAGGAAAATGGGATGTCCGGGTAATAAACTTTGATATCGAAACCAGCGGGGTCAACGTTAAATTTCGTAAAATACTCTTTCATTAACTCCTCAACCTCATACTCATCAATACTCAGATCGGTATCGAGATCAGTCTCATGGGTAAGAATCACTTTTCTAATGTTGAACAAATAGGTTCCGGCATACGGCCGAATGAAATCATATATTTGCTGTTCGATATTACTTACCATATTTTATCTGCTTCTGAGACAATAAAGTTGTAGTCCCTGATTGTACAGTAAACTATTTGGGATATATCGGCAGCGAGTATAATGACACCGAGTAGTGGAACGGTTCGCCCCACAAAAGTGCCAATATTCCTTACATAGATTTTCCTTGCAGTCCATGGGGTATAACCCCCTAACCATGTTGGAAGTTCAATCCCATAAGGGAATTTAGCTTTCTTGAATACGGCTCGTGAAGCCTTAGAGGCATAGGAAGTTCCTTTCGTGGTATTACCACCAATCTTCCCTCTCGTTGATAAGTTATTTCTACCTGAAACGATAGCCGCAACAGCTGAAAAATCAGCAACACCCAGTCCATATTGTTCGACAACCTTTTCACAAAAAATCATAAAAAGGAGTTCACTGCTCGTTAGATTCGAACGTCCAGCATAGAAGTACGTCCCATTAAGCTGCTCAACCGTATCCATAATCATCCTCCCTGAATTACAGGCGGCCAGATTACAACGTGATGAACGCTATTTTTTGTTCAAAAGAGAGGAGTGGAACCACTAATAGCGGGTTAACTATTGGAGAGTTTAGGGAGACTATGGCAGCGTTTGCCTGGCAAAGGCAGCGTGGTCGCCATGATTGGCGACCCAGCGTTTTCGTAGGGTGCACATTTATGCGCACCGGCTAAATCAGCTTAAAAACTCTGCCAATCCGCATCATTCACCACCGCAACGCGCGAGGGTTTAACGAATGAAGGCGTACGCACCACAGCCTGCTTTTGCTGAACTTCGCCAGCCGCCGCGACATGGAATTTACCCACCAGCTGATTCAAATTCCCGGCCTGTTCCTGCAGCGATTGCGAAGCGGCAGAGGCTTCTTGCACCAGCGCGGCGTTCTGCTGCGTAACGTCGTCCATCTGATTCACCGCTTGCTGCACCTGCACGATGCCCTGACTCTGCTCGACTGCGGCAGCGGCGATTTCTTCCACCAGCTGACTTACCTGATGAATGGCATCGTTCATCACGCTCATATTACGGCCTACGTCGCTGGCCTGCGCAGCACCGGCTTCGGTCAGACGATGTGACTCTTCGATCAGCGTTTTGATTTCGCGCGCGGCGGTGGTTGAACGTTGCGACAAGTTGCGCACTTCACCGGCGACTACGGCGAAGCCTTTGCCGTGTTCACCGGCACGTGCGGCTTCAACGGCAGCGTTCAGCGCCAGAATGTTGGTCTGGAAGGCGATGCCTTCAATGATCGAAACGATTTCCGTCACTTTGCGCGAGCTACCACGAATGTTATCCATGGTTGAAAGCATGGTGGTCAGTGATGTGCTGCTCTTCTCCGACAATCCGCTGGCGTTAGCGGCAAGCTGACTGGCCTGGCGCGTGTTATCGGCGGTTTGACGCACGGTTTCACTCAGCTCGGTCATGCTGGCCGCGGTTTGCTCCAGCGATGCCGCCTGTTGCTCGGTGCGTGATGAGAGATCTTCATTGCCCGCGGAAATCTGTACCGATGCGCTGCTCACTGATTGTGACGCCTGACGCACCGAAGAGAGCGCGCCTGCAACGCGTTCCATCAGGACGTTAAACGAGTGCGCCATGTTGCCCACTTCATCACGACGGCTCTCATCTGCTTTCAGCGTCAAATCGAGGTTTTCGCTGGCAGTCATCATTACTTTGCCCGCAGCAGACAAGCTGCGACGAATGCGCAATACGGTGAACAGCGACAGCACGCCAAAAATCAGCACGGTGGCGATAACGCCGGTGATGGTGGTCCATAACACCGAGTGGAACGTGCTACGGTTGGTGGCGCGCAGTTCATCGCCGATAGTGATATTCAGCTGCAGCTGTTTTTGATAATCGCTAATCAGCTGGCGAATGGCGGCTCCGATACCGGTTTGTCCATCAATCAGATTGAGGCTGATATCATTTTGATGCGCCCGCGAGGCGGTGATAAACGGCGCCAGTGCGGCGGTGACGTGCTGAATATTGGCATAAGCGACTTCGGTTAAGCGCTTATCTTCATCGCTGGAGATATCGTGCGCCATGTAGTAATCGGTCTGCGCCTTCAAATCCGCCAGCTGTTTCTGGATCTCGTCCTCAATAGCCGGCATTTTGCTGTCGTCGGTCTGGCTTTTGTGTTTGTAGAGCGTCAGCGCCAACTGGTTACTGCCATCGATCAGTTTCCCCAGATCTTTGATCGAGGGAATCGCATTGGCCTGTACATATTCAAAGCGATCCTGAAAACCAGAGAGTAAGGAAATGGCGAGTATCGCTTGCAGGATGATGGCGCCAAACAGTATGGAAAAGGTGGCAAACAGACGTTGAGAGATGTTCATTTTATTATCCTTAATCTTAAAGCGTCCCGGCAAAAGCCGCGTAGGGAAGAGGGCAGATTAATAACCATCGGCAGATTGAGGAAATTAGTTAATTTTTTTATTCAGGGTTTAAGTCTTCAACTGGTTATCACGCTAATTTTTAACATTTTTGCCGGATACCAGCGCTGTATTGCATTGGATAAGTAAAGGACTACAAAACTCCGCGCTCCCTCCGATATTGCCTTACAGACCCGCTCTCTATGATTTCGGAAATCGTGAAAGTTTCTGAACTTAAAGAGAGTAAAATCCCATGAATAAAATATTCCGTGTGATTTGGCATGCTGCAACGCAGCGTTATGTGGTGGCCTCGGAGCTGGCTAAGGGCAAGGTTAAATCCCATTCCTCTTCGGTGTTAACGCCGTCCGCAAGCAAAGCCATGGCGTTAACCGGTGTGGCGCTGGCAATTACAGTGGCTCTGCATGCTACAACGGCAATCGCTGCCAGAACCATCATTGCTAATGGCAATCCGGTCATTGTAAATAATCAGGATATTGTAGGTGCGGGAACCGGCGAATATGTGCGCGGCGTAAGCGCCACAAATAATGGGACAGTTGATTTCACCACCGGCACCATCACCACTTCAAATACCTATGGGCACGGTGCATTCGCAGATACTGGCGCTGGGGTGACCTTAAAAGATATCGATATCAAAACCTCTGCAGCCACGTCGCATGGACTCTATGCGCGCGGTGCCGGCTCTATCACTGGTGACGGTATCAATATCATTACATCTGGCAAAGGTTCATACGGGGTCCAAACCAGCGATGGTGATATCACGCTGACTAACGGCACCATTAAAACCAGCGGAGCCAATTCCTTCGGTGCGTTTGCGGCGGCGGGTGCTGGGCATCTTTCCATCAGTGATAGCAGCATCAGTACCACGGGCGATGGTGCTCATGCGGTCAACGCCACTGGTGGCGAGATAACAATTAACAATAGCGTCATCAAAGCAGAAGGCCACATGACTAATGGCGTTAAGGCCGCAGGAAACGCCAGCGTAGTTAATGTTAATAACAGCGAGATCAGCACGGCGGGCTCATCCTCCGAAGCGGTATATGCGCAAAACGGCGGTACGGTTAATCTGACTAACACCAATATCTTTACCGATCGCATTAATAACTACGGTCTGCGTGCCAATGGAGGCAATTCAGTGGTGAATTATGATGGCGGCACCATTACCACCACTGGAGGTACAATAACGGTTCAGGCATTCAATGGCGGGACATTAAATATCCGTAATGCCACCATTAACGGTGGAGCAACAACAGTTGATGCTTATGCAACTGGCGCAATTAATCTCGATAACGTCATTATCAATAATGATGGGTCAATGGCGACTAATGCGGCGGGTGTGTTTGTTCATGGTGTAGGCACAACGCTGAACGCCAAAAATGTCCAAATTAATACGACGGGAACCAATATCTTCGGTATTCAACTGGTTGGTAATAACTCAACGTTGGAAAATGTCGAAATTAACAGCGCTGTCAGAGGCTCCGGCCTGCAGGCATACGACGGCAGTCATATTGTTGCAAATAATTTGCGCATAAATATTCAAAGCCAGGAAGGGTTGGACATCTCCTCTGGTCTTACCATGAGATCAAATGGTGGCGACAATAACGTGGCGATGGAAAATTCCCAGATCGTTATGCAAGGCACGAATAGCGCAGCGTTACTTTTCAAATCTACAGCTAACAATACTAATAACTTGTCACTGATTAACAGCGCCGTCACTGCCAGTGAAGGCATCGCCATGAAAGTCACTGATACGGTGAATGCACAGGTGACCGCCTCTGGTGCTTTATTATCCGGCGCGACGCTGTTATCCACTGGCGTTAGCAGCACAGGCACGGTTAGCAATGTGACATTGACCGGTGATAACGGCTCAGTATTTAACGGTGATGTCATCATCGATCGCGCCAACACCGCGACTAACATCATCAACCTCGATAACAACTCCGTCTGGAACGGTGCGACCAGCTCACTGGAAAATCTGAACCTGGCGAATGGCAGCCAGTGGAATGTTACGTCGAGCTCTGCGGTGGATAATCTGACGCTGAATAACGCCACGCTGAATATGACCGCGGCCGGCACCGGCTTTAGCAAGGTGACCTTGAGCAGCCTGAACAGCACCAACGGTACCATCGACTTCAAAACCCATCTGATGGATGATCATTCAGAGACCGATCACCTGCACATCACCGGTGATTACGCCGGTAACAGCAACGTGGTGGTGCAGAACGCCGGCGGCACCGGCGCGCAAACCATCGATGGTATCGAGCTGATTCGCGTCGATGGCAACGTAAACGGTACGTTCACCCAGCAGGGCCGTATTGTGGCCGGTGCTTACGATTATCATCTGGTGCAGGATGCCAATAAATGGGTACTGGAGAGCAACAGCAACAACGTGGCACCGGGCAATCCAGGCAGCAATCCGGTTAATCCTGGCGATCCTGACAACGGCTCCGGCACGCCAGGCGATGATACCGGCACGCCGGGCAGTGGTTCAGGTAATGCGGGTGATGTGGGCAAGCCGGTTAAAGGCTTCCCGATTACGCGTCCGGAAGCGTGCAGCTATGCGGCTAACCTCGCTGCTGCGAATACCTTATTTACCACCTCGCTGGATGATCGTCTGGGTGAGACCCACTACATTGGTGCAGACGGTAAGAAACACGCCACCAGCCTGTGGTTGCGTAACGCAGGTGGACACACGCGCTTCAGCGATAGTTCCGGCCAGCTGAAAACCACCGGTAACCGTTATGTGATGCAGTTAGGCGGCGATATCGCCAAGTGGAGCAGTAATGGTGCGGACCGTTTCCATCTGGGTGTCATGGGCGGCTACGCTAATGCGCAAAGTAACACACACTCCAACGTGACGGGTTACACCGCAAAAGGTCAGGTGCACGGTTACAGCACGGGCGTTTACGCGACCTGGTTGCAGGACAACGCTGACAAGACCGGAGCTTATGTAGACAGCTGGATGCTCTACGACTGGTTTGATAACAGCGTGAAAGGTGATGGCATCGCGGAAGAGAGCTACAAATCGAAAGGCATCACCGCGTCAGTGGAAGCCGGTTACAGCTTCAAAGTCGCGGAGATGAGCGAGCGTTCCAGCGTCTATCTGCAGCCGAAGGCGCAGGCGACCTGGATGGGCGTGAAAGCGAAGGATCATCAAGAGCAAAACGGCACGCGCGTGGTGGGTGAAGGCGACAACAATCTGCAAACGCGTCTGGGTGTTCGCGCTTACATCAAAGGCCACAATGCCATTGATGATGGTAAAAACCGCACCTTCGAGCCATTTATCGAAGCCAACTGGGTGCACAACACCGAAACCTTTGGCAGCAGCATGAATGGCATCAGCGTGCAGCAAGCCGGTGCGCGTAACCTCGGTGAAGTGAAGCTGGGCGTCGATGCGAAGCTGAATAAAACTGTTAATCTGTGGGGCAATATGGCTCAGCAGATGGGGGATAAGGGGTACAACGATACCAGTGCGATGGTGGGCGTGAAGGTTAATTTCTGATAACACAAATCGCGCCGCTACGAATGCGTGCATGCTTCTGTAGCGGCGCAGTTTATTGCGCAAATTTATATAATTATGGCCTGCGGAACAGCGCCATACTGCGGCCTTCCAGCTCGAAATCCTTCTCTTTGGTAATCACTAACCCTTTCTCAACGCTGTCAGACGTCGAAAGCTCCAGCACCCAGCCGCCTTCACCAAACTGTGGAATACTGAACGGTACATTGCCTTCATACGGATTAAACAGCATCAACACGTCATGCCAGATGCCTTCCTCCGGCTCTAAATCCGGGCGACCGAGATACACCCCGAGCGTGGTGCCATCATCCCATTGATCATCCTGCTGGAAGCCGCCACCGGCGTTAAACCATTTGATTTCCATACCATCGCGCCAGCTTTCACGCCGCAGCAGCGGTTGTTGAGCGCGTAACGCCAGAATATGTCGGGTAAAGTCGCGCAGTGCATCAGCAGAAGGCGGCAGGTTTTCCCAATGCAGCCAGGAAATCTCGCTGTCCTGGCAGTAACCGTTATTGTTGCCAAGTTGACTGCGACCAAACTCATCGCCCGCCAGCAACATCGGCGTGCCGTGCGAGAACAGCAGCGTGGCGAGGAAGTTGCGTTTCTGCCGCTCACGTACCGCGTTGATGCCTTCATCGTCCGTTGGGCCTTCCGCACCGTAATTGTACGAACGGTTCTCGTTATGGCCGTCATTATTATCTTCACCGTTGGCTTCGTTGTGTTTCTCGTTGTACGAAACCAAATCGTTGAGCGTGAAGCCATCGTGCGCGGTAAGGAAGTTAATGCTGGACCAGGGACGGCGACCGCGCTGATCGTAAAGATCGCCAGAACCTAGCAGGCGCGCGGCAAAGTCATTAGTGACCATGTCACCTTTCCAGTATTCACGCACCGTATCGCGATACTTATCGTTCCACTCCGCCCAGCCCGGCGGGAAGCCGCCAACCTGATAACCGCCCGGCCCGATATCCCACGGTTCACCGATCAGTTTCAGTTTGGACAACACCGGATCCTGCATGATGGCATCGAAGAAGCCACTACGCTGGTCAAAGCCTTCCGGTTCACGGCCTAGCACGGTGCCGAGATCGAAACGGAAGCCATCAACATGCATGGATTCGGCCCAATAACGCAGCGAATCGAGAATCATCTGCAGCACGCGCGGATGCGACGTATTCACGGTGTTACCGGTGCCGGTGTCATTGATGTAGTAGCGATGCTGATCCGGCAGCGTGCGGTAATAAGAGTAGTTATCGATGCCCTTAAACGACAACGTGGGGCCCAGTTCATTGCCTTCGGCGGTGTGGTTGTAAACCACGTCGAGGATCACTTCGAGGCCAGCATCGTGGAAGGCGCGCACCATATCGCGGAAGCCCTGAATTCCGCGCGGACCAAAGTAGCGAGTGGCCGGGGCGAAGAACGCCAGCGTGTTGTAGCCCCAGAAGTTTTTCAGACCGCGATCCAGCAGATGCTGATCGTCCGGGAAACCGTGCACCGGCAGCAGCTCCACGGTGGTTACGCCCAGGCTTTTGATGTAATCGATCGAAGCCTGATTGCTTAGACCGTCGTAAGTGCCGCGCATCTCTTCGGGCACCGCCGGATTAAGCTGGCTAAAACCTTTAACGTGCGCTTCATAAATGACCGTTTTCGACCACGGAATATTCGGTCGGTTAGCATCCTGCCAGTCAAATTCATTGGGATCGATGACCACACATTTGGGCGTAAACGGTGCGCTGTCGCGGGTATCGAAACTCAAATCCTTGTCTTCATGCAGCAGGTCATACGCGAAGTGCGACTCGTCCCACTGCAATTCGCCCGCCAGTTCGCGTGCGTAAGGGTCGAGCAACAGTTTGTTAGGGTTAAAGCGATGGCCATTTTCCGGCTCGTACGGGCCGTGCACGCGATAGCCATAGAGCGCGCCGGGCTGCAAGCCGGGAATGTAGCCGTGCCACACTTCATGGGTGTATTCCGGCAAATCGAAGCGGGCGATTTCGTTTTCGCCGCTCTCATCGTATAAACACAGCTCGACTCGCTCAGCGCAGGCCGAAAACAGCGCAAAGTTCACGCCTTGGCCATCATAGTTAGCGCCAAGCACTTGTCCCGAACCTGCTGTAATTTCTAGAGGCTTACTTGTCATCCATTATTCTCCACACAGATTAATCGGGTAATGCATCAGCTGCTTAGCAGCACTAACGGCGCACTTGAGGCCGCCTCATCCAGCGCGATGTAATCGCCAATCGTCACGGTTTCGCCACTCCATAAGTTACGATAGTGGCGATGGGCGAGTGACTCGGGTAGTACCACTTCGGTTTGCGTCCACTGCGCGTTGTCAAAACTCAGGCGAGGAAGAATGACCAGCAGCGCGTGGTTACTGTCCTGACGCGCAAAGGCGATAACTTTCTCCTGATGCTCGCCGCTGACGTCCAGCGGCTGATAATCGCCCACGCGGAACAGCTGCGGATAATCGCGGCGCAGATGCAGAAGGCGTGCAATCACCTGTTGTTTCAGTTTGCCGCTCAGCCAGTTTTGCGCGTCGTTAAAGTCAGGCGAAGCGGACTCTTCCAGCTGCTGCTCCAGCAGCGCGAAGTCCGGCGTGCGGCGGTTGTCGGGATCGACCAGGCTGAAATCCAGCGCTTCGCTGCCCTGATAGATATCCGGCACGCCCGGCGCGGTGAGTTTAATTACCGTTTGCGTCAGGCTGTTGATTAATCCAGCCTGAATAAACGGTTGCAACGCGTGGCTGAAATCGCTGAGGAACAACTGATTGGCCGGTGAAAGCAGATGACGCGCGTAATCCAGCACCGCTTTTTCGTAGGCGTCGTTGCTCTCTGCCCAGTCGGTGCGCAGTTTGGCTTCGCGTAACGCTTTTTCGACAAAAGTAATAAAGCGCTCTTCGAGTTGGCTGGCATCCTGCGGTTGCAAGGTGGTCGGCCACACGCCAGCTAACGCCTGATACAGCATCCATTCCACTGCCGGTTCCGGTGCGGCGCCATCGTCCAGTTCCACTACCTGCGCCTGATTAATCTGCCGCCAGCGCGCTACGTGTTCCGCCCACAGCGCGGGTGCTTCGCTTAGCGTATACAGCCGCGCACGCGCATCTTCACCACGTTTGGTGTCGTGGGTTGAGGTGGAAGAGATGCCATCGGGCTGCTGTTGCAGCCGCGTTTGCATCTCGCTGTGGAAATGCGCCAGCGAGAAGGCGTGCGGCAGCGGTTCTGCGCCCACTTCATTGATGGCTAACGCGACGTGATTGCGGAAGAACAGCGTGTCTTCCACCGATTTCGCCATCAGCGGTCCGGTCAGCTGCTGGAAGCGCATGCGGAATTCGTGCGCGTCTTTTTCGCTCTCTTCGGAAACCGCGCCCAGCAGCATCGCCTGCAGCAAACTCAACACCGTCGGTGACGCGCTGTTTTTCACCGTTTCCAGCACCTGTTGCAGCAGCTCTTCGCCTTCGAGCGGCATGCCGTCCTGCTGGCCGTAGGTGCGATACACCGGGAAGGCGATGAGGATTTCGCGCAGTGCGACGTGCAGTTCCGCTTCGCCAAGGTTGCGATGTTCAGAACCGGCAATCTGCGTCGCCAGCTTAAGCAGACGCGCAAACTCACCGGCGAAATTGCGGTCAACCATCAATTCACGCGCCACGCGCAGTCCGCCTTCAACGTCGTTGCGTTGTCCGGTGGTGGCTTCATAGGCCAGATGCAGCGTATCGATCTGCGAATCATCCACCAGCGCGTGCGACAGCGCGGCAATAAATTCGTAGCCGGTGGTGCCGGAAATGGGCCAATCGTCAGGGATCTTTTCTCCTTCGGCGAGGATCTTTTCCACCGTGATGTAGCAATCCGGGCCGGTGGCCTGGCGCAGCTGACGCAAATAGCCTTGTGGATCGGCAAGGCCATCAACGTGATCGACGCGCAGGCCGCTGACCGCACCGGAGCGCACCAGTTCGAGAATCAGCCGGTGGGAATCGGCAAACACCGCTTCATCTTCAACGCGCAAGCCGACCAGACCGGTGATCTCAAAGAAGCGGCGATAAGAGAGCTCGCTGCGTGCATCGCGCCAGCTCATCAAACGCCACGGCTGCTGCTCATGCAGTTCAGCAATCGCTTTGGCTTCAGTCATCGCCAGCACCTCATCGGCGCGATCCTGCCAGCTGGCGGGCGTCAGCGGGTAAAAGCTGCCGTAATACGCCAGCGCGGGATGGCCAGTTTGCGGATGCGCTTTAATGCTCAGCTCACCGTTTTCCAGCACGTTCTCGAAGCTGTCGCCGAGAAACGGCAGCGTCAGGCGGCGCGTCCAGTCGATATCAAAATGATTGGCATAGCGGCTGCTCTCGCCATACTCGATCACATCACGCCACCAGGCATTTTCCAGCGAGGCCGCCATATGGTTTGGCACGATGTCGAGAATCAAGCCGATCTCCGCGTCCTGCAACGCCTCAACCAGACGATTAAAGCCGTCGCGGCCGCCAATCGCCGGTTCGATCTCATTGGCATCGATGACGTCGTAACCGTGGGTGGATTCGGCGGTGGCGCTAAATATCGGCGACGCGTAAAGATGGCTGATGCCAAGGCGTTGCAGATAGGGCACCAGCGCCGCGGCGCGATCAAACGTCATGCCGTTGCGAAACTGAATGCGATACGTCGCGGTTGGAATACTCATTTTGTTGCTCCCTGATCCAAACGCACCACGATGGCGTTTTGTGATAATGCTTCAGTTTCTTGCGGCCAGGCGAAAATCGTGCGACCTGGCGTGGCGGGTAAAGGTTGCGTCTGCTTGCCGATATTCAGCGCCAGCGACAGTTCGCCCTGTGGGAAATGCCAGCTGACGGCCACAAAGCCTTCAGCGGTGGCGAGCACCTTGCCGCTGTTGCCGCCCGCATCGGCCAGCAGCGGCACGATATATCGCTGACGCAGCGCCAGCAGCTCGCGCGTGAGCGCCAGCCAGCTCTGGCCTTCAGGCGTTTGTAACTTATCCCAGTCAAGTTTTGAGCGGGTAAAGGTCTGCTCGGCGTTGGGATCTGGCACCTCTTCGTCATGCCCGGCGTGCCCGGTGAACTCCTTCGCGCGCCCTTCACGCACCGCTTTGGCTAGATCGCCGTGGAAATCGGTGAAGAACAGGAAAGGATTCGTTTCCCCATACTCTTCGCCCATAAATAGCAGCGGAATATGCGGCGACAGCAGCAGCGTCGCCAGCAGCACTTTGGTGCGATCGCTGCCCGCCAGGCTGAGCAAACGATCGCCCTGCGCGCGGTTACCCACCTGATCATGGTTCTGGATGAAATCAACAAACGCCACCGGCGGCTGGCTGGCGCTCGGCACGCCGCGCCGCTGCCCACTCTGCGGTGAAAGTTCGCCCTGATAAGCAAAGCCTTCAGTCAGTACGCGCGCCACCAGCTTCTCCGGCACGTCGGCGAAATCTTCGTAATAGGCATGAGTTTCACCGGTTGCAAACACGTGCACCGCGTTGTGGAAATCATCGTTCCACTCACCGGTAAACAGCGGCGCGTTGCCCTGTTTGTCACGCGGATGCAGGAAGATAACGTTGCGGCAATCTTCGGTGGTGAGATGAATAGGGCGCTCGGGTATTTCCTGACGGATGCGTTCGGCAATCTCAATCAGCGCATGCTTACTGGAGCTGTCTTCAATCTGGTCGATGGCATCAAAACGTAGGCCATCAAGATTAAATTCCTGCAGCCAGTAGAGCGGTGCTTCGACAATGTAGCGCCGCACAGCATCGACATCATATGCAATGCCCGCGCCCCACGGCGTCATGCGTTCCTGGTGGAAAAACGCCGGCGCCAGCAGCGGCAGGTAGTTGCCTTCCGGGCCAAAGTGGTTGAGCACGATATCCAGCACCACCGACAAACCGTGCGCGTGCGCGGCATCGATAAAGGCTTTGAAATCATCCGGCGATCCGTAAGCCGCATGCGGAGCGTAGAGCAGCACGCCGTCGTAGCCCCAACCGCGATTGCCACCAAACTGCGACACCGGCAGCACTTCCAGCTGCGTGATGCCTAATTCGGCCAGCCACGGCAATTTAGCTATCGCCGCCTGGAAAGTGCCTTCGGGCGTGAAGGTGCCGATGTGCATTTCATACACCACCGTTTCATGCCACGGACGACCTTGCCATTCGGTGTGCTGCCACCGATAGCTTTGCGGATCGACCACCAGTGAAGGGCCGTTAACATCAGCCTTTTGCGCACGCGCGGCGGGATCCGGCACCACCGTGCCATCGTCCAGCACAAAGTTATACTCTGCACCGGGCGCCACGCCGCTGACTTGCAGCTCAAACCAACCGTCGCCTGCGTCGAGCATGGCGGTGTCGTTATCGGCAAGTCTTAAGGTGATGTGCTGCTGCCCTGGTGCCCAAACACGAAAACGGACGCTGTCATCAGCAAGAATCTCAGCGCCCCAGGATTTTTCAAATGATCTGAATTCCATTCAATTGCCTCGTTTAGCCCACGCAGGGGCAATGGACGACATCAAGCGATTCGCTACTGGCTGAAAACGATAAATAATTTGGGATGAAAGTTAGGTCGGACAACAAATCATAGTCGATATTTTGGCGTTTTCTGGTGCGCGCGAGAGGATTTCAGGTGGGTTTAAGAAATTATCGAATTAGCGGGGGATTTTTACGCTTCGGTTAGATGAGGTCGCCATGAATGGCGTAATGCTGCTCAGTTAAACGCCGAGCGACTTTCGTTCGCCCTATGCTGAGGCAGTTGCAGTGTCTTCGTGCGGCGACCGAGCAGAGGACGCCTAGCCGCGCCCTCTGCACTCCCGGGCCTTGCGCCAGCCCAACCCGCCGCTGCGCGGTGCCTTCACTCATTCACGATTCCTGACGGACCGGCGGCGATTCGCTCCTGCTCAGCGCCGCCTCTCGCCGCATCCCTGCGGCTCGCCCTGGAATCCCTCATTCGTTCAGCGGATTGGGATGTCGCCTCAACATCCGCGCTGCAGCAGTCATGCGTATTCTCAACTCAAAATCGCTTTAAATCCCGCAGGACTGCGGCCCTTGTTAATGCCGACTCGAACCTAAGCCGTTTTATGCTTGACCTTACGTTTACGCAATTTATCGATCAAACGATGCGCTTCCGCTTCTGTTGCCACCGCAGGCGATGAACCTTTCAGCGGTTTGCGTGCCGTTTCACTCAAGGTTAAAACCGTCAGCAAACCAATAATCCCGGCACCGATCATGTAATACGCCGGCATCAGATTATTGTGCGTGGTATCCACCAGCCATGCGGTAATCAGCGGCGTGGTGCCACCAAATAGCGAAACCGATAAGTTAAAACCAATTGCCAGCGCGCTATAACGAATATCGGTGACAAACAGCGCCGGTAACGTTGCCGGCATGGTGCCGCTGAAACAAGTATGCAATAAGCCCAGAATCGCCAGTCCGGCAAACACCAAAAGCATATTGCCGGAACCAATCAACATATAGCTCGGAATCGCCAGCACGATTAAGCCCAACGCGCCTAAACCAATCACCGGACGGCGACCAATGCGGTCGGTGAGATATCCCCACATTAACGTCAGCGGCATCATGATAAACATAATCACCATCACCAACATCAGGCCGGATAATTCACTCATTCCCAGCACGCCGGTTAAATAGCTCGGCATATAGGCGGTCAGCATATAATTGGAGACGTTGAACAACAGTACCAGACCAATACATTTCAGCAGCGGTTTACGTTGATCGCGCAGCATCTGCCACACGCTCAGGCGCGGTTTGTTGTGCTCCATCTCTTCGCGCTTATCCATGTGATCTTTAAACGCGGGCGTCTCTTCCAGCTTTAAGCGGATATACAAACCGAACAGACCCAACGGCGCGGCGAGGAAGAACGGCACACGCCAGCCCCAATCCATCATGGTTTGATGCGGTAAGAAAGCGATCATTGCTGTCACCAGGCTGGCGCCTAGCAGATAGCCACCCAGCGTACCGAACTCAAGGAAGCTACCCATAAAGCCGCGGCGTTTGTCGGTGGAGTATTCCGCGATAAAGGTCGCGGCACCGCCATATTCACCGCCGGTGGAGAACCCTTGCAGCAAGCGCGCCAGCAGCAGCAGAATCGGCGCAGCGATACCAATGCTGGCATAGCTTGGGATCAGACCGATACAGAACGTACCGATCGACATCATGATCATGGTCAACGCCAGCACCTTCTGACGTCCAATGCGGTCGCCGAGTGGACCAAACACCATGCCGCCAATCGGACGCACTAAAAACGCCGCGGCGAAGGTTCCGAACGAAGCGATCAGCTGCGCGGCAGCGCTGGCATCGGCGAAGAAGACCTGGCCAATGATAACGGCGAGATAGCTGTAAACGCCGAAGTCAAACCACTCCATCGCATTACCCAATGCGGCGGCACCGACCGCGCGTTTCAGCAATTTGTTGTCGATAACGGTGATGTCATCAACGGTTAAGCCACTGGCTGTGGCTGAGTGTGTTGTATCCGTTCCTGTGCTCATAAATTCCCCAGTTGAGAAAATGGCGCGATCTTATAGCTTTCGCAGCCGTAATTTCATAAATGGAAAAGAAAGCTATAAGAGGCAGAAGAAGCGCAAACCCTAGTAAAGATTTTAACATCTCGCAAGTTGGCAGGATAAAACACGGGTAGATAGCATGCTTGAGGGAGGTCGCCATGGATGGCGACCGTGAATGTAGATGATCAGCCTGGCCCCTCACTACCGGCCGCCAGCAGCGGCACAATCACATCGCTGATTGGCGTGGGAATACCGCGCGCCCGACCATAACGCTGCACGACGCCGTTGCGGATATCCCACTCCAGCGGACGGTCGGCCTGGCGGTCGGCAAGGATCGAGGTGCCTAAATCAGTCGGTGCGCGGTGGAAGCGTTCTACAATCTCCTGCGGCACCTCATCTTTTAACGCGGCACCTTCGGCGCGCGCTACCGTCAGGCACTCCTGCAAATAGGCCAGCGCCAGCGCGCTGATGTCTTCGCGCTGGAACATACCCGCACGACGATTCGACAGCACCATCAAACCGGCAACCGCGTTTTGCAGCAGTTTGCGCCAGGCGATGGTCAGGAAATCGGCGGAGAGATCGACCGCGCAGCGCGTGTCGCGCAGTGCCGCAACCACCAACTCAGCGTGCGGCGTTTCCGGCAGTGTCAGGCGCGGCTTTTCCCGCAGCCACACCGAGGCGTCCGGTTCGCGCTGGGCCGGGAACCACACCACCGATGGCAGCACGGTCGCGCCATTGACATAGGGCGCGAGTTGGCTTTTCTGCTCCACGCCATTCTGCAGCGCGCACACCACGGTATTTTCATTACACAGCGCCGCCAGCCATGGCGCGGTATCCTCAACCTGGGTGGTTTTCACCGCCATAAACACCAGATCGAACGGTTGCGCGATCTCGGCGGTATTGGTGAGCACCGGGCCGGGAACAATAATTTTGCCGCTGTCGTGACGCAACTCCAGCTGCGGATGTGCGGTACGCCCGCAAATCGTGGGCGTGCGTCCAGCTTCATGCAGTGCCGCTGCGATGGTGGTGCCAATCGCGCCCGGTCCAATAAGGGCGATGGTGGGATTCTCAGACATCTTATTAAGCTCCTGATTATCAAAATGCTTGCAGGGATCGTAGCGGCGCAATTCATTGCGCGATAAATCGCGCCGCTACGGGATAGGCTTTGATTGGAAAGCGTACGATGACCTTAATTGTTTAGCAGCGAAGAATAGCCGTTTACAGCACAGTTATGTGCTTTTTCCGCAGCAGTTGGCACATTTCGTCATCGGGTTGAGCATCAACGATCAAGGTGCTGGCCAGTGATAATTCGCCGATGGCAAACGCCGAAGCGGAATTCAGCTTCTCATTCGACACCATTACCACCGTTTCCGCCGCGCGTGCGGAAAGCGCACGTTTCACCCCGGCCTCTTCGTAGTTGCCAGTGGTTAATCCCGCCGTTTTGTGCACGCCGGTCACGCCCATGAAGAACAGATCGGCATTAATCCGCGCAATGCCTTCCAGCACCGCCGCACCCACCGCCACCACCGAATGGCGATAGAGCAGGCCGCCAATCATGATCACGTCAACCTGCGGATAATCCACCAGCGCCACGGCAATGCTTGGGCTGTGCGTCACCACGGTAAATGCCAGGTCCGGCGGCAGCAATTTCACCATCTCGGCGGTGGTAGTGCCGCCATCGATAATCACTACCTGGCCGGGCTGGATCAGCTGGACCGCTTTCTGCGCGATAAGGCGTTTAGAGCTAATCTGCACGCTTTTGCGTGTTTCAAACGGTGCAATAGCGGCAGAAACCGGCAGCGCACCGCCGTGTACACGTTGCAGTAATCCTTCGGCGGCTAATTCACGCAGATCGCGGCGGATTGAGTCTTCCGACACCGCAAAGCGCTGGCTAAGCTCGCTCGACATCACCTGTTTTTCTTCGCTCAGAATGGCGAGGATGTGCTGTTTACGTTGGCTGGAAAGCATTATTTTCTCATTCATGTTTTTGCTTGTATCTGCACGATTATGCATGTTAGCGTAGATTTTGTCACCTATCGCCGGGCAAATCGTGCAAAAAAACGCTTGCCCACACCATCGAATTTTTGGAGAAACGCAATGTTGATTCTTATAGCAGGGCCCGTACGCAGCGGCACCAACGGCAATCAAGTGTTAATTCATGAAAACATTAAGAAATTAGACCAGATTGCCCTGCAGGTCTACCAGCGCGGACATACGCCGGTGATTGGTGAGTGGCTGGCGTTGCCGCTGGCGAGCGCCGCCGGTTCGCAGACAATTGGCGATGAAATCAGTGAATCTTTTCTCTATCCGGTGGCGCATCGTTTGATTCACTGTTGCGATGCTATTTTACGCATTCCGGGCGCGTCGCAGGGGGCTGATAACGATGTGCGGATTGGCAAGGAGCGGGGGATGGCGATCTTTACCCAACTGGATGAGATTCCGGTGATTAAGAGTTAGATTAAGCGTGGTCGCCATGAATGGCGACCCGATAAAAATATCATTTATTACTCGTGATAAATCTGGCTGCGTCCGCCATCAACCAGGATATCGGTGGCATTGATGAAGCGCGCTTCGTCCGAGGCGAGAAACAGCGCGGTATATGCCACTTCCTGCGGTTCACCAATACGTTTGCACGGTAGCAAAGCGGCCTGCCGTTCACGCTCGGCTTGCGGATCGGGACAGCTTGCCAGCCAGGCTTCAGCGGCGGGCGTCACAATCAAACCCGGAGAAATGCTGTTAATGCGAATGCCCTGGCTGGCGTACTCCACGCCCAGCGAACGCGTCAGGCCAATCAAACCGTGCTTGGCAACCGGATAGGGAAACGCGCCGGGAATGATTTTGTGCCCGTGTACCGACGCGACGTTAATGATATTGCCGTACTGGCGCGCCAGCATGCACGGCAGCACGCTGCGGATCAGGTTGTAGGGTCCTTTCAGATTGACCTCCATACAGCGCTGCCAGTCGTCATCTTCCAGCGCCAGCGGATCGCGAAACACATTCACGCCCGCGCAGTTGATCAGAATATCAATCGGGCCCAGCGCTTGCTGCGCTTCGCTCACCGCCCGCTGCACCTCCTCGGGTTGCGTGACATCTGCGCTATAGGCAAAACAGTGTTGGCCGCTTTGCTGCTGCAACTCTGCCGCCAGCGCTTCGGTGGTTTCACCGTCAAGATCGAAGAGCGCCACGCGAGCACCTTGTTGCGCAAACAGTGTAGCGATTGCGCTGCCTATGCCGCTGCCAGCACCGGTGATAATCGCGGTTTTATTAGCTAATCGTGATGACATAATCGCCTCCTTATGAAGATGCCGGTAATGCCAGCCAGTCTGGGAAGTACAACGTGCGCTCGCCGCGCTGCACGGTAATCATTGGCCATTCGCCACTGCGCGTTAAGGCTTCGCAGCCCTCAGCGGTAAGTAAAAAGGTATCTTCGCTTTTTACGCCGCTGAGCGTGGGATTCCACGCCACGGCAATATCAGAGTGAATATCGCCGCGCGTATCTGGCGTTAGGATCACGTCGCGGCAACCATAACCCGCCGGGCCGCCCTGATGATGATCGCGCCACGCATCGCCATGTCCGTGCCGCTGATAGGCATCTTTAATTGCCTGAAATAGCGTTGACCAGCTTTGGCCCGGCTGCGTTGCACAGATAATATCGGCGTGAATCTGGCACAAGGTGTTGAGGTGCTGGCGTAATGCGGGTCCTGGTTGGCCGATATGCACTAACCGCGTCAGGCTCACGTGCAGCCCGTGGCGCTCGGCGCCGAGCGTGATCAGCATGTGTTGCTGCAGCTTTTTCTGCGTGGGCACCGGATGTTTGAACGCGCTAATACGCTCATCGGCCGCTACTAAGGTGCACATCGGACGAATACCGCGTGCCAGACAGGCAGCGACAATCTCGGCCTCCACTTGCCATTCCGTTACGCCTGCTTTTAACTGGTGCGCCACGCCTTCGACAATCTGCGCGGCTTCGCGCCCCAACGCTTTGAATCGCTGTTGCTCATTGCTGTTCAGGCCCTGTCGCAGCGCCACCATCGCTTGTTGAATATCAGACATGCCGTTTTGCGGCGTATCGCTGCCGAATTTGCCCTCAGGCAACAGGGTATTTAACGATTGATACCACGGATAGCTCAGCGTTTCACAGGCAAACGGCAGCGATTCTTCGGCGAGGATACGCGGCATCTCATTTTCAGGGGCGAGCAGTAGAACCTTGTCCTGCGTGATGAGCAAGCTGGCCACGCCGACTTCGGCGCGTTCCACCACGTAAAAACTGGCACCGTCGGTCAGCCAGGCGATGTTATCGCGCCGGGTAAGCAGCACACCATCGAGCTGCCAGGAGGCGAGTGCACGCTGCAGGCGGGATAATTTTTCACTCATAAGCGTGCTCCTTGCTCTCGCTCTGCTGCGTCTGCAATAGCAATTCAGCAGCACGGTGAGCCACCGCCATCACAATAGCATTGGTGTTGCCGCTAATAATGTTGGGCATCATTGAGGCATCGACCACGCGCAGGCGGTTAACGCCGCGCACGCGCAGGTCGTCGTGTAACACCGCCAGCGGATCGTTATCGTGGCCCATGCGGCAAGTGCCGACCGGGTGATAGCCGGTTTTCACCATGCGCTTGCAGTGTTCGGCAATCGTTTCATCTGAAGTCATCTCTGCACCGGGGAAGATCTCTTGCTGCACCATCGCGCCGATGGGCGTCGCGGTGATGACCTTACGCGCAAAACGGAAACCGGCGATGGTGCGCGCCAAATCGTCGGGATGACCAAAGATTTGTGTATCGATAATCGGCAAGCTGCTGGCGCTGCTATCGCGCAGCGTGACCTCGCCGGTCGCTTTGGGGCGCAGCAGCAGCGAATTGACGGTAACGCCATGGCCGGGATCGGCGCCCATCACGTCGCGGTCGAGATATACCGTGGGCACGCAAAACATCTGAATCGTTGGCGTGGCGCCGAAATCGAGCGGGTCAAAGAAGGCGCAGGTTTCCACGCCGGTGGTGGTGACCGGACCGGTTTTGAACAACATATATTGCAAGCCGGCTTTGACCATCGGCCAGCCACGATCCTGACCATAATAGCCAAACGCACCGTTGGTGCTGGCCACCACCGGCACTTCATAGTGATCCTGCAAATTCTTGCCGACACCCGGCAAATGCTGACGCAGCGTGATGCCATGCTGTTTTAGCTGGGCTTGTGGACCGATGCCGGAGAGCATCAGCAGCTTCGGCGTTTGATAGGCACCGGCAGCCAGAATCACCTCTTTACGCGCGCAGGCACGTTGCGGATGGCCATCCTGTGTGTAGCGTACGCCGCTGGCATTTGCGCCCTCGAACAGAATCTCCTCTACCTGCGCGCCGGTGACGATGGTCAAGCGCGCGTCATGGCGCAGCGGCGTAATAAAGGCATCCACCACGCTGCAGCGCTGGCGCGTCTGACCGTTAATGGTGTGCTGCATAAAGCCTACGCCAAACGGATTGCCGGTATTGAAATCCGGCGTGTAAGGAATCCCCAATCCCTGCAGAGTTTTCACATAGGCGCGGCTCAGTGGGCTGAAGTGGCCGAGATGCGACACTTTCATTGGCCCGCCGATGCCGTGATGGGGCGCGCCGAGATGATCGTTATCTTCGATGGCGGTAAAGTGCGGCAGCAGCGCATCCCACGACCAGTCGATGCCCTGATTGCCGAGTGCGCTGTTCCAGTCGGCGTAATCCTGGCGATGGCCGCGCATATACACCATCGCATTGACCGTCGAACCGCCGCCCAACACTTTCGCCTGCGGCACAATCACGCCGCGTCCGTTGAGCTGTGGCTGCGGCTCGGTCTGGTGCATGGTGAGGAATTTGTCGCTGGCGAGAAACTTCATGTAACCTGCGGGCATCTTTAGCACCGGGTGATACTCATCGCGCCCGGCTTCCAGCAGCAGCACGCGCGCGTTGCCTTCCGTGACTAACCTGGCGGCGACGATACAACCGGCGCTGCCGCCGCCCACCACAATGTAATCAAACTCTTTCATGGTTCTCTCTTTACTCTGAAGCGACAGAATCTAAACGGCGCAGGCGCTGCGCCTCGGGATTATGCTGCTCGCCGGGATCCAGCGGGCTGAGCAGGAAGCACCAGGAAACCAGAGCGCTGATCAAGTACAAAGCGGCGTAACCCCACACTACGCCCGAGGTGCCAAACAGCGCGTTGAAGGCACCGTACAGCGCAGGGCCAAAGAACGTGGAAAGCCCGGCAGCAAAGCAGTAAATCGCCATCGCGTTGCCTTTATCTTTTGGCTGGCACAGGGAAGAGAACAGCGCGGCAGCGGGAACATAGCCGCACAAGGTGATGCCATATAAACACGCGCAGATGACGCTGAGTAAAAAGCTACCGTGGCTCCACTGCGGCACAAAATACATCAGCAACATTGAGATGCCGGAACCGAGTCCACCAAATACCGTCAGCACTTTGCGCCAGCCGATGCGATCGCTGAGCTTGCCGACAATGGGATTAAAACTCATGCCGACTAAACCCATGATGGTGATCAGGCTGAGGTATTCGGTTTGCGTAAATCCGATCTGCTCGGTGAAAAAGCCCGGCAGGAAAATAAAGAAGCCGAAGTAAGGCGTGGTGTTGATGATGCGCACTACGGCAGCGGCGGCGATGCGCGGTTCACGCCACAAAATATCGATGCCGCCCATTAGCGTACGCGCAACGCTCTGCTGACGGTGTTGCTCATCGAGCAACGACTGATAGCCGCTGCGTTCTTTAAGCGCGATCACCATGACCAGCAACCCCAACGCGACCAGCCCAAGCGACAGCCAGAAAGTCGCGTATTCACCAATCAACTGTATTGAGAAGATCGCCACCAGCGATCCCAGCGTGGGCAAGCCGCCGGTAAACGCCAGCCAGAACCAACCGGTTGCTGAACCGCGCATATCGGCGGGTGCGGCGGCCTGAATCCACACCAGAAACGCATAGGCAAACATGGGGTAGGCAACGCCGCGCAAACCGTACGTTAACGCCAGCAAGGCCACGCTATGGGAAGGCAAGGCGATGGCGAGGAACAGCACTTCAAACACAATCCAGATCACACCGCCTGCCAGCATCACTTTGCGCGGGCCAATGAGTGTGGAGAGTGAACCGGCCAGCCACGAACCGAGCGTAACGGTGACGCCGTAGAAGGCGATCACCGCCGCCGCGATATTGAGTGAGAAACCATTTTCATGCAGGTAAGGCGCGAGATAGTTCGACTCCACGCCATCGCCAATCATAAACAGCAATACAGCGACGTAGCCCCAGGCCAGCGCGGGTGGAATGCCGAGGCGGATCAGCCACGGATGGTTTGCAGGTGATGTTGTCATGTTCAATGTCTCTTGGGAGGTGAGGATATTTTTTTGTTATTGGGATGAGCACGAACTTTAAGACAACGGTAGTAAAGAGGATGGCGAAACCATCACAAAAGACAGTAAACTCTGTTTAGTAAACGGGGCGGATGGAGTGTAATGGAGACAAAATGAAGCCGGTTGGTTTGAACAATTTGCAGGTGCGAAAACATAATAAGGCGCTGTTTATGTCGCTGATGTGGCGGCATAAGCAACTCAGTAAATCTCAATTGGCACACCTCAGCGGCTTAACCATTCCAGCCACCAGCAAAATTTTGCAGGCGCTGCTGGATGAAGGAAAACTGCAACACTCTGAGGCGCTGATGAGCGCTCGCGGTAACAGCAATGGCAGTTTTGAACTGCCATCCAACGGTGCCTGGACGCTGTGTTTATGCGTCAAACCGAGCAGCATTGAACGGCAACTGGCCGATGCGCAGCTGGTAGCGCAGGGAGAATTTGAGCAAGTCGCTATCAAAGCGGAAACGCCGGAAGCATTGCTCAGTGAGATTGAGGCGGTGTGGCGGAAAACCTGCAAACAGTGGCCGAAGCGACGCATTAATCTGGCGCTGGCAGTGCATGGTCAGGTTGATCCGGTCACCGGTGTGTCACAGCATATGCCGCAGGCCGCGTGGAAAACGCCGTTGCAGTTGAAATTTCTGCTGGAGGAGAAGCTCGGCGTGGAAGTGCGTGTGGATAACGACTGCGTGATGCTGGCGCTGGCTGAGAAGTGGTTAAATCGCAATGCGCTCAGCGAATTCTGCGTCATCAATGTGGATTACGGCATCGGCTCATCATTTGTGATCAACGGTGAGATTTTTCGCGGCAATTTGTACGGCAGCGGACAAATCGGCCACACCATCATTGAGCCTAACGGCCAGCGCTGCAGTTGCGGCCGTCAGGGTTGTCTGGAAACGGTGGCCTCACTCAGCACCTTAAAACAGGCGGCTCATCAGCGCGATCCCGAAGCGCCGCAGCCCAGCAGCACGCAGTTATTGCAAGCGTGGCAAGCGGGCGAACCCTGGATTGTAGCGTGGGCACAGCGCGCCGCCGAAGCGATTGGTATGAGCTTATATAATTTTCTCAACACGCTGAATATTAATCAGATTTGGTTATATGGTCGCAGCTGTACCTTTGGTGACAGTTGGTTGCAGACCATTGTGCGACAGATCGATTTTAATCCGTTCGATCCGCGTGATGCGTTGAAAAGCAAAGGCACCAATGTGCATTTTGGTCAGCTGGATCGGTCGCGGCAGGTGCTGGGGATTGGTTATTTGTATGTGGAGGCGGAACCAAGTGCGGCTTGAGAGCGTGGTCGCCATAAATGGCGACCTACACAATAGCTTTCAGACCTGCGCCATACCGCCATCGACGAACAGCTCAGCGGCGTTAATAAAGCTGGACGCATCGGACGCTAAAAACGCCACCACTTTGCCAATTTCGTCAGGTTCGCCAAGACGACCTAACGGCACCTGCGCCGCCAGCGCATCAAACAATCCTTGCTGCTGATCTTCCGGCACCAAACCACCCAAACCTGGCGTGCGCACCGGGCCGGGACTCACAACGTTAACGCGAATACCGCGATCTTTCACATCCAGCGCCCATGAGCGGGCAAAGTTGCGCACCGCGGCTTTACTGGCGCTGTATACGCTGAATCCGGCAGTACCCTGAACCGATGTGGTGGACGAGGTGAGGATCACCGAGGCATTGTCACTCAGTAGTGGCAACGCCTTCTGCACGGTAAACAGCACGCCGCGCACGTTGGTGCCAAAGATACGGTCAAAATGCTCTTCGGTGATGGCGCCAAGCGGCAGCATGTCGCCGCCACCGGCGTTGGCGAACAGGATATCGAGGCGGCCCGCTTGTTTGGCGATTTCTGCGTAAACGTTGTCGAGGTCGCTTAGCACCGCAGCATCAGCGCGAATACCGCTGGCGCTGGCACCGATGCTGGCGACTGCCGCATCAAGCTCCGCCTGACGACGACCAGTGATAAACACGCGAGCGCCTTGTGTCGCCAACTCCTGCGCGGATGCCAGACCAATGCCAGTTGTGCCGCCGGTTACCAATGCGATTTTGCCGTTGAGTGCGTTCATGTTTGCTTCTCCAATGGATGATGAGGTTTTGATGACTGCGTTGCAGTGCATGAGAAGCAATCTATCTTCACGGCGTTTGCTGATAAATGGTGTAAAATCGAAATGACTATTTCTGTGTGTGGATAATTAAAGGCGGCGGAAAACAGCATGGATCAGTTATTGGCGATAAAGGCCTTTGCGCGCGTCGTCGAAGCGGGCAACTTTACGCGTGCGGCGGATTCGATCGATATGCCGAATGCCACGCTGAGCAAACTGGTGCAGGAACTGGAAGCGCATCTCGGCATTCGCTTGCTGCAACGCACCACGCGGCGCGTCACGGTGACGCCAGAAGGGCGCGATTACTATGAAAAAGCGCTGCGCATCGTGCGCGATTTGGAAGATATCGACCACTCGTTTAATGCGGAAAGCGCCAAACCTGGCGGCTATCTGCGTATTGATATTGGCGGCTCAACCGCGCGCGATGTGTTGATTCCGGCGCTGCCCGATTTTATTGCCCGCTATCCGGACATTCGTATCGATCTTGGCGTTGCGGATCGCGCGGTGGATTTGATCAGCGGTAACGTCGATTGCGTGATTCGCGGCGGTCCGCTTAGCGATTCGTCGCTGGTGGCGCGTCATTTGGGGGATGCGGAGATGATTACCTGCGCCGCGCCGGGCTATCTGAAAACCTATGGCGTACCGGCTTATCCGCAGGAGCTGAAAAATGGACATCGCGTGGTGAGCTATTTGTCACCGCAGAGCGGCAGAGCGTTTCCGTTTCGTTTTACTCAGGGCGAAGAGCAGCTTGAGATTAAGAGTGAGCATCGGATTGGCGTCAATGAAAGTAACGCGCATTTGGCGGCAGCGGTTGCGGGTTTAGGGATTATTCAGACCTTCCGCTATGCAGCGGCAGCAGATTTACAGGCAGGGAAATTGGTTGAGATTCTGGCGGCGTGGCGTCCGGGGAATTATCCATTTCATGTGGTTTATCCGCAGAATCGTCATCTTACGCAGCGATTACGGGTATTTATCGGATGGCTGAGGGACGTGTTTCCTGAACGATTGAACGGGTAGAGCGGGATCGCCACGAATGGCGACCCCAAAGATGATTACAGCGTGCCGGTGCCGCCATCAGAGCACCACACCTGGCCGGAGGTGAAGCTGTTTTTCACATCGGCAAACGTGACGTACAGCGGGGCGATTTCAGCCGGTTGTCCCGGACGACCCAGCGGTGCGGATTCACCGAACTTCTCCACTTTCTCTTGCGGTTGTCCGCCGCTCACCTGGAGCGCGGTCCAGTACGGGCCAGGCGCAACCGCGTTGACGCGAATCTGCTTTTCACCCAGCTGTTTCGCAAGCGCTTTGGTAAACGCGACAATCGACGCTTTGGTCTGCGCATAATCCAGCAGGATCGCGCTTGGCTGATACGCCTGCACCGACGAGGTGTTGATGATGGACGATCCAGCTGGCAGATATTTCAGCGCCGCTTTGGTGATCCAGAACATCGCATAGACGTTGGTCTTAAAGGTGGCGTCAAAATCTTCAGTAGAGAGTGTCAGGATGGATTCATTAAACTGCTGACGTCCGGCGTTATTCACCAGAATATCCAATCCGCCTAGCTGCTCAGCAGCCTGATCCACCAGCTTCTGACAGAACTCTTCCGAACGAATATCACCCGGAATCGCCACCGCTTTGCGGCCTTCAGCTTCAATCAGTTTTACCACTTCTGCCGCATCAGCCTCTTCTTCCGGCAGGAAGTTGATGGCGACATCCGCACCTTCGCGGGCATAAGCAATTGCCACGGCGCGGCCAATACCGGAATCACCACCGGTGATGAGCGCTTTACGACCGGTCAATTTACCGGTACCACGATAGCTGGTTTCACCATGATCGGGACGGGGATCCATTTTGCTCGCCAAACCCGGCATCGGTTGCGTCTGCTTTTTAAATGGCGGAACCGGATACGTTTCAGTAATAAGGGTTTTATTTGTGGTTTGCGATGTCATATATATCTCCTTGTCGCATGAGGTGAATAAACTAAGCCTGGCATAAATGTGATGTTTGTCACGTTAGAAAGTGAGCAATCAGATTTATTAAGACGAAACGGTAAACGAAAGGGGGTTAAAAAGTGCAGCAGTAACGTGAAGTAATTAACAATATTTATCGAGGTGCGACTGCAGAAGGGGATAATGCTTAGGGCGTCCGTGCCCTGGCGGATTTCCAAGGTGCTATGTGCTATTTAAAACATGGTTGGCTACTTCTTGCCGCCTTTCTTACCTGCTTCTGATGCTTTAGCGGGGTCATCTTTGAAACTACCACCGCTTTTTTCTCCGCCTTTTTTACCGGCTTCTGATGCTTTCTTTTTATCGTCAGCAAAATTACCGGAACCGCCTCTATGCTCAGCCATAAAACATCCTCTCGTGAGTTGTTGTTGCATGGCGGAAATAAGGGCTTCAACGCCATGCCCGTGCTGCAATTTAAGATTAGCGAGGTTCGGATTAATCACAAGCGGAGCGGAAGTGATTATTTATTGCTCGCTGGCGGGATGTTAATAAAATAAGTGCCGCTATAAGGAATCGGTAAGAAATCACGAAAAATCTGCTGCAGGGTCTTTTCGGGTTCCAGGTCCGCAAACAGCTGTGGATAGAGTGTTTTAGCCATAAATTCTGTCGCCGCAATGTGCCACGGACTGAGGTAGAAATTCATCCAGATCACCGCCGAGTGACCATTTTTCAATGCTGATAATTCGCGTAAACCGTTTTGCTGCGCGGTGAGCTGTCTGAAACTGCTGAGCACGGTTTCGGGTGCCACGTCTGGCCCTAATTTCAGTAAGCCCTGCGAGGCGTTATCGCCAAAGCCGGTAGCAAAATAGTACTGCGGCTGAGCGGCAATCACGCTCTCTTCACTCAGGCGACCAAACACGCCGTGCTGGGTTTTGTTGGCGATATTGTCGCCGCCCGCTGCGTTGAGTAATTCGCCGAGGCTGCCGTTGATCGCCGTCACGCAACATTCGTTACGGCGTCCAAGATGCAGTTGCAGCAGCACCGACGGTTTCGCGCCCTGATAGCTGGCTAAGCGATCATGAATCACCTGCATATGCTGCTGGTAGAAACGATTAAACGCTTCTGCCCGCGCCTGCTGATTCAGCACTTCGCCAAATATCTCCACGCTGCGCCGGGTGTTTTTCAGCAGATGCACGCGCAGATCGATCTTCACCACCGGAATGTGCGCCGCTTTCAGCATGGTGACAAGGCGCAGGTCGGCATCATCGTAGCGTACCAGACTCGGCAAAATCACCACGTCCGGTTTCAGCGCCAGAATCTGCTCGGGATTGATGGCGTTCGGCCCGCCAGCACCCAGCGACGGGATTTTCAGCATCTGGGGAAAGTGACGGGCAAAACTGTTCCAGGTTTGGCTGTCGTACTTCTTCAGATCCTGCGGCCACGCCACAATGTGCTGAAACGGATCGCCAGGCTCCAGTAACGCCAGCGTATACAGCATGCGGCTTTCACCCAGCACGATACGCTGCGGACGATCGGGGATCTCAACGCGATTGCCGTCGATATCGGTGATGGTTTTTGCTGAGGCCACGCTGCTGAGCACCAGCAGAAAACAGGCCAGCACCACCAACATCGGGCCGGACAAGCCTGGCGCACGTCGTACAAATATCGAATCAGAATTCAACGCTGGCCTCGAGCATCAGGTTGCGGGTTTCTCCTTCACGCACGCGCAGATTGCCGCCGCTGGAGGGGTAATAATGTTTGTTGAACAGGTTATTCAGATTGAGCTTCAGCTGGGTTTTCTCGCCAAACAACTGGTTGTTCCAGGCGACAAAGCTGTCCGCCACCACATAATCGGGCAGGGTAAAGCTGTTTTCCGGATCGCCGGCGCGCGTTCCCACATAGCGCGCACCGCCGCCTACGCGGAAATCGCCCGGAATGCCGGAGATCGCCAGATTATGGCTCAGATAGAGCGCGCCTGCGTGGCGCGGCGCATTCTGCAGGCGATTGCCGTTATTAGCCGCGTTAACACCGTCATCTACGATCTCGGCTTTGTCATAACTGTAGTTGGCGCTGAGATCCCAGCCCGGCAGCACTTCGCCATTTAACTCAAATTCCGCGCCGCTGGAGCGCGCTTTATTGATGGCGCGCGTGGTGCCGTTAATGCTTAGCGACATATCGCGCTCGTTGATGCGATACAGCGCGACGCTGGCAAACAGCTTCGGTGAAATCTGCCACTTGCTGCCGACTTCCCATGTGGTGCCCTGTTCCGGTTTACCGACGTTGCCATCATCATCAACATCGGTCGATGGTGTGAAGGATTTACTCACGCTGGTGTAGAGCGAAACGTCCGGCGTCACTTTGTAGATCAAACCGGCCTGCGGCAGGAATTTGTTGCCTTCGCTGTCCAGCGTTTGCACCACCGGATCAAAACCTTTCGAGGCGCGTTGCTCGTAATGCTGATAGCGTCCGCCCAGCACCGCAATCCAGTTTTCCGTCAGGCTGATGCTGTCTTTGGCATAGATTGAACGGCTGTGCGTGCGGTTGAGGTTATTGGCGTTGGCGCTGTTTTCGGTGCTGCTGTTGGTAACAGGCGACAGAATATCGTACTGCGGATCGGTGAAGTTGAAACCGGTGTTGGCTTTGCCCTGATACTGATGCGCGCGATAGGTTTGGATCATCTCGTAATCGGTGCCCAGCACCAGATCGTGCGTCATCCCAAACACTTGCGGTGAGCCGATCACGTCCCACGAAACATATTTGGTTTTATGGTTAAAACCGCGATTGGCATCGGCACGACGCGTCACCACGCCAGTGTTAGCATTGACCGCCGTGACGCGCACTTCATTATTATCGTATTGACGCTGGTTCCAGCCGAGCGTAACGCGCGTGCTCCAGTCATCATTAAACTGCCAGTCATAATGGGCGTTGAGGGTTTTGTTGTGACCCCATGCATGGTTGGCTTTGTCATCCAGACGATCTTTGTAGTCCATATCCAGCGGCTTACCGTTGATGAATGCGGTGCCACGATCGTAAGGAATGTCGTACTGATAATCTGAATAGCTAATCAGGAAGCTGGCTTGCTCACCAAACCACTGCAGCGAGGGCGCGATCAGCGTGTGCTTTTCGCTGCCGAAATTGCGCCAGTAATCCTGATTCTGTTTTTCCGCAATCAGGCGGAAGGCGAAGCCGTTGCCAAGCGGTCCGGTGACATCCATCGTGCCCGCGCCACCGCCTTCACTGGAGGTTCGGCCGCTGACTTTTCTGTGCCACTCATACTGCGGCTTTTTGCTTATCACATTGATTACGCCACCCGGATTCTGGATGCCGTACAGCAGCGATGCAGAGCCTTTCAACACTTCAACGCGCTCGGTGGTGGCATCAAAGTTCAAACCCTGGCTGCTGCGCACGCCATCGCGATAAATCGAACCATCCGAATTGCTGCCAAAGCCGCGACGCACGAAGCCATCTTCGGTGCCGGCCAGCGTGTTGCCTTCCGTAACGCCGCTGACAAAACGCATCGCGTCGGCAAGACTCGACGCCTGATAATCCTCCAGCTGCTGCTGCGTAACCACGCTGACCGACTGCGCCTGGTTAATGCGCGGCGTAGAGGTTTTACCGCCGATCGCGCTATTAGTGACGTTGTAACCTTGTGCGTTATCTTCCTGCGCCGAAACGGTGAGCGTGTTGCTCTCCTCGGCGGCAAAACTGCTGGTGGAACCCCAAATGCTGACGCCGTAAATCGCAGCCAGAATGGCGGGATGGCGTTGAGATTTAAAAGCCGACGGCTTGTTGTTATTCATTCTTTATTAACCTGGTGCAATGCAATTGAGAATCATTCAACCATGTTGTAATGTAGTAGTAAATGGAAATGATTACGAAGCCGTTACATTTTTATTATCTTAAATTCATTGGCTTACATCTTAGATCTAAGTAGTAAGTGGGTAATTCACTACAAACCTTCAGTAAAACTCTGACACTTTAAAGAGCAATCAGCAGATGAGTCGAAATAGCATTAAAAGTCGTGTGGATGTGCTGGGTGAACGCTATCGGTTACGCGCACCGACATTATCATCCGGTCTGCAAGCGGTGGCGCGTTACATCCACGACCATCGCGAGGTGGTATTGGATGCCACGGCGCTGGAAATTGCCAGGGCCACTAACACCTCGGATGCGACGGTGGTGCGCGCGGTGCAGGCATTAGGTTTTGCCGGTTTGCGCGATTTAAAAACCACGTTAAACGCCTGGTTTGGACCGGCGATGAACTCTGAAGAGAAGATGAGCGCCACCGTCAGCGAACTGTCGTGCGATATCAATTCCGGCATCGATTTTGTGTTGAGCGGCCATAAACATGCCTGCGATGCGCTGTCCGAACCGCACAATCGTGAAGCCGTCGCCAAAGCGGTAACGCACTTGATTGACGCGCGTCAGGTGGCGCTATTTGGCATTAATGCCTCCGGTATTTTGGCGGATTACAGCGCGCGTCTGTTGACGCGCATTGGTATTCCGGCGGTAACGCTCAATCGCTCTGGGATTGCGCTAGCGGAACAGTTGATTGGGCTGCAACGCGGCGATGTGCTGATTATGATGGCGCAGAAGTCGGCGCATCGTGAAGGCATGACCGCGCTGAAAGAGGCGAAGCGTCTCGGCATGCCGGTGATTTTGCTCACTAATGCGCTTGATTCGGCTTTCGCTAAACAGGCGGATGTCATTATTAACGTGCCGCGCGGTGGCGAGAATGGTCGCATGCCGCTGCACGGAACGGTGTTGGTGTGTCTGGAGATGTTGATATTGTCGGTGGCTTCCGCGACCTCATCGCGCACGGTAAAAACCATGAAGCGTATTCAGGATCTCAATCGATCGCTGAAGCCATCCGGCAAAAAGTAACGCTATTTGCTGGCGCTGCTGTTTACAGCGGCGCGTTTGCCAAAGCCGTTGCTGGTCACCAGCCACACCGCGCAAACAATCAGCAGCGAACCGCCGATAAAACCCTGATTGATCTGCTCGCCCAACACTAACCAGCCCCACAAAATCCCGAACGGCGGAATCATAAAAGTGACGGTCAGCGTGCGCAGCGGGCCAATATCGGCCAGCAGACGGAAATAAATAATGTAGGCCAGCGCGGTACAGATAAACCCAATCGCCAAAATAGAAGCCCACACTTCCGGGATTTGCCAGCTGCTGGCGGGCGTTTGCGGAGCACTAAAGGCAAAGACCGGCAGTAAAAACAGCGATGCACCCAGTTGGCTGCCAAAAGCCACTTTGGTGGCATCCAGTCCGCCGCGTGCACCAATCCAGCGCTTAGTCAGAAAACCGGCAAATCCATAACTGGCGGTGGCAACCAGGCAAGCCAAAATCCCCCCGATTAAAGTGCTGCTCAGATGCGCTTCGCCGGTGGTGCTGATGATAATGATGCCGCTGAATCCGGCTATCATGCCGAGAACTTTGGTGATCGTCAGTTTTTCATCGAAAAATGCCGCACCAATGATTACGCCCATTAACGGTGTGGTGGCGTTAAGAATCGCGGAATAGCCCGCCGGTAGCACGCGCGCCGCCAGACAATACATTAGGAACGGAATCGCTGAGTTGATAACGCCCAGCAGCATCGCCCAACCTAATTTGCCCTCAAAGCGGCGTGGAATGCGCATCATCGCCATGATGATCAGTAAACCCAACATGCCGCAAAACACGCGTAAAAACGCGGTGTTCACCGCGCCCAGCGCCGGTACCGCAATGCGCATAAACAGAAAACTGGCACCCCAAATCCCCGCTAAAAGCAGCAGCCGCAACAAATCCGATGTTCGCATAAGTTTCACAATTGTTAAGAAAGAGTCGCGCACAGAATAGCAAATAACCCGCTCCGTCGGGCCGTTATTAACGGCGACTGATTACCGCTTTGCAGAAATATTCCCAGGCAGCGCAATCATCAGTTAGTATTTAGGGATTGATCATTTCCTAAATGAGCGGAGAGCGAAAATGTCAGCATCAGTTATCAAATACGCACAGGGCTGGACGCAACCATTCAACGCGTTAGACGGATTTTCCCATCATTACGCCACGGTCGACGGCGTGCGTTTGCACTACGTCAGCGGCGGCAATGCAAATGGAGAAACGTTGCTGCTGCTGGCGGGATTTCCGCAAAGCTGGTTCGCCTGGCGCCAGGTGATGGCGCTGCTGGGCGATCGCTATTTCATTATCGCGCCGGATTTACCCGGTCAAGGCGACTCGGATAAACCGCTCAGCGGCTACGACACCACATCGCTGGCGCAGAATATACAGGGCTTGATGCAGCAATTGGGTCATGAAAGCTATTACCTCGCCGCGCACGACGTCGGCGCGTGGGTTGCCTGGCCGTATGCCACGCTGTTTAGCGATCAGGTGAAGAAACTGGCGCTGCTTGATGCCGGTATTCCTGGCGTGACGTTGCCAGAATCGCTGCCCGCCACGCCGGATAAAGCGTGGAAAACCTGGCACTTCGCGTTTCATCTCTTACCGGATTTGCCAGAGGCGCTGATAGAAGGGCGCGAAGCGATCTATCTCGAATGGTTCCTGAAACGCAAAGCGGCCAGTCCGATGGTGTTTGGCGATGAGGACATGGCGGAATATACCCGTTTGTTACAGCAGAAGGGCGCGATACGCGCCGGAATGGCGACTTATCGTGAAGTGACGGTTTCGGCGGCGCAAAACCGTGCGTTGCTGAAAGAACGCGGCAAATTAGCGTTGCCGTTACTGGCGATCAGCGCCGATCAGGGTTCGATTCCGGATATGGCCTTACCATTGCGTGAATTCGCTGCGGATGTGACGGGAATTAAGATCGCGCACTGCGGTCACTTCATTCCGGATGAGCAACCGCAGGCGCTGGCAGAGGCGTTGAGTGAGTTTTTTAATTAAACGTCAGGTCGCCATGTCTGGCGACTAAACACCGCTCAATCAAAACGACATCGTCACACCGGCATAATAGGCGCGGCCCGGTTCGTTATAGGTCGAAGCACCCGAATTTTCACGGTAAATGCGTTTATCAAACAGGTTATTGATACCGGCATTGGCGCGCAGGTTTTTGCTGATGTCGTAATTGACGTTCAAACCAAACACCGAATACGGGCTGATTTCCTGCGTCGTCATGCTCGAGGTATAGATATTGGTCTCAACATTTTGACGCGGTTTCAGGCGGCCATACTGCGTCCAGTTGATGTTGGCGCTGAGATCCTGCGTCGCCTGCCACTCCAGCTGCGAGTTGATGGTGAATTCCGGGATCACCGACAGCGGATTGCCGGTTTTCTTGCTCTCGGAGCGGAACATGTAGGTGGCGTTGGAGCGCCATTCCAGCGTATCGGCGATCAAAGGAATAGTCAGATTTCCTTCCAGTCCTTCCACAATCGCTTTGCCGCCATTTTCCCAGCGCAGCACGTTGTAAACCGGGCGAGTGCTGGAATAAACCGGCTCGGTGCCGGACACAATCTTGTTCTTATAGTCATTGCGGAACCAGGTGATGCCCGCGACGTAGCCCTGGTTGCTGAACTCCAGTCCAATCTCTTTGTTGACGCTGGTTTCTGCATCGAGATCGTTATTCCCCAGCAGATAACATTGGCTGAGCCCAATCGGGCAGCCGTTGCCACGCGTGGAGAGCAGATACCCCGGCGTTGACTGATACAGGTTTGGCGCTTTAAACACCCGTGCAATACCGGCCTTCAGGGTGAAAAAGTCGCCCAGACCTTGTGAGAGGTTAAGGCTTGGGCTCCAGTTGGCGCCAAACTGATCGTGATAATCAAAGCGCAGGCCCGGAATCACTTCGGTGCTATCGGTGGCGGCAATGTTGTCTTCGAAGAACAGTGAACTGATGGTGGCGCTGTTCTTACTGCTGCGCTGCGATGGATCGCCAGAACTGCCAGGCAAATTCACGCCGCTCGCGCTGGCCGCAAGCATTGATGCTGGATCGTTCAGCTCATCGCGGTTCCACTCCGCGCCCAGCGTCACGGTTTGGTCGACCAGCAGCTGCAGCGGGAAGTTGATCTCTCCGCCCGCGCGATAGCTTTCCAGGCGGCTGGTGGCGTACGTATCGCTATTAATCATCCCTTCAGTACGCCCGGCGGTGCCTTCCTGCAGGCGAGTGTTATTGGTTTTCTCGTAGTTGAAATTAAGCTTCGAGGTTCCCCAATCCCAGATACCGTTGTGCGCGATGCCGTAGCTTTGGCGATACATGCGGTTAGTTTCATCACCGTACAGCGACTCTACTAAACCGTCGGTGCTGGCGTTGCTGTTACTGTTCTGCGTGTCACCGGCATAAATATTGCCCTGACGGCTGTAGCCCCAGGAGAAGTCGATGATTTGCAGCGGCGTGATTTTCCACGACAGCACGGTATTGATGTCTTTGTTGCGCACGCCTTCACGGCCCGCCGCGTATGAACCGTTTTCTGCGGTGTTGATATCGAACGCATCGGCATCGGTGCGGTTGAGGTTGCCGTACAGGCGCATGGTCAACGCATCACCGGCCAGCGGGCCGCTGAGATTGAAGTTAGCGCGTCGGGTATCGCCTTCTTTGCTATTTTCCGGCTGGCTGGTATAGAGCGACAGCGAGCCGTGCCAGTCGTTGGTGGGACGCTTGGTGATGATGTTCACCACGCCGCCCGCCGCGCCAGAACCGTATCGAGCAGCGGCCGGGCCTCGAATCACTTCAATGCGCTCAACCATTTCAGCTGGCACCCAGTTGGTATCGCCGCGTGAATCACGCTCGCCGCGCCAGCTGTAGCGCACCGAGTTACGAGAGGAAACCGGCACGCCATCGATCATCACCAGGGTGTTTTCCGGGCCCATGCCACGGATATCGATTTGCCGGTTATTGCCGCGGCTGCCGCTGGCGCCGTTACCGGTAAGGTTTACGCCGGGCATTTTGCGAATGATGTCGGAGAGATCGTTAACAGGGGGATTTTTTTTGATGTCTTCAGCGGTGATGGTGGACACGCCCGGTTGCTGTTTCAGCTCCTGCTCGGCGGTGACGATCATTGATTCATCGTCAGCCAGCTTTTCGGTGGTTTCAGCTGCAAAGGCAGGCGACGTTAGCATTCCCGCTAAAAAAAGCGCAATTGGACGCTTTTTGCCACGCATGGTTACATTCACTTAAGTTTTCTCCCTGTAACGTTAACAATTGTAAGTAAATGCGCATGATAATGATAACGTTTCTCATTGTCCATTCAGTGAGACGGCAACATGCCTGACAATACAAACCTTTACAAAGGTTGTTCGGTTGCGGGGTATGAGTTGCGGAGAGGGGAATTTCTCATTTGCTTAGAAGAAACCGTTATGAGTAAGAAGAAATGTGTCGATGAATACTGGATAAGCAGGCTATTGATTCACTAGCAAATTCTGAATTCTGCTAAGTATTACGTGCCAAATCTCGGGCGGAAATCCCGCCTTGCAACCGTACTAGCGGCTATTGCCATATTTTGGCAATAGATATGTTTTTTTCGCATTTGTGATTGTTATCTATCTTCCAGAGAATGCTAATCGGGACGTAAATACCCGTCATAATTTCAGCCGCAACTGCGTTGGCTCCGCGTGTTCACCCTAGTCACTTACTTAAGTAAGCTCCCGGGGATTCACACGCTTGCCGCCTTGTTGCAGCTGGAATTATTTAGGGTATATGAGGATGACAATTCCACTCACCGCACGCCGCTCGCGCGAGGTGAGTCAGGAGACAAAACCATCGCTACCTCAACGCCTTTTCCCTGTGGGGAAACTTTTTATAAATCAGGAGAAAGGTTCCAGTGAAATTCGCCAAAGGCATGACTCTTCTTGCGCTCGCGCTGAGTGCACACACCGCGTTCGCCGCCGATGAAAACGTCCCAACTGACAGCTCAATCCATGTGCAGGCCGATCCTGCGCTGAAAAGCCTGCTGCCTGCGGATGTGGTGAAACGTGGCTATATTGTTGCCGGAACCAACCCCAACACGCCGCCAACCACCTTCTATAAAGAAGACAACAAAACGCTGGCCGGCCGTGAAATCGATATCATGAATGCCGTGGGCGAGCGTCTGGGAATCCAGGTTCAGTGGCGCGACACCGGCGGTTTCGACAACATCATTCCAGGCCTGAAAACTGGTCGTTACGATGTGGCGCTCTCCAATATCAACGCCACGCCAGCGCGTGCCAAAATCATCGACTTCGTGGGTTATTACGATGCCAGCCGCCTCGGCATTATCTCGCGTAAAGATGCCAACATCGCGCCATTCAAAGAACTGGCCGATGTCTGTGGTAAAGAAGTGGGCGCCGGTTCCGGTACCACCCAGGTTACGCGCCTTGAAGACGCCAGCAAAGCCTGTGAAGCGGCGGGTAAAAAGCCAATCAAAGTCTCCGTCTTCCCGGATCGTCCAGCTGGCGTGCAGGCGGTGGTAAGCGGTCGCGTGCCAATGTTCCTCGGCCCGTATGAAGGTTTGCTGTGGCAGGTGAAAGTGATTAAACCGCTGACCATGAGCGGCGAAATCACCGTACACGATGCGCCAGTCTCCGTCGCTTTCCCGAAAGATTCCGCGCTGGAGCCCGCCGTACAGGCCGCGCTTAACTCGCTGATCAAAGATGGCAGCTATAACAAGATCCTCGACAACTGGGGCATCGGCTTTGGTGCTGTTAAACAAGCCAAACGCAATCAGGAAATCTTTCAATGAGTGACATTCACGACCACACCGGCGACTTGAAAATCGTCGGCAAACGTTACTACGGACGCTGGCTGAGTGCGCTGGTCGTGTTGTTGTGCGTGGTGGCGATGGCGAACTCGATGATTAACAATCCACGCTTCGAATGGAGCGTGATTGCGGAGAACTTTACCGGCGAATCGATCCTGCAAGGCGTATTAATGACGCTGCAGCTTACCGCGATCTCTGTGGTGCTGGGTTTTGCCTTCGGTACGGTGCTGGCGCTGATGCGCCTCTCCTCCAATCCGGTGCTGGTGGGCGTGAGCTGGTTCTACACCTGGTTCTTCCGTGGTGTACCGATGTTGGTGCAACTGTTCCTGTGGTACAACATCGCGGCGCTTTATCCCACCATCGCCCTATCGATTCCGGGCCTCGGCGAAGTCTGGAGCACGCAATCGAACGCGCTGGTGAGCCCATTCAGCGCGGCAGTGATCGCGCTGGTGATGCACCAATCTGCCTATGCCGCCGAAATTGTGCGTGCGGGTATCCAAAGCGTCGGCAACGGCCAGCTGGAAGCCGCGCGTGCGCTCGGCTATCGCCCTTCGCAGATTTTCCGTCACACCGTGCTGCCGCAGGCGATGCGCGCCATCATGCCGCCCGCCGGCAACGAAATCATTGGTCAGCTGAAAACCACGGCGGTGGTCTCGGTGATCTCGCTGCAGGACGTGCTGTTCTCGGCGCAGATTATTTACCAGCGCACCTATGAAGTGATTCCGCTGCTGCTGGTGGCTACCTTGTGGTATCTGCTGATGACTTCGGTGCTGTCGGTGGGTCAGTTCTATGTGGAACGCTATTTTGGCCGTGGCGTTTCGCGCCGGGAAAAACGCAGCCTGTTGAAATCGCTGCCGGGCTTATCAGCGCCAAAAGCAGAAAGGAGCGTCAGCAATGGGTGAAGCGATCGCCTTACGTAAAGTCACTAAGCGCTTCTCTGGCGTCACCATTCTGGATGAAGTGAATCTGGATATTCCGGCCGGTTCAGTCACGGTGATCCTTGGGCCGTCGGGTTCGGGGAAATCCACGCTGCTGCGCTGCATCAACCACCTGGAAAAACTGGATGGCGGCACCATTCGCATCGGCGGCGAGATCATCGGCTATAAGCAGAAAGGCCAGGCGCTGTACGAGCTAAGCAGCGGTGAAGTTGCACGTCAGCGTGCCGAAATCGGCATGGTGTTCCAGCAATTCAACCTGTTCCCGCACCGTACCGTGTTGCAAAACATCGTCGATGCGCCGATGCGCGTCAAGAAGCAGAGTCGTCAGCAGGCGACCAGCAAAGCGCTGTCGCTGCTGAAGCAAGTGGGTTTGTCTGGCCGCGAAGATGAGTGGCCGCAGAATCTCTCCGGAGGACAGCAGCAACGTGTGGCGATTGCCCGCGCGCTGGCGATGGATCCCGGCGTAATGCTGTTTGATGAACCCACTTCAGCGCTCGATCCCGAACTGGTTGGCGAAGTGCTGCAGGTGATCAAACAGCTGGCGCACTCCGGCATCACCATGGTGGTGGTGACGCATGAGATTGGTTTTGCGCGCGAGGTTGCTGACAACATTGTGTTTATGGAAAGCGGCAAAATCGTGGCGGCGGGGCCAACCCAGCAAGTGCTCGACGACCCGGAAAACGGGCGCGTAAGAAACTTTATTGCAACGGTGCTTTAGGCACCGTTTTTCTTTTTTGATGCCAGGAACAGTGATGACGCAAAAACCGGTAATGCACAGCGCCCATTGGGGCGCTTTTCATGCCCAGCAACAGGGCGATCGGCTCACCATCGAACCGTTCAAGGGCGATCCCGATCCCAGCCCGCTGCTGCAAAATTTCCACACTGCGTTAAACCATCCGGCGCGCGTATCCCGTCCGATGGTGCGCCGTGGCTGGCTGGAGAACGGCCCGGGCGCGGACGATCGTCGTGGCAATGATGAGTACGTCGCGGTGAGCTGGGATGAAGCCTACGCGCTGGTCACGCGCGAACTGCAACGCGTCGGCGATAAGTACGGCCCGGAAGGCATCTTCGGCGGCTCTTACGGCTGGTCAAGCGCTGGCCGCTTCCATCACGCACAAAGTCAGGTGCATCGCTTCCTCAACACCACGCTCGGCGGCTACGTGCGTTCAGTCAACAGCTACAGTTCCGGCTCCGCGTCGGTGTTGCTGCCGCATATCGTCGGCGACATGAATGAAATTGCCCGTCGCGGCGTCAGTTGGGAAGAGATCGCCCAGCACAGCGAAATCGTGGTGGCATTTGGCGGTTTGGCGCTGAAAAACTCGCAGGTCGCCAGCGGCGGTTTGAGCGAACACACCGAGCGCGGCTTTATGCAGCAGGCGGCTGAGCGCGGCACTCGCTTTATCTCGGTCAGCCCGCTGCAAAGCGATCTCCCTGAAGAAGCGCAGGGCGAATGGCTGGCGCTGCGTCCGGGCACTGACGCGGCCTTCATCCTCGGCGTGTTATCGGTATTGATCGCTGAACAGCTGACCGATGAGGCTTTCCTCGCGCGCTACACCGTGGGCTGGCCAGAAATGGCGGCCTACATTCGTGGCGAAGAGGATGGCACGCCGCGCGATGCGGCGTGGGCAGCAGAAATTTGCGGCGTGAGTGCTGCGTTCATCAGCGATTTTGCTCGCCAGCTGCACGGCAAACGCGTGCTGGTGACGGTGGCGCATGCCTTGCAGCGCGCCGAAAACGGCGAACAGCCGGTGTGGCTGGGATTGGTGCTGGCGGCCGCACTTGGTCAGCCGGGCTTGCCGGGCGGCGGCTACACCTATGCGCTGGGTGCGCTGGGCCATTACGGTAAGCATCACAATCTGGTGAGTTTTCCGGCGCTACCGCAGGGTAAAAACGGTATCGATCGTCTGATTCCGGTGGCGCGTATCTCCGATATGCTGCTCAATCCCGGCAAGCCGTTTGATTACAATGGCCGCCGTTTAACCTATCCGCACATCCGTCTGGCATATTGGGCCGGCGGCAATCCGTTCCATCATCATCAGGATCTCGCGCGCTTGCGTCAGGCTTTTTGTCAGCTGGATACGCTGATCGTGCATGAGATCGCCTGGACCGCCAGCGCGCGCCATGCCGATATCGTTTTGCCCGCCACCATGACGCTGGAGCGCGAAGACATTGGCGGCGCACCCACCGATCGCCATTTGTTTGCCATGCAACCGGTGGCGCAACCGTTCGGTGAAGCCAAAGATGATTACGCGATTTTCACCGAGCTGGCGCGCCGTTTAGGCCGCGAAGAGGCCTTCACCGAAGGGCGCGATACCCGCGGCTGGTTGCAGCATCATTACGCCCAGCTGCAGCAGAAGCTGGCGGCGCATCAGGTTGAGATTCCCGACTTCGAGAAGTTCTGGCAACAAGGCGTGCTGGAGTTGCCGCAGCTGAAAGATGGCGGTCGTATGATCAACGCGTTTCGCGCCGACCCGGAAGCGTCGCCGCTGCCGACGCCGAGCGGGAAAATTGAAATTTTCTCTGCCACCATCGCCAGCTTTAACTACGAAAACTGTCCGGGACATCCGGTGTGGCGTGAACCGCAGCAAAAACCGAATCCCGATCATCCGTTTTGGTTGATCGCCAATCAGCCGGCGACGCGTTTGCACAGCCAGCTCGATTTTGGTGATTACAGCCTGAGCGGCAAACGCCATGGCCGCGAAGTGTGCAGTTTGCATCCGGCGGATGCGGCGGCGTCAGACATTAATGATGGCGATATTATCGAGCTCTACAACGCGCGCGGCCACGTACTCGCCAGTGCGCGTCTCACCGAAACCATCATGCGCGGCGTGGTGCAGTTGCCGACCGGCGCCTGGTATGATCCGGTCGATCCTACCGCGCTGCGTCCGCTGTGCCGTCACGGTAATCCCAATGTGTTGACGCTGGATATCGGCACGTCTTCATTGGCACAAGGTTGCAGCGGACAAATCACCGTCGTGCAGGTGCGTAAATATCGCGGCGAAGTGACGCCGGTACAGGCGTTTATTCCGCCTGCCTAAAAGCAGATGCATCTCAATAAATCAAAGTGTGACTTTGTCTCACCGAGTGATAGACTCAGTGTGACAAAGTTACACTTTGGAGGATGTATGGCTTTAACCAAACTGCGTCAGCAAGGCGGAGCCGTTGTGCTAACGATTCCCAGTGACATCGCGACCAAAGCGGGTTGGCATGTGGGGATTGAGCTAGATGTCACTGCAACTGACGAGTCAATCAACATCAAACCTGTTAACCGGCTCGCACGCGGCAGGAAAACGATGGACCAACTGTTAGCTGGCATTGATCAGGAAGAGATTCGCCAGTTTAATGAAGCCGTCAGCGACGATTTGCAGGATAAACCGCAGGGCAAGGAGGCTATCTGATGATATCGCGCAGAGTTCCGCAGTTAGGTGAAATCTGGCACGTCAACGGTGATCCCGTTGAAGGCAGGGAGTTTAAAGGGCCGCATTATTATCTGGTGATTTCACGGCGGGAACTCGTCGCCGCTCTAGGGACAGCGGTTTGCATTCCGGTAACCAGCGGTGGCGGCGCATCACGCTCGAGTGCTGTTGCGGTGTATCTGGATGGCAGCAGCACGGATACCGGCAGCGTAACTGGCGTAGCGTTGTGCTACCAACTTCGTTCTCTTGACCTGACCGCGCGGAAGGCAAGTTTCGCCGCGAAAGTTGAATCGCACGTCATGGATGAAATCCTGTCGATGGTAGTGGATTTGATTGATCCGCGTTAAAAAGCTGAATGCGCACCCTACGAAAATCACGATGACAATCGTAGGGACGCCATTCATGAATGCCGCCCCGTTCACCCTAACTGACTAGCTTTTTCATCTCACGCAGTCGTTTTCCGGTTATGGGTCAAATCTTTCACCGTTTCCGCTGCACGTTTACCGGCAAGGAACGCGTGGTCCGAGTTGTAATATTCCCACTCGCTGTAGCGCCCGGAAAGATGGATGCCTTGCGTCGCCAGCCAGCTACGAATCAGCGTGACGTTGGCGGTGCGTTGATGGTCGTACACCACATAAGCGTACGGCATATCCACTTCGCTGGCGGTAACGATCTCATCATCGGCATTGATGATGCCGACCCGAATACAATCCGCAATGCAGCGTTCAATCAACGCATCGCCTTCGCAAGGAAGCGGCTGATCGTCGCGATAGGTCATTTCGCAGGTCAGGCCAAAACCGCCTTCTGGATTGCAGTGCGGGCTGGCGTTGCCCTGTAAAAAGATGCGATGGAACAGCGTGTTGCCGGGATAGTAAATCCAGTGTTTGTCGCTGATATTGGCGCGGCCAATGCCCAGATTGACGCAGCGCACCGAGATATGACGCAGTTGCTTCGCCGCTTTCTGCACCGCTTCCGGTGCAAAATTACCCATCAATCGCACCAGCTCAGGCAGCGGCAAGGTGCTGATCATCTGGTCATAATGGAACTGTCGGCCATCACTCAACAGCACGCGCCGTTGCAGCGGCTGGATCTCGCTGACGCCTGCTTCCATCTCCAGCGTGCAGTTCAGATGTGGCAGAAATCCTTCCATTAGCGCCTGAAAACCGCCGCGCAGCGGATAGCCAAAGCGCGCATTGGGGCCGACCGGCTTATCCAGCGGCGCCAGCGCGCCGGAGATGATCTGCTCCAAATCCGGCAGCGGCACGCGTCCGCCGAGCCATGAGGTTTCCATATTCACCAGCGGTGTTTTCCACAGTTTCTGGTTATACGGCAGGGCGAAATGGCGGGCGATGCCTTTGCCCCAGGTACGGAAAATAAAGCTTTCGAAATCTTCGCTCTCCGGCTGACAAACCAGGCTTTCACCATCCGGGATGGCACCATCGGCGCAGCAATCACGCCGTGCCTCGGTGGCCACCGCCTGTAAAGCAGGAGGCGACGCATAGCGCGCTTCAATCGCGCCTAACACACACTCGCCAATCACCTCGGCAGGCAAACCATGCAGCGCCGACTGGAACGGATAGCGGGTGTAAACATCATGGCTGTAAACCCAGGCTTCACGCGTTTGCCAGTGCTGATTGTCGCCCAGCAGGATATCGTACAGGCGCAACACGTAAGGATCGTTGGAGAACATAATGTGGCCGGCATGATCGAAGGTGAATCCCTGATCCTCGACCGAACGGCACCAGCCGCCCACAGTGGCATTTTTCTCCAGCACCACTGCGCCCGCACCGTAGTGATACCCGGCGCTCAACCCCGTTGGCCCGGCCCCCAAAATCAAGCACGCAACGGTATTGTGCGCCAGCGCGGGCGGAGGGGCGGCGGCTATTTCGGGATGGGAAATCTGACGTTGGGTCAGCGCCACGATATGCGCCTGCATCTCATCGGCAGTGCGATCCCACGAGGTTTCCGCTACGCGTGCCGCCATGTTTTTCGCTAGCTGATAGCGGGTTTCCACCGGCATGCTGAGCGCCGCTTCACAGGCCCGAGTAAAGCTCTGATGTGAGTCGGCGATGCTCACCACGTCGGCATAGTGTCGCGCCACATCGGCAATCGCGGTGCTGACAATCGGCAACTGCGCCGCCATGTACTCCAGCACTTTGGTGGGGCTGATAAAGCGCGTCGAAGCATTCAGCGCGAACGGCATCAGGCATAGATCCCAGCCGGCGAGAAAGTGCGGCAAGGCGGCGTACGGTTGCTGGCCGAACCAGTGCAGATTGCTGCGCTGGGGCAGGCTGGCGACATCAATTTTCACCACCGGACCGACCATCACGATCTGCCAGTCGGGATGCGCATCCGCCAGCGCAGCAATCAGCGTCAAATCGAGGCGCTCATCGATCACGCCGTAGTAGCCGAGGCGGGGTTTTGGCAGGTTTTCCTGCAGCGGATGGCTGTTAGTGCGGTCCAGCGCCTGTTCGAAATGTCCCGCATCGACGCTGCTTGGGCAGCAGAAAACCTGCGGATGGCGATGTTTCTTCGCTTCATACAGGCTGGTGCCGCCGGTGAACACCAAATCGGCACGGCTCAACAGTGCCGATTCACGCTGCTGAAGCTGGCGCGGCGCCTGGTTAAAGGCGGAGAGCTCATCCATGCAGTCATAGATAATCGCGCTCGGTGTAAAGCAGGCCAGCAGCGGCAGCGCCATCGGCGTATAAAACCACACCATCGGCGTTTCATCGTCAGCAAGCAGTTCAGCCAGCAGCGGTTGCAGCACGGCGATTTGGCTATCGTGAAAGCCAGGCGCGGCCACATCGGTATGCGGTTCGATCACCGTCACGTTTGGTGCGGGCTGATATTGGCGTAACGCGGCTTCACCGGGCTGATAAATCGGCTCTTCGATAAACACAATGCGGTGGAACTGGGCGAGGCGCGACAATAGATGCTGTGGACGTTGAAAGACAAATCCCCAACGTAAATGACTGAATACCACTAATACGGATTGTTTCATGACGCTTTCCTCTGGCCTGCTGGCCGCGGTGATAAGACCCTGAAAACGGGCTAATAATCGTTGTGATTGCTGTAATGACGCGGCATAAACTGGGTTCAGTAGACGCTTTTTGTGGGGATCGACATCCCACAATCCGCTGCGTGGCCAGTGTTCGAGATCTTCCCAAAGTGGGCGATCGATAATCGGATAAAGACAGATGCCGCGGATATCACAGCCATTAAGCTGTGCCTGCGCGACATCGGCGGCCACCTGGGCGATCCAGGCGGCGCGTCCGCTGCCGACGTGGCTGGTTTCCGCCAGCAAAATGGGCCGCTGGTAACGCTCAGTTAAGTGCGCCAGCAGCGGATGCAGCGGCACGCGGCGCGCATCGCCCAGATGCCATTCCAGCCGGCAGCCGGACCCGGTGAGCCACTGATTGCCGTGGTAATAATTGGCGCCAACCACATCGAGATAGTGCGGTTTGCCGCCGAGTTCCGGCTCGCGCAAACCGACGATCATGTCCCACGCCTGATATTGCGAAGCGTTGATATCCCGGGTGCGCTGCCGACATGCATCGCTGTCTTCATCCGGCACCACGTGAATAATCGGGTCGCAGTGCAGGAAACGCGCACGCGGATCTGCAAGGCGAATGGCAGCGCAACCCGCCAGCGTGGCGCGAATCAATTGACGTTTAATCTCATCGGGATCGGTATGGGCATTATTACCAAACAGGCCGACAGAAATTCCCCACGCCAAAAACGAGATTTCATTCATCGGCGAATAAATGGGTGCGTCTTCATAATATTCCGCGAGGAAGCCCGCCATGCGCTGACAAAAAGCGGCGAAGCGCGGCACAAATTCGCTGGAAAATAAGGTTAAGTCATCCGGCCAGCCGTAATGGCAAAAGGTCCAGTTAATTTGCACGCCAAAGGAGCGCGCCGAATTCATGCGTTTTTTTAAACTTTCGAGCGTGGTTTGCGGTTCCATTTCCGCCAGTCGCCAGCCAATACTTTCGCGGGCGGAGGTAATGCCAAACTGCTGCAGCGCGGCGTAATCGTTATGGTATTGCGATAAATGGTCGGTCAAAGCATTCATTGAAAGCCGCTCGCCGAAGGGATTGATATGATCCGCTCCCTCATAACCGGCTTGCCAAAAGCTGGAAAATGGCGACATGATGTTCCCCCGGAATAACATTCAGGAAATAGCAATAAATAAAAGAAGTTAATCGTGTTATAGGGGCGCCATTTAAGGCAACCAGGGAAATCGACTGTTGAACCTAATTCAAATTATAACCACGCTTTGGCTTAGCGCAAATGGCTGAGCTGAAAAGAAAATAAGCCCAGCGTGAGTTTTGCTTATTTAAGTGAAGCGGCATGAAGAAATAAAAATATTATTGTTGCGCGATTTCTTACGCTTAACTCACATAATGAAAAGAAGGGCGATGTTTAATTTATTTCATTACTACACTTCAATTAACCCAATTCGGGTTTACGGAGGTACGTATGTCAGAACGTCCAGATGATGATGTAATTCCACTGCCAGGTGATGATGAAACATTACCTGACGAAGATGATGATTTACCCCGCGATACTGAATTCCCTGAAGATCAGCAACCTAAAATCTGAAAATCAGTCGAGCCGCCGCTGGCGGCTCACTATTTAGAGTGCACTCTGCTGTAATTCCCCCATAATACCTCTCCAGGATTCATTTATTTTTTTAACACTTAAGGGAGAGATACGATGGTCAACGACTATTTCACACAGCCACCGATTGGCGTCACGGTTGAGCAGCATAAACGCACCGTTGCGGTTGCGGCGGCATTAGCGGTGGCAAAAGAGTCAGTTAGCGCCTCAACCTCTGCCAGCGGATCAAAGGCATCGTGGGATTTGCAGGCGGTTGCCAATGAGATCGCAAATCTGGCCGATGCCATTCAGGATGCGCTGGAGCCGGTCGAAACGCTTTAAGCGAGCAACTGGGTTAACTGCGCCAGATGCGCGCTGTTAGCCAACTCGCTGCTGTTCAGCAGTTGTTGCTGACGTAGCGGGGACTCCTGCTGCAGTGCCGCGCGCAGCTTGCCTGCGACATCAACCGCATCGGCCAGCGATTGCTGACGAGTGCGGTGATGCTGCATCTGCAAGCCGTCGCGTAGCGTAATCGTCACCAGATGAAAACGCAGCGCCGGGTTAATCGCATCCGGTGGCGCACCTTCATCTGGCGTACGACGCACCTTTGCTGCCAGCGGCATCACCTCTTGATTCAACTCGCCTTCGGCAAAATCCTGCAAACGCAAATCGCCATACATCAGCATCGCGGCGATCACATATTCCAGACTGAAACGCGCTTCGATGCCGTTGGTTGGCACGCGCACCGATGCCGCAATATCACCGCCCGGCGGAAACACCACGCTAATTTCGCTAATGTTTTCCAGCAAACTTTCCAGTGATTTACCGCTCGCCAGCCATTGATTGCGCAAGATGCGCGTGGCTTCGGCGGCGCTGTGCGTACCGGCGCAGGTGGGGAAGGGTTTGAATTCCAACCCAGGTGCGACGATGCGCCACGGCTGCGCCCAATGCTCAATCAGTTTTTCCGGCTGCGCCTGGCCATTGCTGGTGGCGGAGATGAAAGCGTCAATTACGCCGTCCTGCTTGCCATCAAAGCCTGCCAGCGTCAGCTGTGCGGCGCTCACCGCGCGTTCAGCTGCAAACCCGGCATGCAGCGGCTTTACCGCCGAACCAAACTGCGCGCGTAAGCCGCTGGCCTGCGTGGTGGCGATGCCGAGCAGCATCGCGGTGGCAGCCACATCTAACGCCAGCAAACGCGCCAGCGCGGCGGCAGCGGCAACTGTGCCAAGCGTCGCGGTATTGTGATGACCTAAGGCGTAATGCTGCTGGCTGACGGCGAGGCCTAAACGTCCGGCAACCTCCACGCCGACCGCATAGGCATCAAGAAACTGATCCAGCTCAGAGGGCTGCAACTGCTGCCAGGCAAAGAGCGCAGGCAGAATCACCACGCTGGGATGCCCGCGAAAATCCGCATGGAAATCATCGTAATCCAGCGCGTGGCTGGCATACCCGAGCAGCAGCGCGTTGGATCGCGCGCTGCCGTCGCCATATACGCTGCGCAGCGCCGGTAATCCGCTGTCTGGCACCTGACCTTGCAGTACCGGCCAGCTGACGGCGAGGAAATCACGCACCCCTTCGCGCGCCGCATTACGTGCGGCGGCGTCCGGTTGGCTGTGAACAATGCGCTCAGCCAGCGCGGCAGTGAGGCTCATCAGCTCACGCTCTTCAGCGCTGCGACCGCCAGATTGGCGAGATAGCGCGACGTCGGCAACAGCACATCATCATTGATGCGAAACGCCGGATGGTGCAGCGCGTAAGGCTCGCCGGTGCCAATCATCATAAACGCGCCCGGCAGCTGTTGCTGATAGAACGCGAAGTCTTCGCCGATTGGGCTGGCTTCCACCACGCGCGCCTCAAAGCCGCTGGCGCTGGCCTGCTGCAAGGCAAAATCCGCCCAATGCGCATCATTTACCACCGATGGCGGACCCGCGTGCCAGTTGAATTTCACCTCGGCGGCGAAAGCGGCGCCGATACCTTGCACGATTTCACGGAAGCGCTGCTCCAGACGTTCGCGCGTTTCCTGCGAGAAGGAGCGCACCGTGCCTTCCAGCCAGGCGCTATCAGGAATCACGTTCCAGGTGCTGCCGCTGTGAATCTGGGTAATCGAGACCACCGCGTTATCGCCGGATGGGGCATTGCGGCTAATCAACGTTTGTGCGGCCGAGACAATTTGCGCGGCAATCACAATCGGATCGTTACCCTGATGCGGTTTGGCGGCGTGGCTACCCATGCCGGTGATGCTGATATCAAAGCGATCGACCGCTGCGGTGAGCGGACCGGCTTTGCTGCCAATCACGCCTGGCGGCAGCGACGGATCGTTGTGGATGCCGAAGATTGCCACCGCATCATCAAGCGCGCCGGTCGCGATCACATCGGGCGCGCCCTGGCCGGTCTCTTCAGCGGCCTGGAACAGAATACGCACGCGACCTAGCAGCGTATCTTCCTGCTGTTTGAGCAGAATCGCTGCCCCCAGCGCCGCCGAACTGTGAAAGTCGTGGCCGCAGGCGTGCATCACGCCGGGACGTTCAGATCGGAAGCTCACATCTGACTGCTCTTCAATCGGCAGCGCGTCAATGTCGGAGCGTAACACCATCAATGGGCCACTTTCCGTCCCAATTTCCGCCACTAAACCGGTTTTGAGCGGTAAATCCAGCACGCGAATCTGGTGTTGCTCTAATTGCTGACGAATTCGTGCGGTGGTTTCAAACTCTTGATTGGAGAGCTCGGGAAAACGGTGCAGTTCATGACGGAAAGCGATCAGCTGTTCGCCTAAGGTATCGAGAGATTGGCTCATGCTTTTACTCCTTGTTGTGCCGCCTGGCGTGTTAACCACGCATCGTGGGCGCTTTCATCCAGTACTTTCTTCATATATTGCGTGATATGCCCCTTGCCGAGATCGGTGGTGTGCATCAGCTGGAAACCGCGCTTTTTGTACATCTCGATCAGCCACGGATGGCTAGTGGCGGTGCCGAGCGACACCGCAGGCGCGCGTAACTGGCCCAGCAAGATCTCCTGCTCGAGACGATCCTGCACCTGACGACCAAATTGCTGGCCGGGATAATCGGGATGCGCGCCAAACCAGCCGATATGCGGCAGGCCAAACGGGCCGGGCAGCGGTCCCCACGGATAGCGTACGGTAACGGATGAGACCATCACATCATCGGCATACAGCGCATAAACACCGTGGCTCTGCAGATGACGCAGTGTCTTGGCAAGGTCGGCGGTGGCGGCATCAAATTTAATGCCGAGCGCCAGCGTGGGTGCATACGCGGCATGCATCAGCGCCTGATAGGTTTCCACCTCGTCTTCTCTGACCTGACGAAATTCAAGTGACATAGACATCCCCGGGAAAAAACCGCCATCAGGCGGAGAATCAAAAAACAGGCACCTTCCATAGCGGCGCGATTCATCGCGCAATAAATTGCACCGCTACGCAAGGTGCTCGTCTGTTATAAGGGTTCAGATTACCAGCAAAGCCATTCCCCGCTATATGTGAAAAATAACTAAGCTAATGCGAATTTGTGAAAATGAAATCGCCCCTTTTGCATTGCTTAAATCGTTATTTACCGTAGTATGCAGAAAATACATAGCGCTATAACTATTCTGTATTAACCCTCTGAATTATCTTAATTTAATCCGTTATAGCCTTATTCTTAATCAGGGTGACGCCGTGTTAGCGATCAAATCTCCGCGTGCATATGCACATGAATCCGGTTTGCGTGCGCGCGCCGGTGAATTTATCAAACCTTACGCTTCCCACATTCGCGTCTTTACTTCCCCCCGCGCCTGGCAGGCCGTTAATCCGGAATTAACCCAGAGCCTTGAAGCCAATAATATTCGCTGGGAAATAGAGTATCTGACCGGTGAATGCACCGATGCCGCGATTGAAACCCTGAAGCACAATGTCGAGCAGCAGGGCGCTGAACTGCTGTTTGCGATTGGCGGCGGGCGCGTGCTGGATGCGGCAAAAGCGGTGGGTAGCCAGCTGCCCGATCTCAAGGTGATCAACTTCGCGACGGTTGCCGCGACTTGCGCTGCCTGGTCGCCGGTGGCGATTGTTTACAACGAGCAGGGCGGCCATGTGCGCAGCCAGCCGCTGGGCAAAATGCCGGATTTGGTACTGGTCGATAGCGAGATTATCGCGCGCAGCGACGTGCGTTACCTGAAGGCCGGCATCGTTGATGCGCTGGCAAAATATTATGAGTTCTATCCGTATCAGCGTAACAATCCCAACGATCTGGCGCTGGATCTTAAAGTGATGACCGCCAAACGCGCGCTGGATCTTTATCGCGAGCTGGGCCCGGCGGCGGTAGCCGCTAACCAGCAACAGCAGGTCACGCCGGAGCTGGTGAAAATCATCGATGCCAATATCGTGTTGGCCGGATTAGCCAACAGCGTGCGCGATGTGCTGCCGACGCCAGGTTTTGCTCACGCCATTCACAATCGTCTGACGCATCAGCCGGAACTGCATCAATGGCTGCACGGTGAAAAAGTGGGTTACAGCCTGCTGGTGCAATCGCTGATTGAGCATGACGGCGTGCCGGATGCCGATCTGCTGACGCTGCTGCGTGCGTACGACATGCCGCTGACCTTAGCGCCGTTAACCGGTGACCGCGCGGCGACGATTCGCACCATCGCAGAACAGATTAAATTTCCGGCGGCCAGCGCCGAACGTCTGCCATTCCGCATCTCTGCCGATGCGCTGGAACAGGCGCTGCTGGCGACCGAGAACACGTTTTAAATCGCACCACTTTTTATTGACCAGGACAAATTAATGGCTAACTCAAAACAACAACGCCGCATCCGTTTAGGCCTTTTCGTGCAGCCGGTAGGACAACACGTCAGCGGCTGGCGTCTGACGGAAAAGCTCGGCGATCCAACTGACATCGACTGGCTGATCACCATCGCCAAAAAAGCCGAAGCCGGTAAATTCGATCTCTTCTTCGTAGGCGATGCGCTGGCCACCAGCATGTATCGTCTGCCCTCGACCATGGCGCGCCTTGAGCCGCTGACCATGCTGTCGGCGCTGGCGGTGAATACCAAACGCATCGGTCTGGCGGCAACGGCGTCCACCACCTTTAGCGATCCGTTCACCATGGCGCGCAGCTTCTCTTCGCTGGATCACATCAGCCGTGGTCGCGCGGCATGGAACGTGGTGACCTCGTTCTCTACCGATGTAGCGCGTAACTTTAGCCGCAACGATATGCCAAACCATGCCGAGCGTTATGCGCGTGCGCGCGAATTCCTCGAAGTGGCTGACAAGCTGTGGGCCGGTTGGGAAGAGGGCGCGGTGCAGCCGAACAAAGAGACCGGTGCGTACTTTGTTGATGAAAAAATCCAGCCGATTAACCATGAAGGCGAGCACTTCCAGGTGCAGGGTCCGCTGAATATCACCCGTTCGCCGCAGGGTCGTCCAGTGATCATCGAAGCCGGTTCCTCCGCCGATGGTCAGAAACTGGCGGCGGAAACCGCGGAAGTGATCTTCACCGCGGCTGCCAGCCTCGAAGAAGCACAAACCTTCTACCGTTCGCAGAAAGATCAGGTCATTGCCGCTGGTCGTAATCCGGATCATGTGGTGATTATGCCGGGCGTGATGCCGATTGTGGGCCGCACGCGTGAAGAGGCCAAAGCACTGTGGAAAGAGCTCAACACGCTGGTGGACATCGAAAACGGTCTGCGTCAGCTGTCGCTGCGTTTCAGCATGGATCTCAGCCAGTTCCCGCTGGATGGTCCGGTGCCAGAAGTGCCTCTGGGCGAGGGCAACCAGAGCCGCGTTAAACTGATGACCGATATGGCGAAGCGCGAAAATCTGACGCTGCGCGAGCTGGCGGCGGTGGCTGCTGGTTCACGCGGACATCGCGTGATTGTCGGTACCGCCGAAGATATCGCTGACGATTTCGAGCTGTGGATGAACGAGGGCGGCGCGGATGGTTTCAATATCATGCCGGCGATCATGTCCGAGCAGCTGGATCTGTTTGTTGAGCTGGTGATCCCTGAACTGCGCCGTCGCGGCCTGTTCCGTGACGATTACGAGTTCGCCACGCTGCGTGAAAACCTCGGCTTGCCGGTGGTCTAACCCATTCAGGAGCTCAACATGGTCACCTTATCAAAGCGTGTGCAGTCCGTGTCGCTCTCTGCTAATGCGGCGGCGCGTCAACTGACGCGCCAGCTGAAAGAGCAGGGCGTGGATATTCTCGATCTCACCACCGGTGAGCCAGATTTTGATACGCCCGCGCATATTCGCCAGGCGGCGGTGGCGGCAATGGAAGCCGGTGAAACGCGCTACACGCCGACCAACGGCACCACGCCGCTGCGCAAAGCGGTGCTGGCTAAGCTGAAAAATGAAAATCAGCTCGATTATGAGCTGGCGCAAATTTGCATCGCCAACGGTGCCAAGCAGATTATCTTCAACGCCTTTGCCGCCACGCTGAATGAAGGCGATGAGGTGATTGTGCCAGTGCCGTACTGGCCGACGTTTCCGGATAGCGTGCGTTTCAACGGCGGCGAAGCGGTGCTGCTGGCGTGTCCGCTGGAGCAGGAATACAAGTTGCAGCCGCAACAGCTGGCGCAGGCGATCACTGCTAAAACCCGCTGGCTGGTGCTGAACAATCCCGGCAATCCTTCTGGCATGGTGTACAGCGCAGATGAGCTGACCGCGCTGGCGACGGTGCTGCGCGATCATCCTGATGTGCTGATCATGCTGGATGAACTCTACGAGCATATTCTGTTTGATGGCCGTGAACATATTAGCCTGCTGCACGTTGCGCCGGATTTAGCCGACCGTATTCTGCTGGTGGGCGGCGTGTCGAAAACCTACGCCATGACCGGCTGGCGCATCGGTTTCGGTGCCGGGCCTAAAGCGTTGATCGACGCGATGGTGGTGGTGCAGTCGCAAAACAGCTCCGGCGCCAGCGCGATCAGCCAGGCTGCGGCGGTGGCGGCGTATAACGGTGGACTCGACTTCCTGCCGCCGCAACGCACGGCTTATCAGGATCGCCGCGATGCGATTATGGCGCTGTTAAAGCCGGTGCAGGAAATTGACGTGCTTAATCCTGATGGCGCGTTCTTTATTTTCTGTCGCTGCGCCGGTTTATTAGGCAAAACGCGTCCCGATGGTCAGAAGATCGAAAGCGAGCAGGATGTGATGAATTATCTGCTGGAAAGCGGTGTCTCTGGCGTGGCGGGCAGCGCGTACGGATTATCACCTTATTTCCGTTTGTCGATTGCCACCGACATTGAAACGGTGCGTGAAGCGGGCCGCAGAATTGCGCAGGCCTGTGCGGTTCTGAAATAAGCTTATTAGTAAAAGACGTCAGATATTTCCGGGGGATTATCTGACTTAACGGCAAGTATGATGCGCAATCCGGTATCGCTTGCCAGGATTATGTTTACGACGTTTTAAAAGCGTATATCAAACAGATTAACGCGCAGAAGTAATAACGAAAAAACGCAGCACTTACGCTGCGTTTTTACTGTTCATGCGCTGCACAGCAAGTCACCGATTAAATCAGGAAATCATCCATTGATCCGCCCGCTTCCAGTGCGGCTTTAATCGGTGATGGCGTACGGCCCTGGCCGGTCCACAATTTCTCGTTCCCCTGTTCGTCGATGAATTTATACTTCGCGGGGCGCGGAGCACGTTTCGACTTGGGTTTGCTTTGCTGGGTAGTTAATTGCGCCAGGTCACTAATATCAATGCCATCTTTCAACAACATCTCTTTATACAGCGCCAGCTTTTCTTCTTTTTCGCGCTGAGCTGCAGTTTCTGCTTCCGCTTCTTCACGGCGCTCTGCGACGACCACGGCGAATTTTTCCAGCATCTCTTCTAATGCTGCGACGTCAATATTACGCGCCTCGGCACGCAGCGTACGAAGATTGTTCAATGCTTTAAGTGCATCGCTCATGTATTAATCCTTATTACTTATTTGACTGGTATAAAGGGAGGCATTCTACGAGATTTTTTGCCAAAGTAAAATAATCAAACGTGGGCAGAATTGTCTGTAAAATATCCGGGTGATCAGAGATTCCTTTATATTCCGTGACGCTTTATCGAGCTATTTGGCTTATTCATGTGACGCGGGAGAGTAAGGAGAATAATAGTGGGTGATTTAATATGCGTGTGTATGCGGTGCGTGTGAAGGTCGCCATAAATGGTTACTGTACACATAAGAATCTGTTCAATTTCACATAGTTGCCGAAAGCCACGCCATGAACCTTCCTGAAAATAACGTAAGTCAACTATTACTCGTTGAAGAATAAGGCTTTTCACCAAGTGTAAAAGTGTCAGTAAACTGGTAACAATTTCTTGCATTGGAAATCTTAATGCGTATATTTCTCATTTGCTTTCTTAACGGCTTCCTTACTGTCGTTCCTCTTTCCGACGTCAGCAGCGGTGCCGCAAAAAAATAACGATAAGTTGATTGAGGAATCGTATGTCTTTTAGTGATTTGCGCGTCAGGAAACCCGGCAGTGCGCCTCAGCGTGCGTTACGTCTCTCTTTACTGGCTGTGATGGTTGCGTCGGGTATCGCGCAGGCAGCAGAGACCACCAACACCGAACAGACGCTGAACGTGGATGCCAGCGCCAACGCCGATCAGCAACAGCAGGCGGCACAGGATTACAGCGTACCGGTGACGCGTGCCGGTACCAAAATGGCGCTCACCGCGCGCGATATTCCGCAATCGGTTTCAATCGTCAGCAAGCAGCGTATGCAAGACCAACAGCTGCAATCGCTGAACGATGTGCTGAAGAACACCACCGGTATCCACGGCGTCTCTTCCGATATGGACCGCACCAACTACTATTCGCGCGGTTTCCTGATCGACAACTATATGGTCGACGGTATTCCAACTGCCTTCGCCTCACGCTGGAACCTTGGCGACGCGCAGAGCGACATGGCGCTGTATGAGCGCGTCGAACTGGTGCGCGGTGCCACCGGCTTGCTGACTGGCCCAGGTAATCCTTCCGCCTCCATCAACATGGTGCGTAAGCACGCCGATAGCAAAGAGTTTACCGGTGATGTTTCCGCCAGCTACGGCAGCTGGAACAAGCAGCGTTACGTTGCCGATCTCTCTGCACCGCTGTCGCCTGAAGGGAACGTGCGTGGTCGTCTGGTTGCGGGCTATGAAGACAAAAACAGCTTTGTCGAACGCTACGGCGCAGACAAAAAGTTCGTTTATGGCGTGGTTGACGCTGATCTGACCGACTCCACCAAATTGTCGGTTGGTTACGAATTTACCCAGGTAAACACCGATTCTCCAATGTGGGGCGGCACACCGCGCTGGTATACCGACGGCTCACAAACGAAGTTGCGTCGTGGTTACAACACCGCGCCAGACTGGGCTTACAACAACAAAGAAAACAAAAAGGTCTTTGTTAACCTGCAGCAAAACTTCGATAACGGCTGGAACATCACGCTTAACGGCACGCACAACGAAATGTTCCTCGACAGCAAACAGCTGTATATCGATGGCTTCTTTGATAAAACCACCGGCGCGGGCTCTTCCTCTTACGCCGGCTATCCGGTTATCGGCGGCACCGGCTATAACACCGGCAAACGTAAAGTGGATGCGGTGGATGCCTTCGCCAGCGGCCCATACGAATTGTTGGGACGTCAGCATGAGCTGATGATTGGCGTTAACTACAGTCGTCAGGACAACAAGTACTACAGCTCGTGGGAGAACATCTCATCAGCAGAGCTGGGTAACTTCAATAACTACAACGGCGATTTCCCGGAATCTAACTGGGATCCGCGCGAACCGGCTTCAGATACACAGCTGGTACGTCAGAAATCTGCTTATCTGGCAACCCGCATCTCGCTGGCCGATCCGCTGCATGTGATTCTCGGCGCGCGCTACACCAACTGGAATCGTCAGACGCTGAGCGAAGAGATGGAGAAGAACAACATCACGCCGTACGGTGGTGTGATTTGGGACTTCTACGACAACTGGTCAGCGTATGCCAGCTACACCTCGGTATTCCAGCCACAGGATTATCAGGATGCCTCGGGCGGATTCCTGGCGCCGGTGATTGGCAAAAACTACGAAGCGGGCGTGAAATCAGACTGGTTTAACAGCCGCCTGACTACCTCGATCTCCATATTCCGCACCGAGCTGGATAATGTTGGCGAAGCGACCGGCGAAACCAACCCGGAAACGGGCAATGCCATCTATGTGGGTAAAAGTGGCGTAGTGAGCCGTGGCGTGGAGTTTGAAGTCAACGGCGCGGTAACCGATAACTGGCAGATGACCTTCGGCGGTACCAGTTTTGTGGCGGAAGATCGCGAAGGCGAGAATTACAATTCTCAACTGCCACGCACCTCATTCAACCTCTTCACCAGCTATCGCTTGCCGATGCTGGATCAGTTGACCTTGGGTGGTGGCGTGACCTGGCAGTCGAAAACCTACGGCGACATTGGCGGTCCAGACGGCGAAGGCACCTGGCGCGCACGTCAGGGCAGCTACTCGGTGGTGGATCTGTTCGCACGCTACGACGTCACCAAAAACGTCTCACTGCAGGCAAACATCAACAACCTGTTCGACAAAGAGTACGACACCAACGTCAGCAACGGCGGTATCGTGTACGGCGATCCGCGTAATTTCTCCGTCTCGGCGACGTATCGTTTTTAATCAAAATTTAGGGTGCGTGTCATGCGCACCCAATAATAAACCCGTCAAATCACCTTAAGCAGGCCTTTTATAGCAACTCGTATTTCTTCTGATTACCCTCCAGACCAATAAATTCCAGCGTCATGATGTACTCCTCTCAGCATAAAGGGCGGATTTGCCCACGGAAGTGAAAATGGCGTCGTCCTGCGGCGTATGTATGCGGCCGCAAAGCACGTTACGCAGGTGACGTTGTAACGGATGGTGGCGCGTCAGCGCGTGGTTGCCAATGCTTTCCACCATCAGCTGCACGCTGCGAATGGCATTTTCAGTCACCACCTGTTTGATTTGCGCGGCATGTCCGCTGGCGATGTGGCCGTGGGCGGCGCTGCTTAGCATCGTTTGACTGGTAAACAGCAGCGTATCGATGCGGCCAACCAGCTCCTGAAAGCGCGGCAATGATGCCAACGGTGCGCCAAGATTGGCCGGCACGCGCTGCTGCAAAAAGCCGATAAACCAGTCGCGTGCGCTGTGCGCAATGGCGTCGTACAGCGAACCGAGCAGCACCGCCATCCACACGGATTCTTCTTCGTTGAGGCCCGCTCGCGGCGTGCTCCACGGCGCGACGTTGACCGCGTGATCAAGCGGGATCAGCACCTCGTCCAGCACCACGCGATGGCTACAGGTGCCGCGCATGCCGAGGTGATCCCACTCATCGATAATGTGGATGCCGGGCGCATTGGCCGGCACCAGATAGCCGCCGACCAGCGGATCGGCATCGTCGCTGCTGGCCCACACCAGAAACCAGCTCAGCCCATAGCTGCCGGTGGAGTAAATCTTCTCACCGCTGATACGCCAGCCTTCAGCGGTGCGGCGTGCGCGGGTGGCGGGCAATCCGCCGCGCGCGGGCGTGCCTAATTCGGGTTCGACACGTAATGCGTTAATCAGCGCACCGTCGCGAATCACGCTCTCCGCCACCCTGCGGCGCACCGCGTCTGGCCAGTTTGAACTGTCGTCGAGGCGACGCGTGTTGAGATACTGCATGATGAGGATCAGCGCCGCAGAAGGTTCGCCGCGCGCCACGGCCTGGATAATCGCCTGGCTTGCCAGCAGATCGCCGCCGCTGCCGCCCGACGCCGTCGGCAATACAAAATGCAGCAAGCCATGCTGCTGCAACACGCTAAAAGCGGTTTTGGGAAATTCGCCGCTGCGATCAACCTCTTCAGCGTCTTTTTCTAAGGCCTGAATAATCACCGGCAATATTTCAGCCAGAAAGGGCGGGTTATTTGCCATGCGTTATTAATCCCCTTATTAAATCAGGCTTAATTGTTTCCTGTTCTGCCACCGCTGTAAAAGCAATAAACCGGCTATATACATGCGGAATCGGCATAATTCTGCCGCCGGTGGAAGTGTTAATTTGCAATGGCTGTTTCTGCGCAAGCCATTAATTAGGGTCAACACCTTCACCTGCATTTATTTTTGGGAGTCATTTAATGCCAAATAATTATTTAGTTTCCCGTCGGCATTTTCTGGGATATTCCGCCGCCGCGGCGATGGCGGCAACGTTACCGGGCCGCGTGTTTGCCGACGATCATATGGCGGGCATGCAGATGCCCGGCGATTTACTGCAAGATGGCCCCGGAAAATGGGCGCTGGCAAAGCCGACGCATGTGCGTCTGGCGGTGAATCTCAACGCCATCTGCCTTGCGCCGGTAGTGGTGGCCGATCAGCATAACTTCTTTAAAGCGCACAACCTGGAAGTGGAGTTCGTTAACTTCGGCAACTCCACCGAACTGCTGCTGGAATCCATCGCCACCGGCAAAGCCGAAGCCGCGATTGGCATGGCGCTGCGCTGGCTGAAAGCGCTGGAGCAGGGCTTTGACGTCAAACTCACCGCCGGCACGCACGGCGGCTGTATGCGCCTGCTGGCGCGCGATGGCGGGCCGACCACGCTGGAGCAGCTGAAAGGCAAAACCATTGGCGTCACCGACATGGCGGGCGCGGATAAAAACTTCTTCTCGCTGATGCTGAAAAAGCACGGCGTCGATCCCAATACCGATGTCGACTGGCGCGTGTTCCCGCAGGATTTGCTGCCGATGGTGCTGGAGAAGGGCGAGATTCAGGCCGCCAGCGGTTCCGATCCGGTGATGTGGCGCTTAACCCAGAAGCCGGGCTACCGCGAGATTGGCACCAACTTAATGGACGAGTACGCCAGACTGAGTTGCTGTGTGGTGGGCACGCGCGGCAGTTTGATTCGCGAAAAGCCGGAAGTGGCGGCGGCGATCACCCACGCGATTTTGCAGGCGCATGCTTATGCGGCCAAACACCCGGAAGCGATTGGCAGCGAGTTTAACGGCCAGGCGCTCAACACCACGCCGCAGGAGATCGCCAGCGTGCTGAAAACCCATACGCACGGACACTATTCGGTGGGGAACGCGTTTGTGAATGAGATTGACGTGTATGCGCGTGATTTAAAGGCGATCAACGTGTTACGACCGGAAACCGATCCGCTATTGTTTGCTAAGGGGATTACCAGCAACGTGCTGGTTTAAATTGAAATCGCGCCGCTACGAATACATGCAGGATTCTGTAGCGGCTCGATTTATCGCGCATTATTTTCAGGCGATTTTCCTGGAGGTTTGCACGGCGCTCGCCAGCTTCAGCGATTCGGCTGGTACCTGATGCGCGAACAGCTGGGTGGTTAAATAACTGCTGCCGCCATCGGCCAGCAACACCACAATGCGCTTGCCACGGTTCTCCAGTCGCGCTGCAACCTGTTGGGCCGCCCACAACACTGCCCCGGAGGAATCCCCCACCAGCACACCTTCGCTCAGCGCCAGCTGCCGCGCCGCTGTGTACGCCTGCCAGGTTTCCACCGCGATCACTTCATCGTAAACGCGGTGATCGAGATTGGCAGGAATACGCTCAGGCGTCTGGTTGCTGAACGCATGCACGCCGGTAATTTCCAGTGGATCCGGACGCAGTTCGCTCGGCTGTGAACCCACGCCCGGCTCGACGGCGATCACCTGTAATCCCGGATGTTGCTGTTTGAGATAGCGTCCGGTGCCGGAGAGCGTGCCGCCGGTGCCGACGGCGGCGATAAAGATATCCAGCTCGCCGCCGCTGTCGCGCCAGATCTCCGGCCCGGTGGTGCGCTCATGCACCGCCGGATTGGCCGGATTATCCAGCTGCAGCAGGAAGTGCACTTCCGGTTCCGCTGCGGTGACCTGCTCGGCCAGCCATTTGGTGGCGGCGACGAAATCGCCGTTGCTGGCATCGTAAAATGCTTTAAAGCCTTCAATGGTGCTGAACGGCACCACTTCGGCACCGTACGCCTGAATAATCTGGCTGCGTTCGATGCTAACGAAATCATTGATATAGACGCGGAACTTGTAGCCTTTCGCCGCCGCAATCGCCGCTAACCCAATGCCGGTGTTGCCGCTGGTGGTTTCAACCAGCGTATCGCCGGGCTGAATAATGCCGTTGCGTTCGGCGGCTTCAATCATGCTGAGGGCGATGCGATCTTTCACGCTGTGATTGGGATTAAACAGTTCGAGTTTGGCGACCAAATCGGCCTGAATATCGTGTTGCTGTGCGTAGCGAGACAGGCGCAGCAGCGGCGTGTTGCCAATCAGTTCAGTGATAGAAGCAGAAATTTTTGCAGCCATAATCGACCTCATAAATAGATGAGATGAGCCTGAATGATTGCGCGATAAGTCGCGCCGCTACGGATGGGTGCACATACCGGATCGGCGCAATTCATTACGCAATGTATGTCGTTACCATTTCACCGCGCTGCGCTGCCATGACAACAGGCGATCGCGCACCAGGAACAGCAGGGAGATCAGCGAAGAGAACAGCAGCGCCATCACAATCAGCGCGGCGTACATATTGGCGTAAGCCGCCCAGCCTTGCGCCCACTGCAGATACCAGCCGAGCCCGGACTTCACCCCCATCATCTCCGCCGCTACCAGCACCGAGAACGACGCGCCCAAACCCATAAACAGGCCGACAAACAAGTGCGGCAGCGCTGCCGGCACCGCCACGCGCAACACGAGGAACAGCGAATTGGCACCGAGCGTGCGCGCCACATCGTAATAACGCGTATCAACGCTGGAAACGCCCGACCAGGTTAGCACCGTCACCGGGAACCAGGTCGCCAGCGCAATCAGAAATACCGCCGCCGAGAAGCTTGACGGGAAGAAGTAGAGCGACAGCGGCAGCAGCGCGGTAGAAGGCACCGGGCCAAGGAAACGCAGAATCGGATGCACCCAATAACCCAAGCCGCGCGACCAGCCAATCGCTACGCCGGTAATAAAGCCGACCACGCTGCCGTAGATAAAGCCGAAGGCCAGCAGACGCAGCGAATTGAGCACGCTATCCAGCAGGCGCGGCCAGTCGGTGGCATAGGCTTCGACCAGCGCACGCGGCGGGGCGAAAAACGGCGCGGGCAGCAGCGCCAGTTTGCCAGTAACGGTTTCCCACAGGCCAATCAGCAGCGCCAGTACCATCAGCCACGGACCGCTGCGTTTGAGCGGCGCAAGTAAGGTCAGTCGCGGGAACAGACCCGAGGCAATCGCCAGCCCGGTGAGAAGCAGCGCGATGGCGGCAAACAGCTCGTGCGTTTCATTGACAAAGCGCGGGGCGGCAAACCCCTGCGGCTTATCCGGCACCGCCACCATCAGCGCGACCAGCGCCCACCACAGCAGAAGCGCACCCCAAACCGCCGGTTGAAGGCGGCGCGGCACATCACGGTTGCGGGCAATCGTCAGAGTTTCACTGGCCATTCTCGTCTCCTTAACTCGACATGTTGCTCATGTGCGCCATATTGCTGGCGTGCTGATGGGCGGATTCCGCCGGCAGCAGCTCTGGCACATAGTGTTCGGCGAAGCGCTGCGCATCGGTATCCGGGCGGATCACGTTGATTTTTTTCAGCTCATCGATATAAACCGCCACCTCTTTGCGCAGCTGCACGCCGGTGGAGTGATGACTATGAGTGTGCTCTTTCAGCATCGCGGCGATATCCTCCACCGCGACGGAGCCGGGCACAAACGGCTGGAAGATTTTCGCCGTCTCGTCCGGATGTTCGGCGGTCCACTGCTGCGCATCGACAATCGCCTGAGTGATAGCACGCGCGGTGGCGGGATCGTCACGTACCAGCGAGCCGCGCAGGCCCAGCACGCAGCAGGTGAGGTTGGCGTATTCGCCTTTCAGGTTGTTATCGACTTCCACCAGGTTGTGCTGCTTCTTCAGCAGCCAGCCCTGTGGATCGTCGGTAGCCAGCGCCTGCACTTCGCCTTTGCGCAGCGCTTCGCCAAACAGGTCGGGCGGATATTGCAGCCAGTTGACCTGCTTATCGGGATCGATGCCCTGTTTCGCCAGCTGAATGGCGAAGAAGTTGCGAATCGGGCTGGCTTGATCGCTGACCGCCACCGATTTGCCCACCAAATCTTTCACATCGCGGATGCCGCTATTTTGCGGCGCGAGTAAACGCATGCAGCCGCCGTGCGTGCCGACGGTGAGATCCACATCAAAACCCTGCTCCAGCGGTTTCAGCCAGCGCAGCGCCATGCCGATGCCGCCATCGGCCTGACCAGTGGCAATCGCCTGTAACAGCGCATCGGTGGGGCCGCTGAAGTTCACCGGCTCAACATTCAAGCCGTACTTTTTAAAGAAGCCTTGCTTCAGCGCCACCGAAATCGGTGACTGACACACTGCGGTTTGCCCCCAGGCCAGCTTGATGGTTTTGAGGGATTTTTCGTCGGCAAACACGTTGCTGCTCAGCAACGGATTTACCGCCACGCCGGCACTAAAAAGACCCAGCCCGCGTAATAACGCGCGGCGGCTCAGAGAGAATTGTTGCAATGCCATCCTGTCTTCCTTGTAGATAAAGTTCACAGGCACTATGGCAAAGGCAATTAGCGCGACCAAATAACAATCCCGCATGACATCATGCAGTTTTTCATTATGAATATTTGCGGATAGGTTTGCCGAAATGGCTATTTCGATGTGGGAAAGGCGAGGCTTATGCTTTATTTCTTAGCAAATCAAGCAGGAGCGAAAATATGGCTACCACTTCGGCGGGCGTTAATATTGCGATTGAGAAGGTGAATCATCACTTCACCTTAGAAGGCGAAGATTTACCGGTGCTGGAGAATATTAATTTGCAGGTAGAGGCCGGTGAATTTGTCGCGCTGCTGGGGCCGTCCGGCTGTGGCAAATCGACGCTGCTGCGTTTGCTGGCCGGCCTCGAACCGCCCGCCAGCGGGTTACTGGCGGAGGAGGGCAAAGCGATAACCGCGCCCGATCCGTCGCGCGTGGTGGTGTTTCAGGATCCCACGCTCTATCCATGGCGCACCGTCTATGACAACGTCGGTCTCGGTTTGCAGATTCGTGGGGAGAGCCGGCCGGTGCGCGAACAGCGCATTAACGCGATGCTGGATCGCGTCGGCCTCAGGCAGTTTGCTCGCGCGTGGCCACATCAGCTTTCGGGCGGTATGGCGCAGCGTGCAGCGCTGGCTCGCGCGCTGGTTAACGTGCCGCGTTTGCTGATCCTCGATGAACCGCTCGGCAAGCTCGATTCCCTGACGCGATTGCGGATGCAGCAGGAGATTGTCGACCTGTGGCAGGAGCAGCAGTTCACCACGCTGATGGTGACGCACGATGTTGAAGAAGCGTTGGTGATGGCGAATCGCGTGGTGGTATTCAGCCCAAGACCGGCGAAAGTGGTGGATGTGATCGAGGTGGATCTGCCGTGGCCGCGCCGTCGCGATGATCCGCAGCTGGTGGCGCTGCGCAGCAGGATATTGGATTTGTTGGGGGCGGATCGGGTAGCTGCGTGATGTGGGTCGCCATTCATGGCGACCTTCTGGCATTTAACCCTGCACGATCCGGCAACCGGCCAAAATATCATCCGCAGGTTGATACTCGCTGGTCTGAATCCCCGTCAATCCAAGCAGGGTGGAGAACAGATTATCCTGAGAATAACTCTGATGCGCCGCTTGTTTATCGACACAGCTTTTACTCACGCCATAACGCTGCTGGTAATCTGGTGACAGCCAAATCAGCATCGGCACATGTTTCTGCACATCCGGTGCAATTGCATACGGCATACCGTGCAAATAAGCACCATTTTCCCCCAACGACTCACCGTGATCCGATAAATACACCAGGCTGGTGGTGTATTGATCCTGATGCGCCTTCAATACATTGATCGCCTTATCGACAATGTAATCAATATACAGAATGGTGTTGTCGTAGGTATTCACCAGCTGCTGTTGCGAACAATCCTGAATTTGATTGGTATCGCAGGTCGGCGTGAATTTTTTAAACTGCGGAGGATAACGGTTGTAATAGGTTGGGCCGTGACTGCCAATGGTATGCAGTACGATCACGCCGTTGCCTTTAAGGTTTTTAATAGAGTCCTCGATACCGTGAAATAATACCTCGTCATAACATTCCCCATCGTGACACATATTCGGCAGATTCAGGCTGGTCATATCCTGATGCGGGACACGATCGCAGGCACCTTTACAGCCGCCGTCATTGTCATTCCATAAAACCTGCACGCCGGCGCGCTGGATAATATCGAGCATGCCTTCCTGATGTTCAGCAAGCTGGTCGTCATAATGCGCGCGCGGCATATTCGAGAACATGCATGGCAACGAGACCGCAGTAGCGGTACCGCAGGATTGCGTATTAGGGAAATAAGAGACGTCATCTTTCGCCAGCAATGGCGTGGTTTCTCGGCCATAACCATTGAGCTGGAAATTCACCGCGCGCGTGGTTTCACCCACCACCAAAATCGTCAGATTGCGCTTTGCACCCGCCAGCATCTGCGGCTTTTGTTTGGCATCTAAGCCAATTTTCACCAGCGGCAAATTGGCGGTGCGGCTGTGGTGATACCAGGAAAGTGTCGCCACAATGGAGTTCGACGGGCTAAGCGATTTGATCAGCTCTTTTTGGTTACGAAACAGCGAGGCGTAATCCTTATAGAAAAATGTCGCCACCAGGGCGATGCAGATGACCGACACCACAATTGACGCGGCGCGTTTGGCGATGTTTTTCCACAGAGGTTCGCTATGTTTAATCCGAATCCAGAATACCAAAAGGGCAGCGAGCAGGCCGCTACCACCCAGCGTGATCATCAACTTAGGCGACAATAAAGCAAAGGACTCGGACGGTGTGGTATCCAGAATATTCACGATCATCGAGCGATCAATAACAATGCCGAAGGTCCAGATGAAATATTGCGCGGCAGCCGCCACCAAAACGAATAGCACAAGAATAAGCCGGTCGAGCCAGATAAAAGAGGCGAGCGTAGCAATAATGTTGATCACGCTAAATGCCACCAGCGGCATCGAGACGAAGACGAATATTGTGCGCAGCGTATCAAGCGGCATCGCTGCAATTACCTGTCGATAAAAGGCAATATTCAGGAACACCGCAATATAAATGGAAAATAGCGAAATAAGAGTCAGCCGACTTAGCGTCGGTCTTTTGCGCAGCGAAAACGTCATTGGTCCATCCGTAATAGTGAAGATGGCGCCAGATTAAGAGATGAAGGTTAAGTGAACCTTAGGCTGAATCCTGTCAGGCGGATTTATCTTTAGACAGCATCATTGCGGCTGACCGTGGGTGAACAATAATTCGCGCATCCAGCGATGTCCGGCATCGCGGTGCGTTCTTTCGTGCCACGCCACGGTTTTGGTGAAGCCCTGTATTCCAGGGCATCGCAAAATACTACTTATAAACGGTCGCCGTGCCACGAATTTTATGGCCTTCAGTACCTGAAGTTATGACGAAATACTTACCGCCCATCTCGTCAGCTTTTTGTGAAATTTCTTTCATGGCATCCGAAGGCGCTGAATGTTCATTTATTGTGCTGACTTCACCCACTTTCTCGTACTGCTTTGCTTCCTCTTTTGTGATTTCCTTAGCTGCAAAAGCTGATGAACACACCACAGATGTTAAGGCCAGAGCTATCATAGTAACCGAAATCTTTTTCATTATTTCACCCTTATGATTTGAAATATCAGACTTCTTTAACCGCCTTAAAATGATTAGCCTGGATTCCGTTAAAAGCAAATAAATAAAATATTAATATCCGACTAACACTGCTAATGCTGAATGTGAGTTTTAATAGTCTGACTTTAGATCCCACCATACATGGATGGTGGGTAACGTATGATAACCCGCTTCATTTCAGGTTCTTAAAAACTCGCCCTCACCAATAGGAATGTTCTTATTGGCGAAATTCCGAAAAAAATAGCCAATGAAAATCCGCTCGATACCCCATTGATTCCTATGGCTTTAAGTTTATAGACGTATATTTATAAAGTGATCACTTCCCATTTTCAAATCCTTCTAATTCAATCAGATAAAATGTATTTACCACTAATCTCACTCATCATTGTGTAAGTTTGATTTTCATCAAAAATTTGCGAGGCGACTTACTAATTCCTTACATTCATGTTGCTGAAATTCAAACTTTGGCTAAGTTAAATATCAAAATGTAAATAAAACTGTCTTATCCTCGGGTTATGTTTAATTCTCATAATGCCCGACCTCTTCCCCCGTTTCGGGTGATTCTTATTTTGCTACCAGAGATAATTCAATTTTCTTTCTATACCACGAGCAGTCTTGAGTTAAGTGGCATGAGGATTATTGAAAGACTGATGGATTAATGTGACCGGATGTTCTTAACCCTGTTTAAGAGAGAGTCCCATGCGCAAAATAATAGCCCTGGCCTTTTTATTTAATCTTTCTTCTGCAAGCGCGAGTGGACTTTATCTATATGAAATTGGTACTGATGATATAGGCCTGGCCGGTGCAGGTCAGGCGGCGCGAGCGCAGGATGCCTCAACGCTCTTTACCAATCCTGCTGGCATGACCCTGTTGCCAGATAAAATGCTCACTTTGGGGGCGCAGGCATTATATGGCGACGCGCCTTACCGGCTGGACGACGATGCACAACTGAGCGGTAACAGCCCTGGGAATGTCATTAGCTGGTTTCCCGGTGGCAGCGCTTTCTACACGCAACGGATCAGCCCAACCGTCAGTGCCGGAGTAGGATTTTATGGCAACTACGGACTTGGCCTGCATTTCGGTGACTGGGCTGGTGACAACCTGATTAAAGACAGCACGCTGCTGGCGGTAACGCTGATGCCCGCGCTGGCCTGGCAAATCAATGATGCCTTCTCTCTCGGTGCGGGGTTGGGAATTAACTATGGCCTGCTGAAAATCAAGCGCGCCCGAGGCGATGAGCTATCCGATCATGACTGGGCGCTCAACGGAAAAATAGGTGCGTTATGGCAGTTTACCCCACAAACGCGTGCCGGATTAACCTATACCAGCCGGACCAATTATCACTTCAACGTTAACAACACGGTCCGTCTTGACCAGCTGAATAACTCTCCTTCCTGGACGTTGCCTATCGCAGCCACCGTCAATACGCCCCAACAAATCATGCTCAGCGTTTTCCATCAGTTGAACGATCGCTGGGCTGTCATGGGGGATGCGGGTTGGCAGGACTGGAGCGATTACAGCAACAGCGAAATAACCGTGGCAGGCAATCAGGTGGGCGACAACGGGCGTCTGCGTGATACCTGGCACCTCGCACTCGGCACCCAGTTCAAACTCTCTGCTGACTGGACGCTGAATACCGGCGTTGCCTTTGACAGCAGCTTCTACCGCAACCAGCAGGATACCTCTCTGACGATGCCGTCCGGCGATACCTGGCGCTGGGGCGTTGGTGCACGTTACCAACTCGATCCTGACAGCAGCATTGGCGCCGCCTTCGAATACGCGCACATTGACTCGTCAGAGGTCGCATCGCCGCTGGTCAAAGGACGCTATGACAATCCTGCTCTCTATTTCTTTGGCATCAACTACAGCCGGACTTTCTGACCCGGCCAACTAAGGAGGCGCATCACATAACTTACTGTCGAACGATTTGACCGGGCGGGCGATACCTATGCCTTTCCTACGAGAGTCCACTTATCTGGAGCACAGAAATGTCAAAAGTGCCATTTTGCAAATCGCTGCTCGCCTCGATGTTGTCTGTCGCCTGCTGTGCGACCAGCGCTTATGCAGCCCCGGCCAGCAATACCACGACGGCGCCGGAGCAGAACAATCAGAAGCCCAACATTGTAGTGATATTCGGTGATGACATCGGGTACTGGAACGTCAGTACCTACAATCAGGGCATGCTGGGCTACCAAACGCCCAATATCGACAGCATTGCGGCCGAAGGCGCCAAGTTCACTTCTTACTATGCGGAACAAAGCTCCACCGCCGGTCGCTCATCCTTCATTACCGGGCAGATGCCGTTCCGTACCGGGATGAGTAAAGTAGGCATGCCCGGCGCACCGCAGGGACTGCAGAAAGAAGATCCTACCATTGCCAGCATACTCAAGCAGCTTGGCTATGCTACCGGCCAGTTTGGTAAGAACCACCTTGGCGACCGCAATGAGTTTCTGCCTACCGCGCATGGTTTCGATGAGTTTATGGGCAACCTTTACCATCTGAATGCGGAAGAGGAGCCAGAAAACCCGGATTACCCACAAGATCCTGAATACAAAAAACAGTTCGGCCCGCGTGGTGTCATTAAGTCCAGCGCGGACGGGAAAGTAGAGGACACGGGCCCACTCAACGTCAAACGTATGGAAACCGTGGATGAAGAGACGCTGGCGGCAAATAACGACTTTATGGAGCGGCAGGTCAAAGCCAACAAGCCGTTCTTCACCTGGTACAACACCACGCGTATGCATAACAAAACCCATATAAAACCGGCCGATAAAGGCGTGACCGGCTTGGGTGACTACGCTGATGGCATGGTAGAGCACGACAAAATCGTCGGTGAAGTACTGAAGAAAATCAAAGACCTCGGCATTGAAGATAACACCATTGTTGTTTACACCACCGATAACGGCCCGATGACGGCCACCTGGCCTGATGCCGGTATCACACCGTTCCGTGGTGAGAAAAACACCGGCTGGGAAGGCGGGTTCCGCGTACCGGCGATGGTCAAATGGCCGGGACATATCAAGCCGGGCACGCTGATCAATGACATCTTCGGCAGTAATGACTGGTTCCCGACGCTGGTTGCTGCAGCGGGCGTGCCGGACATTAAACAGCAGTTACTCAAGGGTTATAAAACCAGTGCCATGACCTACAAAGTGCATCTGGATGGTTATAACCAGCTTGATTTCATCACCGGTAAAACTCAGGAGGATCCGCGCAAAGAATTCTTCTACTGGAGTGATGACGGTGATCTGCTGGCGATGCGCTACGGTCGCTGGAAAGCACACTTCATGATTCAGGAACGTTCAGGCATGGATGTGTGGAAATACCCGTTCGTTAAACTGCGTGTGCCACTGATTTTCGATTTGAAAATCGATCCGCTGGAAAAAGGCACCGATGGCATGGACTACAACCACTGGTTCTATGATCGCCTGTTCCTGCTGGGCGGTGCGCAGAAATATGCCACTGAAATGCTGCAAAGCTTCAAAGAGTTCCCGCCGCGTCAGAAACCGGGGTCATTTACCGTCTCTGATGTGTCGAAACTTATTGAGGAAGGCAGTCCGGCCACGAACTGATGCTCTGACCACAACACCGGGTGAAATACTTCACCCGGTATTCAGGAGGCGTTCATGAAATACAGCACAACGTTGCCGGTTAAACCGCTGCCTACGGCGGAAAAGTTCAGCGGTAAGGGACCGGCTTACACCCGACGCTTTCACGTGATGGCAAAACCCACTGGGTCACGCTGCAATATCGACTGCAACTACTGCTTTTACCTGCACAAAGAACAGCTGCTGGAGCAGGATCGCCACAGCGGCATGAGCGATGAGGTGCTGGAAACCTTTATCCGCCAATACATCGACAGCCAGGATGGCGAGCAGGTGGTTTTCTCCTGGCAAGGCGGCGAACCGACGCTGATGGGGCTGGAATACTTCGAAAAAATCGTGGTTCTGCAAAAGAAATATCAGAAACCGGGTCAGCGCATTGAAAACGATCTGCAGACCAACGGTATTCTGATTAATGACCACTGGGCGCGCTTTCTGCGTCAGCACAATTTTCTGGTCGGCATTTCGATTGATGGCCCGGCTGAACTGCACGATCGCTACCGCGTGACGCGCAGCGGTAAACCCACGTTTGAAAAAGTGATGGCGGGCGTTGCTGCGTTGAAGCGCCATCATGTTCCCTTTAACGCTCTGGTTACCGTCAACCGCACCAACGCGCGCTTCCCGCTTGAGGTTTATCGTTTTCTGACGCGCGAACTGGGTGTCACCTATATCCAGTTCAATCCCTGCGTTGAGCCGGTTGATTTCAAGCAAACGGCACCGCAGTTCTGGCACGACGACACCATTCCGGTTACCGGTTCACGCCGCGCGCGCCCTGGCGACCTCGACTCCATCGTCACCGACTGGTCTGTCGATCCGGATGACTGGGGACGCTTCCTTATTGCGGTGTTTGAAGAGTGGGTGAACAACGATTTAGGCCGCGTGCAGGTCAACCTGTTTGAAACGGCGGTGGCGCAGACCATGGGGATGCCGGCGCAGATATGCATCACCTCAGAGTTCTGCGGCAAAGGCCTGGCAATTGAGAAAAACGGTGACATCTTCTCCTGCGATCACTACGTCTATCCCGAATATAAGTTAGGCAATGTGCAGAGCACCAAACTGGCGCACATGGCCTTTTCCGAGCGGCAAAAAGCCTTTGGTTTAGGTAAGCGCGATACGCTGCCCGCTGCCTGCAAACGCTGTCCTTACCTGAAACTCTGTTATGGCGAATGCCCGAAAAACCGCATCGTCAGGAGTGAAGAAGGCGAGCTGGGCATGAATTATCTCTGCCCCGGCATTAAAGCGTTCTTTAATTATGCGCAACCGATGCTGGTTGGCATCGCTACGCTGCTGGAACGTCAGACGGTGGAACCTGCCTAATGAATAATCGTGAAAAGCTGCTGGCGCTGGAAGCCAGTATGAATCAGCAGGTGATTGGACAGCAGGAGCTGGTGCGGATGCTGATCGTCGCCTTGTTGTGTGACGGACATGTGCTGCTGGAAGGCTTACCGGGTCTGGCGAAAACCCGTGCGGTGCGGGAACTGGCGCGTCACATCGAAGGCGAATTCCGTCGCATTCAGTTCACACCCGACCTGCTGCCTTCCGACATCACCGGCAGCGAAATTTATCAGCAAAATGCCACGCGTGAAGAGGATCAGTTTCGTTTTCGTCCCGGCCCGGTATTCGGCAACATTATCCTCGCCGATGAAATCAACCGCGCCTCAGCGCGCGTGCAGTCGGCGCTGCTGGAGGCGATGGAAGAGCGTCATGTGACCGTTGCGGGTAAAACCTGGCCGCTGCCGGGGATATTCATGGTGCTGGCGACACAAAACCCGGTCGATCAGGAAGGCACCTGGCCGTTACCCGAAGCCCAGCTCGACCGTTTTCTGATGAAGGTGATTGTTGATTACCCATCGAAAGAGAATGAGCAGCTGGTGATGCAGCTGGTGCGCGCTGAGCAGCAGGCAAAATATCAGGCAGCGCAGCATCAAACGCCGCCACCAGAAACTGACTTGCTGATCAGCCAACAGAACATCGCCGATTGCTGGCGTGAAATTGCCACGGTATATGTGGCGCCAACGGTAGAACAGTACATCGTTAATCTGGTGGAGATGACGCGTCATCCCGATCAGGTCAGCGACGCCTTTGCGAGTTATATCAGCCTGGGCATCAGCCCGCGCGGCACGCTGGCCCTTGATCGCTGTGGTCGCGCCTGCGCGTGGCTGGATGGTCGTGATGCGTTATTGCCGGAGGATATTCAACGCATCGCACCGGCCGTGCTGCGCCATCGCCTGCTGCTGAGCTATCAGGCCAACGCCGACAACTGCACCGCCGATCAGGCAATCGCCATGCTTCTTAATGCAGTGGTGGCATGATGCCGCAGCCGCTGACTCTGGAAATGGCCGATTTGATGGCGCTGGCAAGTGACGCTCAGCGACTCGATAATCCGCCGGGCCAAATCCCACCCGGCGCGTTAACCGGTGAACGCGTATCCCGCCAGCAGGGACGTGGGCTGAATTTTGATAGCTTACGCCGCTATCAGCCGGGCGATGACGTCAGGCTGATTGACTGGAAAGCCACCGCCCGCCTGCGTACACCGTGGATCCGTCTCTACAATGAGGAGCGCGAACGCCCGGTATTCCTTCTTGTGGATCAGCGTCTGGAGATGTACTTCGGTACCCGGCTGCAGATGAAATCAGTGGCCGCCGGAAATATTGTCGGATTGCTGGCATGGCGAAGCTGGCATGATGGTGATCGATTAGGCTGCGCGATATTGGGCGATGATGAACTGGCCCTGCATCCCTGTCGCGCGCCGAAACGCAACCTGATGCCGATTCTCACTGACGTTCAGCGCATCAATGCTCAGCTTCCGGCGCATTATGCGCAACATCCTCGCCAAACCGTCTCACTGTCAGATGCGCTGCAACGTATCGTCCGCCTGCTGCCTTCCGGCAGCTGGTTGGGGATTATCAGTGATTTTCACGACCTTAATGCGCGCTGTGATACGGTGCTGGCTCACCTGCGCCGCCGTTGCGAAATTACCGCCTACGTCACGCTTGATGATCTACATCGCCGCCTGCCGCCGCGCGGCCAACTGTCGGCTTATTACCAGGACGTCAGCACCACACTCAATCTCACCTCAACGCTCAGCGATCGGGTTCAGCAAAGCGTCACCGAGCGTCTGTCGCAGCAGCAGCGCCGGTTACAGCGCCTGGGCATTACGGTAAAAACCGTGGTTACCGGTGAGGCGGTTCTACCGCAGCTACAACAGGAGGACGTGCATGCTGGCAAAAGGATTTAGCACGCCGGAACTGGCTCATCCCGCTTTGCCTGGCGCCGCCTCATGGTTTCCGTTACCGGCAGGCTGGATGGTGCTCGGCGTGATGCTGTTGCTGGCGATGTTGATTGCCCTTCTGATAGGGCTCGCTCGTTTTCGTCGCAATCACTGGCGCCGCGAAGCGAGAAAACAGCTTGAGCAACAGCAGGTAGACGGCTGGATTGCACTGATTAAGCGGGTGCTGCTGGTGCAACACCCGCGCGCCCAGGTCAGCCAGTGGCAAACTCCAGAACAGCTTCTGGCGCAAACACCGCTGGATGAAGAATTGCGCACGCTGATGTGTCGTCGCTATTGTCAGCCGGACAATCAGCTGGAAAGCAGTATCAATCAGCGTATTGCCCTGCAGTTACGCCAGTGGCTGGAGACGCTGCCTCATGTCTGAGTTTATTTCGCGCATTGATTTTGCCTGGCCGTGGGCGGGCGTGCTGCTGTTTTTACCGTTGCTGACTCACTATCTGTTTCCTGCAAAGCAGCCGGTGAGTGAACAGGTTCGGGTCCCTTTTTTACCTGAACTGGCTGAAGCCCTGCAACTCTCAGCGCCCGCACCGCAAGCCAGCTGGCATCATCGGCTGCTGTTCTGGGCGGTATGGATATTAATGATTACTGCACTTGCCCGGCCGGAATATCTGATGCCGCCAAAAACGCTGATAAAACCGATGCGCAATATTGTGCTGATTCTCGATGTTTCCGGCTCAATGGAAAAAAACGACGGTGAGAACGGTCAGACGCGTTTGCAAGCGGTTCAGCAAACGGTGCGCACTTTTATCAGCCAGCGCAAAAATGATCGTATTGGTCTGGTTATTTTTGCCAGTCAGGCGTGGCCTTTCGCGCCGATCAGCGAAGATAAGCAGGCGCTGCAGTCGCGCATCAGCCAGCTTGCACCGGGCATGATTGGTCAGCAAACGGCAATAGGCGATGCGCTGGGTGTAGCGGTGAAACTGCTGGATCACAGTCTCGAAGCCGACGCGTCTAAAATGGCGATTCTGCTGACAGATGGCAACGACACCGCCTCTCAACTGCAACCCACGCTCGCCGCACAGCTCGCCGCCGCGCATCACGTTATGGTGCACACCATCGCCTTTGGCGATGTTAACAGCAGCGGTGAGGATAAAGTCGATACGGCGCTGCTGGAAAACATTGCTCATATCACCGGCGGTAACGCGTGGCGCGCCGCCACCAACCGCGATGCGCTGGCGCAGGTCTGGCAGCAAATTGATGCGCAGACGCCGGAACAGGTGAAAACGCTGGGTTTATCCTGGCATCGCCCGCTGTTTATCTGGCCGTTAGCCCTCGCGCTACTTGTGCTACTGCTGTTTGCCATCAGCAGCACCATGATGAGGCGAAGCGCATGAGCGATTTCCACTTCATTTATCCCTGGCGATTACTGGGTTTGCTGCTTTGTCCGCTGCTCTATCTTTTGGCCCAGCGCTCAGGAAGTGCCTGGCATCGTGTGATGGACAAGCCGTTTGCGGATGCGTTGATCAAAGGCCAGCGTGTGCGGGCGCGACAGGTGCTGCCGTGGCTGTTTGCCTTGGGGGTTTTGGCGTTAGCCGGTCCGAGCTGGCAACGCGACTTGCCTGCCGCCTTCACGCCAGAAAACAATGTGATGGTGATCATGCAGCAGGATCTCAGCATGCTGGCGCAGGATGTGCCGCCTGACCGTCATCAGCGTATGCAGCAGAAAATTGCCGCGCTGATGGCGCAGCTGCCCGGCAGCCACTTTGGTTTAGTGGTTTACAGCGCAAACGCCTGGCTCACCACACCACTGACCAATGATGCGGATTTTTATAACCTCTTCCTGACGGCACAGCAGCCCACGCTGGTACCGCAGGGCGAGGGGTCAGGACTGCGGCAGGCGGTCGCCCTTGCGCTTAAAAATCTGCCTTCAACGCCTGACGCTCCACGTGCGCTGATACTGGTTGCTGATAGTGTCGCACAACAGGACGCAGATTGGCTGCGGCAGCAAAATCTGCCGCTGCAGATCTGGGTGGCGGGCACGGCCAACGGCGGCAGATTGCCGGAAGCGCAGGCATCGCAGGGCATTGATACGCGACTTAACGTCGCGCGCTTCGAGCAAATTCGCGATGGCGGCATTCCAGTGACGCTGGTCTCTGCCGAAGATGATGATCTGCGCGCGGTCAACGGTAACATTCAGCAGAGCGTGACGGCGCAGCAGAACAGCAGACAGGATCTGCAGTGGAAGAATAGCGGCTATCTGCTGATCATTCCTATGCTGCTTCTGTTACTGCTGTGGCGGCAACAGCTGCTCTGTCTGGCTGTTGTGATGCTGCCGTTATTTATCTGGTCTCCCGGCAGTTCAGCAGCACTGCTGGACGCCTGGGTCCGCCCCGATGTGCAGGGACAATTCGCCTTCAATCACGGTAACTATGATGCCGCCGCCCAGCGTTTTCAGGATCCGTTGCGACGCGGCATCGCCTTCTATTACGCGCAGGATTACGTCCAGGCGCTGGGGGCTTTTCGTCAGGTTCCCGCCACGGCTGAAAGTTTGTTGTGGATTGGCAACTGTTACGCTCAGCAAAAATCCTGGCAGCAGGCGCTGAACAGCTACGACCAGGCACTGAGTTTGCGGCCTGAATGGGCAATGGCTCAGGAGAACCGGGCGAAGATTGCCCATATCATCATGCAGTTGCGGCAGAAAGAACGCGACCGGCAGGCCGATCAGCATGAACAAAAAGATGAAGACCCTGACGCCATCAAGCACGATCTCAAACCCGATCAGGGCGTGAACCAGCTGGATATGAAGCCCATCGCCGCCGCCGCGCCTTCGGCTGAACAGTGGTACAGCAATCTGACCCTTTCGCCCGGCGGTTTACTGGAAGTTCTCTACCGCTCAGCGCCGGCGGAGGAACCATGAAGCGATTTCTGCTTTGCCTGCTGTTGCTGCTTAGCCTGCCGGTGCGCGCCGAAATGACCATGACGCGTGAGTTGATTGCCCCGGAACAACTGGTGCCGGGACAGCCGATCACGATTGCTGTGACCTTCTGGACGGACAGCTGGTTTAATCCGCCGCCGCAATGGCCGGAAATGGTGATTGAAAACGGTAACCTGCTTAACACGCCGCTGCCCAACCAACTGGTTACGCGCAATAGCGACGGTATCAGCTGGAGCGGCATCCGCATGGAGCGTCAGGTGATGGCGTGGGACCAGGGCACGCTTCGCTTTCCTGCCGCAGATGTGGTGATGCGTTCGGCGAATCGGCCGCCAAAAACGGTGTCGCTGCCGACCCTGCAAAAATCGGTCAACTGGCCTGCCGATGTGCGCCAGCCGGACCGTTTTTTACCCGCCAGCACCCTTGAACTCTCACAGCAATGGCAACTTTACCGCGCAACTGAAGATAAGCAGTTACATGTTGGTGACGTGATTGAGCGTGTGGTGACATTGCGCGCCACCGATGTGATAGCGGTGCAAATCCCGCAGCTGCTGTATGCCATTCCCGGTTCCGGTGCGCAACGTTTGCCGCCGGTCAATAGCAACCTGACACAAGGGCGGGATGAGATTGTCGGCGCTCAGCGTGAAGAACGGCTGCGTTATCTGCCTTCTCAGTCTGGCGAACTGGTGATCCCGCCTTTGCTTTTACGTTGGTGGGATACGCGCCAGCATCAGTGGCAACTGGCCGAATTACCCGGTGCGCATTACACCATTGCGGCAGCGCGTACAGCTGGCAGTGAACAGACGCTGAAAGCTCGCGCCCCGACGCACTGGAAGCCGTTGTTGGCGGGAGCGGCGATGGTGCTGACGCTGCTTTTTCTGGGCTTCTTTTTCCGACGCACCCTTAGCCATAGCCTGCAACGGCTGGTCCGTCGCACGCGCGAATACTGGCGGATCGTCCCGCTGCCTGACCTCATTCCGACCAAAAGGAAAAGATGATGAAATTAAAACCCCTGCTGGCATTGCTGATTACTGCTCATCTTGGTTCGGCTTTTGCGGCAGACGATCCGCTCAGTAGCTGGAATGAGGGGCACGCCAAACAGGCGATTGAGACGTGGGTGCAAGAAACCACCACATCGAACAGCAAAGACTTCATTCCTGTCAGCCAGCGTTATGTGGTGTTTGATAATGACGGCACATTGTGGCCGGAAGCGCCGCTGACGTTTCAGCTGCAATTCGTTATTGATGAAATTAAACGCCTCGCCCCACAGCATCCGGAATGGAAAAGCGATGCATTGGTGCAGGCAGTGATTAACGACGATATGAAAACTGTGGTGCAGGCTGGCAAAAAGGGGCTGATGCAGTTGATGGCTCTGACGCACAGCGGCATGACGACGGAGGAATTTAGCCAGCGCGTCAGTAACTGGGTCGATAGCCACCGGCATACACGTTTCGGCTGTCGCTATGATCAGCTGGGCTATCAGCCGATGCGCCAGCTGCTCGATTATCTGCGCGCTAACGGCTTCAAAACCTGGATTGTGTCCGGCGGCGGCATCGATTTTATGCGCGTACTGGCCGAAAAAATGTACGGCATCCCGCCCGAACAGGTGGTCGGCTCCTTTTCGCTGAGTGAGTTCTCTCTGACTGACAACGGTACGCAATTGCGTAAAACCATGAACGGCGCGTTTTACGATGACGAAGCGATGAAACCGGTCGCCATCCATCTGTTCATGGGGCGGCGTCCGGTCGGTGCCTTCGGTAACAGCGACGGCGATGTGCCGATGCTGCAATACACCTCCGCTAATCCGACGTACAAATCCTTTGGTTTACTGGTTCATCACACCGATGCTGCGCGTGAATATGCCTACGACGCGCATCCGCCCGCCAGTGGCAAACTTATTCGCGGGCTCAAACTGGCATCGCAAAAGGGTTGGGTCATCGTCGATATGAAGAAAGAGTGGAAAACGGTGTTTGATCCTGCGCAGTGCACCAGTGTTCAAAGCCGCCAATGACGGGCTTAACCGGGTTTCTAAATAGGGCCAAACGGGCCGGGAGTGAAGTATGAAATACCTGATAGCGATCGTAATGATGTTGTTGTTACAAACGCCTGCGCTGGCGAATTCCGCTTATGAAAATCTGGCCTTTGCACTAAGGCAGCAGAAAATTACCGATGACCTACGTCACAAGTGTCAGATACCGACGACGGTATCCGATGAACAATTACGCACTCACTTTCTGGATAGCACTCATGATAACTCTGCCGTGCTGTCAGCCGTAAAAGCGCTGACCGAAAACAACCAACAGCGGTATCAGACCTTCCTGAGCCAGGTCAAATGCCCGGGCTGACTATTTACTGGCTGGCCGGAGAGTAGCAATGACACGAAATAATGGGATTGTATGGAGCGGGTCTCTCTGGCTGCTGATTTTAAGTCAGTCGGCTTTTAGTGCTGGAGTTAATGATAATCGCGACAAACTTGATGATGATCCTCCGAATATGGGTTCAGCATCATTACTACTTCCGGCTGCAGCGGTTATCTGGGCGCCTTTACCCTCCGCCCGTTGAGCCCTGAACTTACGATGATCGGCTTTGCGGCAGGCTCTTATGGGTCAAAAAATGAGGAGGATGAACATTATCGGGGCTATTTTGGCGGGATCGGAGCAGGTTACAAATTTGATAAACACAGTTCAGTAAACCTTCTGATCTTCATTATGGACAACAACACCTATCTGGACGATCCCGACAAACGCTTTCTGATTTCGTATACCTGGCAATTTCAACAATACGCATTGATGGCTGCCTTACGGATGGATTTACCGTCAGACAATGTACGGCTTTGGAGGCAAAAATGATTAAAGCGGTGATGTGTCTGTGCGGTTTCCTGCTGCTCTTCACTTTCCAAAACGCACTGGGCGCGGAGCCGCGTCAGGCACCTTCGGCACAGGAAAAAGCGCGTACGTTGTATCTGCTTAATCAGCCCGTGGTGATGCTGCAGGCAAAGTTTGGCCTGACCACGCCAGAGGAGCGCGTCCAGCGTATTGTGACGATATTGCGTACGTTTGATGAACATGACCTTGCTCAACCGGTAGCGATGCACACATTAACGCGCTACCAACAGTCAGCCGTGCTTTTCTCTATTAACGGCAAACCCTTTATGTTATTGGCGCAGGGCGATCTGGATGAAGGGGATGATCTGACGCTGTCGCAGGCCGCAGAGCTCGTCAGGCTCCGTCTGGACACGCTGAGGCAATCATTATCTGAACAGTACTCATCGCAATATCTCCTGCTCTCGGCAGGTAAAAGCCTTGTGGGTGCGCTGTTGCTGATCGCGTTTATCCTGTTTGCCCTGCGCTCTTATGCCTGGCTGAAACGGATATATGCCACAAGGCGCGCTCAGCGGAAAAGCCTCATTCCGGGCGCACTGCGCGCCTTTCTCGGTCCCATTGAGGTACGGCTGTATGCCATTATGCTTACCGTGGCCTTCCTCGTGGCACTTTACATCTGGGTCAGCTGGGTGTTGAGGCTCTTTCCCTGGACGCGGATTTGGGGCATGGAGCTGGGAGGTTATGCGGTAGGGTTGCTGCAACGTCTCGGGCTGGCAATCCTTTCCGCGCTGCCGGGTATGCTGATTGTTGTCGTCATCTTCCTGATCACGGCGCTGGTGACGCGCTTGCTCCGGCTGGTGCTAAGACGCGTTGAGACCAAGCAGTTACAACTGCCGGGCCTGCATCCGGATACCGTTGGCGTCACCCGGAAACTCATCAGCGTTGTCATCTGGTTATTCGCTTTATCGGCGGCGTATCCGTTTTTACCCGGCGCTAATTCGCTCGCCTTCAAAGGAATTAGCGTTTTCTTCGGACTGATGCTGACGCTGGGCTCGGCAGGCGTGATGAACCATGCCATGAGCGGCCTGGTGCTGACCTACTCCCGCGCGCTGCGAAAAGGCGAAGTGATCAGGATTGCCGAGCATGAAGGCGTCGTCAGCGAGGTGGGCATGCTGGCAACGAAAATTGTGACCCGCGAAAATTACGAGGTGACGGTTCCCAACGCGGTGGTCGTCAGCGGCAGAATAGTAAACCTGAGCGCCACGTTGAAAGGCCACGGCGTCAACATGACGACCAGCGTCACCATTGGTTATGACACGCCCTGGCGTCAGGTCGAAGCGATGCTGGAACTTGCCGCCAGTCGCACACAAGGAGTTAACCGCAGCATTCCCCCACTGGTCCGCCAGCTGGCGCTGCAGGACTGGTATGTGGCGTATGAACTCCAGGTCCGGCTTCAGGCGGGAGAATCACTGGCCGGGGTAAGAAGTATTCTTCACGGTCATATACAGGATGTGTTCAATGAATTCGGCGTGCAGATCATGTCGCCAAACTTCATCAGTCAGCCGGATCAGCCAGTGATTGTGACAAAGTCAAACTGGTTTACGCCTCCTGCGAACCAGGATGCCAGCGATAAAGGTTAAGCCGGGTTTTGCTTTACCCACCGATTTCGTCCCTGCTGTTTTGCCCGGTAGAGTGCTTCATCAGCGCGGGCAATAATGCTGGCGGCGCTATCACTGCTGCCGGAAACCGCGATGCCCATGCTCACGGTTACCGTTTTGCTGACCTCGGATGCGAGATGCGCCAGCGCTGTTTCATGCAGGCTTGCCTGGATACGTTCTGCAACCAAGGCGGCTTCGTCGAGTGAGGCCGCTGGCAGCACCACCACAAACTCCTCCCCTCCGTAGCGTGCTACCAGATCGGCGGGCGTGCGAACCGACAATTTCAAAACCTCGGCGACTTTTGCCAGACAATCATCCCCGGCCTGATGGCCGTAATTGTCGTTGTAGCGTTTGAAATAGTCCACATCGAGCATGATCAGTGCAAACGGCAAAGTCTGGTGGATAGCGTCCTTCAGATAGTTTTCCAAAGACCGCCGGTTTGCTGTTCCGGTGAGTGCATCCTGATGCGCCATGACATCAAGTCGCGCGATGAGCATCCTGTTCTCCTGATAACGCCGCCAGGCTTCATCAAACCAGCGCTGCAGGATATAGCGGCCATATATGAGAATGGTGGTGAGGATGAGCCAGACCAGCAAGAATCGCACGCTAATGCCCTGATTAAGTTGCATGCTTGCCAGCAGAGCGGTTAACCATAACGGTGTGAGGAATAGCAAAAGAGCCGTTGGGTGATAATAGAGCGCGGCCAGGGCGGTGAGCATAAGAATTACACTGAGAGGCCAGGCAAACGGCAGGTGCCACAAGACAATAAAATGATAACTACTGTAGCTCCACATCAAACTAAGAATCAGGAGCAAACCCAGGCTGACGGATGTAAATCTGGCTGGAAGACGGTAGATCAACAAGGCCAGTAAGCAAGATAAAGCAATGATGCCGACCGCAATGCCATTAATGAGATGAAGTATTTCTGACTGATTGCTGATTGAACGGTCAAAACCGCTAATGAGAACATTGCGAAAAAAAATTATCAAAGCAAAGCTGACGTTCACAAACGTGAACCAGGGAATACTGACGTGTAATGCTTGTCTGACCATATCATTACGGTCCTGCCATTCTATCGCCGTATCAAAAGCGCGTCGTTGACCGCCAGAACGCTTATCCATCCCCGATGACCTCATCGATGAGTAACTACTCTTCAGTGTCTATTAAATTGAACGAACTAAACCAGCCAATGATCCCGGAAATATACCAGCTTCAATAATAGCCGCTTCCGGCATAGAGCTGCCTTACTTATGCTTATCCCGTTTGTATATGACTAAGTCGCAAACCAAACCCAATTTCGAACTACGTAAATAACAGCGGTCTTACAACCCATATTCCCCGCGCAGCAACCCAAACAGCCAATCGTTATGCCACGCATTTCTCAGCCAGTAACTTTCCCGCAGTTCACCCTCTAATACAAAACCGACTTTTTCCAGCAGTCGCCGTGAGGGCGTATTGCCTGCGGTGACGGTGGCGCTCAGGCGTCGGATGCCGCCGTCGCTGAACGCATAGTCACAAATCGCCCGGAGCGACTCGTGCGCATAGCCTTTGCCTTGCGCTTCTGGCGCGAACAGAAAGCCGACTTCTGCGCAGTCATTTTCGCGATGAATATAACCGCTGACGCCGATGCGATTACCTGATTGTTTTTCCCGCACCACCAGACACAGCCAATGCGCGCTGCGTGGCGACCAGAGCGGCAATCTTGCTGTGAAATCGGCGAGAATTTTTTCTTCAGATTTTGCATCGGCGACGTGATACATGACGTGAGGCGAGAGTTGGAGCTGACGGAAGAAGTCCCAGTCGTCTTCCGCGATCTGCGAGCAGGTAAGTCTGGCGGTTTCGAGATGCAGTTTAGCAATCACATTTCACCTTCGTTTATGGATGAAAGTGGATCACGTTAAACCAGGTCGCCATAAATGGCGACCCTACAAATGCGCGCGGGAAATCACAACTGGAACCGCAACGCCACACCAAACGCCTGCTCGGCACCAACAATAATCGCCGACTCTTCTTCGCGGAACGGCACATCACCGAGCAGCAGGCTGGCTTTCACTTTGCGCAGATCCGAGGTGCGCAAACTCAATCCGGCCATGCGCGCGCTGCCGTCGTAATCAATCGGCAATCCGGCGAAGCGCTGCGTAACGTATTCCGCGGCGGCAAAGCGTACCGTTGCCACGCCCGCTTTGAGCACAAACGCGCCTTCCTGACAGGCGGTGAGTTTATCGGCACCGAATAAACGGCTGTAGGGCTGCGCAGCGGCGGCGGGATCCTGCGCCACCACCACGAACTCGACGATATCGTTCACGCCATTCGGGTGGACGCGCCACGCGTCCTGCCACACCGAATCCGGTGTGTCGTGCTGGCAAAAGAAGCTGCGGCCATTTGAAACCAGCGAAGGGCGTAACCGCACGGTGCGGAAGCGTGCTTCCTGCTCGGTGCCGTCCGGCAAAGTAACGGGACGGAAAAAGCTCGCCGGCAGATCGCCGTCGATGTCCTGACTCTCCAGATAACGCCACACCGCGTCGGCATCCTCGGTTTTCCACACTAAACCGCTGAGGCCAATTGGCGACTGCCACAAATCCTGGCGCAGATTGCCGCGCCCAGGCTCAAACCCCAACAGCTCCAGATAGTTATCACCAAAAATCGCCAGATGATTACTGGAGCCGAGCGAATGATGGCCGCGCTCGGTCAGCTGAAATCCCAGGCGACGAAACAGCGCGCTGGCGTCATCCAACTGGCTGGCAACGTTGATCACCACATGGTCGAGACGTGGAACAGGTACAGAAATCGCCATCGCTTTTCTCCTTGCTCTCATGGTCACGATGCCAGCGCCTGTTGTTGGCGCAGCGTCAGCAGCGCGCGCTGGGCCAGCTCGGTGAAGTAATGCACCGCAGGTTCCAGCATCGCTTCATCCGGATCGAATCCGGCGTGATGCAAGCCAAATTCACTGGCGCTGCCGATGCTGACGAACGCGCCCGGCAGCTGCTGCAGGTAGAAGGCAAAGTCTTCGCCACCCATCTGCGGCGTGCCGACCTGTGTTTGATAGCCTTGCTCTGCGGCCAGATCCAGCGCGAAATCTGCCCATTGTGGGGTGTTAACCAGCGAAGGCGGACCTTCCTGCCACACCATCTCCGCCTGTGCGCCAAATCCGGCGGCGATCCCGTTTATCAGCGCTCTCATTTTCTGCGGGATCTGCGCGCGAATCGCCGCATTGTGAGTTCGCACCGTGCCTTCCAGTTCCACCGTTTGTGGCAGCACGTTCCAGCTGTTGCCTGCGGTAAAGCGCGTCACGCTGACCACCACCGACTCCAGCGAACTGAACACGCGGCTCGGCAGCGTTTGCAGCGCGGTGACGATGTGGCTGCCAATCACGATGCTATCAATGCCTTCATGCGGACGCGCGGCGTGCGCACCTTTGCCGTTGATAGTGATCTGGAAACGATCAACGTTGGCATAATAGGCACCGCCGCGCGTCCGCAGCGTGCCGGTTGGCAGATCCGGCGCGTTATGCAGGCCGAAAATCGCCTGAACCTCTTTCAGCGCGCCCGCCGCCAGCAGCTGTTTCGCGCCGGTAAAAATCTCTTCGGCAGGCTGGAACAGAATGCGCACGCGGCCAGGCAGCTGGGATTCGATGCGTTGCAACTGCTGTGCGACGCCCAGCATCACGCTACTATGCAGATCGTGGCCGCAGGCGTGCATCACGCCCGGCTGCTGGGAGCGCCATGCTTGATCGGTTTGCTCGTCGATGGGCAGGGCGTCGATGTCGGCACGCAGCGCAATCAGCGGTTCACCGTGACCGATTTCTGCCACGACACCGGTTTTCAAATCCAGCGGCAGCAGCTTGACGTTGAGTTCCTGCAACCAGCGGGTAAGGCGCTCGGTGGTGGCAAATTCCTGATCCGACAGTTCGGGATGCTGATGCAGCTCGCGTCGCCAGCGCACCAGCTGTTGATGGGAAAGATCCGTCATGGTCATCCTTGTGTGTGTTCAGGTAAGAAAGGTTCGCCGAGCGTCAGCATCAGGCGATTCGCCCAGGCAAAGAAGGCGGCGGATTGAATCAGGTCCAGCAGCTCCAGCGTGCTGAATCCCTGAGCGCGCAGCGCCTGCAGCTGTTTCAGGCTGGTGGCGGCAGGCGTAATCGATAAGGTAGCAACCAAATCGATCTGCGCCGCCCAGCGCGCCGATTGTCCGTGCGACAGCTCAGCGCCCGGCGCGACATTCAGCAGCTTCTGCACCGCCGGTTCATCTTTCGACAGCTGGCTGGCTTTGCGCGCATGCACCGAGGCGCAGTAGATGCAGCCGTTGACCTTGCTCACCACCGTGGCGGCGAGTTCACGCTCGGCGCGTGAAAGTCCGCCTGCGGTGTAGAAGATGCCTTTATCGGTTAGCGTGCGCTGCTCGAGCAACGGCTGATTGCGGCCCAGCAGGCGGAAGTAATCAGAGTCGCTGTGGCCGAATTTCGCCAGCGTTGCCTGCTCTTCAGCGCTAAATTCATGCAGCGGTTTTGCTGCCAGCCACGGTTCCCAGCCGAGTTCCTGCTGGGTAAATGCGGTGAGGGCGGTTTTCCCGCTCACGGTGAGCGGCGCATCGTGCCATTTACCGGCCACCGCATGCGGCTGCGACGCCGTCTCTTCACCGTTGAGCAAACGCAAACCCGCAAGCAAGCGGCTCTGGAAGCTGACAAAGGCAATCAGCTGCGCCAGCGTGACGATGCCGCGTGGCGACCATCCGGCAGTTTGCAGCGTCTCGATGTGCTGCGGCGCAGCATCGACCGGATGCAAGCTCAGCAGTTCCGCAAACGCCAGACCCGCAGCGAAGCGTGCGTTGTTGGGCTGATCCGGCTGGCGGTAATGCGCTTCGAGACTCGACGCGCCATGCCAGGCCGCGACCTGCGCGGCGAGGGCGAAACGTTCTGCTAACAGCAAATCCTCATCATCCTGTGAAAACAGCACGTCATAGCTGCCTTGCGTGTGCTGGGTGGCGGCGTGACGCTCGGCGCGGGCTTGCGCCAGTTCAGACGCGGGATCGATATCCGCCAGCGCGGCCAGTAAATCAAACGGTTGAGACATGAAATTCTCCTGTTAAGCGTGGCTCAGCGCACGCAGCGCGGGCGCAATATGCTCGGCAATCAATTCGATAGAACGCAGAATGTCGGCGTGTGGCGGATCGATGGAGTGCACCTGGAAGCTGATATCGGTGACGCGTTGCAGCGACGTATCGGCCAGCAGCGATTGCCGCACCGTGTCGGCATCGCCGAAGTGCGCATCCAGCTGACGCGCCTGTTCGTCCAGCGTGTTGCCAATCACGTGTCCCGATTCACGGAAATGCTGCGCCTGGCGCTGCAAGCCCGGCTCGGCGAGACGGCGCGCGTAGTCGTTGGAATCGGCCACAAAAGCAGTGCGCGATGCCAGAATACGCGGCGCAATCCCTGCTGGTAAAGCCGCCAGATAGGCATCAATCATCGGGTTTTGTATCTGGTGGAGCGGCAAATCAGGCTGGCCCGCCGGACGCGGCTGAGTGCGCGACAGCATCAAACCGTGTCCGGCAAGGCCTGCGCGCGCCGCACCTTCCACCGAGAAGGTGGCGATCCACACGCGCTGCGCCAGCGTCGGCGCTGCGGGATAAAGATGATTCTCCGGATGGCCCAACGTATCGCCGCGCCAGGCGCTCAGCAGTTGATGCAGATGATCGGCAAACACGCTGGCGCGCTGGTCGATGGTGATGCCGAACGGCAGAAACGAGGTCGCGGTGCCACCCGATCCTAAACCGACTTCGAGGCGACCGTTGCTCAGCAAATCCAGCACCGCGGCATCTTCGGCGACGCGCAGCGCGTTCTCCATCGCCAGCGTGATGATGCCGGTGCCAAGCCGAATAGTGCGGGTGTGCGCCGCAACGTGGGCCAGAAACACAAGCGGTGACGGCAAGCCGCCTTCTTTCTCGTGAAAGTGGTGCTGAGCAATCCACGCGCTGTCAAAACCGGTGCGCTCGGCGTGCTGAATCTGTTCAGTTGCCAGGCGATAGCGCTGCTGTGCGGAAGTGTCATCCAGCAGGCGAGTGAAAAAACCAATGCGTTTGCGCGTCATGCAGACTCCTTAATCAGCGGACGGAAAGCGGGTATCGCGTCAATCAGCGATCGGGTATACGGATGCTGCGGCGCGCTAAATAGCGTGACAGTGTCACCTTGCTCCACCACTTCACCGGCGCGCAGCACGGTGACGCTGTGCGCAATGCGGCGCACGGTGGCGAGGTCGTGGGTAATAAACAGATAAGTAAGGCCGAGCTCGCGTTGCAGCTGTTGCAGCAGTTGCAGAATCTGCGCCTGCACCGTGACATCCAGCGCTGAGGTCGCTTCATCCAGCACCAGAATCGCCGGTTGCAGAATCAGGGCGCGGGCGATGGCTACGCGCTGACGCTGGCCGCCAGACAACTCGCGCGGTTTACGCGTCAGCAGCTCCAGCGGTAACGCCACGCGCTGCGCCACGGCTGCGACGCGTTCACGGCGCTCGTCGCTGCTGAGTTTCTCAAAGTTACGCAGTGGCTCTTCAATGATGGCGAACAGCGTCTGGCGCGGATCAAGCGAGGCAAACGGGTTTTGATACACAAACTGAATCTTGCGGCGCAGCTGACGTTGCGCTTCGCCGCGCAGCGCGGTGGCATCGATGCCATCGATCACCACGCGGCCGCTATCGGCCTGCTCAAAGCCTAAAAGAATGCGCGCCAGCGTGGTTTTCCCCGAGCCGGATTCGCCGACCAGCGCGTGCGTGGTGCCGCGCGCCACCGTGACGCACACCTCTTTCGCCACCTGCAGCTGCTGCTGGCGACCGAGGGAAAACTGTTTATTGATGCCGGAGAGCTGAATCGCTGGCGACGAGAAGTTGGCATGTGTCGGCACGGACAGCGCGCTGTCGCCCGGATCGGCGTCCTGCAACAGCTGCCGCGTGTAAGCATGCTTAGGCGCGTTGATCACCTGCGCCGCCGGGCCTTGTTCCTGAACTTCGCCATGACGAAATACCAGCAGGCGATCGGCGCGTTCTGCCGCCAGCGCCAAATCGTGCGTGACAAACAGCACCGCCGTACCGGATTCGCGGCGCAGCACATCCAGCAGATCGAGAATGCGTTTTTGCACCGTGACATCCAGCGCGCTGGTGGGTTCATCGGCAATGATAACCTGCGGACGCAGGGCGAGGGCGATAGCAATCAGCACGCGCTGTTTCATGCCGCCGGAAAGCTGATGCGGATACTGCGTCAGACGCTGTTCCGGATGGCTCAGCCCCACTTTTTGCAGCAGCTCCAGTACGCGCTGCTGACGTTCGGTTTTGCTGATTTTCAGGTGCAGCTGCAACATTTCACCGACCTGATCGCCAATGGTTTTCACCGGATTGAGCGAGTTGCCCGGATCCTGCGGCACTAAGCTGATGCTGACGCCGCGCAGGCTATCAAGACGTTTAGAAGACCAACCGGCGATATCGGTGCCGTTCAGCACAATTTTGCCGCTGTCCCGGCGGCCGTTTTCTGCCATCAAACCAATAATGGCCTGCGCGGTGGTGGTTTTGCCGGATCCGGATTCACCGACCAGCGCCACCATTTCACCCGGCTGCAACTCAAAGCTGACGTTGTGAACCACCGCGCGCCACTCGCCGCGCTGGCGATAGCTGAGGGTTAAATTTTCAATGGCTAATAACGCGCTCATGCGTCACCTCCGGCCAGTTGACGACTGATGCGGTTGGCGGCCAGCACCACGGCGACCACCACAATGCCGGGGAAGGTGGTGAGCCACCACGCAGTCGCCAGATAGTTACGTCCTTCGGCGATCAATAATCCCCATTCGGGCGTCGGCGGCGGCGTGCCGTAGCCGAGGAAGCTGAGCGTGGATAACGCCAGAATCGCCTGGCCAAACTGCAAGGCGGCGAAGGCGATCACCGCCGTCAGCGAGTTGGGTAAAATATGACGCCACAACACACGCCAGAAACTGCCGCCGCTGCCGTAAGCCGCTTCGACGAACTCGCTGCGGCGTACGCGGACCACTTCGCCACGCGCCAGGCGGGCAAAGCTGGCAATCGAGGCGATGCCCACCGCCAGCGCGGCGTGCACGGTGCCAAAACCCAGCAGAATCAGAATGCTGAGCGACAGCAGCAGCGAAGGAATCGACAGCAGCACATCCACTAAGCGCATCAGCCAGTTCTCAGTGCGACCGCCCATCGCGCCCGCCAGCACGCCGAGCGTGGTGCCGCCAATCAGCCCCATCGCCACCGCTGCGACCGCCGCCGACAGCGACTGTGACGCACCATAAATAATGCGCGCGTAGAGATCGCGGCCCAGCTGATCGGTGCCGAGCCAGTAAGCGGCCTGCGGCGGCAGACGTTGTGCGCCAGGCACGCCTTCCGTTGGGCTGAAATGGGTAAACAGACCAGGCGCAAATGCCGCCAGCAGCGCCAACAGCATCACGCCCCACGCCAGCCACAAACCTGGCTGGATGTTGAGCACGCGGGACGCACGTGCGTTGCCGTTGCTTTGACGCGCAGTTGAGTAATCGACCAGACTCATCGGTTGCCTCCGGCAATGGATTGCAGACGCGGATCGAACAGCGGCATCAGCGCATCGACCAGCAGGTTAATCAGCACAAACGCCAGCGCCGAGATCATCACCACCGCCTGTAACACCGCGACGTCCTGATTATTCACCGCCTGCTGCGTCAGTTGACCGACGCCGCTCAGGCCAAACACGGTTTCGGTAATCAGCGCACCGGCGATCAGTTCCCCGAGCAGCAAACCGGCAACGTTCAGCACCGGCAGCAGCGCATTGCGCATCACGTGATGCCACAGCACATGGCTTTCGCTGGCGCCTTTAGCGCGCGCGACCGCCACGAACGGCTGGGTAGAAACCTGATCGATGCTGCGTAATAGAATCTGCGCCAGCGGCGCGGAGATCGGGATCGCCACGGTAATCACCGGCAGAATCAAACCCTGTAGCGCCGACGGATTGATCACCGGGATCCAGCGCAGCTGGAAGGAGAACAGCTGAATCAGCGCGATGCCGAGCCAGAAGGTTGGCAGCGAGATAAACAGCGCCGGAATTGATTGCAGCACCGAACGCAGGAAGCGCAGCGCCGGCAAGCGCGATAACGCCGCCAGCGCGAACGCAATAAGGGTTGCCAGCGCAAAACCGAGCAGCGCCAGTTGCAGCGTGGCGGGCAGGTTGCTGATCAGCTGTTCGCTGACCGGCACGCCCGCCTGCACCGAGTAACCAAAATCGCCGCGCACCATCGCCAGCAGCGTGTGCACGTACTGCTGCCAGAGCGGATTATCCGCGCCGTAAGCCAGTCGCATTTCGGCGATTTGATCCGGGCTAAGGCCCAGATCCGGGTTCTGAAACTTGATCAGCACCGCATCGCCGGGCAGCACCTGCAGCAGAAAGAACGACAGGGTAAACGCGGCCCACAGCACCAAAACGCTTTGACCCACTCTTCGCAGCAGTGAACGTTGCATCATTAACCTGCCTTAGTGTTTTTCCAGCCACGCGCCGTAGAACGACGGACGACCGACGGCTTCAAAATTCACGCCTTTCAGCCACGGCGCACCGGCAAACACCTGCGGTTCTTCAAAAATCGGAATCACATAGGCCTGATCGAGCAGATAGCGCTGCGCCTCGCCGGTCACCGCCAGGCGTTTTGCCGGATCGACTTCCGAGGAGATCCCCAGCAACAGCGTGTTCAGTTTGTCGTCGCGGAAGTTCTGCACCTTGTCGCTGGAGCCGCCTTTTTGCAGCAGCGCATCACGGTTAGTCGGATAGAACTGGCTCTTCACCACGTCAGGATCGGCGCGGCCCACTTCGGACACCACCAGCGGGGTTTTCAGCGGATCGAGGTTATCCAGCACGCGGCTGCCGGCATCACCGGCTTTCACCGCCAGCGCGACGCCAACCTGACGCCACTGCTGTGCCACCAGTTGTAGCACCTCTTTGTTCTGCGGCTGCGGCAGCGATTCATAAATGGTCAGCGCCAGTTTCTTGCCATCCTTTTCGCGGATGCCGTCGCTGCCCGGTTTCCAGCCCGCTTCATCCAGCAGCTTTTTCGATAACGCCGGATCGAATTTCAGCTTGTCGGCCAGATTGACGTAACCGGCCGCCGAGGTGGCGATCACCGAGGTGGCCTGCGGATAGTTCGGTGAGAACAGGGTTTGCACCACTTGCTGCGCGTTGGTGGCGTGCAGCAGCGCCTGACGCACTTTCACATCGCTGACCAGCGGGTTATCCGGGCGGAAGCTGATGCTGTCGTTAACGCCACGCGTGGGTGCAGCGTAAATCGGGAAGTTTTGCTGCTGCGCCTGCTTCTCGTCGTAGGCTTGCACCTGACGAATAAAGTCGGCCTGGCCGGCCAGCAGCGCGCCAATACGCACGCTGTCTTCCGGCGTGACGATGAATTTAATGCCGTCGAGATTGGCGGGACCTTGCTGGGCGAGGTTTTTCGGGCCCCATTGATAATCTTTGCGCGCGGTTAAATCGACCTCGCGGCCGAGTTTCTCATCGCTGACCACAAATGGACCGGAACCAATAATATGACGCGCATCGCCGAGTTGGTCGAAGCTACGCTGCAGCGTACTGAGGGAAACCAGGCCTGAACCGATGGTAGCGGTGCCCTGTAAAAAACCGGGAGATGGCTTTTTGAAATAGAATTTCACCGTCTGAGGATCAATAACTTCACTGCGGTCGTAATTATTGATCACTTCGGAAACCGGCAGGCGCTGGGCTTTATTTCCCAGACCGTAAGTATCAAAGTTTTTGGCTACCGCATTGGCATCTAAGGGCGTGCCATCAGAGAAGGTGACGCCGGGACGAATTTTAAAGGTATATTCGGTTTTATCGGCGTTACTGCTCCAGCTTTCGGCAATCCACGGTTCCACTTTTAAGGTTTCAGGATTCTGCCACGTCAGCTTATCGGTAATTTGATTCAGAATACCGCCATTGGGATAAAAGCCACCGGCAGGTGGATAAAGGTTGGTATGTGCCTGTTGTTCGAGGTAAACCAGCGTGCCGCCTTTAACGGGCGTGTCTGCCGCGTGGGCGCTAAAAATCCCTGATAGCAGGGCCAAACTCAACGCCTGCAAGTGAAAATGCTTAGTCATGGTGTTTCCCTTTTTAATCAATAGCCCGACGGGCGGTTTTCATCATTGAATGCCGCACACGGGAGTTGAACCAAGGAATTGCACTAAGCTTTGCTAAAAAAAATAAATAGGCGTTCTGTTCATACGATGGGGCGCCATAAATGGCGTAATGCTTATTAGCTAAGCCATTGGCGATGGCGCTGACCGGTGCCACTTTTGGTCCGGCGGTCCTCGCGCCGCTTACGCGGTACCTTCACTTCGCTCGTCTGCCTGACGGACCGGCGGAGACGGGACGTCCTGTCCCGGCTCCGCCTTTCGCCCGCGTCCTGCGGGCTCTCCTGGCTTCCTCGCTTCGTTCAGCGCTGCGGATTGCCGGCCCAAAAGCGGCCCCGGCCTGCTCCAAACCTTCAGTGCGTGTTGTTGAAAAGGGCACATTTGCCAGAGGCGCTGACGCGTCTGCTGCGGCAAAAGGGCTATCCGCAGCGCTGAGGCTTTTACGTTGGGCCAGGAGCCTCACGCAGGGATGCGTGAGGCAGTTCGGGGCCGGCCAGGACGGCCGATCCCCGAATGATCCGTCGGCACGACGTGAAAGCCGAAGGTACCGCGCTAGCGGTGCGAGGACGGCCCGTGACGCAGTAGATGTGTCAGAGCCCGCAGCAGATTTAAAGCACAATGATTTGACCGGTTGTTACATCACGCCCATTAAACGCGGTAGCCATAGCGATAACGCCGGAATATAGGTAATCAACATCAGCACAATAAACAACACGCCATAGAAAGGCAGCATGGCGGTGACCACTTGCTCAATCTTTTGCTTACTCACTGCGCTGGCGACAAATAATACCGTGCCGACCGGTGGCGTAATTAATCCGATGCCTAAGTTGGTTAGCATTATCATGCCGAAATGCACCGGATCGACGCCGAGTGCGGTGGCTACCGGTAATAGTACCGGCGTCAGAATCAGGATCAGCGGTGCCATATCCATTAGCGTCCCCACCACCAGTAGCAGCAGATTAATGCACATCAAAATCACATACTTGTTACTGGAAAATTGGGTAAAGGCTTCGGTAATAATGGTGGGTAATTGCATAAAGGTCATTACCGCACCAAAACCGGCGGCGAAGGCGATCAACACCATCACAATGGTTACCGTTTTGATGGTACGAAACACCAGAATATGCAATTGCGTCCATTTGAAATCACGATAAATAAACATGGTGACAAAGAACGCCCAGATGCAGGCAATGGCTGCCGATTCCGAGGCGGTGAAAACGCCGGACAGAATTCCGCCGAGAATGATGAAAATGGTGAACAATCCCCAAAACGCATCGAAGAAGATTTTCAACGCCTGCTTGTAAGGGATGCGCTCGCCTTTGGGATAGCCGCGTTTACGCGCAAATCCCAGGCACATCACCATTAAGCAAAAACCCAGTAACAGGCCAGGAATGATGCCGGCGACAAACAGCGATGAGATGGTGACAACACCGCCGGTGGCGAGCGAATAAATCACCGAGTTGTGGCTGGGCGGGGTTAACACCGCTTGTACCGAGCCGCTGGCCGTTACCGCCGCAGCGAAGTCACGCGGATAGCCTTTCTCCTCCATCTGCGGAATCATCACGGAACCTATCGAGGCGGTATCCGCCACCGAAGAACCCGAAATCGCGCCAAAGAAGGTTGAGGCGACAATATTCACCAGCGACAAACCGCCGCGAATAAAACCAACGAAAATATAGGCAAAGTTGACCAGCCGTCGGGCAATGCCGCCTTCCGCCATAATCGCACCAGCCAAAATGAAGAACGGAATGGTTAACAGTGAAAACTTATTAATGCCGTTGGTAATCTGAATCACCACCGCTTCCAGTGGTAAATCGATCCACCATGCCCCGATAAACGCGCTCAATCCAACGGCAAATGCCACCGGGAAACCCACCAGCAGTAATACCACCAAACTGCCTATCAAAATCAGTGCGTCCATTTTCTTCTCCGCTTAGTGGGTGCCGCCAAGAGTCACGATGGCGCGTTGGCTTTGATCGCCATTAACCAATCTTTCAATGACAAACAGCAGGGTGAAAATCGCGCCGATTGGGATCGGCAGATACATTTCGCCATAGGTCACCACCGGTAATGAGGCCAGCGTTTGCACCCACATCGCTTCACACAGGTTGTAACTGGCGCGGAAAATCACCAGACAGGTGATGATCATCAGCGCGTCAGACAACTTGAGCAGCCAGCGCTGATTCACCGGCGAGAGCCGGTCGGTCATCATCGAGACGCAAATATGCGTACCGGCGCGGAACCCGACTGGCGCACCAATAAAGGTAAAGATGATCATGCAAATGATGGCGACCGGTTCTGGCCAGGATAACGCGTCGTTCAGCACATAGCGGGTGAAAATCCCGATGGGAATCACCGTCACCATAATCAACAAGGCAACGGCGGCGATCGCCATGCACAGCAAATAAAGCCCATCCATCAGACGAGAGTATGCAGTCATAATGTTTACCTGATTAAAACGCCACGTAGGCACGTGGCGTGGGGAGGATTACTTCACATCAGCAATTTGTTTCATCAAATCCTGATATTTCCCGCCAAATTGATCGCGCACTGGCTGGGTGGCTTTCATGAAGGTTTCACGATCGGTTTCCTGAAAGGTCACGCCACCAGCTTTCATCTTCTCAATGGATTGTTGAGTGTAAGTTGCCCAGAGCTGACGCTCTTCCTCCTGTGCCTCTTTGCCTAATTTCTTCAGCAACGCCTGGTCGTCAGCCGAGAGGCGATTCCACAACGGTTTAGAGTAGAGAATCATTTCAGGCTGAATGAAGTGACCGGTGAGGGTGTAGTACTTAGCGACGGGCATATAGTTGTGGGCAACAAAGGTTGGCGGGTTGTTTTCAGTGCCATCCACCACGCCGGTTTGCATGGCGCTAAACACTTCGCTCACGCCCATTGCCACCGGGTTTGCGCCCATGGCTTTTAAGGTCGCCAACGAAATCGCACTGTTTTGCACGCGGATTTTCATACCTTTAAGATCGTCGGGTTTGGCGATTGGCTTTTTAGTGATCATGTTGCGCACACCGGCGTCGGTCCAGCCGAGGAATATCATGCGGGCGTTAGGATCGTTATCGAATTTCTCGACGATATTTTTCCCGATATCACCATCAAGCACCTTGTGCATATGATCCTCATCGCGAAAAACATACGGCAAGGTTAATACGCTGGTTTCTGGCGCGATGGTGGTGACCGGTGCCAGCGAAACACGGATCATGTCAATGGCGCCCAGTTGCACCTGCTGCAGCGTCTGGTCTTCATCGCCGAGTACGCCACCGGCGTAAACCTTCATTTCTAATCGGCCATCAGTGGCTTTTTTTAGCTTCTCGCCCATGTGTTCAAGCGCCACCACGGTGGGATAACCCGCCGGTTGAACTTCGGCCACTTTAATGACCTTGGCAGAAGACACTGCCGGGCAAAACGCTGCCGCAGAGGATAACGAAACGACCAGAAGTAATTTTTTAAACGTCATGCTTTTTCTCCAGCTAAGGGGAGGCAGGAAGGTGCGGCGCATTAATTTGTCGAAGGATGCCGCGTGGTGTCAGCATAGAGAAAATAGTGGCTGGAAAAATAAGGGAATGGCGATTGGATGAATTACGTCACATTTTGAAACGATGTTTTAATAATTTTATATTGAGTGTCACATTTTCAAAACATCACCACAACAATCCGTATCCTGTGGGGATAATTATGTGTTTTCAAAGGAGTTTAAACCACTTGGTCCAATCTATCTCCCTGATATGCATAAAGTAAATATAGATACGACAATATCATGTTTTACGAATCCGCCTTCTCCACCACAAACTACTCGCCATATTCATGACGAAAAGGATAAGGCGCATGTCATACCGACTGAGTTTGCTGGATAAATCGCCGATTGCCGACGGAGAGACAGCCAGCCACGCGCTACACCGCACGTTACAGCTGGCGCAGCAGGCGGAAGTCTGGGGCTATCACCGTTTCTGGTTAGCGGAACACCACAATACCGATCGTCTGGCGAGTCCGTCGCCGGAACTGCTGATCGCCTGGATCATCGGCCAGACGCAACATATTCGCGTCGGCTCCGGCGGTGTAATGCTGCAACACTACAGCCCGTACAAAGTGGCGGAAAACTTCAACCTGCTGGCGTCATTAGCGCCGGGCCGTATCGATGTCGGTGTCGGCAAAGCGCCGGGCGGCTTGCCGCTCTCGACGCGTGCGCTGCAGTTCGGTGTGCATCTGCAGGAGAAAGGCAGCTTCGCCGAGCAATTGATGCTGCTGGATAGCTGGCTGCAAGTGCCGCCGGTGGGCGATGAAGAGATTCTGCGCGCTACGCCGCAGCCGCCGCGTCCGGCCAATCGCTTCCTGCTGGGTGCCAGCGAAGAGAGCGCCAAACTGGCGGCGGAACTCGGCTGGCAGCTGGTGTTTGCCGCGCACCACAACGGCGATCCGCAACTGATGGAGAAAGTCCTTAACAGCTATCGCCAGCACAGCAACGGCCAGCGCGCGCTGGTGGCGGTGCAAGTGGTGGTGGCGGATTCTCCGGCGGAAGCCGATCTGCTGGTGGATAACTTACGTGTTTATCACGTCAGCGTGAAAGATGGCCCCAGCGTTAACGTCGGCAGCGTCGAGCAGGCCGAGCGCTACGTGCGTCAGGGCGGTTATACCGATTACGTGATTGAACCGCGCACGCCATCGCTGCTGAAAGGCACCGCCGCGCAGGTGCATGCCAAGCTGGATGCGCTGCATCAGAATTTCGGCATTGAAGAGTTCGTGATTGATACGCCGGTGGCTGAAGAGCAGGCGCGCGTGAAATCACTCGAACTGTTGGCCACTCACCGTTTAGTCACCGCATGATTCGCTGCTTCCGGAGGCAGGTATGACGCAATTTAGCGAACATCAGCTGATTGACTGGCGACGTGAGCTGCACAGCTGGCCGGAGTTATCCGGCCGCGAAGTCGAAACCACTGCGCGCCTGCGCCGCTGGTTACAGGACGCCGGTTTGCGTCTGCTGGATTATCCGCTGGAAACCGGCGTAATCGTGGAAGTGGGGCACGGCGACACGTTGATTGCGCTGCGCGCCGATATCGATGCGCTACCGATTCACGAAGCCACCGGACTCACTTACCGCTCGCGCAACAGCGGCGTAATGCACGCCTGCGGCCACGATGTTCACAGCGCGGTGATGCTGGGCGCGGCCTTGCAGCTGAAAGCCGTTGAAGATCACTTGCCGGGCCGCATCCGTATTCTGTTCCAACCGGCGGAAGAGAACGCCACCGGCGCACGCCAGTTGATCAATGCGGGCGTGCTGGACGGTGTGCAGGCGATTTTCGGCATGCACAATGAACCCGGTTTGCCGACCGGTACCTTCGCCACCCGTGGCGGCGCGTTTTACGCCAATGCGGATAAATTTATCGTGCGCGTTTCCGGCAAAGGCGCGCATGCCGCGCATCCGGAAGAGGGCGTGGACAGCATTGTGGTCGCCAGCCAGATTATTCAGGCGCTGCAATCGCTCACCAGCCGCAGTTTCAATACGCTGGACAGCTTAGTGCTCAGCGTGACGCGTATCGACGCCGGCAAAACCTGGAACGTACTGCCCGGCGAGGCCGAATTTGGCGGCACGGTGCGCACCCATGACAAACAGGTGCGCGCGGAGCTGGAGCAGCGCGCCCGTACGCTGGTGGAGAATATCGGCGCCGCCAACGGTGCCAGCGCCACCTTTAGCTGGCATCCGGGTCCGCCGGTGCTGGAGAACGATGCGCGCTGGGCGCAGTTTGCCAGCAACGTGGCGCAGCAGGCGGGCTACCGCGTGCAGACCGCTGAGTTACATCTCGGCGGCGAAGATTTTGCCTACTACTTACAGCAGATCCCCGGCGCGTTTGTCAGCATTGGCAGCGCGAGCGAATTTGGTCTGCATCATGGCGGCTTCAATCCTGATGAAGCGCTGATTGCCCCCGCTGCACACTACTTTACGCAACTGGCTCAGCAAGCGTTGCAGCACCTCAACGCGCGATGTCGTGACGCCATTCTGAACTAACGCGATTCACCCTTTAATTCCGGTTCTGTACGGCGACAGGCATGTCGCCGTCAGGCTGCGCCTTGGCAAAAGAGAGAACATTATGACTGCAAGACAACTGCGATTGGGCACCATTCTGCATGGCGCGTCCGGCAATATGTCCGCGTGGCGTCATCCGGCGGCGCTGGCCGATGCCAGCATCAATTTTGATTACGCCAAACATATTGCGCGCAAGGCGGAAGCGGGCAAGCTGGATTTCCTGTTTGTTGCCGATGGCCTGTTTATTAATGAAAAATCGATTCCCCACTTCCTCAATCGCTTCGAGCCGCTGACCTTGCTGTCGGCGCTGGCGGGCGTTACCGAGCATCTTGGTTTGGTCGGCACGGTTTCCACCTCATACAGCGAGCCGTTCACCGTGGCGCGGCAGTTTTCCAGCCTCGATCATCTGAGCGGCGGTCGTGCGGGCTGGAACGTGGTGACCTCGCCGCTGGAAGGTTCGGCGAAGAACTTCTCGCGCCAGCAGCATCCGGAACACGCGCTGCGCTACCGCATCGCTGATGAGTATCTGCAAGTCGTGAAAGGGCTGTGGGATTCGTGGGAAGGCGACGCTTTCGTGCGTAATAAAGAGAGCGGCCAGTTCTTTGATCCTGAGAAGCTGCACACGCTGAATCACCACGGCGATTTCTTCCAGGTGCAAGGGCCGCTGAATATCGAACGCACGCCGCAAGGACGTCCGGTGGTGTTTCAGGCGGGCGCATCGGAAGATGGCCGCAAGCTGGCCGCTAAACACGCCGACGCCATCTTTACCCATCAGCCGACGCGCGAAGAGGCGCAGGCGTTCTACCGCGATGTGAAAAAACAGCTGGTTGCGAATGGCCGCGAACCGGGCGATCTGCACATTTTCCAGGGCGTCGGTGTGATTGTTGGCGACAGTGCGGAAGATGTGGAGCAGCAGTATCAAACCACCGCCGCGCTGGTTTCCATCAAAGATGCGCTCAACTATCTCGGTCGCTTCTTCGATCATCACGACTTCTCACAATATCCGCTGGATGAGCCGTTCCCGGAACTCGGCGATATCGGGCAAAACAGCTTCCGCAGCACCACCGACGAAATCAAACGTAAGGCGCGCGAGCATGGCCACACGCTGCGCCAGGCGGCGCTGGAAGCCGCGACGCCGCGTCCGCTGTTCCACGGCACGCCAGAGCAGGTGGCCGACGGTTTGCAGCTGTGGTTTGAGAGCGAAGCGACCGATGGCTTCATCATTCAGGGCGGCACGCCAGATACCTTCGAACGCTTTGTCGATCGCGTGGTACCGGTTCTGCAAGCGCGCGGTTTAACCCGCAGCGAATACCCCGGAACCACGCTGCGCGCCAGCTTTGGTCTGAAAGATCCGGTTAACCAATACACACAAAAATAAAACTCGAGAATAAACGCTATGCAGAAAAAATCTCTTATTGCGCTGTTGTTGCTGGGCATGAGCAGCGCCGTATTCGCCGAAGATGTGGCGGTTAACGGTCAGAACATCAGTGTTGAAGCCAACAAAACGCCGATCAATACCGCGAAAAATGACGCCGCAGTGGCGCAGATCCCGGCTGGACATCGCTTTGCCGTGCCGGGGTCGTTCACCGTAGCGGTCGCCGCGCTGAATTCGCCGCCATTAACTGTATTCAGTGATGACAACAAAACCCTGCTCGGCAGCGAAGTGGATATCGCCCGCTTAGTCGCCGACAGCCTGGGTCTGAAACTCAACGTGGTGCCAACGTCATGGGAAGACTGGCCGCTGGGCGTGGCATCGGGCAAATACGATGCGGCGATCAGTAACGTGACCGTCACTAAAGAGCGCAAAGAACGCTTCGATTTCGCCACCTATCGCAAAGATTCACTCGGTTTTTACGTCAAATCCAGCAGTCCAATTAAGTCGCTGACCAAAGCCGAAGATATTGCCGGACTGCGTATTATCGTCGGCTCTGGCACCAATCAGGAATCGATCCTGCTGGCCTGGGATAAAGAGAATCAGGCCAAAGGGTTGAAGCCGTTTACGCCGGTGTATACCAAAGACGATGCGGCCCAAACGCTGGCGCTGCAGTCAGGTCGCGCCGATGCCTACTTTGGTCCGAACGTGATTGGCGCCTGGAAAGCGGCGCTGACTAAGCAGACGCGTTTGGTTGGCAGCGTCGATGGCGGCTGGCCGAAAGCGGCGCACATCGCGGTGACGGTGAAGAAAGATGGCGGTTTAGTGCAGCCGATCAACACCGCGCTGAATGGCGTGATCAAGAACGGTGATTACGACAAGGTGCTGAAGCGCTGGGGTGAGGGCGTTGAGCGTATCGACAGTTCAGAGATCAATCCGGCCGGATTGGGCGATTAAGGAGGCCGCATGAGCGAGCAACTGTTCCGCGAAGTATCACCGGAAGCGCCTGAGCTGCAACCGATTTTGACCGGACTGTTTGGTGAATATACCGCGCGCTACGGCGCGTTCTTCACCAGCCAAAAAGAAGTGGAGCTGACCGAATGGTATTTGCCGCCGCGCGGGCTGTTTATCGTGCTGGAGCGTGACGGCGAGATCATCGCGATGGGCGCGTATAAACCCTACGACGAGGTGACCGCTGAGTTTAAACGCATCTGGACGCGCAGCGATCTGCGTCGTCAGGGCTTGGCGCTGCTGATCCTGCAGGAACTGGAGCGCCGTGCGCTGCGTGCGGGCTATCAGCGCGTGTTTCTCACCACCGGTTTCCGCCAGCCAGAAGCGGTGAAGTTGTATATCGGCCACGGTTATCAGCCGCAGTTTGCGCTGGTGGAGGATATGGAAGTCTACAGCCAGCCGCCACACGATGGACGCTTGCGGTTCCTGAAAGTGATTGATGTACATAGCGTGGCGCAGGCCAGCTAAGGAGTTGTAATGCGTAATGAACCACAACGTTTAACCGTGGTGCCGGCGCGATATCCGGCACGTACCGTCGGCGCGATTGTCGCGTTGTTTATTCTGGCCAGCGTGATTGATTCGGTTGCGTTCAATCCGCGCTGGGAATGGGGCGTGTTCGCCAAATGGTTTTTTGATCCGGTTATCCTCAGCGGTTTGGGGCAAACGCTGCTGCTGACGCTGTTTGGCACCATACTCAGCCTGATTTTTGGCGGTTTGCTGGCGCTGGCGCGTCTCTCGTCATCCTGGCTGCTGAGTACGCTGGCGTTTGGCTATATCTGGCTGTTCCGCTCGCTGCCGCTGATCGTGGTGCTGATCATCCTCTACAACTTCTCCTATCTGTACGACACGTTGTCGCTCGGCATTCCGTTTACCGCGCTGTCGTGGGGCCATTTCCAGACCATCAACGTGCTCGGCCAGTTCCCGGCGGCGGTGATTGGTTTGACGCTGGTGCAGAGCGCTTATAGTGCTGAGATCATTCGCGGCGGCTTTTTGGGTGTCGATCACGGCCAGTTTGAAGCGGCTTCGGCGCTGGGATTATCCTCCACGCGCCGTACCTTCCGCATCATTCTGCCCCAGGCGCTGCGCGCGATTATTCCTACCACTTTTAATGAAATCATTAGCCTCGCCAAAGGCACCTCGATGGTTTACGTGCTGGCGATGCCGGAACTGTTTTACACCATTCAGATGATCTACAACCGCACGCAGCAGGTGATTCCGCTGCTGATGGTCGGCGCGGCCTGGTATCTGATTATCACCACCGTTTTGTCACTGCTGCAGCACAGCGTTGAGCGCTGGCTGGCGCGCAGTGTCACCCGTGAACCGCAGCCGTCGCGCTGGCGTCAATGGCGTAACCGCAGCGCCAAACCTGCAACCGAGGAGCTTTCCCATGTCCGAAGCCATTGATTACCGCAATCTGCATACCGCTGGCGCCATTAGCATTACCGGCGTGAGCAAGTCGTTCGGCAAACTGAAAGCGCTGGATGATGTGTCACTGGAGCTGGAACCGGGATCGGTGACGGTGATTCTCGGGCCGTCTGGCTCGGGCAAATCGACGCTGCTGCGCACCATTAACCATCTGGAGCGCGTTGATGAAGGCTATATCCAGATCGATGGTGATTACATCGGTTATCAGCGTCGCGGCGACAAGCTGTATGAGCTGAAAGAGCAGGCAATTCTGCGTCAGCGCATCAACGTTGGCTACGTGTTCCAGAACTTCAATCTGTTCCCGCATCTGACAGTGCTGGAGAATCTAATTGAAGCGCCGATTGCGCATCGTCAACTGTCACGCCGTGAAGCGATTGATCGTGCGGGTGAATTGCTGGATGTGGTTGGCCTGCGTCACAAAGCCGATGCCTGGCCGCGCCATTTGTCGGGCGGCCAGCAGCAGCGTATCGCGATTGCGCGTGCCTTGATGCTCAATCCGCGCGTGATGCTGTTTGATGAACCGACGTCAGCGCTCGATCCCGAGTTGGTGGGTGAAGTGCTGGATGTGATCAAAAAGCTGGCGCGTTCCGGCACCACGCTGGTGATTGTCACGCACGAAGTCGGTTTTGCGCGTGAAGTGGCGGACAACGTGGTGTTTATGGTCGATGGACGCATTGTTGAGCAGGGCAGCAGTAATCAGGTACTGAATCAGCCGCGCCACGAGCGCACCAAACGTTTTCTGGCGCGGGTACTTTAATGGAAAGAGTGATTATTGCGGCGTTGTTGACAGTGATGTCAGGCGCGCCAGCCATCGCAGCAGAAACGCTGGATGCCAAAAACAACGAAACGCCGATCAATATAGCCGCGAATCCCCAGGCTATCGCGAAGATTCCGGCGGGTTTTCACTTTGTGAATCCGGGTTATTTGACCGTCGCCACCACGGCGATGAACTCGCCGCCGATCGGTTTATGGGCGTCGGATAATAAAACGCTAATCGGCAGCGATCCGGATATTGCGCGTCTGCTGGCGGACAGTTTGGGTTTAAAGCTGAAGCTGGTGCCAGCCGCCTGGGAAGATTGGCCGCTGGGTATTACCGCTGGACGGTATGACGTGGCGATGTTCAATATTGCCGTCACCGAAGAGCGCAAAAAGAAGTTCGATTTCGCCACTTATCGCGCGGATAATCACGCCTTTGCGGTGAAAACCAACAGCGCGATAACCGCGATTAAGGGCCGCGAAGATGTGGCGGGTAAGCGCATCATTGTGGGTTCGGGCACCAATCAGGAGCGGATTTTACTCAGCTGGGATGAGAAGAACCGCGCGCAGGGCTTAGCGCCGGTGCAGCCGATCTATCTCAACGATGATGCGGCGGCCACGCTGGCGCTGCTTTCGGGACGTGCGGATGCAACGTTTGGCCCTCAATCATTGGCAGCATGGAAAGTCGCTTCGCGCGGGCAGACCAAAATCGTCGGTCACGGCCCGTTCCGCGCTTGGGTAGCGGTGACCACTAAAAAAGGTAATGGATTGGATGTGGCACTGCAGCAGGCGATCAATGGCGCAATTGCCAGCGGCAAGTACAAACAAGTATTGGCACGCTGGGGCGAACAGGAAGAGGCGGTGGAAACCTCGCAGGTAAATCCGCCGGGGATTGTTTACCAGTAATTTTCTGTTCTGCTTAATTTTGCGAGAAAGCTCACGATGTGAAAGTTGTGAGCTTTTTTTTATTTCATTGGGTTTTAGGTCGGCTCACATTAAATTGTCGGTAGATTGTTACTTGCTCAGTTGATTGATTATCTTCTTTGTTTTTTTGACAGTTATTTTTATTTTCTTATTCAAACCACTAATGTTTGTGAAAAAAACCGGTGTTAAGATGTTCAGGGTTTTGGGCGAGTGCGGTGCTTAACGTTTACCCTTGCAAAAGGGAGTTTGATTATATGGCCTACCGTCAACCTGCATTACCCAATCAAAAATGGAAACGATTGGGGTGAAATAATGTTAGCTGAACCGTTAAATAAAAGTGTTATCAATTATGCGTGCCGTCAACGTAAATGCAAACAAGGCGGACAACCACCGAGCGGAGGTAAAGGAATGCAAGAGCGTGTTAAAAGTCTGGAAGACAATGTTACCGTATTGGTTTCTGACGTAGCGGTGATTAAGTCAAACTATGCCACGAAACAGGATGTCGAAGCGGTCAAAGCGGATGTGGCGGTAATCAAGTCAAATTATGCGACTAAAGAGGATGTGGCTGCCGTGAAAGCGGATGTAGCGGTGATCAAGTCTAATTACGCTACCAGGGAGGATGTTGCGGCGATAAAGGTCGATTTATATAAAGCAATGATTACACAAACCAAATGGATGGTGACTACCCAATTTGTAACCTTAGGAGCGGGTCTTTCACTTGCGAAACTGCTGTTTTAGTTAAGATGCCGTGTGCCGGTCGCCATAAATGGCGACCCGGCAAAACAGCAGATTATATTTTGGCTTTTTTGATCCATACCTGCGCATCTGCGGGCGGCAGCGGGCGGGCGAAATGGTAGCCCTGAAACAGATGACAGCCTTTATCGCGCAGGTAGGTGAAATACTCCTCACTCTCGATGCCTTCAGCCAGCACATTCAGACCCATTTCACGCGATAACTCGATGGTTTTCTGCACCACAATCGCCGATGACTCATTTTTAAAAATCTGCATGATTAATGATTTATCAATCTTAATATCATCAATGGCAAAATCACTGATCGATTTAAGCGATGAATAGCCGACGCCAAAGTCATCAATCGCCCATTTAACACCTAATTGGCTAAAATGGCTGATTACGTCGCCAATACGCTTCTGGTCGTAGACAAAGGTGGTTTCAGTAATTTCAAACTTGAGGCGTTCGGGGCGGATTTTATAATGTGACAGCGATAACAAGGTATCCTGGGTGAAATCGCGGTGTATTAACTGCAGCGGACTGATGTTAACAGAAAACACCAAATCACTAAGGTGCTGACCGCGATCCCATTCGGCGATTTGCTGTAAGGTGTGTTCCATCACCCACTTGCCAATGTCGATAATCAAGCCACTTTTTTCGGCCACTGGAATAAACACTTCGGGTGAGATAAAGCCTTTAACAGGATGCTTCCAGCGCAGCAGGGCTTCAAATCCAATCAGCTTTTTATTGCTGTCGACTTGTGGCTGGTAATAGAGCTCCAGCTGATTCTTTTCGATGGCTTGTGAAAGTTCGCGTTTGATCAAATCGGTTTCGGAGTAGTTGCCGCGCAGCGTGAATGCCGTCAACAACAGCGCGATCATTGGCACTGCACAATTGACGATATAAAAGCCGGATTCATGCGGAATATTGAGCTGAAACGCGCTATGTTGCCAGGTTAATCCGGTCGAGATAAAAAACAGATAAACCACCAGGCAGATTAACGGGAATATTTTACTTAAGTAAGGTGTTTGCTGGCGTAATACCAATGCTGAGCCGACGGTTAACGCCACCAGATAATTGTACTCTGAGTGTTTTTCTACTCTGTGGTCATTATCCAGCAGAAACAACAGCATTATGATCAGTAACAAAGCATGCACGATGATGTAGAGATGTTTGTTCAGCTTGTCACGGAATGCCGCAATGACAATATAAAATCCCATCGCGGTGCTCAGGCAATATAAGGCGGAAACACCATTTTCTCCCTTAATGAAATTCGTCGCTACCATATAAAAACCCGCCAGGATGCTGGAAAATCCAGCAATGAGCAGAGTTAAGCGCAATTTTTTTTCTGGGTTATCACCCTGCAAAATGAAGGGTAAATCTTTTAGCATGGAATATCTGGAGCTAAAATAAGAAATCATCTGAGGTTCTCATTTTTACTGTCATATTTATTAAATTGAATCGCATAATTATTCTAGATTCTTGCATCGATAAAGTCATAATTTTGTTTTCTCCTATCAGAGATTGTTCCTACCCAGTGCCCGGTAGGCGCGCTAGAATCAACGACCAACGGAAAGGCTTTTACAGAGCTTAAACTCACCTTCAACATACTGATTGCAATGAAAATACGATTCCTGTCTGCCAATGAACTAAAGCTGGCCGAGGTGCGTACCATCCTTGAGCCGGTCGGTGTCGAAGTGCTGCCCATCGCACGCCGTATTGAAGAGATTCAGACTGAAAATGAGGTTGAACTGGTGCGCGACAAGCTCACCAAAGCGTTCTCTATTATTGGTCGTCCACTGTTTGTCGAACACACCGGGCTCTATCTGGATGGCCTGAACGGCTTACCGGCCGGATTGACGCGCATCTTCTGGAGCCGCCTGAATGCCGAGCGCTTCACCAAACTGGTGAACGGTTTAGATAGCGCCTGCGTCACGGCAAAAACCGTGCTTGGCTATTGCGATGGGCAAAAAATGTATCAGTTCGAAGGCGAACTGCGCGGCACCATCGCCACCGAGCCTGCTGGTCCACGCGAATTTCAATGGGACTGCGTGTTTATCCCGGAAGGGCACACGCAAACTTTCGCCGAAATGGGCGAGCTGAAAAATGAGATTTCGATGCGTCGCCTGGCGCTGGATCGCTTCGCAACCTTTTTGAAAACATCGCGGGGATTGGCATGAAACCCGAGCTAAAACGCGCCTATGACACCGGTAAACTGATCCTGTTCGCCGGTGCAGGCATTTCACGCAATCTTGGCCTGCCGGAATGGCATGAGCTGATTGCGCACCTGGCTAAAGAGCTGGGCTACGACCCAAAAATCTTCAATACCTACGGCACGCATCTGTCGCTGGCGGAGTATTACAAGCAGCGTAAAGGCTCCCTGGGACCGCTGCGCAGCTGGATGGATCGCGAATGGCATCGCCCGGATATTGACGTGCGCAGTTCTGAAATCCATACCATGATCACCCAAGGCAATTTCTCACGCATCTACACCACCAATTACGATCGCTGGCTTGAAATGGCGCATGAGGCGCACAACGTGCCTTACAGTAAAGTAGCGAACGCGGCAGATTTGGTGTCGTTGACTGAAGATAAGCGCCACATCATCAAACTGCATGGTGATTTCGACGACGATACGTCAATTGTGCTGGATGAAAGCAGCTACTTTGAACGCCTCTATTTTGATTCGCCGCTGGATATCAAACTCACGCACGACGTCATGGGCAACTCGGTATTGTTTGTGGGCTACAGCATCAGCGATTTCAATATTCGTCTGTTATTCTACCGCCTGACAAAAATGTGGGGCCGAACCGGCTTGGCCACCGCGCGTCCTAAATCGTACCTGTTCACCAACCGCAATAACCCGGTGGCAAAAGAGGTATTAGGGCAGTGGGGCATTGAGATGATCGTCTCGGAAGAGGACGATCCGCGCAAAGCGTTGGCGCTATTCCTGGAAGAATTACTGGCTTAACAGCAGAAAGTCATTGCCTGGAAAAGTTTGATCAGAATATACTGTATATAAATACAGTTAATCGAGGTGCATCATGGCAGTCGAAACCAAATATGTTGTAGTCAGAAAGGGTGAAGAAAAGATGACGTTTGCCAATAAAAAAGACGCGGATGCCTGGGACAAAATGCTCGATATGGCAGACGCCTTTACCGATTGGCTACAGCAACATCAGCCAGATTTGGGTGAAGCGCAGGCCGAAGCATTGGGTCTGCTGTTGGCTGAACAGAAAGACGCGGTGCAGCATATCCTGCGCACCAGCAAGCTGCCGGATATTGTAAAGGCAGAAGAGGTTGCGCAAGCGCCTGAAGCCGCTGCGGAAACCGAGAGCGAAGCGGGAGCGGTAGCGCCGGAAAAGAAAGTCCGCGCGGTTAAAGCGGCGTAAGCCGTTTTGTCAGGTGCGCATTGATGCGCACCTGGTTACCCATCAACGCTTAATCTGGTAGCGCGTGCTGCGCCCGCCGCCGGGTAATTTCTCCAGACAACCTTTCGCCAGCAGTTCTGTCAGATGTCGCGTCGCCGTGGCTTTACTCACTTTCGCCACCTTCTGATACTGGCCGGCGCTTATGCCTGCGTTAAATCCCTGTTCACCGCCATCCAGTAAGCGATTCAGCACGCGGGTTTGCTCCGCACTTAGCTCAGCAGCATTGTGCATTAACCAGAAGCGCGCTTTGTTTTGCGTGCGCGTAACGGTTTCCAGCGCGCGCTCAAGGCTGTCATTCAGCACATCACAAAACCACAGCAGCCAATCTGTGACGTCCAGCGCACCGCGCTGCGTCTGCTGCAGGATGCGGTAATAATCGGCACGTTGCGCCAGAATCGATGCGGACATGGCATACAAACGAATGCTTTGGCTATCCGCCTGCGCCAGCGCCAAATCGGTCAGGGCGCGGGTGATGCGTCCATTACCGTCATCAAACGGGTGCAGCGTAACGAACCACAGATGGCACAGCGCGGCGCGCAACAGCGGGTCGAGCAGCGGATCCGCGCGGCTGTGATTAAACCACGCGATAAATTCTTCAAGCTGTACCTCCAGCCCGGCGCGCGGCGGCGCTTCGAAATGTACCGTTGGCCGATCGATACGCCCCGAAACGACCTGCATCGGTTCATCGCCGCGCAACGTGCCAACATTTAGTCGCTTAATGGTCCATTCGCTTGCGGGGAATAACCAGCGATGCCACTGACATAAACGCGCCAACGTGAGTTCCTGATCGCGTTGCGTGATGGCATCCATCATCATGGTTGCCAAACCTTCGGAACGTTCGGAAACCGGGTAAGGCTGATCGAGCGAAACGCCTAAACGGCGGGCAAGGGACGATCGTACCGACTGCGCGTTGACGCGCTCATCTTCAATCGCTGAGGAAGAGAGGATATTGCTGAGCAACGTATCCAGCGTTTGTTGATCGCTGTTATCTTGCACGCTGGCGCGGCCCAGCAAGACGCCGCGCTGCTGCTGCAGCTGGCGCAGGCGCGGCAGTAATTTCTCTTCCTGCCAGCGAAACTGCGGCCAATCGGGCTGCTGCCAAATCCACATCATAAAGTCACTCCTGAATCGCATGAGCTGAATAGAACGGCTATTCGGCTCACATGGTGAGCTGAATAATAGTCTGTAATCGGCTCATTGACCAGCTGAGCTTGCAGGCATCTGGCGCTGAGCTAATGTCGGTGACCATCAATGGCAATCCACCGGAGTTTGGTACCTTGCCATCAAGTTCTACCGCCGCGCGCCGATAGAGTGTTCAAAGGGATGTACGCGCACAGGGAGTGGTTCTGAATACCGAAAAGTGTCAACTCCAGGAGCGCCATAATGGCCAAACACGCATCACCTAAGAAAACAATGAGCACCCGCACGCAGATGCTGCTGACGGGCGCCTTAACCATCACACTCGGCTTTGCTGTAACCATCGGCGTGCTGAGCTGGCAATCCAGTAACGAACAAAAGTCGCTGGCCGAAAGCTATCTACAGCAGATTGCACAAAGCCAGGCGCTGCAAATTCAGCATGAACTTAGCTACGCGCGCGATGTGGCGCATAACCTCGGCCACAGCTTGATCGCATTGCCAGCGGCGGGCATTCAGGACCGTAAAGTTGCTGATAAGCTGATGGAATCGGCGCTGCGCGATAATCCCGATTACCTGTCGATCTCAGTGATCTTCGAAGAGAATGCCTTCGACGGACGTGACGCGGAGTTCGCCACCCAAGCCAATGCGGCACCGAAAGGTCGCTACGCCTTCTTCGTCGATCGCGATCAAACCGGCAATTTTAACCTGCATCCGCTGACCTCGATCTTCACGCCAGGTCAGGGCGATTACTATCTGCTGCCGCAAAAAAGTCAGAAAGATATGCTGATTGAACCTTACAGCTACGCCTACAACGGCGTGCCGACGCTGCTGACTTCGGTAGCGGCGCCGATTGTGAGTCAGGGCAAACTGTGGGGCGTGGTGACGTCCGATATTTCGCTGGCGTCGCTGCAGGAAAAGGTCAACAAAATCAAACCGTGGGAAGGCAGCGGCTATGCGATGTTGCTCTCCAGCGCGGGTAATGTGGTTTCCTATCCGGATAAAAGCCAGACCAGCAAGCCGTGGAAAGGTGATACCCATAACTTCAGCAGCAGCGTGATGGAACATCATGATGCGTTGCTGGGTGAAGATGCGCTGGTAACCTGGCAGCCGGTGGTGATTGGTAACAGCGATCAGAAATGGTATCTCGGCGTGGTTGCGCCGGTCAGCCAGGTGATGGCGGCGGCGCATCGTCAACTGATTAACGCAGTGATCCTGATGATCATCAGCATTCTGGTGGTGTGTACGCTGCTTGGCATGCTGTTCAGCCGCAAAGTGCTGAAGCCGATTGGTGGCGAACCGCTGGAAGCCGCGACCATCGCGCTGGCCGTCGCCGATGGCAAACTCGATAACGTCATCACGTTGAAAGGGCGCGATAACAGCAGCTTGTTCTATGCGCTGCATACCATGCAAAACCAGCTGCGCGATATCGTGGGACAGATTCAGGATGCCAGTTCGTCGGTGCGTCAGGGCGCGGGTGAAATCGCCAGCGGCAACCTTAATCTCGCCTCGCGTACCGAGCAGCAAGCTGCCGCCCTAGAGCAAACCGCCGCCAGCATGGAGCAGATCACTGCCACGGTGAAACACAACGCTACCAACGCGCATCAGGCGACAACGCTCACTGACAACGCCACGCACATTGCCAGCCGTGGTGAAACGCTGGTGGGCGAAGTGGTGCAAACCATGGCGCAAATTGACGACAGCGCGAAGAAAATTGGTGACATCACCGCCATCATCAATAGCATCGCCTTCCAGACCAATATTCTGGCGCTGAACGCCGCAGTAGAAGCGGCGCGTGCCGGAGAACAAGGACGCGGCTTTGCCGTGGTGGCGTCGGAAGTCCGTAATCTGGCCCAACGCAGCGCCAATGCGGTGAAAGATATCGGCGCGCTAATTGAAGAATCCACGCAGCGCGTCGGCAGCGGCGTGCAGCTGGTGCAGGATGCGGGCAAGACCATGCAGGAGATGACGCAGGCGGTGAATTCGGTGCGCACCATTATCGGTGAAATTGTGATCGCTTCCGATGAGCAGGCGCGCGGCATCAGTCAGGTGACCATCGCGGTGAACGAGATGGACAGCACCACGCAGCAGAACGCCGCGCTGGTGCAGGAGATGTCTGCCGCCGCCAGTTCGCTGGAAGATCAGGCCTCGCAGCTGGCGAACACCGTTGGGCGTTTCCAGCTGAGTTAATTGAGCCTTAGCTAAGAACGCGCTGAGCGTGGCACGCCGTTTTTCTCTGAATAACGGCTGCCTATCCACCAGGTGATCAGCGCCGCCAGGGCGATTGCGCCCAGCACGGCAAACGCACTGCGATAGGAATAGGCTGCGGCAATGTTTCCCGCCAGCGCGGGACTCATTGCCGCGCCGACGCCCTGCATGAGCATGATAAAACCCTGACCCGCATTGGTATGTCCGCTGCCCTCAAGCACCTTCACGATATAACCCGGCACCGCCACGCCCAGCAGACCCGCCGCTACGCCATCCAGAATCTGTACCGGAATCATGAAATAAGCGCCGTCAAAAGCGGAGGCAATCAACGCACGTAACGGCAGCACCAGCAGCGCCGCCGTGATCAGCACGGGATAGCCAAAACGCGGTGCGTGACGTGCAGCATACAGCGCCATGGGAATCATCACACATTGTGAAATAACCACCGTGGCGGCAGCATAAAGTCCGGGGCTGATGGCTGCATTGTGCGCTGCCGCCACCCGCAGGCTCAGCATAGGTAATAGCGCGGCATTGCCAAGATGAAAGAGTAACAGCGTAACTCCTGTGATAATGACGGCAGGATTACGGGCAATCTGATAAAGACGCGGGACGTTGCTGGCCGATTCGCTGCCAGAAAGCCCGCGCGCGGCAAGGTTATCGATGTCGTTATGGCGAATAGCCAGCACGGCTGCACCTGCGCACAGCGCCATCGTCGTCATGAGTACAAACACCGCACCCGTGCCCCACAACCACACTGAAGCACCCGCAATAATGGCGGCTGTCATATTTCCGCCGTGGTTGAAGGCTTCATTTCTCCCCATTTGATGGCTGAATCCTTGCGGACCGGCCAGGCCAAGGGTAATACCCGTCAACATCGGCGCGATGAGCGCGGCGGAAAGGCCAGTCACAATCTGCGATAAAACCACGATCCATCCCTGATGGAAATACCACAGCAGCAAGGTGGATAGGGTGATCAGGAGTGAACCGATGAGCAGCAACGATCGTTTATGGCGAGTAGCGTCTGTGGCTAAACCCGCCGGCAGGGTGGCAACCAGACCTGCAAGGCCACCGGCGGTCATCACCCAGCCAATATCTCCTGCATTCCAGTGGCGTTCTGTCAGAAATATGCCGAGAAAAGGCCCAAGACCATCTCGTACGTCAGCCATAAAAAAGTTAACCAGACACAGAGCCTGAAGCGAACGCAGTGGCATAGGAATCCTTAGCAAGTAATCGGAACGGGACGAACGTAATCATGGCAGGAAAACGGCAATTTTCCTGCTGTGATGGGCGTTAATTATGTTGCCGGGTACCAAACCGCTGCCGATACTGGCCGGGCGTGACGCCGGTGAGTTTGCGGAAAATTTTGCGGAAAGCGGAAGGGTCGCTGTAGCCGATCTCCCAGGCGATCTGATCGACCGAACGATTACTCAGCTCCAGCGCGTCGCGCGCTTTCATAATGCGTACCTGCTGCAAATAATCCGTTGGCCGCAGGCCGGTCGCTTTCTGGAAATGGCGCAGAAAAGTACGTGGCGTCATGCTTGCCAGCGCCGACATGCTCTCAATGCTGTGCTGCTCGGCAACATGGGCATGAAGATGATGCTGCGCGCGCAGAATCTGGCTATCACCGTGATCGAAATTGGGGATAAATGCCGAATAGGTGCTTTGCTCGCGTCGCGGCGGGTCGATCAATAAAAAGCGTGAGGTCGCCAGCATGGTGCCGGTGCCGAGCACTTTTTCGATCAGCGTTAAACCCAAATCCGTCCACGCCAAAATCCCACCGGCGGTAATAATGTCACCATCGTCAATCACCATATTTTCCACCGCGACGTCTACCGCAGGAAAACGCTCCGACAGCGTCTGCGCAAAGGCCCAGTGCGTGGTGGCGCGACGGTGATCGATCAGTCCGGTTTCGGCCAGCACAAAGGCACCGGCGCACACCGAACATAGCGTTACGCCTGCGTCATAAAGCTCACTCATCCAGTCGGCGGGCACCTTCATTGGCACCATTTTCGCTGGCACCACCAGACTTGGCGGCGCAATCACGTGGCTCAGGCGATGTGCTGTATCGGGATGGCTATCCCAGACGCAAACCATGTGATCGCTGTGCGCATCAATCTGCCAATGTGAGACACGAATCGTCCGCTTGCGCTCTTCACCCGATATATTCTCGGCCCATTCCGCAGCAATCCTGAACATATCGGTTAAGCCATATATCGCCGCGAGTTGGCAATCGGGATAGATCACCAAGCCAATCTCCGCGACAACGCTGCTTTCGTCAGTTTTAATCATTTGTCAGTTACGGCCCTTAATGTGTCATATTTGACAATATTAGCCGCTGCCGCTTTCCATAACAATAAGCCCATCGAACGCAGACAATCACATACAGAGGACTTACTCATGAGCAACGGCATCATCACCACCCAAGACGGCACCAAAATCTTTTACAAAGACTGGGGCCCAAAAAACGCCCAACCGGTAGTGTTTCACCACGGCTGGCCGTTAAGCGCCGATGACTGGGATAACCAAATGTTGTTCTTCCTGGCACAAGGTTATCGCGTTATCGCCCACGACCGTCGCGGCCACGGACGTTCCGACCAAACCGCTAGCGGCAACGATATGACCACTTACGCCGCTGACGTGGCAGAACTGGCCAAAGCGCTTGACCTGCGCAACGCCATCCATATCGGTCACTCTACCGGTGGCGGCGAAGTGGCGCGTTATGTGGCGCATGCCGAAAAAGGTCGCGTGGCGAAAGCAGTGTTGATGGGCGCCGTGCCACCAATCATGTTGCAAACCGCCGCCAATCCTGAAGGTTTGCCAAAAGAGGTGTTTGACGGTTTCCGCTCGGCGCTAGCCGCTAACCGCGCGCAGTTCTTTATCGATGTGCCAGCGGGGCCGTTCTACGGCTTTAACCGTCCGGGTGCGAAAGTGAGCCAGGGTTTGATCGATAACTGGTGGCGTCAGGGCATGGCGGGCGGCGCTAAGGCGCAGTACGACTGTATCGCTGCGTTCTCGGAAACCGATTTTACCGAAGATTTAAAAGCGATCACGGTGCCGGTATTGGTGCTGCACGGGGAAGACGATCAGGTGGTGCCGATTAATGATTCGGCGCATAAGGCGATTAAGCTGCTGAAACAGGGCACGCTGAAAACCTACCCAGGCTTGTCGCACGGTATGTTCGCGACGCATCCTGAGCAGATTAATCCTGATTTGTTGGCGTTTGCGAAAGCGTAAATTACCGAGTTCACGAATCGTAGCGGCGCAATTATTTGCGCGATAAATCGCGCCGCTACAGCATGTGCAATGTATGTTTACGCTAAGCCACCGGTGTAATGCCGGTTTCCCGGCTGTTCTCAGCCGGGAAACCCTGCTTAGCACGCAGCGCAATTCCCAACGCGACCAACAGCAATAGCAGAATCGCCCACGGAAAAGATTGGGAGCCGACATGTTCCAGCAACATTCCGCCGGTCAAACCGCCGAGGGCGATAGCGCTGTTCCAGGTGACGACATTCATGGAGAGCGCGACATCGGCATATTCACCGGCGGCATCTGCCAGAGCCGTTTGCAGCAGCGTCGCGGCACCGCCGAAGGTGAGTCCCCAAACGGCTATGCCCGCATAGATCACGGCGGGTGTTGGCGTACTCAGACCAAAAATCACCGACACCGCAGCAAAGATGGAGAGTGACAGCAGCACCGCTTTGCGCAGATGCGTATCAATGATCTTGCCGGTAATGAATATTCCCCCCAATGCCGCCATACCAAAGATCAGCAGCACCACATCCACGCGATGCGCCAGACCGGCTGAAGCAAGGAACGGTGCAATGTAGGTATAGAGAATGTTATGCGCCAGCATCCAGGTCAGCACCACACCCAGCACGGCACCTACGCCGGGGAGGCGTAACACTGCGCCGAGCGGCATTTTTTGCGTAGCAGATTGGCCGGGATAGTTCGGCACGGCCAGCAAAATCCAGCCGATAAGAATGAGAGAGAGACCCGACATGGCGGCAAAAGTCAGACGCCATCCCAGCAACGAACCCATCCATGTGCCTGCCGGAACACCGAGTGAAAGAGCGATGGGCGTGCCCACCATGGCGAGCGCCAATGCGCGTCCCTGCAGCGATGGAACCACCATTCTTCGCGCATAGCCCGCAATCAGACTCCACGCCAAACCGGCTGACGCACCAGCAAAAAATCGCGCTATTAAGATGATGACAACGTCAGAAGAGACGGCGGTAAGAGTGTTAAATAGCAGAAATCCACACACGGTGCTCAGCAGCACAACCCGGCGCGACCAGCTTCGGGTCAGCAATGTGAGCGGAATCGCGGCCAGTAGCGAACCGGCTGCATAGGCGGTAACCCATTGACCGGCCAGCGAGGGGGAAATATTAAGCCCCTGACTGATTTGTGGCAGCAATCCGGCGGGTATGGTTTCAGTCAGGATGCAGATAAAACCTGCCATTGCGAGCGCCAAAAGCGCCAGGATTGGCAGCCGTTGGGCTTCTTCGTGCTTAAACGTTGAATTCATTATTTAGCCTGCTCTTGATTTGCAACAGCGCCGCGAAGCGCCATGGATATATGTATCGATCGGTATTTATATTGCGGAGGCGAGCTGTGCGTTGTCAATGAATTCTGTATCGATTAGTATAAATGGCGGAGGATGTGATGATGAGAACAGGCAGACCAAGACAATTTGACCGGGATGAAGCGGTGATCAAAGCGATGCACCTTTTTTGGGAAAACGGCTATGAATCAACCTCGCTGGCGCAGCTCAAAGCCTCGATAGGCAAAGGCATCACCGCGCCAAGCTTCTACGCCGCGTTTGGATCGAAAGAGGCACTCTTTGCTGAAGCCGTGAACTGTTATTTGCAAACCCATGCTCAGGTCACGGAAGCTTTGTGGGATACCCGCGTGCCCGCTCGCCAGGCGCTGGAAACCTCGCTGCTCAACTCCGCCAGAATGCAGTACGATCCTGCGCATCCGCGTGGATGCATGGTTGCGCTAAGCGTGATGTCTTCCTGTTCTGAGGAAAATCGCCACGTGCTTAAACCGCTTGAAGCATCGCGCATCCGCACCCGTGAAGGGATAAAGCATTGCGTTGAAAGAGGGATCGGCAGCGGTGAGTTGCGGGATGAGGAGGAGACGCTTTCGCTGGCGGTCAGCTTCAACAGTTTTATGCTGGGGATCTCAACGCTAGCGCGCGATGAAGTTCCTCTCCACGAAGTTGAGCGCGGAATCGCACAGATGATGAGATTGTGGGATGCCTCGCGGGCAATCCCACAATCTTAAGTGCGTTACGGTTTGCGCTGCAGCGTAATGCGGGTCAACTCTGAGGGGCGGCCCAAACGCACCGCCATGCCAGGCCACAGCGCGGTGCCGTTGTTGACGTAGAGTTGCATGCCGTCGACCTGATACAAACCCGACACGAAACCCGCGTTGGGTTTGGCAAATAGGCGATCAAAGCCAACAATCAGGCCGCCGTGCGTGTGGCCAGACAGCTGTAGATCAATGTTTTTCAGTGCGTTTTGCCGGGCGTTGCGCGGCTGGTGGTCGAGCAAGATCACCGGAGCGTCTTCCGGCGCACCGGCCAGCGCCAGTTCCAAATCGGGGCCAACTGCGCCACGTCGTGCTGCTGACGTATCCGGCATGCCGGCGATCACCAGCTCGGCGTTATCGCGTTTAATCACCGTATGGCGATTGAGTAACGGCTCCAGACCTAGCGACGCCAGATGTGCGGTCCAGCGCTCCTGCTCAAAGAAATATTCGTGATTGCCGGTGATGGCGAAAACGCCATCGCGGGCGTGTAATCCGCGCAGCGGTTCGACGTCCGCACGACGGTTCTGCAGCGTGCCGTCAATCACATCGCCGGTAACCAGAATCAAGTCAACGTCCAGCGTCATGGCTTTTTGCACCAGGGCGCGCGTCCATTTCTCATTAAAAAGTTTGGTGATGTGCATGTCCGTTAACTGCAACAGTTGATAGCCTTCGAATTCACGCGGAAGGTTGTCGATCTCGATGGTCACATCTTTGATGGGCGGAACGCGGATGGCCTGATAAACGCCAACCGTGGCAAGAATCAAGGTAAACGCCGCCGCCACATAACGCACCGCGGGCACGATTTCGAACGGATGGCGGAACAACAGTGAAACCAGCGCCACTCCATCAATCACAAACTGCGTCAGCGCGAGGAATAAAACGGCGCTGAAACCCCAGTTGAACAGGATGACGATGGCGCGCGGCATTTCCGGCGAGAACATGCTGCCAGAGGTAAAACGGCTCACCAGCAGATATTGCGAAGCCAGCAACACCAGCAGAGAAAGGATGATTTTTAACAGCAAGGGCATGGCTAACGGGAACAAAAATCGGGCGATCACATACCAGCTCGGTATGCTGAAAATCAGATGGAACATCACTCACTTCCCTGGTTTAAGGGCGCTGATTTAGCGCAAAAATTTATCCGCAAAGAACATTACTGACCGCACTGTTGATAAAACCGCATCATCGGGTGATGCCTTCAGCCAGCGTGGCCATCAGCAATGCCCGACGAGATTCGAGTTCACTAATTTGGCGTTCAATATCCGCCAGTCGCTTATATTGCACAGCCTGAGTTTCCGGGCAGAATGCTGCCCCTTCGATCATGCGCATACAATCCGGAAAAGAGCAGATTTCGGCAATGCTGAAACCGGTATTGATGAGCCGTTGAATCTGGCGCACCTGGGTTATCGCCTGTGGCGGGAAAAAACGGTATCCATTGCAGGCACGTGTTGAAGTTAGCAGATGATGGCGATCGTAATGACGAATGGCGCGCACGCTCACGCCTGTCTCTCTTGCCAGCTCTCCAATTGATAACTGCATAAGTGACTCCCCATAAAGCAGCTTGACTCTGACATCAGTGTCAGGGTTCAGGATAGCCGGGAATCATTCATTTAAGGAGATTTTTATGCTGTTACTGTTTAAACGCACACTGTTTAGCGGCGTTCTCATGCTCTTTTCTGCCACGCTGTTCGCCGCTGAGAAGCAGTACACCATTACCGCGCCAGATGGCGTGAAGCTGGCAGTGCAGGAATCAGGTAATCCTGATGGTTTACCTATTGTGTTTATTCATGGTTTGCTTGGCAGCCACTTAAACTGGGAAAAACAGATCAGTGATGCGCAGTTACAGCAACGCTATCGGCTGATTACATTCGATATGCGTGGTCACGGTTTATCCGACAAGCCTGAACAAGAATCAGCTTACCGCGATGGGAAACGCTGGGCCGACGATCTCCGCGCAGTAATTAATCAAAGCCATGCAAATAAGCCGTTATTAGTCGGATGGTCATTGGGCGGGGCGGTGATCACCAACTATCTGGCGGCCTATGGTGACGGTAATATCAGTGGCGCTATCTACGTCGACGGCGTGGTAGAGCTCAATCCCACGTTGATTCCGGCGCATGACGTATATGGCGCAATGACGGCAAGTGATTTGAAAACACATCTGGATGGCGAGCGGGCTTTTCTGCAGCTGTGTTTTTACCAGCAACCTGACCGCACCACCTTTGAACGCCTGCTGGCCAACGCCGCGCTGGCTGCGTGGCCCATGCAACGAGCGGTGCCCACCATGACCATTGCATTAGAAAAAGGAGTAAAAAATGTGCGTGTGCCGCTGCTGTTCATCTACGGTGAGCATGATGCATTGGTGAATCCTGCTGCATCTCTCGCCAGAGTAAAGCGTATCAATTCGCGCATTCAGACACAGATGTTTGCCGATTCTGGCCATGCGCCATTTATCGAAGAACCTGCGCGTTTTAATCGAACACTGGCAACGTTTGCTTCAGCTTTATAAAGTCTCAGGGCCGCCATCTTCGGCGGCCCTTATCCCGCGTCACTACGGAGGATGCATGCAACGCCAGCAGCTGTTCGACTACATCAATCAGCACTATCAGGTAGAACCCGATTATCCGTGGAAAAAGCACAGTGAGTATGCAGTGCTGCGTCATCCGCGGCACCGCAAATGGTTTGCGCTGGTGTTCCCGCTGGAGAGTCACAAACTCGGTTTACCGGATGGGCCGGTAATTGACGTGATGAACATCAAAGTGCGACCTGAACTGACTGGGTCGCTGCGCCAGTTGCCCGGCGTTTATCCGGCTTACCACATGAACAAAGAGCATTGGCTGAGCATCACGCTGGAAAACGGCTTGCCGGATAGCGAGATTCTGGCGTTGCTGGATGACAGCTTCAGTCTGACGTTTTAGCGCGCGAGCGGCGCGCAGGCATCATGCGCATTAACGTATTGTCTTTGAACAGATAATGGTGCGCCAGCGCGGCCACGGCATGAATGCCGATCAGCCAGTATCCGTAAGGCGCGAGGGTTTCATGCCAGTCCGCAATCATGTCGGCGAAATCCGGATCCGGATCGCCACTCACCGGCATCGGAATGCCAAAAATCCACCAGGTGCGGCCCATATAGAAGCGCGACAAAATGCCCAGCGTGGGCAAGACAATGAAAAACACGTAGATCGCCAGATGCATCAGATGCGCCAGACCGGTTTGCCAGTGCGGCGGCTTGGGCAAAATCGCCGGGCTGCGATGGCGGAAACGCAGCAGGATGCGTGACAGCATAATCACCAGCACACAACTTCCTGCGCTGAAGTGACCAATAATCATGGCAAAGCCTTGCCACGAACCGCGCGTCGCCAGTCCACGAAATTCCATGGTGCAATACGCAGTGACGACCAACAGGAAGGTCAACCAGTGAAGAAAAATCTGCGATGGGGCGTATTTATTGCTCATTTTTAATCCGTAAAAAGGCCTGGCGGGACGGTTACTTTAATGGAAAATGCGCTGAATGAATTCATTATTTGACACATCAGCAACAGCGTTTTTACCTTTCCGCTTCTGTTGCCACCAACAATTGACTCAGCAAGGTTTTCAGCTGCGCTTGCTGCGCTGCATCCAGCGTTTCCAGCAGGCTATTTTGCGTTTGCGTGTGTACCAGCAGGGCTTGCTCGATCTTCGCTAATCCTTCTTCAGTCAGCGCCACCAGCATGCTGCGCTTATCGTCGGGATCGGCAACGCGCACAATCGACCCCACGTCTTCCAGCCGATTGAGGCGATTGGTCATCGCGCCCGATGTCACCAGCAATGATTTATACAGCTGGGTCGGCGATAAGCGATAGGGCGCACCCGCGCGCCGCAGCGTCGCCAGCACATCAAATTCGCCATCGCGAAATCCAAACGGTGCCAGCGCTTCAGCGCGCGTTTTCGCCAGATGTTTCATGATACGCAGCATGCGACCAAATACCGCCATCGACGATGCATCCAGCTCCGGCATCGCGCTGGCCCACTGTTCAACTACAAAATCGACGTGATCGGTCAAATTGATTTCTCCAGATGCTGTTGTTGCCTGTTTGCACAATCCGTAGCGGCGCGATTCATCGCGCAATAAATTGCGCCGCTACGGATTGTGCGGTGATTAATATTCGCCATCTCATCCCCATTTGTTGCTTTGTGCGCATGGGCTGTTGCTGCTGCGAAAAGTATCTTAACGTTAAGATACTTTTAATGAGCATGGAGATGCAAAGTGAATCGTACTTTACCTGCGGTTGGGATGTTTGCCTTACTGGTTTTTGTTATCGCGCTGAATTTGCGGCCGATGATGGCGGCGATGGGGCCGCTGTTTCCGCTGCTGCAGCGCGACGCGCAGCTCAGCGCCACGCAGCTTAGCCTGCTGACCACGTTGCCGGTCATCATGATGGGATTGGCGGCGCTGGCCGGGCCGCTGCTGTTGCGCCGGCTCGGCGAAGTACGCGGTATCGCTGCCGGATTGCTGTTGCTGGCGCTGGCGAGCGTCGCGCGTGGGTTCGAGCAATCTGCCACAGCGTTGATTACCAGCGCGCTGGTGGCGGGTTGCGGTATCGGATTGATTCAGGCCTTAATGCCAGCGCAGATCAAACGTCACTTTGGTGCGAAAGCAGGCACGCTGATGGCGCTGTTCACCACCGGGATTATGGCGGGCGCAGCGATTGCTGCCGCCAGCGCCGCACCATTGGCGAAATCGCAAGGTTTAGCGTTAACGCTGGCAATTCCTGTTGTCCCCGCAGTCATCGCGCTGTTGCTGTGGTTGACGTTTTCACGCGGCGTAACGCCAATGCAAAGCAGCCAGGCTCCACGCACTGCTCGCTCACCGCGTGCCTGGCTGTTGATGATCTTCTTTGGCATTGGCACCGGCGCGTACACCTTGGTGCTGGCGTGGCTGCCGCCATTTTACATGCAGCACGGCTGGCAACCTGAACAAAGTGGCTATGTGCTGGGCGCGCTCACGCTGACGGAAGTTGCCGCGGGTTTTGTGCTGTCGGCGTTGATTCATCGCTTCCGCGATCGTCGCCGTCCGTTGCTGGTGGTGTTAACTTTGATTCTGCTGGGCTTGATCAGTCTGCTGTGGCTTGGCGGGGCGCAGGCGTGGTTGCCTACATTGCTGCTCGGATTAGGCATTGGCGCGCTGTTCCCGCTCTCGTTGATCGTCACGCTCGATCACGCGCACACGCCGGAAGAAGCGGGCGCATTGCTATCCTTCGTGCAGGGCGGCGGTTATTTGCTGGCGGCGTTGATGCCGCTGGTCGCTGGCATCGTGCGTGACCGCGCCGCCTCGCTCGATAGTGCGTGGATAATCATGAGCGTAGGCATTATGTTGCTAATGGTGATGGCGCTGCGGTTTAAAACGCAGCGATAAACGCACGGCACAGAATGTGATAAAACGTGGGGCAATTTTTAACGCAGGGTCGTTATTTATGACGGCCTGGCAAACCAAGGAGCAACGATGTCGCCACAAGTGGGAATCGGCGTTTTAGTTTTCCGCGATGGAAAACTGTTATTAGGGCAACGCAAAGGCAGCCACGGCGCGGGCGACTGGTCTGCGCCGGGCGGGCATCTGGAGTTTGGCGAATCGCCGGAAGCCTGCGCGCGTCGTGAAGTGCTGGAAGAAACTGGCTTACAGCTTGGTGAACTGCAAAACGGCGCATTCGTTAGCGATGTGTTTCCCGAGGTCAACAAGCACTACATTACGCTACTGATGGTGGCGCAGGACGCAATCGGTGAACCACAACTGATGGAGCCTGAAAAGTGCCACGGCTGGCAATGGTTCGCACCAGACAATCTGCCGCAACCGCTGTTTGCGCCGCTGCGCACATGGATGGCACGCGACGGATTGGCGGCGCTGCAGGCGTTGGCTACAGGGCGATAATCGCCTCGATCTCAATCTTTAAATCCGGCGAGAAAAGTTGACTAATTTGTACCAGCGAACTCGCCGGCAGATGTTCGCCATAATGTTTAAACAGCACGCCGCGTAAGACGTTGATCTCATCAAATGAGGTGATAAAAATCGTCACCTTGATTAGCTTTTCCAGCGAACTCTTTTCTTCAGCCGCGATGGTATGCAACTGCTGGAATATAGTTTCTGCTTGTGTAGCGATATCAGCCTGCTGCGCTGGCGTACCGAAAGCGGTCAAGCCAGAGACATATAAAGTTTCATTGTGCTTTACCGCGTGCACATAAGGCGCTTTGACTTCACCCAATTGCGGATAGTTTTTACGCATCAGCATCTGCTTCTCCTTAAATAATGTTTAGAACCATCACCGTAACATCTTCATCAGCAATCTCGCGCTGCTCCACATCCTGCCAGCCGAAGCGGCGATAAAGCGCTTGTTGATCCGGTGTATACAGCCACAACGCGGTGATCCCACGCTGACGCGCTTCGGTAATTAAGCGCGTCACCAGGCCACTCGCCAACCCTTTTCCACGATGTGCTGCGGCAGTAATGACTTCGCCGAGCCAAAACTCGCGCTCGGCGATATCGTGCAGTTCGTAATGGATAATGCTGGCGGTCGCCATCAATTCGCCATCGCTTGTGGTGGCCACCAGCGTCAGCGTTTTGGCCTCGGCGGCATTGCGCGCCTGTAAACGCTGCTCAATAACTGCCGCATCGCGCCAGTTGGGGAAATCCGACCATTCGCGATGCAGCATTTGCGTCACCGCATCCAAAAACTGTGGCTGTTGTGCCAGCAGGCTGATGTGCATTCCGATTCCTCAAAGGTGGCAGGCGAGAGTGACAACATAGCGATGTTGGCGTTGTCAGGCAAACTACGCTGCCCGGCAAGGTGTATCAGCCCACTTCGTTCGCCAGCGCCACCGCATCTTCACCAGCTGGAATGCGCATCGGAGCATGCGGATCGGTCGCCGCACGCCACACCGCTTCGGCCACATCCAGCGCTTTGGTGGTCGGTTGCGGCTGCTGCATCGCGCTGAACACGCCATCTAACAGCGGCTGATACGGCTCAAGTTGCGTGTTCTCCATGCGCGGCGTGGCATTTTTGCCGAAATCGGTGGTGGGCGCCAAACCCGGCAACACCAGCCGCACGTTGATGTTGAACGGCTGCAACTCCAAAGCCAGCGATTCGGTAAAGGCGTTCACCGCCGCTTTACTTGCGGTGTAAACCGCCAGCAGCGGCAGAGATTTCAGCGTCACCGTCGAGGTCACGTTGATCACCGTTCCGCCTTGTTTCGCGCGGAACTGCGGCAGCACAGCCTGCGTCAGTGCGATGGTGCCGAGCGTGTTAGTCTCAAACACGTCGCGCACCGTCGATATTGGCGTGCCTTCCAGTGATGCCAGCACGCCAATCCCGGCGTTATTCACCAGCACATCGATGTCGCCCGCTGCGGCGATGGCATTTTTGATGCTGGCTGCATCGCTGACGTCCAATGGCAGCAGACGCAGATTATCCGAGGCCGGGAACAGATCGGCGCGCGGAGTGCGCATGGTGGCGATCACTTTCCAGCCACGTTCCAGAAAATAGAGCGCGGTGGCGTGACCAAAGCCGGAAGAACAGCCGGTGATTAAAATCGTTTTCATCTTTCACTCCTGCATTGCATTGGGGTAGACGATCACTATAGAGTCAACCAACTGGACTCACTACAACGCAACGTCCAGCTTTCATTCGCAGGAGTCCAAATGATCGATCCTTTAGCGGAGATGGTGTCGCTGCTGCAGCCGCAAGCGGCGTTTTCTAAACGCGCGCGTGCTAATGGCCGCTGGCGTGTGCATCGCAGTGAAACCGGTCAGCCGTTTTATTGTCTGGTGCTGGAAGGTCGCAGCCAGCTGAAGATGAAAGGGCATCCGCCCATCACGCTGGAGCAGGGCGATTTTGTGTTGATCCCGGCGGCGTGCGAATTTTGCATGACCAGCGCCGAACCGCCCGCCGACGATGCGCCCGAAACCGCGCCACAGATGCTCGCGCCCGGCGAATACTGGATTGGCGACCAACAGCAGCCCGCCGATGTGCAAACTCTGATTGGCTATTGCCAGTTCGGCGCGCCCGATGCCGGATTGATTGTCTCGCTGCTGCCGCAGTTTATTCAGGTGCGCGGCGAATCGCGCCTGACCACGCTGGTGGAATTGGTGATGGATGAATGCCGCGCGCAGCGACCGGCGCGTCAGGTGGTGCTGGAACGCTTGCTGGAGCTGCTGTTAATTGAGGCGCTGCGATCGATGCCAATCTGCAATGCGTGTCCTGGGGTGATGAGCGGCTTAGCCGACGAACGGCTGGCGGCGGCAATCCGCGCCATCCATGCCAACCCTGCGCACAGCTGGACGGTGGCCGAACTGGCGAAAGCCGCCGCGCTGTCACGTTCCTCTTTCTTTGTGCGTTTCCGCGAAGCGGTTGGCGTGGCGCCGATGGTCTACTTGCTGACGTGGCGCATGGCGCTGGCGAAAAATCTGCTGCGCGGTAAAAGCATGGCGGTGGCCGAAGTGGCAGAGCGCGTCGGCTATCGCTCCGCCAGCGCCTTCAGCGTGGCGTTCAGTCGCTACGTCGGGCAGCCGCCGGCGTGGTTCGCCGCCGAAGAGGATGTTTAGCGATACAGCTTCAAATTGCCGGTTAAACGGGTAATTTTTTTCTTTGGACCGATCAAACCGATCGCCACCAACTCAATCTGATCGCTGTGCGCGTCAGCAATACGTTCGCCATACTCTTCGTACGTTTTGCAGGATTGCGCCAGCGGCGCGTAGATGACGCCGGGATAATCAACGCCATCCTGGCTTTGCTGATTCGGCCCCACCAAATTTCCTGGTAATTTGCCAAAACTAATGCCGATAATGCTGGCAGCGTTCATTGCCAATCCGGCGGGCAGTTGCTGATCAATCAAGATGGTGCAGCGATGGGTGTTTGCGTCGAAATCCATGTTGAGTATTTCACCTTGAGTGGGAATGCAAAAGTAAGCGATCGCTGGAGTATAAATTCCGCACATTTTGTAGCGGCGCTATTTATCGCGCAGTTGGAGATGCAGAGTATGTTTGTACTGCAGGAATTAAAGGGATTAGCGGCCTGGCCTTTGGCTGAATAAAAGATTCGAATAAATCACAATGAATTCATGAGAGTTTTATTAAATCCCATATAGTTTACTTGATGTTTCAATATCATCATCTTTACGACTATTAGATCCGGGTAATTATAAAATCACCCTGGCTTAATTCCTAAATCCTTTCTCCCACCTCACAAATCCTTAACTCAAACTGGACGCTTGCCAGCTAAAGCGTAGATACTCATTTCAACCGATTTCAAACATTAAAAAGCTGAAACAAAATAATTCGATTACTTAAACAAACCTAAAGCGCAACGGTAATAATCCGTGCGCGTATTGTCTTTTCTCTGTTGAGGAAAACATTGTGTTTAAATTAAATCCGGTGTTACTAAGCCTTGTGGCTGCGCAAGGCGTGATGTTCCCTGTGTTGCCGACAACGGCGGCGATATTAAAGCCTTATACGCCTGAAATTAATGACAATAAGGTTGGTGCTTACTGTTTATGTAATGGCAGCACGCAAACGCTGAGCGGATTGCCGCAGTTCGCGCCGGGTGAAAACGGTACGGGCAGCGTAACGATTGGTGAGTTGCGCAATATTGGGCGAATTATCAATGACAACGTGATTGGCGCGGCGCGGCTGCAAATCGGTGCGCAGAATTACGCTATTGGCATCCCCAATTACGAAGAAAATACCTACACCACCTATCAGGTATTTAATACTGCAGAACTGGTCGATTTACCTGCAGTAGGTCTGGATACCGTGGTGCCAGATTATTTTGATGTAAACGACAAACAATATATCAACGCGCGTGTCGCTTCCGTTAGTAATGGCACGCTGAATATCGATATTGGCAAGCATAACGCGGCGACGACTTCCTCCAGTAATAGCTGGTCGATGGCGGCGAAGCAAAGCCAGTTATTTACCGCCAGCAAAAAAGGCAATTTGAACTGGAATTCCAATAACCGTATCGCCTTCACCGCCGGCACCACGCCGTACGGTGGCGATCGCCTGGCTTACGATGTCGGCAACGTGGTGGAATACGCGGGTGTATTCACCGTCAATACACTGGATGGCGGCACTAACACGTTCAACGTCACTAATCTCAATGAACTGCGCAATTACAACGACTGGCTGATCGATCAGCTCTCCAACGCCAACCTCAGCACCGAAAGTTACAACACAGAATTCAATAAGGCCTACGCGCTGCGCGAAGGGCGCGTGGTGTATCGCATGAGCACCAACAACTTCGATGATGAAGTGGCGCTACCGATATTCGATCAGGTGGTGCTTAGCGCCGATGGTCCGAAGGCAACAGTGAAAATCAATCGCGGCAAAACGCTGGAAGTGGTGAACAGCAACAGCGCGGTGATGCGTGCCAGCAACGGGGCGAAGGCGATAGTCGATGGCAAACTTGCCAGCACCGGTTCTGGCCTCGAGTTGCTCAGCGGCGCGCGCGGCTTTAATAACGGCGTCATCAACGCCGGTTTTCTTAATAACGCCAATGGTAAAGGCGTCGATATCAGCACGGTTGGCGCGGGCGGCAGCGCGGTCGACGTCAGTTATGAAAGTCGGTTTAACAATCGTGGCGTGATCAACCTGCAACCCGGCGCGGGCTTCAGTACCGGCATCAATGCCTACAACAGCAAAGTGGTTAACCACGGCAACATCAACGTTGGCGTCAGCGATGTCAGCAGCGGCGGCACGGCAGCGGGCGTATTGCTGAGCAGCGACGGCAAAGGCGGTTTCGTTAACGCCAAAGACGGCCTCATCTACATCGGGCGCACGCCGCAAAATCGCAAAAATGATCCCACCGAAGATGTCGCCGTCAATCTAAGTGGCGGCGCCAGCGGCATCTATCAATTCCTTGATTCAAAAGCCGTGAATAATGGCCACATCGTGATTGGATCCAAAGTGCAAAACGCGGCAGGGATGAAGGTGGAACTCGCGCCTCACGCGGTTACGCTGAACAATGGCATCATCGACGTTAACGGCAAGGCGCAAGTTCAACCCGCCGAGAACGTTGGCATGTTGGTGCTGGATTCCGGCAGCCTTGGCAAGGTTGGCAATATCGGCACCATCAATGTCAACGGCTACAACAGCACTGGCCTAAAAGTCATCGCGCGCGATGGCAATGACTCCGTGGCATTTTCCAGCGGCGCGATCAACGTGCCTGGCGATGGCGATCGGTTTGTTAATTCCTTTAACACGGCGGTATGGGTGAAGGGCGATCCGGGCGGCACGGCTTACGCGAAACTGACCGGGCCGATCAGACTCGGCGGAAACTCGAATATTGGTATTCGTGCCGAAGGGCTTGCGGTGGTTGATGTCAGCGCTAATGCGGTGCCGCTATCCGTGCCTGATCCCAACGTGTATACCGCACGGCATATCAGTTTTTACACCCTTGGCCCCAACGCCAGAATCAACTTGCCCGCCAACGGCAGCTACAGCGCAACCGTGCCGTACGGCAACATTTTCCGCGTTGTAGATGGGGCAGATTTTGACGGCACCGGCCGCACGCTTTCCATGACCAACTCGTTCGCCACGGGCGTTTACGGCAGCGGTGAGTTCACCGACGTCAACACCAATGGCGCGACTTTCAACGTTGCAGGCAACTACGCGCGTGCCGTTGAGATCAGTGACGGCGCGCACGCCACCATTGATGCGGCGACCCGCATCAGGCTGCTCAGCAATGGCGCGACCGGCGCGGTGGCGGATGGCAATAAATTCACCCTGACAGGCGACCCGATCAATCCGCAAACCCAGTTCAATCCGGACACGCTGCTGGTCAACCATGCGGCGCTCAGCGGCGTTGCTGATAATCAACAGGCGCTGGTTGTCAGCAATCACGCCCAGTTGATCAATACCGGCGACATTACCTTAGGCGGTCAGAGCACCAACGGTATTTATGCGCAGAATGGTGCCTTTGCCTTCAACCGTGGCGATGTCACCGTGACGCGCAGCAGCACCGGTCTGTATGCGTACGGCAATCCCGAGTACACCGATGGCGTAACGCCGACTGAAGTTATCAATATCGGCTTGCTCAATGTGTATAACGTGGATGCCGAGAGTTTCTCACCCAGCAGAGGATTGATCTCCTATCATGAGCTGGCGCGCTTCTATCAAAACGGCACCATCAATTTGTTTGGCTCAAACGCGCTGGCGGGCGCGGTGTTTGCCGGTGGACTACTTGATTTAGGTGATGGCAATCGCGTGGTGTTCCACGACAGGAACCAATACGGTTTTCGCGCCGCGGATCCCGGCACGCGTTTGATCAGCCACGGCGGCAGCGTTGATGTCAGCACTGAAAACTCAAGGCTATACGAGATTGTCAACGGCGCGTGGCTGTATGCCGAAACGCCAGGCAATGTAACGCTCAGCGGGGAAAACAGCACTGGCATGGAGGTGAGCGGATACGACGCGATGGTTTCCCGCACCGACAATTACACCGTGACCGGCAAAAATGCCACCGTGATGCGCGTCAGCGGCAGCGCCGAGGGCGTGATCACCAGCGGCATTGCCCTGAATGGCGAAAACGGCACCGCGGCGGTGGTCGGCGGCGATGAGTCGGAAATCTACGCCGCCTCGCGAATCACCGGTAACGGCAGCAACAGCACCGCTTTTGATGTGAGCGGTGGCGCACGGTTGTTTAATCAGTATCAAGGCGTCGTCGATCTCACCGGACCAAACAGCACCGGCGCGCGCGTACATGACGGCGGTAACTTCATTAACCGTGGCAGCATGCGTATTGCGTCGGGCATCGGCGTCGACGTCAGCAGCGGCTACGGCCAATACGTTCCGATGGAGAGTTCCCTGCGCGTTGATGACGGTACCGCAGCGTTACGCGTTGGCAACGGCGGCTGGCTGAAAATCTACGGCGACGGGCAGGGCGCGAGCAATATTTATGCGATGGGCAAAGCCGATGGCTTGTTGCTGGATAATGGCGCGCAGGGCTTTGAAGCCAACGACATCATCCTCGGCGCTTATGGCAGCGGCAGCGTAATCAACAACCGCGCGGAAACCAGCAATATCTCGCTGGATAACGTGATGCTTGATGTGAGCGGCGGCAACGGCGTGCGTTCGGCGACCTCATTTGATCCCAATGGTCGCGCGTTGATCAACGTCAGCGGTGGTGCTACCGGTTATCGCTTCGAAAATGCCGATGGCTCAACCACCAGCAACGATCTGGTGATCGGCAAGGATTACGCCATTCTGGTTTCCGGCCAGGGTACCGGCGTTCGCGCTAACACCAGCGGCAAGGTGATTTCGCAGGGCTCGATTGGCATTCGCGATTTCAACGGCGGTTCGGCGATTGTCACCAGCACCGCCAGCCAGGTGATCAATCAGGGTTCGATTGCCTCACTCAGCCGCGTCTCTCCGCTGATCGATTTGCGCGGTGGCGACACGGTATTTATCAACCAGGGCACCATCTCCGCGCCGTTCCCGGATCAGGTCGTCGTAGCCGGAGGCGCAGGCAATGATGTGATCGCGCTGCTCGATGGCGCGGTGATCGGCGATGTGAATACCGGCAGCGGCAGCGATGAACTGGTGGTGACCGGCGGCACGCTGAACGGCAGCCTGACGATGGGCAATGGTGCGGCGAATCAGGCAACGGTGCAGAGAGTCAGCCTGGCCGATACCCGTCACATCACCACCGAAAACGGCGCTGGCAGCACGCTCAATCTCAGCGAACTGACGGCGCGCGGCGGCTCGTTTACCCGCGATGATGTCAGCAAAGGCACCAACCTCGGCGCGGGCTGGAGCACGCTCAACTTCTTCGCCACCCAATGGACGCTAACCGACAACATCAAGCTGGCGCACAGCACCATCAATATCGACGCCGGCAGTACGCTGTTTGCCGGTGATAACGTCAATCCGCTGCTGCAAGGCGCGACCGATGATTCGCTGGTGGTAAATAACGCCGGTACGCTGGATCTCACTAACGGCGGCAACGCGGCGGCGAATGTTTTAACCATTGATGGCCAACTGGCATCGGCGGGCGGCAGCCTAAAACTCAACTCTACCGCCACGCAGAGCGACAACCTGCGCGTAAACGGCAATGTGTCGGGCACTACCTTGATCGACGATACGCTGATCGGCGGCCCGCAGCTGGATAGCAATCGCGATGGCGTGATTGCCGCCAGCGAAGGTGTGTCGCTGGCGCAGGTAACCGGCAGCGCCAGCGCAACCAGTTTTGCGCTCAAGAGCGGCTATGTGGCGTCCGGGCCGTGGCAATATGGTTTAGCCAGCTTCGCGCCGGGCAGTTCAACATCCGGTGCGTGGGATTATCGACTCGCTAACACCTTTGTCTGTAAAGACGGTTCGCTGTGCCAGCCACAAGCGGGCAGCAATCAGCGTGCCGCGCGGCTGGCCGTGACGCCGCAGGTGCCGTCCTACATCTCCGCGCCGGTGGGTTTGGCGTATTACTCGCTGGCGGTGACCGACGATCTGCATAAACGTCTCGGCGAACTGCGTCAGCAGCAAACCGCGTCCGATGCCGTAGGCGGCGAGATGTTTATCCGCTATCTCGGCTCCAACCTGAAATATCAAAGCAATCGCGGTTTGGCCGATTATGGCTACGATTTCGATCTGGATTACAGTGCGGTGCAGCTGGGCGGCAACGTGCTGCGCGCCGACGGCCCACAAGACAGCTTGCGCGGCGGCGTGGCCTACACGCGTGGCAACACGCGCATTCGTCCTCATGCAGCCGACGGTTACAGCTCCACCAGTTTCGACAGCGACAGCATTTCGCTGTACGGCACCTGGCTGCGCGACAGCGGATTCTACCTCGATGGCTCGCTGAGTTGGGGTTGGTATCGCGGTGAAACCGACATCGCCCGGCAGAAAGAGGTGGCAACACCGAAAGGCAAAGGCTGGACGGCGTCGGTGGAATCGGGCTATCCGTTCACCTTCGCCAACGGCGTGCGCCTTGAACCGCAGGCGCAAATCACCTGGCTGCAGATGAAGATGGACAGCTTCACCGATCAGGATCGCACGCGCGTGTCGTACAACGATTACGATCAAACCATCGGCCGACTCGGCGCACGCCTCGATCGCACCTGGCTGGATACCAGCCAGAACGCCTACACGCCGTACGTTCGCGCCAATTACTACAAAGGCTGGGGCGGCACCGCGAAAACCAAAATCGGTGCGGCGGATACTGAAGGCAGTCAAATCTTCGAAAGTGGCAAGTTTGGTCAGATGTGGGACGTTGGTTTAGGCGTCAGCGCCACGCTGAATAACGACGTTGCGCTGTATGCCGAAGCCGATTACCGCAAAGAGATCGACGGCAACGGCGCCAAAGGCTGGCGCTATAACGCGGGCGTGAGGTGGTCGTTTTAAAATTCAGCCTGTCCATCGCGCATGCTGGAGTGCGTCAATATAAGTGGTTTTCAACCCCTCAAAGATGAGGGGTTAGAGGTGATTTAATTTCCTGGCGACCAAAATCATTAGCCAGGCACTTGCTGCGTGCGCCGATCCTTCACCGTGACATACAAAAACGCCAGCACGAACAGCGCCGCGTAGATCACCACAATGGTTGGGCCCGGCGCGCTATCGAGGAAGAACGAGGCGTACACACCGCTGAAACCTGTCACCACCGCAATGCCAATCGCTAGCAACATTACCTGCACGAAACGACGCGCCAGCAGTAAAGCGATAGCGCCAGGCGCGATCAGCATGGAAATTGACAAAATCACGCCCACCGATTTCAGCGCAGCGACGATGGTTAACGAGATTAAACACAGCAAGCCGTAATGCATCAGTTTGCCGTTGATGCCGCAGGCGCGCGCCTGATTGGGATCGAACGCGTGCAGCAGTAAATCTCGCCATTTGATGCCAATCAACAGGCTAACAATCAGCGCGATAGCCGATGTCTGGATAATATCCGCCAGGCTGATGCCCAACATATCGCCGAACAAGATGTGGTCGAGATGCACTTCGGGCTGCAATTTCAGATACAGCACCAAACCGGCGCCAAACATGCCGGAGAAGACAATGCCCATTACCGTATCGGGTTTGATGCGGCTGTTCTCACTGATGTAACCGGTAGCGACGGCGCACACCATGCCAGCGACAAACGCGCCGATGGCGTACGGCAGGCCAATTAGCCAGGCGATCACCACGCCAGGAAATACCGCGTGGCTCATCGCATCACCGAGCAACGACCAACCTTTCAGCACCAGAAACGCCGACAGCATCGCGCACGGCAGCGACAGCACCAAGGTGGTGATCAGCGCCATGTTCATAAATTCGAACTGGAACGGACTCAACAATAACTCAGCCATTTACGCCGTCCTCCATGGTCTGACGCGCACGGCGGCGCGAAGCCAGTACGCCATGTTTTGGCGCGAAAACAAAGGCTACTAAAAATACCAGCGTTTGCGCGACCACAATTACGCCGCCGGTCGCGCCATCGAGGAAGTAGCTGCTCCATGCGCCGAGGAAACTGGTGACGCTGCCGATGGTCACGGCGATCAGCAACAGGCGTGGAAAACGATCGGTCAACAGATAGGCGGTGGCGCCGGGCGTCACCACCAGACAAATCACCATAAACGCGCCGACGGTTTGCAGCGCAGCGACGGTGGACGCCGAGAGCAGGGCAAAGAACAGGATCTTCAGCCGCAGCGTATTCAAACCGAGCGAGCGCGCGTGGCTCTCGTCGAAGAAGGTCACCATCAGGTCTTTCCACTTCAGCAGCAGAATGGTCAGGGTGATAAAGCCAATCGCGCCGAGCTGCCAGATATCGGCGGGCGCGACCGACAAAATATTGCCCAGCACGATGGTTTGAATATTCACCGACGTGGGATTGAGTGAAACCAGAAACAGGCCGATGCCGAAAAACGACGAGAAGATCAGGCCGATAATGGCATCTTCTTTTAAGCGTGTGCGCTGATTGAGAAACAGCATGCTGCCCGCCGCCAGCCCGCCGGAGAGAAACGCGCCGAGGGAAAAGGGCAGTCCGAGCATGTACGCGCCCGCCACGCCGGGCACAATTGAGTGCGACAGCGCATCACCGATCAGTGACCAGCCTTTCAGCATCAGGAAGCAGGAGAGAAAGGCGCAAATCGCGCCGACCAGCGCTGCGATCCACATCGCATTCAGCATGTATTGATAGCCAAACGGTTCAATAATCCACGACATGGTTCGCTCCCCGGTCAGGATTTTTGTCTTTCATCAGCTGCATTAACACCGCGTTACGCTCATGCAGCGCGCCATCAAAAGTCTGCGCCAGATTATCGGCGGTGAAGGTGTCATGCAGCAGGCCGCTCGCCAGCACGGTATTTTTTACCAGCACGCAGCGATCGCAGAAATCGGGGATGGCGTTGAGATCGTGAGTGGAAACCAGCATGGTGCGGCCTTCGTCGCGCAGCTCTTTTAGCAGGGCAATAATCGCGGCCTCGGTTTTAACGTCCACGCCGGTAAACGGCTCATCCAGCAGGATAATCTGACCACTTTGTGCCAGCGCGCGTGCCAAAAAAACGCGTTTTTTCTGCCCCCCCGACAGCTCGCCAATCTGCCGGTGGCGATAAGCGCTCATGCCCACGCGCTCCAGCGCTTGATCAAGGCTAAGTTTATCGGCGGCACGCGGAATACGCAGCATGCCCATATAGCCGTAACGGCCCATCATCACCACATCTTCCACCAGCACCGGGAAGCTCCAGTCCACTTCCTCGGACTGCGGGACATAGGAAACGATGTTGTGTTTGAGGGCCTTATTGGCCGGTAAACCCGCTAGCGTTACCGCGCCCGAGGAGAGCGGCACAAATCCCATGATCGCTTTGAACAGTGTGGATTTGCCGGAGCCGTTAACGCCAATCAACGCGGTAATGCTGCCTGCGGGCACGCTGAAAGAGGCTTTACGCAGCGCCGTGTGGCCGTTGCGGTAGGTAACACCCACATTCTCGACGATTAATCCTGCGGCTGGGTTCATTTCTGACTTCCTTCTGTGATGCCTTTCACCACGGTTTCGGTGGTGACGCGCAGCAGATCCAGATAGGTCGGCACCGGGCCATCGCTGTTGCTCAGCGAATCGACGTACAACACGCCACCGTAATGAATGCCGGCTTCACGCGCCACTTGCTGAGCGGGTTTGGCAGAGATGGTGCTTTCACTAAAGATGGCAGGAATTTGATGATCGCGCACCGCATCGATCACCTTACGCACCTGCTGCGGGGTGCCTTGCTGATCGGCGTTAATCGGCCATAAATAGAGCTCTTTCAGACCGAAATCGCGCGCCAGATAAGAGAAGGCACCTTCACTGGTCACCAGCCAGCGTTTATCGGCGGGAAGCTTGTCGACAGCGGCACGCATCGGCGCGATGGTTTGCTGAATCTGCGCTTTGTAACGCTCAGCGTTGGCCTGATAAATTGCGGCATTGGCGGGATCGTATTTCTGCAGCGCGTTGCGGATGTTATCGACGTAGATCAGCGCGTTATCCGGCGACATCCATGCATGCGGATTGGGTTTACCGTTGTACGGACCTTCAGTAATGCCCATCGGCTCAATGCCTTCCGTTACGGTGACCTGCGGTACATCGTTAAGACGCTGGTAAAACCGGCTGAACCACAGTTCCAGATTAAAGCCGTTTACCAAAATCAGATTGGCACCCTGCGCGCGACGAATATCGCCTGGCGTGGGTTGGTATTCGTGGATTTCTGCGCCGGTTTTGGTAATCGACGTCACATCCGCCGCATCGCCCGCGACGTTTTTCGCCATATCGGCGATCACCGTAAAGGTGGTGACCACTTTGAGTTTTTCAGCCGCTGACGCGGTAAATGCGCTGAGTGACAACAGAACGGCAATCGCAGGCAAAAGGCGTTGAGTGAACATGATCATCTCCAGAGTAATATAGCAAATGCTATAATATATAGCTGATGCTATCTATATGAGTCATTTTTGTTCACAACGCCAGTGTAAAGACAAAAATTTACGAAAGGGGCAAGTGTCATAAAGACGGAATTAAACGGCATTTCCCCTAAAACATTAAATATGGTTACATCAATAAAAAGCGGACAGGATTTAAGACGATGCGTATCAAAATCAATGCAGTAGCAGACAGTGAACGCTTTCCCGAATCCGTTGATGTGATTGTGATTGGCGGCGGCATCATTGGCACGTCAGTGAGTTACGAACTGGCAAAGCAGGGCGTTTCCGTGGCGCTGTTTGAGAAGGGCGTGATCGGCGGCGAGCAATCCGGCCGCAACTGGGGCTGGGTTCGCCAGCAAAACCGCGACCTGTACGAACTGCCGATGGCGATGCGCAGTTTGCAGCGCTGGGACGAGTTGAGCAGTGAAATTGGCCTCGATCTCGGCTTCTCGCGGCAGGGCATTACTTACGGCACGCAGAGTGAAAGCGATCTGGCGCGCTGGGAAGCGTGGGGCAAGCAGGCGCAGCAACTGGGTTTCGTCAGCCATTTGATGACCGCACAAGAGACGCGCGAGCGCATCGGCAATAATGCGCCGTGGATTGGCGGCGTGTGGTCGCCCAGCGATGGTCGCGCAGAGCCGTCGCTGGCAGCACCGGCGATGGCGACTGGCGCGAAAAATCTCGGCGCATCAATCCAGCAAAACTGCGCGGTGCGCGGCCTCGATGTATCTGGCGGACGCGTCACCGGCGTCTGGACCGAGCGTGGCCTGGTGAAAGCTAACCGTGTAATCTGCTGCGGCGGCGCGTGGAGTTCGCGCTTCTGCAAGCAATATGGCATTGAACTGCCGAGCGCCAATATCCTGGGCACCGCGTTCAAAACCACGGCGGCGCCTGAAGTGATCAAAGGCTGTCTCAGCACCGGCGGGTTGTGTATTCGCCGTCGTCAGGATGGCAGCTACACCGTGGCGCTCGCCGGACGCGGGCAGATTGATCTCGCGCCGCAAAATATCCGTTACGCCACCAGGTTCTATGCGATGTATCGCAGCAAGATCGCTAAGAAGCTCAAGGTGCGCATCAACGGCTCGTTCTTCAACGGCCCGGAAGCCGCCGGTTCGTGGTCCAATCAAAGCGAGTCGCCGTTCGAGAAGATCCGCACCCTCGATCCGGCAGCGGATAACGGCATTGTGCAGGAAGCGATGCAGGCGCTGGTGCAGCTCTATCCGGAGTTGAACGGCATTAAGGTGGATTACGCGTGGGGCGGGTGGATTGATACCACGCCGGATTTAGTGCCGGTGATTGATGAGATGACGAGCATACCGGGCTTGTTTATCGCCTCCGGCTTCAGCGGCCACGGTTTTGGTATTGGGCCAGGCGCAGGCTTGCTGTGCGCGCAGATGGTCAATAACAAACCGCTGTTCACTGATGTGAAGCCGTACAGCCTGGCGCGGTTCGCCAAAGGTCAGGCGATCCGTGAACCGCAGATGATGTGAGGGTTGGCCGGTGCGCGTTGTTGCACACCGGCCGAACATTACACATCCAACCGATGAATCACGTTCACAAACTCATGTACGCCGCTGTTAATTTCTCGCAGGCTGCGTGACAACACGCTGATTTTATCCTGCTCGGTCACCACAAACTGCTTGACCTCATTAAGCTGCTGCTCCATCTGCGCAATCAGGCTGGCGTTGTGTTCCACCACTTGCGTGATCTGCTTCGTCGCGCTGGAGGTGGACGCCGCCAAACGTCGCACTTCGCCCGCCACCACGCTGAATCCGCGTCCTGCTTCACCGGCGCGCGCAGACTCAATTGCCGCATTCAGCGCCAGAATATTGGTTTGCGAGGCAATCAGGTTGATGGTCTCGACCACTTCGCTAATGCTTTTCGCCGAGGCGTTGAGCTCGCCCCCGATCGCCGTTGCTGCATTAACCTGCAGCGCCACCAACCCTGAATTGCGGATGGTTTCGTCCAGCACCTCGTTGGCGTTGTCGGTAATTTGTGACGTTTCTTCTGAGGTCGTCAGCGCGATGTCGGCCACGCGCTTGGCGGCTTCCACGCGCGCGGTGATATCTGAGGCGATTTTGATCACCTTGTACACCTTGCCATCGGCGTCATAAACCGGGTTGTAGCTGGCCTCAAGCCAGATGCGTTCGCCGCCGGCGGTTTTGCGTTCGAAGCGGCCGACAAAGTGCTGGCCTTTGGCCATTTTGCGCCAGAAGTCGGGATTTTCACTATAGAAATTATCGAAGCAGAACATGCGATGATGCTGCCCTACAACCGCAGCCAGCTCATATCCCATGTGCTTAAGGAAGTTATTGTTGGCCGTGAGGATTTGTCCGTCCGGCGTGAACTCAATCACCGCCATGGAGAGATCCAGCGCGGTGATCACCGCTTCTTTATCCTCCAGCTCCTGATGACGTTCTGTGATATCCGATGCCACCTTGATCACTTTGTAAACCTGGCCTTTGTCATCGCTCACCGGGAAGTAGGTGGCGCTGAGATAGAAACGCTGACCTAGCTTATTGAAGCGCTCAAAAATGCCGGTCACCGATTCGCCAGACGCCAGCGTTTGCCAGAAGGCGAGATAGCGCGAGGATTGGCTGTGTTGCGGGCTGCAGAAGAGGCGGTGATGCTTCCCCTGAATCTCATTTAACTGGTAGCCGGTGGTGGCAAGGAAGAGGTGATTGGCGGTGAGAATCTCGCCGTTAGGCGTAAATTCAATCCATGCCACATGCTGTTTGATCGCATTGATATCTTTAGCCACATCGCCACTTTTATAAAACGGCAAAGAAAGACTCGACTTTTTCACACCAAACATGGGAAGCCTCAGGTGATTATTGTGCTGTTGAACGTAATGCGTGCAGTGCAAAATTGGTCACGCTCAACATGCGTCACCTATGCTGCCCGCAGATTCCCCTTCGCCGTACACTTAAGTGTCTCTGTGCGCCGCAGCGCCGCACGGGGTATGTAATTAACCTACCTGATGTTTTCAAATGTAGCGCTCAGAGCGTACTCGCACTCCGCAACACTAGTTATCGGCGGCCTTATTTAAAGGTTTAATTTAAATGCATGTAAAAGGGCTGTTAATAAACTTGAGTTTATTTGCCGCTGCAAACTGGCATAACGCCCCCTTCCTGACTAAATAGTTAAACGTCCTTGATATTTTCTTAACGCATTCCTGATGCGATGTTGCGGGTTCGCTTGATGCGCGGACCTTACCTTTTGCCGGTCAGACGCTGCATCTCTGGCCCATCACGGAGTTGATGATGAACAACCACAAATCTGCGCTTTCTGCCGTCGCCATCGCCACACTCACTGCGTTGTTGACGCCCGCACCTGCGCTGGCATGGGACAGTCTGACCGTGTTTGGCGATAGCCTGAGTGATAGCGGCAACGTAGGCCGCTTTACCTTCGACGGTGCACAACATCCTTTATATGATGAGATTCTTGCCGCGCATTTGGGGGAGGATTTACAGCGCTCAACGTTAGGCGGCAGCAATTATGCGCAGGGTGGCGCAGTTTCGGTACCCAAGCTCGATCCTGATTTAAACACCCAGGACCAACTGGCGGGTTATCTCGCTTCAACCGGCGGTCGCGCGGATAGCAACGGTTTGTATATTCATTGGGTCGGTGCCAATGACATCGCCGTTGCCGTCACCAATCCCTTTACCGCCAGTGAAACCATCAGCAACAGCGCCAATCAATCGGTTGCGCAAATTAAAACCCTGCTGGATGCCGGCGCGGGCGCGGTGATTGTGCCCACCGTGCCGCAGCTCGGCTCAACGCCCTATATGATTCAAACCGTGCTGCGCGTGCTGGGAAGTGAAGCCACACCGGCGATGGTGGCGGCGTTTCAGTCACTGGATGGCGTGACCACACCAAATAAAGCCGCGCGACAGCAAGCGGTGCAGGATGCCTTCACGCAAGCGGCAGGCGAAGTTTCGTCGGTTCCAGCGGTGCGTGACGCGCTGGCGCAACAGCTTTATAACGCATGGCAGGAGCTGAGCGAGCAGGTCACGGCGCTCTCCGACGGTTATAACCAGCAGGAAGAAGCGGGGCTGGCGACCTTGAATGGCAATATTGTGCGCGTGGATATCGCCGGGCTGTTCGATGAAGTGATCGCCAATCCAACCCAATATGGCTTAACCAACACCATTGGCATCGCTTGTCCGATTGGCACCTCAGCGGATGAGTGTCAATCCAGCACGCCGGGCTTCTCCACGGCGCAGGATTATCTGTTTGCCGATCGTCTGCACCCGAGCCCAGCGGTGCACGCGATGATTGCCGATTACATCCAGTCGATTCTGGATGCGCCAGCGCAGGTGGCGGCGTTATCACAATCGCCACTGATGATGGCGCGTGATACGCAAAACACGCTGGATGGACATTTGCAGCAGCAGCGTCAACAGCCCGCCAGCGCCGGAAAGTTCACGGTATTTGGCGGCTATGCCGGGCAACATGTCGATTATCAGGGCGACAGCTGGAGCGACGGAAATGCCAACACCACCAACTTAACGCTGGGTATCGGCTATCAGTTCACCGACAACTGGCAAACGGGTGTGCTGTTCTCCAACACCAATCAGCGCCAGGAACCTTCGTCGAACTACGACTACAAACTACGCGGCAATCTGGTGGCGCTTTACAGCCAGCTGACGGTGTTCGATCAGGGCTGGATTAACGCCGATCTGCATTATGCCGATCTCGATTTCGACAGCATCGAGCGTGATATCCACATCGGCCCGGCCAAACGTACCGAGCAGGGTAGCACCAGCGGTAAATTGCTCGGCATGCGCGTGCAGACTGGCTGGACGCTGCCAATTACTGAAAATCTCAGCACCGGGCCGGTTGCCAGTTACGCGCTGGATTACGGTCGCGTCGGCGGCTATAGCGAGAACAGCGACAGCAGTACCGCAATGCGCTACTCCGATCAAACCACCCATTCACAGATTGGCTCAGTGGGTTGGCGCATCGACAGCAAACAGTGGGTGGTTAATCCCTGGGCACAGGTGAGCTACAACCATCAGTTTGGCGATACCGATTCCACGGTGCGTGCCGGGTTGAAATCAACGCGTACTTCGTTTGAACGCAGCGTCGAGGCGCGCGATAAAAACTGGCTGGATCTGTCGCTGGGTGCCAACGTGCCGCTCGGCGAAACGGTGAATGCGTTTGCCGGGGTTTCAACCGTCGGTGGGAATAGCGATTATCATCAGGTGACCTGGAATGTCGGTGTGAACGCCACGTTCTAAGCATGCAGGCCAGTAACTGTTAGTTGCTGGCCTGTTAATTTATAACGATCACAAATGCTTTCTCTGCTTAGCAATCAACCTTGTAATTCCGCGTAACCTCTCCTGTTTCGTGCCATGTAAATAAAGAAGTTGTCTGCGATTAATCTGTAAATCGCCTCGCTGCCGCTACGCTTTTTTCCACTAATCATATTGTTGTCTGGCCATGCAAAAATCACATAAGTCAAATGCCCCAGTTAGCGTGGTACGCATCAACACATTAATTTTCAGTTACTTATACTCGATGGTGCAGTTACTTTCTCTTAATAGTTAAGGGGTACACCATGGCGAATGCGTCCAGCAATACGAATACCACACCACAAAATACTGTCACGGCGGCGGCACCGGTTATTCAGGTCATAGATATCGAACAGCTCAAAGCCACCGAACCTACCACCGGCGGTGAACTCGCTACGGTGCTGGAATATAAGCGCGGAACTAAAGCTGGCGGCGGCGTATTTGTTTATGACGCAACAGATACCACATCGCCAGACGATGGTGGGTTGGTGATTGTGACAGCGGGAAAGAAACGCTGGAAAAGGGTGATACTGGATTATAACTCGGTCACCGTGCTGGATTTTGGCGCGGTGCCTGACGGGAAAACCGACTGCATCGAGGCGGTAAAACGTATGTTTAACTGGTCGCAGCGCGTGTTGCCATCAGCAGGGATACGTTTTACTGCGGGCGAATTTAGTATGTCGACGTTTGATATCTCAGATAAAGAAATTAACCGTTTTAAGGTGACCGGTGCGGCGGTCAATTTCGGTTATTTTCCAACAACGACGTTGTTTTTCGACTGGGATACCAAACCTCGCGGTCAACATTTCTTTAAAGTGCAGGCACGCTATGCCGAAATTTCTGGGCTGGTTGTGAAAGGCAAGAGTTCGGACAGCGGTGGTGATGGCGGCACGGCGTTCAATAATGTCGGTTTCTATGCCAACACCATTATCGGCGGCCAGTTCTTGCGCGTCAGCAGTATGGAATTCCGCTATTTGGGCGGACGTGCGCTTGATCTTATCGATACACTGGATTGTAAAATCGACCAGTTCTATTCCCGTGGTTGTCAGGACAGCATTGTTTATGCTCGTTGGTCCGATCGCCAACAAGGCGCGTGGGATCACTCTACGGCAATTGAGCTGTCGAATTTTAACTTACAAGGCAGCACGAAGAAGCCAGTATTGGATCTTCCGCGCTGTACGCAATCCTTTATTCGCAACGGCTGGATTGAACACTCCGAATTTGCTGGTGATCTCTCCAATGGCCAGTGGGTGATTGAGGGATTAGCGATTGAATCCACCGATAACCCATTAAAACTGGGTTATTGCCGCGCCACTATTATTCAAAAAAGTATTCATAACCAAAGTGCCGGATTCGATTACAGTACCGAAGGTATTGAGCCGTGGACGCTTATCGGTGAAGGCGATCGTGGCGTACTGGAGATGTCGGATTGGGGAATCGTTGCGCAAGGTTCATTGAGCTATGACTATATCTCCTCGCAGTATCACATGGATAATCAGGGTAAGGAGGCTGAACAGTGGTTTTATGTCGGGGAATTCGCCTTCTCTAATGCCAACTCGCAAATACATGTGCGAATTATTGGCACCGCACAATTCCTCTCACAAAGTGAAACCCAAACTGACTTTAGTAGCCGTACGCCGGAAGGCGTGGCAAATATCTATCTGCAGGCAAGAAATGGTGCAGATTCTATTGGCAGCTGGTACGGCGAGGGTTCCAGTCCGGTGACCAAAGTGCATATTTCGGGTAATGGTGCCCGAACCAAACTCTATGTGAAAATTGCGGGCTTTACCGCCTATTCCATTGCGCTAGTCGATACCAATGGCAAAGACCGATACCAGGCTGGAAATTGCTTTATTTTCCGTAAAAGCTTCACGGCCTGTAGCGCCGAAGAGAGCACCAGACTTAATGCGGAGAAAGTTGTTGCCTTTGAACAGCACTGGATTGGTAATAAACAAGTTGGCTTTGGGTACAACGACAATAAAGAGTTGTTATTGCATGGTCCGGTGTTCGAAAAGAGCGTGCAAAATCCCGATGGAACATGGAGAACGCGTCGGTTCTTAAAAGTTCGAGTCAATGGAGCGGAGCGCAGTATTGAATTGCACAGTGCTACCGATCCCTATTAATTTTATCGAGCCAGCAATCGAGGTTGCTGGCTCGACAATAATAAAATCTACGTGGTTAATTCACGCCAGGGATATGCACATCCGGTAACGTATCGCGTACTTCCCAGCCGCGCAATTTGCCGGGATTTAATAAATTGTGGGGATCACAGGCGCGTTTCATCGCCACCACATCAGCACGCACCATGCCCTGTTTGCCATCTTCAATATGAATCACATGTGGATTATTAATATTCACGCCATTCGTGCGGTAAGTAGCCATAATCGCGTTGAGGCGATCTTCGTCCTGATAACGCACCAGCGGTAAACCGCTACAGGTAATGCTGCCTTTCATATCGCGTAAGAATTCAATGTGCGACATCACCTCATCGGATAATTGCGCTTCCAGCGTTAACGCCTGCTGCAAATAGTTATCCGTCGTGTAAGCAGTTTGCAGGTAAGTTAGCGTCTTATCGATTTTCAGCGCCTGCAGCGTGGTGTGATTCCAGCAATATTCGATCAGCGAATGGCCGCTGTTTTCCCCTGCGGCAAAATGCAGCGCATTGCGGCCCGCATGTTGGCTCAGCAGCGCAGGTAACAGCCCGTCGCTTTCGCTGCCCACCACTGAAATCACCCCATGTTTGCCCGCCACATCGGCATCGGCCAGATCGCTGAAGTAATCAAGCACCGGCGCGGCGAACACGGCGATTTGGCGCTTCACCATGCCTGGCGAACGGGCCAGCGCATCGGCAAAGGCCATCGCCGTAGGGAAGTCGTTGAAAGTGTCGAGACGTTCGATCCAGTCGTGGCGCGGTGCCAGCGCCAGTTCAATCTCCAGCACGATGCCATTGCTGCCGTACGCGTGATGCAGCAGCAGCGCATCCGGCGCTTGCAGGGTGATAATGCGCGGCGTCTCTTCCATGGTCATCAGGCGCACCGACAACACGTTGCCTGGCGCGGCCAGCGGACCGTAATTAATCGAACCCACGCCGCCAAATCCGCCGCCAAACAGGCCGCCGAGCGTCGCCAGTTTCCAGGTAGAGGGCATGCAGCGCAGCTCCCAGCCAAGTGGACGGGTATGCGCTTCGAGGTCGCCAAGGCGAATGCCTGCCTGCGCGCGCACCGTGCCGTGGCCGACGGCGGTCACCGCGTTAAGACGCGTCATATCAACCATCACGCCACCGTGCAGCGGAATCAACTGACCGTAATTACCGGTGCCGCCACCGCGCAAATTGAGTGGCACGCGCTGTTTGGCGCAGGTTGCCACGATCAGTGCCAGCTCCTGCTCATCACGCGGACGCACCGCCAATTCGGCAAACTTCGCTTCCAGCTGCGGTTTCAAGACCGGACTGAACCAGTGAAAATCGCGCGACAGACGTTTGACCTTCGGCGCTTCTTTGATCCAGTCGAGTTCAGGCAACGCCGCGACCAGCGCCGCCAGTGCAGACTGGCGATCGGAATCAGACATGTTTATTTCCTGTGTGAAAAGGGTTATTGCGCCGCTACGGCGCATGCGTGTTTCTTAACTGGGGCTCAATTCACTCTCATGCCATGCCGCCAGCACGCGGCGCGTTAGCCACGACATCAGCGCGAACAGCAGGAAGCCTGCCAGTGAAATCAGCAGCAGCGCGGCAAACATCAGCGGGATATTGAGCTGATAACCGGCCTGCAAAATCTGGTACGCCAGCCCGGTATCGGTGCCGCCGGTGCCAGCGACAAACTCTGCCACCACCGCGCCAATCAGCGACAAGCCGCTGGAGATGCGCAGCGCGCCAAAAAAGTACGGCAGCGCTGAAGGAATACGCAGGCGCAGCAGAATCTGCATGCGCGACGCATGATTGAGGCGGAAATAGCTCAGCAATCCTGGTGACACGCTGCGCAGACCTTGCGTGGTATTGGAAATTATTGGAAACACCGCCATTAAGGTGGCGCACACCACCAGCGACAACGTGGTGTCTTTCACCCAGATGATGATCAGCGGCGCGATAGCGACAATCGGCGTCACCTGCAAGAACACGATATAGGGAAAAAGGGCGGTCTCAATAAAACGATTTTGCACCAGCAGAAACGCCACAATCGAACCAATCACAATCGCCACCGCAAAGGAGATAACGGTGATTTTCAGGGTGTAGAGCAATGACATAAACAGCGTCGGGAAGTTCTGCACCAGACTTTGCGCCACCACTAGCGGCGACGGCACCAGAAACACCGGCACCTTGAAGGTGGTGACCAGAAACTGCCACAGCAGCAGCAAGGCGACCGCGACGATGGCGGGGAACAGCCACTGCTGAAATTGTCGATGGGACGCTAAGGGTTTCATCATTGACTCTCCTTGCTCGCCGCCAGCAGGCCGCGTTGCAACTGTTGCGCATAATGCGTGAAATCCTGGCTGACGCGGAACTCATCGTCGCGCGGCAACGTGGTTTCAATGCGGATGTCATCTACCACGCGTCCGGGGCGCGCCGCCATCATAATCACCCGCTGCGACAGAAATACCGCTTCCTGAATTGAGTGGGTGACAAACACCACCGTCAGCTTCTGCTCTTGCCACAAATCCAGCAGATCGCTGTCCAGCTTGTTGCGGGTGATCTCGTCCAGCGCGCCAAACGGCTCATCCATCAGTAGCACCTTCGGGCGCGTGACCAGACCGCGCGCTATCGACACGCGCATCTGCATGCCGCCGGAAAGCTCGCGCGGCAATACGTGACCAAACTGGCCGAGGCCGACCAGTTCGAGGATTTCGCGCACGCGGGTGTCCGCTTCGGCACGCGGCACGCCTGCCAAATCGAGCGGCAGACGCACGTTTTTGTGCACGTTGCTCCACGGCATTAGCGTCGCTTCCTGAAACACAAACGACAGCGGCAGATCGCGCTGATTTTCGCGCCGATCGCGACGAAACAGCATTAATTTGCCATCGGTGGGCTCAATCAGCCCGGCGATCATTTTCAGCAAGGTGCTTTTGCCGCAGCCGGACGGACCGAGCAGCGAGACAAATTCGCCCTGACGAATGGTGAGATCGACCGGCAGCAGTGCGCGCGTACCGTTGGGATAAATTTTCTCCGCTGAAAGCACCTCAATCGCCGGTGGCGCCGCAGAACGCGGCACCGCTTGCGCATCGGGATGCAGCAGCGTTAGATGGCTGGCGCTATTCATGGCAGAACCTTGACGTCTTGGATAAATTTCAGCGTGTAGCTGCCGTCAAACGGCACTTTGGCCGCATCGATCAGCTTGGTATCGACCAGCAGCTGCCAGGTTTGCTTGAGGCGCGCTTCGGTCATGATGCCGATGCCACCGGTTTGCGCATCGCCGCCGGTCAGCATCTGGTATTTCTTCATCTGCGCGATGCCGAAAGCGATCTGTTCATCGCTCATCTGCGGGTTCTCTTTCTTGATCAGCACGTTGCCAGCGGCAGGATCTTGCAGATAGTTTTTCCAGCCCTGCATCGACGCTTTCACAAACGCCGCCACCGCAGCCGGCCGTTTCTCAATGGTCGATTTCATGCACACGATGCTGTTGCCGTACGGCGGATAACCCCAATCGCTGATCGGGTAAACATTGGCCTGCGCATTGGCTTTTTGCACCGCAAACGGTTCGGAGGTGATATAGCCTTGCTGCACCAGATTTTTATCGGCGAGGAACGGCTGAATGCTGAAGGTGTAAGGACGCACGCGGGCATTTTTCAGCTTCAGCGCGCTCTGCGCCCACGGCCAATATGAGGTATAGGCTTCCGCCGCCAGCAGGAAGGTTTTGCCCTGCAAATCGGCCTGGTTTTTCACATCCGGATGGGTGAGAAAGGCAATCGCCGAGTGCTGGAAGGTGGTGGCAACCGGCATCGCCTGCACGCCTTGCTGCCAGATTTCCAGCGCCTGCATGTTATCGCTGATAATGCAGTCGGCCTGACCGGCCGCCATCAGCTGCATGGTATGCACCTGCGGACCGCCCATCTTGATGGTGACGTCGAGGCCGGCATCGCGATACAGATTCTGCGCCTGCGCCTGATAGAAGCCGCCGTGTTCGGCCTGCGCATACCAGTTGGTCATAAAGGTGAATTTCTCCGCCGCCATGCTCGGGGCCGAGAGTGCCAGCGCAAGCGCGGCAACAGTGCTCAATGTCTTTTTCATCATTATTCCCTAGCGAGGTGGTAAAAAGGCGGCTGCGTCATGGTGATCTAATACTTTGCCTTGCCACTGGCCGGTGCCCCACGCCGGTTCGGCGCGGGTTACCCATGTCATCTGGTGCACTTCGGTAATCACCTGCGCCCAGCTTTCTGCAAGTGAATCGAGAATGGCTGCACCTTGCTCGAGCGTGGAGGGCAAAGGATCGCCAATCACGCCGCTCGGGCCGAAATCGTAGGAGGCCCACGCCGCCATCGGTTTGTTGGTCGAAAGCGTCGGGCAGGGGAATGCCGGCGGATAATTAGCCACCGCTTTCTCCATCTGCACGGTATCGGGCGCCAGCGCCAGCATCAGCGCGGTTTCGGCATGTCCCGCGTGCATCGCCATCTGCCGCTCTTTGTCGTCCATAAAGCTTTCCGCGCAGTTCGGCACTTTGAAGGTGTCTTGCATGATGATGATCATGTCGCCGTGGCGCAGACGCAGTTCGCGCGCCGCCATCTGCAACGGCTGCGGCTGGCCGCCGTGGCCGTTAACCATCAGGAACTTGCGGAAACCGGCGCGATAGAGTGATTCGCCAATCTCCAGAATGGTGTGCAGCAAGGTTTCGCCGGTCAGCGTTAGCGTGCCGGGAAAATGCAGATGCTCATCCGATTTGCCATAGGTGATCGGCGGAATGGCGTAAGCCGGGATTTCCGCCGGTAAGCGCGCCAGCGCATGGCCGACCACGCCGGAGGCGATCACGCTATCCACCGCGCACGGCAAATGCGGGCCGTGCTGCTCAATCGCGCCGGTCGGCAACACGATCACGGTGTTGGCTTTATTTTCCAGCGTGGCGATGTCGGTCCAGCTCAGGTACGGCAAAAAGCGGTTTGCCGGAATATAACCATGAAACATTTGAACTCCTCGTGTTATTGCGGCAACCACGCCGTGGCTTCAACTTCAATTAAGACGTCCGGACTCGGCAGCATCTCGCTCACCTGCACCACGGTAGAAACCGGCGGCGCATCGGGAAAAAATTGCTTACGTACCCGGCTGTAGTGGGGAAAATGGTCGAGATTGCGGAAGTACTGCACCAGTTTGAAGACATCGCTCATCTGGCCACCGGCGCTTTCGATGGTGGTGCGGATGCTCTCCAGCACGTACCAGCTCTGCGCCAGAATCGGCCCCTCTTTAATATCGGTGGAGAACTCGCCGGTGCGGCCAAGCAGCTGTTGCGCCGCTGCGGGAATGTCGTCGTAGCCGCGCACAATGGTGGCGGTTTGCGGATTCACCGGAATAATGCCGGAGAGGAAAATAAAGTCGCCCGCGCGTCGCCACGCGGCATATTTCGCCAGCGGTTTTCCCGCTCCTGCATCAAGCGCCATCTGTTGTTTATCCATAACGCACACCCCTTTTCAGCCGATAGCGCTGACGTTGACGCAATGGCCAGCTCGCCACATCGACATGCGGAAAAATCACCAAATCATTGGCCTGCAGCGCGTGGCGTTGGCAGATCAGCGCGGAAGCCTGATCAAAGGCCGCGCCCAGTTGCAGGCTCAGCAAACCGCTAAACAGCGTATCGAGCGGGTCGTAACTGCCAAACGGACAGAACGCGTCCTGCACGTTGTCCGCGCCGAGCAGCAGCGGAATGCCCAGCGCCTGCGCTTCTTTCACCAGCGTTAAACCGCGCAAACGCGGCGTGCGGCCGGGCACCGCGTCCTGTAACAGCAGGTTGGTGAGCGGCAGCGCAATCAACGTCACATTGTGTTGCGCCAGTAAGGCAAGAATCTGTTGCGCATCGTCCTGCTGCGCCAGCGCGCAGCTGTGGCTGCAGGTGATCGCGCCGCTAAATGGATGCTGCTGCAAATAGTGCGCCAGCCAGCGCAATCCCTGCGCCTCGACGTTAAGTTCTTCATCAATATGCAGATCAATATCCAGCTGCCACAATTCGGCGGCTTCCATCAGATGCTGAAACGCCTGCGCATCCCAGTTGCTGCTGTGAATAAAGCCGCCCAATAGCGCGCCGGGACCGCTGGTCGCGACCTGCGCGGCAATATGCTGCGCATCGCTGGCGTCGGCAAAGAAGGTGAGTGGCGCGAGGGCCACGCGCTCAATGCTGCACAGCGGATGGTGCAGATCGCCAATCACTTGCCACGCTAATGGTGCATCAACTGAGAACCAGTCGATGTGGGTGCGCAGCAAACCGACGCCAGCTTCTACCGCCCAGCGCAGCGCCTGCGTAGCGCGCTGCTGCAGATCTGCTGTGTTCCAGTGCACGCGGTCCTGATGCATGGCAGCAATCGCGGCCAGCAAACCGGGCTGTTGCGCCGGGCTGCGTTGAACAGTGAAGGTTTTATCCAGATGCGCGTGCGGTTCGATAAACGCGGGCAGCACCAGCGCGCCGTGAAGCGGCAGATAATCAGCGGGTGCTGCTGCATGGTCGGCTTCGAATTGCAGGCCCACAGCGTGGAAATGTAAGGTCGCCAGCTGCGGTTGATTGTTGGCTTCAGGCCAGTTTTCTGGCAGCAGCCAGCGGGGTAAACGTGCGCCGGTCGCACCCGGATAGCCGCTCATAGATCCAGTACCAATAAAGGTGAACGCGCACGTGAACAGCACAGCACGATGCAATCATTGGCCGCACGCTCATGCTGGCTCAGCACATCATCACGGTGATCCGGCTCGCCCGCCAACACGCCGGTGATGCAGGCGCCGCACATGCCTTGTTCGCAGGAGAGTTCAATCTCAATCCCTGCTTCTTCAAGCACTTCAGCGATGGTTTGTTGCTCGCCCACGGCAAAGCGTGCGCCGGAGGAGGCGAGTTGCACTTCGAAGGCAGCGCCTGCCATCAGCGGAGATGTGGATTGGAAGCGCTCGCTGTGCAGCTGTGCTTCGTCCCAGCCATGTTGCAACGCCAGCTGCTGCAGATGATGCATAAACCCCGCCGGGCCGCAGAACACCAGCGCAGCGTTGTCTGGCTGGGTGAGATCCTCGGGAACGCGCTGGCGCAGGCTGTCGCCTTCACTGCTGTAGTGAATGACCACGCGCGCGCCGAGACTGCGCAGACGTTGGCTGAAAGCCAGTTGGTCAGCGTGTTTCAGGTAAAGGTGCAGGGTGAAATCCGCCTGACGCGCCGCCAGTGCTTCGGCCATCACCAACAGCGGCGTCAGGCCGATGCCGGCGGCAAACAGCAGCGTGCGCGACGCGTGCGGCAGCGGAAAGTGGTTACGTGGCGCGGATATCTCTAGCTTATCGCCGGTGGTTAATTGCTGATGCAGCCAGCGCGATCCGCCGGTTGAACACTCATCCAGACGTACGCAGATTTCATAATGCTCGGCTGGCGCAGAGCAGAGTGAATACTGGCGTTTACCGCCGTCAGGAATAATGACATCGATGTGCGCGCCGGGCGTGAAAGCAGGCAGCGGCTGCCCGCTGCGATTCGCCAGCGTCAGTAACACATTGCCTGCACCGTTGAACTGCTTTGCGATGACGGTGACGGCGAGAGGAGTGGATTTCATCATCTATATGCCTGAGCAGGGATGTCGTCGGTTGGGAGGCCGCGCAAACCCTTGTTTTAATCATGGCAGCGATTATTATTTTGCCCAAGTGTAAGCGTCCATCTGTTTAATTCGCATGATGCGTTGCAAAAAAGAGAGCACCCCTTATGTTCGCCTTCTCCCGATTTCTGCTCTATTTCACTGAGGTGGCCCGCCAGGGTTCGCTGCGCAAGGCTTCTGAGGTGCTGCACGTCTCGGCATCCTCAATTGATCGGCAGATCCTGCGCGTGGAGGAACAGCTGGATATGCCGCTATTTGAGCGCCATCCATCAGGATTACGTATGACCGCAGCGGGTGAGATCCTGCTGAATGCGGCGAAAAACTGGCAGCGGGATTTTGGTCGCGTCTGCACGCAGCTGGATGATTTGCGCGGATTACGTCACGGCCATGTGCATATCGCCACCATTGATGCGATTAATCGCGGCTTTTTTTCATCGATTTTGCAGCGCATTCGCAGCGACTATCCCGGCATCTCCTTCACGCTGACCACCATGAGCAACATCCACATCGCCAATGCGCTGACCTCGGGCGATGCGGATTTCGGCATCATGCTTAATCCGCAAAGTTCGCGCGAGTTGCTGGTGAAGTCGTTTGCCGATTTACGTTTGGGAATTGTGGTGAGCAGTCAACATCCGCTGGCCAATCTGGAGTCGATCCGTTTCAGCCACTGCGAATCCTGGCCATTTATCGTGCCCGCCGCACCGCTGATGCTGGCCGATCCGCTGGAGGCGCTGATCAACAGTTCGGGCATTAAGATCAACGAAGTGGCGCGCACCAATAACATTCATATGCTGCGTTCACTGGTGCGCGATGATGTGGGGATAAGCCTGATGTGCTGGCTGGATATCGTTGATGAGTATCGGCGCGGTGAACTGAAGTTTATCCCGCTGATCGATACGGTGCTGAAGCCATTTACCTTGTCGCTGTGTGTTGCGCCGCAGCGCCAGCTTTCGATTGCCGCTTCGATGATGCTGCGCGAGCTGGAGTCGTTTTTTGCATTGATGCAGAGTGAGGAGTTGCTGGCGTAATCGGTCGCCTTGAATGGCGACCTTACGATAATGTTAATCGCCCCAACGGCTGCGCAAATAATTCACCGCATCCTGGGTTTGTGGCTGATTAAGGTAATTTTCGCGGAACAAAATGGTGCCGTTAATTTGCGGTAGCGACTCGTTGAGATCGAGTTGCTTTTGCAACTCCGGCACGCCGCCGTTCACCGTCCAGTCAGGTTCGCTTTTCGACGCTTCGCCGATTTTGTACAGCGCCACACCGATATAGAGTCGCGTATGCGTTGGCTTCACCACGTCCGCCCACCAGTGGGCTAACACGTCGTAACGGGCGGCCTGGCGCGCAAACGGCCAGTAAAGCTGCGGCGCGATGTAATCCAGCAGTCCCATTTGCACCCAGCGACGCGTATCGGCGTAGGCTTCGTCGTAGGCGGCCGCGCCGCGCGTGTCGGAGCCCGCCGCATCATGCGACAGATTGCGCCACACGCCTGCCGGGCTGACGCCAAATTCTACGTTCGGGTTCAGTTGCTTGATGGTGCGCGACACCTGCTCAATTAATAGCAGCGTGTTGTTGCGCCGCCAGTCAGCTTTCGATGCAAAACCCTGACCATACTGGCGGAACGTGGCGCTGTCGTTGAGGGTTGAACCGGGCGTTTCAGTATAGAAATAGTCATCGAACTGCACCCCGTCGATCGGATAGTGCGACACCACTTCCGCAACGATGCTGGTTATCCAGTCGCGGGCGGCGGGGATGCCGGGATCGAGCACGAAGCGGTCGCTGGCGGTGCGGATCCAGTCGCGATGCAGCACAAATACGCTGGCCGGTTGCAGCGCAAGCGTATTATTCAGCGCGTTAACCGTGGAAGGTTTGACGTTGGTCGAGACGCGATATGGGTTGAACCACGCGTGCACCTTCATGCCGCGTTTGTGCGCCTCATCCAGCATAAATTTCAGCGGATCGTAGCCGGGATCTTCACCAATCCTGCCGGTGAGCATATCTGACCACGGCAAGATGCTGGAGCGCCACAGCGCGGTGCCATCCGGCTTTACCTGGAAAAATACCGTATTGATGCCGAGGCTTTTCAGTTTATCTAGCTTATCGGTCAACGCCTGTTGCTGCTGGTGGATGCGGTTGGCCGGGCTGGCATTCACGGAATTGATTGGCGGCCAGTCGAGGCGTGAAACGGTGGTGAGCCACACGCCGCGTACCGGTTCTTTGCTCAGCGCTGGTTTAGTCGGCATTGGCGGTTTGGTGACCGTCGGCAACGGCGTGACCAGCGATTTCGGTGGCGGCGAGGAGCAACTGGCCAGTGAGAGGGCGACAGCAATGGCGACCAGCGCAGCGGATTTTTTATAGGTGTTAACCCAGGGAAAACGATGTGAACAGGCTATGATAAACTCTCTTTTTTGCAACTTTCTGTTCGAAGAGCCTCATTCTCTTATCATGCGAACTAAAGTCAATAATGGTGTCATGGTTTGCACGATGAATCGCGCCGCTACGGATAAGTACGGGATTTTGTAGCGTCGCAATGAGTTGCACGCAGTAAATTTATTTGAGGAACCCAAAACCTATGCAATACGAAGACCTTTATCGCCGTATCGGCCAGATCATCTTTAGCTGTGGCCCGCAAGGTGCGCGGGAATTGATCGTTCAGGCTGAACTGTTTGCGGACGATGATGGCGGGCAGTTTCAGTTCGATTACATCGATGAAAACGGTGAACCGGATTGGTTTGAACCCGATGCGCGCGCAATAGGCGATCTCTCGGAGGCGCTGAAAGATTTTCAGCAGTACTTCGTGGATAACAATATGACCAACGGTCTGCCGGTGTGGCGTAAATGCGCGATAAACCTCAACGTGCAGGAAGAAGCCATCAGCATCGACGTGCAGTACGACTAAGTTCCGCGGCATCCTTGCCTGGAAGTCATGCGTTACGAACGTAACGCCACCATCTCCTCGTTTTTCCGCGCCACGCGTTTGCGATGCACAATACGGCTGGCGGCGACGACACCCAGCGTCAACAGGCCGGTGGCGATAATCTCTGGACGGTGTTGTTGGTTGAAAAGCATGGCAACCAACACGCCAACGATGAACACCATCGTCGCCCACGTCAGGCCAGGGAACAGCCACATGCGATAGCTGAGGATTTCACCGCGCGCTTCGCGCTTTTTACGCAGCACCAGATGAGACGCGGCGATCACCAGATACACCAGCAACGCGATGGCGCCGGAACTGGCGAGCAGGAACTCAAATACTGCGCTCGGCGCCAGATAGTTAGCGATCACCGCGAGGAAGGCCGCCGCCGTGGAGAGCAACACCGCTACCCACGGCGTGCCGCTGCGGGTGGTGCGCGACGCGACGGCAGGCGCATCTTCACGACGTGAAAGCGAATAGATCATGCGCGATGCGGTATACAGCGCAGAGTTGAGACAGCTACACACCGCAATCAACACCACCACATCAACAATCTGCTTAGCGTAAGGCACGTTCATCATCTGCATCGCCGTCTGGTAAGAACCTGCTTTCATCAGCGACGGCGTATTCCACGGCACCAGCGCCACCACGATGAAGATCGACAGCAGATAGAACAGCGCGATGCGCCAGATCACCGAGTTGGTGGCCTGCGTAATTTGTTTCTTCGGCTCGCGCGATTCGGCGGCGGCAATGGTGACAATCTCAGTACCCATAAAAGAGAACATGGTCGTGAGGATTGCCGCCAGCACCGCGCCGATGCCGTTAGGCATAAAGCCTTGCGTGTCATACAGATGTGAGATCCCCTGCGTGCTGCTGCCCGGCATCAAACCAAACACCGCTAAGCTACCCGCGCAGAGAAATGCGACAATCGCCACCACTTTCAGCAGGGCGAACCAGAATTCAAACTCGCCATAGTTTTTGACGCTGAATAGGTTGCTGATGGTCAGGAACGTGGTGATCGCCAGCGTATATTCCCATACCGGAACTTGTGGAAACCACGAATGCAGGATGGTGCCAGCGGCGTTGGCTTCCAGCGGGATCACTAACACCCAGAACCACCAGTAAAGCCAGCCGATGGTGAAACCGGCCCAGCGGCCCAGCGATTTGTCGGCGTAGGTGGAGAAAGAGCCGGAATCCGGTGATGCCACCGCCATTTCGGCCAGCATGCGCATAATCAGCACCACCAACGCGCCCGCGGCGATGTAGGCCAGCAGTACCGCCGGGCCGGCTTCGGCGATCGCATGGCCAGAGCCAACAAACAATCCGGCACCAATCACGCCACCAATCGATAACATCCGTACATGGCGCGGCTTCAGGCCTTGCGCCAGTACATCGGCATTCTGTGAACTCATCAATGTTTCTCCAAAGCGTCTCTCAGGCCGCGCGACGCGCAGCCGGGTTACAACAGGTGAGAAGCCCAGCCCGCCGCGCGAGCTGGGTAGATTGTTACGAATCGGCGTGTTGACTCAGCACACTGCTGAGGATCTCCAGCGCCTGGCCGAACTGCGCATCAGGAATGGTGAGCGGATAGAGGAAGCGGATGACATTGCCCTGCGGGCCACAAGTAAGCAGCAACAGCCCACGCGCCATCGCGTGTTGCTGGATGGTTTGCGCGGTTTGCGCGCTGGCGAACTCCACCGCAATCATCGAGCCAAGGCCGCGAATGTCGGTGATGGAGGAACACTGGCTGCGTGCGCTGTGCAGGAAATCGGTTAACTGCGCACCGAGTTGTTGCGCACGTTCGCACAGCTTCTCGTCGGCGATCACGTCCAGCACCGCATGCGCCGCGGCAATTGCCAGCGGATTGCCAGCGTAGGTGCCGCCCAGGCCGCCTGGACCCGGCGCATCCATAATCTCGGCCCGGCCGCTGACCGCCGATAACGGCATGCCGCCCGCGAGGCTTTTCGCCATGGTGATGAGATCCGGTTTCACCGTATAGTGATCCATCGCGAACAATTTGCCGGTGCGGGCAAAGCCGGTTTGTACTTCATCGGCAATCAGCAGAATGCCGTGCTCATCGGCCAGCGACCGCAGGCGGTTGAAGAATTCAGGCGGCGCGACGTGGAAGCCGCCTTCGCCCTGAATTGGCTCCAGCACGATGGCCGCAACATCCTGTGGCGCGATGTCCTGCGCGAAAATATCCTGCAAGCTGGCCAGCGCATCATCAACGCTGATGCCGGTGACGCTGTTGGGGTAGCGCGCGTGCCACACCGACGCGGGCATCGGACCGAAGTCGCGTTTGTAAGGGGCCACTTTGCCGGTCATCGCCATGGTCATAAAAGTACGACCGTGGAAGGCGTTGCCGAAGGTGATGATGCCGTGACGACGCGTCGCCGCACGCGCCACTTTTACCGCGTTTTCTACCGCTTCAGCGCCGGTGGAGAAGAACGCGGTTTTGGCTTTACCGGCAATCGGCACCACGCGATTGAGGCGTTCCGCCAGCGCCACATAGCTCTCATACGGCGTTACCTGGAATGCGGTATGGGTAAATTTCTCTAACTGATCGGCAATCGCCTGCACGATGCGCGGATGGCGATGCCCGGTGTTCAGCACCGCGATGCCGCCAGCGAAGTCGATCCAGCTGTTGCCTTCACCATCGCGCAGCGTGGCGTTCTCCGCGTGCTCTACGTACCACTGACAAAGATTGCCGGTGCCGCGTGGCAGGGCATCATCTTTACGTTGCTGCAACTGGCTGTTTTTACCTTCCATAACCTTTCCTTAGCGATAAGCGTCTTTACAAATCACGACAAACACGCTTATTTATGCCTGCGCTGAGTAATCTTGCCAGAGCCACTTTCAGTGAAAAGAGGGGAGCCAATTGCGAAGTTTGTACGCCGATCATGTATTAGAGCGCATGCAGTTTATGCCGGAAGGGACGTTGCAGCAGCGTTTGCTGAGCTGTATGCAAGCCGCTATTGCAGAAGGCATTTTTCCGCGCGCCACGCGCTTGCCCGCCACGCGCGATTTGGCGCGCGAGCTGTCGGTGTCGCGCAACACGGTGTTGAACGTGTATGAGAATTTGATGGCACAAGGCTACGTCACGGCGCGTACCGGCAGCGGAACATGGATTGCAGAAAATTTGCCGGAGGGATCGCTGAACACGCCGCGCAACGTGGCGCCGATCGAAACGTTAACCGCGAAACCGGCGGCGATTTCCAAACGCGGCGCTTCGCTGCTCGGCCATGCCAATGCCTCGCCATATCAGTGGGGCGCTTTTGTGCCTGGCGCGCCGGATGTCACGCAGTTCCCGCATAAACTCTTCAGCCAGATTCAGGCGCGTCTGAACCGTGAACCGGATATCGAACGGCTGATCTACAGCAGCAACGGCGGCTGTGCACAGCTGCGTGCTGCTCTGGCGGAGTACCTGAGTGTGGCGCGTTCGGTACGCGCCGATGCCGACCAAATCATCATCACCGAAGGGATTCATCAGGCGGTGGATTTGGTTTCGCGCGTGTTGTGCGATCCCGGCGATCAGGTGTGGATCGAAGAGCCTGGTTATTGGGGGACGCGCAATCTGCTACGCATCAACGGACTGAAAATCAATGCCATTGCGGTGGATGAGCAGGGATTGATCCCCGATTTTCCGCCGCGCAGTCGCGCACCGAAGATGATTTTCGTGACACCGTCACATCAATATCCGCTGGGCGTGCATCTCAGCCTGGAGCGGCGCAAGCAGCTGCTCGATCTGGCGCGCAAACACAAAACCTGGCTGGTGGAAGATGATTACGACAGCGAGTTTCGCTTCTCCGGCCAGCCGTTCCCGTCGTTGCAAGGCTTTGAGCCGGATGCGCCGGTGATTTATATGGGCACTTTTAGCAAGACGCTTTATCCGGCGCTGCGTCTCGGTTATCTGGTGGTGCCAAAAGCGCTGGCGCAGCCGCTGCGCGTGGCGGCGGCGGAACTCTATCGCGGCGGGCATTTGCTGGTGCAGCGCGCGCTGGCAGAGTTCATCCAAAAAGGGCATTACATGTCGCACATTCGCCGCATGCGCAAGCTCTACAGCCAGCGGCGGCGCTTTATGGTGAGCCTGATTGAGCGTTATTTGGGCGCCGATTTTCTGCCGGTAGTGAATCATGAGGCGGGATTGCACCTGGTAATGAATTTGCCAACCGGCTGCGACGATGTGGCGGTCGCCGCGCTGGCGCTACGGCGCGGCGTTAAGGTGCGGCCGTTGTCGCAATATTATATGCATCCGCAGGAGCGGCGCGGCCTGCTGTTGGGTTTTGCCTGCGTCGATGAGCGGCAGTGTCAGGATGCGTTTGGTATTCTCAAAGGTTGTCTGGTCGAGGCAAAAATCATTTAAACAGTGAATAATCCGTAGCGGCGCAATTTGTTGCGCAATGTATATGGCAAAACACGCGCAATAAATGGCGCCGCTACGAAGGGTGCTCTATCGCTGGCCGATGGTGTTTAGCCGCTGCACAATTTCTGGCGTAAGTGTCACTTCGCTACTCGCCAGGTTCTGCTTCAGGTGCTCCGGCGATGACGTGCCCGGAATCAGCAGAATATTGGGCGAACGCTGCAGCAGCCACGCCAGCGCCACCTGCAGCGGCGTAGCATTGAGCTCATTCGCTACCTCGCTCAGCTGATCCGACTGCAGCGGTGAAAATCCGCCGAGGGGGAAAAATGGCACATAAGGAATGCCTTGCGCTGCCAGTTGGTCGAGCAGCGCCTCATCCTGACGATTGGCCAGATTATAGAGATTTTGCACGCAGGCGATCGGCGTCATCGCCTGGGCATCGGCCACCTGTTTAGCCGTCACGTTGCTCAGACCAATGTGTCGAACCAGCCCGCGCTCTTTTAGCTTGATCATCGCTTCAACCTGCGGCTCCAGCGAACCCTCTTTCGGTCCGTGCACGTCCAGCATCGAACGCAGATTCACCACTTCCATCACATCAAGCCCTAGATTGCGCAGGTTATCTTCCACCGCTTGCGTTAGCGCTTCTGGCGTGAATGCCGGTAACCAGCCGCCTTTATCGTTGCGGCGCGCGCCTACTTTGGTGACGATAACCAGATCGTCGGCGTAAGGGTGTAACGCTTTTTTGATCAGCTGATTGGTGATATGCGGACCGTAGAAGTCGCTGGTATCAATGTGATTCACGCCTGCTGCGACCGCATCGCGCAGCACCTGTAAAGCACGTGCTTCATCTTTCGGCGGACCAAACACGCCGGGACCGGCTAACTGCATGGCACCGTAACCGAGTCGTGCAACCTGGCGGTCGCCAAGGGTGTAAGTCAATGCTGGATGAGACATGGAAAGCTCCTTCGTCAGTGTGTGGTTAGATTGTAATCGCCAAAACGCTGTGCAACTATCCGTACAAATTGGGACACAGTGTACGAGGTAGCGAACAATGACATTGGATATCGTCTTGCTGCACGCGGTGGTGGCGGTGGCCAAAGCAGGCGGGTTTCGCGAGGCGGCGCGCATAACCGGCAGTAATCCGTCGCGCTTAAGTGATGCGGTGCGGCGTGCCGAAGAGCAACTTGGCGTACGGTTGTTTAATCGCACCACGCGCACCGTGGCGTTAAAAGAAGCCGGCAGGGCGCTGATGTCGCGCCTGCTTCCGGCGATGAACGAAGTGGATGCGGCGCTGGATGCGTTGAACACTTTCCGCGATACGCCGGGCGGCACCTTGCGCTTAAATGTGCCGGTGAGCGCCGCGCGCATTGTGTTACCGGCGATTGTGCCGGGATTTCTAAAGCGCTATCCCGATATCCAGCTGGAAGTGGTGGCGGAAAGTAATGTTCAGGATGTGTTCCGCGATAGCTGTGATGCCGGTATTCGTTACGACGATCATCTGGAGCAGGACATGGTGGCGCTGCCAATCGGTCCGCGCACCCAGCGCTTTGCCCTGGCGGCATCTCCCGCGTATCTGGCGCAATTCGGTAAACCACAGCATCCGCGCGACTTAGTGCAGCATCGCTGTTTACACGGACGCTATGCGACCGGCGTGATTGCCGAATGGGAATTTACCTGTGGCGAGGAAACCGTGCGCTTGCAGCCGAAAGGGCCGCTGATTTGCAGTATCGGCGCGGCGATGGACTTGACGGTTGAAGCAGCGATCGCCGGCTGCGGCGTAGTCTACCTGTTTGAAGATTGGATTAAACCGGCACTGAGTGATGGCAGCCTGCAGCCGATTTTGCCGGATTGGTGGCAAAGCTTCTCTGGCTTGTGGCTCTATTACAACGATCGCCGACTGATCCCGGCGCCGCTTCAGGCATTTCTGGATTATGTGCGCGAACTGAATTCAGGTGCAGAAGCGAAAAAAAGCCGATAACCGTTGCCAGTTATCGGCTTTTTCGCAACACAGGTGATTACGCGTTCAGCAGCTGATTTGCGGTTTTCTCAACCAGCGCCAGCAGGACTTTAACATCCTCCAGCGTTACGGTTGGGTTCAGCAAGGTCAGCTTCAGGCAGGTTACGCCCTGATTCTCTGTCACACCCACGTTGGCGCGGCCTGAATCCAGCAGCGCATCGCCGATACGCTGGTTGAACAGGGCAATCTGAGCGGTATCGGTCAGTTGCTCTGGACGATAGCGGAACAGCACGCTAGCCAGCTGCGGCTGCATTACCAGCTCCAGACGTGGTTCAGAGGTGACAAACTTCGCCACTTCCTGCGCCAGCGTGACACCGTGATCGATAATCGCCGCGTACTGTTTCTGACCCAGCGCTTCCAGGCCCATCCACAGTTTCAGCGCATCGAAACGACGCGTGGTCTGCAGGGATTTGGATACCAGATTCGGTACGCCGGCCTCTTCGTCAAACTCGGAGTTCAGGTAAGCCGCCTGATAGCGCATCAGCTCGTAATGACGCTCATCTTTCAGCAGGAACGCGCCGCAGCTGATGGTCTGGAAATACTGTTTATGGAAGTCCAAAGTGACGGAATCCACCCGCTCCAGGCCATCGAGGTAGTCGCGATACTTCTCGGACAGCAGCAGCGCGCCGCCCCATGCTGCATCAACGTGTACCCAAATGTTGCGCTCGGCAGCAATGCCGGCAATTTCACGCAGCGGATCGATCGCACCGGCATCGGTGGTACCGGCGGTCGCCACGATCGCCAGGATCTGTTCGCCGTTAGCGTCGGCCTGCGCCAGTTTGGCTTTCAGGTCTGACACGTCCATACGGGCGAACTCATCAGACTTCACCTGCACCACAGATTGGTAGCCATGGCCAAGCAGCGCCATGTTCTTCTGTACGGAGAAGTGCGCGTTTTCAGAACACAGCACTTTGATCTTACGCAGATCACCAGTGATCCCGTGCTGCTGCACCGAGTGACCCTGACGCTGATAGAAGGCGTCGCGTGCCAGCATCAGACCCATCAGGTTGCTCTGGGTGCCGCCGCTGGTGAACACACCGGCGTCGCCAGCCGGGTAACCCACTTGCGCACGCAGCCATTCGATCAGTTTGATCTCAATGATGGTGGCAGAAGGGCTCTGATCCCACGAATCCATACTCTGATTGGTGGCGTTGATCAGGACTTCTGCCGCCTGACTTACCACCAGACTCGGGCAGTGCAGATGCGCTACACATTGCGGGTGATGCACTGAAAGACTGTCTTTCAGGAAATATTCAATCGCGCGTTCAATCGCGGCCTGGTTACCCAGGCCGTTTGGATTGAAGTCGAGCGTGATACGCTCGCGCAGTTCGGCAACGCTTTTGCCTTGATACATCTCAGGCTGTTGCAGCCACTGCACAACCGCGGCGCTGCTCTGGGCAATCGCCTGCTGGTACGCCTCAATGCTCTGTGCAGAGGCGGCCAGAATCGGGTTTACTTCAGACATTTACTCTTCCAATCAAACAGGTTTGACGCCAGCGCCAATCAGCGCCTGCTCAAATTTATCCAGGAAAATCGCCAGCTCATCGTTGGTGATCAGCAGTGAAGGCAGCAGACGCAGAACTGCGCCATGACGGCCACCGCGCTCCAGAATCAGACCTGCTTCGAAGCACTTCTTCTGCAGCAGCGCAGAGAGTTCGCCGTCAGCCGGGAAGCTGCCCATGTGATCGGCCGCTTCGTTCGGTTTAACGATCTCAATACCGATCATCATGCCGAGACCACGAACGTGACCAATTACCGGGAAGCGTTTCTGCATCGCGGCCAGCTGCTGTTTCAGCCATTCACCCTGCGCGGCCACTTTGCCTGCAATATCCTGCTCTTTGAGGATTTTCAACGTGGTCAGGCCGGTAGCCATCGCCAGCTGGTTGCCACGGAAGGTGCCGGTGTGATGACCCGGTGACCAAACGTCGAACTGCTTTTTGATGCCCAGCACAGCCAGTGGCAGACCACCGCCCACAGCTTTAGACATCACGATAATGTCTGGCTCGATGCCGGCGTGTTCGAAGGCGAAGAATTTGCCGGTACGGGCAAAGCCAGCCTGAACTTCGTCGAGGATCAACAGAATGCCGTGTTCCTGCGTCACTTTACGGATGCGCTGCAGCCACTCAGCGGGTGCTGGGTTCACGCCGCCTTCGCCCTGAACGGCTTCGAGGATTACTGCAGCAGGCTTACGTACGCCGCTTTCCACGTCGTTGATCAGGTTGTCGAAATAATAGGTCAGCGCTTTCACGCCAGCTTCACCACCGATACCCAGCGGGCAACGATACTGATGCGGATAAGGCATGAACTGCACTTCTGGCATCATGCCATCTACCGCTTCTTTCGGTGCCAGGTTACCGGTGACGGACAGCGCGCCGTGCGTCATACCGTGATAACCGCCAGAGAAGCTGATCACGCCGCTACGGCCAGTGGCTTTCTTCGCCAGTTTCAGTGCGGCTTCAACTGCATCGGCACCAGAAGGGCCGGTGAACTGCAGGCAATAATCTTTACCCTGGCCTGGCAGCAGCGAGAGCAGAGACTCAGAGAACTGATCTTTCAGTGGAGTAGTCAGATCAAGAGTATGTAACGGCAAGCCGCTGGTAATGACATTTTGAATGCTCTGGAGAACATCAGGATGGTTGTGACCCAGTGCCAGCGTCCCTGCGCCAGCCAGACAGTCAAGATATTGTTTATTCTCAACATCTGTGATCCACACGCCATGGGCTTTAGCGATAGCTAAAGGCAGTTTGCGCGGGTAACTCCTAACGTTAGATTCAAACTCAGCCTGACGGGCTAAGAATGCGTCGTTATTTCCGTTGAATGCATTGGCACCAAAACTATCAATACGGACTTTATCCGTCATCATATCTCTCCTTCAACCGGGGCACGTAAGGCTCGCCAATTGACTAATTGAACAAAAAAGTAACAGCTGTGAAAAAACGCGGCCAATATAGAGCCTTTTGACCTACATCACAATGATTAATTTTGTTTAGATTTGTTTACTCTTTCCATATATGAATCAGGGCGTTGGCCAGAAATTGGCCACTTAATTTCGCACCGCAGTTGGGGTGGTTAAAAAATAATCGAATGAATAAAGAGACTTATAGCCGCTAAGGCGATCCACGGACCAAAGGCGATGACGTGATTGAGCTCGCGCTGCCCGCTAACTCTGGAAATCAAAACACATAAAATAGCGCCGCCCGAAGCCAATAAAAGCACCCAGGGTAAAAGCGACCAGCCCAACCAGGCGCCGATTGCCGCCAGCAGTTTTGCATCGCCCATCCCTAATCCCTCAATCCCTCTAATCCATTGATATAAAATTGATAGCGCCCACAACAAGCAATATCCCGCTATGGATCCCCATACCGCTTCTTGTAATGAGCCGGGTAGCCATCCCATCGCTTTAAACAGCAGCGCAATCCACAGCAAGGGCAGCGTAATCACATCCGGTAAAAGCAGATGTTCGAGGTCAATAAAGGCTAATACCGTTAACGCCCAGAACAATATGAGCGCGCCCAGCAATTGCATATTGACTGGCATCAGCCAGATAAGCAGCAGCGTCAGAAGCGCGGTAATTACCTCCACCTGTGGATAACGCCCGCTGATTTTACAATGGCAATAACGGCATTTACCGCGTAACAGTAACCAACTTATGAGCGGAATGTTGTCGCGCCAGCGCAGCGCGGTGGTGCATTGGTGGCAGTGAGAGGGCGGACAACACACATTTAGCGGAGTGTTCGGGTGCACTATTTGCAATGGCAACCGCGAGATCACCACGTTAAGAAAGCTGCCTACGGCCAATCCTAATAGGCCACTAATTAAGCCATATACGTATTCCATTACTCATACCTCGCGCCATCCAGGCTTGTCGTTGCCAGGACTTTACGCCGAAGCGAGGATAGGTGCGAGAGGTAAAAGGGCGTTACAGCGGCATACATCGGGATTGCAGAGCGGGCTCCAGAAATGGAGAGGAGAAGATTAAGCTTGCTGCTTGAACAGCTGAATCGCTTCCTGAACATTGCTGGTATTCAATGACATTACGCGGTCGTTATTAAGGAACACATCGTAGTGGCCGGCGTTATAGCGGAACACATATAGATCGCCGCGATAGCGCAATCCTTTGGTTTTCACCCCAATATGGTGGCGGCGCAGCGCTGCCTGAGAAAGTCTGTCAGTAGCCGTACTCATCGCATTATCCTCCAGACGTTATAAGACATATCCTGACTTAGTATAGGGTCAAAACCTTAATTTAACCTTAAGAAGTGTGCTGGTTCATGATGATAAACCGGCAAATTTGACCCTTCCTCTACCAATCCTCAACGTGTCAGAAAAAGCCGACTTAGTACCCTTCTCATTTAATGTTGCGTTAAGTTAACCCGCGTATTTTGGAATAAATGGCCGTTAAATAGTGCTTAATTCCAAGGTAACATAATGAATTTTCTACCATTCTCACGGCCCTCGTTGGGTGAAGAAGAGTTAGCCGCCGTTAAATCGGTGTTTGAGTCGGGTTGGATCACCACCGGCCCGAAAAATGCCGAACTGGAAGAGGCTTTTTGCCAGCTCACTGGCAATCAGCATGCGATTGCTGTCAGCTCCGCCACGGCGGGGATGCACGTCACGCTGCTGGCGCTGGGCATCCAGCCCGGCGATGAGGTGATCACGCCTTCGCTAACCTGGGTTTCCACCATCAACATCATCACGCTGCTGGGTGCGACGCCGGTGATGATCGATATCGATCGCGACACCTTGATGGTAACGCCGGAGCTGATTGAAGCGGCGATCACGCCGCGTACGCGCGCCATCATTCCGGTGCATTACGCTGGCGCGCCCGCCGATATAGATGCCATTCGCGCTATTGGTGAGCGCCATGGCATTCCGGTGATTGAAGATGCGGCGCACGCCGCAGGCTGTTATTACAAAGAAAAGCACGTTGGCCAGCAGGGCACGGCGATCTTCTCCTTCCACGCCATCAAAAACATGACCTGCGCCGAAGGTGGCTTGATTGTCACCGATGATGCGGCGTTGGCCGACCGCATGCGCAGTCTGAAATTCCACGGACTCGGCGTCGATGCGTACGATCGCCACACGCACGGCCGCAAGCCGCAGGCCGAAGTGATCATGCCGGGTTTCAAATACAACCTGCCAGATATCAGCGCAGCAATTGCTTTGGTGCAGCTGAAAAAGTTGCCCGCCATCAATCAGCGCCGCGCGGCGATTGCGCAGCGCTATCTCACTGAACTGGCGAATACGCCGTTTCTGCCGCTGGCGCAGCCAGAATGGCCACATCAACACGCGTGGCATCTGTTCATTATTCGCGTTGATGAGGCGCAGTGCGGCATCAGCCGTGATGCGCTTATGGAAACCTTGAAAGCGCAGGATATCGGCACCGGGCTGCATTTCCGTGCCGCGCACACCCACAAATATTACCGCGAACGCTATCCGCAACTCTCGTTGCCGCACACCGAATGGAATAGCGATCGCATCTGCTCAATCCCGTTGTTCCCTGATATGCGCGATGAAGATGTCACGCGCGTGATTAGCGCATTACGTCATATCGCTGGAGTTTGACATGCTGGAAGAAAAAGCCATTCGCAAAGTCTCCGTGGTGATCCCGGTGTACAACGAAGAGGAGAGCCTGCCGGAACTGGTGCGTCGTACTGATGCGGCCTGTGCGGGATTAAATCTGGCGTACGAGATTCTGCTGGTCGATGACGGCAGCAGCGATCGCTCAGGCGAGATGATTGCCGATGCCGCCGATATGCCGGGCAGCCATGTGGTTGGCGTATTGCTGAACCGTAATTACGGCCAGCACTCAGCAATCATGGCGGGCTTTAGCCACGTCAGCGGCGATTTAATCATCACGCTGGATGCCGACCTGCAAAACCCGCCGGAAGAGATCCCGAACCTGGTGAAAGCGGCTAAGCAGGGCTATGACGTGGTGGGCACCGTACGTCAAAACCGTCAGGACAGCTGGTTTCGCCGTCGCGCCTCACGCACCATCAATCATCTGATTCAGCGCGTCACTGGCAAAGCGATGGGCGATTACGGCTGCATGCTGCGCGCTTATCGCCGCCATATCGTCGATGCGATGCTGAACTGCCACGAACGCAGCACCTTTATTCCCATCCTTGCCAACACCTTTGCGCGCCGCACCATTGAGCTGCCGGTGGCGCACGCCGAGCGCGAATTTGGCGATTCAAAGTACAGCTTTATGCGGCTGATTAACCTGATGTATGACCTGGTCACTTGCCTGACCACCACGCCGCTGCGCTTGCTGAGCATCGTCGGCAGTTTGATTGCGCTGGCCGGTTTTGCCTTCTCGCTGATTCTGATTGTGCTGCGTCTGTTCCTCGGCGCGGCATGGGCCGGTGATGGCGTGTTCCTGCTGTTCGCGGTGCTGTTTATTTTTATCGGCGCGCAGTTCATCGGTATGGGATTACTCGGCGAATACATCGGCCGCATTTACAACGACGTACGCGCCCGTCCGCGCTACTTCATCCAACGTGTGATTCACCCACAGCAAAACGCCTCATCTGTACAGGAAATTGAGCAATGAAAACTGTCGTCTTCGCCTACGCCGAAATGGGCTGTGCGGGTATTTCTGCACTTCTGAACGCTGGCTATGAAATCAGCGCTATTTTCACCCACTCAGACACAGGAACTGAGAGCCACTTTTTCGACTCCGTTGCGCGTTTAGCCGCTGAGCAGGGCATTCCGGTCTATGCGCCGGAGGATGTCAATCATCCGCTGTGGGTCGATCGCATTAAAACCATGGCACCGGATTACATCTTCTCTTTCTATTACCGCGCTTTGTTGAACGACAGCATTCTCAGCTGTGCGCGTTTGGGTGCCTTTAACCTGCACGGTTCGCTGCTGCCCAAATACCGTGGCCGCGCACCGCTGAACTGGGTGCTGGTCAATGGCGAAACCGAAACCGGCGTAACGCTGCACCGCATGGTGAAGCGCGCCGATGCCGGTGACATCGTGGCGCAACAGCGCGTGGCGATTGACGAGCAGGACAACGCGTTAACGCTGCATCGCAAGCTGGTTGCCTGTGCAACGCAGGTGCTGGAAGGCGCATTACCGGCGGTGAAACGCGGCGATATCGTTACCACACCACAAAATGAGCGCGAAGCCACGGTTGTGGGGCGCCGCACGCCAGAAGATGGCCGCATTAAATGGGAACAACCGGCGCACACGGTCAATAATCTGGTGCGCGCGGTGACCTATCCGTGGCCCGGCGCGTTCGCCTATGCCGGAACGGTGAAATTCGTGGTGTGGAAAAGTCGCGTACACAGCACTGAACATCAGGCCAAACCGGGTACCGTGCTTTCTGTTGAGCCATTCCTGATCGCCTGCGCTGAAGGCGCGCTGGAAGTGGTGACCGGTCAAAGCGATAACGGCGTGTTTATGAACGGCAGCCAGCTGGCGCAAAACCTCGGTATGGTGAAGGGCGCCTTGCTCTATTCTCAGCCAGTGGCGGCGGTGAAACGACGCACGCGCGTGCTGATTCTCGGCGTGAACGGTTTTATCGGTAACCACCTCACCGAGCGTCTGCTGCAGGATGATAACTTCGAAGTCTACGGTTTAGACATCGGTTCTGACGCCATCAGCCGTTTCCTCGATCAGCCACGCTTCCACTTTGTCGAAGGCGACATCAGCATTCACTCAGAATGGATCGAGTATCACATTAAGAAGTGCGACGTGGTGTTGCCATTGGTGGCCATCGCCACGCCGATTGAGTACACACGCAATCCGCTGCGCGTGTTTGAGCTCGACTTTGAAGAGAACCTCAAAATCATTCGTGACTGCGTGAAGTACAAAAAGCGCATCATTTTCCCATCGACTTCCGAAGTGTACGGCATGTGTACCGATCAGCATTTCGATGAGGATCACTCCAATCTGGTGGTTGGGCCGATCAATAAACAGCGCTGGATATATTCGGTGTCTAAGCAGCTGCTGGACCGCGTGATTTGGGCTTACGGTGAGAAAGAAGGGCTGCGCTTTACGCTGTTCCGTCCGTTTAACTGGATGGGGCCGCGCCTCGATAATCTGAATGCCGCGCGTATCGGCAGTTCTCGTGCTATCACGCAGCTGATCCTCAATCTGGTGGAAGGTTCACCAATTAAGCTGATTGATGGCGGCGCACAGAAGCGCTGCTTCACCGATATTCGCGACGGCATCGAAGCGCTGTTCCGTATTATCGAAAACAAACAGAACAACTGCGACGGCCAGATCGTCAACATCGGTAACCCGGATAACGAAGCCAGCATCAAAGAGTTGGCCGAGCGTCTGCTGGCGAGTTTCGAACGTCACCCGCTGCGCAGCAACTTCCCGCCGTTTGCCGGCTTCCGTGAAGTGGAAAGCAGCAGCTATTACGGCAAAGGTTATCAGGACGTGGAACACCGTAAGCCGTCGATCAAAAACGCGCGTCGTCTGCTGGACTGGACGCCAACCGTAGAGATGGATACCACCATCGATAACACGCTGGACTTCTTCCTGCGCACCGTTGAGCTACAGGATAAACCATGAAGAAAGTCGGTTTGCGTGTCGATGTCGATACCTGGCGCGGCACCCAACTTGGCGTGCCGGCGTTACTGGAGCAATTCAGTTTGCATCAGCTGCAGGCCAGTTTTTTCTTCAGCGTTGGGCCGGACAATATGGGGCGCCACTTGTGGCGCCTGTTAAAACCGCGTTTCCTGTGGAAAATGCTGCGGTCGCGCGCCGCATCACTCTACGGCTGGGATATTTTGCTGGCCGGCACCGCCTGGCCGGGACGTGAGATTGGTCGCGGTCTGGAGGAGATCATCAGCGCCACCGCCGATCATCATGAAGTCGGTTTGCATGCGTGGGATCACTTTGCCTGGCAAACCTGGGCGGGCGTGTGGCCGCAAGAGAAACTGGTTGAGCAAATTGCGCGCGGTAAACAGGCGCTGGAAGCGATCATCGGTGACAATGTCACCTGTTCAGCGGTGGCGGGCTGGCGCGCTGATGGCCGCGTGGTGGCTGCCAAGCAGCAGTTTGGTTTCAGCTACAACAGTGATTGTCGCGGCAGCGGTCCATTTATACCGATTCTCAGTGATGGCAGCCCCGGCACGGTACAAATCCCGGTGACCTTGCCGACCTGGGATGAAGTGGTTGGGCAATCGGTGAGCGCGGAAGGTTTTAATGACTTCATCCTCGAGCAAATCCATGCCGCAAGCGGTTCGCCGGTTTACACCATTCATGCCGAAGTGGAAGGGATTGTCGGGCTTGAGGCGTTCGCCGATCTGCTGAGGCGTGCGGAGCAGCAAGACATTCAGTTCTGTCCGCTCAGCGCCTTATTACCCGACGATCTCACTGCGCTGCCACAGGGCAATATCGTACGCGGGCATATTCCCGGACGTGAAGGCTGGCTAGGCTACCAGCGTTAATTTTACAGGAACCACGGATGCGTACAGGCACTAAAACCGTGTTACTTATCGCGCTCTTCGCGCTGTTTTACCTGATGCCGATTGAGTTCCGCGCCTTATGGCAGCCGGACGAAACCCGCTATGCCGAAATCAGCCGGGAAATGCTGTTTAGCGGCAATTGGGTGGTGCCGCATTTCTTCGATCTGCGCTACTTCGAGAAACCGATTGCCGGTTATTGGGTCAATAACCTCGGCCAGTTGCTGTTTGGTCACACCAACTTTGGCGTGCGCGCCGGATCGATTTTCAGCACCACGTTGAGCGCGGTATTGGTGTATTGGCTTGGCACGCAGATGTTCGCCAGCCGTAAAATCGCGCTGAGCGGCAGCATTATTTTTCTCACCTCGTTGCTGGTGTACGGCGTCGGCACTTACGCGGTGCTCGATCCGATCCTGATGCTGTGGCTGGTCGCGGCAATGTGCAGTTACTGGCTGGCGTCGCAGGCCAGTAGCACGCGGCAACGATTGATCGGATATGTGTTGCTGGGTGCGGCCTGCGCGATGGGCTTTATGACCAAAGGTTTCCTCGCGCTGGCGGTGCCAGTATTGGCGATTCTGCCGTGGGCCATCTGGCAACGTCGCTTTGGTGAATTGCTGCGTTGGGGGCCGCTGACGATGTTGGTCGCTGCGCTGCTCAGCACGCCGTGGGCGCTGGCGATTCATCAGCAGGAAGGCGATTTCTGGCATTACTTCTTCTGGGTCGAGCATATACAGCGTTTCGCCGAGTCGGACGCGCAGCACAAAGCGCCATTCTGGTATTACATTCCGGTGCTGTTGGCAGGCTGTTTGCCGTGGCTGGCGCTGCTGCCGGGATCGCTGGTTGGTGCGTGGCGTCAGCGCAGCCAGCAAGCGGGTTCGATTTATCTGTTGAGCTGGGTGCTGTTACCGCTGCTGTTTTTCAGCATCGCTAAAGGCAAACTGCCGACCTACATTTTACCGTGCTTCGCGCCGCTGGCCTTGCTGATGGCGCATTACGCGCACAGCGCTTCGACAAAGGTGGTTACAGCGCTAAAGGTGAATGGTTGGATCAATCTGCTGTTCGGTTTGGTCATCACCATTGTGGTTTTAGTGGTGCTGGCACCCTGGGGCGTTGCGCATCGTCCGGTTTATAGCGGCGATGAAGGGATGGGCGTGCTCTGTGCGGCGCTCTCCTTTATAGGTTGGGCCGTGATGGGCTGGCTGAGCCGCAAGCCGGAGAAGGGTCGCTGGCAGTTAGCCGCGCTCTGTCCGCTGGCGCTGGCGTTACTGGTGGGTTTTGCCATTCCTGACAAGGTGCGCGATGCCAAGCAGCCACAGAGTTTTGTTAGCGCGGTACACGATCAGCTGGCGGATAGCCGTTATCTGCTGGCAAACAATCCTGGCGTGGCATCGGCGGTGGCCTGGGAACTGCAGCGCAGCGACATCAATTTCTACGATGCCAAAGGCGAATTGCAATATGGCCTGAGTTATCCAGATGCAAAGTCACATTATATTAATGCAGATAACTTTGCCGACTGGCTGCGTATCCATCGTCGGCTGGGCAAGGTTTCGCTGGTTTTGATGCTGAATGCCAGCGACAGCACGCCGGATAAAAACCTGCCGGAACCGGATGATGTCTATCGTCAGGGCCGCCTGGTTTACTACGGCTATGATGCTAAACCATGAATCTGCTGCTGATTTTACTGGTGAGCGTGCTGAGCTGTGCCGCCCAGCTGTGTCAAAAGCAGGCGGCCCATCTCGGTATCAAAAAGGGGATTTCCTGGCTGGCGCTCAGCATCCTGCTGCTCGGTATCGGCATGCTGCTGTGGCTGGCGGTGCTGCGCGTGGTGCCGGTAAGCGTGGCCTATCCGATGTTGAGTCTCAACTTTGTGTTGGTGGCCATCGCCGCGCGGCTGATCTGGCGTGAAACTTACAGCGTGCAGCAGTGGATCGGCACGCTGGCGATTGTTGCTGGCGTGGCGCTGATGGGAAGTCATCTATGAAAGGCGTGATGCTGGCGCTGTGCAGCGTGTTGCTGGTATCGCTGGCGCAACTGGTGCTGCGGTTGGCGATGCTGGATTTCCCGCCATTAAGTGAATTGCTGAGTGTGCAGCACTGGAAAGCGCTGCTGCTGTTGGCGATGGGCCTCGGGGCGTATGCGCTGTCGATGTTGTGCTGGATGCTGGCGCTGCGCCAGCTGCCGCTTAACCGGCTCTATCCGCTGCTCAGTTTGAGTTATGTAGTGGTGTGGCTGGCCGCGATTTCCTTGCCGATTTTGGGCGAAACCTTCCGCTGGAGTAGCTTTGCTGGCGTGGTGCTGATCGTGTTTGGCTTGATGCTGGTTTCGCTGCCGCGCCGTAAGTGATGGTGTTTATTTATGCACATACCGTAGCGGCGCAATTTATTGCGCAATAAATTGCGCCGCTTAGGAAGGGGCAGTGATGTGACACGGCGCTTAATTGAAAGGCATTACGCCACTCATGGCGATCTTTTTTATTTAACCCCTCAAAGGCATCCCTAAATAAATACATCACCCTGATGTAAATCCATCAAAATAAAAATCCCAAAATGCTTGAACTCACACTTCGAAAAACAAATTCCAAATAAAAATTAACATGAAATAAAAACACCGCTAGCGTGAGTGCTCTGTTTTGTTCTGCCGTATTTCCTTAATTTTTTTCACCAGGAGGTATTATGGAAAGAGAACTTTATATATCCACTAACACCGCTTCCGGCCCCAATAGCGCCACGCGCACCGAGCCATTTGTTAAAATTATTGCGCTGGTCGCCACGCTGGGTGGATTGCTGTTCGGCTACGATACCGGTGTAGTATCAGGCGCTTTACTATTTATGCGTGACGATCTGCAGCTCACGCCCTTTACCACCGGGTTAGTCACCAGTTCACTGCTGTTTGGCGCCGCTTTTGGCGCGCTGCTCGCCGGTCATTTCGCGGACGCGCTGGGACGCCGCAAGATCATCATTTCTCTGGCCTTTATTTTTGCCCTTGGCGCCATCGGTTCGGCCTTCGCGCCGGATGTCATCTCAATGATTGCTTCACGTCTGTTCCTCGGTATCGCCGTCGGTGGCGCAGCGGCCACGGTGCCGGTGTATATCGCGGAAATTGCCCCGGCGAACAAGCGCGGTCAACTGGTGACCTTGCAGGAGCTGATGATTGTTTCAGGTCAGCTGCTGGCGTACGTCTCCAACGCCACTTTCAATGAAATCTGGGGTGGAGAACACACGTGGCGCTGGATGATCGCTATCTCAACTGTGCCAGCGGTATTGCTGTGGTTGGGCATGATCTTTATGCCGGAAAGCCCGCGCTGGCTCGTAATGCGCGGTAATAGCCAGCAAGCACGCAAAGTACTGGAGAAAACCCGCGCGGCCGATGACGTCGAATGGGAGCTGGAAGAGATAGAAGAAACCATCGAAGAGAACCGGCAACAGGGCAAAGGCCGCCTGCGCGATTTGCGTACGCCGTGGCTGCGCAAAGTGTTCCTGCTTGGTATCGGCATCGCGGCGATTCAGCAGCTGACCGGCGTCAACACCATCATGTATTACGCGCCTACCATGCTGACGGCAACCGGCTTGAGCAACGATGCCGCGCTGTTCGCCACCATCGCCAACGGCGTGATTTCGGTGCTGATGACGCTGATCGGTATCTGGATGATCGGCAAAATCGGCCGTCGTCCGCTGGTACTGGTTGGTCAGATGGGCTGCACCGCGTGCCTGTTTTTTATCGCCGCAGTGTGTTTCTTCATGCCGGAATATCACCCGGCAGGCGACGTCAATCTGCTGCGCGCCTATCTGGTTCTGGCGGGCATGCTGATGTTTCTTTGCTTCCAGCAAGGCGCGTTGTCGCCGGTTACCTGGCTATTACTTTCCGAGATCTTTCCAGCGCGGATGCGCGGTATTTGCATGGGCGGCGCGGTATTTGCGTTGTGGATGGCCAACTTCGCCATTTCCATGGCGTTCCCGTTGCTGTTGGCGGCATTTGGTCTGGCCGGTGCCTTCTTAACCTTTGCCGTGATTGGTATTGGGGGATCGATGTTCGTGTTGCGCACCATCCCGGAAACCAAAGGACGCAGCCTGGAACAGGTCGAGCACTATTTCCATGAGTTGTACAAATGATGTTGCATTGATGTAAATCAATCAAGGTTCTGGCAGAGCAGCAAAACAACATCGCTTACTATCGCAAGATATCGACGCGACATGACAAAACAGAAGCTAATAAATATTACTCTTTCAGGATAGAACACACCATGACCTACAAAATAAGCCATGACCGACTCTGCGTTAATCGTAAAATCGCGCCTAATCTTAGTCTCGAGCGTTTTTTCTCGCTGGTTGAAAAGCTGGGGTTAAATAAAGTCGAAATCCGCAATGATATGAAAAGTGGTAGCGTGACCGATAATTTAACAGGCGAAGAAGTTCGCAATCTCGCGACGCAGCATGCTTTTACCATTGAAACTATTAATGCGGTTTATCCGTTTAACCAATTAAGCGATGACGTGCTGGAGAAAACGCGCGCTTTATTAAAAGACGCGCATGCCACCGGTGCGAAAGCGTTAGTCCTTTGCCCACTGAATGACGGCACCGTTATTTCCCAGCAGCAAACCGTCGATGCGTTAAAAACGCTGGCGCCACTGTTTGCCGAATATGGCATTGCCGGTCTGGTGGAACCGCTCGGTTTCCCGCAAAGCTCGCTGCGTTCAGCGGCTCTGGCACAGCAGCTGATCAAACAAGCCGGCGCGCCGTTCAAAATCGTACTGGATACCTTTCACCATCATTTGTACGAAGGGGCTGAACAAGACTTTGCTGGCGGCGTCGACGTCAACAATATCGGGCTGGTGCATTTGTCCGGCGTGACCGACGCGCGCCCAACGCATCAGTTAACCGACGAAGAGCGCATCATGTTAAGCGCCGACGATGTGCTGAAATCGAAACAACAAGTGCAGCGTCTGGAAGAGATGGGCTATCGCGGCATTTACGCTTTCGAACCGTTTTCGTCGGTGATGGATAACTGGAGCGAAGAACAAATTGCTCGTGAAATCCACTCCAGCATTGCTTACCTGAATAACTAAGGAACACTTCCATGACGCTCAATATCGGTGTAATTGGCACGGGCGCGATCGGTCGCGAACACATTCGTCGTTGCAGCCAGGTGCTGCAACATTCGCGTGTGGTGGCGCTGAATGACATCAACCGCAGCAACTGCGAGCAGATCATCCACGATTTCGGCATTCAGGCGGAGATTTACGACAACGCACATGATCTGATTAACGCGCCAGAGGTGCAGGCGATTCTGGTCACCTCGTGGGGCCCAACCCATGAAGAGTTTGTGCTGGCAGCGATCAAAGCCGGCAAGGCGGTTTTCTGCGAAAAGCCGCTGGCGGTCACCGCGCAGGGTTGTATGAACATCGTGGAAGCGGAAATCGCCGCCGGTAAGAAGCTAGTGCAGGTCGGCTTTATGCGTCCTTACGACGCGGGCTACCGCGCGCTGAAGGCGGTGATTGATAACGGTGACATCGGCGAACCGCTGATGCTGCACTGCGCGCATCGCAATCCCGAAGTCGGCGATTCCTACACTACTGATATGGCGATCACCGATACGTTGATTCATGAGCTCGATGTGCTGCGCTGGTTGCTGAAAGATGATTACGTCAGTGCGCAGGTGATCTACCCGCGCTCAACCAGTAAAGCCGCTTCGCATCTGAAAGATCCGCAAATCGTGCTGCTGGAAACCGCCAAAGGCGTGCGCATCGACGTCGAAATCTTCGTTAACTGCGCTTACGGCTACGATATTCAATGTGAAGTGGTCGGCGAAAGCGGCATTGCGCGCCTGCCTGAACCGATGTCGGTACAGACGCGCAGCGCGGCCAAACTCTCCACCAGCATTCTTACCGACTGGAAAAAGCGTTTCATCGATGCCTATGACGTGGAGTTGCAGGACTTCATCAATAACGTGTTGTCGGGTGAGATGACCGGCCCGTCTGCTTGGGATGGCTTCGCTGCGGCGGTTGCTGCCGATGCCTGTGTTGCGGCGCAAAAATCCGGAGACATCGTACCGGTCACTATGCCAGCGAAACCGGCGTTTTATAACTAAGTTGCTTTCCCTTCCTTAAACGCGCGTCAGGTTGAACTGGCGCGCGTATTATCGCGTATCACACTCTCTTCTTAGCGTTTTCCCGTGTATCATCGCCGCCTTTAAGATGTTTTGTAGGGAATAAGTGATGACGGAGATGACATTGTCCCGCCGCCAGCCTTCGGTATGGTGGGGCGCGATGATTATTTGCGGCACCGTGGTGGGCGCAGGGATGTTTACGCTGCCGGTGGTGATGGCGGGCGCGTGGTTTGGCTGGGCGATGGTGTTACTGCTGATCAGCTGGGGCGGCATGTTGCTGTCCGGCTTGTTGTTTATGCGCGTCAGCCTCACGTATCCGCCGGGCGCTGGATACGACACTTTAACCAAAGATTTGCTTGGACGCGGCTGGGCGGCGCTGAACGGCCTCAGCATCTTATTCGTCCTTGGCATCCTGACATACGCGTATATTTCAGCCAGCGGCCCGGTCTATCAGCACTCAATCAGTCAGCTGGGATTACCCATCTCAACCGCAGAAGCCAAGGTGTTGCTGACGCTGTGCGTCGCCGCCGTCGTTTGGCTCGGTACGACCGGCGTCAGTCGCCTCATGACCTTTTGTGTGCTGGCGAAAATTTTGCTGTTAATCGTGCTGTTTGGCGGCCTTTTGACACAGGTGAACATGCCGTCGTTACTAAGCGGACCCGCAGCCGGTGAACGTTACTGGCCTTATGCACTCGGCGTGCTGCCGTTTTGTCTCGCTTCGTTTGGTTACCACGGCAACATCACCGGTCTGGTGAGCTATTACGGCGGCAATAAGCAGAACATCACGCGGGCTTTGGTGTTGGGAACGCTGCTGTCGCTGGCGCTGTATCTGTTTTGGCTAACCAGCACCATGGGAAATCTACCGCGCGCCGCGTTTCCTGAGATTGTGAAGCAGGGCGGCGATATCGCTGCGCTGATGGCGGCGCTGCGTGCGCATCTGCACGTCAATGCGCTGGCGCTGATGATGTCGATCTTCTCGCATTTCGCCGTGATTGCCTCATTCCTTGGCGTCACCGCCGGTCTGTTTGATTTCATCGCCGATCGTCTGGGATTCGCGAATTCACCCGTCTCACGCCTGAAAACCGCCAGCCTGACTTTCCTGCCGCCGTTACTCGCCTCGATTTGGTGGCCAAATGGCTTTGTCGCCGCGATTGGTTTTGCCGGACTGTTTGCCACCTTGTGGGCGGTCATCATCCCCGCGCTGCTGGCATGGAAATCTCAGCAACGCTGTTCGCTGGCGGTGGTTTTACTGTTGGTGTTTGGCGCGATGAATATATTGGCCTGGCTGTTGAGCTGGTTTGGGGTGTTACCGGAATTTGGTGGCCGTTAGAGTGAGAAGAAGACAACGTCAGCGCGACGTTGTCTTAAATTTAATGCGTAGAACCGGCTAATACGTTAAGGGCATGCGAGAAGAAGTCGCGCCGACCAAAATTCCCCGATTTAAGCGCCAGCGCCAGCGGCCGCTCGCCCTGAGCAAACAGGGCGGGCACGCCAGGATCGATTTCACTTCCAACCTGCAGCGAACCCAAATTTAACGCGCTGACCACCGCGCCCGAAGTTTCCCCGCCGCCAACCACTAAGCGCTGAATGCCTGCTTCAAGCACCAATTTGCGTGCCGTATCACCAAATAACCGATCAAGGCGTTGCGAGATGTTGTGTTGGCCAAACTGCTGCTGCGCTTGCTTCACTACTGCCGGATCGCCTGAGGAATAGATCAGCGGGCAACGTTCCTGATGGGTGAGGATGAAGTCCACGAGATCGTCAGCATCAATACGTTCCGCCATCACATCCTCAATCTCAATGGCCAGCACCGCATGCTGTTTTTGGTGTTCCTCTATTTGTCCGCGCGTCGCACCTGAACAACTGCCAACTAAAATGGCGCTGGAACCTTTAATGGCAGGAAACTTACTGTTAATACCTTGTGCTTTACCGGCGCTGATAAAGTTGTGCGGCAGGGCAAGCGCGATGCCCGATCCACCACTGATCAACTTCTCTCCTGCAGCGGCGATGCCGATCAGCGTTAAATCGTGATCGCTGAGGGCATCCACCACCACCAATTGCGTTTCCTCATCTGTTTGGTCTTGCAGTATCTCGCGCAGTGCTTCACTGCCTCGCACCACTTGCTGCCAGCCAATGTGGCTGACGCGCGTTTTCGCCTGGCGCGCCAGCAAACGGCGGATGTCCGCATCCTTCATTGGCGTTAGAGGATGATGTTCCATGCCTGATTCATTCAGCGGACGGTCATGCACAAACAAATTGCCCTGATAAAGCGTACGGCCCATCGCGGGAAATGCCGGGCAGACAATCACATTGTGCGCCGCTAATCGCTGAGCCAGCGCATCGAGTACCGGACCAATGTTGCCGGCATCGGTCGAGTCGAAGGTCGAGCAATATTTAAACACGATCTGCGCACAGCCTTGCTGCAACAGCCATTCACAAGCAGCCAGCGATTGTTGAACGGCTTCCTGTGCTGGCAAAGAGCGTGATTTCAAAGCAATGACGCCTGCTTCCACCTGTTCCTCGGCAGGCTGTTGCGGTACGCCAAGATATTGCGTCGTGCGCAATCCGCCTTCGCCCAGCAATCCTTTCGACAGCGTGACGGCGATATCGCTGGCACCGGTAAAATCATCGGCGATGACCCCAATCAGCATGATGAGCCTCCAATCGCTAACTGCATTTTTTTTACCGCGGCATGCGGTGCCGTTAACACCGGAATCGAGACTTTTTCACGCACGGCGTCGGCGGCGCGCGAGGTGGAGAAGTGAGCCAGCATAATTACATCGCAGTGACTTAACTGCGGCGCGAACTCTGCGACCAGACGATTGTGGCTGGCGACGTCACCTTTACGCAGCAGGTCAATGGCATCCGGAACCAGCACGCTTTCCAGCGTTGCGGATGAACCAATCTGTTCGGCATAGTGATAAAACTCATCGCACATCGTCACTAATGACGGACCAAAGGTCGCCAGCATGCCGATGCGTTCGCCTTGCTGCAGCGCAGCCTCGAACATCGCTTCATTCGGTTTCAGCACCGGCACCGGCAACGCCGCAGAGAGTTCATCAATCGCCGGGCCAAAAGCTGAACAGGTCACCAGAATTCCTTGCGCATTCATCGCATAACCGTAGCGGCCAAAAGCAACAAAGCGATCAATCAACTGGCGTGAAAGCTGTTCCTCTTTAGCGCGATCCAGCGTCAAACCATCATCCAGCAAATTCACCACTTCAGCCTCTGGCCAAAGATCGTTAAAGGCTTCCTGAATAGGGGGCATCGCCACCGGCGTGGCATGCAGTAAAACTATGCGTTGGCTCATCATTTTCTCCGACACTAGCGATACACAAGTGAATTACAGCACACCATACCTGAGGCGAAATGAAAATGTAAGGGCTTACATTTGTCTTGATAAGGTGATGCTCGTCACACAAAAAAACTGCGTATCTGTCAGGATAGAAATGAATGCATTCGTCTGAATGCCTATTTTGAAATCGCTTACTTTTAGCTAACCCTGAGAACGCACTATGACCATTCGTGGAGAAACCACCGCTATTAACGTTAACGTGACACCCGAAGCGCAGGTGCGCCCTGCGAATACGGTGCCGCGCCATTTTCGTGATCTGCTGGCGCTGGAAGATTTTGAACGCCATGCGCGTAAGCGGTTGCCGAATATGATTTATCAGTATGTGAAAGGCGGCGTGGAAACCGGCAGAGGACTTGCTGCCGCGCATGAAGCTTATCAGCAATATGTCTTTGTACCGCGTATGTTCCGCGATGTTTCGGGCCGCGATCAGCGGGTGAATTTATTGGGCCATGACTGGGCGCATCCCTTCGGTGTGGCTCCGCTTGGTGGCGCGTCGTTTGTCAGCTATCGCGCGGACTTAATGCTGGCGAAAGCCGCACGGGCCATGAATGTGCCGATGATCCTGAGCGCCTCATCACTGATTCCGCTGGAAGAGGTGATCGCCGCTAATCCGGACGCCTGGTTTCAGGCCTATCTGGCGGGCGATCAACCGCGCATCGATCGATTAGTCGATCGCGTTGAACACGCAGGCTATAAAACGCTGGTGGTGACCGGTGATACGCCGATGCTGGGTAATCGTGAACACAATACCCGCAGCGGCTTCAGCATGCCGATAAAAATCACGCCGAAAGTGATGTGGCAAAGCGCCATGAGTCCGCGCTGGCTGCTGGGCACGGTGGCGCAAACCTTCCTGCGTCATGGTGCGCCGCACTTCGAAAATACCGATGCTGAACGCGGCCCGCCAATGATGTCGAGCAAAGTGCGTAACACCAATGCACGCGACAAACTGAGCTGGAAGCACGTTGAAGCGATCCGTAAAAAATGGAGAGGCAATCTGGTGATTAAAGGGCTGATGTCGCCGGATGATGCCTTCATCGCGCGTGATCTCGGCGCAGATGCGGTGATTCTCTCCAACCACGGCGGCCGTCAGTTGGATCACACGGTGCCACCGCTGCATACGCTCGCTGAAATCGCGGCGGCGAAGGGCAATATGAAGGTGATTATTGATAGCGGCATCCGTCGCGGCACCGATGTGATGAAAGCCATGGCGCTGGGCGCGGACTTCGTGTTTCTTGGTCGTCCATTCCTGTATGGCGCGGTGATTGGCGCTCAGGCGGGCGTTGAACATGCCATGCATATCCTGCGGGATGAAATCGATCGCGATTTAGCGCTGATTGGCGTGACACGGCCTGAGCAACTTAATGCTGCGCTGCTGCGTCGCGCACCCTTTTTCGCACGCGAGGATTAATCATGGCGTTAACGATTTATAGTGCGCTCGCACTGAGCGCGCCGTTTAACACGCTGGTTGCGCAATGGCAGTCGCAACATCCCGATATACCGCTGGCGATACGCTGGCATCCCAGCACCATCATCGAAAAAGAGCTCAACGCCGGCGCCGAAGCGGATGTGGTGATCGCTACGGTTGAGACGCTAGACCGCCTGACACAATCGGGTTTGGCGGAAGCGGGCACGCGCATCGAACTGGTCGATTCTCCCATCGGAATTGCGGTGCGGGCGGGCGCTGCACAGCCTGATATCAGCAATCGCGAAACGTTGATTCAGACTTTGTTGGCTGCGCGTTCGGTGGCCTGGTCAGAAGCCGGAGCCAGCGGTGTCTGGTTCTCGCAATTGTTGAAACAACTCAACATTGATACGGAACTGCGCGCGCGTGGCACGGTGATTCCTGCTGGTTTCACCGCCGAGCAACTGGTGCAGGGCAACGCTGACCTGGCAGTACAGCAGATCAGCGAATTGCTGATGGTGGAGGGCATCGATGTTGTTGGACCGCTGCCAGCGGGTACGCAGCAGGCGATTTCGCTCTCGGCTGCGGTGTTAAGCCACGCCCAACAACCGGAACGGGCGCAGGCATTTCTGGGCTGGCTGAAAACGCCGTCAGTCACGGACGTGTTCAACCGTTTTGGCATGGACAGGCGCGATTAGCGTTCCTGACGGGGCACCGAGCCGCTGCTGCCCCGGACAATCAACTCGGTACTTATCTGCGTCTGCGTTTGCGCAGGTAAGTTATTCAGCGTGTTCAATAAATAGTGCGCCGCGTGTTCACCAATCGAGGCTAAATCCACGCGCATAGTGGTCAGCGGATGCTCAAGATGCTCGGCGTATTCATAGTCGTTGAAGCCCACGATGGAGATATCATTCGGAATGCGCAGATAACGCTCGCTCGCCGCGCGCATGGCACCAAACGCCAGCAGATCGTTCCCGCATATGATGGCGGTGGGCGGCTGCGGCGCATCGAGTAAACGAAACACCGCTCTGCGCGCATCATTCATGGTGAAGGCGTTATCAATTAAATGCGTATCCGGCAGCGTCAATCCATACTGCTGCAGGGCGCGGCGCGTACCGTTCAGACGTTCTGAAATACGATCGTTCGAAGGCGGCGTGCCGACAATCACCGCAAAGCGCTGATGCCCTAATCCCAGCAAATGCTGCGCCAGGGTTTCAGCCGCACCCTCGCTGTCATAACCGACACAAGGTCTTTCGCTGTCTTGCGAAAAGGTCTGCACGCAGGCGATATCCTGCTGAATGATGCGCTCCCACAGTTTTGGATGATGGGTATTGCCCACCAGCATCAAACCATCGATACCGTACTCAATCAGCTTATTGACTTCTTTCAGCTCGGTTTCCGGATCAAAGTTGGAGTTGGCCAATAGCAGCGTGTAGCCGGCTTCATGAATCAGTTGCTGAAACGCCGCCAGCGGACGCGAAAAGGTTTCTGTCGCCAGCGTGGGGACCACCGCGCCAATTGTCATGCTGCGTCGCGAGGCAAGGGTGCGCGCGGCGCGGTTAATCACATATCCCAACTCCTCGCAGGCCTTTTCCACCGCTTCACGGCGTGACGCTTTGACCGTGGTGCTGCCGTTCAATACGCGTGAAACCGTCGCCGTTGAAACGCCAGAGAGACGCGCAACATCATCCAGTGAAACGCGGCCAGATCCATTTTGCTTCTCACTCATCAAGTCACTCCTGCAGAAAGAGTGAGCTTGCCCACAAAAATTGCAGACAACTCACAATCAATTTTGAAAGCGCTTACTTTTGGCTTGACTGAATTTTGTAATCGCTTACTTTTGACATCATGTTATCAGTTTGGGTGTGCCTGCTCACGTTTTTTTAACAGGTTCGCGAACTGTCACCCCCAAATTTAACCCCAACGCGGGCTGCAGCCGCTCTACGGCCGCAGAACCTCGTTAACCCTATATAAATCATAAAGGAATTCACCATGCGCAGATATCCACGAATTCGCTGGCTGATGATCGTGTTCTGCTTTTTCGCCATCGCAATCAATTACATCGATCGTATCAACCTCGCGATCGCCGCACCGCACATCAAAGCAGATTTAGGCCTCGATGACACCAGCATGGGAATGATTCTGGGCGCCTTCTTCTGGACCTATGCGCTGATGCAAATTCCGGCCGGACGTCTACTCGATCGTCTTGGTGCGCGTGCCGGACTGGCCATCGCCGTCGGCTGGTGGTCGTTGTTTACGGTGTTTACCTCGTTTGGTAAAGGGTTCACTTCTCTTTTTGCGGCGCGCTTAGCATTAGGCCTGGGCGAAGCAGGGGGAAATCCGGGCTGTGTCAAAGTGGTTTACAGCTGGTTCCCGAAAAAACAGCGTGCAACGGCCAGCGGGATCTTTGATGCCGGTCCGCGTGCTGGCAGTGCGCTGGCGCTGCCGCTGGTTGCCTGGCTGATCAGCGTGTGGGATTGGGAAACGTCGTTCATCGTGACTGGCGCATTGGGACTGATTTGGGTGGTGATCTGGTTAGTCTTCTATCGTGAGCCTGAAGAGATGAAAGGCCTTGATGAAACTGAGCGCCAAAATTTGCTGGAAGATCGTGCTCTGCCCACCACGCAGGCCGATGCCAAAGTAGAACTGTGGTCACTGTTCCGCCATCGCAACGTGTGGGGAATGATGATTGGTTTCTTCTGCATGAACTTCGCTACCTATTTCTTTGTGACCTGGTTCCCAACTTATCTGACTGTGGCACATGGTTTCTCGCTGAAAGAGTTAGGGACGCTGGGTGCGATCCCTGCGCTGATGGGGATTCCGGGAAGTCTGCTTGGCGGGATTGTGTCGGATACCCTGTACCGCAAAGGATTTAGCCTGACGGCGGCGCGTAAAACTTGTCTTATCAGCGGCATGTTGCTCTCCAGCGTGATTGCTTTCGCCGCATTCACCGACAGCATTACGGTGATCCTGACGTTGTTCTCCATCACTTACGCCGGTTTAGCCTTTACCGCCGCCAACATCTGGACGCTGCCAGCCGACGTTGCGCCCGCCAGTAATTATGTGGCCACGCTAGGCGGCATCCAGAACTTTGCCGGTAACCTGGCCGGGATTGTTACGGCTTCCTTCACCGGCTTAATGCTGAGCCTCAGCCACGGTTCATTTGTGGTGCCGTTGCTGGTCGCGGGCGGCATCTGTGTGCTGGGTGCGCTGACCTTTATGTTTGTGCTCGGCAAATTGGAGCCCTTACCGATCAGCCCCAAATCTGATGCCAACGTCATTGCCACCGCCAATCAATAACAGGAGAAACCACATGCAAAACGAACAGGTCTTGCGAGAAGAGATTTGCCAGGTAGGAGCCGATCTGTTTAACCGCGGCTATACCACCGGCACCGCGGGAAACATCAGCGCTCGGCTGGAAGATGGCTGGCTGATTACGCCAACCGATGCTTGTCTGGGACATCTGGAGCCCGGCCGGATTGCCAAGGTTAATCGCGCCGGTGAATGGGTTTCAGGCGATAAGCCATCAAAGACTTTGCTGTTACATCGTCAGATTTATGATCGCAACCCGGAGGCGCACGGCGTGGTGCACACCCATTCCACGCATCTGGTGCAACTGACATTAGCGGGTGTGTGGCAGCGCGACAGCATTTTACCGCCGCTGACGCCGTATCAGGTGATGAAAGTCGGGCGGATTCCGTTAATCGACTATCGCCGCCCTGGCCATGCCGATGTGGCTGCGCAGGTGGCTGAACTGGCCAATGACGTGCGAGGCGTGATGCTGGAGAGACTTGGCCCGGTAATGTGGGGTAAATCCGTTTCAGCGGTGAGCTTTGCCCTTGAAGAGCTGGAAGAAACCGCGCGCCTTTGGCTGAACTGCGTGGATAAGCCCGCCGCGCTGCCAGAACAAGCCGTATTGGAGCTGTGCGAACACTTTAATACGCGCTGGTAACACCCGCATTGTTCCCTACAAAAACGAGATCCAAGATGAAAAAGACGGTAATAGCCGCAGGCATGATGCTCTTTGCATCAACGGTATTGGCGCAGGAGAAATCCTTTGTCTACGTATCCAACGGTGACAGCGGCACGGTGACGGCCTACGAGCTGCAAAAGGCGCAGCGCCAGCTGAAACCGATTGGCGAATATCCCAGCGGCCTGAAAAGTATGCCGATGGTGGTTTCGCAGGATAACAAGACACTTTATGTCTCCGTTCGCAGTAAGCCTTACCATGTTTCGGCCTGGCATATTCAACCTGACGGCTCGCTGCAGCATTTTGCGGATACGCCGCTGCCAGAGGCGATGGCGTATGTCGCGCTGGATAAGAGCGGGAAATTCCTGCTTTCATCTTCTTACGGCGGCGATCTGTTTAGCATCAATCGCATTGCCGCGGATGGCAAAGTTGAGAGTGCGCCGGTGCAGGTGGTGCATACCGGAAAGCGTGCACATTCTATTCAGACCGATCCCAGCAACCAGTTTCTCTATGTACCTCTGCTGGGTGCCGATCAACTGCTGCAGTACCGTTTCGACAGTCACAGCGGAACCGTCTCGGCGAACACGCCAGCGTTTGTGAATATCCAACGCGAGGCGGCAGCCGGACCGCGTCATTTCACCTTTGCACCGCAACGGGATGAAAAGGGTGAGCAGAATCTCTATTTGCTGACCGAAATGGCCGGCAACATCTCGCGCCTGACGCTGAACAAAGATGGCACCCTGACGGAACATGAAGCGACACCGTCACTCGATCCAGCCATTGCCGCCAACATGCAGCGTGGCGAAGCGCGACCACTGACTGGCGATGATGATTTGCCAAAATCCGCCAAACCGCGTTTATGGCAAGCCGATATTCATATCACGCCGAATGGACGTTTCCTTTATTCCACCGAACGCACCAGCAGTCATATTACTGCGTTTCATGTATCACCGATCGATGGTCGATTGACGTTGATTAATAGCACGCCAACAGAAACTCAGCCGCGTGGATTTGCTATTGATAATTCCGGGCGCTATTTAATTGAATCGGGTCAGAAGTCGACACAAATTTCGCTCTATTCCATAGATCAAACTACTGGCAAACTGACATTAATTGAGCGCGTCCCTACCGGCAAGGGCGCTAATTGGGTCACTATCGTTGAGTAAATTTCTGCTCTACTTAATTCAATCGTAAGAAAAGGAGTGTTTATGTCGACTATTCGCAAAACATTATTCAGCACATTATTGTGCTCGACGCTGTTAAGCGCAGGATTACCGACACAAGCGGCTGAAAAAGGGGTTGCCACCGATCTGGAACCACTGCACCACGTCATTCTGGAAAATAAATACGTCACGGTAATGCGCGTATTAATTCAACCCGAACAATCGACGCTATTTCATGAGCAGCATCTGGATTATGTTAATACGCACATTGAAGGGAGTCCGGTCAAAATAGAGTATCCCGACAAGCCGGTAAACATGACCGAAATGAAAAGCGGCAATGTTAAATTCGGTGAGCATCAAGGGAAATCGGATACGGATAAGGTTACCAATACCGGAAATAACGTCAATCATCAGGTGGCGTTCGAAATTAACATCCCAGGCCCGCAACATTTCGGTAACGCTTCCCGGCCTGCCAATGCCGCATTTAGTCAGGTGCTGGATAAGAAAACCGTGAGAGGCTGGAAGGTCACGCTTAAGCCTGGCGCCAGTACCGGCGAATATACGCAACACGGGCCTGGCGTGCGCGTGTTCTTCACCGAAGGGCGGGTACTGATTGCCGATCAAACTCATACCAATCGGGTAAAAGAAGTTTGGGTACATCCCGGCGATGCCTTTTTAACCGAGCCAGGTAAAGTCGATATAACGGCCGCAAGTGGCGAGAATATTATCTTCAATGATTATGAATTGTTATAGCACTGTTTGTATTTTGTGAATTGACGTTGTCTGATAATGTGCACTTCTGTGGGTTGCCACAGAAGTGCATTATTGTTTTTACCATACTAATAATTATTTACCGGAAGTAATTACAATGAAAGCAAGAAAGGTGAGACAGTGTTGTCTGCCTTTCGCGTTGAGCATTCTGATGTCTGCCACATTTTCAGCTCACGCTGAAGATGCAGCTGAGTCTGCAGCTCTTATTGCGAAAGGCAAGTATCTGGCTATTGCTGCGGACTGTGGAGCTTGCCACACCGCACCGAATCAGGGCAAGGAAATGTCGGGTGGCTATATTATCTCCTCGCCGTTGGGGAATATTGTTGCCAGTAATATCACGCCATCAAAAACCGCCGGCATTGGCGATTATAGCGAACAAGATTTTGTTAAAGCCGTGCGAAGTGGCATTAATAAACAGGGGCAACATCTTTATCCGGCGATGCCTTACACCTCATACGTGAAAATTTCTGATGCCGATATGCATGCGCTGTATGTTTATTTTATGCACGGTGTAAAAGCAGACGATAATGTACCGCCAGCAACGGATTTGCCTTTCCCGTTTAATATTCGCTCAAGTATGTTCTTCTGGAATATGCTGTTTGCCGATAATAAGCCGTTTATTCCGGCAAAAGATAAATCTGATGTGGTTAATCGCGGTGATTATCTGGTCAATGCATTGGCGCACTGCGATACCTGCCATACGCCACGTAACGCGCTGATGGGGCAAAACAATGCTCAGGCCCTCAGCGGTGGCAGCCTGGGCAGTTGGTATGCGCCGAATATCACTCCCGATCAACAAGCCGGCATTGGCAACTGGAGCAATGCGCAGATCGCGCAATATCTCAAAACGGGCCATGTTGCAGGCAAAGCGCAGGCAGCAGGTCCGATGGCGGAAGCTGTCGAGCACAGCTTACAGCATCTATCTGATGACGATATCAAGGCGATAGTGGCTTATCTGCGGCAGATCCCCGCAGTGACTCAGGCCACCCATTCGCCACGCGACGCGCTTGGCAAACCTGCAACAGATGAAGCGGCGCTGCGCGCGGTTAAAAATCCTGATGCGGGCTGGCAGGTTTACGCCAGCTCTTGCGCTAACTGCCATCAGGCGGATGGTGCGGGCAATCACTTCTATCCTTCGCTGTTCCATAACACCGCCACCGGCGCACCGCAGGCCGATAACCTGATTGCCACCATTGTCTACGGCGTACATCGCCAGGCTGATGGCAAAGATGTGGTAATGCCCGCTTTCGGCCCGGATGGATTATTTACCGATCGACTGAGCGATCGGCAAATTGCCGACGTCAGCAACTACGTGCTGAAAAACTTTGGTAATGCTCAGCTGAACGTAACGCCTGAACAGGTGAAAACCGTGCGTGAAGGCGGCCAGCGCCCGCTGATTGCACGCCTGTCGCAGCCTGCTGTGTGGGGCGGTGGCGCGGTAGTTGTCATTATTTTACTGGTGCTGCTGGTTTCAATTTCGCGTAAGGGGAAAAAGCATGGCGCATAACCTTTCCCGACGTCGTTTGCTGCAAGGCATGGGTATTTTGTCACTCGGCGCGATGTGTAATTCCCTGTCCCCGGCGCGCGCTCTGGCTGCCGATCAGCTGGCTGAAAATGGTTTTCTGACCGTTTCGCAGTTCCTGGTGAGTCGCCCGGTCGGCCCGATTTTGGGGCAGCGCTATTTCGATGCCTTAAATCGCCATAATGCCGACTTCACACACCGGCTTAGCAGCCTGCAGGCATTGTTGCAGCAGCATAATTTTGCTCATGTCGACGAATTTCTTGCCGCATTTGGGGCCGATAATTCTGATTGGCAAACGGCAAAACGCATCATTTCTGCGTGGTACACCGGCGTGGTCGGTGACGGCAGCGATCTGGAGTTGATCGCGTATGCCGATGCGATGATGTACCTGCCCACCAAAGATATTCTGGTGGTCCCAACCTATGGCGGCGGGCCGTTCTACTGGGCAGTAACGCAAGATGGCAAAGTGGCAACCACAGGAGAAGGCGCATGAGTGCACAAAAAGTCGATGCCGATGTGATCATCATTGGCTCGGGCGTGATGGGCGGGTTGATCGCCTGCCAGATGGCGAAAGCGGGTAAATCGGTGATCATCCTCGAGGCGGGCCCGCGAGTCTCTCGTCAGGAAATCGTCGAACGTTTCCGTAATTCCCCATTCAAGATGTCGTTAACCAACATCAAATTACAGGGCGTGGGTTCGCCTTACCCCAATCCGCCGCATATTCCGTCCACCTACGGTGACTATTTGCAGCAGGTTGGGCCGGTTAAATATCCCACCAAATACCTGCGCGTTGTCGGTGGCACAACCTGGCACTTTGGCTCCGCGCTGTGGCGCATGATCCCCAACGATTTCAAACTTAACACCCTTTACGGTCGTGGCCGCGACTGGCCTTTTGGTTACGACGAGCTGGAGTCGTGGTATGGCAAAGCCGAGCATGAGCTGGGCGTTTCAGGCGTCGATGGACAAGATGAAAGTGGGCAGGGCGGCAAAGCCTGGCCACCGCGATCTACGCCATTCCCGATGCCGGGTTTACCAACCAGTTATCTGTTTGATCGCCTAACCGAGATGTTGGGTAAAGGCGGTTATAACCCGGTACTGGAACCGAACGGTCGCGCGACTAAGCCGTGGGGTAAGCGCCCGATGTGTGGCGGCAACAATAACTGCAATCCGGTTTGCCCCATCGCCGCCAAATATGATGGCTCGATGCATATTGATGAAGCGGAACGTTTGGGAGCGAGGCTGCTGGATAACGCGGTGGTCTACCGTATTGAAGCGGCGGATGACGGCAAAATCACCGGCATTTGGTATAAAAAGCCGGATGGTTCCGAGCACCATTTAACCGCCGACTACTTTGTGCTGGCGGCCTACGGTATCGAATCGCCCAAGCTACTGTTGATGTCGACGTCGGAGAGATATCCCAACGGCATCGCAAACTCTTCCGATCAGGTGGGGCGCAATTTGATGGGCCACACCGGCATTAGTATGAACGTGATGATGTCAGAAGATGTGTGGCCAGGTCAGGGGCCGACTGAATTACTGGTGTATCTGAACAACCGCGATGGCGCCTTCCGCAAGGATTTCCCCAGCTACAAGATCAAAGTGCGCAACACGGTGCCAACTGCAGATTATGCTGCATCGCTGATTGAGAAAGGCGTGCTGGGCTCCAAACTGGATGCTGAAATCCGCCGCCAGTCGGCGCGCTCGCTGAACTTTGCTATTGATTTTGAAACCTTGCCGCTGGCGGAAAACCGCGTTACGCCGAGCAAGACGAAAAAAGATGCGATTGGTATTCCGTTGCCGGAGATTTATTACAGCGTGACGGATTACTGGCATGCCGGGAAAGAAGCGGGCATCAAAGATTTTCACAGGTTCGCAGAGCTGCTGAATGCGGAAATATTATCGATCGATACTAAGTTTCAGGATCGCCAGCACATCATGGGCACCACCATTATGGGCGATGATCCCCACAATTCAGTGGTAGATCGCGATTGCCGCACGCACGATCATCCCAATATGTGGATTGCCGGAACCAGTGTGATGCCGTCGGCGTCATGCATGAACCCAACCTTGACCGGCGCGGCGTTGAGCTTGCGTTTGGCTGAGCATATGTTGCAGACCATGAAGTCGGAAGTAGCAGGTTAGGTGTGAATCGGTCGCCATAATGACGACCCTACGTTGGAGCGGTGCGCATTGATGCGCACCGGCTCAAATAATCACTTTTTATTCGAAATTAGCGTGCCTTTCAGGCCGTGCGGCTCGGAGCGCAGATACTGCGGTGGCGCTTTGGCCTGCGCGCCCAATTCAGCGGCGGCATGCCACGGCCAGCGCGGGTCGTAAAGTACTGCCCGCGCCAGCGCGATCAAATCTGCGTCACCTACCTGCAATGCTTGTTCTGCCTGCTTTGGTTCCGTAATCAAGCCTACGCCAATCACCGGAATCTTTACCTGTTTGCGGATGTCGCGTGCAAAAGGCAATTGATAACCGGGACCAACCGTGATTTTCTGCTGCGGTGACAAGCCGCCGCTGGAGACGTGTACGTAATCGCTGCCCGCCGCTTCGAGTTGCTGGCTGAAGACAATCGACTGCTCAACATCCCAGCCACCGTCAACCCAATCCGTTGCAGAGAGGCGCACACCTACCGCCACTGAATCTGGCACGGCGCTGCGCACCGCATGGAACACTTCCAGAGGGAAACGCAGACGATTCTCCAGCGAGCCGCCGTACTCATCCTCACGCTGGTTACTCAGTGGCGACAGGAACTGATGCAGCAAATAGCCGTGCGCAGCATGCAGTTCAATCAACTGGATACCGAGTTTCGCCGCACGCTGCGCGCTGTCAACGAAGGCCAGTTTCAGGCGCTCAAGATCCTGTTTACTTAGCGCAACCGGTGCGCGATCTTCAGGATTAAAGGCTTGCGCGGATGGTGCAACGGTTTGCCAGCCACCTTGCTCCAGCGACAGCTGATTGCCGCCCAGCCACGGCGCGGCGCAGGACGCTTTGCGTCCGGCGTGACCGAGTTGAATACCAATGGGAGTGTCAGAATAGTGACGGATATCTTGCAGAACGCTGGCTAAAGCCGCTTCCGTTGCATCATCCCACAAGCCTAAATCGCCCGGAGAAATACGTCCGGCGGCTTCCACTGCTGTCGCCTCAATGATCAGCAAACCGGCGCCGGAAAGTGCCAGTTGCCCGAGATGAATGCGGTGCCAGGCGCTGGCTTTGCCATCCTCCGCAGAGTATTGGCACATCGGCGCGATGACGATGCGATTATCGAGCGTTAACTTACCCAGTTGCGTCGTACTAAACAGTAAACTCATTGAAACCTCATCTTCAGTGGCTGAATGGCTTTAAGCTTAGGGCGAAAAGCGCATTTTGCAGAGGGCTATGAGTTTGAATGTTGTAGCAAAAAGTAAGTTAAGCGGAATGTGCCGCTGCAAGTCGAAACGCATCAGACATTTTTTCCTGCTCACGTTGTGATAACCCTAAATGTCTGGCGACCACGCGCCATTGCGCAACAATGCTGCTGAAGTTTTCTATGATAGTTTCGGCTTCAGATGCCTTCAGCCGGAAATAGGGCGCAACTTCACGCGCCAAATCGAGATCAAGCGCATTATCAGCTGCCGTCACATTTAATTTCAGACCATCAGCATAGGGCACTGGATTGAGATCGAAGGCGGCAGATAACCGCCAGCCCTTGCCTGGAACCAGAATAAATCCATGATTGCGCAGATGATCATCGGTGTTAGAGACCAGCATATTAAAGACAATCCGCGACCACAGCTCGCGTAAATCAGCATTGGTTTGGGAACCATGACGAATCAATACTTCCGCCAGTTCGAGATAACTCACTCCGGTGGATGCATCTTCGCCATCAGTATGGCCAGTCATGGTCATCGCGGAGGCAAAGTGCAGACGCTTCCCTTCGGGCGTGCGATCGAAACGGCGCACCATGAAACAGTGATAATCGCTGGCAAATTTTTTCGCCATGGCAGCGGCAACGTTAAGTTCACAAGCCGTGGCGAGAGCATTGACGACCATTTCCCACCCACCCACATCATATTCATCGCGGATGCTGGGGAACTTGGCGATAAATAGCTGACCTTGCTCATCAACCACACTAGCTTTGGGCCGTGCGCCACCCAGAGAACCGCCTGGAGCGATCAACATCCTGAGCCATTCATGTCCCTGAACAGCACGGTTATCCGGATCGCTTTCCAGCGCGCGGCTTGCACGTTCAAGTGCTGCGATTTCAGTAAATGGGGGAGCCGCAGTTTCCAATCTGTTATCAAGAAATTCCCCCTGATCCTCCAGCCGGTAACGTAAAGCACCCACGCGATACAGGTCATGAACCCCCAGTAAAAAATCGGATTCAAACATGCGCGTGCCGGAAGGCAATAATCCGCCACGGATATCGCGTTCCAGGCGACGCTCCATCAATAAGCGTCCCCATCTGTCGGGGCTGGAATCGCCAAACACACCAAATCCAGCACGATTGTTGGCAGGATATTGTGGCCCTTCGAATAAGTGGATGCCGGGATCTAACTGGATCAACATCAAATCGGGATCGCTAAGCGCTTGCGGATCATACTGAAATTCAAAAGATTCACGCGCCCGGCTGCGGCGAATATGCAGATAACCGAGACGTTTTGGTTGCTTGAGTCCGTTCCAGTCGGCGTAGACGCTAATCATGGTCATTGTCGTGTCCTATTTTTTCTTCCCTGAAATTAGCAGTGAGGCGAGGCCGGCAGAGGTGACTGTCTGAGCGTTTTTTTGCTCAACTCCGCGCTTATTCGCCTCAGCTACCTGCGTGCTGTTCTCACCCTCATCAACCTTATACGCTGATTTAGCGGCAAATAATTTAGTCGTTGAGGTAAGACGTGCATCTTGCAGTTGGCGACCCAGAGTATCCTCAGCAGCCAGCAGATTGAGATCCTGTTCGAGTCCTAACACCTGCATCACAGCCAGATAGGCTCCGATAGTCACACCCGCGCTACCCGCTTCAAGCGAACGCAACGTCATCGGGGTCATTCCCGCGCGTTCCGCCACCTGTTTAGCCGTAAGTTTTCTTCTTTTACGAGCGAGTTTTAATCGCTCTCCAAAAGCGGCAAGCATTTCGCTCGTTTGAGGAAGAAGCAGAGAAGTTCGCTGTGCCATTGTGTCACTATTTTATCTTTTAATGGGGTTAATGGATAAAATATTAGCATTTTGTCGATCTGCATTCCATTTTTAATGATTAAAATAAAAACGAAAAAGTGCTAATAAATTATCATTTAATGAACCTAAAATATAAAATATTAGCACTTCAATTTAAAACGTCGCCGATCGCCAGCCGCGCGCTTTATCATTGCCGGTGCGCACCGCCAGTGAATGCGCTGCACGTTGCGAACGCGCCATCACCTCTTTTTGATTGAGCTGGGTAAACTCCCCGGCGCGCAGCAGATAAGCGCCATCAACAAATACATCGCAGACTTCATGGCCGAGCGCCGAGTTGACCAACGATGAAACCGGATGATGGATTGGCGTCATCGCCGGATGTGAAGTATCAACGATCACCACATCGGCACGTTTGCCGACTTCCAGCGAACCCACCAGATGGTCGAGGCCAATTGCCCGCGCACCGTCGATGGTGGCCATCTCCAGCACTTTTTCCGCCGTCATAATGGTGGGATCGCGGTGCACGCCTTTTTGCAGCAGCGCCGCCACTTTCATCGCCTGAAAAAGGTTGTGATTGTTGCTGCTGGCCGGGCCGTCTGAACCCAAACCAACGGTTAAGCCGGCAGCCAGCATATCCGGAATCGGCGGCACGCCGGAAGCGAGGTAGAGATTGCTGCAGGGATTGTGCGACACGCGCGTGTCATGATGTTTAAGTGCGCGGATGTCGCGCGAATTGCACTGCACGCAATGCACCGCCAGCACATCCGGGCCGAGGAAGCCGATATCGCTGAGGAATTCGGTATCGCTGGCCTGAAAACGCAGCTTTGCCTGCTCGATCTCAAAATCGGTTTCCGCCACATGCGTAGTGATCAGCACGCCGGTTTCATCCGCCAGCTGGCGCGTGCCGCGCAGCACTTTCTCATCCAGCGCCCAAATCATGCTTGGTGCCAGACCGACTTTTACCCGGCCATCGACCTGGTGATAACGATCGATCACCGCGCGCGCATCGGCCAGCGCCTGTTCAGGCGTTTCGATCAATTCAGCAGGAATACCGTGCTCTGCGCCGCTGGTGAGAAAACCGCGACACACATGACCGCGAATGCCGCTGACTTCAAAGGCCTCGATCACTTTGGCGGTTAATCCTGGACGCGGATGCGCGTACATAAAATCGACCAGCGACGTGACGCCCGAACGCAGTGATTCCATGCAGCCGTGCAGCGCGGCGGCGTAAACATCCTCTTCTGTCAACGCTACGGCGCTGGGTCCGGTCATGCAGGTGAACCACTTTTTCAGCACCATGTCATCGCCGAGACCTTTCAGCAGCGTCTGAAACAGATGCGTATGCGTGTTCACCATGCCCGGCATGATAATGCGTTCGCGGCAGTCGATAATTTCCGCTTCAGGATAGCGCTGCTGCAAAGCGTCGCGCGTGCCGATGGCGCGAATGGTCTTATCTTCAATCAGCAAACTAGCCTGTTCCAGAATCTCGCGTTGCGGATTCATGGTGATCATCCAGCCGTCAGCCAGCAGGTAACTCATGAGGCGTTCTCCAGTTGCTGCTGTAATTCGGCGGCATTGACCACAAAACCAAAGCATTGCTGCACGTTATACAGCGTGGCATCGCGGCAATAAGCCGGCGAGGTGGTGGCGCTGCAATCTTCCAGCAGCAGGCAGTCGTAACCGCGAAAGTTGGCATCCTGTAAGGTGCAAAGCACGCACTGATCGACGTTAACACCGGCAAACAGCAGCGTGGTGACGTTGAGATTGCGCAGAATGCTGTCGAGTTCGCTGTCCTGAAAACCGGACATGCGGTATTTGTTGACGCGAATGTCATTGGCATCCGGCGTCAGTTCGTCCACTACTTCCGCCGCCCAGCTGCCGGCCTGCAACACCGGCGCGCCGGAAACCGGCAGCGGATCGCCTAATCCCACGCCATCACCGTTCGGGTTATAGACGTGCAGCAGCGCAGGGCTGAGATTGAGTTTATCAGCGCGATTGCCCCAATTGAGCCAAATCACCGGCACCTGTGCAGCGCGCAGCGTCGGCAGCAAGGCTTGCAGCGCCGCAATTGGCGCGCGCGCGGGCGTGACATCGACGCCGATATGCCCGAGCCAGCCTTCGGCATGACAAAAGTCGTTCTGCATATCAATCACCAGGATAGCCGTGCGCTGCAGATCAAAAATCACTGAACGTTCACGCGATGTAAGCTGCACGCTGCGCGACACCTGCGCTGGACGCCGCGTATCAACCACTTGCGCTGAAACGCGCCATTGATTGTGTCGACTGCTGCCTAAAACGTTCTCCGGCATATCAGGCTCCCGTTAACACGCGGATATCTTGAGCATCGAGCGTGACAGGGTCACCGCTACGAATCAGTTCAGAGAAGCCTTCATTCGGCGTCATCACCGTCAGCGTATAGAGTTTGCTGCTGCCGGTATTACGAATGGCGTGATCGTTGCCCGGATGCAGCAGGAGAGAATCGCCTTTCCTTATCTCAATTTCATCATCGTTACAGCGCGCCACGCCTTCGCCGTGTAGTACATAAAAGAACTCGTGCGCGGTGGCGTGTTCATTCGGTGGCGTAGCACCGCCGACGTTGAAAATCTCCACCACGAAAATGTTCTCAATGCCGTCTAACGGCTTGTCGAACAAGATGGCGAAATAGTTGCTGCTGTCCGCACTGATACGGAACGCCTTAACATCCGCAAGATTGTTGAAACGAAACGATTTCATAATTTATTCCTTTCGATAAGGCTGCGTTAACGCGCCGGGTTGCAATGTGCGTCCCACCACGCCGGACATCGCCAGAATGGTGAGCAAGTAAGGCAGCGCCAGCAGCACCTGCGGCGGCAGCGTGTTTTCAAACAGCTGTAGCGAGAGTTGCAGGGCATCTGCAGCGCCAAAGATAAAAGCGGCGACCAGCGCTTTAAGCGGGCTCCAGCGTCCAAAGATGACAATCGCCAGCGCGATAAAACCTTGTCCACTGACGATGTTGTCGCGGAACAGGCCGATCTGCGCCGTGACCAGATAGCTGCCCGCCAATCCAGCGCCCACGCAGGAGAACAGCACGCCCCACGTGCGAATCTTCAACACGTTGAGCCCGGCGGCATGTGCCGCGCGCGGGTTTTCGCCCACCGCACGCAGCGACAGGCCGAAGCGGGTGTGAAACAGACCAAAGTGCGCCAGCACCGCCAGCAGCAAAGTGAGATAGAGTGGCAGCGGCTGCTGGAACAGAATCGGGCCAATAAACGGCAGCGAAGAGAGCAGCGGCACATGCCAGGGTTCGAGCATTGGGATGGTGGGCGAGGATGCATTGCCCATTACCAGCGCGTAAATCCAGGTGGCTAATCCCGCTGCCAATATATTGAAGACGATGCCCACCACAATCTGGCTGGCATAGGCGCGCAGGTAGAGCGCCGCCAGCACGCAGCCAACCAGCAGTCCGCCGACGCCACCGGCGATAAAGCCCAGCGCGGTCGATCCGCTCTCAACCGCCGTCATGTAGCTGGAAAGCGCGCCCAGCAGAATAGTGCCTTCAATACCGATATTCAGTACGCCGGAGCGTTCGGCATAGATCTCGCCCAGCGCCGCCAGTAATACCGGACCGGCAAGGCGCACTGCGGCGGCCAGCCAACTGACGAAAAAAGCGGTATCGAGATTCATCCACAGATTCATGAGTGTTCCTCCGCCAGATGGCTGCGCGATTTACGCCCGCCGGGCAGGTTGATGCGGTAATAGCGCATCAGATCGCCCGCCAGAATCAGTAGCACCACCAGACTTTGCAGAATCAGCACCACCGATGTGGGCAAGCCAGTTTGGCGCTGCATGGCGCTACCGCCCACTTCCAGCCCGCCGTAGAGAATGGCGGTCGGGATCACCAGCAGCGGATTGAGGCGTGCCAGCAAAGCCACCACCACGCCGATAAAGCCGACGCCGCCGGAAATGCCTTCCATCAGGCGATGTTGCACGCCTAATACCGCGCACAATCCCGCCAGCGCCGCCAATCCTCCGCCGAGCAGCACCGCGCCCATTTGGCGGCGATTGACATCCACGCCGCTGTAGCGCGCCGCGCGCGGATTCAGCCCGGCAATTTTGATTTCGAAACCGGCGGGCGTGGCACGCATCAGCCAGAAGACAAACAGCGTGGCGACTAGCGCGATGGCGATGCCCCAATGTGCGCGCATGCCGTTCATCACAAACGGCAGCCAGCTCTCCACCGGCAAACGTGGCGTCTGCGGCAGATCGCCCGGCGCGCGCATTGGGCCGGAAACCAGATACTGCACCATGAACAGCGCCACATAGTTGGCCATCAGCGAAATCAGCACATCGTTGCCGCCAAATTTTACCCGTAACGCGCCAACCCAACCGGCCCAAAGCGCGCCCGCAAGGAAGGCGGCAATCAGCACCATCGGCCAGTAGAGCAGCGCGGGAATCGTCCACGGAAAGCCCTGCGGCGTACCCGACAGCGCGATCCAGCTGGCCGCCGTGGCACCCAGCAGAAAACAGCCTTCGAAGCCGATATAACCGAGCCCGGCGCGCCACACCACGATGGTTGCCAGCGCGATCAGCATCAGCGGCGTGGATTGCACCAGGCTGAGACCAAAGCTGCGCAGCGAGCCAAAAGCGGCATCAAACAGGAAGCCATAAGCCGAGAGCGGATTGCCGCCAAACGGGATAAACAGCAAACCGGCAATGATGAAAGCGGCAAGGATGCCGCAAAAACTGGTTAACACTAGCGCGCCGCTGGATTCGGCGGGCGCCAGACGTCGCTCAAGCAGCTTCTTCATGGTTGCCTCCGGTTTTTTTCAGGTGCGCGCCCGCCATCAGTTCGCCGAGGCGTTCTGGCGTGGCGTCGGCGGCGTCCATTTCTCCGGCAATCTGGCCGCTGTACATCACCGCGATGCGATCGGAGAGATTGATGATCTCCTCCAGCTCGGCGGAGATCATCAGAATGGCGCAGCCGCGATCGCGCGCCGCCATCAAACCCTGCCACACGCTCTCAATCGCGCCGACATCCAGCCCGCGCGTAGGCTGTTCAACCACTAATAAGCAGGGATTGCTGGCGACTTCGCGCCCGAGAATCAACTTTTGCAGGTTACCGCCGGAGAGTTTTCCGGCTTCGAAATCGGCATCCGGCGTGCGTACCGCAAAGCGGGCGATGATGTCGCGCGCATGCTGGCTAATGCGCTGGCGATCCAACAGCCAGCCGCCCGCGCGGGTGAAGGTGCGCTGGCGGCCAAGCATGGCGTTATCGGTAATCGATAAATCGGTCACCGAACCGACGCCACGCCGATCCGCCGGAATAAAACTGATGCCTTTATGGCGGCGCGTAGCGGGGGAATCGTCGCTGATGTCTTCGCCATTCAGCAGAATGCGGCCTGCTTCCAGTTCACGCAGGTTAAGGAGCGCTTCCGCCAGCTCCGATTGACCGTTGCCTTCCACACCAGCAATGCCGAGGATTTCGCCGGCAGCGACGTTGAGCGACACGCGCCAGATTTTCTGCTGGCCGCTGGCATCACGCACTGCAATGCTCTCCACCTGCAACACGGTTTTGCCCGGCTGGCACGGCGTTTTTTCGACGCGCAGCACCACATCGCGCCCAACCATGCGGCGTGCCAGATCGCGTTCCGAAGTGTCTTTAATATCCACCGAATCGACCATTTTGCCGCCGCGCATCACCGAAACGTGATGGGCAATCGCCATGATTTCATACAGTTTGTGAGTGACAATCACTACCGAACGGCCTTCTGCGCACAGTGATTTCAGGGTAGCGAACAGGCCGGCTTTCTCCTGCGGCGTCAGCACCGCCGTCGGTTCGTCGAGAATCAGCACCTGCGCATCACGGTACAACAGCTTGAGGATCTCCACACGTTGCTGCACGCCGATCGGCAAATGCTGCACTTTCGCCCAGGGATCGATCGCCAGCCCGTGTTTATCCGATAGCGCCTGCAAACGCGCCGCCGCCGCGCGCAGATCAAGTACGCCGCTAGCGCCTTCTTTTAATCCCAGCACCACGTTTTCCACCACGCTCATCGGCTGCACCAGCATGAATTCCTGATGCACCATGCCAATGCCGCAGGCGATGGCATCGCTGGGATCGCGAAAACGCTGCGCCTGGCCATCCACCTCAATGCTGCCTTCATCGGCCTGATACAGGCCGTAAAGGATTTGCATCAGCGTGCTTTTGCCCGCGCCGTTTTCACCCAGCAGCGCGTGGATTTCGCCGGCTTTAATGCTGAGCGACACGTCATCATTGGCCACCACGCGCGCAAAGCGTTTGGTGATATTTTTCAGCGCGACGCGGATGTTTGCTGTTGCTGTCATGATGGTTAAACCACTGGCTTCAGCGCGCCGCTATCAAGCTGCTGCCAGATCTGCTGGAAGCTAGCCCATGCGCTGGCACTCACCAGTTTGGCGTTGTAATGTTCGCTGCCATTGACCACCGACCAGGCTTTGCCAACGGTGGGGTGCCATTCGTCGCCGCCTTTGAAGGTTTTATTCGCCACCGACTCGCCAACCTGTTCCACCATCCAGTCGAGGTTCTGGCGGAAGCTGCAGGCAACATAATCGGGCGCGACATCACGCTGATCGACATAGCAGCCGATAGCTTTGACTTTCGCCGCTGCCGCGCCTTGCATCGCGCCGAGGCCGGTGACGTCTGCGGCATGCCAAATCACATCCGCGCCGTTGCCAATCATGGTGGTGGCAGCTTCACGGCCTTTGGCGGCGTTGTCGTAATCGCCGGTCACCACGCCCATGCCTTTGATGCCCGGACGGGTTTTCTCAGCGGCCTGAATAAAGGCGCGCATCATTGCCTGCTGCGTGGGATTATCGCCGCCGCCCACAAAGCCGACCGCTTTGCCTTTTGCGGAGATCAGCGCCGCCAGCGCACCGGCGGCATAGGCGCCTTGCAGATAGGCGAGGTTGACGTATTCCACGTTGTCCGGTGATTTTTCGCCTGGCTTGAAGGTGGACGCGAAGAAATAGGTATCAGGATATTCCGGCGCGATTTCGGCAAACGCCGAGCCGTATTCAAAGCTGTGGCCAATGATCAGCGTGTAACCGTCATCGGCGTAGCCACGTATGGTTTGATCCATCTGCGCCTGCGACACGCTTTCGCTGTGCGCCACGCTGAAACCGGCTTTTTGCAGGCTCTGCAATCCGGCATACGCCAGCGAACTCCAGCCGCCATCGGCAACCGAGCCGGGCAACAGCAGGGCGATTTTTATGGTGTTATTCGCCGCCATCGCTTTGCGCGACAACATCGGTGCCAGCGCGGGTAACAACAGTGCGCCAGCCACTAACTTCGCAAACTTTCTGCGGGATACGTCTGCCATCATGTGTTCTCCTGGTGTGGTTTTGATGTATTAATCACCGGAAGAGCATTATCTTAAAAGCATCATTTTTAGTACTTACCGATGCCTAAAAGGCAACGCAGGGGGAATATGCTGCAACATCGTTTGTTTGTGTATATCGATCAGGTGGCGCGCAGCGGTTCGATTCGCAAAGCGGCTGAACGGCTACACATTTCGGCGTCGGCGATTAACCGCCAGCTGATTGCGCTGGAAGAGGAGCTGGGCACGCCGCTGTTTCAGCGTTTGCCGCGTAAAATGATTCTTACCGCCGCCGGTGAAGCGCTGATTCATCATGTGCGGCAGAGCTTTAAAGAGATTGAAATCGCGCAGATGAAAATCGAAGAGCTGAAAGGACTGCGGCGCGGCGAAGTGACGGTGGCGATGATGAGTGGATTAGCGGCGAACCTGATTCCGCGCGTGGCAGCGGAGTTTCGCCGCGCCAATCCGCGCGTGAAATTGCTGCTGCAACAACTCACCACCGGCGAGAACATCACTAACGCGGTGGCAAGTGGCGAGGCCGATTTGGGGATTGGATTTGATTTCGACCTGCAGCCGGTACATCGCAACATTGCCAGCGTGCCGGTGCGATTGGGCGCGGTGGTGGGCGCGGGGCACCCGCTGGCGGAGAAATCCAGTTTACGTTTGAGTGATTGCTTGCCGTATCCGGTGGTGATTGCCGACAAATCGATGGTGATTCGGCCTTACCTAAATGAAGTGTTCGCGCGCGCCTCGATCAATATGCAGCCAGTTATTGAAACCAATTCGATCGAGGTGATGCGCCAGTCGGCAATGATGGATCAAACCCTGACGTTTCTCACGCCGATTGATATTGAATCTGACCAGCGCAGCGGCCGGTTAATCTATATTCCGGTGCGTGAACTGGCCCAGCACACGCAAACACTGATGTTGATCGGCCACGATCGTGGTACCAGCGCGATTGGTAGCGTGTTCGCCGAAACCATTAAAGGGATGATGTCGGAATTGCGTTAATCGTAGGGTGCGCATTAATGCGCACTTGGTCACCTTACATGGCGACCCTACGAGAATGCGGTGCAATCGGTCAGGAAATGAATATCGAAATCGTTCACTTCGCGTGCCAGCTTTAGCAGCGCATGTGCAGCACGATCGGTGGCAATCGCACCGCGCTCAGCATCCGCCGCTGCGGCGTTGCCGGTAGCACCAGACAGATGCAGATCCTGCGCCATCCAGCCAAAACCAATGCCGCCTTCCGGCGTTAAAATACCGCCGGTCGCTTCAAGCGCCACCGAAGTGGAAACGAAATTAGCGGCGTGCTGCATCTGCACCAGTTCAGGGTGCAAATGCAGCATCATGCTGGTTTCTGATTCACCGCCGTGAATGCCGTGATTAAGTTCATGCGCGCTGTAGAGATCCGATGCATCAATGGTACGGAACCAGCTGGCGCTGACGGCAAACATGCCCAGTTCGATGCGCAGCTGGCGACAGACGATTTCCATCAGCTGCGGCTGTCCGCCGTGCGAGTTCCAGAAAATCAGCTTGCGAATTCCGGCGCGCCAGGCGCTTTTCGCGACTTCGAACCACACTTTGCCTAACACGTCATACGGCAGCGAAAGGGTGCCGGGATAGGCAAGATGTTCATCCGATTTACCCATCGGCAGCGCGGGCAGCACCAGCAAAGGAAGATCGTCGGGCAATAATTCCACCGCGCGTTGAATAATGCCGGCGTTGATCGCCGCATCCACACGCACCGGCAGATGCGGGCCATGTTGTTCAACTGCGCCAATCGGCAGCACGGCGACGATATTCGCCATATCAAGTTCACTGAATTCCCGGGTTGAGAGATCCCACCACCAGGGCGAAGACGGTTTGAGCATGTTGACCTCCATTTTTAACCCCAACATAGCGAGTTAATAGTGCAATGGAAGCAACAAAATTCGCACTTAGCGTTGCTTTAAAGGCAATGGTCATAAGCAGGTCGCCATGAATGATCGGCGACCCAACAAGAGCGGCGTTACTTCTGATTTTTACTGGTGAATTCCTGATAATTTTCTTTGGTCACCGTATGGTATGGCACCCAGTTGTAGGCTTCGGTCTTTTTACCGCTCAGCATGTCGTAAGCCACATCGACTGCGCCGGTTGCCTGACCTTTCGCATCCTGGAAGATCGTCACCGCCATTTTGCCGTTCTTAATAAACTGCAAACCATCCGGCGTGCCGTCGATGCCGGCGACTAACACATTGTTTTTCTTCAACTGATCGAGCGCCATAATCGCCCCGATCGCCATTTCATCGTTGTTAGCGATGATGGCGTTGATATCATTCCCATCCTGCAACCATGACAGGGTTTTATCGACCGCTTCGTTGCGCTGCCAGTTGGCGCTCTGTTTCTGGATCACTTTCAGGCCGGGATGATCCTTCACATAATCTTCAACCGCTTTGGTGCGCTGACGTGCTTCTTCGGTGGAGAGGGCGCCCATCAGAATGGCGATATTTCCTTTGTTATCCAGACGTTTGGCTAAGGCTTCGATCTCCATTTTGCCGCTTAACGCTGAGTCGGAACCGACATAGGCCATTTTACCGGTCAGTTTCACTTCGGGTTTACGGTTCACGAAGATCAGCGGGATATTGGCTTTTTGCGCGGCGGCGATCACCGGCATTACGCCTTGCGTATCCACCGGGTTGATGATGATCGCGTCTGCGCCCTGATTGATGAAATCATCCACCTGCTGGATTTGCAGAGATACATCGCCTTTAGCATCGGCAAACTGGCTGTTAAGCCCTTTGTCTTTAAGCTGCTTTTCCATCTGACTTCGTAAGATGGAAACAAAATTGAGATCGAGATTAGCCAGAGCGACGCCAACCATGTAGGTTTTCGCCTGGGCAGTGAACATACTGAGCAAACCGCAGATAAGCATTACTACTTTGAATAATTTCATTTTTTTATCTCTGTAGGGAAGGTTTCTATTATTTTGCATCCGGGTGCAAAATCAACGGGATGAGTTCCGCTGATTGACATCATGTTCAGACGGACAACGCGATGTGCTGCATTCACTCTCTGGCACGGTTGAAAAATAGTCAACGCAGCAAAAAGCGATTTCATCACCACGATCACAAAATCATCACGATTTGCACCCGAGTGCATTACAGAAATGCAACCGGGTGCAAAGTTTGCAAAAATCGCCTCTTGCTTACATGAGGAATCGCTCTATGCTCGCTTTTTGTCAGGTAATTTGCGGAAGGGAGCCGATGACCAGAACAGTAAAAAAAGCCACGGCCAGCGATGTAGCACTTCTTGCCGGCGTATCGAAATGGACGGTATCGCGCGCGTTTATGCCTGGCGCTTCAATCTCTGAGAAGGCGCGCGAGAAGGTGATGCGCATCGCTAAAGAGCTGGGATATCGGCCCAATTTGCTGGCGCGTAGTCTGGTAAAGAAGAAAACGCATATTATTGGCGTAGTAATCGACGAGCTGAAAAATCCGCATACGCTGATGATTCTCAATGAAGCTACGCAGCAGCTACAACGTCGCGGCTATATGGCGATGATCCTCAACATCACCGACGGCGAGCCGTATCGATCGGTAATGACGCAGGCGGATCAATTGCAGATCGACGGCATTTTGTTTCTCGGTACGGTGTTATCGGCGCAGCTGATTGCGCTGGTGGAGGATATGTACAACATTCCGCTGGTGCAGCTGTGCCGCAATACGCATGCGCAGGGCATCGATGTGGTGGCGATTGATGGTTATGCCGCCGGCAAGCAGATCGCCGAGCTGTTGCTGGCGCAGGGCGCGCAACGGTTTGGTTTTATGCAAGGTCCGGATACACCAACGTCACATCTGCTGCGCAAAGAGGGATTTGAAGCGACGCTGCAACAAGCAGGCTGTCAAATTGATGTGCTGCTTAAAGCCGGCAGCTACGATCGTGCACGCAGCTGGCAAGCGATGAGCGATTATCTGCATCAACCGGATGCGCCCGCAATTGATGCGCTGTTCTGTGAAAACGATGTGCTGGCGCTCGGCGCGATGGAAGCGATGCGCGCCGCCCCGACCAGGCCAAGGATTGCGGTGGTGGGATTCGATGATATTGAAGAAGCCAGCGCGCCAGGCTGCCAACTCACCACCTTTAGCCAACGTATTGATCTGCTGATCGCCGAAGCGTTAAACCGATTGATTGATGGTCGCGAGAGTGCGGATGAGCATTGGCGGCGGGGTGAAATGCGAGTACGGCGTTCGCATTTGAGGTCGCCATAAATGACGTAATGCTCCTCAGTTAAGACATGAAAACCCGTAATTACCGAGAGCACACATTGTAGCGGCGCAATTCATTGCGCGATAAATCGCGCCGCTACGGAAGGTGCGGTAATTTGATTCGGCGCTTGACTGATCACCATTACGCCATAAATGACGACCCACGACGTAAAATCACTGTTCTATGCTGGTCAGCAACGCATTTTGAATAATTCTTTGCGCTTTCAGCGGGTTTTGCTCACGCTGCGCTTCCTGCAACGCGGCGATATCCAGCTTATCCAGCGCGCGATAGATATGTTTGAGGAAGCGAATCGACAGATTGGCGGCTTCAACATGATCTTCACGGAACGGGAATTGATCAAGCTGCCACACGCCGTCCCAGTTATTGATCTTCAGAACATAGAAGAACTCAAAAATCTCGGTCATGTGCACGGTACCGACCACCAGATCGTCATCCCAGCCGCGCAGGTTGTCGTTGACGTCCATACCAAACAGACGACCACGATCGATAATCAGCTGGGCGGAATCCGCTGGGGATTCACCGGCAAACAGTGCATGACCAAAATCGAGCAGCACGCCAACGTTATCCAGTCCAATATCCTCAATGCCGAGCAGCGTACGCGCAGCTGAATCCCAGGTCATTTTCACGCGTGGTTCACGCGGTTTGTACTCGATAGCAAATTTGACGTCTGGATTGGCGCTCGCCAGTTCGCGCATACCCTCTACAGCCATCTTCCACAGGTTTTTATGATCGACCTGGAACGGATAATCCCAGCCATCCTGACCCGGCCAGACTTTCACGTAGTTAGCCCCCAGCTCACGCACTACGGTGGCGGCTTCGTGCATTAAATCAAACGCCTGTTGGCGAATGGCGGCGTCGGGATTGGTGAAAGCACCGCGTGAAAAGCGGCGCAGATAGATTTCTGGCGTCACGCCAATCGCTTTCAATCCGGCATCGGCGAGCGCTTGTTTAACCTGCGCTACGGTTACGCCTTCGGTGAAGGGATAGGGCACATCAACATAGGATAGATCCTCGACACTGCCAGCGAGTTTAATCTGATCAAGGGTGCTAAGCGCTGGCCCGTAACCATCTACGGCGTAGCGATCGATATAGTTGGCGAAGTGCCACAATCCGGCACCAAATTTCGGATACGTGTAGGAACTCATTAGACCTTCTCCTCAGATGATTGCGTCATTGAATATATATTCACATATGGTTATATATTCCATTCTGCGCCTCGGCGTGCGCAGTTAACCAGCAATCATTGACGGAAATGCAACCGTAATCACACAATATTCGATGCCATGCCCCTTTGTTCAAACCGGTTTGCTGTGATATCCCATCCGGCTTAACCGGCTGAATAACTCTTTATTATTGGCGCAGTTGAGCTTGCGAATAATACTCTGCCGATGATGGCTGATGGTTTTACAACTGAGATGCAGTTTGTATCCAATATCGGTGAGATTGCTGGTTTGCCCCAGCATGCGCAATAAGCCGAACTCCCGCGCTGAAAGGGTTTGCTTGGTGCGGCGAACACCCGCCTCAAATTCTGTAGCCAACGGTAAACCTAATACAGCATCAGAAAGCGCTTTCAGACTGCACTTTTTCGAAAGAAAAGTAACACCTGGCAGCAAACTGACCACATAGCTTATGACCGCTTTCTCATGCAAATCGGTTAGCACGATAATCCGCGTGTCTGGCGAAGTCCGTTGGACTTTTAGCAACAATTCGGTAAAGAATTGCACATCGCGGCCATAAGCGGTTAATTCACTGATGAGCAAATCCGTTCCTGCGATCTTACTCAGCGCTGAGTCAATATCGTCACTATCTATATTTTTTACATGAATAAATTTCCCGGAAAAATAACGCGAAATCCCTTCAGTAATCCATTTGTTATTGTCTATCAGCGTTAATGACAACATAGTTATCCCCATCTTTATTATGCTGGCATTAAAGCGCGATCCCGGTGCTATGAATATCGGACTGGGGAAGGGAGGTTTGTACGAAATTTCCCAAATTCGCGATTACAGATTTAAAGGCATGTCAGTGTTGTTGAGATATAACCGCTGGGTGAACGTATGGCCGCGCTGGGCGTTAGCCTTGCATCGGGCTTGCCACTGAAAAAAATGTGAACCAAAAATAAGAACATGCAGCGATGCACAGCCAGGAACGGCAGCGGGTGGTGTATCAGCCTGGCGCCTTTCATTTGCTGTTGAGGAAAATAGCCGACATAGTTAACTGGAGCAGCAGCTGGATATTTCTGAAGCGTCACCGTATGCGATGACGCTGGTGTAGGCTCTTCATTAAGTGGAGGAATGATGGAATTAGAAACAACCCGACTGCGGCTGGAACCCTTTGAGCTCGCGCATTTTGACGGACTGCGAGCGATGGAAAGCGATCCGGAAATTATGCGTTACATCAGCAATGGCGTAGTTAAAACGCCAGAAGAGACCCTGACGAGTATTGAACGCGTTCAATCGCGCTGGCAACAATATGGTTTTTCCTGGTGGGCGATGCGGGAAAAAGAGTCTGGCGAAATCGTCGGTGCTTGCTGTCTGCAGCATTTAGCCAATCAGGATGGTGCGCCATTGGAAATTGGCTGGCGTCTCAATGCCAATTATCACGGCAAAGGTTTTGCCACCGAAGCCGCGCAGGCGATAGTTAAGTTTGCGGTAGAACAGGTTGGCGTTAAATATTTGGTTGCGGTGGCCGATCCTGAGAATGCCGCTTCGCAGAAGGTGATGCAGCGGCTTGGCATGACCTACAAAGCGATTGAGCAACACTACGATGTGCCTTGCGTGGTGTATGAGCTTCATCTTTAGGCATTCGTGAACAAGTGCCATCAACATTTTATGTCATATTCCAATTCTGCTTATTTTACAGGATTGGAATATGAAAGAGCACGATATTGGTTTTAGCCACATAGCGCTGCAAGTGAGAGATATAGAACGCAGCATCGATTTCTATCAACGTTACGCAGGGATGCAGGTGATCCATGAGCGGGCACCAGGCATTGCAGAAGCGCAAAAAGTCGCATGGCTTTCTGATTTAACACGTCCATTTGCGTTGGTGTTGGTGCAATCTCAAACCACATTGGATACGCCTCTGGGTCCGTTTGGTCATATTGGCGTTGCGTGTGACAGTAAAGAAGAGATTGATGCCAGGGTTGCTCAGGCTGAATGCGAAGGTGTGTTACGCCGCCCAGCGCAACAATCAGCCGCTCCCGTCGGTTATTGGGCATTCTTCGCCGATCCCGATGGCAACACGCTTGAACTTTCATATGGCCAACAGATTGGCCTTGAGATTATTACCAGCCGCCTTAACGCGGGTGTTTAACGTTAAACGTCACTTGAAAGGGGGACGGTTGATATCGGGTTTAGACGTGGCTAGAGTGCGTGATGAGACACTTCATTTAACATAATCATGATTATGCGCACTTAAGTTGTGGGTGCTATTTGATAATGTCACTTTTGGAGATGCGGATGTTTTGTTGGACTGGTTATGTTGAGATCCTCAGATGCTGCCGGTACTTCACCGGGCTCATTGCACCTAATGAGATTTTAATACGCTCCTCGTTAAACCAGCGTATGTACCTGTCTAGGAAGCACATAAAATTTTCCAGCGTTGCGCCCGCCCAGTTTCTACCGTAGTACATTTCATTTTTGACCCGCCCGAAGAAGCCTTCGCACGCTGCGTTATCCGATGAGCAACCTTTGCGCGACATGGACCTTATAAGTCCCGACGCGTTGATACGATCAAGCCAGCCCGGCCATCGATAATGACTGCCTCTGTCGCTGTGTATTACCGGCTTTTCATTTTCTCTGAGCGTATCGATCGCATCATCCAGCATGGTATTTACCAGCTTTGCATCCGGTCGCGTTCCGATAGTCCAGCTCACCACTTTGCCATCAAAACAGTCAATGACTGGTGACAGATAGACTTTGCCTGCTGGGATCTGGAACTCGGTTATATCGGTCAGCCACTTTTCATTTGGCCTGCAGGATCGAAAATTTCTGGCGAGAAGATTTTCAGGTGCCGGACTGATTTCTCCGCAATAAGCGTTGTAGCAACGCCTTCCGGTTCGTTTAACAACAAGCTGCTCTTCAGCCATCAACCTGCGGACGACCTTCTCAGAGATATGCATGTTATTTTTACGCAGCATCGCGTGCAGACGCCGGTAGCCGTAGCAACGGTAATTCCCGTCAAAGAGTTTTGCCATCGTCACGCGTATTTCAGCGTACTTATCGTGCCGGCGCAGCTTTGCTTTGTGATAGAAATAGCAACTGCGCGCAAGTCGCAGTGCATTAAGCAGCTCAGCTAAAGGATATATTTCCTTAAGGGCATCAACGACCTGGGTTTTGTCCCTGTTCTTCAGGGTCTGGAAGCTGATGCCCATGTCTTTTTTTATCAGTTCATTCGCTTTAGTCAGAATGTCACGCTCAAGCTGCAGCTGATGAACTTGCTGTTTGAGCCGTGCGAACTCTTCTAGCAGTGCATCCTGGTTTTTATCCTGAGAACCTGATTTACGTTTACGCATGGATTGATAAGCCTCATCGTCGATTAAGTCTTTCTTCCACTTGTACAGAACCGGAACGCTGACGCCTATATTTTGTGCAACTTTAAGAGCCGTCCCGCGCCGGTTGCAGAGTGCGCGAACAGCCTGTGTTCTTTCGTCCGGACTGAAGCATTTGTTGGTATTCGAGCGAATAATCAGCGGACGTCGTCCCGGATAAATCTCTATGACCCAGCGTTTAAGCACTTCGCTGCTAGGATATCCGATGGCGCGGCAAGTGAAAGCAAGACATCCACCATGCGTAAGATAATGCTCAACAGCGGCGACTTTCTGCGCATAAGAGTAACGTTCCCTTGGCTTTAATTCTCTCGGTAAATCACCCTTCTCTTCATAAATACGAACCCAGCGGCCAAGCTGTTTTATGGACGGGTAACCTAATTCCCTGACTACTACAGACGCTTTTCTGCCATATAGATAATAGAGTTCAACAGCGCGAATCCGGTCCTCATAAGAATGCATAAATCATCTCCTGAAGGTCCAGGAAAACATCCGCACTCCCCTTTAGCTAGTTCATAATGTCACCCAGATATGGCGCTTTTGCCACCTTTTCTGGGAGATCTCTGCTGATGCTGGTGACCATGTCGAACAAAGAACTTCACCGCCTTCCCGTCATTCAGGCTGTTATCGAAAAACGTCTGCGCCGTCGCGATGCGGCTTCACAGTTGCAGCTCACTGAACGTCAGGTTCAGCGGTTGATGAACCGCTATCGCGAGTCCGGCGCTGCCGGGCTTACGAACGCGCGCCGCGGTAAACCCGGCACTCACAGGATTGATGATGCGCTGCGATGCTGGGTGACTGCTGACGGACTCTGGATCCCGCACGCTCGCCGTCAGCCCCGGATTTATCAGCCACGCCAGCGGCGGGATTGTCTTGGCGAACTTATCCAGATCGACGGATCTCACCATGACTGGTTCGAAGGCCGCGCACCAAAATGCTGTCTGCTGGTTTACATCGATGACGCGACCGGTCGTCTGATGCACCTGCGCTTATGCCAGAGTGAATCGGCCTTTGATTACATGATGGCCACGCGCGATTACATCAACAAGATTGATGATGCATTGCGCTGTCAGATACTGACGCTGCTACATGAAAATTACGACGGTTTCGTTCCCATTTCTGTAGCAGAAAACATTCAGGAACGTCAGGTGTTGAACACTCTGAGCACACAGTGGTTCGCAAAAACGATGCAAAAATGTATATACTAAATACCCGCATCCGGTGATGTCTGAAACCCATTTACAATTAGGCACTAATTTTAAAAAATACGCCCCGAAGTGTGTTCACATCTTGAAACGGCCTTCGGTTTTGGCCAATCCTGTACTCTTCATACTTGGCCTATCAAGATAGCTCCCCGCACTTATCTAATGATTAACCAGCATAAAATTACAGTTGAAACTGAGATAGATATCGAATGATTTGTTGAATTTCTTACACTACAAGATTATAAAGGAATGACAGTGTCAGCCCTCAGATCCGACCTCGTGGATGAATATGTCGATGAACATATCCAGATGTGGTCATACAATTTTCATAGACATTTTTTAATTACTCAAAGCACTTACCAAGGACACAAGGTGATCAAATGCATGATATAGACGAACTCCCCTATTTTAATAAATTCACGGACCAGTTCTTGATACGCAATTACGACTTTCAATTAGGTAATCCCGGGCTTCTGTGCGCAGAAGTTGATGGCTTGCAGGTAATTATAAAGTATTGGTTGAACCGTGATGAAGATCAAACCGAAATACTTAAAGAGATCTGGCTTTATGAAAAAAGACAATTGCAAAGATTAAAAGGATGTCCGGGTGTTGGTGACTTTATATCACCTATACATGAATCATATACTGATAAGCATGGCTTTTATTTAGTGATTAATAGTGGGACACGTTTACCTCTGGCATACCATTACGAGTTAATTTCACAAACTTTACAAATAAAAAGAGCTTGGATCTTTAATCTTAAACAAATACCTAACCGATTAAAATTCTGGAGAAATATTAGCAGAATAGTTTCTGCAATTGGTATTTTACACTCGCAAGGACTTTTGCATAGACATCTTAATTTAGACTCAATACTCACGGACACTACCGCTGACCTTGATTTTCAACTTACTGGATTTGAATGGTCTATTCGCGTACAAAGAATGTCAGAATCGAAAGTATTAAATGAGTCTTTAGAAAAAATAAGAGACTCTTTCTCATTTCTTACCGACTGGATAGATCTTGGACACCTAATATGTAGAATATTAAAAATCAATGTTGAAGAGATATCTAAAAGCGACTTTAAGATTGATGAACTTATTGTAAAAACCGGATTAACTTTGAATGAAATTGTATTTATAAAGGGAATGATCGGAGTCATTGATATTGATAAGAGCATATCAAGTAAAGTTTTAAATTCTGATATTGCATTAAACAAAATAAAGGAAATAACCTCAGATTTAGATGAATTATTACAAAAAAGCCCTGAACCATTAGCTATCGCATTTCTTTTCAACACATCCTCAATAAAAACACATAAAATCATAGGTAAAACATCTGTTTTCAATGCTGTACAACATATCCTTCATGAAAAACATTCAATCTATCTAAAAGAAGATGATTTCTCTGATCTTCTTGAATTCATAAATAAGGACATCAAGGAATCAAGCTTAACTAAAATATCAAACAACGGCTCTGATGATGAGTATTTATTGATTGGCTCTCAGCTAACATATGTCATTAGCAAAAATAAGATCAGTAGACAAGACTTAGATGGTCATTGGGATGTTGCTTTTTGTCACTCTGCATATTTATCTCAACCAAAAAATATAAATCCAAGAAACAGAAAAATAAAGATTCAAAGATATATTCAGTGCGTTATTCATACAAATAAATCTGAACTGCAGAGAATTAATCCACATCCATGGAATGAATACATAGACAATTTGAACTTACCATATGAAAAGGACGAGATAGCAAAGGATTTGACCACGGGATTTGCAGCATACCATTTAACTGAAATTGCATTTGCCAAAGCTGAAATATACCCAATTGAGGTTGTATCCTATGATTTAGATGAGGATGACCCCTCGCTATACAATGTTAAATTGCGGACACGAATAGATCCCGAAGCAGAAACAGTATCTGAAAGTCTATCCATAAAAAGCCCTGCCGTAAGACTTAAAAAAATATTCACAGAGAATGGTGAATACTCGAGGTGGATGTTTTTAAGCAACTCAAATTTTAATGATGAAGACCATGAAATTGTCTTGGACTTTTTATCAAAGCAATCAAAAGATGGTGATGTAATTTATGAGTTTACAACGAGCATCCCAAACCCGGATTTCAAGTCTCCATTCATTATTACCAGTTCAACGCAAGGTACAATTAGTCAGTTGAGTAGACGAGCCGCAGCAATTGATGCTTTAAGCCAACATGATGAACTTATCAGCCTGCTCAAATCGCCACATAAGTGGATAACAAATTCTAGTGAAAATTTAATCCTTCACAAATCATTTGAGGAGTTAGATAGCTCTAAAAGAGATGTTTTTAAGAATGTAATGAATACTCTCCCGTTATACTTAGTCCAAGGACCACCAGGTGTTGGAAAAACATATCTTGTAACTACATTGGTACAACAAGTATTTTCAAGTGAGCCTAACAGCAGATTGCTTCTTACAGCACAAAGTCACTCAACAGTACATCATCTATTTAATGAGGTCAATAAAGCACTCGACAAAGAGCATCCCGAAAACAATCCGTTATTAATAATAAGTTGTGTAAAAAGCGGTTCCCACGATGATGACGTTGACCCAAATTTAAAAGTTGACGAATTAGCAAGAGAGAATATTGAAAATCTTATTTCTAGTGAGTTATTTAGACGCTGTCCTTCAGAAAGCACAAAGAGTAGAGTACATTCTTTGAATAGTATAGGTAATCGTTCGGGAAGGAGTACATTAGTTAATCAACTCCTCAAATCAGCTAATCTAGTTTTTGCGACAACCAACTCTAAGCAGGTTGAAGGTCTAATCAAATCTAGAACTCAGTTCGATTGGTCAATAATGGAAGAAACTGGCAAGGTTACTGGTCTTGAGCTTTTGAGCCCGATGCTATTATCACACCGGAGATTAATGATTGGGGATCATAAACAACTACCCCCCTATGCTTCGGAAGTTATGAGGAAAGCTTTAGGAAACACTGATAATTTAAAAAAAGCCCTCCTGTTTTCACAAGACATTTATAACAACAACATAAAAGGTGAATTTGTTAAGAAAAAATTAGGTCAAGAAGCTCTAGATAGCTTCACTGATCAAGATTATATTGACATTTGCAACGAAGCTTTACGCCTTCATTTATTATTTGAAACCTTAATAAATGAAGAGGAAACCGCATTAAAAAGCTCAAGTAAATATTATGGCGATGCGAAAAAACATAAGCCGGTGGCTAGCATGTTAGAAATTCAGCATAGAATGCATCCAGTTATTGCAGACGTTGTATCTGAAGTTTTCTACAATAAAAAGCTAAGCACTTCATTAGTTAAAAAGGATTTTTATACTAAAAATAATAAACCATTTCATTTCGATACCAGTTCTGAAATTGCAATTAACAGTACACCGATAGTATGGATTGAAACACCTGATGTGCAGGCAAACAAAGGGACGCAATCCGGAGATAGAATGCCCCAATGGAACAATCCTTTTGAAGCTCAAATTGTTGTAGAATTAATCAAAATGCTAAATGTTAAAGCTGGAGTAACAAAACCACCAAAGCTAGCTTTATTATCACCATATAATAAGCAAATAGAAAAGATATCAAATCTCATAGATAGAGAAGTCATCAAAGGCCTAAATCTTGATAGCTTCATTGACCTGCCCCCAGTATTAGATACAACCTTCAGTTAGTAATGTCGGTTGGTTTTTCTTCATGTTTCCCGTTTCGCCAGCATGCTGCAAATTCAGACGGCGTCTGGTAATTCAGCGATGAATGAGGTCTGGACTCGTTATAGTCCTGCCGCCAGTCACTAATGATTTTCCGGGCATGAAGAATATCGCTGAACCAGTGCTCATTCAGACATTCATCCCGAAAGCGTCCGTTAAAACTCTCAATAAACCCGTTCTGTGTTGGCTTACCCGGCTGGATGAGTCGCAGTTCCACGCCATGCTCAAAAGCCCACTGATCGAGCGCACGGCAGGTAAATTCCGGGCCCTGATCGGTTCTTATCGTTGCCGGATAGCCACGAAACAGCGCGATGCCGTCCAAAATACGCGCGACCTGAACGCCTGAAATACCGAAAGCAGCGGTGATCGTCAGACACTCCTTCGTGAAATCATCCACGCAGGTCAGGCATTTAATCCGGCGGCCGCTGGCAAGTGCATCCATGACAAAATCCATCGACCATGTCAGGTTCGGCGAATCCGGGCGGAGAAGCGGAAGCCGCTCAGTCGCCAGACCCTTACGGCGTCGCCTGCGTTTTACACCCAGACCATTAAGGTGATAGATGCGGTAAACCCGCTTGTGGTTGACGTGAAGGCCCTCCCGACGCAATAACTGCCAGATACGCCGGTAACCAAACCGGCGACGTTCAAGTGCCAGCTCTGTGATACGCAGAGATAGCTGCGCGTCAGCAGCCGGACGCTGAGCCGAATAACGACAGGTTGAAAGGGACAGACCAGCCAGCCTGCAGGCACGGCGTTGTGACAGACCCGTTGTCTCACACATGACTTCTACGGCCTCCCGCTTCTGGTCTGTCGTCAGAACTTTCGGCCCAGAGCCACCTGAAGCGCCTCCTTATCCAGCATAGCTTCAGCGAGCAGCTTCTTGAGGCGGGCATTCTCCTCTTCGAGTGACTTGAGCCGCTTCACTTCGGGGACTTCCATGCCGCCAAACTTCTTGCGCCAGGTGTAGAAGGTGGCATCTGAAATAGCATGCTTGCGGCAGAGTTCCCGGGCCGAAACCCCGGCTTCAGCCTCGCGGAGAATGCTGATGATCTGTTCGTCGGAAAATCGCTTCTTCATGGGGATGTCCTCATGTGACTTATGAAGACATTACTAACATCGCGGTGTATTAATCAACGGGGAGCAGGTCATCATGAAACCAGATGATTCGGCATCATTTTGCAGTACAGTAGATGCATTTCAGGGAGCAGAAGCAGATTTGACTATAATATCGCTGGTAAGAAACAATAGTGATTCTTATCCACTTAGCGCGCTAGGGATATTATTGGATAGTCGAAGAATGAATGTTTTATTCAGTCGAGCTAAGCATCAATTAGTTATCGTTGGCTCTTATCAATTCTTGAAACATTGGGCTTCAAAAATTAAAAATGAAGAATTAAGTAAGGGTAATCAACGAAATGAGTTTTTGTATAAATTAATTTATAAACTCGAAGAATTAAAGGCTTCTGGACAAGCTACATTTCTTAGCTCAGACGCATTAATATCTAATAATTTGGGCTGCAGCATTAAGAAAAAAGGAAATTAAAATGACTAAAAATGATTCCAGCCATAAGATTTTTGTCAAAATTCCATTTGGATTCGGAACTTATCGATTAAAAATACTTCGTTCTCAGAAATGGGGTGCTATTGATTTGATGATTCTCATTTCATTACTAGAAGGACCTAAAACCTCTCAACAAATTTCAACTGAATCGTCCCTGCCAAAGCAGCTCATCATTGAAATTTTAATTCCACTAATGAAGGCTGGTTGGGTAGAAATTGTAAATTCAGACAACCAATTTTTATTTACTTTAACTGAACGCGGAGTGGCTGTAGCTGATGGAGAAGATCTTCCTCCCAATCAAGACCCCATGAGTGTTGTTAGAAGTTTCCTTATCGATCCCTTAACTGAAGAATGTTATCGATTTGAGAAGAAAAAAAGAAAGCAAAACTATCTAATCTACAAGAGACCTAAAGCTAATAGCTTAGCAAAACAATATGGAAATTACTGCATAGAGTTGAAGGTTTTGAATCCAAAGTTCTCGCCAAAAATTTCAGAGATATTAAACTGCTTACCAAATGAAAATGAAGAAGTTGTTGGGATTGAAGATGAATATATCAAAGAAAACTTCAGTAACTCGCTCAGATTTATGCTTGCTTGTGTTGATAGTGAAAATAGAGTTACAGGCGTTCCTGATATTTCAACGACTCTGAAAGATGCAATCATTGAGGCCGCAATAAAACAAAGGAAGCAACTACTTGAAGCCCCCTTACTAGCATCAACCTCCAAGAGTAAAGCTGTTGCATTCGAAGTAACTGCAAAGGAGCGAGCTTTTCAAGAAAGGAAAGTTGATCCACAAATGATAAAAGTAATATCAGGAGGCGATGATCATCATCAACACATAATTGAGTGCATAACTAATGCGCACTCTCGATTGATAATTCATTCAACATTTATAAATCCTTCAACTATTGAACTTTTCATAGAATATTTACTTGCGTGTGCCAGAAAAAGAGTAAAAATTGACATTCTTTGGGGGCAAACAGAGCCAGATGAAACGATTAAATTACAACAATATAATCAAATAATTGTAGCAATTGAAAAGTTTCAACAACGCATAAATTCTGAAGGCCTATCTACACAGATTAATATACATTCCACCCCTACGGGGTCACATTCAAAATTCATTATTTGTGATGATAAATATGGATTTTGGAGTGTTACTATTGGTTCTTGTAATTGGTTATCAAGTGGTTTTAATCGATTTGAAGCTTCAGTAAAAGTTACGGATACATCTTTTGTAGCTGACTGCCTTAACATAACTTCTGAATTAGCCACAGGTAGCCTAGGCGTTTCAAATATGTTGAGCCGTGATTTAGCAATAGAGGCTTCTCGGTTAAGTAAAGTTATTGATAATGATCATAATAAAATTAGCAATGCTGTTAGCGTGCAATTACTTACATCACGAGAGCACCATGCCTTGATTAAACAAGCCAGTGATCGAGTAAGCGATAGTTTCTTCATTTGTAGCCATAGGTTTAGCTTTGCTGCAGACAGGCCTATTTTGACACCGCTAATATCTGCAAAAAAAGACAACCCTAACCTTTCGATAAAGGTTGCTTACGGACGTACGAGTGGAACTATGAAGAATAGAGATGTTAGATTACTTAATAAAGATCTTGAAAAAATTGGATTTGATATTATCAAAGCTGATGATCCACAAATTCATGCTAAATTCGTTGTTTGGGATACTAAAAATTTGATTATTAGTAGTCTAAATTGGTTATCCTCTTCATCTAAAGGCCATGATTTTAGTGAATTAGGGGTTTACTTGCATGGTTCTAGTTTCGGAGACGAGATTTTGAATTCATTTAATGCCATCTATGACTAATAGTAAGAAATAAGTTATGCATACTGATAATTGAAACATTAATTTTTTATTACAGGGCAGTGAGCACCTGCCCTAAACACTTAAACTAAAATTTAATATACTGATAATCTTATCAACATAATAATATAATAATTCATTTTTATTCGGATGCTGTTACTTTAGGAAAAAAGAATATGTTCGTTGGCAACGGAACATGCGGTGCCCTTATATCGCACCTCGTCCTTTAACATTGAAATAATAAATTTACTGTTGATATTTATTCGTAATTCTTTCACGACTTAATTACCTTTATCGAAAAGGATTATATAACAACCTTCATTCTCCCCCACCCACGACAGGAGTGTGCATCCGATCATGACACCTAATATCCAGCACAAAGCTAATCCCTATTATGATGGTAAAACACGAAATATAGGAATTGACATCTCGTAACTCGACTTTATTAACTCCATAATATTGGGTGTTAAAGTCATTTTTGGACGTTAAGCCACAATATGCTGGATTTAACTCTCAGCAAACCCGAAGAAATCGTCAAGCTGTTGAGCGGATGAAGCAGGCGGATGTCGCGGCCAGAGCGGGAATTGGCGTAAATACGGTTTCCAATCTGGAAGCGGGTCGTAACGTCGGCTTTGAAAACCTGGTGGAAGTGGCGATGGTGCTCGGTCGGGTTAACGAGCTGGAAGCGCTGTTTGCCCCTCTGAAAGGTCCCCGGTTGCGCAGAGATTAAACGCGCTCACCTGTTAGCGCTCGGGCAACAGGAAACTGAACTCACGCCAGCGCAGGTAGGCGATATCATCGATAATTACAGTTCGGTTGCATCTGGCTTTGCCCGCAAAGCGGCCGATTTGTTCCCAGAGCAAATCACTGCGGAAACGCTACGCTTTCTCCAGGCGCGCATTGACGAAAACATCAAAAACCTGGCGAATTAGTTAGCCGCTGCGGCCCCAAAAAAGCGCCGTTTTCTCGGGCCATTCAGCGCCCTAACCTGCTTTTATTACTCCCGCTCATAAACCCATTTCGTGATTACGGATAATGCTTTCGCAGATGCCGACTATGCTTACCCTTCTAAAACCATACAAAAATAAGTTGTACCCCAACATTTAACCCTTTTACTGGAGGTTTGGCATGAGCAGCCAACACTTAACAACACCTGTGCCGTCAATGGTGCCGATCAGCTTCAAAGTCAACGGTATAAAGCAGCAATTAAACGTTGATACCCGCACCACGCTGCTGGACGCATTGCGTGAGCACCTGCATTTGACCGGCACCAAAAAAGGCTGCGATCACGGCCAATGTGGCGCCTGTACGGTGATGGTCAACGGACGTCGCATCAACGCGTGCCTGACCTTAGCGGTGATGCAGCAGGATGCAGAAATCACCACCATTGAAGGTTTAGGAAATCCGGATGAGCTGCATCCCTTGCAGGCGGCGTTCATCAAACATGATGGTTACCAGTGCGGCTACTGCACGCCTGGGCAAATATGTTCATCGATGGCGGTGCTGGAAGAGATCAAAGCGGGCATTCCCAGCCACGTCACCCACGATCTGGTTTCCGCGCCCAACGTGACTGCGGATGAAATTCGTGAGCGCATGAGTGGCAATATCTGCCGCTGCGGTGCCTATTCCAACATTCTTGCGGCGATTGAAGAGTACGCGGAGGGCCTGGAATCATGAAAGCCTTCACTTACCAGCGGGTCAAAACCCCGGCTGAAGCCGCTACCAGCGCCCAGCAACATACCAATGCCAAATTCATCGCCGGCGGCACCAATCTGCTCGATCTGATGAAGCTGGAGATTGAGACGCCCGCGCATCTTATTGATGTGAATGGGCTTGAGCTGGACAAAATCGAGGCCACAGCCGATGGCGGATTACGCATCGGCGCGTTGGTGCGTAACACCGACCTGGCGGCCGATGCGCGTATTCGCCGCGATTATGGCGTGCTGTCGCGCGCGTTAGTGGCTGGCGCTTCCGGCCAGTTACGTAATCAGGCGACAACCGCTGGGAATCTGCTGCAGCGCACGCGTTGCCCCTATTTCTATGACACTAACCAACCGTGCAACAAACGTTTACCCGGCAGCGGCTGCGCGGCGCTGGATGGCTTCAGTCGCCAGCATGCGGTGGTCGGAACCAGCCAGGCCTGTATCGCCACCCATCCGAGCGATATGGCGGTGGCGATGCGTTTGCTGGATGCGGTTATCGAAACGGTCAGCCCGGATGGGCGAGAGCGCAAAATCCCGATTGCTGAATTCTATCGTGCGCCTGGCAATACGCCGCATCTGGAAACCGTGCTCACTCCTGGCGAGCTGATTGTGGCCGTTTCACTGCCGGCCCCGCTGGGCGGCACGCACATTTACCGCAAGGTGCGCGACCGCGCGTCCTACGCTTTTGCGCTGGTCTCTGTTGCCGCCATCATTCAGCCGGATAAATCCGGCCGCGTGGCGCTCGGTGGCGTGGCACATCAGCCGTGGCGGTTGGCAGAGGCGGACAATGCGGTGATTCAGGGCGCGCAGGCAGTGAGCGATCGGCTGTTTGCCACGGCGCAACCTACCGCTGAAAACGAGTTCAAGATCATTCTGGCGCAGCGAACGCTCGCTTCCGTATTGGCAGAAGCGAGGGGATAACTGATGAAATTCGAAAAATCCGCAGGCAATAACCCAATTGATCAGCTGAAGGTAGTTGGTCAGCCACTCAATCGCATCGACGGACCGCTGAAAACCTCCGGCCTGGCGCATTACGCGTACGAATGGCATCACGAAGCGCCCGATGCGGCGTACGGCTATGTGGTCGGCGCGCCGATCGCCAAAGGAAAAATCACCGCCATTGATGTGCAGGCAGCGCAAAATGCGTCGGGCGTGTTAGCGGTGGTGACGGCTAACAACGCGGGAAAACTGGGCAAAGGCGATAAAAATACCGCTCGCCTGTTGGCCGGCGACACCATCGAACACTATCACCAGGCCGTCGCACTGGTTGTGGCGGAGACGTTTGAGCAGGCGCGTGCTGCGGCCAGTTTAGTGAAGGTGGATTATCAGCGTGAGCGCGGCGCTTATGATCTCGCGCAGCAAAAGCCGGGCGTTACCTCCGCGCCCGAAGATACGCCAGATAAGTCCGTGGGTGATTTCGCCGGTGCGTTTGCTGCCGCTGACGTCAAGCTGGATGCGCACTACACTACGCCTGACCAAAGCCACACCGCGATGGAACCGCACGCCTCGATGGCGACATGGCAAGGCGATAAACTCACCGTCTGGACCTCGAATCAGATGATCGACTGGTGCCGCACCGATCTGGCCGCCACGCTCAACATGCCAATGGAGAAGATCCGCATCGTGTCGCCTTATATTGGCGGCGGCTTTGGCGGCAAGCTGTTCCTGCGCAGCGATGCGGTGTTAGCGGCGTTGGGTGCGCGCGCGGTAAAGCGTCCGGTCAAAGTGATGCTGCCGCGGCCATTAATCACCAATAACACCACACATCGACCGGCCACCATTCAGCACATTCGCATTGGCACCGATAAAGCCGGCAAGATTCAGGCCATCGCGCATGAAAGCTGGTCGGGGAACCTGCCGGGAGGCACACCTGAAACCGCCGTGCAGCAAACGGAACTGCTTTACGCCGGTGCTAACCGCTTTACCGGATTACGACTGGCGACGCTGGATCTGCCCGAAGGTAACGCCATGCGCGCACCGGGTGAAGCGCCTGGGCTCATGGCGCTTGAAATTGCCATCGATGAAATAGCGGAAAAAGTGGGCATTGATCCGATCGCCTTCCGCATCCTCAATGATACGCAGGTCGATCCGGCCAAACCCGAGCGCCCTTTTTCACGCCGCCAGCTGGTTGAGTGCCTGAATACCGGCGCCGAGCGCTTTGGCTGGTCACGACGCAACGCCAAACCGGCAATGGTCAAAGAGGGACGCTGGCTGGTCGGCATGGGTGTTGCGGCCGGTTTTCGTAACAACATGGTGGCGCCTTCCGGTGCGCGTGTGCATCTCGACAATAAAGGCATCATCACCGTTGAAACCGACATGACCGACATCGGCACCGGCAGCTATACCATCCTCGCGCAAACGGCGGCGGAGATGATGGGCGTGCCGATCGAGCGTGTGGCGGTTCATTTAGGCGATTCAGACTTCCCGGTTTCTGCCGGTTCCGGCGGCCAATGGGGCGCGAACACCTCAACATCCGGCGTTTACGCCGCCTGCGTGAAATTGCGTGAAGCGGTCGCCAGCAAACTGGGCTTTGATGCGCAACGCGCTACTTTCAGCGACGGTCAGGTGCATGACGGAAACCAGAGCGCGCCGCTCGCCCAGGCCGCCGCTGAAGCCACCATCACCGTGGAAGACACCATCGAGTTTGGCGATCTTGACGAGCAATATCAGCAATCCACTTTCGCCGGACACTTCGTTGAAGTCGGCGTGGACGTCGCTACCGGTGAAGTGCGCGTGCGGCGCATGCTGGCGGTTTGTGCCGCCGGGCGCATCCTCAATCCCAAAACGGCGCGCAGTCAGGTGATTGGTGCCATGACGATGGGACTTGGCGGCGCGTTGATGGAGGAGCTGTTCGTCGATGAACGCCTCGGTTATTTCGTCAACCACGATATGGCGGGCTATGAAGTGCCGGTTCACGCCGATATCCCGCAGCAGGAGGTGATTTTCCTTGATGACACCGATCCCATCTCCTCACCGATGAAAGCAAAGGGCGTGGGTGAACTGGGCTTGTGCGGCGTCAGCGCGGCAATCGTCAATGCCATTTACAACGCCACCGGCGTACGCGTGCGCGACTATCCGGTGACGCTGGATAAGTTACTTAAAGGCTTGCCTGCCCTTGTCTAAAGTTGAGGAGAAGCGCATTGCAGCAGCTACTGATTGATGACGATCTGCAACCGCAGATCAAGCCGCAGCAGGCTTTGCAGACCGATGACAGTGAAAGCATCCTGCGCTTCGCGCTTGAAGCAATGGAGGCAGATTCCGCTGCCGTGCTGGTCACGCTGGTTGAGATTCGCGGTGGCGCGGCGCGGGCATTGGGTGCGCAGATGGTGGTGCGGGAAGATGGCCGCTATTGCGGCTATGTTTCCGGCGGCTGCGTGGAAGCGGCGGCGGCTTATGAAGCGTTGCAAGTTATCGCCACTAGCAAAGATCGCTTTGTGAGATATGGCGAAGGATCGCCTTATCTGGATATTGTGCTGCCCTGTGGCGGCGGCATCACGCTGGCTTTCCATCAGCTACGTGACGCGCAACCGCTTAGAAACGTGCTGGATTTGCTGGCAAAGCGTCAACCCGCAGCGCTGCGCTATCTGCCGACGTTTCAGCGGCTGGCGAGCGCTGCTTGCACTGAGATGACCGGCTGGCAGGAGGATGCCTTTATCACCGGCTATCTGCCAAAAACACGCGTGGCGGTATATGGACGTTCAGTCGAAGCGTTGGCGACGGCGTCGATTGCGCAGGCCGCTGGTTACGAGGTGCTTTCTGGCGAGGATGTGCAGGCGCAGGCCGTTGATCCCTTCACGGCGGTGATTTTGCTGTATCACGATCTCGATCGCGAACTCCCGGTGCTTCTGGCAGCGCTGCGTTCTGCGCCCTTCTATATCGGAGCATTGGGAAGTCGGCGCACGCATGCAACGCGTATTAAGAAATTGCTGTCGCTAGGGTTTAGTGAGAAAGAGATTGCGCGCATCAAAGCGCCGATAGGCATCTTTGCCCAGGCGCGCGATGCGCGCACACTAGCGCTATCAATTGTCGCGGATGTCGCGGCGGCTCGGCTCAACGTGGTTTAGCCACCACATCGAGATCGCGCTGTACAGCAGCGTCCGCTTCAAGGGTGACCAGTAAGCGCGGGTCCAGCAGCGCTCTGGCACCTTCATCGCCCTGCAAATTGCGTAACGCCTCAGCGTAGCATCCAGCAAACCCGACCGGATGGCCGGGTTTGCCTTTATAGGTAAGACGCACCTGCGCCGCGCCCTTTTCTAACGCCTCTTTTACTTGCCGATAATGATCCACCGTTAGCCACGGCATATCTCCCAGCGTAATGATCCATCCGTTCCAGTGAGCGGTCATCGCCACGCCCGCCGCAATGGATTCGCCGCTGCCGCCACTTTCACACAGCACAAGCTGCACGCCTGCCTTTACTGCATGCTGACGAACCGCCAGATAGTCGGGACGCGTCACCAGCGCCACCGGCAAGCCACTCAGCTTTGCCTGTTCAATCACCGTTTCAATTACCGTCGGCGCATCGTCGTTTATGCTGGCCAGCAACTTATTGCCGCTGCCGCCGCTGGCGATATAACGCGAACCTTTACCTGCCGCGAGGATGAGAATGCCGGGCGTTGCTGAATCCATAGAAGTTTTAAACCTTGCATTACCATCGATTGTTAATGAAATTATAGCTAATCATATGATTTATAATAGATATTAACAAAAAATAGCCAATCCAAATTAGATTGACTTCAATCTAATTTATGTCAATATATTCACGTTTTTCAGTCTCAATGACTGCAACTCTGCCTTAAAAATAGTGGTGATATGAAAGAGTTAAACGATGAAGTTTGCTGTGTAGGTCCTGAGAGTGAAGCGCCGGTGACTGTCGACCAGTTTCTCTGCTTCGCGCTCTATTCCGCGTCCCTTGCGATGACCAAACTTTATCAGTCGCGACTGAAACCACTGGGTTTGACCTATCCGCAGTATCTGGTGCTGCTGGCGCTATGGGAAAAAGACCATGTCACCGTTTCAGAATTGGGCGCGCGCGTGCAGCTGGATTCAGGCACGCTCAGCCAGCTTTTAAAGCGACTGGAGCAGGCTGGCATTATCAGTAGAAAACGCGATGTTGGTGGCGATGAGCGCAGAGTGTTGATCTCCGTCACTGAGCAGGGACAAGAATTAAAGATCTCGGCGGCCGGCGTTCCGGCTGACATGGTGTCAGTGATGGATACGCCTTATGAAGAACTGGCCGATCTCACTGCACGTGTTACCACGCTGCGCCAGAAACTGATCAATGCCCTGCCCTGAGGGCGCGAAACAATACATTCCTATGAATGCTTTGGAGCAAGCTGAAAAATGTTAATTAGCAAAGGAATTAAGGAGAAGGTGATGTCAGACGAGAAAGCGGAAAATATGGATGACATTCATGCTGTCATTGGTCACGCCGTGTCATGCCTGCTTAAATCCGATCAACCTTTGCAACTTGATCACATTACTGCGCTATTGAAGCAGCAAGAAGAAGCCGCGCCCGTTCAGCTCAAGCAGGATTATGTCAACGCGATGAGTAAGATTGCGGAAAAGTGTTTAGCATCGTAATCAGTGCTTTTTCTGATTCGGGATATTAGCATGCTTCTCACTACTGAAATCTTGTCCGTCGCGTTGCGTGCTGGTCCTGACGCTATGATTTCTGACATCCGCCAGTGCGCGTTGGCAGGCAACTCGCCTGTAGCTTTCCTCTTCTGTTTCCGCCATCTCTTCAAGTTTGGCTATCAGCGCCGCAGAGGATACTGCAACCTGGTCTTCTAAAAGAGCAAGCAGCGCCTCACCAATCATTCGGTCCTTCATCTGTTCATCGTAACTGCTGGTCATTTAATTCTCTGTGTAGTCATATTTACTCAAGCTTAAGAGTTATTAACCAATGGCGTTGTTATCTTGAGAAAATCAACGTGCGTCAGTCAGGTTAAGAGAAAACAATTGTTTTGTAAAATCCAATCTAATTCAGCAGCGCTATCAGCAAGTCCTGCCGCATAAAAAATGATCGCCTCGGCGCGATGACATTCCCCGATAAAAACAAGCTCATCCAACTTGATTAAAGATAAGAAAAGTCTTAGTGGCCTCGCGTACGTTTTCATGGCGAAAAATCACCACGGGAAATAATTAGTATGAAAGCCGCAAACCCTGCTTTTCTCACCTCACTTTGCTTTACTGTTATCGGTTAGGATGCAGCGAAATTGAAAATCTATCAGTTCAGAAAATTCACTTTTAATGTGAAGAATCATGAAGTCACCTGCGACGGCAAGATGATGGCGGAGATAGCCACCACCGACTCTGCGCGTGTTATGCAAGGCGATGGATTAACCGTTATTTTCTATCACTATTTTCCGGAAAAAGCTGCGGTGATGAAGGATGGCCAGTTTGTCGATTGGGCCAGACTGAAACGTTAACGATAATGCGGGCAGCAAGGAGGCTGCACTCTCTTCTACAGGCGTGATAAACACTCGCCAGCGCATTCCATTCGTCTGTGACTTTTATCAATGATTAATAACGTTAAATAAGCCGATTAAAAAGCGTTCACTGATACAGCATGAGGGTATTGCGCTAAAATATCTTTGTTTACAGTTTATAACGGTAGGATTTATTCCACTTACTACACTGGAAGCGTGTATTTGCACGCTATTAACTTTATAAGGAATAAATCCAGTGCGTAAATTTTCTCTAATTGTATTAACTGCAGGCGTGCTGCTGTCGGTCACTTCTCAGGTTGAAGCGAAAGGCTGCATTAAAGGTGCCGTTGTCGGCGGCGTGGCGGGCCACGTGGCACATCACGGCGTTGCGGGTGCAGCAGCGGGTTGTGCGGTTGGTCACCATATGGCGAACAAAAAGCAGAAAGAAGCGGATAGCAAACAGCAGCAGTCTAAGTAATTCCCTGAGCTGCCTGTGCAAACAGGCAGCTGTAAAACGCGTTATAAACGCTTTTGCGAATCCGCATCAAACAGCATCGCGCGATCCGCATCAATGGTCACAGGCAGAATATCCCCCGCCTGTGCGCCAGAACGTTGCGTGGTGAACAGCATAATGTCGTGCCCCAACAGCGATCCATGAATCAGCTCGGATAATCCCGTCGGCTCCACCAGCGACACTTCTAACGGCAGCGCATTCATCGCGCCCGCTTCGGCAATCGCCACGTTTTCGGGGCGGATACCGTAAATTACCGCTCGCCCAGCCTGATGCTGCGAACAATGCTGATTCAACGGCAACTGTGCGCTATCGCCAATACGCACGCCCTGCGCGGTCATCATGCCATTGATGAAGTTCATTGATGGCGAGCCAATAAAGCTGGCGACAAACTTGTTCGCCGGTGTGTCATACAGCTCGAGCGGCGTACCGACCTGCTGAATCACACCGTTGTTCAGCACCACAATGCGATCCGCCAGCGTCATGGCTTCAACCTGATCGTGCGTCACGTACACAATGGTGTTGTTCATCTGCTGGTGCAGCTTCTTGATCTCGACGCGCATCTGACCGCGCAGCTGTGCATCCAGGTTCGACAGCGGTTCATCAAACAGAAACACCTGCGGCTGACGCACGATGGCGCGTCCCATGGCCACACGCTGCCGCTGACCGCCGGATAACTCTTTGGGTCGGCGATCAAGCAGATGCGTCAGGCTGAGAATTTCCGCCGCACGCCTCACCTTCTCTTCAATTTCTGCGCGCGGACGCTTCTGAATTTCCAGGCTGAAGCCCATATTGCGCGCCACCGTTAGATGCGGATAGAGTGCGTAACTTTGAAACACCATCGAGATATCGCGATCTTTGGGTGCCACATCGTTCATCAGCTGGTTGCCGATACGAATATCGCCGCCGGTCGCCAGCTCCAGTCCGGCGATGGTGCGCAGCAGCGTCGATTTGCCACAGCCGGATGGTCCCACCAGTACCACGAATTCGCCGTCTTTGATGGTGAGGTTAATATCGCGCAGCACCTCAACGTTGCCATAGCGCTTGTCGATCTGTTTGAGCGTGATTTCAGCCATGATTTACCCCTTAACCGCACCGGCGGTGAGTCCCTGAACCAAATAGCGTTGAATAAAGGCGAAGAACAGACAGGCCGGGATCAGCGCCAGCACCACCGCCGCCATCATCTCGCCCCAGGAAACGGCAAATTTCGACACGAAGCTGAGCAGCCCAACCGGGAAGGTCATCACTTCGTTTTTGTTGATCAGCATCAGCGAGAACAGCAGCTCGCTCCACGCTGCGGTAAACACAAAGCCCAATGTGGCCGCCATGCCCGGCAAGGTCAGCGGCACCAGCACGCGATACAGCGCCTGAAAACGCGTGCAGCCTTCCAGCATCGCCGACTCCTCCAGATCTTTGGGAATCGCATCAAAGAAGGATTGCATCAGGAAGGTGGCAAACGGCACGTTAAACGCGGTGTAGATCAGAATCAGCCCCAGCAAGCTGTTGGTCAGGCCCAGCGGCGCCATCACCTTGTAAATCGGCGCGATGATCATCACCAGCGGAAACATCTGCGTGAACAGCAGCAGTCCGGCGATTAGCACTTTGCCGCGGAACTGGAAGCGCGAAAAGGCATAGCCGGCCGCAGCGGCAATCAGCGTGGTAAGAAACGCGGTGCTAAACGAGACAATCAGGCTGTTGGTAAAAAAGGTCGGGAAATCACTGTCGGTCAGCACTTTTTTGAAATGACCAAAGGTCACGCCGCTCGGCAATAACGTTACGCCCTGACTAAACAACAGTTGGTCCGGCGTCAGCGAGATTTTGATGATCCAGTAAAGCGGAAACAGCGCGAACAGCAGATACGCCGCAATACTCAGGCGATGGCCAATCAGCGGTAAGAGTCGCATCGTCGCCTCCTATTTCAGCAGCTGATGACGGATGCGCAGCAACACCAGCGCATAACAGGTCATCAGCAGTAACAGAAACACCGCCATCGCTGAGGCATAGCCAAAGTCGAGCTTGCGATAGGCGGTGGTGAAGATGTAGCTGGAGAGAATCGAGGTCGATCCCGCCGGACCGCCATCGGTCATCACCACAATGAGATCGGCAAAATTGGCGATCCAGATGGTGCGCAGCATCACGGTGATGGCGATCATCGGTGCCAGAAACGGCAGCGTGACGCGACGAAACTGCTGCCAGCCGCTGGCACCGTCAATCGAGGCCGCTTCGTACAGATCTTTGGGAATCGACTGCAGCGCCGCCAGCAGCGTGATGGCAAAGAACGGAATGCCAAACCAGACGTTGGCGATCACCGGTCCCCACATAGCCAACTGCGGATCGGACAGAATGTTGTACGGCTCACTCAGCACGCCCAAATCGCTCAGCCACTGCGGCAATGGGCCGACTACCGGATTGAACAACCATGACCAGGTCAAGCCAGAGAGAAACGCCGGAACCGCCCACGGCAAGAACACCAGCGCCTGCACCCAACGGCGAAAACGGAACTCGCGATTGAGCAGCAGCGCCAGCGCCAAACCGAAGAAGAACTGCAGCAGCAGCGAGCTGAGCGTCCAGTTCAGCGTGTGGCCCAGCGCTTTGAAAAAGCGCCGGTCATCAAACATCTCGCTGAAGTTATCCCAGCCGACCCAACCGGTCTCCAGCGGATTCAGCAGGTTAATGCTCTGAAACGCATAGGAGATGCCGATCGCCATCGGCACAAAGATGAACAAAGCGATCAGCAACAGGCCAGGCGAGAGATACCACCACGGCTCAGCCAGCCGACTCCAGCGGAGGCGGCGGCGCGCCGGACTGTTGGGCAGAGAAGCATCAAGCATCATAATCACACTCCGCGTGGTTGAAGGTTACTGCGTGGCAAGCCAGGCTTTCTGCTCTTTGCTGAGATAGTTCGCCCAATCCTTCACCATGCTTTCGGTATCGTTCTCACCCAGCAAGGTTTCCTGGCTGCTCTCTTTCACAATCACCGAGTTGAAATAGCCCCAGCCTTTGAGATGGGTTGGCATGGTGAGTGGCACATAGTTAGGATCGTTCAGCTCTTTGAACCAGCCGGCGAACTGCGGCGTTTGGTAAAACGGGTCTTGCTCGGCACCTTTGTAAATCGGCAGCGTGCCGACGAATTTTGACCATGCGAGGTTGTTGGTTTTGTCACTGAGGAAGGTAATCAGCGGCCAGGCGAGATCCTTCTGTTTACCCTGCTTGAACATCGACCAGCCGGTATAGCCAATGGTCGGGAAAGCTTTGCCTGACGGGCCAACCGGCATCGGAGCCACAGCGAAATCATCGGCCGCCATGCTGTTTTTAATGGCGATCAGCGCGTCGGGATCCTGATCGAGCATTGCGCATTTACCTGAATAGAAGCCCGAAACGATCTCATTGAAGCCCCAGTTAACGCTGTCTTTCGAGGCGCCGCCCTTTTGATACATATCCACCAGCAGCTGCGCGCCTTTCATCGCACCCGGCTCGGTCAGCGTGCTGTTACCTTGTTTATCGAAGAACTCCGGTGAACCGTTCATCGCCGCCATAAACATCATCCAGGCGTTGGTGCCGCCCACGCCACCACGCATGCAGTAGCCGCTGATGCCATTCCCCAATTTGCTGATGCGCTGAGCATCGCTGGCGAATTCCTCCATGGTTTTGGGCGGTTCACTCAATCCTGCCTGCTGGAACAGCTTTTTATTCCAGAACAGCGCGCGCAGATAAAAGCCGTACGGCACCATGGTGGCTTTGCCGTTGGCAGCGCGCGCCATGGCCAGCGTTTTATCGGTGAGCTGCGGCGTGGCATCCCAGCTTTTCAGGCGCGGCTCGAGGTCTTCCAGCATATTGTTACTGGCATACAATCCTTGCCAGGTATCCGGCATTTCCACCACATCCGGCACCTGACCGCTCTGCAGCATGGTGCCGAGCTTTTCAAACGCCTGGCCCCACGGCAGTGAAATCAGTTCAATCTCCGTGCCGGGATGCTGGGTTTTATACTCATCGAGCATTTTTTGCAGCAGCGCGGTGCGCGGCGGGCTGGTAATCACTTCCACTACGGTAAGCTTGGCGGCGAGGCTGCTCATCGCTGCACTCAAACCCACGGCTAACACTAATGCTTTCACGGCAAAACGTTGCGTCATGACTTTTCTCCAGTGAGTGATTACGCGCGATTCGCGCTGGCAAGGGCTTGCTGCAAATCGGCCCACAAATCGTTGGTCTCTTCAAGGCCGACCGAGATGCGGATCAGCCGTGGCGAGACGCCGAAATCCACCGCCGAGTTAAATTCACTGGCCTGGTTGATCACCGAAATCGCCGGCATCACCAGGCTCTCAAATCCGCCCCAGCTCACGCCCATGTGGAACAGCTCCAGCGCGTTGCACAGCTGTGGAATATCCACCTGCTCCGCCACTTCAAAGGCAAACAGACCGCTGTAGCCGCGCAAGGTGGACCACGACTGCGGTTTCAGCCCCGGATGGCAGACGTCGGTCACCAGCGGATGCTCCGCCAGTTTCTCGGCAATGATCAGCGCGCTTTGGTGATGGTGTTTCATGCGCAGCGGCAGCGTGCGCAGGCCGCGCATAAGCAGTGACGCTTCATGCGCCGAAAGTTTGCCGCCAAGGTAAGGACTGATGTGACGCGTAATGTTGTTGATGTGCTGCTGGCTGGCGATCACCAGACCAGCCACCACATCGCTGTGGCCGCTGATATATTTCGACGCCGAGTGCACCACGATATCGATGCCGCACAGTAGCGGCTGCTGGAAAATCGGTGATGCCCAGCTGTTATCGATCATGCTGACCACGCCCGCTTCGCGCGCCATCGCGCCGAGCTTATTCAGATTCTGTTCACTCATCACCCAGCTTGAGGGACTTTCCAGATACAGCAGGCTGGCATCCGATAAGGCCGCACCAATTGCAGCTTCGTCATCGCCATCGACAAACTCGGTAACGATGCCAAAGCGCTGGCAGAAGCCACGCAGAAAGCGATAGGTATCGGGATAAACGTGATTAACGCACACCACTTTTTTACCCGGCGCCACCACGCTGAGAATCGCATTGCTGATCGCCGCCATGCCGCTGCCAAAAGCCAGACAGGCTTCGCCGCCCTCCAGCGCCGCCATCTTGTCCTGCAGCGCTTTTACCGTCGGGTTATCGACGCGCGAATAGAGCGGCTGATCGCTCTCGCCGCGAAAGCGCGCGATCATGCTGTCGTAATCACTGAAGGTGAACAGCGAAGACTGGTAAATCGGCGTAGTGACCGCGCCCATTTCATGGCGTTGATCGTGAGTGAGCAGCGTTTGTAGCGGAATCGACTTATCGTTTGGCATTCATTACATCCTTCATGTCGCGTTCGGTGATATCGAGAATTTGATGGCAGATGGCGCGCGATGCCGTGCAATCGCGCTGGCGGATAGCGTTGAAGAGTTCACGGTGCAGCGGGAAAGAGTCTGAAAACAGCGCCTGTTCCGGCGGTGATTCGAAAAATGCATGAAATGAGTCGTAAATGCCGTTGAGCATTTGTAGCAGCAATGGATTTCCGGCAGCCCGATAGATGCTGGCGTGAAATGCCCAGTCTTCCGCACCGGCAGAACCGATCGCCAGATGCACTTTTTCCATCTCATTAAGACGTTGCTCGATTTCGATCAGATCGGCAGCCGAGGCACGTTGAGCCGCCAACGCGCAGGATTCTGACTCGATAATGCGGCGCACTTCCAGCGCGTGTAGCATGTTGGCCGAATCGTTTTTAAAGCGCAGCGATAAGAAGCTGTCGTTGACGCCCACTTCCGCCTGCAAAAAAGTACCGCTGCCCTTTTTACGCAAAATAATGCCAAGCGCTTCCCAGCGTTTGAGTGCTTCACGCACCGTATTGCGGCTGACGCCAAGCTTCTCCGCCAGCACGCGTTCCGGCGGCAAGCGGCTGCCGGGCTGCGCACCCGACTGCGCCATATAGCGCGTTAGCGCATCGAGAATCAGCGTATCGCTGCGCGGCGTGGAAATAGGATGAAGCTCAGCCGGTATCTGCATGGCAATGCCCTAATTGGTCAAACATCTCTACCAATCGAATAGCAATGCGCGTGCCAGATTATTAATGCGCTGAATTAAATGAATTTTGTGCGGTGTTATAAGTGGACATTATGAGTTTTGCTGGTGCAAATCGAGGGGATTTGCACCAGTTGGGTACGTGGCAAGGGTGTTGATCATCTTGGGAGGGATTTAGCCGCGAGCAACTGACACGCTTTTATTTATTTAAAACCTGCCAGCGTTTATAGACGTCGAGCGCCTGCGGTCGAGGCTGATATTGCATCGGCAAGCGACGTTGTTCAATTGGCTTGCTGTATTCAGCGTAAAAGGTGTCCAGTTCAAAGTATTTACGATCGTCACGGTAATACGTCGAATACTCTTCGCGTTTGGTGATGTATATCACCTGCTTTGGACTGCAATAATAGAGTGCACCCAGACACATTGGACAAGGGCTGGCAAGAATGTAAATGTCGCAGTCTGTGAGGTTTTCGCTGCCTGATTGACGGCAGGCTTCGCGGATGGCCAGTATTTCAGCGTGAGCCGTGGGATCATTCGTCTGTGCGACCTGGTTTGCGCGCTCAGCGATTACCTTGCCATCGCGAACAATGACTGTTGCAAATGGGCGACCGCCCTCTTCAACGTTTTTCATTGCTAAATCAATCGTGCGTTGTACAAAATCCATTCGTTCCTCGCTTGTATACATAATTAACCATGACATTTTGAGCCTGGTTCAGATTTGTATAATGCGAAAGCGATGAGCTGGCTAAACGTATATGATTTAACCATTGAATGAGTAAAAGTTTATTTCTGATGGCGGTGATGGGCAGCACCGCCTTTAGGAGAGTAATAATCTTAATCGCAAGCTCGCATTTTAAGACTAATTACTGAGGACTACCATTGATGAGGGTTACGCAAAAATTCTGCCTGGCTCGGCAAAATTTCAAGATCCCGTTTTCTACAAAAAACCTGCGACGGCATATTTCCTGTTAACGGCGCAATGTCACGCAGTTTCATTTCACGGTTAACTTTAGGTAACCACTCTTCGAACTGTTTCGCGTAGGAATCCGCTAGATTTTTATCATGGGTGCGCCCGACAAAAAGCTTACTTTTAGCGAGACGGGAAATGTCCGTCGCATATATTTCGTAAAGATCGCCGCACTGTACAATTTCAATTGCGGTGAAATGCATATTGGGCCAGAAACTCACTTTTGCTGAAAAATTGCTGTAATTCATAAAATATCACTTATTGTTGGATTTATCTGTGTGCCAGATTATTCTGGTCGGGCCAGTAATTATAACGCCATTCTCATGATCTGATACTGTCAGATAAATCCTGAACTTTTAAAATTGAATCGGTTCAAAACCCACGTTCTTAATTGTGGGAGATTATCTTAACTAAAAGAACCGTCATCATCCGGCGTCTTTCCTACCACAATTTGCAGCGTATTCCGCAGACAATCCTGGAAAATCACATCATTGGTGCTCTCAAGCTCTGCCAGCAGATAGGCAATAATGCTCTTATTGGTAACAGTTTTTTTGTCTTTTATGATAGCGGTGATAATTGAGCCCAATATTTCGGCCTCAGATTTCAGTTTTACAGAACCACAATTGAAATAGGCGATAAAATCGGTACTGATATTCATTTTTTGCATGCGTTTCCCCTGGCGACGTTAGTGCCAGCACTTTATGGAGTAATAAAAAATTAATGGAATAGTCTGAAAAATGAGATCGCAAATGATCTCGTTAAGCTGATTGAATTTAATAAAAGGGGAATATTGTTAATTTTAGAGAAAATGTCTATCAAGAGAGCCTGCTGACGTTTACATTGAATAGCGTGGGTTTCGGGGTGAAAGAAGTTATGTCACCACTTGATCACAAAAATATACAAACACGTAATAAGAGTACAGAAGTTTCTTTTAATAAAACCGCTGTTATTTTAAGCAATTGGAATAAAATCAGCGATAACAGTCAGTTGAGTGATAGTTAGAGTCCAAAGAGAATTGTAAATTAGTCCTGTTAGGTGATTAATGCGCATTGTTGTTTATCGGTTTACAGATTGCAGAAGCGCACATTGATGCGCTTCTGCCCCGGTGTTCAAGGCGTTACCGCTTCGCCGCTCACCACTTTTGCTTGCTGCAGGCTGGCCTCTTCCTCGCGGAACTTCAGACGATCCCAGACCCGGAAGAACGGATAGTAAATCACCAGCGAAATTGTCAGATTCACCACCTGCAAAACGGTGCCGGAAATATGCCCGCCGGTGGCCAGATAGCCGCTGACGAAAATCGGTGTGGTAAACGGCAGCGCAATCCCCGCTGGAGGCGCCACCAAACCGGTGCTCATCGCCGCCCACGACACAATCACCAGCACCACCGGCGTCAGGATAAAGGGCAGGAACAGATACGGGTTCATCACCAGCGGAATACCGAACACTAATGGCTCACTAATGTTAAACAGCGCCGCCGGTGCGGCAATTTTACCAAGCTGTTTCATCTGGCGACTGCGCGAACGAATCAGCATGAAAATCACCAATCCCAGCAGCGCGCCGGTGCCGCCGGGCGCAATCCACAAATCATAAAACTGCTGGGTAAAGATGTGCGGGATCGGTTGGTTGTGCTGAAACGCCTCGAGGTTTTCACTCATATTCGACAGCCAAACCGGCTGAATGAATACCAGCACAATCGCATCGCCGTGCAGTCCAAGCGTCCAGAGAATCCCAATCAGCAGCACCGAGAAAATCATGCCAGGCAAGGTGCCGCCCACGTGATGCATCGGCAAACCAATTACAGTAGCAATCAGGTTATTGATATCGCCGAACGGCGATGCTTCCACCGCCAGACGAATCACCAACACCACCGCCAGCACACAAAAACCGGGTATCAGCGCGAGGAAGGATTTCGCCACCGCAGGCGGCACGCCCTCCGGCATCTTGATTACCAAATTACGGTTGTGCACAAAGCGGTAGATCTCGGTCGATAGCAGCGCAACCACGATAGCCACGAACAAACCCTGGCTGCCAATCAGTGAAATCGGCAACACGCCGGTGACCAACTGCGTCGGCGCGCCCTCCACCGGGGCAAACAGCGTCTGCTGCGGAATGGTCATCACAAATGCCACTAACGCCATCGCGCCGCTGGTGAGCGGATCAAGCGTGCGATACTTCTCCGCCAGGCGGTAAGCGATGCCGAAGCTGGAGATCAGCGCCATGATGTCGTAGGTCGCGCGCACCGGATAAAGCAGTTTGTTGCGCCACGTCTCGCCAAACAGATCCGCCATTAAATGGCCCCACGCCGGAATCGGCAGATAGGCAAAGATCAGGAAGAAGCTGCCAATCAGCATAAACGGCATGTTGAGAATGATGCCGTCGCGCACGGAGAGCACATGCTTCTGACCGGCGATTTTCAGTGCGACGGGCAAGACATAACGGTCTATAAAAGTACGGTTAGACATAGGTGTTCCTCTGGCTCAGTGGCGCAACGGATTATGGCGTGGCGAACTGCGGCAGCCACGGCTTGTTTAAGGTCAGCACTTCGTCAAGCAAGGCTTCGGCGGTCGCGACATCACCGACTAACGGATTGCCGAGCAGCGCCAGCAGCGCTTGCTCACGATCGCCATGCACTGCGGCTTCGATAGTCAGGCGTTCAAACGCTTTGATCTGCTGCGTCAGGCCATTCATCAGCGGCGGCAACTCACCAAACGCCAGCGGATGCGCGCCTTGCGCATCGACCAGACAATTCACTTCCACCACCGCGTCATCCGGCAAGCCATGAATCGCGCCGTTGTTGCGACAGTTCACCACCAGATTTTTGCCGCTGTTATTGTGAATTGCGCTGATCAGCTCGACCGCCACTTCGGAGTAATACGCGCCGCCACGGAAACTCAGCTGCTCAGGTTTGTGCGCCAGATGTGGGTCGGCATACAGCGCGAACAGTTCCGCTTCCACTTTCATCACCTGCTCCGCGCGCGTGCCTTCATGACCGTTTTGCGCTTTCTCCTGCTCTTCGGCCAGCATCTGCGGCGTTTGCCAGTAATAGCGGTGATACGGGCACGGAATCGCTTTGAGCGCGCGCAGGAACTGCGGCGACCACGGCATATCTTTGATGTTGTTCATGGTGAGCGATTGGCCGTCGCACAGTTGCTCGATCACCTGCGCAGTCACATCCTCGCCCCGGCACGTCACCTGATGCACCCAAACCAGATGATTGAGCCCGGCGAAGCGCAGCTGCACGTCATCCCAGGGCGCGTCGAGCATGCCGGCAATCATGTGATGCATATTCACCGGCACATTGCACAGCCCGATGATTTTCGCCTTGCTATAGCGCGACACCGCCTCCGTCACAATTCCCGCCGGATTAGTGAAGTTGATGATGAAGGCGTCCGGTGCCAGTTCCTCGACTTTGCGCGCTACCTTGAGCATCACCGGAATGGTGCGCAACGCTTTGGCAAAGCCGCCAACGCCAGTGGTTTCCTGGCCGAGCCGACCATATTTCAGCCCGAGGCGCTCATCCGCCGCGCGCGCGGCCAACAATCCCACACGCAGCTGCGTCAGAACAAAACGAGCACCGCGAATCGCGTCATCCAGCTCAAAATGGACGCTCACTTTTACCTGCTCCAGCCCGTTTTGCTGCAGCATGCGGCGAGTAAGATCGGCGATGACATTAACCTTTTCACGCCCTTGCTCGATATCCACCAGCGCCAGTTCCGTCACCGGCAGCTGCGCATAGCGATTGATGATCCCTTCCACCAGCTCCGGTGAATAGCTGCTGCCACCACCAATAATTGCGATCTTAAGCATCTGTGCCTCCTGCCGCTGTGCGGCGGTAGAGTTCAATGATTTCGCCAGCCAAATCCTGAATCAGCATGGCGTTCATAAGATGATCCTGGGCGTGCACCAGAATCAGCGTGACCGGCAACTTACCGCTGCCTTCATCCAGACCAATCAGCGCGGTCTGCTGCTGGTGCGCAGCGCTGATGCTTTCGCCTGCCGCCGCCAGCTGTTGCTGCGCCTCGCTGAAGCGCCCTTCTCGTGCCAGTCGTAGCGCGCTGATGGCCGCGCTGCGGGCTGCGCCGGCCTGCACCAGCAGCAGCATAATTTCCTCTTCGAACTCGATAGCCATGATTTCAGACATGCAGAATCCCCCACAGCACAACGCCGTGTAATGTCAGTCGGATGATTAAAAAGGACGTTTAAGAGGCGTGTAATGCCAGCGCTTTATCGAGCACCTGTTCGCCACGCATCATGCCGTAATCCATCATGTCGATGACGGCGACAGATTTGCCTTGCGGCGCGGCTATGGCGCTAAGACGGGCTGCTTCGAATTGCACCTGCGGGCCAAGCAGAACCACATCGGCATCCGGCAGAATGCGTTCGAATTCCGCCACCGGCACGGCTTTAATGTCAATTTCCAGACCGCGACCTGCAGCGGCGTGCTGCATTTTGCTCACCAGCATGCTGGTTGACATGCCTGCAGCACAGCAAAGTACGATGCGCATAATTTCTTCTCCTGTGATTTGTTCCGGCCATTTAAGACCTGTCTCAGAGACGCTGTAAAGTGGCTGTGGGCAAAGGATTTTCTGATGGATGGATAATTTATTGATACAAGTCAGATGGATACGATTAAAATATTAATGAAAATATTTTTCACGAGTGTGATCTTAACCGTAATTTAACAGTGAAAAGCCCGACAAACGGCGCTAAGACCCCGCAATAAGCTGAAAAAAAACTCAACATGAAAAATAATTTCATGCATGATGGACCTTCGCTACTGAGGATGTGATGAGCTAATGGATATTGTCTGGCAATTACGACAGCAGTCGGAGCGCGCGGATGCGCAGGAATCGAGGCTGGCGCGTTTTATTCTGGCGAACCTGCACGCCAATGTACACGTCACCATGGAGAGTCTGGCTACACAGGCTGGTGTGAGTCCGGATGTGCTAAGACGCTTTGCCACCTCGGCGGGCTGTCAGGATCTTGATGATTTTCTGCATCAGGTGCGGAAAGCCGGTCAGCAGCAGGATGTTGAATTTATCGATGTCATCCGCCAGCGGCAATCGTCGCTGAGTCAGCAGGAGAAACGCGTTGCCGAAGCGATTCTCAGCGACACTGCTTTTGCCGCTTCCGCCACCATCGAGCAACTTGCCGGCCGCGCAGAAGTCAGCGCCGCCACCATCACCCGCTTTGCGCGCTCGCTGGGTTGTGAAGATATCCGTGATTTGCGTATGCGGTTGGCGCGCGCGCCACAGAGACAAACCACTCACGCGATTGCACCGATTGAGGCCATTACTCAGGCGTTAACCCAGCAATATGGTCAAGCGGAAACGGCAACCTGGCAACGTGCCGCAGAGATGTTGCGTAAAGCCCGAAGCGTACTGCTGATTGGCGCATCGGGGCTGCAAACTACGCTGGTGGCGGACGTCCATCAGCGCCTGCAAAACGCCGGACTGGCCAGCGCGTGGATTCAGGATGACAACCTGCTGAGCATGACGCTGAGCCGTTTGCAACCGGACGATCTGTTGCTGATTCTCGCGCCTGATACCGTTAACAGCCACGTGCTTAGCGCAGTACACCATGCGCACATTCAAAAAACGCCGGTGATTGCGCTTTGTGCGAAGACATTAGATCTCGCCAATCAGGCCGATATCTGGTTGCCGCTGCCGGAAGCGCAACACGCGCGCCGTTACGGCATTTTGTTTGCGCTGGATCGGCTGGAGTCAGCATTAACTGTTCTCTAAGTAAATCTCCAACATCCTTAGATTTGCAAAAGTAAAACGATCGGTTTACTTTTAGAGGATGAAAAAGAAACGCGATATCATCAATGCCGCTGAGCGGCTGTTCTATCTCAACGGCTTTCACGCCATCAGCACCGATCGCATTTGCAGCGAGGCGAATGTCTCGACGCGCACCTTGTATCGCTATTTCCCCTCGCGTGAAGCGTTAACGGCCGCGGTGCTGGAGGCGCGACAAGATCGTTTCTTCGCCGCGTTGCAATCGCCGGACCATCCACAAGCGGTCAGCCACATGTTCGATGCGATGGCCGACTGGATGCAGCAATATGGCAATAATGGCTGCTTGTTTCTCAAGGCATGGGGCGAATACGCCGGAGAAGATGCCGCGCTAGCCGAACAGGCGCTGGCTTATCGCCACAAGATGCGCGATTACATTGCACGCGCCATTCAGCAGGCGCTCGGCAAGCAGCATGTCGCGCTAGCGGATGCGGTTTGGCTGCTGTTTGAAGGTGTGCTGACTTCCGCGCTGATCATCGGCGCGGCGCAGGCGTGCGAAGCCGGTAAAAACGCCGCGCTGCAGCTTATCGCGTTCAGTGAACAGACATGAAGGGTACGGCGCTCGGCATCACCGGATTTGCACTTATCGCTGTGACCTACGGTATGGCGCGTTTCGCCTGGGGCTTGATGATGCCCGAGGTGATGCACGACATCCCCTTTACCCGGCGCGTTTCTGGCGTGCTTTCGGCCTGTAGCTTTGCCGCTTACTGTGTGGCGGTGTTGATCGCGCCGATGATGACCGCCCGCGCCGGGCCGCGATTTCCTGCTGCGGTTGCCGCGCTGTGTGCCGCGTTGGGTTTGTTGATCATCGCGAGCGCGGTATCGCCGTGGATGCTGGGCGTGGGATTGTTTATCGCCGGCATGAGCGCCGGTCTCGCCTCGCCTGCGTTAGCGAGCGCTGTCAGCCAGCGTATTGAGGCTGAGCAACAGCCGCAGATGAACACGGTTATCAATGCCGGAACCAGCATGGGCATTATGTTGTCAGTGCCAATTTTGTACTGGCTGCCCGGCGGCTGGCGCATCGCCTGTGCGGTTTTTGCCGCGCTGGCGATGATCTGCCTGGTGCCGATTTGGCGCCAGCTACCCAATCACAATGAAAACGCTCAACGTGAATCCTGGTTAAGCCACCTGCGGCAGCGTTCGCTGCAGCGCCTTATCTTCATTGCACTGTTCAGCGGCGTCGCCAGCGCGGCTTGGTGGAGCTTCGGCCCGGATCTGCTGCATCACATTCACGTCAGCGACCGCATGGTTAGCCTGTTGTGGCTCATCGCTGGCGCAGCAGGCATTATCGGCGCGCTCACCGGCCCGATGGCGAAATGGATGGGGATAAAGCGGGTTTATTGGCTGTCGCAATGCTGCCTTGCCGTGCCCTTATTGCTACTGGCGTGCAGCCATCACTATTCAGCCTGGCTGTTTCCCGCCGTGGCGTTAGGTGGCGCGGCGTATGTTACGCTCTCGGGCGTGTTGCTGGTGTGGGGCGCACAAGCAAGCAGTAATGCCCCCGCCGTCGGCGTAGGCATCTTGTTCTTTATGTTGGCGGCGGGTCAGGTGATGGGATCGCTGCTGTTTGGACAACTCTTTATGCTGGCAGGCGCGCCAACCGCATTAACGCTGTTTGCCGCGCTGCCGTTGCTAATGATGTTTGTTATTCGTCGTTAAACGGATCTTTTTTGTCGTCTTCACTGTCATCGCGCGTTCTGGGGATCTCACCGTGTTCGCTGGGATTGTCCTTGGCAGGATGCTTTTCATCATTCACGTCGCGTTTATCTTTAGGGTGATTGCTCATCTGAAGCTCCTTTGTTGATCACCCATTAAGTGTAGTTGATGGGGCGAGGCGTTCGCCCCATAAGCTTACTGCAACGCTTTCAGAATCTGCATCGCGGCTTTAACCCGCTCGGTATTGGGATAATTTTTGTTCGCCAATATCACAATGCCAACCTGTTTCTCCGGGATGAAGGCGACATAAGCACCGAAGCCACCGGTTGCGCCGGTCTTATGCACCCACGACGCGCTGACACGCGGATGTGATTCGGCATCCCGCACCGGCTGCGGCCCAAGCGCCACTTTGTTATCCGCGCCCTTCGCCGCCATCTCCGCCTGAGCGGGCCAATCCAGCATCTCCCACCCCAAACCTTGATAGAGCGCATCGGTGCGATAGAAACGCGTTTGCGCGAAATCCAGCGCCTGCTGCAGCGGCTTATCGTTAACCTGCTGCGGATCCATATTGGCCTGCATCCAGCGCGCCATATCTTTAATCGACGACTTCACGCCATAGGCTTCAGCATCCAGCATGCCCGGCGACACGCGCACCGGTTTGCCTTCGCGGTAGCCCCATGCGTAAGCATTTTTCGCGGCGTCAGGCACGGTGATAAAGGTGTGCTTGAGCTGCAATGGCGTGAATACGCGCTGCTGCATTGCCTGTTCAAAAGTCAGCCCGCTGGGTTTCGTCGCCAGCCAGCCAAATAAGCCGATGCTGCTGTTGGCATATTGACGCGTGTTGCCCGGCGTCCATTGTGGTTGCCATTGTTGATAGAAGTTCGCCAGCGCCTTTTCGTCGGTCACGGCATCGGGCACCTGCAGCGGCAAACCGCCAGCGGTGTAAGTCGCCAGCTGCAGCAGCGTGATGTCGCGCCACTGCGGCGTGTTCAGTGCCGGCCAATATTTGCTGGCAGCATCGCTCAGCGCGATCTCGCCTTTATTCACCGCAACGCCACTCAGCACGCCGGTGAAGGTTTTACTCACCGAACCCAGCTCAAACAGCGTGTCTTGGGTGACCGGGCGCTGCTGTTTGACATCCGCCATGCCCCAGGTGAAATAGTGAGGCAGGCCTTTAACCACCACCGCCACCGCCATGCCGGGAATTGATTGCTGCTGCATTAGCGGTTTGATCGCCTGATCAATGGTTGCCTGCACATCCGCCTTCGCGGCGAACGCCATGGAGCACGCCGAGGTCAGCGCTGTAGCTATCAATGTTTGAGAAATCAATTTCACTGTAGTTAACCTTCCGGGTTGTTGTTCCGCAGGGAGTTTGACCAATTTGACAGGGTGCAACAAACTGTTAATTTTAGCGTCAGACAATAGAAAATCTTACAGGTTGGCGCATGACACGACCCTATATTCCCTTGAACGCGCTTAGAGCCTTTGAAGCCGCTGCACGTCATCTAAGTTTTACTAATGCGGCGATTGAGCTGCACGTAACCCATGCAGCCGTGAGCCAGCAGGTAAAATCGCTGGAACAGCAGCTCGGTTGCCAGCTGTTTGTGCGGGTATCGCGCGGGTTGATGCTGACCACAGAAGGCGAAAGCCTGTTGCCGGTGCTCAACGACTCATTCGATCGGATTGCCGATACGCTGGATCGTTTCTCATCCGGTCAAATGCGCGAAAAATTGAAAGTTGGTGTGGTGGGAAGCTTTGCCACCGGCTTGCTGTTGCCGCGATTAGAGGATTTTAACCGCCGTTATCCGCACATTGAGCTGCAACTCTCCACCCACAACAATCGCGTCGATCCGGCTGCCGAAGGCCACGATTACACCATTCGCTTTGGTAGCGGCGCCTGGCACGGCACCGAGGCGCAGTGTATTTGTCCTGCGCCGTTATCACCGCTGTGTAATCCGGCCATTGCCCGGCAGCTACAACAGCCTGCAGACGTGCACAAATTTACCCTGCTGCGCTCGTTCCGCCGTGATGAGTGGAGCCAATGGCTGCAAAGCATGAACGAACATGCGCCATCGCCTGCGCATCCGGTGATGATTTTTGACTCGTCGCTGACGATGATTGAAGCGGCGTTGTTAGGTGCGGGGATTGCGCTGGCACCGGTGAGGATTTTCAATCACCTGCTGCAAAGTGAGAAGCTGGTGCGCCCTTTCGCCGCTGAAATCGATCTCGGCGGCTATTGGTTAACGCGGTTGCAATCGCGGCCCGAAAGCACCGCGATGACGGCATTTTCTGGCTGGTTGATTAATACCTTTTTGCCCGGTGCGCACTAATTAAACGAACACGTGATTTGTAGCGCGAATGCGCAGGCCGGAGTCACTTTTGGTCCGGCGGTCCTCGCGCCGCTTGCGCGGTACCTTCACTTCACTCGTCGGCCTGACGGACCGGCTGAGACGGGACATCCTTGTCCCGGCTCCGCCTTTCGCCCGCGTCCTGCGGGCTCTCCTGGCCTCCTCGCTTCGCTCAGCGCTGCGGATTGCCGGACCAAAAGCGCCCCCGGCCTGCTAATAAGCTTAGGTGCGTGTTGTTGAAAAGGGCTCATTTGTCAGAGACCGCACGGGCGCTTTGCTGACCAACAAGCATTACGCAGTTTGTTTCGCCTTCGCCAGCGTGCGTGCAAGAAGTGCGGAGTACAGCGGTTTGCCGCCGAAGAATTGCGCGGCCAGCGTTGCGCCGAGACAGGTAATGATCATCGGCAAAATCAGCTGATAATTGTTGGTCATCTCCAGCACCAGCACAATGCCGGTCAGCGGCGCGCGCACCGACGCCGCAAACAGCGAGCCCATTCCGGCCACGGCAAAGGTTGCCGGCTCCAGATGTAAACCCGGCAGCCACTGCATGCAGAGCTGGCCGAAGCAGGTGCCGAGCAGCGTGCCTAGCGTCAGCATCGGGGCGAAAATACCGCCTGGCGCGCCGGAGGAGAAACAGCAGACAGTGATGAGCGTGCGCAGTGCGAAGAGCAGAAACAAGGCCAGCGCGCTATAGCTACCGCTGGAGAAATCGGGGATCAGGGCAATCCCGCCGTTGATGGCTTGTGGCAGCACCAGGCCAATCACGCCGCACGCGCCAGCCAGTAAGCTTCCCCACATCACCCAAGGTGCCACGCGACCTTGGTGCAAACGCTGAAACTGATCCTGCGCGAGGAAAATGAAGCGATTAAATGCCACGCCGCAGCCACCGAATAACACGCCTAATACCAGATAAAGCCACAGCGTATTAGTTGGCGCATCCTGCAACTGACCAATATTGATGATCGCCTCATTACCATTACACACGCGGAAAACAATGCTGGAGACGATAACGCCAACAAACACCGCTTTGATGGAAATCAGGCTGTAACGAAACTGCGGACGCATCTCTTCAATAATAAACAGGATGCCCGCCAGCGGCGCATTGAAGGCGGCCGATAAACCCGCGGCAGCGCCGGTTGCCAGCAACGTGTGGCGAGATTCAGAAGATTTAACGCGGAACAGATCGACACACATGCCACCGATATTGCCACCCAACTGCACGGTTGGCCCTTCGCGACCCAACACCATGCCTGAACCTAACGCGCCCATACCACCAATGAATTTCACCGGTAGTACGCGCCACCAGCGCACCGGTCGGAGCTCTTCCAGCGCGCCTTCGATTTCAGGAATACCCGATCCGCCCGCTTCTTCCGCGTAACGTCGCACCAGGAAATAGCCAATAGCGCCTAATAATGCCGAAAGGAAAAACGCACCGATTATTTTCACCAGCAGATTGTCACCGGCATCCGCGAGCCAGCTCAATCGCGTCTGCACCACAAAATTCACCGCTTTATCAAAGGCTACGCCAACCAAACCGGTTAGCACACCGACCAGCGCAGCCAGCAGTAATAGTGCAACGGGCGTTTTGTCGCGGCGTAATAGTTTCTGCATCAATAAGAAGCGCCCAGCACGTAAAATCGTTTTGGGCTCTGCGGAGTGATGATGAGCAGACATGCAAATCCCTCTGTATTCAGAACAGTGTTCAAACGTTAGTTTGAAAAAATAGGGATTAGCATACTGAGAATGAAGTGATTTTTAACCCAGGAATTCGCAAGCGGATTTTTCAGGATCGAAGAGGTTGGGCATTTTTAGCCGATGCATCAACCTCCTCTACGAGGAATTAATCCTGCTCTTCAGCAATCAGCGTCAGTTTTTCATCAGTGGCTTTTTCTTCTTCCAGCGTTTCACCCAGTAACCTGGCGGCATCCTGATAATCCAGCTTCAGGGCTAAGGCGCGCAAGGTGCCGTAGGTGGCGATCTCATAGTGCTCAACTTTCTGTGCGGCACCGATCAGTCCAGCATCGCAAACCGGCCCTTTTTCTACTTCATCGATAATTTCCTGCGCCTCTTCGGCCAGACCTTCCAGCGCATGGCATTTCATTCGTTTGATCTGCACGCCATCCGTGAGCTCAACCAGTTGATCAATACGTTCAATTTGTCCGCGCGTTTCTTCGAGGTGCTGTTTAAAAGCCGCAACCAGATTAGGATCAGAGGCTGCGCGAATCATTTTTGGTAACGCTTTGATGATCTGTTTTTCTGCGCTGTAAATATCAGAGAGATCATGCACAAACAGATCTTGCAGTGTTTTAATCGTCATAATATGGCCTTTTAGTAGAATAGAATATCAGGTAGGTAAAAACGTGGGCGAGAGTGAATAAGGAATTACGCCGGCACATAAGCCTGACTTAATCCTGGCGGACAATAGACAATTCACAAGCGAAGCCTGAAAATAAACTCACCGCATTGTTTAAATCATTGCCAGACTTAAACCAGGTCAATCGGAGAGAACATAATGAAAAAGCCAGGCCCGCCAGAGCTCAACGGCGAAATTATTCACGAACGCAGATTAATGCCGCTCGGATTAATTTCTCTGTATGAAGTTACCTTCAACAATGGCAAATATGCCGTTATGCGTCTGGATAAAGTTCAACCCTTTCATCAGGGTGACGTTTTTAAACGTGTTAATGACTGCTGGTATTGTGATGAACAACTGATACATCCTTACGCTTTTCAGTTTGTCGATCAGGCTGAAGCGCAACGGTCATTTATCGAATATGAGCGATAATATTATCTTGTGCTCTTTCATATCGGCGAGTGAAACGCAGCGAGTTGGTCCGGTTGCGCTGGCGGCAATGACATCCAGAAATTCACCTCTTTGCTGGTTTCATATTCCGCATGCGCTTCAAGGAAAATATGCTCGCCGCTGCGCGATTGCCCGCCATAAAGCCAGCCGCCCTGCACCTCACCATTTTCAAGTTGCACGATGCACTCCTGCTTGTAGCCGGGCGCTTGTTCATTTACATCAATCCATTCAAGAATATGGCGCATTGGCTTACTCCTCGGCAATAAACAGTGATTTACAGTGCGGGCACAACATAGCCTGTCCGCGCGCTTGCTTTAAGGAAGATTGTGGGCAAAACTTTTTACAGACTGGACACTGAGTTTTGACTTCCCGGCGTGATAAGCTTTCTAAAAATTGATTTAACCAGCTCATAATTTATTTCCTTTTTCCGTTAACTAATTCTAACACACCTGATTATTTTCATTGCCACTCACACTTGACAACCACGTTAAAGATCCTCAACCCCATCATTACGTTCAGTTAAATGTTCTAAATTAACTTTTATTTTATAAACCAACCGTAAGATCGATTTGGCACTATACTCAAAACAGACAAATATTTTCCCTCGCCCTCTCTTATACCGTCAACTTTCCTGTTGATAGTGCTGACTTTTATAATCCATTGGATTTTTTGCGACGCCATTATGAAAAATAAACTTTCCACCGGGCCATTCATTAGCAGTAGTGCGCTTCCGGCAACGGCACGCAGTAGTTTTGAGTTTTTACATCACAGCGGTATTTACCAGGCGAACCGGCCAGATGTTTTTTCCGAGCGGCAAATGGAAATATATGGCGAGCGTCTGGCAAAAACGCATCATCTTTCCGACGCCAAAAAAAGCTATAAATTATTGCAGCGGCTGACGGAAAACGAACAGGCGCTGATAAAAAGCGCAGAAATATTAAGTACCGGTGAGAAGCGTAATTTGACACCGGCTGGCGAATGGTTGCTGGATAATTTTTATATTATTGAAGAGCAAATTCGGATGGTGCGCCATCTGTTGCCCACCAAATTTGGTCAGGGTTTACCTGCGCTGAAAGACCCCGCGCACTCTTTGCGCATTCAGGCGATCGCGGATGAGATGATCAGCCACAGTGATGGCCGCTTAGAGTCAGCAGTGTTGGCGACCTTTATTCATGCTTATCAACGCGTGACGCCGCTGCTGATGGGTGAACTATGGGCGCTTCCCGCCATGCTGCGCTTTGCGCTGCTCGATAACCTCGCACGTATTGCGCAAGGCGTTGCTGAGATTCATCAGGAGCGCAGCCAGGCCGAAGCGTGGATTAATGAGATCGTTCATCACTCCGCCAGGGACGCCACTCGCGTGATTCAGGTGATCGCCGATATGGCGCACAAAAACGATCAGCTTTCCGGCGCGTTTGTCGCCGAACTGGCGCGTAAACTGAATGGGCAGAATCACTCGCTGGCGCTAACGTGGGTGGAGCAACATCTGCTGAACACCGGGCGTAATACTGCGGATGTGATTGAACAGTTCAACCGCCAGCTGGCACTGAGTCAGCTCTCGGTCAGCAACAGCATTGCCGGATTGCGCCAGCTTGGCGAAATCAACTGGCAGGATTTGGTGGAGTCGCTGAGCCTGGTCGAGCAGGTGTTGGCGCAGGATCCCGCCGGGATTTATCCCCAGATGCATTTTGACAGCCGCGATCAATATCGGCATGTGGTTGAAGAGCTGGCTCGCCAGAGCGAATTCGACGAGCTAAACGTGGCCAATCAGGTTTTGGCGCTGAGTCGTCAGGCCGCATTGCCAGCGCGCCAACAGCATATTGGTTACTTCCTGCTGGATAAAGGGCGTGCGCAGCTTGAGCAACAGCTAAAGCCGCGCCGTTCCTGGCTGAATCAGGCGCGCCATCATCTCAGCCAAACGCCGCTGCTCTCCTGGCTGGGCAGCCTGACGTTATTGACCACCGCTTTCAGCGCCGAAGCGCTGTTTTTCACTCATCAATCCGCGATGTCGGTGGTGCTGTGGCTGTTACTGGTGCCGGCGGTGATCTTAATCAGCAGCCAGCTCGCCCTGCAGCTGCTCAGCGAAGTGACAACCCGCACCCGCCATCCGGTACCGCTTCCGCGACTTGATTACGAGCGGGCGGTACCGGATGGCGATCGCACGCTGGTGGTGATCCCCTGTTTAATCAGCAGCAAACATGGCACCGATGCGCTGTTGCGGTCGCTTGAAACCAGCTATCTCGGTAATGCGCTCAACAACATCAGCTTTATGCTGCTGGCCGATTTCACCGACAGCGCGGCCGAACACGATGACGATGATGCCGAAATCATCGGTTACGCAGTGCTGAAAATTCAGGCGCTCAACCGCCGTTACAGCAGCAAGTCGCACAATGATGGGCTGTTTTCTCTGCTGCATCGCAACCGCATGCACAACCCTTCGCAGGGCGTGTGGATGGGTTATGAGCGTAAGCGCGGCAAACTGCATGCGCTCAATCGCTGGCTGCAGGGCGAAGCGGAGATGTTTAACGTCATCGTCGGCGCCAGCCAGGCGCAAATGCGCACGGTGAAATACGTCATTACCCTCGATAGCGACACCATTCTGCCGCGAGAAACCGCGCACAAGCTGATTGGCATTATGGCGCATCCGCTCAATGCGCCGGTGTTTGATGACAGCCTGAATCGCGTGGTGGAAGGCTATGCCATTCTGCAGCCCCGTCTGGCGGAGGAGATTCCGCCCTTTGGCCAGGGCCGCTACGCGCGTCTCTCCAGCAGCGTGCCGGGCAACGATGCGTATTCCTCCATGTCTTCCGATATCTATCAGGATCTGTTTGGCGAAGGTTCGTTTGTCGGCAAAGGCATTTACGATGTGGCAGCCTTTACCCGCGCGACGCGTAATACCTGCCCGGAAAATCTGGTGCTCAGCCACGATCTGCTGGAAGGCTGTTATGCGCGCTCCGGCGTGGTCAGCAATGTGGTGCTGTACGAACACTATCCGGATAACTATCTCAGCGATGTCGCGCGGCGTTTCCGCTGGGTACGCGGTGACTGGCAGCTGCTGAACTGGCTGAAACTACGCGTGCGACTGGAGGATGGCGGCTATCAGGCCAATCCGCTCAGTGCACTGTCGCGCTGGAAATTGTTCGACAACCTGCGTCGCAGCCTGATTTCGCCCGCCTTGCTGCTGCTGATGTTTCTGGCATTTAGTTGGGTGGCGAATCCGCCGTTTTGGCTCGGCTGCATTGCGCTGTTCCTGCTGTTGCCCAGCGCCTTAGCGTTGAGCATGGAAGGCATGCGCAAAAGCAAGACGCGCGCCTGGCAGCATCATCTCACTATCCTGTCTTCGGATGCGTTAATGCGCCTGAGCCGCGCGGGACTGACGCTGGCGACACTACCGCATGAAAGTTACTGGTCGCTGAAGGCGATTATCGTCACGCTGTGGCGACTCAACGTGAGCGGGCAATTTCTCCATGAATGGAAAAGCGCCTCGGCGGGCAGTTCGTCGCCCACGCCGTCACTGCGCCATTTTTATCAGGCGATGTGGTTTAACCCAGCGGCGGGCGTTGCACTGTCACTTTTAACCGCGCTGGTTAATCCTGAATTGATTGCGCTGGCGCTGCCGATCTCGCTGCTGTGGCTGATCACACCGTGGCTGTTGTGGCAGTTGAGTAAACCGGCCCATTCGCGCCAGAAAAAGCTCTCCACCGAGCAGCAACAGTTTTTGCGCCACACCGCGCGTCACACCTGGGCTTGGTTTGAAGATTTCGTCACCGCCGAACATAACCACTTGCCGCCGGATAATTTTCAGGAAGTGTTGCAGCCGGTGGTGGCGCATCGCACCTCGCCAACCAATATCGGCCTGTCGCTGCTGGCCAATTTAACCGCATGGGATTTTGGCTACATCACGCAGAAACAGGTGATTATCCGTTCGCTCGCCGCGCTGGATAGCCTCGATCGCATGGAGCATTTTCGTGGACATCTCTACAACTGGTATGACACTTACACGCTGAAGCCATTAAATCCGCGCTACGTCTCCACCGTCGATAGCGGCAATCTCGCCGCGCACCTCGCCACCCTGCAGGCCGGGCTTGCGCAGTGGAAGCATCTGCCGGTGCTCGCCTTGCCAGTGATCATGGCCGGTCTGCATGACACCTTGCTGCTGGCGAAAGCGCAAATGGGCACAGAGCGTAACGATCGCTGGGATGAGTTAACCGCGCAGTTTGATGCGCTGCAACAGGCCGCGCCCGTTGCGATTGCCAGTCATCTCTCGTCGCTGATCGCGCAGAGTGAAATTCTGCTGGCGCAGATGCAGCTGCCGCCGTTGCAGGTGAAATGGTTTGAACGGTTTATCCGCCAGCTCAGCGATTTGCAGCAGGAGTGGACGCTGTTTTTCAGCTGGATCACATCGGGTGATGATCTGCCTGCCGCCTTGCCTTCTCTGCTGTGGCTGAGTGAGTTAGAGCGTCATCGCCCCGGCCTCCATTCTCAGCTCGCGGCGTCTGTGATGTGGGCCGCACGTGAACGCATGGCGACCTTGCTGGAGCTGGAAGGACGGCTGGAAGATCATGCAAAAATGGATTTCCGCTTTCTCTATGTCGAAAAAACCGCGCTGCTCAGCGTGGGTTACAATCTTGACAGCGGCGCGCTCGATAAAGGCCATTACGATCTCTTCCCGTCCGAAGTGCGCCTGACGCACTACTACGCCATCTCTGCTAATCAGCTGCCGGTAAAAAGCTGGTTCGTGCTGGGCCGTTTGTTCACCCAACTGGATAACAAACCGGCGGTGATGTCGTGGAGCGGCTCGATGTTTGAGTACCTGATGCCGCATCTGGTGATGCCGGTTTACCCGGATACGCTGCTGGAAAAAATGGCACTGTCGGCGGTGAAGCAGCAGATCGCGTCCGGTGATGCCGCGCAGATTCCGTGGGGCGTCTCCGAGTCGGCTTACGCCGCGTTCGATGACAGCCAAAACTATCAATACAAAGCCTTTGGTACGCCAGAGTTAGGGCTGAAGCGTGGCCTCAACGATGATCATGTGGTTGCGCCCTACGCCTCGCTGTTGGCGCTGATGGTGCTGCCGCATCAGGCCACTGACAACCTGATGCGACTGAAGAAAATGGGTGCCTGCGGCAAATACGGTTTTTACGAGGCGCTCGATTTCACCGCGCAGCGCCTGGCGCGCGGCCAGCAATTTGTCGCGGTGAAAACTTACATGGCGCATCACCAGGGCATGGGTTTTCTGGCGATTTCGCATCTGCTGCATGAAGCGCCGATGGTGGCGCGGTTTATGTCGAGTGCGCGCTTCCAGTCTTCCTACTTGCTGCTGCAGGAGCGCGTGCCGGATGACATTGAGCTGTATACCCCGCGTCGGCATTTCGTTGACACCAGCGAGATCAAACCGCGTTCAGATACGCCCGAACTGCGCGAGTTCAGCGGCTCGGCGGCGCATCTGCCGCAAATCCAGCTGCTGTCGAATGCCAATTATCATGTGATGGTGACGCAATCCGGCACCGGGTATAGCCAGTGGAAAGGATTGGCGTTAACCCGCTGGCGCGCCGATGGCACCAGCAATCAGCACGGTATCTTCTGCTACATCCGCGATCGCCAATCCGGCGAGCTGATTAGCCCGACGTTCCAGCCCAGCGGTGATGCGCGCCCGCAGCACATTGCACGCTTTACCGACGCCGGCGCGGAGTTTGAATCGCGCATGGAAACGCTCAGCACCCGCACTCAGGTGGTGGTGTCGCCAGAAGATGATGTGGAAATCCGCCGCATCGTCCTGACCAACCATTCACGCCAGCTGCGTGAAATAGACATCACCAGCTATGCGGAAGTGGTGCTGGCTTCTGCCGCCAGCGATATGGCGCATCCGGCGTTCAGCAACCTGTTTGTGCAAACCGAAATCGTCACTGAACTGGAAGCGATTTTGGCGCATCGCCGCCCGCGCGATGAGAAAACCGAGCCGCTGTGGATGTTCCACGCCCTGCTGATTCACGGCACCAGCGAGCGCGATACGCATTATGAAACCGACCGCGCGCAGTTTATTGGTCGCGGCAGAACTGCCGCCGATCCGCAGGCGATGGCAGCCGATGGCGTACTCAGCGGCAGCGCAGGTGCGGTGCTCGATCCATTGCTGTCGATTCGCCAGAAAATCGCCATCAAAGCGGGTAAATCCGTCACCCTCGATCTGGTGTATGGCGTCACCACGCAGCGTGATGTCTGCCTTGGCTTGCTTGAGAAGTATCGCAACAATGTCTACGCCAATCGGATATTTGAAATGGCGGCCTCGCACAGTCAGGTGGCGCTGCGTCAGCTGAATATCCTCGCTGAAGATGCCAGTTTGTATAACCAGCTCGCCAGCGCGGTGATTTTTGCCAGCCCTGAAATGCGCGGCGACAGCCAGCGTCTGCAGCAGAATCGCCTGGGACAATCGTCGCTGTGGCGACACTCGCTGTCTGGCGACTTACCGATCGTGCTGGTGCGCATCGAAAACGGTACCCAGCTCAGCCTGGTGAGCAATATGATCAAAGCGCATCAATACTGGCGCCAGAAAGGATTGACGGCAGATTTGGTGATCCTCAACGGCGAGCAAATCGGCTATCAGCAGCTGTTGCAAAATCAGCTGCTCAAAATGATTTCATCAGGCGAGATGCAGATGCTGACCGACAAGCCTGGCGGCATCTTCCTGCGCCAAAGCGAGCATTTTGCGGCCGAAGATGTCACGCTGCTACTCAGCGTAGCTGCCGTGGTGCTGGAAGGCCGCAACGGCAGTTTGGCCGACCAGCTGACGGTGCTGTTAAAACCGCAGCCGGTGGCGCCGCCTTGCCGCTTCCTGGCGCATAAACAGGCCTTTCCTGCGCCCGCCCGCCTCGCAGTGCCGGAAAACATGCAGTTGTTCAATGGCACCGGCGGCTACAGCGCCGATGGCAGTGAATATCACATTTTGTTGTCCCCACATCAGCAGACGCCCGCGCCCTGGTGCAATGTGCTGGCAAATAAACAGTTTGGTAGCGTGATTTCAGAAAGTGGTCAGGCCTACACATGGTATGAAAATGCGCATGAATACCGCCTGACGCCGTGGCACAACGATCCGGTCAGCGATACGTCGGGCGAAGCCTTTTATTTGCGCGATGAGGAGAGCGGCGATGTCTGGTCACCTATGCCGCTGCCGATGCGCGGCGCCGGAGATTATTTGACGCAGCACGGCATGGGTTACAGCCGCTTTATGCATCAGGAGCAAGGCATTAGCAGCACGCTCACCACCTTCGTAGCTGGCGAGCAGGCGGCGAAAATCACCCTGATTCAGCTCAGTAATCTGTCTGGCAAAACCCGTCATTTGTCGATCACCGGCTACGTCGAATGGGTTCTGGGTGAGCTGATGAGCCAATCTGCCCGCCATGTACAAACTTCTTCGGCGATAGTGGCGGATGGCAGCGCCATTCTGGCGGTAAATCCCTATACCAGCAGCGGATCGATGCGCACCGCCTTCTTCGCCGCATCCGGCAATCAGATTGCATTCAGCGGTAATCGCCTTGAGTGTCTGGGCCGCAATGGCTCGACGCGTAAGCCCGCGATGATGCAAGCGCGCGGTTTATCAGGCAACACCGGCGCGGGGCTCGATCCCTGCGCCACTCTGCAAACGCTGACCACCTTGATTGACGGCGATACGCGCACGCTGGTGTTTGTGTTAGGCGCGGCGGAAGATACCGCAGCGGCGTTGACGCTGATGCAGCAATTTCTTCCCAGCGAACAGGCGGAAGCCGAACTGGCGAAAGTGCAGCAGCAATGGCGCAATCTGTTAAACAAAGTCGAGGTGCAAACGCCCGATACAGCGGTGAATCTGCTGGCGAATAACTGGCTGCTGTACCAAACGCTGGCCAGCCGTTTGCTGGCGCGCAGCGGTTATTATCAGTCCGGTGGCGCGTTTGGCTTCCGCGATCAGCTGCAGGATACGTTGTCGCTCACCCACGCCGCGCCAAACTTACTGCGCGATCAGCTGGTGCTATGCGCTTCCCGCCAGTTCCTCGAGGGCGATGTGCAGCATTGGTGGCATCCGCCCGCCGGACGCGGCGTGCGCACCCGCTGCTCAGATGATTATCTCTGGCTGCCCTTTGCACTCTGCCACTACATCACCGCCACGGAGGATCTTGCGCTGTTAGAACAGCCGATTAGCTATCTTGAAGCGCCACTGCTCACCGCCGAAGAAGAGTCAGTTTACAGCCTGCCGAACGTCAGTCAGCTGCAGGAAAACCTGTGGCAGCATGGCTTGCGTGCCATTCAGCATGGTCTGCGGTTTGGTGAGCATGGTTTGCCGCTGATGGGTTCCGGCGACTGGAATGATGGCATGAGCGAAGTGGGTATTGCCGGTAAAGGTGAAAGCGTCTGGCTCGGCTTTTTCCTTTACAGCGTGCTCACGCGCTTTGCCGCGCTCTCCACCCGTATCGATCAGCCGGAAGCCGCCAGCTTGTGCAAACAACAGGCGGAGAAGCTGAAAACGGCGCTCAATCAGCTCGCCTGGGATGGTGAATGGTTCCTGCGTGGCTACTTCGATAACGGTGAAACCCTGGGTTCACAGCGCAACGCCGAATGTCGCATTGATGCCATCGCGCAGAGTTGGTCGGTGCTGTCTGCGGCTGGCGATCACGACAAATGCGCCTCGGCGATGCAGGCGCTCGATCAGCAATTGGTGGATAGCGATAACGGCCTGATTAAACTGCTGACGCCGCCGTTCAATGGCGCAGGCCCCAATCCGGGATACATTCGCGGTTATCTGCCTGGCATCCGTGAAAACGGAGGGCAATACACGCACGGCGCGCTGTGGGCAATTATGGCGTTCGCCGAGATGGGCCAGGTCGAGCGCGCATGGGCGTTGCTGGCGCTGATCAATCCGATCAATCACAGCCTTGATGCTGCCGCTGTTGCAACTTACAAAGTCGAACCTTACGTGATGGCGGCGGATGTTTACAGCGCCGAGAACCATGAAGGTCGTGGCGGCTGGACGTGGTACACCGGATCGGCGGGCTGGACTTATCAGCTGATCATCGAAAGCCTGCTCGGCATCACGCGCCACGGCGATACATTGCGGCTGCGTCCGCGTCTGCCCAAAGCATGGCCGGGCGCGAAGGTGATTTATCACGAAGGGGCCGCGCGCTATGAGATTGAGATGCGGCGCACGCCTGGCGCTTATCAGCTGTGGCTGGATGATGTGCTGAGTGCCGATGATGCCATCGCACTCAGCTGCGACGTCGGAAATCATCAGGTACGAATTCATCTCGCTGAGTAGCAATCACTGCGGTCATTAGTTTTCACCATAGCCAGCAGTGGAAAATATCGCAGCGCCCTGCCAGCGGCTATTTTAGGGTTATTCTCCCTTACAAGGAGAATAATTCATGAGCCTCTTATCACCCGGCAATCGCCGGGATTTTCTCTCCGCCGGCATGAAACTCACCGCCGCAGGCACCTTGCTCAGCGCGGGCATGAGCCGCAGCATTCAGGCGGTAGAAACCTGCCAACCGGCGCCTGCCAGCCGCGTTGATGCCACGCACTTTTTGCTGCGCAATGTGCGCCTGGAAGAAGCCTTTATCCGCAATAAAGATGTGATCACCGCCACGCAAACCGGTTTGTATGATGTCGAGGTGAGCGCTGGCAAGATTGCCGCCGTTCATCCTGCGGGCGTTAGCCTTAATCTGCCAACGTGGGACGCCGCAGGTTATCTGCTGCTGCCCGCCACGCGCGACATGCATATTCATCTCGATAAAACCTTTTACGGCGAAAGCTGGCGCGCCCCGCTGCCGCGCCATAGCGTGATTGATATGATTCATCAGGAAGAGCAGATCCTGCCCGAACTGCTGCCGACTTCTGAAATCCGTGCCGGAAAACTGATTGGCCTGCTGCAATCCAAAGGCAGCAGTTTTGCACGCAGCCATTGCAATATTGATCCGGTCAGCAAATTACACGGTCTGGAGCATCTGCAGCAGGCGATTGCCAGCCATCGCGATGATTTTCATGCCGACATTGTCGCCTTCCCACAGCACGGATTATTGCGTTCGCACGTTGAAAGCATGATGCGCGAAGCGATGAAGATGGGCGCGCACTACGTCGGCGGACTGGACCCAACCAACGTTGACGGCGCGATGGAGAAGTCACTGGATACCCTGTTCAGCATCGCGCTCGACTTCGCCGCACCGATCGATATTCATCTTCATGAAACCGAACCGCACGGTGTGGCGGCGATCCGCTACATGCTGAAAACGGTGCGCGGCAATCCTCAGCTGAAAGGCAAAGTCACCCTCAGCCACGCCTTTGCCCTGGGGACGTTACAGGGTAACGAACTGACGGCGATGATTGAGGAACTGAAAGAGCAGCAGTTTAGTATCGCCACCACCGTACCGATTGGTCGCGTAATCATGCCGCTGCCGCAGTTGCGCGCCGCAGGCGTGCCGGTGTGGTCTGGCACCGACACCATCGCCGATCACTGGCAGCCCTTTGGCAGCGGCAGCATGCTGGAGAAAGCCAACGTCTATTCGCAGCTCTATCGTGGGCCGGATGAGTATTCACTGAGCCGCGCGTTAGGTATCGCCACCAACGAGGTGTTGCCGCTGAATAGCCACGGCGAACAGCAATGGCCGAAAGCGCAGGACCACGCCACCATGATGCTGGTTAACGCCAGTTGTTCTGCGGAAGCTGTTGCGCACATCGCGCCGGTGATGGCGACGTTCTTTAACGGCAAACAGACGTTTGGCAGCTTGAGAAAGGTGTAAACTTCGACCTGGTGCGCATCAATGCGCACCCTGCAAAAGCTGTATGGCGAAAGCCAGCAATTCATAGTCAATTTAGGCATTTGCCTGCGGCCGTCCTTTTCCATAGCTTGAAATCATCAACAGGAGAGGAACCTATGACAGCATCAGCACTACCGGTCGCGATTGTCACCGGCGGCAACAGCGGCATTGGCCTGGAAACCGTGAAGTTATTGGCGGCCGATCATCAGGTTTACGCGATTGGGCGCAATCAGCAAACGTTGCAGGCTTTAGAACAGGTCACCAATGTGATTCCGCTTGCACTGGATATCACAGATTTTGCCGCCGTGGCCGCGTTTACCGCCACATTAAATCGGGTTGATGTGCTGGTGCATTCGGCGGCGATCTCGATTCTCAGCACCACCTTCTCCGCCACGCCAGAACTGTGGCAACAGCACCTGAACATTAATGTCATTGCGCCTGCAGAACTCACGCGCTTAACCTTGCCCGCCCTGCGCGCCTCACAGGGCAAAGTGGTGTTTATCAACTCCGGCTCCGGGACGCTGGCGTTAGCGGGACACGTCATTTACTCCGCCTCCAAATTTGCCCTTACCGCGCTGGCGCATGCGCTGCGTAGCGAAGAGAGCGAACATGGCGTGCGGGTCGCGACAGTCGCGCCCGGCCCAACCGATACGCCGATGAATCAAGCCTCGCGTGCCCGCGCGGGTAACCATGCGCCGATCAATCCGCAGGAGTATCTCGATGCGAGTTCGGTGGCGCGCGCCGTGCGGTTTATTGTGGATAGTCCGGAAGATACGCAGATTGCAGATATTGTTATTCGTCCACGCCGCGATAAAGCCAGGCGCTGATTCAGCAGTAAAAAATCATAACGCGAGGCTGCCATCCGGCGGCCTTTTTCTTTTTTACGTTTTTTTAGCAATATTCTCACTGCTCATTCGTCTACCTCATCACCAGCAGTTATCCGTTAATGTCATGAGGACAAAACAATGAGAGATTTTGATATGCACAGACACGGTCATCGGGAGCATTTTGGCGGTCATCGCCTGGCGAAACCGCTGCTGATGGGCGCGGTGATTATCGCCGCGCTGGGCTTGTTGGTGATGTCGCTGTGGAATGCGTTGCTGCCGGGCATCATCGGTGTGAAAAGCATCGGTTTCTGGCAGGCGCTGGGCTTGCTGGCGTTGTGCCGCATCTTGTTTGGCGGTTTGGGATTCCGTCCGGGCATGTTCGGCATGGCGCGTCGCCGCATGCACGAGCGCTGGATGCAGATGACGCCAGAACAGCGCGAAGAGTTTATGCAGCATCGCCGCAATCGCTTTGGTCATCGTGGTCATCACGATCGTTGCGACTGGCATGGTCGTCGTGATGAGCGAGGTGAAACGCGTCCGCAGCCAGAGAATAATCCGCCCAAATCCAGCGACGCCGGGTAAGCGTGATGGCGCAGGATTCACTGCCGATGTCGGCAATCACCGCCTGCCGCACTAAGCTAAATGCGTTCATTCGCGGGCGAACCGCGGTACGTGAAGATGCCGACGATATCTTGCAGGAAGTCACTTATAAGCTGATGCAGGTGGAACAGCCGGTGGAGAATGTCGCCGCCTGGCTGTTCCGGGCGGCACGCAATGAAATGACCGACCGGGCGCGGAAAAAACGTGAGCTGCCGCTCGCTGATTATTTTGGTGGTCGCGAAGAGCAGGATTTTCCGGAAGATGAGTTGGCAGAGACTTTATTTGGCGTGCCGCAGACGCCAGAAGATGAGTATCTGAAAACGCTGCTGTGGGAAGAACTGGAAGAAGCCTTAGCCGAATTACCTGACGCGCAGCGCGAGGTATTCGAGAAAACCGAACTGCTCGGCTACAGCTTTAACCAGCTGGCGCAAGAGAGCGGCAGCAGCGTGCAGACGTTATTATCGCGCAAGCACAAAGCGGTGCTATTTCTACGCACGCGCCTGCGTAACCTTTATGACGAAATAACCGGATAACCCGATTGCCTGGCAATCGGGCATCATTTACCACCACTTTTTCTCTTGCTGCGGCTGCAAAAATTGCACGCCTTGCCCGAGTTGTGGCATCGACACATTAATCTGCTGTTCCTGCGCCAGCGTCACTATTTGATTAAGCGGATCATTCCATGCATGAAACGCTAAATCGAAAGCGGCATTGTGAATCGGGAACAGCCATTTCGCGTTAAGGTCAATAAAGGCTTTGATGGTGTCTTGTGGCAGCATATGAATATCGGCCCAGCGGCGGTCATACGCACCGTTTTCCAGGAAGGCCATATCGAACGGGCCGAATTTATTACCGATCTGTTTGAAACCATCGAAATAACCGGAATCCCCGCCATAGAACAGGCGGAAATCATCGCTGATAATGCTCCATGAGCACCACAGCCGCTTATTACTGTCGAACATGCCACGGCCAGAAAAATGCTGTGATGGCGTGGCGACAAAATGAATACCGCCGATATTCTTTGATTCCCACCAATCTAGCTGAGTGATTTTTTCCGGCGCAACGCCCCAGGATATCAGTAAATCACCGACACCCAGCGGCGTCAGGAAATAGCGCACGCGATCTTTGAGCTGCAAAATGGTGTGATAATCCAGATGATCGTAATGATCATGCGAAAGAATGATCCCTTCAATGGGCGGCAAATCTTCAAGCGCAATCGGCACAGGCTGGAACCGTTTGGGACCAAACCACGTAAAGGGCGAAGCGCGCTGCGTAAATACCGGATCGGTCAGCCAATATTTGCCCTGCATTTTAAACAGCAATGAAGAGTGACCAAGACGAAATACGCTGTTATCCGCCGCCGCATCAAGTTGCTGCGCGTCGAGTTTGATTAACGGCAATGCAGATTCAGGTGCGGTGTTTTTCGGTTTATTAAAGGCAAAATCCCAGAATAGTTTGGCGAACTCAGTTAATCCTAACTGCTGGCGTGGGATCTTATTGTTAAACCTTTTGCCATCAAACTGAGCGGATTGCGGATAGCGTTTTATATTGCAGCGACAAATGCTCGAACTATTCAACATTGATCTTTTACCTCTCATCGCGGGTCCTTCAGAATAGTCACTTTTACGGCAACGCACATCGCATAATGGGCGGTTGATGACATCGCTAACGCCGAGAGTTAAAGTAACCCTTTTGCTTGATTTTATGAGGGAAAATGAAACGTTTATTTGTTTACGGTACGCTCCAGCCCGGCCATTCAAATGCGCATATTCTGGAAAACATCGGTGGCGAATGGCTGGCGGGAACGGTTTCAGGCACCTTTTATGAACGCGGCTGGGGCGCAGCAGCAGATTTCCCCGGCATTGTGTTGCAGGACAATGGCCCGCGCGTACCGGGTTATCTGTTTATGTCTGACAAGCTCGATCCACATTGGCCGATGCTCGATGAGTTTGAAGATGGCTACGATCGCGTGGAAGTTGATGTCACCACCAGCAATGGCGAGCTGATCACGGCGTGGATTTATCAGTTGCAGCCGCAACTTTAACTTCACAATGCCAGTATTTACGCCCACTTTCCTCTTCCACCCCAAATGCGGTGCAACGTCCTCAATACAATCTGTAATGATCTGCGCGCGTCCTGATTTCGGCTTCTAGAATGAATCTCAAATAGACGAGAGGAATTCATGATGATCAAAGTCTGCACCGCCTGCGGCACATCTTACGATGAGCAACAGAGTCAAATCGAACACTGTAAAATATGTGAAGATGAACGACAGTTTGTGCCGGCCAGCGGGCAAAAATGGACTTCACTGCATAGCCTGCAAGCCACACACTGCAATAAATGGCAGCAGCACGCTGCCAACGTGTTCAGTCTGCAAACCGTGCCCAGCTTTGCTATTAATCAACGCGCGTTTCTGCTGCAAACGCCGCACGGCAATATTCTGTGGGATTGCATCGCTAATTTCGATGATGCCACCAAAGCGATTATTACCGCGCTCGGCGGTATTCACGCCATCGCTATCTCACATCCGCACTATTACAGCACCATGCAGGATTGGGCAGCGGCATTCGACGCGCCGATCTATCTGCATGCTAACGATAGCCAATGGATTATGCGCGACAGCCCGCATATTCATCTTTGGCAAAATGACGAGCTGGAAATTGTGCCGGAAGTGAAACTGGTTCGTCTTGGCGGACATTTTGCTGGCGGATGCGTATTGCATTGGACGCACGATGACGGCGTGCTGTTGAGTGGCGATATCGTGCAAGTCGCGCCTGGCGCGAATGCGGTGTCATTTATGTGGAGCTATCCAAATATGCTGCCGTTACCGGCGGCGGCAGTCAGCGATATTATGCGTCGGCTGGCGGCGCTAAAATTTTCGCGCTTATACGGCGCGTTCGAGCAGCGAGAAATTGTCGCAGACGCGCAGCGGATCGTGATGCAGTCGGGCGAGAAATATATTGCCTGCTTGCAAAAGTCTCTCTCCTGAACGAATTGTAAGCAAACGCGCTGCGAATGGATGTACAGACGTCTAAACATCCATTATAGTCCGTTCCCTACGTTTAAAGGGAATCCGCGCAATGAAGAAAATTTTACTCACGACGCTGCTGGCTGCATCCGTGGCGCTGCTTAGTGGCTGCAACAAAGACGATGAAAATCAAATCAAAGTGGCCATTAATACCGGACCAGACCAGGCGCTGTGGGATACCGTGAAGCAAGTGGCGCACGACAAATATCAGCTAGATGTCGATGTGGTGGCCTTCAATGATTATGTGCAGCCGAATGAAGCGCTGTTCAACAAAGATGTCGATGCCAACGCCTTCCAGAGCCTGCCTTATCTGGAGATGCAATCCAAAGAGCGCGGCTACCACTTCGCCGTGGTCACCAACACCTTTGTGTTCCCGATTGCAGGCTACTCGCGCAAGATTAAAACGCTGAAAGCGTTGCCTGACGGCGCCACCGTGACCCTCTCCAACGAAGCCACCACGCTCGGCCGCAGCCTGCTGCTGTTGCAGGCGCAGGGCTTGATCAAAGTGAAACCGGAAGCGGGCCTGCTGCCAACCACGCTGGATATCACCGACAATCCGAAGAAGCTGAAAATTGTTGAGGTGGATACACCGCAGCTGGCGCGTACGCTGGACGATCCGCAGGTTTATCTTTCGATCATCAACAACAACTTCGCCGCGCTGGTTAATCTCTCTGCCTCGCGTGACGGCATGTTTATGGAAGGCAAAGCCTCGCCTTATGTGAATGCGATTGTGGCGCGTGAAGATAATAAAGACAGCGCCAACGTGCAGAAGCTGAAACAAGCCTTCCAGTCACAGGAAGTGCTGGATAAAGCCAACGAGATCTACAAAGGCGATATTATTAAAGGCTGGTAATTCGGCGAAAACTGCGCAGATATTAACTGCGCAGTTTCAGCTTATTTAAAATCGACCTCCATCAGCTCCGCAATAGTTGCATTACGCGTTGAAGCGACACAATGATGCAAATAGTCAGTAAACTTTGACGATGGCGGCATACCCAGCTCCAGCAATTTTTCATTGCTGAACACCACATTCAGTTTTGAAAAATGTCCATACAGATTCATGGCGCGTAATAAGATGCGTTCATTACAGGGACCAAACAGCGAAGAAAATGAGCTCCTGCTCGCTGCCAGTTCACGGTAATTCACTTTCTGATACGTTTCGGCCACCGCAACGTGTCCCGAGGCTTGTGCCATCGCCTGATCAATCTCAGCAAACGTGACGCTGCTATTTTCACCCGCTGAAATATGAATAATCGTTTTCTCCACGTTGGGAGCCGTCAATAACAACTCCAGCGCATCGGCACAGTAATCGACCGGCACCACATCAATACGGTCATTCAGCTCACACATAAATTTGCCTAACGTAAGCACCATACGAAATACCCAAAAAATGCTTGGCGACGGCGCACAGCCACAGTCCGAATGCCCCACCACAATGGATGGTCGCGCAATGACTAAGGGCAGATTAGGTAACATTTCGCTCATCATTCTTTCAACCGTCGCTTTACTCCACGTATATTCCACAACGTGTTGTTCGCGCAGCGTATTCAACTCACTTTCTACCACCAGCGAATTGGCTTCGGGCGCACACGACATAGCGGTACCGACATGCACAAAACGCTTGAGTCCTTTCACCCGCGCCATGCGACTGGCAAATGCGAAGGTGCCTTCTACATTGACTTTCCAGATCAGGGGATTCGCGCCAAACGAGGCGACAGCGGCGCAGTTAAGCACATGCGTAACCTTGGTCAAGCGCGCATCGTCAATAAACCGTTCCGGCTCAGCAAGATCGCCTATTAAGATGTTCTCGTGGGTGAGCCTGTTTAATTGACCGGCTTCAACGCCAAATTTAAGCAGGTTTTCCTTAATTCGCTCTAATCCTGCAGCTTGACTATTAGCCCGCACTAATAAAAGTAGTCGGTAATGATCACTTTTCTTGAGCAGATTAACCGCGACCGCACCGCCCAAAAATCCAGTTGCACCCGTTATGAGTACTGTATTCATATTTTTTAACCCACCGGTTCGTTACAGGAAAAACTGTGCATTTAGCTGGCTCGAATCTATGCTCGCGTGGGTAAATGATGAATAAATGCCCTGTGCTTTCCTGCGGGTAAAACCGCTCCAGTGAGCATTGGTTTATATATGTTTAAATGTGATATTTGGGCCTCAGTGCGCAGTCAAATATTCCACTACGCTCAGCGTGAAAAATGAGCGCGATATAAAAATGGTGTAAAAATATCGGCGTTACGCGTAAAAATGCTGTACGTAAATTCGCCTGCCACTGTTCGCTTCGGTCGCAAACAGGTATGTTCGCCCTCAATAGCCTCAACCCTGAGAAACCACAGGAAATCTATGAGTCAAAGTGAAAAACAGTCCTTGCCTGCTGGCATGCTGGCGGCCGCAGGGATCGTGTTTGGGGATATCGGCACCAGCCCGCTTTATACCCTTAAAGAGTGCCTCTCCATTTTGCCTAATGGCGCCGTCTCCACCACCGCAGTGATGGGATTTTTGTCGCTGATTTTCTGGGCGCTGACGCTGATCGTGACGCTGAAATACGTCTGCTTTGTGATGCGCGCCGATCATGATGGCGAAGGCGGCGTATTAACGCTGATGTCGCTGGCACGCCAGTATGTCGGGCCGAAAGCCTCGCACATCATTGTATTAGCGGGCTTGATTGGCGGCGCGTTCTTCTACGGCGATGGCGTGATTACGCCGGCGATTTCGGTACTGTCGGCGATCGAAGGTATTGAAGTGGTGTCACCTGAGCTGGATAAATATGTGGTGCCGCTGGCAGTGGCGATTCTCACGCTGCTGTTTATGATTCAAAAACACGGCACCGAGAAGGTCAGTAAGATTTTCGGCCCGGTGATGTTTGTCTGGTTTGTGTCGATTGCCCTGTTAGGCATTCGCGGCATCCTGCTTAATCCTGAAGTACTTTACGCGCTGAATCCCTCCTATGCGCTGACGTTCCTGCTTAGCCACAAAGCGCTTTCGTTTGCCGCGCTGGGCATGGTGGTGCTGGCGGTGACCGGCGCGGAGGCGCTGTACGCCGATATGGGACATCTGGGCAAAGCGCCGATTCGCATGGCCTGGCTGGTGATCGCCATGCCCGCGCTGTTGCTTAACTACTTTGGGCAGGGCGCGCTGGTCATTGCCGATGCGCAGGCCCTCAATAACCCGTTCTTTAATCTCGCGCCGGGTTGGGGACAGATCCCGCTGATTGTGCTGTCAACGCTGGCCACGGTGATCGCCGCGCAGTCGGTGATTACCGGCGTGTATACGCTGACGCATCAGGCGATCCGTCAGGGATTTCTGCCGCCGATGCGCATCATCTTCACCTCGCACACGGAGTCCGGTCAGATCTATATTCCGGTGGTGAACTGGCTGCTGTTTGTCGCGGTGACGGTGATTGTGCTGGCGTTCCGACAATCTTCGGCGCTCTCTTCGGCGTACGGCATTGTGGTGACCGGCACCATGGTGATCACCGCTTGTCTGGCGGGCGTGGTAGCGCTGCGTAACTGGAAGTGGCCGCTGCCGGTGGCGTTGGTTTTCCTGCTGTGTATGTTAAGCATTGATGTGCCGCTGTTCAGCGCTAACCTGATGAAATTGCTGTCCGGTGGTTGGGTGCCGGTGCTGCTGGCGCTGAGCATGATGGGATTGATGCTCATTTGGAGCAGCGAGCGTAATCGCCTAATCCGCAAGTTGAATAACGATCCTGAGAGCCTGCAGGCGCTGGTGCGATCGCTGGAAACCCATCCGCCCAGTCGTGTGCCGGGCACCGCAATCTTCCTCTCACGTAAAGAGCATGAGATTCCGCAGGCGCTGCTACATAACCTTAAACACAACCGCGTGCTGCATAAACGTGTAGTGCTGCTGCATATTCGCACCACCGATATCCCGCGCGTCTACAACCAGAAGCGTCTGAGCATCACTCAATTGTCGCCAACCTTCTGGCAAGTGACCGCCTCTTACGGCTGGCGCGAGACGCCATCGATGGCCGAGATCCTGCATTTGTGCGGACTGGAAGGATTGGGTTGTACCGTCAATGAAGCCTCGTTCTTCACCTCGCACGACACGCTGGTGATGAAGAAGAGAAAAGGTTTGATGCGCATTAAAGGCGGTATTTTCCACTTCTGCCAGCGCAATGCGCAGCGCGCACATGAGCAATTCAATATCCCGCCGAATCGGGTCATTGAATTGGGCGGGCAGCGCGAATTTTAATCTGCCGATGACATAAAGCGCAGGTATCGTAGCGGCGCAGTTCATTGCGCGATAAATCGCGCCGCTACTGTTCAGGCGTTATATTCAACCTCCTGTCGACTGTTAGGGTTAACACACCAAATGTAACCAGATGCAAAAATAGTCGCGTAAGGTTGAGTGAGTTGTGGCTGAATCTTTCTTAACATCTAATTAGCAATTAAAGCTAAAACGCTTAACCTGAAAAGGTGTTTATTAACTTCACCGGCAATCATCACTCGCCGTAAACATTTAGGGTGTCAGCACATTACCAACAATTGAAAGATTATTAGCTGCGGCCATTGGCTCAGTTATTATTTGCGAGGAGTATCGCCATGAAACAATTAATTAATGACGTAATATCTATTTTCACACCGCAATCTGTTAAACCGGTTTTAATTCGCGGCGATTTAACTCATCGCGAACTTTCATTGATTCATCCGGTAGGCTTTACTTCGGTGAGCTGGGCGACTTCAATGGAAGAGCTGAATGACGCCTTTGTGCAGAAAGCCGCTGCTGCCGGTGCGGTGGGTTATCACATCACCGAAGTGGAATCCCACGAACCGGCGCACGATGGTCAGCACGTCATGGCCGCTACCGCAACGTTGTATCATATCAATAGCAAAGTGGCTTATGGCTAATGCTAATACCCGTCATACTTCAAGTTGCAGGAGCGTTGGCCGCGCATGTTCACCCCAGTCACTTACTAATGTAAGCTCCTGGGATTCACATACTTGCCGCCTTCCTGCAACTCGAATTATTTAGGGTATTTATAATTTACCCTTCATCATCGGCAGGCTTTTTTCTGCAAAATAGTCAACAAGAAAATCAATAAACACTTTAATGCGCGGCGATTCAGAAGCACGCTGCGTGTAAACCGCCCAGATATTCGCTTCCTGATACCATTGCGGTAATACGTGCAGCAATTGGTTTTCGCTTAAATACGGCGCCACATCCCACACAGAACGCAACGCAATCCCGTGCGATTTTAATGCCCAATTCAGAATCACTTTTCCGCTATTCGATGAGTAATGGCTATTCAGGCGACAAACGATTTTATTTTCGCCATCGGTTAACGTCCAATGCCCAAAGGTATTATTATTTTCATTAATAATAAGACAGCTGTGATCGATTAAATCATCCAGCGTCTCCAGCGGACGTGACCGGGCTAAATAATCTGCCGTAGCACAAAGAATACGCCGATTGGCGGCTAATTTTCGCGCAATGTAGGCGTGATTCACATCATCACCCACCCGAATATCGACGTCAGTGCCTGACTGCAATAAATCAATATCGCGATCGCTGAGCATCAATTTGATGTTCAGTGACGGATGACGCGTCATAAATTCGGCAATCGCATCGGACAAATAATCCTGGCCAAAGCCAAATGAACAGGCCACAGTCAAATCGCCGGTTAATTCGCCGCGCCACTGCTGAAAGTTATTCAGGAAGGAATCCATTTCGTGCACCACGTGCAACGCACCTTCCAGCGCCTTTTCACCTTCTGGCGTCAGGCGCATCACGCGGTTGGTGCGGAAAAACAGCCGGGTTTCCAACTGCTTTTCGAGGATGGCAATCCGCTTGCTGATGTAGGATGGCGACTGGCCGAGCTCAATCGCAGCGCGGCCAAAACCTTCATAGCGCGCTACGCTGATAAAGACATACAGATCTTCGACTGACGGCCAACCCTGAAGCGGCTTCTGATAACTTTTTCCGGCAAGCAGTATTTTCATCACCATCACGGCGTTAGCGAAATTTAGCCGGTTATAACACAGAATCCAGAAAGCGCTGAAGCTGACTTAAAAACAGTTCAGGCACTTCCTCATGCGGTGAATGACCGCAAGGTAATGCGTTGCCCTGAATATTGCGCGCTTTATCCCGCCAGGTTTCCACCACGTTATATAACTGGCCAACCGTGCCCTTTTCTCCCCATAACAACAGAAGCGGCGCTTCAATGCGTTTAGCGCTGTCCTGCGCATCATCGTCTAAATCAATCGTCGCCGCGGCGCGATAATCTTCGCATACCGCGTGAATCATCTCTTTATTTTGATAACAGCGCAGGTAATCGTTGAATATGACCTCCTCGGTGGCGCCCGGCGTTTTTAATTGCCCATCAATGTGTTTACGCAGGAATAATGCCGGATCGTGGCCGATCAGGATTTCAGGTAATGGATAAGGTTGAATCAGGAAGAACCACCAGAAATAGCGCGTGGCAAAGGCTTTGTTGGTTAACGCGTACATGGTCGCGGTCGGCGCAATATCAACAAACACGCAGCAGGAGAGTTTTTCTGGATGATCGAGCGCCAGTCGATGGCCCACGCGTGCACCGCGATCGTGCCCGACAAACACCACGCGCTCTAATCCCAACGCCTCGATTAACAGGCTGATATCCTGCGCCATCACCCGTTTCGAGTAAGTGCGATGCGCCTCATCACTCGGCGGCTTGTCGCTGTCGCCGTAACCGCGCAGATCCGGCAGGATTACGCGATACTGCTGCGCCAGCTGCGGTGCAATTTTGCGCCACGCCAGATGATTTTGCGGATGTCCGTGCAGCATCAGCAGTGGCGGACCTTCGCCGCCCATCGCAACGCGCAGCGTCACGCCGTTCGCCAGACGCACATCGCTCAGCGTAAAGCCGCTGATAAAGGGTGAATCACCGCGTGGCGTAATCTCACTCATGCTGGTGCGTCCTGTTGGATTTGATCGCGCTTCAGCCACGGACGCTGAGCAAAATGCTGCGCTTCAAACTGTGTAATGTCGGATTCGTACTGCAACGTCCAGTCCACCGCGCTGCCGCCGCCCAATAACATCTCGCGTTTTAAGGCACTGATCGAAAAGGCAATGCGTTGATTATTAAAGAGGATTGCCTGTTGTTCCAGCGACACGGTAATGCGATTACTGGCGGCATTGTTCGCAACCTCGCTTAGGCGCTGATAATCCTCTTCGCTTAACGTCAGCGTCAAAACGCCATTGCGCTGGCAGTTATCGTCGAAGATGCCGGCAAAACTGGTGCCGATAATGGCGCGGATGCCGAGCTGATTAAGTCCCCAAACTGCATGTTCGCGGCTGGATCCACAGCCGAAATTGGCGCCCACCAGTAAGAAGGTGGCGTTTTCCCAACCGGCTTGATTCAGAATGAAAGCGGGATTTGGGCGGCCGTCGGGCAGGAAGCGCAGGTCGAAGAACACACCGCGATCCAAATTCTTACGATCGATGCCTTTGAGAAACTGCTTTGGCATGATCACATCGGTATCAATATTGGCCGCCGGTAATGGCGCCAGCGTGCCCGTCATGTTGTTAAATGCTTCCATCTTAAACCTCTGCAGTCATGAATTTGCGGACATCAACCAGATGGCCGGCAATCGCGGCGGCGGCGACCATCGCCGGGCTCATTAAGTGCGTGCGCGCACCCGCGCCCTGGCGGCCAGGGAAATTGCGATTGGTGCCGGACGCACAGCGATCGCCGGGCGCTAACACATCTTCGTTCATCGCCAGGCACATTGAGCAGCCCGATTGACGCCATTCAAAACCGGCGTTGACGAAAATCGCGGCTAACCCTTCCGCTTCTGCTTGCTGACGCACCTGCGTCGATCCCGGCACGATAATGCCACGCACGTGCGGGGCGATTTTGTGTCCGTCGATAATCGCGGCGGCAGCGCGCAGATCTTCAATGCGCCCGTTGGTGCAGGAACCAATAAAGGCATGCGTGATGGCGATCTCCGCCAACGGCGTGCCGGGTTCCAGCCCCATATATTGCAGCGCGCTCCGCAGCGTCTGCTGTTTCACCGCATCTGTTTCCTGCGCCGGGTCGGGCACGTGGCCGGTAATGGCACTGGCTTGATCCGGGCTGATTCCCCATGTCACTTTGGGTTCAAGATCGCTGCAGTTGATGGCGATGCGGCTATCGAAACGCGCGTCCACATCGCTGCGTAAATCGCGCCACTCCGCAACGGCCTGCTGCCACAACTCGCCGGTCGGCATTTGCGGTTTGCCGGCGATATAGGCAAACACTTTTTCATCCGGTGCGATTATCGCACCGCGTGCACCGGCTTCCACTGCCATGTTGCACAGTGTCATGCGCCCTTCCATGCTCAGCGCTTCGATGGCAACACCGGCAAATTCAATGGCAAATCCGGTCGCGCCTGATGCGCCAATCTGCTCGATCAGCGCCATGATGATGTCCTTCGCCGAACACCCAAACGGCAGCTCACCGCTTACCGTCACCAGCATGGTTTTAAGGGTGCGATAAATCAGGGTTTGCGTCGCCAGCAGGTGCTCGATTTCCGAGGTGCCGATGCCGAAACCGAGCGCGCCAAACGCGCCGTAAGTGGTGGTATGGCTGTCGCCTGCGGCAATCACCATACCGGGCATTACCAGGCCTTGCTCGTGTGCGACGACGTGTTCGATGCCTTGTCGCGGGTCAAGCACATCGAACAGTTCGATGCCAAAATGCGCGGCGTTCTGGCGGAAGTAATCGACTTGTAACTGTCCGCCCGCGTCGGTCATCGCCTCATCACGCTCGGGGCGCGTTGGGTTAACGTGATCGACATTCAGCAAAATGGTGCCCGGATTGCGCACAAGACGCTGGTGATCGCGCAGGCCGCTAAACGCCTGCGGGCTGGTGTATTCATTGAGAATCGAGCGATCAATATAGAGCAGCACATGCCCTTCATCATCTAACTTACGAACCAAATGCTGATCGATCAGTTTTTCATACAGTGTTTTGTTAGCCATGCCGTTGCCCACGCGAAAAGTAAAACAAGTCATTAGAGACGTTAGGGTAAATCAGTTTGTGCGCGAGGAACGAACACGCTTCGTGAAGTGATGTTTTATGAAATGTGCAGTAGCTAAGTTGGTCGCCATGAACAGCAAAAACTTCGCGCACGCTTTGTAGCGGCGCAATTGATTGCGCGATGAATCGCGCCGCTACGCAATGTGCGTAAAATAGCAGGAGTTTTATTTGACCTAAGTCGCGTCTACCGATATAAAGAATAACCGCGCAGCTTAAGCGGTTTATCTCCGATTAATTCCCCCTTCTGCTTATATTTCACGCTATTTTATTTTTTTAAGTTAATTAATTAACACCAATACTTTATTAACTAAAAACAAGTTAATCATTCCGTAACAATCTCTTAATGTGCAAACCGAATTTTTAACGTTCACCTGCATTGCATAATAAGTAGGACTGGAATGACTCACACCAAAAAGATCGTGTCTGCCCTATCGCTGGCAGCGCTGCTTGTCTCTTCAGCGGTTCGCGCTGAAGACGCACCAGAAAAAACTGACGTTCTGCTGATTGGCGGCGGCATCATGAGCGCCTCGCTCGGCACCTGGCTGCAAGAGCTGCAACCGGGCTGGAAACAGCTGATGGTTGAGAAGCTGGACGGCGTCGCGCTGGAATCGTCCAACGGCTGGAACAATGCCGGTACGGGTCACTCTGCTAACATGGAGCTGAACTACACGCCTGAGCGTGCAGACGGTTCAATCGACGTTAGCAAAGCGCTGGAAATTAACGAATCCTTCATGATTTCGCGCCAGTTCTGGACGTCGCAGGTGCAGCGCGGTGTGTTGCACGATCCGCACTCCTTCATTAACTCGACGCCGCACATGAGCTTCGTCTGGGGCGACAAAAACGTCGAGTACCTGACGAAGCGTTACGATGCGCTGCAGAAAACCACCCTGTTCCAGGGCATGAAATTCTCTACCGATCATCAGCAGATCCAGCAATGGGCGCCGCTGGTGATGGAAGGTCGTGACCCGAACCAGAAAGTTGCGGCAACCTGGACGCCAGTCGGTACCGATGTTAACTACGGTGAAATCACCCGTCAGCTGATCGGTAGCCTGAAGAAAGATCAGAACTTCAAACTGGAAACCTTGTCAGAAGTCACTGATTTCAAGCGTAACAGTGATAACTCATGGCACGTCACCATCAAAGATGTGAAGAGCGGCGATAAGCGTTCAGTTGATGCGAAATACGTGTTCATCGGTGCTGGCGGCGGCGCGATTAAGCTGCTGCAGAAAACCGGCATTCCGGAAGCAGATAACTACGGCGGCTTCCCGGTCGGCGGTTCGTTCCTGATGACCGAGAACCCAGAGATCGCTAATCGTCACCTGGAAAAAGTGTACGGTCAGGCTTCTGTGGGTGCGCCACCGATGTCGGTTCCACACATCGATTCACGTACCCTCGACGGTAAGAAAGTGGTGCTGTTTGGTCCTTTCGCTACCTTCTCCACCAAGTACCTGAAAAACGGTTCGCTGTTCGATCTGCTGAGCGCGACCACCACCAGCAACATCATGCCGATGACGCATGTGGGCATCGACAACTTCGACCTGGTGAAATACCTGATTGGTCAGGTGATGCTGAATGACGACGACCGTTTTGCTGCGCTGAAAGAGTACTATCCAAACGCGCGTAAAGAGGACTGGAAACTGATTCAGGCGGGTCAACGTGTGCAGATCATCAAGAAAGATGCCGAAAAAGGTGGCTTGCTGAAACTGGGTACCGAAATCGTGACCGATCAGCAGAAAACCCTGGCGGCACTATTGGGCGCGTCACCGGGCGCATCGACTGCTGCACCCATTACGCTCGACGTGATGAAGAAGCTGTTCCCAGAGCAGTTCGCTTCGCCAGAGTGGCAGCAGAAGATCCGCGCTATCGTGCCAAGCTTCGGTCAGAAGCTTAACGGCAACACCGCGCTGACGCAGCAAGTTTGGGACAACACCGCAGCGACGCTGCTGTTGACCAAGCCGCCGGTCATCAACATGGGTGATCAGACGGTTGCGCCAACGCAGGCTAAGCCGCGTACTGAATCAGGCAAACAGGATATGGCGCTGTAATTCCCGCCAGAAGTGAATCAAGCCGGACAATGTCCGGCTTTTTTATTGTCTTTTGTAGGGGCCGAATTTATGGCGATCTCACGGAGATTTTTACGACTTTTTATAATCGGTGTAGGCGTTTTGTAAAACCACATGGTCGGCAATATATTTGGCATCGTGCCATACGCCATAAATAAATGATGATGCGCGATTCACCAGATTGGGCAAGCCAAGGAAGTAAATACCCCGTTCGGCGGAAATACCGCGTTTATGGAATGGCGCACCATTAGCATCAAAGGCATCCACTTTCAGCCAACTAAAATCAAATTTAAAACCGGTGGCCCAGATAATGCTGGTAATACCTGCGGCCTGTAGATCCAGTTCTGATAATGGATTAATTAAACATTCTGGATCTGGCAATAATTCCCATGCTTGCGGCTCGGGCGGTAAGTCCAGGCCATTACGTTCAATATAGGCATCGGCATCACGCAGTACGTTGAAATACGCTTTGTCGCCTTCAGCAATATTGTCCATTATACCCTCAGCAAAGCTCAGCACGCCGTTATCCCAGGTTTTGGTGATCCCCACCAACGTAATGCCCATGTGCGCCAGTCGGCGAAAATCGACCGTTTTGCCACCTTCATAACCACTCACGGCAAAAGCAACGTGCTGTTTCTTCGGCTTGATTTTGACTTCATCCCATAAGCCCAGCGCGCCCAGCCACCAGCAATAATCGCGGTCACGATAGGAACGTGGCGGACGGTAATGTTCGCCGATGGAGAGCGTCACTTCACGGCCAGATTTACGCAACTCTTCCGCAATTTGTGAGCCTGAAGCACCAGCGCCCACCACCAGCACGCCGCCCTGCGGCAGCTGCTGCGGATTTTTATACGCCGATGAATGGATTTGATGCAGCGCAGCGCTTTCCGGCACGATCTGTGGAAAAGCGGGTTTCTGGAAAGGACCGGTAGCCGCCACCACATTGTCAGCTTCAAATTCACCGGCCGACGTCAGTATCTTAAAACCGCTACGTTCTGGTAGACGCTCAACCGAATGGACTTCCACGCCGGTGCGCACCGGCGCATCGAGCATTTTTACGTAGTCTTCGAAATATTGCGCCATCCGCTCTTTCGGTGGGAACGCTTCCTGGGAAATATTATCGAATTTCATTGAAGGAAAACGATCGTGCCAGGCTGGGCCATTGGCCACCAATGAATCCCAACGTTCTGAACGCCAGCGTTCAGCAATACGGCTACGCTCTAACACCACATGTGGCACGCCCATTAACGACAGATGTTCACTCATCGCAATACCTGCCTGACCCGCTCCGACCACCACGGTATTAATTTTTTCTACTGACATGTGAGATCCCTAAAGATGATCGACCCCGATCTTTTCATGGAAAAGAGTAATCAGGTGCCGGATGACTACTATTCAGATTAATAAATGCTGTGCTATTCAATAAGCACAGCATTCCATGCGAATACATTAATGCCCTGCTTCGACGTTCAATATTCTCCCCAAGCCTAAAAACTTATTCGCGATAATTAACATCGTCGCAGTTACGGCAATATAAATAACCGACAGTGCAGCCAGCGTTGGGTCGGCAAATTCACGCACATAGTTGTACATTGCCACCGGCAAGGTCTGCGTCGCTTGCGTGGTAATAAACAGCGAAGCGGTAAATTCGTTGAAGGAGAGGATTGCGGCAAATAACCAACCGCCAAACAAGCCCGGCAAAATCAACGGCACGGTTATGGTCCAGACCACGCGCAACGGCGAAGCGCCGAGGCTTGCAGCCGCCATTTCAATACGTTGCTCAAGGTTTTTCAGCGACACATACACGCTGCGCAGCACAAACGGCAGTACCAGCACGACATGGCAGAAGATCACCAGTGAATAACCGCGTCCAATGCCCAACTGCGAGACCAGCATCAGTAAGCCGAGGCCAATGGTGAAGTGCGGAATAAACAACGGTGACAACAGCACGCCTTCCAGTACCTGTTTACAGGGGAAAGTGTAACGTTCAATGGCAATCGCCAGCGTGGCGCCAATAATTACCCCCAGCGTTGAGGCCCACGCCGTCACAATCAAACCTGAATAGAAGCCGTGGCGGAAGTCATCGTAGTTCACAGCACGCTCAAACCAACGCAGCGACCAGCCTTTCGGTGGGAAGAACAGCACCGAGGTGCTGCTGAAGGAAGAGATCAACACCACAATGGTTGGCAGCAACACGAACAACAAAATCGCAATCACCAGCGAGCGTCCCGCCAGGGTAATCAATTTGTCGTTGAGGGATCGGGTCATTTCAGTGGTCTCCCATCGCATGGAGGAAGCGGCTCATACGTTTCAGCGCCATCAACAGCAGAATGGTCAAAATCAAACCGGCAATGCTGAGCGCAGCGGCAAACGGAAAATTCATTGAAGAGAAGCCCAGTTGATACACCATGGTAGCCACGGTGCTGACGCGTCCACCACCTATCAGCTGCGGCGTAGCGAAGGCGCTGAACGTCCAGGCAAACGCGGTGGTCAGGCTGGAAACGATACCGGGAATCGACAACGGAATGGTCACCGTCATCAAGGTGCGAATCGGCCCTGCCCCCAGACTGGTGGCGGCTTTCTCATAATCAGGATTAATGTGCGACAGCGCAGTCGCCAGCATCATCACCATGATTGGCATGGTCACATGCACCAGCGCGACTACCACGCCGGTTTGGGTAAACATAAACTGGATCGGCTTGTTTATCAGACCCACCGCCAGCAGCAAGCTATTGAGGAAGCCGCTATTACCCAGCACGATGATCCAAGAATATGTCCGTACCACTTCGCCGAGAAACAGCGGCGTAATGGCGATAATCAAGATGGTGGATTTGATCCAAGTGGTGCGCGTTCTCACCAGCGCATACGCCAGCGGATAACTCATCAGCAGCCCAAAAATCGCCGTTTTCGCACTGAGCATCACCGTGTTGATAAACGCATCGGCATAGATTTTCTTGAATAGACCGTTAAAGTTCGCCAGCGTGAATCCGCCTACATCTAGCGATCCTGGAATATAGGCCCGCACGCTAAACTGCATCACGGCAAACATGGCCACCACCAGCCCAAGCGCCGTGAACGTAGCGGGGATAATGAACCAGGGTAAGAATGTCGGTTTTTTCGTCATAGACGTTGCTGCCTGAATAAAGTGTTGCAACTCACCGGGCGGCCAATCGGCCGCCGCTATTTATCAATGTGACATGATGTTTTCAGAGAACCACTGACGCCACTCGGCGGTTTTCTCCGCGCGCAGTTGCGGATCGGTGTTGATGGTGGCATTCCACTGCTCAGGCGTGGTCAGCATGCCAGGCAGCTTCGCCAGTTCTGGATCGATATGCGCATTGGTCACCGTTGGGCTGCCGCGATAAATTTTCGCCACTTCCTGCTGGATTTCCGGTTTCAGCGCGATATTTATGAACTTGTAGGCCAGTTCCGCATGTTTGCTGCCTTTATTGATACCGACGGTATCGACGCCCAAAATCGCGCCCTCTTTTGGCACTGCCAGCTTAATGTTGACGCCTTCTGCAATCATGCTGTAGGCGTTCATCGACAGCATCACCTGTACCGGCGTTTCACCCGTGGAGATCAGCTGCTGGCTGTTGGCATCATCGGTATAGAAGGATTTGATGTTCGGGATCAGCGCTTTCAGCCTGGACTGGCCTTGTTCCCAATGCGCTGCATCCGAGCCAGAAAGTTTGGCGGACACCGCGATGATATGGCTCGGATCCCAATCTGGCAGCGCAATCGAGCTCTTCAGCTCCGGACGCCACAGATCGTTCCAGCTGGTAAATTCTTCACCCTTCGGCACTAAATCTGGACGGTAACCGATGGTGTAAACGTAGCCCCACACGCCAAGGTGATACGGGCTGACTTTGGCCTGCTGTACCAGATTCACCGCGTTAGGGATTTTGCTCATGTCGAGCTTTTCAAACAGGCCGCTGTTGGCATACAGATAACCGACATGCGCGGTGGTAAAGGTGACGTCAGTTTCCGGCGAACCACCCGCCAGCTTGGCTTTGTTCAAACGATCGATGGTGCCGCCGGTGACGAACTGCACTTCTACGCCGGTTTCTTTGGTGAACTCCTTGGCGATAGTTTGATCAATCAGATCCTTAAAGCTGCCACCCCAGGTGCTGACAATCAGCTTATCTGCGGCCACTGCATTCCCTGCGCTCAATACACACGTGGTCAATAACGTTAAGGCACCCATCTTACGCAACATATTCTTGTCCCCAATGAATGAAATGGCTGTTGTCGCTGCTTTGCACCACCGTCTGGTCCATCGCGTCGCAATGCTCTAAAACAGTGCGAAGGCGGCTCTCGGGTGTTGAAGCGATAATGCCGTTGCGGTGAGATTGGGTAAAACAGCATTTCCCTCGCTGTTGCATCAGGATTTCTGAGGCTAAAAAAGTGGCCTGCTTAACAAGGATTTTCTGAAGCAGGAGTGAGGCAGACGCGAATGGTCGCTGGCGCAAGGACAGGTGATTATGCTGTGAGTCGGAATTTGGCATGAGAAATGCTTGAATTGAATCGACCTTATTAGAATGACTGACGCGACATGAGCGTGTCAGCGATCTCAGGAGAACCTGCATGCTCAGTCGCATCACCCAGCGTCAGCTGGAATATTTTGTCGCTTCCGGTGAAGCGGGCAGCATTATTGGCGCCTCGGAGCGTATTCACGTCTCCTCTCCGTCAATTTCCGCCGCCATCACCCACATTGAGTCTGAGCTTGGCGTGCAGCTGTTTGTGCGTCACCATGCCCAGGGCGTTTCACTCACCGCTATCGGCCATCAGGTATTAAAAGAGGCCAAACTGATCCTCGAACAGATGTCGAACCTTTACACCATTGCATCGGAATCAATGAACAACGTACGCGGCCCGCTGCGTGTTGGTTGCCTCGATACGTTAGCGCCAATGTTGACGCCGGAATTGGTGTTTGGCTTTGGCCGCGCCTTTCCCGGCGTGCGTATCTCGCTGGTGGAAGGTAATCATGAGTTGCTGTTAAAACAGCTGCGCTCAGCGGATATCGATATCGCCCTCACCTATGATTTGGTTCCCGCCAGCGATGTGACTTTCCAGTCGCTGGCGCAACTGCCGCCCTACGTGATGGTGGGCGAGCATCATCCGTTCGCCACACAGTCCGCGGTTTCGATGCAGGATCTGGCTGCTGCGCCGATGGTGCTGCTGGATATGCCGTGGAGTCGTGAATATTTTCTTGGCTTGTTCAGCGAAGCCGGGGTGACGCCGAATGTGGTGATGCGATCCAGCAGTATGGAAACGGTGCGCGCGATGGTGGCCAACGGAGTCGGCTTTGGTATCGCTAACGTACGACCTAAAGCGCATTTGTCGCAGGATGGTAAACGCTTGATTCGCGTGCGGTTGGCGGGGGTTAACAAGGCGATGCAGTTGGGTTATGCCACTATGGCGCAGGTACAGCAATCCAGGGTGGTAAGCGCTTTTGCCGAGCGTTGCCGCATGTTTATTTCCGACCAATATATTCCCGGCATGGCGGCACCGAGTTATTTCGATCCGCAAGTGGTGCGAGTGGCGTGAGATCCCTGGTCGCCATGAATGGCGACCAGCGGTTAATACCCCTGCTGCGGGAAGACCTGATGCAATACCGCTTCGCCGCGTGCGGCGCGCTGGATATTCGCGGCGACCTGCGGTGCCGCGCTGGCCGGAATGGCAACCGAAGCCAGATGCGGCGTGATCAATACATTATCCATACCCCACAGCGCATCTTCGGGCGGCAACGGTTCGCGGTCAAACACATCCAGCGTCGCCTCGGCGATCTGTCCACGCTGCAACGCCTGCGTTAACGCCGCCTGATCAACAATCGCTCCGCGCGACACATTGATAAACGCGCAGCCGTGCGGTAACCGTGCCAGTCGTTCAGCACTCAGTAAGCCCTGGGTTTGCGGCGTGAGCGGCAGCATCACTACCAAAATATTGCTGCTGGCGAGGAAAGCATCCAGCGCGTCTATTCCGCTGCTACAGGTAATGCCATCGATGGTTTTCTGCGATCGTGACCAGCCGCGCACATCCAATCCCTGGCGCGCCAGCTCCAGCGCGGCGTGCGCGCCCAATTCACCCAATCCCAGCACGCCAACGCGCACGGTTTCCGGCGAACGCGGATGCAGGTAATGCCAGCGTCGTTCACGTTGTGCCCGCTCAAAAGCCGGAATGTCACGCACATAACGCAGCACGGCAAACAGCACGAAGCTGGCCATCATCCGCGCCATATGCGGGTCAGACAAACGAACAATAGGGATATCCGGCAAATCATCGCGCCCGACCAGCGAATCAACGCCCGCGCCCAGATTTATAAGCAGTTTCAGGTTGCGATAAGGGGCGAAAAAACCTTGCGGCGGCTTCCACACCAACGCGAAATGCACCTCATCATCGTTTTGCACCTCTTCCGCCCGGCAAAGCGTTACGCCCGGCAGATGCGATGCGAGCAACGTTGACCACTGTTCAAAACTGTCAAACTCGCTGTAAAAGACCAAAATACTCATGCCGCATTCGCCTTGATCAACTCAACTACCGCATCTATTGCCAGTTCGTAACCAATCACGCCCAAGCCGGCAATCACGCCAGTGGCGGCTTTTGATACCAGCGAATGATGGCGGAACGGCTCGCGTTTCCAGATGTTACTCATGTGCGCTTCGATGATCGGGCCATCAAACATCAGCAATGCATCGAGAATCGGCACCGAAGTGTAGGTTAAACCGGCGGCGTTAATGATCAATCCGGCAGCCTGCTGACGCGCTTCCTGAATCCAGTCAACCAGCACGCCTTCGTGATTGCTTTGGCGAAATTGCAGTGCGATGTTGTGTGATGCTGCCCGGCGCTGGCAGCGTTCATCAATGCTGGCAAAGCCTTCGCTGCCGTAAGTGCCGTTCTTGTCCATGCCGTACAGATTGGCGTTCGGGCCGTTAAGGAAAAAAATCTGCTGTGTCATCTGAGCTCCTGAGTCACTGTGCCGTTGTCGCCCGAAAGGGTGACCGAATGACGATTAATGGCGATCAATGCGGGCGCGTGGCGGCCATCGCGGGATGGGCATCGAACAGGGCGAACCACGCGGCAGTCAGCGGATGGTTTGCCCGCCAGTTAAGAACATCGAAGCGGAAATCGAGATAACCGAGCGCGCAGCCGATGGCAATCAAACCCACGTCATCAGGCTGCGTACTAAAACCCGCAACCTGACACTCAATTTCCCGTAGCGCCGCATGGACTTTTTTCAGCTGAGTATCGGCCCAGCCTTGCCACTGCTTTTCCAATGGGCGGGCACTGTACTCGTAACGCGCCAGCAAGGCGGCATCGATCAAACCGTCGCCCAATGCCTGGCGCGACAAACTCAACCAGCGCGCATCACCCTGTGACGGGATTAAGTCGCCCTTCGCGCGGGCATTGAGGTATTCGCATATCACGCGGCTGTCGTACAGACATGCCCCTTGTTCGGTTCGCAGTGCGGGCACTTTGGCTAACGGATTAACGATGGCGATGCGCTCATCACGTTCAACCGGATGCGCCGCCGAATCCAGAAGCTCAATCTCATTCGTGAGCCCAAGACAATGCGCAGTCACCATCACTTTGCGCACATAGGCAGACGTGGTGGCGTAAAACAGTTGCATCATGCCAACGCTCCCTGCTGATCCACGCTCAGCAACACTTTGCCAATGTTGGCGTTGGCCTCGAGGATACGATGTGCATCCGCCGCCTGCGCCAGCGGCAAAATTTGATGCAGCATGGGTTTGATTTTGCCTGCTACGATTAGCGGCAGCAGATGTTTACGGATGCACGTCGCCAGGCGCGCCTTTTCAGCAGCACTTTTGGGGCGCAGCGTGGAAGAGGTCAAACTCAGTCCTTTACGCATCACCAATTGCAGATCGAGCTCGATCTTCGCGCCCTGCATAAATGACAAGCTTACATGACGTCCGCCTTGCGCTAATACGCTAAGATTGCGCGCCACGTAATCACCACCCACGTTATCCAGCACCACATCCACGCCTTGCCCTGCGGTTTCCGCTGCAATCACCGCGACAAAATCCTCTTTATGACGATCAATGGCGCGCCAGACGCCAAGCTGTTGCAGCGCCGCAATTTTGTCGACACCGCCTGCGGTGGCCACCACACGTGCATCACAGGCGTGCGCACATTGGATGGCAAAGGTGCCAACGCCGCTGGCGGCACCGTGAATCAGTACGGTTTCACCGGGGGCTAAACGGCCCAGCTCAAACAGGTTGTGCCACACAGTAAATGCCGCTTCGGGGATGCCCGCTGCATGCGCCAACGGCAGATTATCGGGCACCGGCAAACACAACTCAGCGCGCGCCACGCAATAGTCGGCATAACCGCCACCGTTCAGCAGCGCCATTACCGCGTCGCCGGTGGTGAAACCACTAACCCCTGCACCTAACGCCACCACGTTACCTGCTACTTCCAGACCGAACACATCTGAGCTGCCCGGTGGGATTGGCATGCCGTTACGCTGCATAATGTCAGGACGATTAACGCCCGCGCTGGCGACGCGAATCAATACTTCACCCGCCGCAGGTTGTGGCACGGTACGTTCTACCACCGTTAACACCTCTGCGCCGCCCGGCTGGCGGGCAATTACCGCGTTCATCATTTCAGGCACCATCGGATTTTATCCTTGCTTAGCGGCGGTAAAGGCGCACACGCCTTCATCATCAAAGGTGATGCCCACTACGCTACCCACTGGCCAGCGGGTTAGGGATTCCAGACCCGACTGGCGCGCAAACAGCGAGGCGCTGCCGAGGGCTGGCACATCAAGATGCACATCAACGTGATCGCCCTGAAACACATGGGTGATCACCGTGGCGCTCAGGAAACAGTGCGAAGAGAGCGGCCCCAATTGAATGTTTTCCGGACGCACATACACATCGAGTCGCTCGCCAACGCTCGCCTGCACGCGCTCTGCCGGCAGACGCAGCGCGTTGCCGCCCAGCTCAAGCACCGCAGCGTGATCTCGCCCGGCATAACGTCCAGGCAAGATGTTGACGTCACCGACAAAGCCCGCCACAAACGGATCGCGCGGCTGGCGATAGATTTCATCCGGTGTACCGATTTGGCGCACATGCCCCGCCGACATCACCACCACACGATCGCTCATGCTAAGCGCTTCGCCCTGATCGTGGGTGACAAACACCGTGGTGACGCCTAACTTGCGCTGGATGGCTTTCAGTTCGACCTGCATCGATAAACGCAGATTCTTGTCCAGCGCGGAAAATGGTTCATCCAGCAACAAGACTTTTGGACGGATCACCAGCGCACGCGCCAGTGCCACACGCTGCTGTTGTCCGCCGGAGAGTTCACGCGGTTTTCGATGGCCGTAACCCGCCAGTTTGACCAACGCTAATGCTTGCTCAACGCGCTCCGCGATTTCGGCCTTTGGCACCCCGCGCATACGCAGACCATAACCCACATTTTTTTCCACCGTCATATGCGGAAACAGCGCGTAGTTCTGGAACACGATGCCGATTTCACGCTGGTAAGGGGGGATTTCCGTGACCAATTCGCCATCAATAAAAATCTCGCCGCCATCAGCTTCAGCAAAACCGGCCATCAAATTGAGCAACGTGGTTTTTCCGCAGCCCGAGGGGCCAAGCAGGGTAATAAATTCCCCTTCCTCAATAGTCAGGGAAATTTTGTGCAGCGCGATAGCGTCGCCAAACTTCTTCAGCACGCCATCTAACTGTACGGCGATGTTGCTGCTTTTCACTGCTGGGCGCGGCATATCGGGCTGTGGCAATCGGGTGATTTCTGCACTGACCATGAACTCTCCAAAGCAATTTGTGTGACGTTGTCACATTATTATTGTCTCATCCATGCGGCTAAGCGCTGCAACATGGCGTCACAGGCATCCAACTGAGCGATGCTGATGAATTCGTCGGGTTTATGACCTTGCGCCATGCTGCCAGGCCCACAAATCACGCTGGGAATACCGGCCTGGTGGAACAAGCCGCCTTCGGTGCCAAAGGCTACCGTGCTGAAGTCGCTGGATTGAGTGAGATAGGCGATCAATCGCGCAGCGTCACTTTGCGCATCGGTTAATAACCCGGGATAGCCACTGATAGGATAAAAACGGATCGCGCTATCCGCTGCGATTGACTGCATACGCGGCACCAGCTCTGATTGCGCGAAGGTGTCGATCTCAGCGGCAACGGCTTGCGCGTCATGCTGGGGCAAGGTGCGCACTTCAAAATCAAAGACGCATTCAGCGGGCACAATGTTCAATACAGTGCCGCCACGAATAATGCCGGTTTGCACCGTCGTAAAAGGGGGATCAAAACGTGTGTCATGTTGTTCAGTCTGCGCCAGGCGCTCGCCGATCGCCGTTAATTGATGAACAAGCTGCGCAGCATATTCGATGGCATTGACACCCTGCGGCGCATAGGCAGAATGGCAAGCCGCGCCCTTCACTTCGCAGCGCACACCCAGTTTTCCCTTATGACCGAGCACCGGTTGCAGTTCGGTGGGTTCACCAATCAGGCAGATTGACGGCTTTTCCGGGCGCTGCGACAGCGCCTCCAGCAAGGTGCGCACGCCCAGGCAGCCGACCTCTTCGTCATAGGAGATTGCCAGATGCAGCGGCTGCTTTAGCGGCTGTGCCAGAAAATGGGGCACTGCCGCCAGCATGCAGGCGATGTAACCTTTCATATCAGCAGTGCCGCGCCCGTATAACTTGCCGTCACGTTCGGTGAGCGTGAACGGTGGCACGCTCCAGTTTTGTCCCTCCACCGGCACCACATCGCTGTGGCCGGAGAGCATCACGCCGCCATCGCCAGCGGGTCCAAGACGTGCATACAAATTGGCTTTACTGCGTTCCGCGTTGTGAATTAGCTCACCGCTTACACCCAAATCATTCAGGTAACGCCAGACGAAATCGATCAATGCCAGGTTGGATTCACGGCTGGTGGTGTCAAACGCCACCAGCTTTTCAAGCAGTTGTCGGCTGGTAAACATGGAAACTCCTACTCGTCGCCCGGCACGCCATAACGGGGTGCCTGCGTTGGATCAATGGCGCGCGTCACGTAATCGTTCATTTGCGGTTGATAAGCCAGCCACAACTGGACGAGTTCGCTAATTGGCTCGCCATCCGTCCAGTCAACACGCAGATCGACAATCGGCCACACCTGATCATCAACGATCGACAATGCAGAAGAGTGCACCGGCCCCGCTTCCCCGCCCGCCTGCATGCCCGCTTGCATCGCCGCCATTAAGCGCTCGGCTAAATGACCGGAATGCTGTTCGAAGGCGTTTACCATCGCCGGAATCACCTCAGGATTAGCCAGCAGATTGCCCGCCGCAACACAGTGATGACCGGTTTGCGCGTTATGAATGCCCAGCGTTTTGTCGCCGCTAAAGCAGGCCGCTTGGCCATCGGCGGCTAACACCGTCACCTGGCGATAAGAGGAATAGTCGTCGCTGGCGAGTCCGGCTCTGAGCGCGGCTTCTGCGATGTCGCCTTGTTGCAGGCGATCAAGAATGCGCGGGCCTAGCGCGGGTAAGGTAATGTTCTGGGTTGATACTGCGCCCACTGCCGCGCGTAGCCATGGGCAACGTGCGCCTACCGCAATGCTGGATGAGCTAATGGCAATGCCGATTTGACCGGTTGCGTCGCAGCGTCCCACAATGGATAACGTCATCGTTTCGCGCCTCTTATTCCGCTTGCCAGTCGTCAGGAATAACCGCGATCACATCGATTTCCATCAACCATTGCGGCTGACCTAAACCGGAAATCACCAAACCGGTGGAGATCGGGAACACACCTTTCAGCCATTTGCCAACCACCTGATACACCGGCTCGCGATAGCGGGGATCAATGATGTAAGTGGTGGTTTTGACGATGTGCGATAAATCGCTGCCCGCTTCTTCCAGTAGCTGTTTAACGTTTTTCATCGCCTGTTCGGCTTGCGCGGCGGGATCGCCTAATCCTACCAGGTTGCCCGCAAAGTCGGTGCCAATTTGCCCACGGACATACACGGTATTGCCCGCGCGCACCGCCTGACAGAGATCGTTATCCAGCGCCTGATTGGGATAGGTTTCTTTGGTGTTGAATTTACGGATGCGAGTATGTGTGGTCATGCTGGCCTGCTCTGCGAAAAAAGGGTTTCGCAAGGTATACCCTCCTACGCCTGGCAGCGAAAACAGCATTAACCGAGGTGTTGCTTTGAAAAATCCGAAGGAGCTAACGGTGATGATTTTTAGCATTAAATTGTGAACATCATCACCTGCCGACTAACCGGCGTTTACCGGACGTGCGTTCTGAGGTATACCACCCTGCTTATTCCCCTAACTCTCAGATAAGGATATAAAAATGTTTGCAAAGCAGTATGAGGTGGATGAAAAGCATATCGATTTTCAGGGCGTGGTCGATGGCCTTTATTATCCGTTTTATATGGAGTGGACGCGCCACGCTTATATGCGTGAAGCTTTAGGTATCGATATTGAAGGAGAGTTTAAACAGGGCAAAATTACGCGCCCGCACCGGATTGCGGTGCGGGGGGAACCCGTTTTCCCCTCAGCCTGTTAATAGAGAAATAAATTTCCACATAACATCAGTGACTAAATGAGTGGAATCAGAAACCCCAATTTTTCATCACTGAGGGTGATGCGGTCCCGGCCCAACTGATTCACGCATAATTAATTCTCCGGCAAAGGTTTTGTCATTGCGCATTTCGCCGCCATCCAGCATGGAAATCAGGCGTTCAATGGTTTCCTGAATCATCTCGGTTACCGGCATTTTCACGCTGGATAACGCCGGAATGGTAAACGGCGCCAGCGGGATATCATCGAAACCGATCACTGCCACTTGTGCAGGCACCGCAATCTGCGCGGCCGCCAGCGCTTTGAGCGCGCCCACCGCCATATCATCGTTACTGGCCACCAGCGCCGTGAAATTTCTGCCCTGCTTCAGTAACTGTTGCACCGCTGTCATGCCGTTTTGCGCCTGCCATTTTCCTTCGACCACCAGCGCATCTTCAACGGCAATGCCATGTTTGGTCAGCGCCGCGTGGTAGCCCGCCAGACGTTCGCGGCCGGTCGGCGAATCCAGTGAACCGGTGATAAAGGCGATGTCGCGATGGCCCAGCGCAATCAGCTGCTCCACCGCGACGCTGCTGCTGCGCTGTTGATCCGAGTAAATGCAGTAACTGTCGTGCTGACGCAGACGGCGGTTGATCACCAATATCGGGTGTTTATGCTGCGCAATGATGCTGTCCATTTCATCGGTGGTGAGAAAACGCGGATAGATGATCACGCCATCGCAGCGCAAATCAAGCAGGAACTGAATGGCCGCACGCTCCTCTTCGGCGCTGTGTTTACCATCCACCAGCAACAACTGACGTCCCTGCTGTTCCATCAGGCGCGCAGAGTGCTGCATCAACTCGCTGAAGTAGCTGCCGGTGTAAAGGGTATTGGTGATCACTAGCCCAATCGTCTGGCTGGATTTGGTCGCCAGATTGCGCGCCAGCAAGTTAGGGCGGAAATCAGTAGCGGCAATCGCCTGATACACCTTCTCGCGTTTTTCCTGGCTGACATAGCCGTTGCCAGACAGCACACGCGATACAGTCGCTTTGGATACGCCTGCTACTTTTGCCACCTCGATTATCGTCGCCATGATTCACTCTTTTTCCATGCTCATTGCAGCAGTGTACCTAAGCCACGAAATAGGCGGCAATTTTTCTGCCATTACCGCATAGCCGTCCAGTTACTCAAAGCGATCAACTTCACACTTTCCACTATCAAATTTTAAATTTCTTGCCTGGATTACATTGCATCTTCATGATTTTGTGAAACCGGTTTCTCATGATGAAAAATCACGCAGAAACCGTTGTACCCCTACCAAATAATCAGAGATTAAAAATCCATGGCTAAAAATTATGCGGATGTCTCGCGCGCCATCGTGGCTGCGCTCGGCGGCCTGAACAATATCGAAGCGGTGACGCACTGCATGACGCGCCTGCGTTTCGTGGTGAAAGACAGCGCAAACATTGATAACGCCACACTGAAAGCCATTCCCGGCGTGATGGGCGTGGTGCACACCGACACGCAGTGTCAGGTGATCATTGGTAACAACGTGAACCTCGCCTATCAGGAAGTATTAAAGCTCGGCACGCCGAACAGCGAAGGCGCCGCGCCAGTGAAACGCAAAATCACCTTGCGCAGCATCGGTGCCGGTATTCTTGATGCGCTGGTGGGCACCATGTCACCGTTGATCCCGGCGATTATTGGTGGCTCGATGGTAAAGCTGTTGGCGATGGTACTGGAGATGAGCGGCGTGCTGGAGAAAGGCTCTTCCACACTGATCATCCTCAACGTGATAGGTGACGGCGCGTTCTTCTTCCTGCCGATTATGGTGGCCGCCTCCGCCGCGCTGAAATTCAAAACCAACATGTCGCTGGCGATTGCCATCGCGGGTGTGCTGGTGCATCCCAACTTTGTCGATTTAATGGCGAAAGCCGCACAAGGCCAGGCGGTGGAATTTGCTTACATTCCAGTGACGGCGGTGAAGTACACCTACACGGTTATTCCGGCGTTAGTGATGACGTGGATTCTGTCGCATATCGAATACTGGGTTGATCGCATCACGCCTGCGGTTACCAAGAACTTCCTCAAGCCGATGCTGATCGTGCTGGTGGCCGCACCGATTGCCATTGTGCTGATTGGACCGCTCGGCATTTGGATTGGTAGCGGCATTTCCGCGCTGGTCTACACCATTCACGGCTATCTTGGCTGGTTATCGGTGGCGATTATGGGCGCGCTGTGGCCGCTGCTGGTGATGACCGGGATGCATCGCGTATTTACCCCCACCATCATTCAAACCATCGCCGAAACCGGCAAAGAAGGCATGGTGATGCCGTCGGAGATCGGGGCCAACCTGTCGCTAGGCGGTTCTTCGCTGGCGGTGGCATTCAAAACCAAGAACCCTGAACTGCGTCAAACCGCGTTTGCAGCGGCGGCATCGGCGATTGTCGCGGGCATTTCTGAACCGGCGCTGTATGGCGTGGCGGTCAGGTTGAAACGTCCGCTGATCGCCAGCCTGATCAGCGGGTTTATCTGCGGCGCAGTGGCCGGGATTGGTGGGCTTGCCAGCCATTCAATGGCCTCACCAGGCTTGTTCACCAGCGTACAGTTTTTCGATCCCACCAATCCGATGAGCATCGTGTGGGTCGCTGGCGTGATGGTGCTGTCGGTGGTGCTCTCCTTCATTCTGACGTTGATTCTCGGCTTTGAAGATATCCCGGTCACCGAGCCCGCACAGCCAAAGCCGGTGACGGATGATGCCAACCCCGCCAACGTTAATTTATCCAAGGTGTAAAAGAGGTTTTTATGTCTGAAGTGACATTTCCAGAGGGATTTTTGTGGGGCGGCGCATTAGCCGCTAATCAGTCAGAGGGGAGCTATCTGGCGGGCGGTAAAGGTTTAACCACGGTGGATATGATCCCCCACGGTGCGCATCGCATGCCGGTAAAGTTGGGCCTGGAAAAGCGCTTCGAACTGCGCAGCGATGAATATTACCCAAGCCATGACGCCATCGATTTTTACCGTCGCTATAAAGACGATATCGCGCTAATGGCAGAAATGGGTTTTACCGTGTTCCGTACCTCTATTGCCTGGAGCCGTATTTATCCGCAAGGCGATGAATTGACGCCTAACGCGGAAGGCATCGCGTTCTATCGCAGCCTGTTTGAAGAGTGCCAGAAATATGGCATCACGCCGCTGGTGACGCTGTGCCACTTCGATGTACCGATGCATTTGGTGACCGAATACGGTTCGTGGCGCAATCGCAAAATGATCGAATTTTTCAGCCGCTATGCGCGCACCTGCTTTGAAGAATTCAACGGTCTGGTGAAGTATTGGCTGACCTTTAACGAGATCAATATCCTGCTGCACAGCCCGTTTTCCGGTGCAGGTTTGGTGTTTGAACCGGGCGAAAACCCGGAGCAGGTGAAGTATCAGGCGGCGCATCACGAGCTGGTGGCAAGCGCGCTGGTGACCAAAATCGCCCATGAAATTAACCCGGAAAACCAGGTCGGCTGCATGCTGGCGGGTGGCAACTTCTATCCGTGGTCATGTAAGCCGGAGGATGTATGGGCCGCGCTGGAGAAGGATCGCGAAAACCTGTTCTTTATCGATGTGCAGGCGCGCGGCGCTTATCCTTCGTATGCCGCGCGGGTATTCCGCGAGAAAGGCGTGGAGATTGCGATGGAAGCGGAAGATGCCGCTACGCTGCGTCACACCGTTGATTTCGTCTCCTTCAGCTATTACGCCTCACGCTGCGCCTCGGCAGAGATGAACGAGCAAAACAGCAGCGCCGCCAACGTGGTGAAATCGCTGACCAATCCGCATGTTAAACGCAGCGATTGGGGCTGGGGCATCGATCCACTCGGTCTGCGTATCACCATGAACATGATGTATGACCGCTACCAGAAGCCGCTGTTTCTGGTGGAAAACGGCCTCGGCGCGCACGATGAAATCAATGCCGACGGCGAGATTAACGACGATTACCGCATCAGCTATCTCAAGGAGCATATTCAGGCGATGGGCGAAGCGATTGCCGATGGTATTCCGCTGATCGGTTATACCACGTGGGGGTGCATCGATTTGGTGGCGGCCTCGACCGGCGAAATGAGTAAGCGTTATGGGTTTGTTTATGTCGATCGTGATGACAAAGGCAACGGCAGCCTGGAACGCATCCGCAAAAAATCATTCTGGTGGTACAAACAAGTGATCGCCAGCAACGGGCGGAATCTGGAGGCGTTGTAAATAAGTGGTCGCCATGAATGGCGTAATGCTTGTCTGTTAAAAAGCATTTTTAGTTCTGGTGCGGGCGCTGACACGTCTGCGCCTCTGGCAAATGTGCGGTTTTCAACAACACGCATTGAAGGTTCGGAGCAGGCCGGGGGCACTTTTGGGCCGGCAATCCGCAGCGCTGAACGAAGCGAGGAAGCCAGCAGAGCCCGCAGGACGCGGGCGAAAGGCGGAGCCGGGACAGGGAAGTCCCGTCTCCGCCGGTGCGTCAGGCAGACGAGCGAAGTGAAGGTACCGCGCTAGCGGCGCGAGGACCGCCGGACCAAAAGTGACCCAGGCCTGCGCGCTCGCCGCTAACATTGCTGACGACTCTAAGTGGCTGCCTGACGCTGCAAAACTTCACTTTGACGCGGCGTGGCGGCTGGCCACGCTTGTTGCGGGAAAAGATAGAGCCGAATACTGAACAGATGAAACAGCGGCGTCAGCACCCTTTCGTCGTGCTTCGCCAGTTGTTCCAGCTTCAGCAACAGTAAATCCAGCTCATCCTGCAAATCCGCATGCGGCGGGGTTTGCAGTGACTTCAGGCGGCGTTTGAGAAACAGCGCCAGCTCATGAAACATCTGTCCACTATCCAGATGATATTGCTGCAGCAGCTCTTTGTGGCGCGCGTAATAATCAAAGCTATTCACGCCCAGCCACACTTCCTTGAGCAACATGCCGGCTGAACGCATATCGGGATGCGGATCGAGCCGTAAGCGCGGCAACACCACATTCACTTTATCCAGCATCAGGCTGATAAAACGTTGCCGTCCCAGCAGTGACGAACCGTTTCGTTCGGTCTCTTTAATAAAGCGCAATAGCTCGCGCAGACCTTGTCGCACGGCGCGGCGCGCGGTCCATGATGGGCGTTTGTTACGCATGATGGCGGTGATGATTACCGCAAACATCACGCCCGCCATGGTGGCAATCGCGTTATTGATTAGCAGCACCAAATCAGGTTTTAAATGGTGGCCGAGGCCGATAAAGCCGGGGATCTGAATCGCTACGCTCAGGCCTATCATGTTGGTCGAGGGCCGCGCGATCATCAGCGCCAGAATCATCAGTCCGGGCGCGAGACAAATCATCAGCGCCTCAAACGAAGTGGCTTGCGGCAGCAGCAGCGCCACATAAATTACGCTGATAATGATCGCCACGATTACGCCACGTACAAACAGCTTCATTGAAGTTAGCGGCGTATCCTGGCTGGCGAGCAATGAGCAGAGAATCGCCGCCATCACCGGTGCCGATGCGCCATCACGCCAGCCCGATCCCATCCACAGCAAGCAGGAACCGAAGGTGGCACAGAACGCGGTTAACGCCGAAAGCCGAATTAGCCCTTTATCAAAAAAACGGTGCGTGCGTTTGCCGCGCGCCAGTGTGGTGTCGCCCGACAGGTCGCTCACCAATCCACCAACGCTTTGATAGGCCCCGGCAATACGGACAAAATCCGCCAGCCGTTCCATTAATCCGGTAAAAAGCAGCCAGTTTTCAGTAGGCAAGTCGCCGTTTTGCCAGGCGAGGTTAAGTTCAGCCTGACAAGCGCTTAACGTCTGCTGGATGCCGCCGGTTTCCCCTACCGCTTCACCATCATTGAGCCACTGTAGAAATAGCTGAAAGGTTTGCGCCACGTTTTCCGGAAAGGCGATTTGCAGTATCGAGAGCCGCTGCAGGCGCATCTCGATAGCCGTCAGCGTCGGGATCAAATAGGAGAGATGTTGATACTGCACGCTAACCAGGCGAATCAGTCTCCGCGCGGCGTCACCTTCATAAACGCAGTGGGTGATCAGCACTTCCACCTGCTGCGGATGCGTTGCCATGCGAATCAGAATATCGTCACGCTCGGGCGAACTATCGCTGGGAATGCCGGAAAGCAAATCGCTGCACAGTTTGCGCGCGTTGAGATACCAATGGCTTACGCTCTGCTCCAGCAGACTGCGCATCGATACCGGAAACAACAGCGCATGCACAAGGCTGCTGCAGACGATGCCGAGCGTGATCTCTTCTATACGCGAAATCACCGTGCTGGTGATCGACAGCGGCGTGGTGACTTCCGGAAAACCCATGATCGCCGCGCTGTAACCGGCCAGCATAAACACGTAACTCTTCGGCGTGCGGTCGTGCAGTGACAGATAGAGGCAAACGCTGACCCATAACGAAATGCAGAAACAGAACAGCAGCGGATGCTGCACGGTCGGCGGAAAGATAAAGAAGACGAATACGCCGCCCAATAGTGTCCCCAGCAGACGGAACACCGATTTGGAAATGGTTGAGGCGGAATAGAGCTGTGACGCGAGCAACACCGTGGTCACCGCCCACGCCGGTTTATCCAGATTCAGTTCGAGTGCGAAATAGAGTGCCAGAAAGGCGGCCAGACAGGTTTTTACAGCAAAAAAAACGGCGTTTTTTGAAAACCACTGCATGACACGGTGACCAGGATGTACTGAATGTTGCGTATCCTGCCAGAATGTGAAAAAGCCTCACCTCGATAAATATGTCGAATTATTTCGTAATCGAAAACCATGTTCATCGCGCGGTTTGCACGTGGCGCAGATGCGTAAGCACGGCTAATGAAAATCCACGTTAAAGATGCGGTTTTGTCGCTAAATTATCCGGCATCAGCGATTTAAGCCGTTTTAACGCGTAGCAGTTATCAGGCCGATAAATGTGTGCTGGATCACACTTTGGTGAAGTGCGCCCTTTTTGGTCGTTTATCCATAAAATAATTTCACGCAATGCCGTCTACAAATATCGCAGAAATTTGTGGAATGCTCGGGTGAGCATTTTGCGAGAAAAGTCGCCATGAATATCGGCCCTACGAACTGTAGGTACATTTTTAACCGTAGCGGTGCTACTATTTGCGCGCTGAATAATGCGAAGAACTCTCGGGAACGCAGTATGTTACGTAAACATCAACTTCATCGGGAAGCCGACGTCCTGCTCTCCCTGCTCCATATCTGCAAAATCGTCGTAACTGCCCTATTTCTGCTGCTGTTTATTTCTCGCTCAGCAATTGCTGAAATAAAAGACGATAAAGCCAATCGCATTGTCAGCGGTATTATTAGTTTTACCCATTGGCCGGGTTTAACCGGCGCGCCACAACTCTGCGTATTTTCCTCCGCGCAACATCTCTCATTGCCACAAAATAGTGTGCCTTCAGCCGTTCCGTTTAGCGTGGTTTATCTCTCCAGCGAAAGTGAACTGGCAACGCAGCATTGCGATGCGGTCTATTTTGGCGATCAGACGCCGCAACAACAGGTTGAACTTTTTAATCACCTCAAAGGTAAGGCGGTATTAACCCTCGCTGAAAACAATGCGGAATGTACCATTGGCGCCGCCTTCTGCCTGATTTTTAAACCCGACCACACGCTGTTCTCAGTCAACCTTGATTCGCTTGCCAGGAGCGGCGTCAAGGTGAGTCCGGACGTACTGTTGCTGTCCCGCAATGGAAGCAAATAAGATGAAAATAGAAAATTCACTCAATGATAAATCATCGATTCGTAACAAGCTGCGCAAGATTAGCACCATCAACTCTGCGGTGATTTTATTGCTGTGCTGGCTGCTGCTCTCGTCGACTTCCCTGCTGTTTATTAAAAGCTACGAGAAAAGAAATCTGGAATTAATTGCCGCCACGCTCAGCACCACGCTGACGGCCGCCACGGTATTTGAAGACAGCTACGACGCGCATAATAAAATCGCGCGCCTCGGCAATGAAGGCATGTTCGATTCCGCAAAACTGGTGACTGACGATCACACTGTTTTAGTTGACTGGCATGATCGACAAGAACAGACCGGCTGGTATCCGCGATTATTACGTGAGTGGATTTATCTTAAACCGCTCAGCGTTAATATTAACCACTCGGAAGCCAATGTCGGTACGCTGACGCTGGAAGGCACCGTTACCGGCGCGGCCGATTTCATCCGTTATTCGCTGATGATTCTGACCAGCGGCATGCTGTGCGTGTTAATCATCTCCTTCCTGCTGAGTGAATTTCTCCATCGCGGCATACTTGCCTCGTTGCGTAATATCACCAGCTCGATCCACTACGTGATCCATTCTGGTGATTTTTCCTTACGTATCCCGGAAAGCCCGACGCGCGAATTTCAGCTGTTTTCCAATGACCTCAACTCGTTGCTGACAGAGATGCAGACGCTGCAGGCTTCTCTGATCCGCGATAATCGCACGCTGGCCGCCAAAGCGCTGGAAGACCCGCTAACCGGCCTCGCCAATCGCGCCGCCTTTGTGGCGCGTTTAACCCAACTGCTCGATCAGCAACTGGCGAAAGAGCGCTTTGCTTTGCTGTTTCTCGATGGCGATCGCTTTAAAAGCATCAATGATAACTGGGGCCATGCCGCCGGTGATGAAGTACTGAAAGCGATTGGTTCGCGCCTTTCCGCATTGGCATATAAACAGGATTTAGTCGCGCGTTTAGGCGGCGATGAGTTCGCCATGCTGGTGAGCAGCCGCGCCAGCGAGGCGCAATTGCAGTTGCTGATGCAGGATATTAATAAAGCCATCAGCCAGAAAATTGTTATTGCTGAAGGCACTCCGATTTCCACCTCGGTGACCATTGGCTACGCCTGGTCGCAGCACGGCGATACGGTTGAGTCGATTCTGGAACGCGCAGATACGAACATGTACAAAAATAAGGGAAAGAGTAAGGTGCGGAGATGAAGATGAAAATTTTCCTGATGGTGTGTGTGCTGGCGCTGGTCGGTTGCCAGGCAAAGGGACGTTTCAGCGATGAACAGATCGCAGCGATGCGTAATGCCGGTTTCAGCCAAAATAGCGAAGGTTGGGGATTAGGTTTGTCGGACAAAATTCTGTTTGGCGTCAACGAATCTGAACTCACTCCCGCCAGTAAAAACACCATTCAGACAATGGCGAAAAATCTGGCGACGACCGGCATTAAGCATGTGCGTATTGATGGTCATACAGATAATTATGGCAAAGCGGATTACAACCAGCAGCTGTCGTTGAAAAGAGCCAACGCCGTTGCGACACAATGGGCGCAAGGCGCGGGAATTCCGCGCGAAAATATCGTTACGCGCGGCTTAGGAATGAGCGCGGCGATTGCCAGCAACAATAACCCGCAGGGCCGGGCGCAAAACCGCCGCGTGGCGATTGTGATTACGGCGCCGTGATGATCTGGCGCTCGACTGCATAATCGTACAAACGGTCGCGCGCTAAATTCTTCATCTTCACTTCGCACATAATATCGAAGGCATCAAACGACAGCGCCCAATCATTTAAGCTTTGATTGAAGTAATAATCGGCATGGGCGCGAAGTTTGGTTTTCGACACCGCTAAATCCTGCTGATCCGGGAAACCGTGATCGGGAATCAAACCTTCCTGCGCAATCGAATAGTGCAAAACTGGCCGCACACCGCGCCACGACGCTTTTATCAGCACGATGCGCGCATCATCAGCCTGAATATAGTGATTCTCTTTCACCCAATGATGGTGAATATCCAGCACTACCGGACACAACTCACGCGCCTGCAACACATCGTCCAGCGAACAGGATATTTCATCATTTTCCACCGTTAGCATATTGCGCGCTTCAGGGGTGAGCCGCAGAAACGCGGCGCGGAATCCCTCAAAGCCTTTTTTGCCGTTCATATGGATGTTGATTTTGAAATCCTGAAACTGTCGGCCATAACCCATTAATACCGCACAGGTGGCGTGATACTCCACATCCTCAATCGCGCGATCGACCACGCCGTCATTATCGGAGGCCAGCACCGTATATTGGCCGGGGTGGAATGAAAGCCGAATATTATTAGCGCGCGCCAGCTCGCCGCAGCGGCGTAGTAACGGCGTAAGATCGGGCAATAATTCACCGTACAGCTGAGTCGCTTGCGGCACCGTGTAAAGCGGCAATAGATCGCTGCCGATGCGCATCATGCGCAGCGCGTCGGGCTGCGTGGCCAGCTTTTCAAGCGTGAGAGTGAGATTTTGCAGATTGTTTTGCGCCAGTTGGTTTAGCAGCGTGATGCGTGATTCATCATCGAGGCCGAGAAAGCGCGTGCGGGTGGTGCTTTTGAAGGGATAAGGCTGTTTAGCCTGTTGATCCAAATACTTACAAGCAAAGCCTAATTTCATTTCATCCCCCGTTTAATCAGCGTGAAAGTGTAGCTGCGATCGGAGAAAGTGCCAGGTGCGCATCGAGGCGCACCTGGCTGAGATCACACGTCCGGGAAGGTCATATTGCTGCCCGGCGCTTCACGATGCAGGTGGATAAAGTTCAGGTGACGTTCGTACTGATCGAGAATATCGATGATCACCTGCTCTTTGTTATAGTCCATCAAATCATTGCCCTGGCTGCCTTCCAGCAAGAAGGTTTCCAGACGGTAATAGGTCGATTTACCGCTACGTGCGCGATAGGTAAAGCCCGGTACCGAATACTGCTGTGGCCAGATTTGATAAACGAAATCCTGCTCCTCGCCCAGCAACACGCGCAGATCAAGGTGGCCCAGCGGCTGCCCCTCTTCTGGCTCGGCACGCTCCAGCGATACACGTCCACCGCGCAGCTCCAGCTCTTTCGCCACATCCTGCATCGCCGGGAACAGCACCTCTTCCATCATCTTCTGCGTATAACGCGTGCCCGGATAGTTCATCAGACGCGACAGGCGCTTCTTCCAGCTCAGGCGATCGTTACTGGCCGGAATGTACGGCGCAGTGTCGCGGCTGGCGCTGGCGCGGCGGTGATCTTCCACCTTCAGGGATTTATACAGCCCGGCCATCACAAAGAAGATTACAAAGCTAAACGGTAAGCCCATGATCACCGTGGCGTTCTGCAAGGCAGAAATCCCGTTGGTCATTAGCATGCCCATCGTCAGCACACCAATCGCAATCGACCAGAAGATACGCAGCCAGTTCGGTGCATCGCTGTTGATGTCTTTCAGCTTCGAGGTGAAGTTACCCAGCACCAGCGAACCGGAATCCGCCGACGTCACGTAGAACAGCATGCCGGTGATGGTGGCCACCGAAGCACTGAATTTAAACGCCGGATACTGCGCCAGCAGGCTATAGAAGCCGCGTTCGGCATGCGCCATCACTTCCTGCGCAAAGCCGGCATCGCCGTGAATGATTTCATACAGCGCCGCGTTACCAAACACCGACAGCCACAGCAGCGTAAAGGTGAACGGGATAATCAGCGTACCCAACACGAACTCACGAATGGTACGACCGCGCGAGATACGTGCGAGGAACAGACCGACAAACGGCGACCAGGCAACCCACCACGCCCAGAAGAACAGCGTCCAGCTATTCATCCACTCGCGTGGCTGATCGAAGGCAAAGGTATTCAACGTCATGCCCATAAAGCGATTGATGTAATCACCAACGTTCAGCACCAGCGCGTTGAGCAGGAAATCGGTCTTGCCCATAAACAGCACGAAGAGAATTAAGCCCAGCGCCAGCGCGACGTTCAGCTCAGAAAGAATACGGATGCCTTTATCCACGCCGGATGTTACTGAGATGGTGGCGATGATCACCGACAGCACAATCAGCGCGGCCTGCGCCGTGAAACCTTCCTGAATATCGAACAGCACGTTGAGGCCGTAGTTCAACTGCACCACACCAATTCCCAACGTGGTGGCGATACCAAAGATGGTGCCGATCACCGCAGCGATATCCACCGTGTGACCAATCGGGCCATTAATGCGTTTGCCGAAAATCGGATAGAGCGCCGAACGGATGGTGAGCGGCAGGTTGTAGCGATAGCTGAAGTAGCCGAGCGCGATGCCCATTAATGCGTACATCGACCAGCCGGTGACGCCGTAGTGGAACAGCGTCCACACCATCGCCTGACGCGCGGCTTCCATGGTCTGCCCTGCACCTTCTGGCGGCTGCATGTATTGGGTTACCGGCTCGGCAACCGAGAAGAACATCAGGTCAATACCGATGCCGGCGGCAAACAGCATCGCCGACCAGCTCAGTAAGCTGAACTCGGGTTTAGATTGCTCCGGCCCCAGCTTGATGGCGCCGTAGCGCGAACACGCCATATAGATGACGAACACGATGTACAGCGTGGCAGCGAGCATGTAGTACCAGCCAAACGTGGAGGTGACCCAGTTAACGGCGGTCAGAAGCCAGCTGGCAGCGAGTTCGCTGTAAAAAATCGTGACAAGTGAAAATGTCAGAATCAGTCCGGCGGAGGTGTAAAACACCACAGGATTGATTCTGTCTTTTTCACTGGCAGGTGGATTAATCATCGATTACCTCTGGTTAATTTCCTGTAGTACGTGCCAAAGAAGCTCGCGGAGATCGCCATTAACGGCATCCCGACGAGGCAAAATGCGGTTTTCGTGGGATGCGCGTGCATACGCATCCGCTGAGTCCCTTCGCTTCGCCGCTTCGTTTTTGTAACAATCCAAGCACAGCATCCTAACAAATTTCTTTTTTATATTGAACGTGCAATCAAAAAAAGTTTTAATAGTGTTCTAAGATTGAAGTGGAGCTGGAGTGTTATGCCAAAGGTGGGAATGCAGCCGATACGTCGTCGGCAACTGATTGATGCGACCCTGAGCACCATCAACGAAGTCGGGATCAACGATGCCACCATTGCGCAGATTGCGCGACGTGCTGGCGTATCGACAGGCATCATTAGCCACTACTTCAAAGACAAGAACGGTCTGCTGGAAGCCACGATGCGTGACGTAACACGTCAGCTACGTGATGCGGTAGCAGCAAGGTTAAAACCGCTGGCAGACGCCACAACGGAAGCGCGCCTGCTGGCGATTGTGGAAGGCAACTTTGATGATTCTCAGGTGCACAGCGCCGCAATGAAAGCCTGGCTGGATTTTTGGGCCAGCAGCATGCATCAGCCACAGTTGGGCCGCTTAGAACGCGTGAGCAGCCGGCGCCTGTTTTCCACATTGGCAGCCGAGTTTCGTCGCGTTATCCCGCGTGAAAAGGCGCGTCTGGCGGCACATGGCCTCGCTTCATTGATTGATGGCCTGTGGCTTCGCGCAGCACTCAGCGGCAAACCGTTCGATTTGGCTATCGCCAGACAGCTCACCACCCAATTCATTCGTCAGCAATTGGCTGACCAGAATCACTGAGGAAGGAGAAATCATGTCCCGATTCACCGAGCAACACCTTTATATTGATGGCGCGTTGGTTCCCGCTGCGGCAGGTAACACATTCCAGACCATCAACCCGGCGAACGGCGAAGTGCTGGCCGACGTGCATGAAGCGGAACGCGCAGACGTTGATCGCGCTGTTGCCGCCGCGAAAAAAGGCCAGAAAATCTGGGCGGCGATGACCGCGATGGAACGTTCACGCATTCTGCGTCGTGCGGTCGATATTCTGCGTGAGCGCAATGACGAACTGGCCGCGCTGGAAACCCTCGACACCGGCAAACCGCTGAGCGAAACCCAATACGTGGACATCGTCACCGGTGCCGACGTGCTCGAGTACTACGCGGGCTTGATTCCTTCTCTGGAAGGCCAGCAGATCCCGCTGCGCGATACCTCGTTCGTTTACACCCGCCGCGAACCGCTGGGCGTGGTAGCCGGGATCGGCGCGTGGAACTATCCGATTCAGATCGCGCTGTGGAAATCCGCGCCAGCATTGGCCGCCGGTAACGCGATGATCTTCAAACCCAGCGAAGTCACGCCGCTGACCGCGCTGAAACTGGCGGAAATCTATACTGAAGCGGGCGTGCCGAACGGCGTGTTCAACGTGTTGAACGGTCGCGGCGCGGTCACCGGCCAGCTGCTTACCGATCATCCGGGCATCGATAAAGTCTCCTTCACCGGCGGCGTTGCCAGCGGTAAGAAAGTGATGGCCAATGCGGCCGGTTCGACGCTGAAAGATGTCACCATGGAGCTGGGCGGCAAATCTCCGCTGATCATTTTCGATGACGCTGACCTCGATCTCGCCGCTGACATCGCGATGATGGCGAACTTCTACAGCTCGGGCCAGGTTTGCACCAACGGCACGCGCGTGTTTATCCCAGCTAATTTGCAAGCGGCGTTTGAAGCCAAAATCGCTGAGCGCGTGGCGCGTATTAAGGCCGGCGATCTCAACCATCCAGATACCAACTTCGGTCCGCTGGTGAGCTTCGCGCATCGCGACAACGTGATGCGCTTTATTGAATCCGGCATCAGCGAAGGTGCGCGCCTGCTGTGCGGCGGTAAACGTCTGAGCGGTGCGGCTTTCGATAACGGCGCATGGGTGGAACCGACCGTGTTCACCGACTGCCGCGATGAGATGACCATTGTGCGTGAAGAGATCTTCGGGCCAGTGATGTCGATTCTGACTTATGAAAGCGAAGAAGAAGTGGTTCGCCGCGCCAACGCTACTGAATTTGGACTGGCGGCCGGTGTGGTAACTCAGGATCTTAACCGCGCGCACCGCGTAATTCACCAGATTGAAGCGGGCATTTGCTGGATCAATACCTGGGGCGAATCTGACGCCGCAATGCCGGTGGGCGGTTACAAACATTCGGGTGTGGGCCGTGAAAATGGCCTGATGACGCTGCAAAACTACACGCAAGTGAAATCTGTGCAGCTCGAAATGACCCGTTTTCAGTCCGTATTTTAATTTTGGCTTTTAACCTGAGGAACGACTAATGGAATTTGATTACATCATTATCGGAGCCGGATCCGCAGGGAACGTTTTGGCAACAAGACTGACCGAAGATAGCAGCGTCAATGTGCTGCTTTTAGAAGCGGGCGGCCCAGATTACCGCTTCGACTTCCGCACGCAGATGCCTGCGGCGCTGGCGTTCCCGCTGCAGGGAAAACGCTACAACTGGGCGTATGAAACTGAACCTGAGCCGTACATGAACAACCGCCGCATGGAGTGCGGGCGCGGTAAAGGCTTGGGCGGATCGTCGCTGATCAACGGCATGTGTTACATCCGTGGTAACGCGATGGACCTCGATAACTGGGCCAGGGAGCCTGGCCTGGAAAACTGGAGCTACCTGAACTGCCTGCCCTACTATCGCAAATCAGAAACGCGCGATATCGGTGCCAATGATTATCACGGCGGCGAAGGTCCGGTGAGCATCACCACCTGTAAACCTGGCAATAATCCGCTATTCGCAGCGATGATTGAAGCCAGCGTGCAGGCAGGTTATCCGCGCACTGATGACCTGAATGGCTATCAGCAGGAAGGTTTCGGGCCAATGGATCGCTTTGTGACGCCGAAAGGTCGCCGCTCCAGCACCGCGCGCGGTTACCTCGATACCGCGAAAACCCGTCCGAACCTGAAAATCGTTACCCATGCGACCACCGACCGCATTCTGTTTGAAGGTAAACGCGCGGTTGGCGTGCAGTATCTGCTGGGTTCCAGCAATACCTCGCACCAGGCGCATGCACGTCGTGAAGTGCTGCTGTGCGCCGGAGCCATCGCCTCGCCGCAGATTCTGCAGCGTTCCGGAGTCGGATCCGCTGAACTGCTGAAACAGTTCGATATCCCGCTGGTGCATGATTTGCCGGGCGTGGGTGAGAACTTGCAGGATCACCTCGAAATGTACCTGCAATATGAGTGCAAAGAGCCAGTTTCGCTCTACCCGGCCTTGAAGTGGTGGAACCAGCCGAAAATCGGTGCGGAGTGGCTGTTTAATGGCACCGGCGTCGGCGCCAGCAACCACTTTGAAGGCGGCGGCTTTATCCGCAGTCGTGAAGAGTTCAGCTGGCCGAATATTCAGTATCACTTCCTGCCGGTGGCGATTAACTACAACGGTTCGAACGCGGTGGAAGCACACGGCTTCCAGTGCCACGTTGGTTCGATGCGCTCACCGAGCCGCGGTCATGTGCGCCTGAAATCACGCGATCCGCGTCGCCATCCAGCGATTCTGTTCAACTACATGTCACATGAGCAGGATTGGCAGGAGTTCCGCGATGCGATTCGTATCACGCGCCAGATCATCAACCAGCCGGCGCTGGATAAATATCGCGGTAAAGAGATCAGCCCTGGCCTGGATTGCCAGACCGATGAGCAGTTAGATGAGTTTGTGCGAAATCACGGCGAAACGGCTTATCACCCGTGCGGCACCTGTAAAATGGGTAACGACGAGATGTCTGTCGTCGATGGTGAAGGCCGCGTTCACGGCGTTGAAGCCCTGCGCGTGGTAGATGCTTCAATCATGCCGCTGATCATCACCGGTAACCTGAACGCGACGACCATCATGATCGGCGAGAAAATCGCAGATAACATTCGTGGTCGACAGCCGCTGCCGCGCAGCGAAGCGGATTACTTTGTTGCCGGTGATAAACCGGTCCGCGCTGAACCGATGCGTGGTTGAGGTTGATTTAGGGGCGACGCTGGTCGCCCTTTTCTTTGGTGGCTAACTAGCCCAATCCTGAAGATCCAAATCAACTACCCGAGCGAATTCCCGAGTATTGTCAGGGACTAAAATTGTGCCTGCCGCAATGGCATGTCCGGCGATCGCCGCATCATTAGCACCAATCGGAGTACCAGACGCAGCCGAGGACATTGTCACTTTCGTCGTAGCATCTATAGCCGCGCTTCACTGTCACAACGACAACCGCACTGCTGCCAGGCTCACGATTAAGAAAACTATTAAAAGTATGTTGTAACTACAAACCTTAATGCTTGTCCCCTCGCATTTGTTCATACATAGCAACGCCCTCTTCATCTTTTCTGCTGATTTATCTGCTTCAATAAATCTCCGATTTCATGAGGAGCTGCCATGAAGCGCCGCCATTTTTTGTCGTATCTCACTCTTTCCGCGCTGACAGTGCGCAGCGTGCTAATCTGGGCTGCTTCGAAACGCGTAACAACCCAAATCTTGCCGCTATGGCCAGATTTACCGCCGGGCGGTGGCGGTCCTGCTGGCGCTTTGGTGATTTCAACCAAAGGCGCGCAGCGTAATATCGTACAGCCCACACTCACCGTATTAACGCCGCCCTCGCCTAATGGTCGCGCGGTATTGATTGCCGCAGGCGGCGGCTATACGCGCATTGAAATGGGTAAAGAAGCCTGGCCCGCTGCAGCCTGGCTGACGGCGCGCGGATATACCGCTTATGTGCTGAGTTATCGTTTACCGCATGAAGGCTGGAAAGATGGTGCGATGGTTTCACTGCAGGATGCACAGCGCGCGCTACGCATGGTGCGGCAACGGGAAAAATATGTCAGCGTGTTGGGCTTTTCCGCTGGCGGTCATCTGCTCGGTATGGCGGTCACGCGAGCAGATTTTCGATCTTACAGGGCAACCGATGCCCTGGATAACCTGCCCGCCACGGCCGATCGCGCGGCGCTGATCTATCCCATCATCACGCTGGAAGCGCCTTACACCCACACTTCAACCCACAAAATGCTGGTTGGTAACCACGCGCCCGCCAGTGAAAACGCCGCATGGTCAGTGCAGGAGTTTGTCAATCCGCAATCGCCGCCCTTCTTGCTGGTGCAGGCAGAGGACGATCCGATTTCCGATCCGCATAACACGCTGATTATGGCTGACGCCTGTAAGCGTGAGCATGTGCCGGTTGAGATGCATCGCTACAGCAGCGGCGGACATGGATTTGGTATGGGCAGGCCTGGCACGCCGACCATGGCGTGGCCAGAGCACTACGAAAAGTGGTTAAAGAGCTAATCCACCTCAACCGTTTGCTTGCTAATTAATCCCGCCAGCAAGGTCTGCGAACTGGCCACTGCACCAAAAATCCCGCCCTGCATATGGATCATGCTAAGCGCCGCTTCGTGGTGTTTCAGCTCCGTCGCCGCGCAGCAATCTGACAACACCAAACACTCAAAACCGCGATCGTTAGCCTCGCGCAGCGTGGTGTGGACGCAGACATCAGTGGTGATGCCGCTGATGATCATATTGCGAATGCCGCGGCTGCGCAGAATCAGTTCGAGATCGGTAGCGTAAAACGAGCCTTTGCCCGGTTTATCGATGATGATTTCTCCCGGCAATGGCGCCAGTTCCGGGATAATTTCCCAGCCCGGTTCACCGCGCACCAGAATGCGCCCGCACGGACCCGGCGCGCCGATCTCCGCCTGCATGCGTCTGGATCGCCAATGCTTATTCGCTGGCAGATCACTTAAATCCGGCCGATGCCCTTCGCGCGTATGGATGATCGGGAAGCCCAACTCGCGCATCGTTGCCAGCACCTGCTGCAGCGGCTTGATAGGCGCGCGCGTTAAGGCAATATCGTAGCCCATGCTATCGACGTAACCGCCCTTACCGCAGAAATCGGTTTGCATATCGATAACGATCAGTGCGGTATCCTGCGGGCTGCAGCGACCGTCATACGGCCACGGGTAAGGGGTTGAATCAATGGCGTAATCAGGCATTTTTTTCCTCCATCACTGTTACTGTGCTTTCACCTTTTAGTTTCACAATCAGCGTATAGCTGGCGGCAGCAGTCACCAGGCCAATCACCGCTTCACCGAACTGTGGGAAGGCGATGTGCGCAATCACCGCACACAAGCTACCAATCGCCCAGGCGGCAAAGGCGCTGCCGCGCATACGGCGCAATTGGCGCTGCTCGCTGATTTTGGCCATGAAGATCAAATCAACAATCATCACTGCGCCAAACGGCGGCACAACGATGCCGAGCAAGCTCAGCCATTCGAGGAAATAGGACCAGACGCCAGCCAGCGCCAGCGCCCCGCCAATCACGCCAAGGATCACCGTCCACAGACGCATTTTGCTGCTGAACAGATGACTAAAGCCGACTGCGCCGTTATACAGGCAGTGCGTACACACCGAACCGAGATTGATAAACACAAACAGGAAAGCAATCACCGACAGCAGCATGCCGTGCCCCATTAGCATTGGCAGGAAGTTGCCGCCGTTACTCGCCGGATCAACCGCCGCGCCCACCGCCACAATCACCACGCCAAACAGATAAGAGATAACGTTCGCCACCGGGAACGCTGAGAACGCGGCAATCACCGCCGATTTACCGTCTTTTGACCAGCGGGTGAAATCTGCCGTCATGGTGCCTGAATCGGCGAAACCGGCCACCACCATGGTGACGGCGGTGCCCATGCTCATCGCGCCCACTGCGCTGCTGCTGCCGGTAAACTGCGTGATGGTGCTGAAATCGTGATCCTTACTGATCAGCCACAGCGCCACCAATCCCAACACCACGAACAGCGGCGCAGCGATCATGCCGAGCACGGACAATGCGCGCACGCCGAGGAAGGTGATGGCGGTATACAGCACCATGGCAAACGCCGTCACCGCCAGTGCATTCCAGCCAAAGGTTTGATTAATCACCGTGCCGGTTAACCCGGTCTGGAAGGCGTACCAACCGATCACTACAGTAGAAAGGAAGCCCGAAACCAAAATGTAGCCTTTGGTGCCAAAGGTGCGTTTCGCCTGTAGCGCGAAGTTCATGCCGGTATTACCGGCGAACCAGCTCAGCGCACCCACATAGGCAAACAGCACAAGATTTCCCAGCAGAATGGCGATAAGCGCCGGCCAGAAGCCGAGATGCCAGGTAATGATGCCGCCAAATAGCGCATTGGTGAGGATCATCGGGAAACCAAACCACACCGCCGATACCGAACCCGTCGAGTGGCGATGGCTGAGCGGAACCGGTTCATGCTCGAACTCCTGCTCTAAAGCCGGTGAATTTTTGTTAGTCATGGGCAACTCCGATTGAAACAGGTGTGATGTGATTCCAGGGTTGTATGCGCTCGAACGCGGCACTCGCCGCCAGCACCAGGCCATCGTCCAGATGACGACCCACGATTTGCATGCCAATCGGCAATCCGCTGGCGGTAAAGCCCGCAGGAACAGACGCCGCCGGTTGGCCGGTGAAATTGAACGGGAAGCAGAATGAGAGCCAGTGATCGCTGCGCACCATGCGGCCATCGATGATCTCGGGTCCCTGCATATTGAGCGGGAACGGCGGCACCGCCAGCGTCGGCGACAGCAGCAGATCGTAATGCTGCATAAAGCGCCACATCTGGTTACACAGCTTTTTGCGTGTGGTATTGGCGTCGGTAAAGGTTTCAGCGCGCCAGTCGCGTTGCAGCATGGCGCTGAGATGCGGTGACATGCGTGCACCCAGTTCAGCTTGCATGTGACGCATGCCGGTGAGATCGCTCTCAAAAGCCACCAGCGCGGCAAAGGTGGCACCTTCATCGGTGATACCGGGATCGACTTCATCCAGTTCAGCGCCGAGCTCACGGGCAAAACGACGCGCGGCTTGCGTGACAATGTCACGCACTTCGTGATCAACGGCGATGTAGCCGAAATCCGCGCTGAAAGCGATGCGCAGACCGCTCAGCGGTTTTTCCAGCGAGGCCAGCCAATCCACGTCGTTGCAGGGAATCGAGTGGCGATCGCGCATATCTGGCCCCGACATCACCGACATCATCAGCGCGCTGTCGCGCACCGAACGCGTCATCGGGCCGATATGCTCCAGCGACTCCCAGCTGGAAACGCCGGGATAACGCTCGTCGCGACAGCCCGGCCATAAGGGTACGCGCCCCATCGACGCTTTCAGGCCAAACACGCCGCAGTGCGCGGCGGGGATTCTTACCGAACCGCCGCCATCGCTGCCCAGCGCAATCGGACACAAGCGCGCCGCCAATGCCGCTCCGGAACCGGCGCTCGATCCGCCCGGCGTTTTAGAGAGATCCCACGGATTACGCGGTGATGGAAACAGTGGATTGTGCCCAACGCCGCTATAGCCAAACTCCGGTGCGGTGGTTTTCCCCAGCAGCACCGCATCGGCCGCCAGCAGGCGCTCAACGGTGATATCATCTTCTTCCGGGATAAAATCAGCGTAGGCATGCGATCCAGAAGTGGTTTTCACGCCTGCGGTACAAATCAGGTCTTTCACCGCCAGCGGAACGCCCGCCAGCGCCCCCAGCGTTTCGCCGCGCGCGCGTTTTGCATCAACAGCGGCCGCCTGTTGCAGCGCCAGCTTTGGCGTAGCGGTACAAAACGCCTGAATCTGCGGCTCGCGCTGCTCCATGCGATTGATGGCGGCTTGCGTCACTTCCTGCGCCGAAACGTCTCCGCTGCGGATTAACGCCGCCAGCGTAGTGGCATCTTCATCCAACAGTGCATCAAACATGCGAATACTCCCGATTTATCACTTATCGGAAACGTTGCAGTTTGCGTGCCAGAAAATTCCATAAACGAGGGCGCTAGCGGCCAGGCCAGATGGGATACGCTCTTGGATACAAGATCGAATACTTATGTTTCTTTACAATGCAGCGGTTGCGATAGGAAGCACGAAAATGGCGCAGTCTTGCGCCACGATGGAGAGCGGCTTAATCGGCCGCAGGAATTAACGCATCCACAACCTGTTCGATCACTTCCACCACACGTTTGACGCGCAGCGGGATAAAGCGCGCATCGGGGAATACCGCGTAGAGAAAACGGTCTGGCAGACGATATTGTGGCAAGATGCGTACCAGCGAAGCTGATTTTAATGCCTCCTGCACCAGTGGTAACTGCATGCCGCCGACGCCGATGTCCGCCTGAAGCGCCTGCAACAACCCTTCGCTGCTGTTGGCGCGAAACACGGTATTCACGGTTAGCGCGACGGTTTTCTGGTTGGATATCAGGCGCAGCGGTGCCTGTTTGTCGATACCGCTAAAGCGAACATGCGGATGCGCGGCCAGCTCTGCCAGCGAGGTAATCGGTGTTGCGCGTACCCGCTCAGGCGCAGCAAACAGCGGTGTTTCAATACGCGGCAGTAAGCGCGCCGGAAACATCTCCGGCGGCGTTTCACTCAGGCGCAACGCAATATCCACGCCTTCACTCACCAGTTCGGCCACGCGATCGTCGAGCGCGATGGTCAGATGCAGTTCTGGGTTCGCGCGTTGCAGCCCCAGCAAAGGCGGCAGCAAGCGCTGGCCTAATCCGCTGGGTAATTGGATATGCACGCTGCCTTGCAGCGCTTGCTGTGCCGGCCGCAACTGACTTTCAACGTCCTGCATCGCGGCCAGCAGCGGCTGCATCTGCTGTAAGTATCGCTCGCCCTGCTCGGTCAATTTCATCGCACGCGTGGTGCGGTGCAACAACACGATGCCGAGTTCCTCCTCCAGCGCCGCGATTTGCTGGCTCACGGCGGATTGCTTCATCCCGCTCAGGCGCGCTGCTACCGAAAATGATCCGGCTTCCGCCACGCGAGGGAAGGTATTGATGGCGTTGAGTTTATTATTCATTTAATGATTTTTCTGATAAGTGGCATCTGGATAGTGGGATATCAGCAATAAAAATAATAGATAACACTGTGCCTGTCTTGTTCACAGGAGAATCATCATGTCGCAAACACATCACGTCGCGCTGGTCGCGGGCGCAACCGGCATTGTCGGCAGTGAGTTGGTAAAAACGCTGCGTCAGCAGGATTGGCAGGTGATCGGCCTGACGCGCCAGCCTGCAATCTCAACGCAGAATATCCCTTTCATCCATGTCGATCTGCTGGATGCGCAGCACAGTGCACAGGCGCTGGCCCCGCTCAATCAGGTCACGCATATTTTCTACAGCGCGTGGCTGAATGCTGCCAACTGGCGTGAAATGGTCGAACCCAACGTGACGATGCTGCGCAATCTGGTGGTTAACATCGATAAAATCGCGCAGTTGCGCAGCGTCAGTTTGATGCAGGGATACAAAGTGTATGGCGCGCATCTTGGACCCTTCAAAACGCCCGCGCGCGAAAGTGATCCCGGCGTCGCGGGAGCCGAATTCAATGCGCAACAGCTGCGTTGGCTAAGTGACTTTCAGCGCGGTAAAAGCTGGCACTGGCACGCCTTGCGACCCGGCGTGGTCGGCAGCGCGGTACCCGGTAATGCCATGAACCTGGCGCTGAGCATCGCGCTCTACGCATCGCTGTGTAAAGCTCAGGGCTTACCGCTACGTTTTCCCGGTTCATCGCACGCCTGGCACAGCATGGTCGATCATACCGATGCGGGATTACTCGCGCAGGCCACGCTGTGGGCGGCCAATGCGCCCGGCGCGCGCAATCAAGCTTTCAACGGTAACAACGGCGATTTATGGCGCTGGAGTGAGCTGTGGCCTGCGATTGCCCGGTGGTTTGAACTGGAAAGCGCGCCGGCGGTGAATCTATCGTTTTCTCAGCTGTTTCAGGATTACCGCGCGCTATGGCAAACCATCGCTATAGAACATCAGCTGATCGCGCCGGATATCTTGCAGCTGAATGATGGGCTGTTTGCCGATTTTGTTTTTGGCTGGGATTACGACATGTTTGGTGACGGCAGTAAAATACGGCGCGCGGGTTTTAACGGCTATCAGGCAACGGATGAGATGTTCTTTGCTCTGTTTGCGCAGTTACGCGCAGCGCGCATTATCCCTTAACGCTAACAGGGAAGCCTGTGCTTCCCTGTTATTACTTCATTAATGCAGAATGGTTTTGGAGAAAACCTGAATCACCACAATGCCTAACCCGATTAACATCAAGCCCGCCATTGCAGCGAAATCTAGTTTCTGGTTGTAGAAAAAATAAGACATGACCGACACCAAAAATATACCCATTCCGGCCCAGATAGAATAAGCAATGCCGACATTCATCTGTTTAACCACTTGAGATAATCCATAAAATGAAATGGCATAACCTATTACCACAACTACGCTGGGAATAAGGCGTGAGAATCCTTGCGAGGCCTTCATCATGGTTGTGGCAATCGTCTCAGCGACGATGGATATCGCCAGTATCACGTAAACATTTTTCATAAAGCCCTCTTAAATGTCCGAGAGTAAACATGCGTTATAGAGTAGCTGTTAGAGGTTGTTTTTCCAACGGATTAAATCGCGCTCCAGTAACGTCAGACCAATCGCCACCACCATAATATCTTTAAAAATAAACGAATCGAGTCCGCCTAACTGCGGTAACAGACTTAAGGTAACTAACCCGGTAAGTATCAACAATCCAGCGCCGATCATACCTAACAGTGGACGTTTAAAGCCTGCGATGAGCAGAATAACCGTCGTCATCTCTACTACGCCCAGGAAATAGCTGCTGCCATGGAGACCGAGGAAGTAGGGAAATATACTCAGCCATGTTTTTATAAATATGGGTTCCAGCGCCTGAACTTCGAATTCAAACCACTTCGCCACACCAAAAACCAGGAAAATAATAATCACCGATAATCGCAATACCATCGGTTCTTTGCTCGCGAGGAAATGGACCACTCGTGAAGTACAGACTTGATTAGCTGTTGTCATAATAAACTCTCCAGTGATTTATGCAGCCAGCTCAATAAGAAATGAGCTGGCATAAAGTCATGGTTCATGATCTCGATTACATCTCAACGCTGTCGTAATAGGTAGCGGGCGCTGACACATCTGCTGCGTCACGGGCCTTCCTCGCGCCGCCGGTCCGTCAGGCAGACGAGCGAAGTGAAGGTACCGCGCAAGCGGCGCGAGGACCGCCGGACCAAAAGTGACTTCGGCCTGCTCACTCGCGCTGGCTTAACTGACAAACATGAGGCCATGCATTGTGATGTTAAAAACAGCCATATCTCCGCTTACTTAATCGCTATATACTCCGGTGCATATCGAATTCAGGAGCTTTTATGCATACCTCTTTTAAGCGGATTATTCTGGCGGGATTACTCACTTTCACCTCGTTTCATAGCTATGCCAGCCGCATCGTCACCGATCAAATTGGCCGTCAGGTGGAGATTCCGGACAAGATTGATCGCGTGGTGGTGCTGCAGCACCAAACTCTGAACCTGCTGGTGCAGCTCAACGCCACCGATAAAATCGTCGGGATTTTGGCGAACTGGAAACAGCAGTTAGGTGAGGGTTATGCGCAATTAGTGCCGGAACTGACGCACAAAGCGATGCTCGGTGATTTGACGCATGTCGATCTCGAAAAGCTGGTGGCACTGCATCCGCAGGTGGTGTTTGTCACCAACTATGCGCCGAAAGAGATGATCGACCAGATTTCTGCCCTGGGCATTCCGGTGCTGGCGATCTCACTGCGTCACGATGACGCCGGTCAGCAAGGCAAAATCAATCCCAGTATGCAGAATGAAGATCAGGCTTACGATCTCGGCATTAAGGAAGGCATCACTCTGATTGGCAATGTGGTCAACAAGCCAAAACAGGCGCAGGAACTGATTGATGCCGCCTTTGCCGGACGAAAAATTATCAGCGATCGTTTAAAAAATATGTCTGAACAGCAGCGCGTGCGTGCCTATATGGCGAATCCCGACCTCACCACTTACGGCTCGGGCAAATATACTGGCTTGATGATGGCGCATGCGGGCGCATTCAATGTCGCGGCCGCGACCGTGCAGGGTTTCAAACAGGTCAGCATGGAACAGGTAGTAGCGTGGAATCCGCAAGTGATTTTCGTGCAAGATCGCTATCCCAACGTGGTGCAGGAGATCCAGCAGGATGCGCGCTGGCAAACCATTGACGCTGTGAAAAATCATCGGGTGTGGCTGATGCCGGAATACGCCAAAGCGTGGGGCTATCCGATGCCAGAAGCGATTGGCCTCGGAGAGCTGTGGATGGCGAAAAAGCTCTACCCGGAAAAATTCCGCGACATCAATATGCAACAACAAGCCGATCGCTGGTATCAGCGCTTCTACCGGACGCACTATCATGACCACGCTGAAGATTCTGGCGGCCGGTAGTTTGCGCGGCGTATGGCCGGATTTAGTGGTGGCATTTAGCGCGCTTTCCGGCTTCAAAGTCACCACCGATTTCGGACCGGCGGGCCTGCTGCGCCAGCGCATCGAAGCAGGTGAACCCTGCGACTTTTTTTGCTTCCGCCAATCGACGGCATCCCAAAGCGCTGTTGCTGTCGGGACGCGCAGCAGAAGTAGGATTGTTTGCCGCTAATATGCTTTGCCTGACAGTGAAGCGTGACAATGTCACGCAAGCGGATGATTGGTTATCGTTGCTATGCCGGGATGATTTGCGCTTAGCGACCTCAACGCCGCTCTGCGATCCTTCGGGCGATTACACCTGGCAACTGTTTGATAACATTGAGCAACGCCATCCCGGATTAGGGATGATGCTGAAAGCCAAAGCGCGTAGTTTGGTCGGCGGTCCAGATAGTTTGGTGATGCCTGCTGGTAAGCTGGCGGCACAATGGTTAATTGAGCAGCAACACGCTGACATGTTCATTGGTTACGCCAGCTATGCGCCGCGTTTGCGGCGCTGCCCGCAGCTACAGGTGATAAACATCCCCGCGCCCTTCAACATTCATGCCGAATACGGCTGGGCGTGCTGCTCAGCTGCCGCGCAGCCTTTTGCTACTTTCCTCTCATCCGCAGCAGCGCAAACGATTCTGCAGCAGCACGGTTTTATGCCGTTTATGGATCGGTAGCCGAACGCTTATTACCAGGTTGCTGCTGCAGCCAACTCGCCGCCCTTTTATAGCGACTCAAGCGCTCTGCCGGTGCCAAAACCTGGCGCAGCAGCAGGCAATAATCCATCACCAATCCCGGCGTCCAGGTCATGCCTTCCGCGCGACTGCGCACCAGGCTCAACAGCCAGAAGTCAGGATTGAACAGCACCCATAAACCCTGCAAACCGCGCTCGCCCAATAGACCTTCGGTGGCGACATCCAGCGCCTGAATCACGCTGGTGGAACAGTTACGTGAGGTCAGGTTATAGCGCGTGTCGCTGGCGTTGCTGAGCCAGAAATTACGCAGCGCCTGCTGATTGTAGTGAGGCAGCGTCAGGCGTTTGTCGGGCCGACACCACGCTTTGATCTCTTTCTCCAGTGAAGGCAGGAAACAACCTTCTACATCAAACTCCTCTTTCGCCCGCAACGTTTTCAGGAAGCCACGAAAATCGCGAGAAACGTCATCCGCAGGATAGAGGCTGATGTAAACCTCTTCGCCCATCTCCAGCGAAGTATGGCCGGTAGAGACTTCGCCGCGATGGTCAATAGCTGCCACCCAGCGATCAAACCACGGACGACGCCCCACCACATCGCCGGAACCCACCGGCGTCCAGATGTAGACGTTAAGTGGCGTGCTCACCGCATGCTGACTCATCGGCGGATGCACATAGCCTAATCCGTGCGGCGCACGCAGACCGGCACGCGTAAATATTGGCAATGCGGTGACGCTGGTGTTAGCGGGCAAGGCGTGGATTTGTGCCGTCATCACCAACAGATTGATGCCCCAACCCAACAGCAACAACGCAAAACACAGCGGCACAATCATATGCGGTGATAGCGGCCAGTTGGTGGCAATCAGCACGCTGAACACCAACTCGCTACAGCCGAGCGTTAATTTGCGCGTCCAGCGCCGACAGCGCATCAGGCAACATGAGATGACGCGGAAACCGCCATCGAGTAAAAACACCGTGGCGAATGCCAGTGAAAGGCAAACGCCGCTGTCGTGAGGAGCGAGAAACACCAGCGCGCCAAAGATCAGCAATACCGTTGATTTCAGCAGTGACGGCCAGGCGATAACGGCAGGTGCGTAAAATGCATTTAACGCTTCCGCTCCGCCCTCTAATGCCAAAAAAATGCCTAAAAGCTGCAAGGGAAAGGAGACCGTTCCATGTTGCAGCAGATCCATCACGATCCCGGCACTGGCCCCCAGACAAATCACACCTAACGCGGCGAGATAAGGCCAGCCGGATCTGAGTGCCGGCCCACCCATCAGCAGAAACAGTAATCGCAACAAATGAACACTCCAGCGCTTAACTCAAAGCTCAGTAAGCTCTGTAGACGCGGGCAATCTGCAGGAGTTCGGCGATCACCCTCTCATTCTGACTTCGTTTACTGATGGTTGTAACAATGAGGGCACTGTACGTGGCGAAGCTTAGAATTGGCTTAACGATTAACCGGTTTACACAGCGATAGCCAACAATACCATGCACAACAGCAGCACATAGACACGCGCATGCAAGACATCGGGCACCGCCGGAATACAGCGCCGGGCAAACAGAATTCCTAAAAATCCGGCGACCACCAGCAGCAACAATATCCTCAGGCTGATAAAGCCGAGATAACCGCTGACGGGAATCTGCTGCCAGCCGCTGACGGCGTAAGTTATCGCGCCAAAAACGGCGACCGGCAGCGACAGCGGATTGGCCGCGCTGACGCAGTCGCGCATGGCATAACCATGACGCCGCAGCAGCGGCACGGTCATTACGCTGCCGCCAACGCCGAGCATGGCGGCGATCACACCAATCACTGTGCCGCCCGCGCTGACGGTCAACCGTGACAACCTTCGCGGTGCAGTGCGGCTAATGAAGCCTTTCCGCAGCAGGCAATCAGCGATAGTCACCACCATGTAAAACATAAACAGCCTGCGCACCCAAATGTCGCTCATCACGCCCGCCAGCCACGATCCCATCACTGCTCCGAGCGCGATAAACCCGATTAGCGGCAGTAAAATATCTGTATTTAATTTGCCAGCCCGCCAGTTTTGATAACTGGCCCAGCCGGCGTTGAAAATCATCACGGCGGTCGAGGTCGCCACCGCGGTATGCATAGCCTGCGCCGCCAGTAACGGCTGCTGCAACAACAATTGATAGACAAACGGCACCACGACAAAACCGCCGCCAAAACCAAACAGCACCGTGGAGATGCCGGTAGCAAAACCCGCCAGCCCAATTATTAACAGCTCGTTCATCGCCTTTCTCTGCATCATGAAAAGAGTGATGCAGCTTACGCAGCAAGCTGCCCACTTCCCATTTGCGCAGCGCTCATTTACCCTTGCAAATCAGTCAATTTGCGGTGGATGTCGGGGATGCGAAATAGCCACATTGATGAATACGACCATATTGATCGTGACGTGGTGGCGCTGGGCAATGACTACGCGCAGAGATTTGTGCTGCCAGAGCATCGCCATCGCCGCGCGCAGCTCCTGTATGGCGCAACGGGTTTGATGCACGTCGCAACGCAGGCGGGCGAATGGGTGGTACCGCCGCAGCATGCGGTGTGGATTCCGCCAAACACTGCGCACAGCGTGAAGTTTGTGGGTGTTTCGACGCGCAGTCTTTATATCGAGCCGGTTTGTGCGGCAGCTCTGCGTGAAAGCGATCGCTGTCGCGTCATCAGCGTCTCGCCGCTGCTGCGACAGCTATTGATTGAAGCCGTTGATTTACCGCTGTTATACGCATCCGATCGCGATAGAGCGCTGGTGCAGTTGCTGCTGCTGGAGTTAGCGGCGATGCCTGCACAGGAATTCGATATTCCGCTGCCGCAACATCCGGCGCTGTTGGCGCAATGCCAGAACTTCTTACAAGCACCAACCATTCACGACCCGGCCGATCGTTGGGCCAACACACTGTTTATGAGTCCCAGCACCTTCCGCCGCCATTTCCTGCAGCAGACCGGTTTGTCTTTTTCCGCCTGGCGACAGCGCGCCTGCGTGGTGACGGCGCTGGCGTGGCTGGTGGCGGGCAAATCCGTTAACGACGTGGCGCTCTCGCTCGGCTATGACAGCAGCTCCGCTTTCTCCACCATGTTCCGTCGCGTCACCGGTCAGGCGCCATCATTTTACATCGACCATAACTGAGCAAAGTTTCACCACTCATTTGGCGATTTCAGGCTGAAATCGGATTTATGAGGATACGATCTCATGCATAACACACTGAAAATAATCTAATTTCTTTTGAAACAGATACGTGTCGAAATTCAGGCGGTTAACTGCTGCTGCACCGCATCTAAAAACGCCCGCAGCGCCGCCGGTTGCCGTTCGCGTGACATGTAGAGGCCATAGATCGCCAGCGTTTTTGGCTGATAAGCCGGCAGCACGGTTTGTAGCTTTCCATTGTCGAGGGCGTGACGTGCCTCCATTTCCGGCACCATCGCTAAACCGCAACCGGCAATCGCCGCATCACACAACACCGACGAGATACCGGCGCTGAAATTCCCGTGCACTGCCGCTGAAAGGGTTTCGCCCTGCGCATCAGAAAACTGCCAGCTCTGCCCGGCGAAACGGCTGTAATGCAGGCAATTATGCTGTGCGAGATCGGCAGGCGTTTGCGGCGCACCACGCGCCTGCAGATAGCCAGGCGAGGCGCACACCACCGAAACACATTCGCCTAAACGTCGGGCAATGGCGCCAGGTTCGGGATCGTCGGTAATCCGCACCGCCACATCAATGCGTTCGCCGATTAAACTCACCGGTTGATTGTTGATCTCCAGTTCGATACGCACCGCCGGAAAACGCGCGAGAAATGCCGGAATTATCGGGCCCAGAATATGCGTGGCGGTGGAATGTGCGCAGGCGACGCGCAAGGTGCCGTGCGGTTCGCTATCCGCGCCCTGATCGGCAATCTCTTCAGCCAATCTCGCCAGCGCGCGCGATTTTTCGAGGATCTTCTCGCCAGCGGGCGTAATGGTCAGTTTGCGCGATGATCGGTGCAGCAAACGTGCACCGGCCCACTTCTCCATTTCATCCAGATAGCGGCTGACCATCGGCCGCGAAATATCCAATGCACGCGCCGCAGCACTTAAGCTGCCCAGCTCGCAAATGCGGTTAAACACCGTTGCCGCCGTGACTCTGTCCATGTGAGCTCCATCTGATCGTTTTATGAAACTGATCATACCCAGTTTCGGGAATTCTACCAGCCAGCAATTTCTCTACAATAAAGCCCTCAAAGACGGCGAGGTGCCGGATAAAGGAAAATTCGATGAAAATGAAAACGTTGACGCTGGCATTGGCCTTTGCCGCCCTGCCGGCCTTCGCTGCGCCGCTTAATTTAGACGTGTATAACCAGCAGGAGAACGGCATTTTCCCGGTCTCTTCGACGCTGGTTTCTGGTCCGCATGAAGCGATACTGTTTGATGCGCAGTTCAGCACCAAAGACGGCGAAAAGCTGGTGCAGATGATCAATGCCAGCGGCAAGAAGCTGATGCAGATTGTTATTACCTCCGGCGATCCTGATTTCTATTTTGGTCTGGAACCCATTGTTAAAGCGTTCCCGCAGGTGAAGATCGTGGCAACGCCGGAGGTGGTACAACACATCGAAGCCAGTAAAGCCGCCAAGCTGGCATATTGGGGGCCGCAGATGAAGGACGGCGCGCCAAAGCAGCTGTATGTTCCGCAGGTTACGCATGCAACGACGTTTAAAATTGATGGTGAAACGCTGGAACTGCGTCACGCCAATGATTACGCGGCTTACGTGTGGATCCCGGCGAACAAAGCGATTCTCGGCGGCACTGGCGTGGCTTCCGGCATTCACGTCTGGACCGCCGAAACGCAAACGCCTGCCATTCGTCAGCGGTGGCGCAATGTGCTGAGCGAGATGCAAAAGCTGCAACCTAAGCAAGTGATTCCGGGCCATTATCTCGGCGAGCGCCCGGCGGGCGATGCGGCTGTTACCTTTACCCTGAACTATCTGCAAACCTTTGAGAAAACGCTGCAGCAGCACAAAGGTTCCGCGCAGGTGATCGAGACCATGAAAGCCGCTTATCCGCATCTGCCGGAGGAGAGTTCATTGGATTTGAGCGCCAAAGTGAATACCGGCGAGATGAAGTGGTAATTGATGTTCCTGTGAGTGAGGTCGCTATTAATGGCGACCGTTATTCCAACCCGCACAAAACCCAACCATCGCAAATATCCATATTCCAGCAATCCAAAGCCATTTTAGTTAATAGGAAAAACAGAATTCGCCTGTTAATTTCCCTGAGCCTGTATCGTTACTGATTATTCTCACCAAGGGTTATTACAATGAATTCATTACGGCTATTAGGTCGAATTTTATTATTTACACTATTGGGAATGCTTGTAATTAATTCTGCTAACGCAGAAACGCCGCAAAAAGGCGGTACGCTGACGCTGATTTTGCCAAGCGAACCTTCGGCGCTGGTGGCGCTGGCAACCGTGGCGCAGCCGGTAATTGCTGCCAGCGCCAAGGTCAACGAAGGCCTGCTCACCTACGATTACAACCTCAAGCCGCTGCCGCAGCTGGCGACTTCATGGGAGATCAGCCCGGACGGTAAACGTTATACTTTCCATCTGCGTCAAGGCGTGAAGTGGCATGACGGCCAGCCCTTTACCTCAGCCGATGTGGCGTTCTCGATTGATTTATTGAAGAAAACTCACCCGCGTGCGAAATCGACTTTCGCCAACGTCGCCAGCATCGAAACGCCGGATGCGTTGACCGCCGTGCTGATATTAAGCCATCCCGCGCCCTATTTAATTACCGCTTTTGCGGCCGGTGAAACGCCAATTCTGCCGAAACATATTTATGAAAACAGCGATGTTTTGAAGAATCCCAATAATAATGCACCGATTGGCACCGGGCCTTATATTTTCGAAAAGTGGGAGCGCGGCAGCTATATCCTTTATAAGCGCAACCCGAATTACTGGGATGCACCAAAACCGTATATCGATCAATTGGTAGTGAAGTTCTCGACCGATCCCACCGTGCGATCTCTCGCGCTGCAAACCGGCCAGGCTGATATCGGCTATCGCACGCCGGTGGCGCTCAGCGAGCTGAAGCGTTTGCAGGAAAATCCAAAGCTGGTATTTGAAACCAAAGGGAATAATTACTCCTACAGCGTGGCTTCGATTCACTTCAATCTGGATGATCCGCTGTTCAAAGATTTGCGCGTACGTCAGGCGATTGCGCATGCCATCAACCGCCAAGCGTTGCTCAACGTGGTCTATTTCGGTTATGCCACGCCAACCGAAACGCCGGTCGCGCCAGGCCTGAAAGCTTTCAACAGCAGCAAACCTTCGCCGTATCAGTACGATCTGGCTGCCGCCGATAAACTGCTAGACGAGGCGGGCTACAAGAAAGGCGATGACGGCGTGCGTCTGCGCGTCACGCTCGATTACAACACCTTTGACGATACCTTCCGCCGCAACGCCGAGTTTGTGCGTTCCGCGCTGGCGCGCATCGGTATCGCCGCCACGCTGCGTTCGCAGGACTTGTCGACCTACGCCACGCGCGTCTTTACCCAGCGTGACTTCCAGTTCTCCATCGATCAGTACGCCAATCTCTACGATCCTACCGTCGGCGTGCAGCGTCTTTACTGGTCGAAGAACTACCGTCCGGGCGTGCCCTTTACCAATATCTCCCATTACCAGAATGCTGAGGTTGATCGCCTGCTCGAAGCGGCGCAAACCGAGAATGACAACAGTAAACGTCTGCAAGAGTTCCAGCAGTTCCAGGATATCGTGCAGCATGACGTGCCGGATGTGAATCTCGCCTCGCCGCAGTTCATCACCATCAGCAACAAACGCGTGCACGATCACTCACCTACCGCCGATGGCCTCGAAGGCAATTTATCCAGCGTGTGGGTGGAAAAATGAGCCGCGCCGCTTACCAACCCGCCACCATTGGCATTCTGATGGTGAAAACCGCTTTCCGCCGCTATCAGGGCGATATTGGCAATCCCCAAACCTGGCCGTTCCCGGTGCGTTATCAGGTAGTGGAAGAAGCCATCCCGCAGCGCATGGGACATCTCGGCCAACATCAATTGCTGGAGCCGTTTAAACGCGCGGCGCAGATCCTTATCGATCAAGGCGTTGATGGCTTGACTACCAGCTGCGGCTACTTGTCGTGGTATCAGCAGGAGCTGGCGGCGTGGTCGCCGGTGCCGATTGTCACCAGCAGCCTGTTGCAATATGTCAGCCTGCGGCAGATTTTGCCTGGCGATAAACCGCCGCTGATCCTCACCTTTGATGAGAGCACGCTGAAAGCCGATTACCTGACGCGCGTCGGCATTCCCGCTGATGCGCAGGTTGCTGGCATGCCGCCCGAGTCGGAATTTGTGCGCTCGATTCGCGCCGGTGACAGCAGCGTCAACTGGGAAACACTCGCCGACGAAGTGTTAACGGCGACTGCTGCCGCGCTACAACGCTTCCCCAACAGCGGCGCGCTGCTGCTGGAGTGCACCAATCTGGCGCCGTTTAGCGCCCTGCTGCAACAGCGCTTTGGCTTGCCGGTTTACGACACGCTGACGCTGGTGAACAGTTTCCAGGCCGCGCTGCGCCCGCCGCACTGGGATCGAGGTGCGCAATGGACCCTTTGATGTCGCGCAGCCACGCGGCGGAACAGAAACCGGCGCTGCCGCTGTCGCACACCAGCAAACGCGTGCTGTACGCGCTGCGCAGTGCGCTGATTCAGGCGGTGCCCGCCGCGCTCGGCATTGTGCTGGTGGTGTTCGTGCTGCTGCAACTGGTGCCGGGCGATGTGGTGGATGTGATGGCGAGCCAGTCGGGCAGCGCATCAGCAGAAACCATGGCGTGGCTGCGTGCCGAGTACGGTCTTGATCAGCCGGTGCTGGCGCAGTTCTGGAACTATTTGTGGCATCTGGCGCACTTGAGCCTCGGTTATTCGCCGCGCTTTGGCACCGATGTTACGTCGCTGATTGCCGGCCGCTTGCCCGACACGCTGCTGCTGATGCTGCTGGCGCAAGCGGTGGCGCTGCTGGTCGGCATCGGCTTTGGCGTGATCATGGCGGTGTGGGCCAACAAATGGCCGGATCGCCTGTTAACGCTGGTCAATCTGCTGCTCTATTCGCTGCCGGGATTCTGGATCGGCTTGCTGGTGCTGCTGCTGTTTTCCGTGCAGTTGAACTGGCTCCCCAGCGGCGGCAATCAAACCATTGGCGCGAATTTGTCTGGCGGCGGCGCGCTGCTGGATAAACTGCGCCATGCGGTGTTGCCGGTGCTGGCGCTGAGCAGTTACTTCATCGCTATCTATGCGCGCCTGACGCGCAGCGCCCTGCTCGACATTGCCGATCAGGATTTTATTCGCACCGCGCACGCCAAAGGCTTAGCGCCGTGGCGCATCGTGTCACGTCACATGCTGCGCTGCGCCTTAACGCCGGTGACCACCGTTGCCGGGCTCTACTTTGGCAACCTGCTCGGCGGCGCAGCGGTGATTGAAACTGTGTTCAGCTGGCCGGGATTGGGCAGCCTGGCGATGGAAGCGATCATCGCGCGCGACTTCAACGTGGTGCTGGGTATTTTGCTGTTGTCGGCCTTTATGGTGGTGATCGTTAACGTGCTGGTCGATCTGCTGCAAAGCCTGATCGATCCGCGCATGGAGGGCCGCGCATGAAGAGCTTAGCGTTACATTCCTCACCAGTGCGGCCGCGCTGGCATCGTCTGTTTCGTTCGCTTGAAGCGATGGTCGGCAGCGTGCTGCTGGCCGCCGTGCTGCTGATGGCGTTGCTCGCCGATTGGCTATTCCCCGGCGATCCGCTGGAGATGATCGCGCAGCCTTTTCTCTGGCCCGGCGATGACGCGCAATTCCCGCTCGGCACCGATTCGCTCGGGCGCGACGTGGCCGCCGGGATTTTCCACGGGGCGCGCGTCTCACTGCAAATCGGCGCGACGGCGGTGCTGGTAAGCCTGGTCACCGGCCTGCTTGCCGGAGCCAGCGCCGGCTATTTCGGCGGCAAAACCGACCGCATCGTCACGCGCATCAGCGAGCTGTTTCAAACCTTTCCGGCGTTTCTGCTGGTGGTGGTGTTAGTGGCGATCGGTCATCCCACGGTGAATTACATCGCCTGCGCCATTGGCGTAGCGAGCTGGCCGATGATTGCGCGGCTGGTGCGCGCCGAATGTCGTCTGCTGCGCCATCAGGAGTTTGTACTGGCCGCGCAAACGCTCGGTTATAGCCCGCTGCGGATTCTGCTGCGTGAGCTACTGCCCAATTTGCTGCCGACGCTGATCGTCACACTGTCGGTGATGATGGCGAGCGCCATTCTCACTGAATCCTCGCTGGGTTTTCTCGGCTTCAGCGATCCCAATCGCATCAGTTGGGGCGGCATGATTGGCGATGGTCGACAATCGCTGCAAAACGCCTGGTTCCTCGCGGTGCTGCCCGGTAGCGCACTGGCCGCCACCATTCTGGCGTTGAATCTGCTGGGCGACGCGCTGAATGACTGGCTCAATCCCCGCCGCAAAGGAGCAGCATAATGAGCGCGATTCTCGAGTTCCGTCACTTTAGTGCGCATTTCGGCGATCGCCATGCGGTGCAGGATCTAGATCTCAGCTTGCAGCCCGGCGAAATGCTGGCGCTGGTGGGCGAATCCGGCAGCGGTAAATCGATCACCGCGCTTGCCGCGCTGCGCTTGACGCCTTCAGCCGCCACGCTCGCCGGAGAAATCCGTTATCAGGGTCTGGATTTACTGGCGCAGCCGGAAGCGACGCTGCGCCGTTTGCGTGGCAAATCCATCGCCATGATCTTTCAGGATCCGATGACGTCACTCAATCCGGTGCTAACCGTCGGCCAGCAACTTGCCGAAACCGTGCAGCTGCATCTTGGGCTGCCTGCGCGGGAAGCGCGTCAGCGCGCGATTGCTTTGCTGGAGCAGGTGAATATTCCCCACGCGCTGCAACGTATTGATGATTATCCGCACCATTTTTCCGGCGGGCAGCGCCAGCGTATTATGATTGCCATGGCGATTGCCTGCGAGCCGCAGCTGCTGATTGCCGATGAACCAACCACCGCGCTGGATGCCACAGTGCAAAAACAGATCCTCGAACTGCTGGATCGCCTGCGCCATCAACTCGGCATGAGCGTTCTGTTTATCACCCACGATTTAGGACTGGTGGAGCAATACGCCGATCGCGTGGCCGTGCTGTATCGCGGAATCAAAGTCGAGGAGAGCAGCAAAGCCGCGCTGTTCGCTCAGCCGCAGCATCCTTACACGCGTGGCTTGCTGGCCGCCTCGCTGCACGCTGGCGAAACGCCGCATTATCGCCAGCGACGCTTGACGGAGATCGTGCATCATCCGGATGGACCGCCGCGCCTGATGACGCCGGAGGCGTTAGCGCTGCCGGAGATTGATGCGCAATCTGCCCCGCTGCTGTCGCTGGATCAGCTGCATTTTCGTTATCCCGCGATGCCGCCGGGCAGCGCCTCGGTACGCGGTGTGTCGCTGCATATCCGACAAGGTGAAACGCTTGGATTGGTAGGCGAATCGGGCTGCGGGAAATCCACGCTATCGCGCCTGATCCTCGGCCTGCTGAAACCCGACGGCGGCGAGATTCAGTTTGCCGGGCAGCGCATCGATCACCTGCGCAACGGCCAGCGCGCGCTGCTGCGTCCGCGTATCCAGATGATTTTTCAGGATCCGTTTTCGTCGCTTAATCCACGTCACTCGGTGGAGGAGATTTTGCGCACGCCGCTGCGTTTACACGGACGCGGATCACGTGCTGAGCAGCAGCGCGCGGTGCGTGACATCCTTGATCAGGTGGGTTTGCCGGAGCATGCGTTGCAACGCTATCCGCACGAGTTTTCCGGCGGCCAGCGCCAGCGCATCGGCATTGCGCGCGCGCTGATTCTCGATCCTGATTTGCTGATTTGTGATGAGCCGGTGTCGGCGCTGGATGTGTCGGTGCAGGCGCAGATCCTCAATTTGCTGGTGAGCCTGAAGCAGCAGCGCAATCTTTCGCTGCTGTTTATCTCGCACGATCTGGCGGTGGTGCGTTACATCGCCGACCGCGTGATGGTGATGTATCAGGGCGAGATGGTGGAGCAAGGCGATCATCAGCAGATTTGGCAGCGCCCGGTGCATGCGTATACCCAACAGTTGCTGGCGTCGGTGCGTAAGCCTGCGGTTCAGTCGCTGATGACGGGAACGGGTTAACTTTGCGGTCACTATAAATGGCGACCATCATCCCAGAAGGAAATCCAGCAAATACAAAGCGCGTTTGATTTGATAGGATTTTGGCCCGAATTTGCGAAATAAGGTGGCGGGTCATGCCCCAAAAAAAGGCGACGCTGATTGGCATGCTGGCCATTCTGCTGTGGAGCGCGATTGTAGGACTGATTAAAAATGTCAGCGAAGGATTCGGCGCGGTAGGCGGCGCGGCGCTTATCTACAGCGCCAGCGCTATTTTGCTGATTTTCACCGTAGGCTTGCCAAAGTTGCGCACTTTTCCGCGCAGTTATTTGATTATCGGCAGCGTGCTGTTCGTCTGTTATGAACTCTGCCTGTCACTCTCATTAGGCTTTACCCACAGCGGTCGCCAGGCGATTGAAGTTGGCATGGTCAATTATCTGTGGCCAAGTTTAACCATTGTTTTCGCAGTGATAGTGAATCGACAAAAAACCCATCCGCTGATTATTCCGGGTTTGTTGCTGGCGGTTGCCGGCATTTGTCGCGTATTGGGCGGCGACCAAGGTTTTTCATTCAGCGAAATCACCCATAACGTGATGGATAATCCGTTGAGTTACGGCCTGGCGTTGAGCGGCGCGGTTATCTGGGCGGTGTACTGTGTGGTAACCAAAAAAATTGCTGACGGCAACAATGGGATAACGCTGTTCTTTATCCTGACTGCGCTGACGCTGTGGCTGAAGTTTTTGCTCTCACCCCAGCCGCCGTTTGTGTTATCACCTGAAGTTTGTATCAGTCTGGCGCTTGCTGCGATGGCGATGGGTTTTGGCTATGCCGCATGGAATGTCGGCATTCTGCATGGCAACGTGACCATTTTGGCCGCCGCGTCTTACTTCATTCCGATTATCTCTTCGATTCTCGCCGCCTTTATTCTGCGCTCGCATCTGACCGTCGCCTTCTGGCAGGGCACCGCGATGGTCAGCCTTGGATCGCTGATGTGCTGGTGGTCAACGCGGGTGCAGCAAGCATAATGCTTATCCTGAGAACAAAATTAACTCGTTGATCATTTCCTGCACAGATCGCGATGTGTTGCTACTATAGCGACGCAACACACAGCAATGCGTTGCTACGAGAATTTCAGATTGGTAACCTTTACCTGGCCCGCGCTTAGCGGGCTTTTTTTTGCCGGTTATAAATAACGCGGCTTTTCGGTGCGGAAGCCGAGGCCAATCAAGCGGCCAAACAGATGGCGCAGGAACGGAAAGCGGCTGATGATCTGCGGCACTTTGCTTGGTGTGCTGCGTTTACGCTTGTTGCTGCTCATTTTGATTTGCAGGAATTGGGTGGCGACGGTTGGGAACTGGCGGCGCTGCTGCACTTTTTGCAGATCGTGCAAGGCTACATTGCCCTGCTGCAGCGGTTTGGTCAGCATATTGGCTGCGGCCACCGCATCCTGAATCGCCAGATTAACCCCCACGCCGCCAATCGGCGACATGGCATGCGCAGCATCACCGATACAGAGCACGCCAGGTTTCATCCAGCGATCGAGGCGGTCAATGCGAATCGACAGCAGCTTAAGTTTGTCCCACTCATCAACTTCCGCCATGCGCTCTGCACTGAACGGAGCCACCTGCGCCATGGTGCTTTTTAGCGCGTCCAATCCCGCCAGCTTTAACTCGTCGAACTGATTTTTCTGAATGGTGTAGCCGCACTGCCAGTAATCACCACGATCGATAACGATAAAGTTTTGCTTTGGACCTTTATGACCCATGCCGAGTTGCGGATCGTCGGGATGTTTCTCAAGCCGAAACCACAATACATCGCGTGGCGCACCAAAGCTTTTTCCGGTTAATCCGGCTTTGGCTTTGACCTGCGAATTGCGGCCATCTGCACCTATCACTAAAGCGGTGCGAATGATGTGAAGCTCGTTACCCTGTAACGTTTTTACGCCACTGATTACGCCATTTTCATAAATAAAGTCATTAAATGCGGTGGATTGCAGCAGGGTAAACCCCGGAAATTTGGCGGCTTTTTTAGCGAGAAAATTGAGGAAATCCCATTGCGGCATAAAGGCGATAAAGCGGCACTCAACCGGTAGACGTGAGAAATCGGCCATGGTGATCTCTTCACCCGCTACTTCCGCCTGCAGCTTCTCCGCGCGCTGGTGCGGCAAGGTGAGCAGCTCATCGAGCAATCCCAGCTGGCGCATGACCTCCAGCGTTGAGGGATGAATGGTGTCGCCACGAAAATCGCGCAGGAAGTCGGGGTGTTTTTCAATAACCACGGCGCGTAAGCCCGCGCGCGCCAGTAAATAGCCCAGCATTAATCCCGCCGGGCCGCCGCCAACGATACAACAATCCGCGCTTATCGCGTTTTCCTGTGCTACCTGCATCCTCTGCCTCACGCCAAAAATGATAATCGTTATCATTTATAGCATAACCTGGCGTTAATGCGATGAAACGAACGTCGATGCCTGATGCGCCGGCGGCACGGCAAAGTTACGCTGCATGCGTTTGATCTCTTCGGCCGGCGGTGAACCGAACAGGCGTTTGAACTCACGATTAAACTGCGAGGCGCTTTCATAGCCCACTGCGTGACAGGCCGCAGCCGCCGTCATCTCCTGACGCACCATCAACATGCGCGCCTGATGCAATCGCACCGACTTCACGTACTGCATCGGCGGCTGATTGGTGATGCTTTTGAAATGGGTGTGAAAAGTGGGCACGCTCATGCCCGCCAGCGACGCGAGTTGTCCCAGCGTTAGCGGCAGCGCAAAGTGCGCGTGAATGTGGCTCAGCGCTTTGCCCACTTTGCCAAATTGGCCTTGCAAGGTTAACGCCGCTCGCAGCGCGCTGCCCTGCGCACCGGTCAGCACGCGGTAATAGAGTTCACGCACCAGCGCTGGGCCTAGCATCTTCGCATCCAGCGGATGATTTAGCGTTGTGAGAAAGCGCAACACCGTCTCGCGCAACGTCTGGTCCATGGGGCTCGACATCATGCTCTGCGCCGCCTGGCTCTCAAGGGCCACATCTTGCTGCTCCAGCTGCAACAGCAACTCCGTCGCCACGCTGAAATCGAGATGCAGGTAAATCGCCAGCAGCGGATGTTCCGCCGATGCCGCGGTTTCCATGGTAAAAGGCACCGGTACCGAAACCGCCAGATAGTGCTGCTCATCGTAGAGATAAACCTGATCACCAAAGAAGCCGCGTTTCGATCCCTGACAAACAATCACGATGCCCGGGTCGTACAGCACCGGCGTACGCGCCAGCGGCCGATCGGAACGCAGGATACGCACGTCCGGCAGCGCGGTGAGGTTGTAACCTTCCTGCGGCGCTAACGTTTTAAGCCGTTCTACCGTTTTCTGCTGGAGCGTTTCTTTCATCGGATAACATCACATTCATAATATTAGGCAAGCATTACACAAAATAAGGCCTTATGGCCGTTTCAGCGCCAGAATATTATGCATCCTCTACTTTTTGAGGAGAAACCGCAAATGTCCAACGTTAAAACATTATTCATCACTGGCGTCAGCAGCGGATTTGGCCGCGCGCTGGCGCAGGTTGCGCTAAATCGTGGCTATCGCGTGGTCGGTACGGTGCGCAATGCTACGGCAAAAGCCGAGTTTGAAAATTTGCATACGGAAAATGCCTTCGCCTATGAATTGGATGTTACCCATTTCGCCGCCATTGAGGCGGTAATTGCCGATGTTGAAACCCGCGTTGGCCCAATTGATGTGCTGGTGAACAACGCCGGTTACGGTCACGAAGGCGTGATGGAGGAATCATCACTGGACGAGATGCGCCGCCAGTTTGACGTCAACGTGTTTGGCGCGGTGGCGATGATTAAAGCGCTGCTGCCCTTTATGCGCCAGCGCCGTCAGGGCCACATTCTCAACATCACCTCGATGGGCGGTTTTATCACCCTGCCTGGCATCAGCTATTACTGCGGCAGCAAGTTTGCGCTGGAAGGGATTTCGGAAACCCTGAGCAAAGAGCTGGCGCCGTTCAATATTCATGTGACCGCCGTCGCACCCGGATCGTTTCGCACCGATTGGGCCGGGCGTTCGATGGTGCGCAGCGCACGCAGCATCGCCGATTATGATGCGCTGTTCGATCCGATTCGGCAGGCGCGTGAAGAGAAAAATGGCAAACAGTTGGGCGATCCGTTTAAAGCCGCCAGCGCGATGCTCGATGTGATCGAAAGCGGCAATCCACCCGCGCATCTGTTGCTGGGCAGCGATGCTTTGGCATTGGTGCGGCAGAAGATGGAATCATTCAGCGCGGAGATTGATCGCTGGGAAGCACTGACGCGATCGACGGATGGCTGATGGAATAATTGCGGTGATATTCAGGTGCGCATGAATGCGCACCCTATAAAATCTCGCCACGCTGACATTCATGGCGACCGATTTACCCTCAACTGACAGGCATTATTGCAGCACTTCCAACCCCTTTCGCTCGATAAGATTGAGCAATCGCAGTGCTGCTCCGTTAGGTTTTTTCTCTTCTCGTTCCCACTTCACTACCGTCCCCACTGACATGCCGACGTAGGCGGCCAGCATCGCCTGGCTCAGATTATAACGTTGACGTAACTGATTTATTTCATCTCCCGACATCATGTGCAGGACAGGTAGCGAAGCGCGCAATTCACGCAATCTCACACGAGAATCAATTTTTTCTTTTAGCTCATCGGTGACCACGCCAATTTCATTAAAATCCTTGGCGATCTCTTGTAAATCTTTCAGATGATTAACCATCACATTTTACCTCACGCATCTTGCCAGTATTGATGGCTACTTTTGCTTGTTCTGATGTCATTTCAAACAGTTGTTTGGCCACTTCCTTGTAGAGAGCGAGATCAGATTCAGATATCTCTCGACCACTACTTTTGAATGCGGATTTAGCATAGCCGTTGACGAAAAAAAGATGTTTTTCAGTTTTGAAGGCTACAACCGCCCGGGCCCCGCCACTTTTTCCAGCAACTAAAGGAATGCGCTTCTTGTAAACTCCCCCGCCGAAACTGGCTTCATAAATCCCTGCCATGACTTCCAGCGCCGCTTTGCATAATTTTGCACTATCGATAGCGTCACCTTTGGTGTTTCTATCGAATGGCTTTAAGACATAAATTGCCATGTGTTCCCTCCGTTCTTAATGAGGACTCTCCTTGTCCTGGCATGAAAACCTATTGTACTAAGTGCAATACATATACTCAAGAACAGCCTTCATCATTGAGCATCGTATGAAATACATTCAGCCTCCCTGACCTGTTCCTTAAGTGATTGTTAACAATAAATTAGCACTTTTAGCCAAATGACTAGGCAACTGATTCGCCATATTCCTGTACATATTAATTAAACTTGTATAAGTTTGATGGCTAAAGTTATACGTCAACCTTGAGGATGGAACCATGCGTCAGGATCGTAACTTTTCCACAGCGTCGGAAGCTATTGCACGCTACTTCAAAGAAGCCTCTTTGCCTTCGCAGCAGGAAACGCTGGGGCAGATTGTGGTTGAAATCTTACGTTCAGGACGGACGTTAAGCCGTAAAACACTATGCACCAAGCTGCTGTGCCGTATGGAGCAAGCACGCGGTACTGAAGCGGAAATTCACTATCAGCAATTAATCGGCCTGATGTTTTCCGTAGAACGAGAAGCCTAAATCAGGCGCCGCTGGCCTGAGAATTAACCAAGTGGTTTCCGCCTCATTCAGCTACTGGTTAGACTGAATCCACTTCGTTATTTGCCGCAGGTCTGCCGCGGTAATCAGAGAGAATATATGTACAGAAGTGATGAAGAACGGCTCACCGACATCATCATGGGCGATGCGATTTTACAGTTGCTGAAAAAATCCGGCCCGGTTTCTACTCGCGCGCTGCTTGATAAATTGCGCGTGATGGCTTCGATTGAACGCGATCCGCCGCGCCAGCAAGCGCTGAGCCGTGCGATGTCGGAAGTGATGAATCATATCGAAACCCCGCAGCAGAGCGGAATAGCGATCAAAAACACCGATAACGTGACGCATATTTTCCGCAATCGTGACGGTTCAGGTAATGGAACCAAGCACTAAACGTTGGGCGAATGCTGGTTGATCCGCGTTCGCCCTTTTGTTTTTCAATGTAAACACATCACGCTTGTTTTCTTCGCGCGCCACCCTGGACCGGAAGGATCGCCTTTCGCCGAGAGCAGCCTGCTGACTCAGCTTATTCCTGAAATGCAGATGGATGCATTGCAAGATCGGATATTGGTGAAGCGTTATCCTAATAAACTTACACCAACTCAATACCAAAACGCTTGAGCAGCGTGGCCCAAAGCAGAAATAGCAAGATGGTGAGCACGCAACTCGCGAACAACGTCGGCCAGAATCCGAGGCGTTGATAAAGAAATGGAAAGGCGACAAACATCGGCAAGGTCGGCACCACATACCAGAAGGTGTACCACGCGTGACTGGCAATCTTGGCCTGACTTTGGCCTTCCAGCTTCATCCAGATCAGCACCAGCACCGTAACCAAAGGCAGTGCGGCAATCAGCCCGCCAAGGCGATCGCTACGCTTAGCCACTTCAGATATCAGCACCACCATGCCAGCGGTTATGGCGTATTTGGCGATGAGCCATAGCATCCGATTCTCCTTCCTGCTGAAGGCGATTAATGCCGAATCGCACATCCGCACTGCGACATTTCGCCCGGCACATGTTTGCCGTGATGTGAATGGCGCACCTGCAATTCGCCCTGCTGCCAGGCGTTACTGGTATCGGCACGGTTTTCCAGTAAACGATTCAGCGCTTCGGCCACCAGCAAATCCCGTCGCTGCGCCCAACTGGTGAGATGCCAGGTTGACGCGCGCGCCTCATCGACATCATCAAAACCCACCACCGCAACATGTGCGCCTTGCGCGAAGTCGCGCACCGCTTGTAACGCGCCAAATGCCACCACATCGCTTTCGCAAAACAGCGCATTGATGCGCTCGGCAGCGCGCGTTTTCTTCAAGTACGCCATCATTGCCTGATAAGCCAGTTCGCGATCGTTGCCACCGGCAGAGAGCTCGATATTCAGTTCTTTCTGTTCAGCTTGCAGGCTAGCGACAAAACCGTCCATCTGGCGCGCGGGCGCGCTATTTTCCTGACTGTGCATAAAGCCGAAACGTTGATGACCTTGCGACAGCAGCAGCAATCCCATCTCTTCGCCTGCATCATAACCATCCGCAATCACAACGTTAGCATCCGCGCTGGCGCTGTGGATGAGATGAACCGTTGCCGTCTGCGGCAGAATCTCGGCCGACACACTCAATTCATCGCTAAACAGCGAAGTCAGAAAAACCAAGCCGCCGACAGGAAGTTGCGCCGCATTACGCAGCGCGCTTTGAAAACTTTCGCGGGAATTCGCATTCAGCAGCAGCGTAATAAAACCACGCTCATTCAACTGGCGAGTGACTTCATTAAGCAGCTTTACGGTGTGGGGGTTGATGAACTCATCGCTGACAATGCCGACGATATTAGAATTAACGGCCATGAAATGACTCTCCTGCAACTTAGCGTGCGGTAATTATTGTAGGTAACAAAGTTAAGCATTCCACGTTACCCGAATAATCCGCGAGCGCCAATCGCTGGCCGTTGTTCCTAAGATGAATTTGTTAACGACGCGTCAGCGCCAGGCGCACGCCTAAACCGATAAAGGTGATGCCCACCACACGATCAAGCAATTTCTGCAACATCACATTGCGCGACACCGCGCTAGCCGCGCTGCCAGCAACCAGAGCAAATATCACGTCAGTCATTAAACCCACAACCGCATACGTCAGGCCGAGCAACAGAAACGAGCTGGCATGATGATCGCCATCAACTACCACGAATTGTGGAAAGAAGGAGATGAAAAACAGCAATACTTTTGGATTGGTAATCGATGTAATAAAACCGCGAATTAATAAGCTGCGCGTATTAGAGCGTGGAATTTCAGCCTGCGGTGTTTTCTCTTCTTCACGGCTAAAAAAGGTTCCCCATACCATCTTACTGCCCAGATAAATTAAATACGCCGCACCGATATATTTAATCACCGTAAATAACAGTGGCGAAGCGGTAATTAGCGCCGTCAAACCGACGGCGCTGGCAATGGCATGCGTGCAACTTCCTAGCGCTACGCCACTCGCTGATATCACACCGCTACGTCGTCCATTCGCTACGCTTTGTCCTACGACATAAGCTAAATCCGGTCCCGGTGTAATACACAGCAGAAATACGGATGCGAGAAAAAGCGGAAAGTGCGTGATATCCAGCATAGTGACTCCTTGTAAAGGGTGAATAATTCCAGCACCTATCGTAGCGGCGCAATTAATTGCACACAATAGAAGTAAGAGACACACAATGATTAAAAAAATAGCGCAATAAATCGCGTAAGGCCGATCAATTAAGTACCGCATCAAATCACCGTACATTTTGTAGCGGCGCGAATTACCGCGCAATAAATTGCGCCGCTACGGTTCACTGCAGTTGCAAATACTCAACTACGCCTCCAGCAAAATCGCGAATCCACCATAGATCATACGCTTACCATCGAACGGCATATTCTCGCCCATCTCTTTCATACGCGGATCGGACATCATTTTGGCATTGGCGGCGTCACGTACTTCCTGCGATGGGTATTCGATCCAGCTGAACACCACCGTTTCGCCCTCTTCGGCTTTTACCGCGCGATAAAAATCGGTCTGCGTGCCTTCGGGAACATCGTCTGCCCAGCACTCGACAACACGCGTGGCGCCAAACTCTTTAAACAGCGGTGCGGCTTTAGCCGCCATGGCACGATAATCCTCCTTATTAGCTTCCGGCACCGCTACGACAAAACCATCAACATACGACATAGCTCGTTACTCCGTCGTCATTTGCGCGGTCAGTAATAACCGCCCATTCATTGTATGAATAACGCGCAACAAGAGCCGAAACAGAGATGAAAATTTGCGCGCTTACTCGCAGATTCTGCGCGCGCCAGACGATTTACGTTACACTGACGCCTTTGATCGTTACGTCACCGAGAAATCTATGCGCATCACCATTGAACCGGCCGATCAGCCGTTTATTCACCGTTTGTTGGGTGAAGAGATTGAGAGTATTGACACCGCATCCACCGATGCCACGCTATTACAGCAGGCGCTGCACAGCGCACGACAGCAGAAGAATCACGAAGCCGAACTCGACTGGCGCCGCAACGCGCTGTTTCTGCTACTTTTTGTATTTTTATACGCCGCACTCGGCGCGTCGTTAACGCTGGACCTCACGCCGCAGGCATCGAGCCATAAAAGCCTCGCTTATGCGCTGGAAGCGGTGCCGGTACTGATTGCTTTTTCTGGTTTATTCGTCTCGCTGCTGTACGTATTTCTGACTCGCAGCGGCGCTCGACGCTTGCGTAACTGGGAACAGGGAATATTTGTGCTGGAGAAATACAGCGGCGCGAATTTCAGTCGGCAAATTAATGAAATGGGATCACGCACCACGAATTATTCGCAATCGGCAATTAACGTTGCGCTAGGGCTGTTTATTTGTGTGACCTGGGTGGTGATGTATAACTATTTCACTTTCACCACCAGCGGCGTGATTGGCAGCGTGATTTCACTGTTCATCACCACTATGACCTACGTGATTCTGGATATTCAGCTGCTGAAATCTAATTCATCCATCGCTATTGATGAACCGCTGATTCCAGTTGAAGACGAAAAAGAGAAGCCATAAGGATCTCAATGTGCGACATCCCTGTCGCACATATTTCACTAAAGTTCTTTGCCGTTGCTGGCGATGACCCGGCGATACCAGTCAAAACTCTTCTTCTTCAAGCGGGAAAAATCTCCGCTACCATCATCGTTTTTATTTACGTAAATAAAGCCATAGCGCTTGCTGTATTGGCCGGTGGTGAAAGACACGCAGTCAATACATCCCCAAGGGGTATATCCCATGAGATCGACGCCATCTTCGGTCACGGCTTTCTTCATCTGTTCAATATGCGCCCGCAGATAATCGATGCGGTAGTCATCATTGATCTCGCCCTTTTCATCCATTTTGTCGATGGCACCAAAACCGTTTTCCACCACGAATAGCGGCTTTTCGTAACGCTCATAAAGAATATTCAGCACATAACGCAGCCCAACCGGATCGATCTGCCAGCCCCAATCTGAGGCTTTAACGTGCGGGTTCGGTACGCTGCCCTCGAAGCCTGAAAGCGCCGTCCCGCTGCCGGCATTTTCTTTACTGACCGCATTACTCATGTAATAGCTCAGCCCGATATAATCGGCACAGCCTTCCCGTAGGATCTGCGCATCATCGGCTTCCATTGCAATGTGGTATCCCTTGCGTTGCCATTCATTGAGAATATAAGCCGGATAATGACCGCGCATGTGCACGTCACTGAACAGGAATCGCTCCCTCATCGCTTCCTGAGCATACATCACGTCATCCGGATGACAGGAAAACGGATAGAGCGGCACCATGGCGATCATGCATCCAATTTGTAGTGCAGGATTAATTTCATGTCCCAACTTCACCACTTGAGCACTCGCCACAAATTGATGGTGCAGAACCTGATACATGCACTCTTCAGGATTAGGCTCGTGGGTGAAAATAACGCCCGAGCAGCAATAACCAAACAGCGGGGTTTTCCAGTTGCGCTGATTATTAATTTCGTTGAAGGTCATCCAGTATTTTACTTTGTGCTTGAAACGATTAATGACCACCGCGCTGAAGCGGACAAAGAATTCCAAAACTTTTCTATTTTTCCAGCCGCCATATTCGGTGACCAGGAAGTTTGGCATCTCAAAATGGGACAGCGTAATTACCGGTTCAATCCCGTATTTCAGCAGCTCATCGAATAGCGCATCGTAAAAACGCAACCCCTCTTCGTTCGGCTCGGCTTCATCGCCGCGTGGAAAAATACGCGACCAGGCAATTGAGGTGCGGAAGCAGTGGAAGCCCATTTCTGCCAACAGCGCGATATCCTCAGGATAGCGATGGTAAAAGTCTGATGCCTCGTGATTGGCATAAAAGCAGTCATCCTGAATGTCGGCGGTGATGACGCGATCAACACCGTGCGCCCCGCTGGTCAGGACATCGACTATGCTCGGGCCTTTACCGCCTTTATCCCAGGCTCCCTCGACCTGATGAGCGGCAACAGCACCGCCCCACATGAAATTTTCTGGAAATGGCTTATTCATAATCTGTATCTCTATTTATCAGAGGGTGCCAGGCTGCGGCACAGAGCGAACGTCAGGTTGGCTGTTTTCTTTGAATCCCGCGACCCAAGAGAAAACCATGCCCAATATGAAGGCGACGAATATGGACACCAGGAAGCCGAGGAACTGCGTCATGTGCCCCTCTTTAAAGAACACCGGCAGGACGGCAATACCGGGAATGCAGTAACTCCATGAAACCGCGTTGAAAGCCCCGGCGATCATGCCGCCGGCAGCACCCGCCAGGCAGCCACAAATCATCGGTCGTTTAAGACGCAGAGCCACACCGTAAATGGCGGGTTCAGTGATGCCGAACAGCGCCGTTACACCCGCAGAAAGCGCCATGCGCTTAAGCTCAGCGTCTTTCGCCTTCAGGTATACGCCCAGCACCGCGCCCGCCATACCGAATACCGCGGAGGCTTGCAGTCCGGTAAAAGTGTCGTAGCCCAGGGTGGCATAGTTACCGACGGTCACTGGCGTGATGCCCCAATGCACGCCCAAGGTAACCAGTGGCATCCAGAAGGCACCAACCACAAATCCGGCAATGGCAGGACTGAGATGATAAAGGGTGTTATAGACGCCACCGATGGCGCCGCCGATCATATTGCCGATCGGACCGAATGCCAGAAGCGTGAACGGAACCATGATGGCGAGGCAGAACATGGGCGTGAACAGGTTGCGTATCACCATCGGAAGCAGGCGCTCGAAGAAACGCTGTACATACGACATGCCCCACACCATCAAAATAATGGGGATCACCGACGAGGTGTAACTCAAATACTCTACCGGCAGCCCCATAAAGGTCAGCGGCGCCGCATCAAGCGGAATGCCAACGATCTGCACCATCACCTTTGAAATCTCGAGATTTTCAACCACGCCCTTCATCAAAGCCTGCAATGCGGGATCGGCTGAGTTGGCGGTAAGGATTTTGTTGGCCGTCAACATACTCAGGTAATCCGGCGACACCAGCGCGCAGGCGGAGATAACCGCTGTGAACGGATTGACGTTAAATTTTTTGGCGGCGGTAAACGCCACCATCACGGGCAGAAAGGTAAAGCCGGTCCACGAAACGAAGTTAAGGATGCGATAAGTGCCGCTTGCCGGATCCATTAGGTCGATGGCGGTCAGCAGCGAAATGATGCCCTGCAGCACACCGCAGGCTGCCAGTGGATAGAGAAAAGGCGCAAAGATACTAGAGATGATATCCATAATGCGGCTAACGATACCGATATTAGGCTGTGGTACCGCTGCACTTTCGTCGATAGTGAGTAGATTCTGCACTTCGCGGTAAGCATCACCAACGTGATTACCAATCACCACCTGCATCTGGCCGCTGGCCTGCATCGCGGTGATAACGCCTTTTACCCGCTTTAGTGATTCAACCTCGACCAGAGAATAATCTTTCAGCACAAACCTCAGACGTGTAGCGCAATGTGTCACACTTATCACATTATTATCGCTACCTATCAGTCTAACGATCTCTTTCGCAGAATCCGCATAATCTATTGCCATGGTTTTCTTCCATTGCCAGAGGGAATTCAGCCCGTCAGGAGCGGACTAATTCCGGCAATGTTAGAAAATCATCCCGGCAATGTCACGAGGTCACAATATGTTATAACGGGTCGCTAATTACAAAAATGTCACACCGCGTGACATATCGCTGAGATTATTCACCACCAGCTTTCTGCCTATCGATTCAAGAATAAAAATGACCGGAACCTGAGTGGTAATATCGTATTCGCTTTCAATCAAAATGCGAGAAACATGGTAAGGAACAATAAAGTCAGAAAGTTTTGCCAGTGTTGAATCCGGGTTGCAGGTAATAGAAATCACTTTGCACTTGTGAATAACAAACTGCCTGGCAAGCTTCAATATTTCGGGAGTTTCGCCAGAGACAGAAAGCACGATAGCCACTGAACTCTGCACCATATCGGTACTCACCGGATAATAGGGATCATCAATGTGATTACTGAACTTGCCTACATTAGAGAAGAAACGCGCACCATACCTACCAAGCGTGCCAGAGCTGCCTGCGCCAGCAAAGAACACCCGTTCGGCATCACGAATGTATTGAGCCGCCTGATTGATCATCTCATCAAATTCATCGTTTCTGATGCTTTTAAAAAAGGTCAATATTTCCTCAGCTCCATGAGGAATCAGTAATGTGTTATTTTTGTTCAGGTGCAACTTCATACTGGCTTTGAGTTCTGAGTAACCTTTGAAGTCCATTTTTTTACAGAATCTCAGAACAGTCGCGGTAGATACGCCAGAATCATCAGCTAGCTCTCTTATCGTCATATAAATAACGGCATTGATGTTTTTAATAATGTAATTATGCACGCTGCTTTCGAGGGCATTTAAGGTTGATAGTTTTCTGGCGTTAAACATCTATTCAAACATCCTGACGATTCAATTATGACGCTTATCATGTCACAAACCGTGACATCTGAGGGATGTTTAACGAGTAAACCCGCGCGGCAAACCAAAAGAAATTGTATTAATTGTGATAGCTCGCACAATTTGGATCAAGCATGGCGGAATGCATATTAGTTTTCCAGCGCAGTAAGGATCGTCGCTTCCATTTTTTCTGGTTTGGTGATCGGTGCAAATCGCTTGATCGGTTTGCCGTCGCGTCCGATCAGAAACTTAGTGAAGTTCCATTTGATCCGCCCGCCCAACACACCGGGTAATTCGGCTTTCAGGTAGCGAAATACGGGGTGCGTTGCGGCGCCGTTAACTTCGACTTTCTCGAACATCGGGAAGCTCACACCGTAGTTGATGAGGCAGGTCTGCGCGATATCATCGGCTCCGCCAGGTTCCTGCTTGCCAAACTGATTGCAGGGGAAACCCAATATCATCAGCCCATTGTCCGCGTACTTCTTGTAGAGCGCTTCAAGGCCTGCATATTGAGGAGTAAATCCACAATGGCTGGCGGTATTCACCACCAGAACCAGCTTCCCGGCGTAATCGGCCATAGAGATGGGCTGGCCTCGCAAGCTGATGGCATTAAGTTGATGAAAGGTGGTCATGTATCAATCCTCAGAGCAGAATCAGTTCGGCATTAAAGACGGTGCTTTAATCAGCGGCCTCTGCGCCTTATTCTATGATTAAAGCGCCTGTGATTCATGTTAGACGTGATGTGTGAAACGTCATGACTACCGCACCAAGAAGTAATAATGCACTCAAGCCGAAAGCACTTTGCCAACCCAGACTGTCGAAAATCAAACCCCCAACGGTTGATCCAAGCGCAATGGAGAGTTGGATGACAGCAACCATCAGACCACCACCTGCCTCTGCATCTTCGGGTAGCGTCCGCGCGAGCCATGTCCACCATCCGGTTGGCGCGGCTGTCGCAAGCATTCCCCACAGGCTCAGCAAAACGGCAACAATCCACATGCTGTGGCCAAATATAAGTAACGTACCGGCAATCGCTGACATAAGCAGTGGTATCAAGATTAATGTCGGATAAAACCTTGAGTTCAGGAAGGTCGAAACAAACGTTGTGCCGATAAAACCTGCTGCGCCTATAGCAAGTAAAATCCAGGACAGGCCAGGCGCGCTCACTCTGGTCACGTTCTCCAGAAACGGTCGCACGTAGGTAAATAAGGAAAACTGCCCCATAAAGAAGAGTCCGCAAGCTAACAGCCCCATTGATACGATAGAGGCTCTGAAAAGACCAAGCACCGATCCCTGTGGCTTAGGCTCATTATCGCTTTCCATCGAAGGCAGGCTGAGGCATTGCCAGATGAATGCAACTATCGCAAGCGGTACCAGACATAAAAAGGCACCCCGCCATCCGACAGTCGCCCCCAGGTAGCTACCCAGCGGTGCCGCCACAACGGTGGCCAGCGCGTTCCCGCCGTTAAAAGTCGCCAGCGCGCGGGTAACCTTGTGCTGCGGTACTAGCCGAATGGCTGTTGCGGCCGACATTGACCAGAATCCACCGATGACGATTCCAATCAGCGCTCTCCCGAGCATATAAACCGAATAACTGGCCGCCAGCGCGACAATGATTGCCGATACCGCCATCAAAATCGTTAGTCCCAGCAGAAGATATTTCCGATTCAGGTCCCCGGCAATGCGGGAGATAGTCAGGCTGGTAATCACCGCCAGCGCGCCAGAGATGGCAATTCCCTGTCCTGCCAATCCTTCCGTGACATGCAAGTCGCGGGCAATAGGTGTTAGCAGACTGACCGGCATAAATTCAGAAGCGATCAATACAAAAACGCAGAGCGTCATGGCAAAAACGCCCCCCCAATACGACTGAGTTTTATGGTGAGAGGATTTAATATTTACTGTGGACATTATCAACTACCCTTCAAATCGATCCGACCTGATTCAGGCGAAAGTGGGAGATGCGCTTTTCAGGGAATAACATCATCATTTCACTGCGTTACATCAGGCGAGTTAATGCCTAATGCTCGTCAGTTAAGACATGAAAACCCGTAATTACCGAGAGCACGCATTGTAGCGGCGCAATTTATTGCGCGATAAATCGCGCCGCTACGGAAGGTGCGGCGATTTGATACGGCGCTTAACTGAACGGCATCAGGGGAGTTAATGCCACCCGTGAAGTAGGGGTGGCATGGTAAATGCAAATTATTTCAGAAAATTACCTTAAATTTGATTTGAAAAATTGTTCAAACTTAGCAAACGGGATCTTTCCAGCCACGTTGTCATATAAGTCCACATGATTTGCCCCGGGAATAATCACCAGCTCTTTCTTGTTACTCCCGATCGCCTTAAAAGCGTCTTCAGCAAAATATCGTGAATGGGCTTTTTCACCGGTCACAACAAGCGCAGGGATAGTGATTTCATTTGCATAACTCAGCAGCGGCATATTCATAAATGACAGTGGCATTGTTGCATTCCATGCGCCGGTTGAGTTGACCGAACGCGCATGGAAACCGCGTGGCATGCGGTAATAATCAAAGAATTCTTTCAAGACTGGATTTGGATTAGCGGGTAACGTTTCCGGCAGAATACGCTCAGAAGCGCTGACTTTGCCTTTTTCGTCAACATCAATGTCGTGACCACCGGGCGCGAAAGTGCCGTTTTCCGCATCCTTCCAGCGCTGCGCGTTCAGATACTGCAACACAGCACGACGATCGGCGCTGGTGTAACGATCTTTGCCATCGCCTACGCCGTGGCCCATTGCGCGGCTCATGTCATACATCACGCTGGTTGCTACTGCTTTAACGCGTGTATCCATCGCAGCGTCGTTTAATGCCATGCCGCCCAGACCGCAAATACCGAGCAGCCCGATATGGTCGCGGTCCACCTCATTTTGCAGACCTAAGAAATCAATTGCCGCGCTGAAATCCTCAGTATTGATATCCGGAGACGCCACATTACGCGGGTAGCCGCCACTTTCGCCCGTATATGAAGGGTCAAACGCGAGGGTGACAAATCCCTTTTCAGCCAGCGTTTGCGCGTACAGGCCGCTGGATTGTTCTTTGACTGCACCGAAGGGCCCGCTGATGGCAATGGCTGCCAGCTTGCGCTCGCCGCGATCCTTTGGAAGATAGAGATCCCCAACTAAAGTGATCCCATAGCGGTTCTGAAAGGTAACCTTACGGTGCTCAACTTTCGTACTTTCAGCAAAGGTTTTATCCCAATTTTTGACCAGCGAAATAGGTGCGTTCGGATTGCTGGTATCAGCATAACTCATCGTTGTAACTCCACTTAATGATGCGCATAGCAGCATTGCAGGTAACACTGCTGTCAATTTTTTAGTGAAAACAGTCATTAAAATCCTCCTGAATAAACATCAAAGAGGCAGGTTTCATACCGACAACGCTGCTGTGCTTTGTTGCAATGTGCACATTCTAGTTAGCAGCATGTGTTCTGATTAGAGGGGAATTTTTGCTAAGATTGATATCAAATTGTTCCAAATAACGATGTAGTCATAAGGGCGGGATGATGGCAAAACGGGAAAACTACAACGATCTCTACCTGTTCATGCTGGTGGTGCGCGAGGGGAGTTTTACCGCTGCGGCGAAACGCCTTGGCCTGGCACAATCAGGTATCAGTCGTTCAGTGCGTGAACTTGAAGAAAGACTGGGCGTTCAACTCATTGTTCGCACCACGCGCAGATTATCGCTCACCCATGCTGGTGAGCAGCTTTATCTAACCGTTGAGTCAGGATTCGATGCTTTAGATATGGGGCTCGCTAAGCTGGCCCACTATCGCCAGACCCCATCCGGTACGGTGCGTATCAATGCCAGCCAGCACGCGATAGATAAAGTACTCCTGCCAAAACTTGCGGTATTCAAACAACGCTATCCCGATATCAGACTGGAGCTCATCAGCGAAAGCCGGTTTGTGGATATCATTGCGGAGAGATTCGATGCGGGTGTACGTCTGGGGCCGGAGGTTGGCAGCGGCATGATCGCTGTACGCATTTCGCCCGACATGGAGATGGCCGTTGTCGGTACGCCAGAACACTTTCGTCGCTACGGCTTTCCGCAGATCCCCGCAGATTTGGCCGTTCATCCCTGCATCGCTTATCAGTTAGGCGATGGCAGCCTTTATGCCTGGGAACTTCATCAGGATGGCAAAAAAATCACCCATAGGCCGCAAGGGCAATGGTTTTTTGCTGACAGCTATATGGAAGCGAAAGCCGCTACTCTCGGGCTCGGGCTGGCTTATGTCCCGGAAGAGCTGGTTTCTGAGGATCTGGAACAAGGAAAGCTGATCAGGGTTCTGCAACGGCACAGCCAACGTCTGGAAGCTTCATTTCTCTATTATCCGCATCGCAATGTGTCACCCGCTTTGCGCGCGGTTATTGATACATTGAGAATTTAAAAGGTTTTCAATGGAAAATATGTATACCTGCCAATATCATCATCTCTCTCATTCGCCCACTGTTAATTAATCCTGAAGTAAATAAAGGCTTCTTAGCAACCTGAAACTTTAATCAGCATTGGCACTCTCCCTCCCGACGTTTTCTGGAAATCGATTAAACACCAGCAAATACACGTATTTTTGCTGTTTGGCCGTGCATAATTTGACATGTTGGGAAGCGGCGCAAAAAGCAGATTTTGCTCTGGTATCAACAGTCTGAATAACCATGATGAATTCAGAGCTTATCTGAAAAACCATAGCCTTACATAACCCAAATACTCTTTTATCCTCTCAATAACGAGGACATTTAAATTAATTCTGTTAATTTTTTGCACTCGCCAGCAGGGGGAAGAATGAAGATTATCGTCGGTGGAAACGGCTACCCAGAAAAGAGAAACATCATTACAGACCCTTCAAATCGCTATCTGGATTACCGTCCCAGAAATATCTGGACCTGGATCAACGTTATAAGGCGGCGCTTATTGCATAAAAATAAACTGTTTATTTTTCGACCACTGCCCCTGATGTCTTCAGGTGATGCGGACATTATCCACCTTTTTAACGAAGTTTCTTCGGGGCCAGGCGACTGGGTAGCGACCTTTGAAACCGAACTGCCCCGTGTTCTTCCCGTTGAGGGAATACCCAAATTTGCCAACCCCGAGCTGGCGCGGGAACTCCGGTACGTCTGCTCTCCGCGCTGCAAAGGTATCATCGCTATCTCAGAAGCCACACGTCAGATCCAACTGCGGCTGCTGGAACATTTCCCCAGGGAGCAGGCTATCATCGGGCCCAAACTGCACGTACTGCATCCCCCGCAACCTGTACTGCAGGAAAAAATTGCTGCGGTTGAAAAAGGTCCGCTGAATTTTACCTTCGTGGGCAAGGAGTTCTATCGCAAAGGAGGGGCAGAAGTTGTGCTAGCCTTTAGCCAGTTATTAAGGGAAAACCTGATAAGTGTGAACGAAGTACGCGTAAATCTGGTTGGTGATCCTGGCAGAACGCATAACGTGGCTCACCAGGCGTTCCAGGATGATGACGCATTTAGAAGAAACGTGGAGGACACACTTCGTGAATGCCCTCTATTCCAGCACCATACGTCGCTGACCAACGACGCGGTACTGGCGTTGATTAAGACCTCTGATGTCGGGCTGCTGCCCACATGGCAGGAGACATACGGCTTTTCCGTTCTGGAAATGCAGGCCTGCGGCTGCCCGGTAATAACGACGAATCTCAGAGCCTTGCCGGAAATCAATCCGGAAAATGCCGGCTGGCTGATTCGCTGCCCCCTGAATCCGATGTTGGAGCTGACGGTGGCATCAGTAAGTGACAAAACCTCTCTGAGAAGTGCCATCATATCTCAGCTTAAAACCTATATATTGCAAATTATCAGCGATAGAAAAATCGTATCAGAGCGCGCTAAAAATTCGTTAGCGCGAATATGTCTGGAACACGATCCAATATTATTTAGAAAGCGACTCAATACGATATATATGGGTGTGAAGACCGAATAAAATAAAAGGCTTATCTAATCGGGTACCGTCCTTCTACTCGGTATTAGCATCCAGTCAGGTATGTGACAGTTGCGCTCGGGCATCAGGTGAGCTAAGTAAAGCGGCAGCCGTCGTAGTCAAGCCGGCTATACGAAACATGATTGTCCCTGAGTTCACGTGACGCATCACGCCGAAATCTATAATTTTTATTTCAGAGGATAATAGCGATGTGGATTGGGTATAAACCGAGTAAATAGCGAAGAAATAGTGGGCGAATCTGTTTCCAGTTAATAACCGTAGTGCACAGCATCAGCGCTAATGATGTTTGTCACAATTATTGATTCGCTATAAGCTTTTGCGCTATATGAAGAGATAGCGAATTATATCTAGATCGTGACTAAAATTTCTCTTGGTTACGTCATAAGCGCGCCATTATAAACAATTTTGGTTAGTGATAGGTCATGGTAAAAGACGCCGTGGCGCTCAACGATCCTGAGCGTGCATTGGTTGAGGTCATGTAATACGCGGCCTTGAAGGGAATATTGACGACCTCTCCTGGCGAGGTCGTCGTGCCGTATTTAATAAGCTTGCCGAACTGAACGGGTACATCGTTGTACTTCAGCTGAATGCCCAAACCTTTTGCTGTCGAGCTACTGTTTAATCCCAAAACTCCGTTGGCAGGATCGGCAAGCGGGCTGACGTTATCCAGCGTCACATTTACTGCGGTCTGTTCGCTACAAATAAGCGGTATGGAAAACCTTACCGGATTTTGGATGCTGCCCACGCCAGTAAACTTCGGCATCAGCGCAATTCCCATATTAATATTCAAATTACTATCCCCAATTTGACAGGATGCGGTGCTGATATTGATTGGCGAAAATATATATTTATAAAGCGGCAGGCGAGTAATGTTATTACTGACCGGCGTACTGTATTCCATATTTAGCGTCAGCGCGGGTATTGAGCCCGTCGCCGGGGTGGTACTCGTTTTGATCAGCTCAAAGGTATCCGTGAACGTTGATACGCCATTCTGAAGGATCCCTCGCCTCCAGCTCGCGTTATTGAGGTTCAATCTGGTGACAAATTCGCTGGTTCCGGTTGTGCTGGAAAAGTTTTTCCACCGGATGCCAATGCCCTGGACCTCCGTTGCCCGAACGTTGGCCAGCGGCGAGGCGCCATAATCCCTATTCGTCCCCGATAGCTGAATAAACCACGAGCCATCATATCCAATGACCTGACCCTCAGGGTCACATTGCATGGCATTACTCGTGGTTATCGTGGCTAATACCGTCCCGACGGGCGCATCCCGCTGAACGATAATATTGTTATCAAAGTTGACCGCTACGTCATTTGCAGAACACAGCGCAAAGGCATTCAGTGAGATGGCGCTACCCATCGCAGCCATCGAGATTTTAAATACGGTGGACATCTTATGTTCCTTCATTTAAGCACGGCGCAGGCCTTCTCTCGCAAGAGTAATAATGCGAATCAAGGCAATGAGAAATTTAGCGACATACTGCAGTAGTACGTTGGATTTTACCCGGTAACGCGTTTAGGGTTATTTTGGCGCGGCAGGTTTTCGCTCCCCACTGTACCGTAATGCCGTCACCGTCGTTCAGACCGCTCATATAAACCTCGCCATCGCTTCCCACAATGCTCATCGCATCGCTTTCGTTGAGCTTTGCCGTCGCGCCAAAAGGCACAGGCGAATTCTGATACATCAGTGTTACCAGGGCGCGCCGCCCCGTTAGCGTATTGAACGTAGCGCGCACCACCGCGCCGCGCGTAGGCACAACGTTGACCACCGACTCGGCCACATCCACGTCTGCCCCCAGCGAACCCGTGTCTAATGCAATACGGTTTTCCTGATAGGCACTGGCATAAGGCACCACGGCGTACCCGCGCGAGTCCGTTTTAACGCCGGGGTTATTGCGCACCCTCACGCCGGATGCGCCCTGCGCCTCCAGCAGCACTACGGTATCTCCCAGCGGCTGAGAGAACGTCACGCCATGCTTATGGCCGATAATCCCCCCCTGTAGGCCGAAGTTCAGCTGACTGTTCTGTCGGCTTTGGTTGTAGCCCGCGCTCACGGTGCCGTGGCCGCCCTTGTAGGTTCCACTCAGTGAGCTTCTTGAGTCACCGCCCGACGAGGTATAGCCCTGCTGGACCATGTAACTCAGGTTATTATCGTCGAGCGCGGTGCCGCTAAGCCCCACCTGGTGCGTTTCAGGACCGTTTTTTTGCATATTCACGCTGTAGCTGGCCCAGCTTTGCGATAGCCATTTGCTCAGAGGAACCTGCAGGCTAAAAGCTATAATCTGGTCCTTACGGTCTTTGCCTGGCGTTTCGCTATAGGTGTAGCCAAGTGAATAATTGATATCGCTGATACTGGTGTTAAAGCCGGTACTGACGTTGCGTTCATAGCCCCGTTTGCTCCAGTAGTCCTGCTGGTAAGCCGCAATATAAAAATTTCCCCAACTTTGCAGCGACTGACTAAGGTTGAGCTGCAGTCGGCTTCGCTTGTTGTAGCGCTGGCTGCTGAATTCATTCACCTCCTGGAAGGTATAAAACCCTTCCGTGGAGTAGCGATAGCTGGCGAGCGTCACGGTGGTATCGGTCGCGGCCACCGTTTTTGAATATTGCACACGATATGACTGTCCCCGGCTGCGCCGGTTTTTCTCATCAACGAGTTGGCTCTCGGCAGCGGTGATGTCTGCCGAGAGCGAACCTATATCGCCAAAGCTAAGGCCGGTACCGAATACACCTGACGCATAGTTGCTTGCCCCCAGGACGCCGCCGTACAGCGTGAGATTATTGTTGAGGCCATAGGCGAGCGTGCCCAGGCCGAATGAAGGCGTTAGCGCGCCATGCTTCGTGGTTCGGTATTCACCTACGCTCAGCGCATACTTTATGCGCCCTTCCCGCAGCATGACGGGAATCGCGGAGAAAGGCTGCACGAAATGCTGGACGCTGCCGTCGGCTTCGGTGACGACAATTTCCAGATCGCCGCTCGCCGATGTGGGATAGAGATCGCGAATTTCAAAGCTGCCGGGCGCCACGTAGGTTTGATAAACCGTGTAACCGTTTGCTTCACTGTAACCGTGGCGTTGGTGCGAGCGATCCCTCGAATAATGGGGGCGAAACCGCGCATGCTCTCCGGCAGCATGGTGTCATCGGAAAAAATCTGCGTGCCGCGAAACATCACGCTGTCAAACACGTCACCTGGCGTGCTGGTTTCACCCACCTGAAACTGCCCTCTCAAAAACTGGACGTCGCGGCTCAGGGTGGTATTCAGCGACGAAAACGATTGCTTTCCGTTGTTCTTCGTCGCGGTGCTGTAGTTACGCAGGCGCCATGGCCCCACGTTAATACCGCTTTGCAGGTTGGTGTAAAACTGCTCCTGCGTCTCACCGTATCGGCTCCAGTTGCGCGAGCCATTGATACTGTAATTTACCAGCAGTGCAGAAATGCCTTGATCCCAGAGCGAAGGGTCAACAGTGCCGCGCGCCCGCGTATTAAGCGCAGATTGAGGGATTGAGATATCCAGTCTCTGCTTGTCAAAATCCAGCCGGGTGGTGGCATCCGGTATAAATGCACCGGGATCAGTAATAATAACTTCAGCCGGCAGCATGGCTAATTCAGGAAATGCCTTAACCCTGACACCAAATGATTCCAGCACTCTACGATTAAGCTCGGGCGCCAGCCCAAACCCTTTCACAGGGACAAAAGAGACATTTTCCGTCCGGATATAATTTTCATTAAGCCATATTTCCACCCTATAGGTGCCGGGTAACTGCTCTCCCCGCTCAAAGCGGCTCAGATCAATGTCCTGGGATGTTGAGTGTGTTTTTTCAAGTGCATCGGCCATGAAATAAACATCGTCTGCGGCTGCGGGAAAAATGCCCGACAATAAAAATGCTATCGTCGAGAGTCGACATACGCAGTGAGACCCCGATCCATAGAAAATTGCATTTTGAGAAAAAGAAACAGTATTCACCTTGCTTACCTGCGCGAGTAACTTAGCGTATTGTTAATATTCTTCACTTCAGCACTTGGCGTTTTTCTGTCGTTACTCCACCAAAGTCATTTATGGCTTTCCAGGTAACCTGCTTTCCAATGCCGGCCACCGTTTCAGAACTAAAAGGTGATATCATTGGTGGCTGAGAAATAGACTTATCACCAACCTTTAATGAATAAAGAGAAACATAGAACGGCGTAGGATTGATAATCAGCAGGTGTTCACCACGTGGCTCAAACTTTAATTTCTCCCATGCCTCACCTGCTAATTCTGACGCCAGTAATGCTGGCCGGTAGAAAAGCTTCATGCGCGTCTTAACGGCAATGAGCAACCGATTCTCATCTGACCGGGTCATTGAAGGGATAGACTTAACGTTAAGCCAAAAAACTGATTCGCGATTTTCAGGTAGCTTCTTTTCGCCGGTATAAATGATCCGCAGCGTATTTTCATGGCCAGCATCAAGACGAAAAAGCGGCGGCGTGACGATAAAAGGAACCTGCCCCTCTGAATTTTCACTTAACTCAACCCATGACTGAATTAAATAGGGAACACCATCCTGAGTGTTACTCACAGGGAGTGAGGCTTCGTTTTCAGATGCATTATAAATTAATCGCGTTCCCCCGACGGTTATGCTGGCCTGACACGTTAAAGAGATTATGCAGGCGCCTGATAATAATATCGTTCGAATTAGTTGATTCATTATACATTTCCGACATTTCAGCAATAGGCAATAGGGCGCCCCTCAGGTACGCCCGGCGTATTACTGGTAGGTAATGGTGAAATCTGACGTTGCGTTTGCTGTTCCCGCAACCACGGCGGCCTGGGTCGCCTTATATTTCGCTACGAAGGTCATTTTATTGCTGTTGGAGGGCTCTTCGCCTGCGCTGGTGTCAAGAGTGATGCTCTTAGATTGTGTAGCCAGCGGAATCGCAGTGATGCCATCCTCCTCATAAAACGCGATACCAACGCCTTTCGCCGTTTGACCGCTGTTCAGCGCAAGAATATTGGTGTCGGAGCTATCCGCATTACCATCAAACTTAATGGAAGCAGAGGTAACCGCAGCAGGGCAATTGTTCAACACAATGCTAAAGCGGGTTGCGGCAGCAACGGCTCCGGCCGCGTTAAACGAGCTTTTCGGTATTTTGCCGAGGTTGACGGTCTGATTAGCCGTATTAGTATCGATCGTACAGGCAGAATCCAGAATGGTGCCAGTAAAGTTGATTTTTCCATCTGCTGCGCTGGCGGAAAAAGTTATTCCAGAAACGGCTGCGGCCGCAACTAAATTTCGACATAGATTACTTAACTTCATTTGCATAGCTATTTATCCTCAGGATTAAAGGTACCTGCGCAAAAGAAACTTTTGCGCAGTAAGGGCGGAACAGTGCCGCTAAATTAAAGTTTTTATTCAAGGCATTAATTGGGCGTTATTTATCTATGAGCACCTCGGGCTCTGCGATGATAAAAGTAAAATAAGCTGCTTCATCTCCAGACCGCTGCCTAACGCCAGACGATTTCGCAAATAGTAATTCTTATTAACTTCGCATTTATTTCTAATTCGATACTGCCGCGTCGATTTATCATAAACCTTCAGGAGAAAGTTCAAATGTTCGTTCGACAGTCGCGTCGATAGCCTCTGATACAACACGTCTTTTAATACGCATGAACTTTCCGCCGCCCGGAATTTAGATGCGCGCTCGCACAATTGCTTAAGATCTTTAAGCGAGGTGACAAGTCGGAATGATTTTAAGAAAACGTTATCTGCATTTTCTTCTGGTGCAATAAAATAGGTTAGCGATAATAATCCCCTTTCCTCAAGCCGATAATAGATCCACCGAATGTTTTCGCTACTTTCTCCTATTGTATCGATAAGAATGTAGGACTTACTCAGGACGGTCGCACTTACTAAAAATTCTAACCGGCTATCGAAATAAAATACTTTTCCATTGGCTAAGATTAATGAAGTAACTGCCTGCTCTATGGCAAAATTTCGTGAAAAAACCAATAGCGCTGTCAAAATTTATTCCTTATAAATTTATCATCGTCATTGTGAAGAAGGTCTGAAAACATATATGCGTTCTAAAGAATCGCAGTCGATTTTGTACGCTTTCCCATACATTCTTATAAAAGGGTATCGTTCAAATCCCACGCTATTAAACGCGTGCTGGATTTTCTTCATCATGGACAACAAATAGGATTTCGAGCACCGCAGTCCATAATCTTCAAAAACGTGTACGATGATGTCATTATCGAAGACAATGTCGTTATCCATCCCCGCAAGGAGATATTCGAACAGTCTCGCTTTCGTCTTACCGAATCTTTTAATACGTCCATTCTTGGTATTGATAAGCGTTCTTGTTAAAAGCCGATACTCAAGATGATTGAAAATCGTGTATCCATACAGAAGCTCGTCAGAGACACAAGGCACAAAGACTCCTTAGAAGTTTATCGTTCCCATTTCCATGTCGGCGCCTTCTCCATTCGAAAGGTTTTGGTGTTCATCTGATGCAATGAAATGTTATTAAAATGGAGAAAATGTGACAATGGGACTAATTTATTAAAGCAAAAAACCACTTATTACATAAAAATCAACATAAAAATCCATATATTGTTATTTTATAAGTTTAAAACCCTGGATGTTTATTTTTTGTTTCTATCTATCGCGTTATAAAACAAAAAATTCACAAAAATATATTTAGCTAAAATTCACATTAAAATAGCAAATATATCTGAAAAACATAAATATCACTTTACAATCAATTAGTTAAAAAGATAACTCAGTCCAGCTAAACCTAGCCTTAATAAGGATATTTTAGGATTTTTCGTAACGTTAATTACGAATTTTCGGGACAAAAACTGACAAGCACTGAATTTCCTTTACATTTATGGCAGTTCGGCACTTATAAAAAGCAAAAAACGCATCTAAGCAGTAAGCTGAATAGAATCATTTCTTCGCTCAATGTTCTTAATTCAAATTAACAACGGTAGCCGCTGCGTCCTATATGTAAGAAAGTCTTCAGCTAATAAGATGTCGATTTGTCCCGCGCGCCCGACACGTCATAGCGATCTGTGCCACACTCCCGGTACTTTTCGCTGGAAAACAGACCTTTCCGCCACTATCATCAGCTCACTTATTCACCCACTGATAACTAAGGAGGATTACTATGCCACTGTGTGAATTGTTTATTTACTCACACTTCTACATTAATTGGCCGCGTTCAGGCATTTCCGCACTCGTGCTGCGATAATCCGTCCTGAGCGAAGTTAACTGAAAATCTAATCCCTTCCTCCGGCTTACCGGGTTGTCGTCAGCGATTTCTGACGTCGGGCCTTTTTGCGCCTGCAACTTATGAGTAAGCACATGAGCACTTTACTGTCCGCCCACGCTGTCGGTTTCGATAACGCCTTCGGCACGCTATTTCACGATATCCACTTCAGCCTGAAAAAAGGCGATCGCATCGGTTTGCTGGGTGATAACGGCACCGGTAAAAGCACCTTATTGAAAATTCTCAGTGGTGAACTGGAAGCCAGCCACGGCAGCGTTGCGCCGGCTAATCACTGTTTACTGGCGCGCATCGAGCAGCATCTGCCAACAGAACTGCACAACGCGTCACTGCTGGATGGCGTGATGGCGCGCTTGCCGGAACAAGCCGATCGCTGGCGCGCCGAAGCGCTGCTGGGCAGCCTGGGTTTCACCGCTGAGCAACAAACGCAAACTGCCGCAACGCTAAGTGGCGGTCAGCATATGCGCCTGCTGCTGGCGCGTGCGCTGATCCTGCAACCGGATCTGCTGCTGCTCGATGAACCCAGCAACCACCTCGATTTGCCGACGCTATTGTGGCTGGAGAATTTCCTCAACGGCTGGAGCGGCAGCTTCGTGCTGGTTTCCCATGACAGCACCCTGCTCGATCGGGTGACTAACTGCAGCTGGATTCTGCGCGATCGCGGTCTGCTATTCTTCCGTCTGCCCTGCAGCGCGGCGCGTCAGGCGCTGATCGAGCAGGATGACGCTGACACTCAGCGTTATCAGGCCGAGCAGAAAGAGATCGATCGCGTAGAGAAAAGCGCCAAACGTCTGGCGATCTGGGGCCGCACTTACGATAACGAAGGTTTGTCGCGCAAAGCGCAGCAGATGGAGAAACGCGCCAATTGGTTGAAAGAAGCACAAACCACGCTGAGCGAAGGATCGCTATGGCGGCTGCAGCTGCAAGGTGAAGCGCTGGATGCCGATCGCGTGCTGGCATTGCCGCAGATGTCGATTCGGCCAGCCGATGACGCACCTGCACTGTTTTCACTACCAACGCTGCAGGTGAAAAGTGGCGATCGTGTAGCGATCGTTGGCCGCAACGGTTGCGGTAAATCGTCGCTGCTGCGCCATTTGTGGCGTGAATTTCAACAAGCAGATAGCGCGCTTTTTCATCCCCGCGCGCGCCTCGGTTATTACGATCAAAGTCTGCATCAGTTGCACGATGCGGAAACGCTAAGTGATGCGCTGGCGCATTTTGCGCCGCTCAGCGATGAGCAGCGCAAGATGGCGTTGATCGCTGCGGGTTTTCCGTATCTGCGTCACCAGCAGCTGATTGGATCACTGAGCGGCGGCGAGCGCTCGCGTTTACTGTTTGTGGGGCTGACGCTGGCGCGCTATTCACTGCTGCTGCTCGATGAACCCACTAACCATCTGGATATGGTAGGTAAAGAGGAGCTGGCGGAAGCGCTGAATCAGTTCGAGGGCGCGGTGTTGCTGGTGTCGCACGATCGTCAGTTAATCGCCAACAGCTGCAATCGTTTCTGGCTGATAGAGGACCAGCAACTCAGCCAGTGGCACGATTTTGACGCGGTGACCGAGCGCCTGCGTGCTGAACAGGTGATAGCCATGTCTGAGGTTGTTGCACCTGCGGCGTCGGAAAACGCGTTGGATGAAGATGCTTTGCTGCTGGCGTTATTAGAGGTGGAAAGCAAACTGGATGAGGATCTGGCGCGTAAGCCGAAGCATCAGAAACCCGCGTTGCAAGCGCAGTGGCGTGAGGAGATCGCGAAGCTGAAAACCCAGCTCGATCTGTAAATCGGCAGTGAAACGGTCGCCATAAATGGCGTAATGCCGCTCAGTTAAGCGTTGTATCAAATCACCGCACCTTCCGTAACGGCGCGACTTATCGCGCAATAAATTGCGCCGCTACAATGTGTGCTCTCGGTGATGAGGGGGTTTCATGGCTTAACTGACAAACATTACGCCATAAATGGCGACCCTACGCCCAATCAGTGACTGAGATACGCTGTAAACAACCCAGCCGCCCTTTCTATTCGGAAAACTTTAATCATTTTTCAACCAGCGCGCATTACCCAGATAAATCCGGCGAATTCTCTCCAGTTTGTTCCCTTTAGTGATTATGATTCTCGCTTCATATAAGGGACGCTTATGCTCAATATCTCAAAAAAGTGGCTATTCGCCACGCTCGCTGCCGTCATTCTCCTGCTGTTGATCTGGCATTTCGCCGGTTCACGCCATAAACCTAACGCGGTGGTCACCGCCGAAGTGCGTCAGGGAAATATCGAAAACGTGATTGCTGCCACCGGCAAAATGGATGCGGTTGAACGCGTCAACGTCGGTGCGCAGGTTTCTGGTCAGGTGAAAAAGCTCTATATCAAATCTGGCGATAGCGTCAGTAAAGGCCAGCTAATCGCCGAAATTGACGATCAACCGCAGCGCAGCGATTTGCGTAACGCGCAGGCGGCGCTGAGCGTGGCGCAGGCCGATCTGGAAACCCGCGAAGCCGCGCTGGTGCGACAGCAAGCGCAATATCAGCGCTTGCAGCAAATGATTAAAACCAATGCGATCTCGCGTCAGGATTTTGATACCGCCGAACAAGAGTGGCGCAGTGCACGCGCCGAGCTAACCGCGCAAAAAGCGCGCGTGATTCAGGCGCAGATTGAGGTGGATAAGAAGCAGCTCGATCTCGGTTATACCCGCATCATGGCGCCAATGGACGGCACGGTCATCGCCATCGTCACTAAGCAAGGTCAAACGGTGAACGCGGTACAAACCGCGCCGACCATCGCCAAGCTGGCGCAGCTCGACACCATGACGATTAAAGTGCAGATCTCCGAAGCCGACATCAACAACGTGCAGCCAGGCCAGCAAGCGTGGTTCACCACCTTCTCCAATCCAGACAAGCGCTACAACGCCACGCTGCGCAGCCTCGAACTGGCGCCGGAATCGGTGATGAAAGATGACGCGCTGATGGGCAACAGCGAAAGCACGCCAGCCAGCAGCACCAACGCCGCAGTCTATTACAACGCGCTGCTGGATGTGCCAAACCCCGACAACGCGCTGCGCATCTCCATGACGGCGCAGGTCAACCTGCTGCGTGATTCCGCCAAAGACGCTTTGCTGGTGCCGGTGCAGGCGACGAAGAAAGACGCGGATGGCAAAACCTACGTGGAAATCCCCGATCAGGATAACCAGCCGGTGAAACGCATCATCACCACTGGCATCACTGACAGCGTTGATATTCAGGTGCTGAGCGGTTTAAAAGTCGGCGAGAAAGTGATCCTTGCTACGCAGACGGCGGTCACTGACGAGGTGTTGATGTGAATATCATCGAACTGAAAAACATCCAGCGCAGCTATGTTAACGGTTCGCAATCTCTGCATGTGCTGAAAAACATTAACCTGAGTATCGCTAGCGGCGAGCTGGTGGCGATTATCGGGCCGTCCGGTTCGGGTAAATCGACGCTGCTGAATATTCTTGGCTGCCTGGATGCGCCGGATAGCGGCGACTATTTCATTAGTGGCCAAAACATCGCCACGCTGTCGCCGGATGCGCTGGCGAAAGTCCGCCGCGAGCATATCGGCTTTATCTTCCAACGTTATCATCTGATGCCGGATCTCAGCGCCTTGAGCAACGTCGAGATTCCATCGATCTACGCCAATCTGCAGGGCAAAGCACGGCTGCAGCGCGCGGCGGATCTGCTGGCACGTTTAGGTTTACAGGGCCGCGAACATCACAAACCGGGCGAGCTATCCGGCGGCCAGCAGCAGCGCGTCAGTATCGCGCGCGCGCTGATTAACGGTGCCGAAATTATTCTTGCCGATGAACCGACCGGCGCGCTGGATTCGCATTCCGGCGAAGAGGTGCTGCGCATCCTACACGATCTCAATCGCGAAGGTCACACGGTGATCATCGTCACGCACGACATGAAAGTGGCGCAGCACGCCGATCGCATTATTGAGATTCAGGACGGCGAGATTTTTGCCGACAGCGGCCGCAAACAGGATGCAACCCGCGCGCAATATGTCCCCGCCGCGCCTAAAAGCCAGAGCAAGCTGCGCGGCTTGCTCGATCGCTTTCGCGAATCATTGCGCATGGCGCTGAATGCCATGAACGCGCATCGGCTGCGCACCGCGCTGACCATGACCGGGATTATTTTTGGCATCGCGGCGGTGGTCACGGTGGTGGCGCTCGGCCAGGGCGCGCGGCAAAAAACGCTGGAGAGTATTTCCGGGCTCGGCACCAATGTGGTGTCGATCTATGCCGGTGGTGATTTTGTCGAGGATGAAGCGCATCCGGTGCTGACGCTGGTGATGGCCGATGTCGACGTGATTGGGCGTCAGCAGTTTGTCGCAGCGGTCAGCCCGGAAATGATCGCCAATCAGCCGATTCGCTATCTTTCCAACGCGTCCAAAACCTCGGTGTACGGCGTCGGCAAAGCGTATTTCCAGATTCAGGGCATTAAATTGCTGGAAGGCAGCAACTTCAGCGATGAACGCCACGCGCGTCAGGAGATCATTATCGATACCAACACGCGCAGCAAACTGTTTGGCGAACACGGGGAAAGCCCAATTGGCAAGATGATCGTGCTGGGTTCGGTGCCGGTGCGCGTGATTGGCGTGGCGGATAATAACGATGGCATGTCGCCCAATCGCCTCAGCGTGTGGCTGCCGTGGAGCACCGTGATGTATCGCATCAGCGGGCAAACCGCGCTAACCAGCATCAGCATTAAGCTGAAGGACGATGTGGTGAGCGGCCCGGCGGTGGAATCGCTGACGCAACTGCTAACCGCGCGTCACGGCAGCAAAGATTTCCTGGTGTTCAACCGCGACAAATACCGCAAAGCGATTGAAGATGCCGCCGCGACGTTAACGCTGTTGATTCTGCTGGTCGCCTCAATTGCACTGATGATTGGCAGCATCGGCGTGATGAATATCATGCTGGTCTCGGTAACGGAGCGCACCCATGAAATCGGCGTGCGCATGGCGGTGGGCGCACGGCGCGGCGACATCATGCAACAGTTTATGATCGAAGCAGTTTTAGTCTGTCTGGTGGGCGGATCGCTCGGCGTCGCGCTGGCGCTGGTGATTGGTCCGATTATCAGCCTGCTGGCGGGCGGCATGATCACGGCGATCTTCTCATGGCAGTCAGCGGGTGCGGCCTTTGCCTGCTCCACCATCATCGGCATGATTTTTGGTTACCTGCCCGCGCGCAAAGCCGCACGCATGGATCCGGTGGCGGCATTGGCAAGCGAATAACTGAAATACCGCTTTAATCTATTAGCACTGTTCCGTAGCGGCGCGATTTATCGCGCTCTTTTGACCTTTTTACTTGTGTAAAAACGCGCAATAAATCGCGCCGCTATGGATTTGCCGTTTTACATCAACATCGGCAAGGTCGCCGTTGCTGTCTGCTGGCTGGCCGCCTGATACCGGGCATCATGCGTCATCAACTCGTTAATCAATACTTCCACCAACATCATTGCACCCACTTTACCGCTCAGCGCGCCGGCGTTGAACGGGCCTTCCGGCCGCGCAGCCACCAGCAGCATATCGGCTAAACTGCCCATCGGGCTGCGCAGCGTGTTGCTCAGCATCAGCACGCGCGCGTTTTGCTTCTTCGCCAGCTTCACTACGTGCATTACATCTTTGGTCGAGCCGGAAGCGGAGATGGCGATCACCAAATCGCCCTCTCTGAGCGTCGAGGCATTCATCGCCGCGCGATGCATATCACCAAACAGCTGCGCCGATTTACCTAAGCGCAACAGGCGATAGTGCAAATACTCACCGGTAATCGCGCTGGCCGCCACGCCGTAGATCTGGATAGTTTTAGCCTGATGCAGCGCTTCCACCGCGCTCTGAAGCACTTCGCGGTTAATGAATTTCCCGGTATCGCGCAGCGCCTGCACAGTTTCTTCCACCAGCATGTCGATGCTGTCACCGCTAGCGACGGCGGCGGGCTGATTGTGTTGCACATCCAGCGCCAGCGCCATTTTGAATTCGGTATAGCCTTTGCAGCCGAGATGACGACACAGCCGCGTCACGCTTGCTTCGCTGGTGTCGGTCTCGCGCGCTAATTCAGTGATGGTGAGATACAGCACTTTCTGCGGGTCGGTGAGGATGAAATCGCCCAGCTTTTGCAGCGTCGGACTGTAGCCCGGCAAGCCCTGGCGCAGGTGCAGCAAGATGTTTTCGTTGTCCGTCATGGCGGCCTCTTCTTCACGACATTATGGCGCACAGTGTGCAGCAGATTAGGGCATAAGTGAAAGCTATCACAATAATGATGGAAATTTTCATCTTATGAATGAGATTGTGATAATAATTTTTACCACAAAATCACTTCAGGGATAAAAATTTATGTCATCACTGTTCAGCGGTGCCTCTTCAGGGGGTTGGTTTGAAAAAGCCCAGCGGTTTGGTAAGTCGTTCATGTTACCGATCGCCGTGCTACCGGCGGCCGGTTTGCTGCTGGGCATTGGCGGCGCACTTTCCAATCCCAACACCGTCAAAGCCTATCCATTCCTCGATGTCGCCTGGCTGCAAGGCATGTTCACCATCATGGCGAGCGCCGGATCGGTGGTGTTCGCCAACCTCGCGGTGCTATTTGCGGTTGGCGTAGCGGTAGGATTGGCCAAAAGCGACAAGGGCACCGCAGGATTGGCCTCGCTGCTGGCTTATCTTGTAATGAACGCCACCATCAATGCGCTGCTGACGCTGACCGGCGTGCTGGCGCAGGGCAACCTTAGCGCGGTGGGACAAGGCATGGCGCTCGGCATTCAGACGCTGGAAACCGGCGTATTTGGTGGCGTGGTGATCGGGCTGGTGACGGCCATGCTGCATAATCGCTACAACAAAATCGCCCTGCCGCAATTCCTTGGCTTCTTTGGTGGCTCGCGCTTCGTGCCGATTATCAGCTCCTTGGTCGCCATTGTGGTGGGCGCGGCGATGACCATCGTCTGGCCGCATTTCCAGAAGCTGATTTTTGGCATGGGCGGATTGGTGGATGCCACCGGTTATTTCGGCACCTTTATTTACGGCTTCGTACTGCGCATGCTCGGCCCGTTCGGCCTGCATCACATCTTCTATCTGCCGTTCTGGACCACCGCACTCGGCGGCAGCGAAGTAATCAACGGACATCTGGTGGAAGGCACGCAGCGCATCTTCTTCGCCCAGCTTGCCGATCCCCACACGCAACAATTCTACATTGGCACCGCGCGCTTTATGTCCGGGCGCTTCATCACCATGATGTTTGGCTTGATCGGCGCGTGTCTGGCGATGTACCACACCGCTAAGCCGGAAAACCGTCAACGCGTGGCCGGATTGCTGCTGTCGGCGGCGTTGACTTCTTTCCTTACCGGCATCACCGAACCGATTGAGTTCTCGTTCCTGTTTGTCGCACCGGTGCTGTATGTCATCCACGCGCTGTTTGATGGGCTGGCGTTTATGATCGCCCACATCCTGCACATCACCATCGGCCAAACCTTCTCGGGCGGCCTGATTGATTTCATTCTGTTCGGCGTATTGCAGGGCGAAGCGAAAACCCATTGGTGGTATGTCCCGCTGGTTGGCGTGCCGTGGTTCCTGCTCTATTACTTTACTTTCCGCTTGCTGATCACCCGCTTCAATTTCAAAACGCCGGGGCGCGAAGACGCCAGCGTTGATACTGCACCTATGGTCGCCGGAGAACGTCCACTGCAGGTGATCGCGGCTTTAGGCGGCAAGCAGAACATCGCCGAACTGGATTGCTGCGCCACACGTCTGCGCATCACGCTCATCGACAGCAGCAAACTCGATGAAAACGCATTGAAAGCTACCGGCGCACGCGCCGTGATCCAACGCGGCAAAGGCGTGCAGGTGATTTATGGCCCGCACGTCACCATTATCAAAAATGAAGTAGAGGAGTTACTTGCGCTATGAAAGCACCGATGCTGGCCCAGATTCAGGGAAAACTGGTGGTCTCGTGTCAGGCTCTGGAAGATGAGCCGTTACACAGCCCGTTTATTATGTCGCGCATGGCGTTAGCGGCGATGGAAGGCGGTGCGGCGGCGATTCGCGCCAACAGCCTGATCGACGTGCAGCAGATTATGCAAACCGTGGATTTGCCGATTATCGCCATTATTAAGCGCGACTATCCCGGCAGCGATGTGTATATCACCGCGACGCTGCGGGAAGTGGATGAGTTGATGGTGGCGAATCCGGCGATGATTGCGCTGGATGCCACGTTACACACACGTCCCGGCGATTTGCAGTTGCCGGCGTTGGTGGCAGCGATTCGCCAACGCTATCCGCAACTGTTGCTGATGGCGGACATCGCCACGGTGGAAGAAGCGCGTCAGGCGGCGCAATTAGCTTTCGATTGTGTCGGCACCACGCTGCACGGCTACACCGCAGAAACGCAAGGCTGCTATTTGGCCGCCGATGATTGCCGCTTCCTGCGTGACGTATTGGCTGCGGTAAAGGTGCCGGTGATTGCCGAGGGGAATGTTGAAACGCCGGAAATGGCGGCGCATTGTCTGGCGCTGGGCGCGCATGCGGTGGTGGTCGGCGGCGCGATTACGCGTCCACAGCAGATAACGCGCCGCTTTGTGAATGCCATCAATTAATTTTTGAGGTGCCCATTAGGCACCTCGCCTAAGGTTATCCACAATCCCCGTGCGTAGAGTCGCCGTTAACCTGTGGATAAAACTCGCCTCGCACCACACCGCGCCCGATGCGCGCAGGCGGTTACTTTTCGCACGATTGTGAATCTCAAACACGCTAATACATTTGATGCGTTAGCGTGTTTAGGTGAGTCAGTATCCGGCGTTAAACCGAATCTTCTTTTTCGATCACTAATACGCGCGCTTCGCCTTGCGGGTGCGCAACATGCTCGGTGCCGATGCTGGCGTAAAAAATGTCGCCGCTATTCAGCAGCACTTTCTTCACCTCGCTTGCTTCGCGGTAATGCATCTCTACCGCACCATCCAGCACTGCAAACACTTCTTCGCCATCATTGATGTGCCACTTGTAAGGTTGATTGGTCCAGTGCAGACGCACGCTGGTGCCGGCGAAGTTGGCGATGTCTAATGCATCCCAAGCTTTGGCGGGAGAGAAGTTTTTGCTGACGTAGGTTTTCATGCGATATCCGTGTGGGGGAGAACTGCGTTGATGATACACACAGCCCGGGCGTGCGGCGGGACATGCGCAGGCCATTTACGGACATTCAGATACAACAAAGCCGCCCGAAGGCGGCCTTAACACAACTGCTTGTGCAATTAACTTATTTGTATAACTCGGCAGTCATGTGTACGCGGTTGTTAGTGTTGGCTTCAGTAATTTTATACTGAGCGCCCTGCTCTTGCGCCTGCGCTGCGATTTTCGCTTCTGCACCATCCAGAGTAGAAGACTCAACAGATATACTCTGTGCAAAGCTAGCAGCAGACATCATTGAAAGAGCAGCAACAGCGGCGATAGACAGTGTTTTGATAGTTTTCATGGTCATAATCCTTAGTGGTTTAACGAGAAGGCTGTGTGCCTTCGATGGGAATAATAATAACCTACGTTATCGTTTCAAAATTAACCATTAGTGCGATCACGATAACTTACGTAACTATACAGTTGCTGCGTTATATCGACAAAAAAGGCCGCCCGTAGGCGACCTGTTCTGGCACATCCGTATGCAACCATCCGTTATTTGTAAAGTTCTGCGGTCATGTGTACGACGTTGCCGTTGCTCGCTTCTAAAATTTTGTACTGCTCACCATTCTGTTTTGCCTGCGCAGCGATTTTCGCTTCAGCACCATCCAGAGTCAGCGAGGTTGCTGAAACAGTCTGTGCGAAGCTGGCAGCAGACATCAGTGAAAGAGCGGCGGCAGCGGCGATAGTCAGAGTTTTGATAGTTTTCATGGTCGTATTCCTTTGGTTGTTTGATTTGAAAGCTGTGCGCCTTCGATAGAAACAATGATAACCATTGAAACTATTATCAGATTAACTATTAGTGCGATCACAGTTAATCAACTCATTATCACTATGCCAGCTCGAGCTCGGTGATGACCTTTTTAACTTTTGCCACATCCATAAGCGCTTTAGCGGTGCGCGGAAACAGTCCGCCGCACACGGAATACCACACTTCACAACCGGCGGTTAGGCCTGCTGCGGCAAAGACATCAGAAACAAAAATGCCCTCTTACGAGGGCATGGATTATCGCTACAGGTCGGGGATTATTTCAGCGCGATGCGCGCAATCTGATCCTGGCCTTTGGTTGAGGAGTCTTTGTTGAACTCCGCTTTCAACGTGACATACAGCGTGTTGTTGTCCGGGCCAATCAGCAGGCTGTTTGGATTGTTATCAAACGACCAGCTGTTTTTCACCGCGTAAGTGGTGGCATCCAGCTGCAGTACTTTCTTCGATTCGCGCTGGCTGATGTAGATCTCATTACGCTTAGCGTTGAATTTAATCGCCAGCGCATCACCTTCAATACGCTTGATCACTTTCCCAGTGCGCTCATCAAACACCAGCGTGGCTTTGCCTTTCGAATCATCGGTTACGAACAGGCGGCCGGTAGCCGGATCTTCCGCCATGTTCAGGAACAGATACTTTTTACCGTCGCCGGCGGTCCAGCGCTTCTCAATTTTGTGGGTGCGTGGATTGATCACCAGAATCTCGCCCGCGCCGTTGGTCGCGTAAATGCGCTCAGTTAGCGGGGAATAGATGATGCCGGTTACCCATTTGCCTGCATTCTTGATGGTGGCTTTCAGCTTGAAGGTTTCCTCATCAACCACCGAGATGTAACCCGGATCGGCTACGCGACCGACATACAGCTCGTTGCCGTGCCACAGCACTTCACGCGCGCCCGCCGGATAACCTTCTTTATCTTTCTTACCTGGGAAGACTAAACGTTCCAGCACTTTGCCGCTCTGCGCATCCACTTTAGAGATAGCGCCATCCAGCGAGTTGGTGGTGTAGAACACGTTGCCCGCTTCATTGATCGCCGTACCAAAGTTTTTCAAATCGGTATGCGTAACGCCTTTGGTTTCCAGTGTGGTTGGGTCGAGACGATAAATTACACCACCGTTAACGTCTTTAAAGCTCTGCGCGCTGGCAACGTATAACGCTTTCGCAGCAGGCGAATACGCCATTTCATACAGGCCATCGCCCAGCGTGCGCTGGGTCAAAGAAGTATCAACTGGCTTGGCAGCGGCGGCTGGCGCTTCGGCTTTTTTAGCCGGAGCCTGGCAAGCGGTCAGGCTGAATGCAGCGACGATCGCTGCCGCTACGGCGGCTTTGCGCGGGCTAAATAACGATTTCATGCTCAACTCCATCAATGGATGAACGGCTCCGTTACGCGCGTACGCGTACGGAAAATACAAGAAGAATGAGAATCATACGCATTAGCATAAACTTAGCAACTTTCTCGACGATCTTCCTTACGTTGCCGTAGATCGATTCCAGCATGCCGCACACCTTTCTTTACTAAAAACGTCCAAATATCGCCTTAAAATAGGAAAACGTTAGCAATTAACAGGTTATTTTCACCCGTAAACCGTTGATTCATAGCTTACTTACACATTATTACAATTATAGTTGCAACCTTCCGCAGATTCTTTAAAGCAAATGATTATCATTGGCTTTCTCAATAAATACGCAGTGGCGCTTTGCGTGCCTTCTCTTCTGCCCTTTTGGGCGAATGAGTCACGACGTTAACGATAAAACGAGGCAAAACAGCTTCCTATAACACGCGTTTCAACAGGAAATTTTATGTCTGGCATCAGGAAAACCTTTAACGTCTCACTGCTGGCGGTGACGATTCATGCCCTGCTTACGCCAAGCCCGGCGCAGGCAGCTAGCGATTCGCCGCAGGATTTGGTGGTCGAGGCATCCGCAACCGGCGACAGCGATAACAATGAAAAGCAGGATTACGCGGTAAAAACCACGCGAGCGGGCACTAAGCTGTTGCTGACGCCACGCGATGTACCGCAGTCGATGAGCGTGGTAACGCAACAGCGCATGCAGGATCAGAACCTGCAATCGGTGAACGATGTGCTGACCAACGCCACCGGCATCTCGACCAATCTGATCGACAGCGAGCGCTCGGAATACTATTCGCGCGGCTTTAAAGTCACCAACTTCTCGTTCGACGGCATCCCAACGTCAGTTAATGACAACTGGAACTACGGTGATGCCGCTTCTGATACCGCCATTTACGAGCGTATTGAGATCGTACGCGGCGCAACCGGATTGATGACCGGTGCGGGCAGCCCGTCAGCATCGATCAACATGGTACGTAAACACGCCGACAGCAAAACCTTTACCGGTGCGGTCAGCGCCAGCTACGGTAGCTGGAACAAACAGCGTTATGTTGCGGATCTCTCTGCACCGCTAAACCAGGATGGCAGCCTGCGCGGCCGCGTGGTAACCGGTTACAGCGATGAAGACAGCTGGCTCGATCGCTACCACAAAACCAAAAAATTCCTCTACGGCGTGATTGATGCCGACATCACTGAGCACACCACGCTGTCGCTGGGCTACGACTACGAAGATGCTAACACCGGCAATCCAACGTGGGGCGGCTTGCCGATGTTCTACAGCAACAACGCCACCACGCATTACGATCGCAGCCTCAACTCCGCCGCCAACTGGGCGCGCTACAACACCAATTCGCGCAAAATATTCGCCGACATCGATCATAACTTCGATAACGGCTGGAACATCCACGTCAACGGCACGCACGCCGAGAACACCTTCAACGATAAGCTGCTATATGTGATGGGCAGCGCCGATCAGGACAGCGGCGAAGGCACCACCGGCTTCGGCAGCATGGATCGCGGTAAACGTCAGATGGATTCGTTCGACGGCTACGCCAGCGGTCCGTTTGAGCTGTTAGGTCGTCAGCATCAGTTAATGGCGGGCGTGAGCTACAGCCGCCAGCACAACGCCACTTACAGCCAGGATGGCGTTACCGATCTGGAAAACTACAACATCGCCTCAAACGATATGGGCATTTTCAATAACAGCTGGAACGGCAACATTGCCGAGCCGCAGTGGCAAGGTTGGTATCAGAATGCCGACGATACCATTCGCCAGAAATCGGCTTATACCGCCGCACGCTTCTCGCTGGCCGATCCGCTGTCGCTGATTATTGGTGCGCGTTACACGCAGTGGAGCACCAACGGCAGCAGCGGTGATATGACGAACAATAACACCACGCCGTACGCTGGTTTGGTGTACGACATCAACGATACCTGGTCGGCGTACGGCAGCTATACCTCGATCTTCCTGCCGCAAACCGATCGCGACATCAACGGTAAATACCTGTCGCCGGTAACCGGCAAAAGCTATGAAACCGGTCTGAAGTCCGCCTGGTATGATGGTCGATTAACGGCGACGGTGGCGGTATTCCGTATTGAGCAGGACAACGTGGGTCAGGCGATTAATGGCGTCTACCTGAGCGGCAACGAACAGGCTTATGCGCCCGCCAAAGGTGCGGTCAGTAAAGGTGCGGAGTTTGAGCTGAATGGCGCGCTAACGGATAATCTGCAGCTGACGTTCGGTGCCACACGCTACGTGGCGCGGGATAAAGAGGGACGTTTCAACAGCTATCAGCCGCAGACTTCCTTTAAGCTGTTTACCCGTTATCAGCTGCCGATGTTGCCGGATCTCACGGTTGGCGGCGGCATCAACTGGCAGAACCGCGTGTTTGAAGATGCCACCAATGCCAGCGGCGATAGCGTGCGTGTTTATCAGGGCAGCATTCCGCTGGCTTCGCTGTTTGCGCGCTATCAGGTGACTAAACAGGTGGCGGTGCAGGCGAACGTCGATAACCTGTTTGATCGCGAATATTACAGCTACATGAACAGCTACGTTTATGGCGCACCGCGCAGTGTTTCGATGAGCGTTTCGTATCAGTTTTAATTAAAGTCTCAAGGTGCGCATTTATGCGCACCTCTCATCAAACCTTGTTTTTATAATTGAAACTGATCTGCGAATTCTGTTCTTTCGGCAAGCGCCGCGCCTCTAAATAAACCGATTTCCAGTATGGATTATTTAGCGAAGAGCGCATCACGCCCTGACTCACCGACGCGTGCAGGAATTGATGATCGGTGTCATAAAAGCCGACGTGCAGCTCACGTTTAATGCGGAAGAACACTAAATCACCGGGTTGCAAATGCGCCTGATCCACCGGTTTGCCCATGGCAATCAACTCTTTGGTGGTGACGCGATCCATCGGAATATTGAAACGATCTTTCAGCGTGCGCCAGACAAATCCCGAGCAATCGACGCCGGTTAATTGTGTGCCGCCCCACTGATATTTGGTCCCTTCCCACGAATGCATTTGATCGTGCAGCGCGGCAATCACCGGGATTAAATCGGGCTGTTTGCCGTTGTCTGCCGAGGTATCAACGCTTTCCTCAGCAGGCGCATGCGAAGACTTCGAAGAACAACCTGCCAAAGTGAAAACAAACAGGCAGGCGATAACTTTGCTGGCGGCAGAATTGATCATGTGTTGGTGATTTCGCTGAGGGAGACAGTGGTCAGAGATTTATACCGTAAAAAAGTTGCAGAAATAAATAGGCGCGCAGTGAAATCTTTTATTTGTCGGTTGATTTTACCTAAGTTTACGCAACGGTAACATCTTGTATTTGAGTTAAAAATCTATTTCCCGCGCTGCGCTTTTTCTGTGCAGGAGAATATTTGCGCTCCTGCACAGAACGACATCAATTTCGACTTACAGCTGTACGTTTAATACTTGCCGGAGAAATTCGCGCTAATACGCTGCGCCAGATAATCCTTCGCGGAAATAGGCGGGTATTTTTTCTCCGGTCCTTCAATAATCACATCTTCATTCGCCTGGCAGAAAAACGCCAGGCTGTAGCGTGCCGGCACCGATTCACCAGGCAGCGGATTGCTGACGCGATGGAAGTTCGACGGTAACTTGTCATCACTCCAGCGCATCAACATATCGCCGATATTACAGGTAATTAAGCCTTCCAGCGGCGGGATCGGCGTCCAGATTTGCTCTTCCATCTCTTTGCCCGGACACACCTGCAAACCGCCCTGCCCATCACGCTGGAACAGCAAGGTCAGACAATCGAAATCGGTGTGCGCCCCGGCGCGCCATGGACCATCTGGCTCGCCGCTGATGGCAAAGTAGTGCAGCATCCGCAGCGTGCTTTGGTAGGTTTCGCGCGAAGGCTCATGCGCTTTGGCAAAGAAATCGTCGGGGAATCCCAACTTCAGGGCAAAACAGGAGAGCAAGCGCATCCCCACTTCCCAACACTGACGCTCGAACTTCAGTACATCATGCTGGAAACCCGGCAAGGTGGCCTCATCCGGCCACAAGCCTGCCATGCGCGGACGCGTCACCTGGTACGACTCTTTTTGGTCCGGTTTACCGGTAGATGGACGGATTTGCGCGCGGTATTCCCAGCCGGCATTGCGGCTAAGTGGATGACGCGCTTTGTCACTTTGCGGCAGCGAGAAAAAGCGCTCTGCGTTGGTAAAAGCCGCATTGATGTCGTCGAGCGGAATACCGTGGCCGGAAACCTGGAAAAACCCAATCTCGGTGGCGGCTTGCCACAGCTGATCGGCTATTTCCGCTTTACGTTGGTCGAAATCGGAGAGATCGATGATACGCACATCACGTGCAGCTTCTACGCCGCGCGCGCCCATACGCGACTCTTTCGCCAATTCATGCATGTCATAAGTGGTCTTTTCCATTGGTGCACCTCGTTATTGAGCGATAACGGATGACTCACCCGCAGCGTGGCAGTCATCCCCGCGCCTGCTGAATGCCGCAGGCGATCGAGCAATGACCCACCGGGTGAAACCACGGTTGACAGCTTCTACTCAGTTTCAGCCAAGCAAAGGCTGTGCCAGCACGCTGCGCCGCTTAAAATCAATACGTTAGGGAATCTGCCACATCCGGTCTGCACAATGGCGGTGCAAAACGCGCTGACTTGCCTCATCAATGAGCGGTCAATGAAGCAAAAGCCCGGCACCATCAATATCAACTATATTGCTTTCAGTGGGTTGCACGAATGGCATGCGCTTTGCTAAATCCCCACTGAGTATAAGCGGTCAGCGTGACAACAGATGCACGCAGGACATTGCTCTACAGCATTAGCTGTACCTCGTCAGGGGACGATGCGCATTACGCATCGTGAGCACGCCATGCGCCGCTACACCCCTGATGACGACAACAAACTCAACGTTTATTGGGGGTTATATGACAATGTCGCGTTTCCGTTTCTCCTTATTCGCTGCTCTGCTGAGCAGCTCTGCACTGTCGCACGCCGCCGACAAACTGATATTGCAAACCACCTGGGTCGCGCAGGCTGAACAAGGCGGTTATTACCAGGCGCTCGCCACCGGCATCTATAAAAAATATGGGCTGGATGTTGAGGTGCGCTCCGGCGGGCCACAGCTGAATAACATGACGCTGCTGCTGGCGAATCGTGCTGATGTCATCGTCAGCTACGATCTGCAAGTGCTGCAGGGCGTTGAGCGCAACTTCCCACTGAAAGCCATCGCCGCGCCGTTTCAGTTTGACCCGCAAGGCATTGTCACCCATGGCGATGTGAAGTCGCTGGATCAGCTGAAAGGTAAAACCGTGCTGGTTTCTGCCAGCGGACAAGCCAGCTGGTGGCCGTGGCTGAAAGGCAAATATCAGCTGCAGGATGGTCAGGCGCGCCCTTACACCTTCAACATGCAACCGTTTCTCGCCGACAAAAACACTGCGCAGCAAGCCTACGCCACCTCCGAAGTGCAGCAAATTAAAGAGGTGCAGCCGGACAGCAAATTCTATCTGTTTGCCGATTATGGCTATCCGGCATACGGCGGCATTCTGGTGACGCGCGACGATTTGCTGCAAAAAGAGCCGGATGTCATGAAGCGTTTTGTGGCGGCATCGATGGAAGGCTGGAAATCCTACCTTGCCAATCCGGCTGCCGGTAATGCGCTGATCAAAAAAGAGAACCCGCAGATGACCGACGCGGTTTTGGCCTTTGGCGTATCGCAGATGAAAGCCCTGCACCTGATTGACGGCGGCGATGCCGCGCAGCAAGGTTTAGGCGTGATGACGGATAAACGCTGGCAGGCAACGCGTGACTTTATGGTCAACGCCGGTTTACTCAAAGCGTCCACCGACTGGCAGAGCGCGTTTAGCACGCAGTTTGTCGCGGCGAAAGTGGAGTGAGGTGCTCATGAGCCAACTGCTAATTCAACACTGCGCCGCGATCCTGACCGGCGATAAACAGCAACCGCGTAGCAGCGCGCGCGATATTCGACTGCGCGATGGCCTGATTGTGGAGATGGGTGAACTCGATGCTGTCGCCGATGAAACCGTGATCGACGCCCGCGATTGCGTGGTTTATCCCGGCTGGGTTAATACGCATCATCATCTGTTCCAATCGCTGCTGAAAGGCGAACCCCAAGGTCTGAATCTAAGTCTGGGCGGCTGGCTGGCGGCGACGCCGTATCGCTTTCGTGGTGCCTTCGACGAACAGACATTTCGCATTGCCGCGCGGGTGGGTCTGGTCGAGCTGGTGCGTTCCGGCTGCACCACCATCGCTGACCATCACTATCTTTACTGGCCTGATATGCCGTTTGATGGCGCAGAAATCCTGTTCGATGAAGCCGACAAGCTAGGCGTGCGCTTCGTGCTGTGTCGCGGCGGTGCGACGCAAAGCCGTGGCTTAGAGAGCGACTTGCCCACCGCACTGCGCCCGGAAAGCTTTGACAGCATGATGGCCGATGTTGATCGTCTGGTGGCGCGCTATCACCAACCGCAGGATAGCGCGATGCGCCGCATCGTGATGGCGCCGACCACCACGCTGCACTCCACCACGCCGCAGGAGCTGCGCGAGAGCGCACGCCTGGCGCGTCAGCTCGATATTCGCCTGCACAGCCATCTGTCGGAAACCGTTGATTATCTCGATGCCGCACGCGCGAAGTTCGGTATGACGCCGCTGCAGTTTTGCGCCGAACACGACTGGATTGGCGATGACGTGTGGTTTGCGCATCTGGTGAAACTGCTGCCGGAAGAGATCGCCATGCTGGGCGCGGCGGGCAGCGGTATCGCGCACTGCCCGCAAAGTAACGCGCGCCTCGGCAGCGGCATTGCCGATTTGGTGGCAATGGAACACGCAGGCGTGAAGATCTCGATTGGCGTTGATGGCGCGGCCTCAAATGAAGCGGCGGATATGCAAAGCGAAGCCCACGCCGCCTGGCAGCTCCAGCGCGCGCGCAAAGGCATGCTGGCGCAGCCGCGTTATGCCGGTGGAACCTTTGAAGGCGGTGGCGACGCCGCCCGCATTGAAGACGTGGTGCGTTGGGGCACATCCGGTGGCGCGCAGGTTTTGGGCTTAAACACCGGCCGCCTTGCACCTGGCATGGCCGCCGATATCGCCATCTATCGGCTCGACGATCCGCGCTATTTTGGTTTGCACGATCCCGCCATTGGCCCGGTGGCCAGCGGCGGACGCGCCAGTTTAAAGGCGCTGATTTGTGCCGGAAAACTGCTGGTGCAGGATGATGTGATTGCCGGAGTGGATTTGGCGGAACTGGGCCGCGACGCTGCACAAGCGGTAAAAACCTTGCAACAACGCGCGGCGGTTTAACCGCGTTACGCCGCTGCGTCTTTCTTGCGCAGCGGTGATTCTGGCAGAAACAGCGATAGCACAAAGGCCAGCAGCATCACACCCGCCGCCATTTGAAAGGCTGAATGCACCGCATCGCCAAACACCTGCAAATAGGCTTGCTGCACATCATGCGGCAAACGGTGCACCGCATCAGGATCGAGCGTACGCGGCAATGCTTTGCCCTGCTCCACCAGCGTGGTCAAACCCGATTTCAGCACCTGGCTAAACACCGCGCCAAACAGCGCCACGCCAATCGAACCGCCAACCGAGCGGAACAACGTGACTGATGAGGTAGCGACACCGATGCGATCGGGCGTTACGGTGTTCTGTACCGCCAGCACCAGCACCTGCATCACCATGCCCATTCCCATCCCCAACACGCAGGCAAACAGGTAGATATGCCACAGCGGCGCATCAATGGTCAGCGTGGTCAGCAGTGCCATGCCGATAGCCGCCAGCAAGGTACCGCCAATCGGGAACAGGCGATATTTGCCGGTACGGCTAATAATGCGTCCGCTGACGATGGAAGTGATCAGCAATCCGCCCATCAGCGGCAGCAGCTGTAAACCGGCTTCGGTCGGCGTCGAGCCCTTCACCACCTGCAGATAGAGCGGTAAAAACGTCACGCTGCCAAACAGCGACATGCCAACGATAAACGCCATCAAACTGGCGAGCGAGAAGCTGCGATTGCGGAAAAGTGACAGCGGAATAATCGGTTCCCAGGCGCGGCGCTCCTCATAAATAAAACCGAGCACACCAATTACACCAAACGCCAGAATGCACCACAGTAGCGGATCGGACCATTCACGTAACGTGCCGCCTTCGCTGGTAAACAGCGTAATACCCACCAGCGCCAGGCTGAGAAACACCGCGCCAGGATAGTCAATCTCATGCGGCTTGCGTTTGTTGTCGGTCTTAAACACCGCGTTGATGATCACCAGCGCAAACAAACCAAGCGGCAAATTGATGTAGAAAATCCAGCGCCATGAAGCGTGCTGCACGATAAAACCGCCCAGTAGCGGCCCAATCACCGTTGCCAGACCGAAAACGCCGCCAAACAGGCCCTGATATCTACCGCGCTCTTGCGGGGGAATCACATCGGCGACCGCCGCCATGCTCACCACCATCAAACCACCGCCGCCTAAGCCTTGCAGCGCACGAGTGAAAATCAGCTGCTCCATATTCTGCGCCAGACCGCACAGCGCCGAGCCAATCAAAAACAGCACCACCGAGATCTGCAGCACCGATTTACGACCAAACAGGTCGCCGAATTTGCCGTACAGCGGCACCACAATCGTCGAAGCCAGCATATAAGCGGTGACGATCCACGACAGGCGATCGAGCCCACCCAGTTCGCCGACGATAGTCGGCAACGCGGTGGAGACGATGGTTTGATCCAGCGCCGCCAACAGCATCACCAGTAATAAAGCGCTCATCAGTAAGCGAACAGAAGGAGGATTCTCCTGCCCGCTGCCCGACTGCGGCGCGAGTGTTTGGGGTTTCATAACAGACACCAATTGAAATTAATTAAATACACAATTAATATTGCCTGCAGTCTGGCATGAATCAAGTGAGCGAGTAAAGATGACCGCACGAAAAGTCCCTGCTGACGATATGGCTAACGCAGTCAAACCCCGCCGTCCCGGCCGTCCGCGCGGCGGCGCGATCAACGTGCAGCAGCGCGAACATCTGCTCGACATCACCTTAGCGCTGTATGCCGAAAACGGTATCGGCGAAACCTCGCTCAATGCGATAGCGCGCAAAGCGGGCGTGAGTCCAGCGATGCTGAATTACTATTTTCAGTCGCGCGAATCGCTGCTGGATATTGTGGTTGAGGAGCGTTTTTTGCCATTACGCCAGCGCCTGGTGGCGCACTTTATGGATGACCCGCGCGATCCTGTCACCACCTTCAGCGCCTTTATCCGTGAAGTGGCGGACATCGTCACCACACACAACTGGTTCGCGCCGCTGTGGATGCAGGAAGTGATGCAAGGTGAAGGCGGTTTAGGTCAGCACATTAAAAAGCGCTTTGGTCACGGTGAACGTGATGAAGTGAAAAAACTGATTGAGGGCTGGCAGCAGCAAGGATTACTCAACCCCCATCTGGAGCCACAACTGCTGATGACTTCGATTCTCAGCCTGGTGCTGGTGCCCTTTACCCGCTTTGCCAGCGATCCCGCGTACTCGCGTGAAATCATTGTCCAGCACACGTTGAGTTTGTTTTGTCAGGGGATCCAGTCAACACCCTAAGGTCGCCATTCATGGCGACCTTAATTTAAACCAATTTATCCTCTGTAAAGGATGAAACTCTATTTATCCCCCACAAAGGATAGAGTTGACATTATCCCTTCGAGCGGATAATGTCACTAATATCCTCATCAGAGGATAATCCTGGCTTTCGCATCGATCCTAAATGAGAATAAGCGATGATTTACAGTCCGCGTCAACTTGCTCATCACGTCAGGCTAATTCGCCAAAAAAATCATTGGACGCAAAGTGAGCTGGCGAAAAAAGTCGGCCTTAAGCAAGCCACCATATCTCACTTTGAAAACAATCCCGACCTCACCACGCTCGCGACGCTGTTCAAAATTTTACAGTCACTTGATCTAAAAATGGACGTGCAGGAAAAAGACCCATCGGCTGTAAATGGTCAGGAGAATGACTGGTGAAACAGGAATTGATTGCCTGGATGAACGGCGAACGCGTAGGCATTCTCACGCGCAATACCAACGGTGCGCATACTTTCCAATATTACCCGAGCTGGTTGAGCAATCGCCTTGCCAGGCCTTTATCTCTGTCGTTGCCATTACAGTTGCCGGTGATCACATCCACCGCAGTGCTCAACTATTTTGATAATCTACTCCCTGACAACCCTTTAGTACGCGATCGCATTGTCGCGCGTTATCACGCGAAATCGCGTCAGCCTTTCGATCTGCTAAGTGAAATCGGCAAAGATAGCGTCGGTGCCGTCATGCTGCTACCACCGGAAAATACGCCCGCCGATTTAGGATTGAACTTCGAAAGGCTGAATGAAGATAAGCTGGAACGTGTGCTATCGGCTTATCGGACCGATATTCCGTTGGGCATGATCAGTGAAGAACAAGACTTTCGCATCTCCGTAGCGGGTGCTCAGGAAAAAACAGCGTTGCTGGCAACGGACGATGGCTGGGCCATTCCGCATGGCGCCACGCCCACATCGCACATTATCAAATTGCCTATCGGTGAAATTAAGCAACCTTTTGCCACTTTGGATATGCGTGAAAGTGTCGAAAATGAGTATCTTTGCTTAGCGCTGGCGAGAGCGCTGGGATTTGCCGTGCCCGATGCGAGCATCATTCGCGCGGGCAAGATGAAGGCGTTGGCCGTGCAACGTTTTGACCGGCGCTGGAACCACCAGCAGACACAATTGCTACGGTTACCTCAGGAAGACATGTGTCAGGCATTCAGCTTACCGTCAGCACGCAAATATGAATCTGATGGTGGACCCGGTATCGCCGATATTATGCAATTCCTGATGGGATCCAGTAATGCATTGGCCGATCGCTATGCCTTTATGAAATTCCAGGTATTCCAGTGGTTGATTGGCGCAACGGATGGTCATGCCAAAAATTTCTCTGTTTTTATCGAACGCGGCGGAAGTTATCGTCTTACGCCTTTCTACGACATCATTTCTGTCTTCACCTCGATGGGCGGAAATGGTCTGAATATCCGCGACCTGAAACTGGCGATGAGTTTGAAAGCCAGCAAAGGCAGAAAAAATCAAATAGATAAAATTTTCCCTCGCCATTTTTTAGCCACGGCAAAGCAGGTGAATTTTGATCAAAACCAAATGATTGAAATTATCGATTTCTTTATAGCCGAACTGGCTGGCGCGATTGAGCAAGTCAGCAAAATATTGCCGACAAATTTTTCTCAGCATATTGCTGAACCGCTGTTTGAAAACAGCTTGCGCATGCTGGCTCGCCTGCAAAAATAATTTTTCACCCCCACCGAAACTTTCCTCCCTGCCCCAGCGAACTGAACTAGTGAGACATCCAAATCGGAACTCCCATACATCGCAGGAGCAAAAAATGAAACGCATCAAATCCCTCGTTTGTACCCTGACCATGACAGCAGCGCTGGGTCTTTCCGCCTTTAACGCCTGTGCCGCATTGCCGGTGGGCGCGAAAGCGCCGAACTTCGAACTGCAGGGCGCCTTGGCCGGTAAGCCGTTGACCTTCTCGCTGCAGAAAGCGTTACAGAAAGGCCCGGTCGTGCTCTATTTCTTCCCGGCGGCGTTTAGCGCGGGTTGTACCATTGAAGCGCACGATTTTGCTGAAGCCACAGACAGCTTCAGCAAAATGGGTGCCACGGTAATTGGCGTGACCGCGGGCAATACCGATCAGGTCAGCGATTTCTCTAAACTCGAGTGCCGCGATAAATTCACCGTTGCCGCCGATCCCGGTGCGAAAGTGGCGGCGCAGTATCAAACCACCATGCAGATGAAAGGCAAAACCCTTTCCGATCGCACCTCTTACGTGATTGCGCCCGATGGCGACATTCTGCTGAGTTACACTGACAGAAACCCGGACACACATATCGAGAAAGCGCTTGCCGCCGTTAAGCAGTACGACGCTTCTCACCCGCAAACTCATTAAGTAAAGAGGCCAGCGATGTTAACCGCCATGCTGGCCGCCTTCATCGGCGGCATCATTCTGAACTTAATGCCCTGCGTGTTTCCGGTGATCTCGCTGAAAGCGCTCGGCCTGTTGCGCCATACCGATAACGCCGCCAGCGCGCGTCGCGAAGGCTTGGGCTTTTTACTCGGCGTTGTGGTGACCATGATGGCGCTGGCGGGCATCCTGCTGGCGGCACGCGCCGGTGGTGCGGCGGTTGGCTGGGGTTTCCAGCTGCAATCGCCGTTGGTGATCGCCTTGCTGTCGCTGGTGATCCTCGCCGCCGCGCTCAATTTGCTCGGCGTGTTTGAAGTGGGCTTATCCGTGCAGCGCGTCGGCTCGGTTGATGTTGGTCGCGGTGCCTTTACGCGTTCGGCGTTGACCGGTGCGCTGGCGATCGTCGTCGCCACGCCGTGCGCCGCACCCTTTATGGCGAGCGCCATTGGTTATGCGTTGGTGCAGCCGCCTGCCGTCGCCTTAGTGATCTTCTTTGCGCTGGCCATCGGCTTCGCCGCACCGTTCACGCTAGTTTCACTGTTCCCGGCGCTGGCGAAATTCCTGCCGCGTCCCGGCGCATGGATGGATGTATTGAAACGCGGTCTGGCGTTCCCGATGTTTGGCGCGTATGCCTGGCTGGTGTGGGTGCTGGCGCAGCAAGCGGGAAGCGCGGCGCTGGCCACCTTGCTGGCCGCTTCCGTGGTGGTCGCCTTCGCCGGCTGGTTGTACGGCATGGCGCAACATCGCCACTTTGCCGGTAAAAGTCACAAGGTGCTGTTTGCCGTTACGGCGCTGCTGATTATCGCGGTGATCGCCCCGCTGCCAACGCTGATCAAACCCGGTGCAGGCCTGGCGGGCGATCAGTTGACGGCGGAGGTGACCAAAGCCAAATGGACGCCGCAGGCGGTTGAAGCGCAGCGCGGTCACGGGAAAGCGATCTTTGTCGATTTCACCGCATCCTGGTGCATCACCTGTCAGGTGAACGAGAAAACCTCGCTCTCAACCCAGGCGGTTAAAGAGGCCATCGCTAAAACCGGCACGCTGTACATGGTGGCAGATTCCACTAAATTTAACCCGGACGTGGATGACACCATGAGTGAGTTTGGTCAGGGCGGATTACCGATGTATCTGGTCTATCCTGCTGACGGCGGACCGCCCAAAGTGCTGCCGCAGGTGCTGACACCGAGTATTGTGGTGAACGCACTGAACCAGGCGAGCAAGAAGGCGTAAGAACAACAAGGCGGATTATGCAAACAAGCGATAGCGCGCGCGAAGGTTGGCCCGCGCTAATGGAACAGGCGCAGGCGGGCGATCAGCTCGCCTATACCCGACTGCTGAAAGCGCTGGTGCCGGTGATTCGTTCGCAAACACGCAAACAGATCGCCGATGATGCACTGGTAGAAGATGTGATTCAGGATGTGCTGCTAACGGTGCATCGGGTGCGTCACACCTATGATCCTGCCTACCCTTTTTTACCCTGGCTGATGGCGATTATCTCGGCGCGCGCGATTGATGCGCTGCGGCGACGTGGCCGCCATCAGCAGTGGGAAGTTAACAACGATATCGTGCCGGAAGCCGCCAGTGCGCCAGACGCACCGCAGCAGGACTCGCAGGAAGAGCTGGCCGGATATCTGCGCCAGCTCCCTTCGCGTCAGCGCGAAATTGTCGAACATGTGCATCTGCGCGAAATGAGCCTGACGGAAGCGGCCGCGCATAACAATCTGAGTGTGGCCGCAGTGAAATCGCTGCTGCACCGCGCGCTGACCAATCTGCGCCGCTTTGGAGCCAATCATGACCGATCATGACCTGTTAATTGAAAAACTCGGGCGCGAGATGCGACCGGTTAAACCGCTGCGCTCCACTAGCTGGCGCGTTATCACATGGCTGTTGCTGGCATTGCCCTGCGGCATTGCCGCCAGCTTCCTGGTGCAGCGCAGTGTCACCGACTGGGCGCAGCCGGGCGCGCTGCAGGCGATCTTGCAGCTGGTGCTGGCCTTTGTACTCGGCACGCTGGCAATTCGTAGCGCTTTCAACATGAGCATCGCCGGACGCCGCAGTATCAGCTGGAAAGCGCTACTGCCGATTGGCCTGCTGTGGCTCGGCATGAGCATCAGCCAGATTCCCGGTGAAGTGCCAATCGAACATGACAATGACAGCGCGCGCTGCTTTACCTTTCTGCTGGTGGTCAGCACACCGATGATGGTGCTGATGATCGCCAGCCTACGCCGCACCCGCGCATTGCATCCGGTGCGCAGCCTGGCGATGGCCGGTTTGGGCGTCTCCTGCATGGCGGTCACGCTGCTGGCATTTTGCCATCCGGTGCATCTGCATCCGCTGGATTTTGTCATGCATCTGGCGGCGATAGCGACGATTGTGGCGATGACGGTGCTGGTGGGGAAACGTTGGGTGACGTTGAAGTGAGTCGAGTGAAAGAGTGCAATGGTTAAGTTAATTCTTTGGTGTGATATTTCCGCGCAAAAGATTAAAAATCGGCTCACTCACATTGTAAATACGCTATTTCTAAACTATAGAATAATAGCAATATAATTACATTCCCATCAATTACCTCATCCAAGGATACGTATGAAAAAGTTACTTTTCGTATTATTAGCAAGCTCGGTATCTTTCAGCTCACTCGCCGCAGACCTGATGAGCAAAGTTGAGTTTGAAAAGGTAAAAGATCAGTATGTAGAGGTAGGGAACATTTCCACCTCAGGTGAAACGGATCCCGCCAGCGCCAGAGAGGAACTATCTAAATTGGCTGAAGAAAAAGGCGGCGATATCTTTGTCGTAACCTCCGCGAATACCAATAACAAAATACATGGTACCGCCATCGTTTATAAGAAAAAGTAAGTTTCCATTTTGCCTCAGTATAAGCTTAAAAACCTAGATTATACTGGGGCATTATTTTCAATAAATTAAATTGCCGATCCGGTTGCCTGACAATAAAGCGGATAGTGAGTCGCGATATTTTAATTATGCAAAAGCGGCCCCTATGAGCCGCCCTTTTTAATCAAAATTTACTGCGGAATCACTTTCTCCGCTTTAAGTCGATCAAATAACTGCGTAAATGAATCCAGCGTTGAACGATAACCGGTAAAGCCCGCTTTGCGGCTCTTGCTCATATCGGTGAACGCTTCCATTGGGCGTCCCAAATCCGCGTCGGTATGCCACCAGGATGCCAGTTTAGTGATGTCCGCTTCACGCAATTGATAACGTGCCGCCACCTCGCGCCACGTTTCAGCCGCATCCTGCATGCGTCCTTCCAGTGGCATCATCTGCGCCGGATACTCCGCCGCTTCCACGCCAAAGTAAGCCGCCAGACGTGGCCACAACCAGTTCCAGCGGAACACATCGCCGTTCACCGCGTTGAAATCCTGATTGGCCCCTTCTGCCGCAGTTGCGGCCCACAGCAGCTGTTCCGCCAGCAAACCCGCATCGGTTACGTCGGACACACCGTTCCACTGCTCTGGCGAACCCGGGAAGATAAACGGCAAACCTTGCTCGCGGCACAGCGTGGCATACACCGCCAGCGTCTGGCCCATATTCATCGCGTTACCCAGCGCAAAGCCCACAATCGAGTGCGGACGATGTACGCTCCAGCGATAGCCATATTTCTCCGCACCGGCAAACACTTCGTCTTCCTGCGCGTAATAGAAGTTATCGACCGGCTGGCGGCCCTGCTCTTCGCGGAATGGCGTCACCGGCACTGCGCCTTTACCGTAGGCTTCGAACGGGCCGAGGTAATGCTTCAGGCCGGTCACCAGCGCCACATGCGATCCCTTCAGACGCTCGCCCAGTGCTTCAATGACGTTACGCACCATGCCGCCATTGACGCGGATGTTCTCTTTCTCATTTTCCTGGCGCGACCAGACGCTAAAGAACAGCGCATCCGGCTGCTCTTCTGCCAGCGCAGCACGCACCGCATCACCATCCGTCAGATCGGCGGTCAGGCTGCGGCAACCTTCCGGCACTGCGCCACGTCCGCGCGATAAACCGCTGACCTGCCAACCTTCGCGCTGCAATTTTTCCGCCAGCGCACGTCCAATCACACCGCTGATGCCTACAATCAATGCCTGCTTTTGCATTTCAATTCTCCTCGGTTTCAGTAATGATGAGTTTAATAGAGAATTTAATTCCTATCATTGGCATTAATTCACGGCATTCATAACCTGAGTTCACGAATCCATGCACGATCAGCGCCTGAAAGATATTGTCCCTTTTGTTGCCAGCGTCGAGGGCGGCAGCTTTGCCGCCGCCGCTGAGCGCCTGCATCTCACGGGTTCGGCGGTGAGCAAAAGCGTGACGCGGCTGGAAACCCGCCTGGGTTCGCGCCTGCTGGAGCGCACCACCCGCAGCCTGAAACTCACCGACGCCGGAAACGCCTATTACCAAACCTGTTTACGCATCATGGAGGAGCTGGCCGAAGCCGAAGCGGTGCTGGCGGCGCAGCGCACCATTCCTTCCGGGCGCTTGCGATTAGCGGTGCCGAACACCTATGGACGCCTCGGCGTGATGCCGCTGCTGATTCCGTTTTGCCACCAGCATCCGGATGTGGAGCTCAATCTGACTTTTTCCGATCGCTTTATCGATCTGTTTGATGAGGGGATTGATGTTGCGGTGCGCATTGGTGGATCGCCGGATCTGCCCGCCTCGCTGGGCTGTCGCCAGATGGGCCGCGAACGCATGGTATTTTGCGCATCCCCCGATTATCTGGCGCGCGTGGGTCGGCCCAGCAGCGAAGCCGAATTGTTGCAGCATCAGGCGATCATGTATGAACGTGTCGATGGCAGCACCAAGCCGTGGCTGTTCACCACGGAAGATGGCTATCCGCACTGGCGTAACCTGCCGCACCGCATGGCGCTGGGTGATGTGGATGCGCAGATGCAGGCGCTGTGTGCCGGATTAGGCGTAGCGCAGATGCCATCGTGGCTGGTGCGTGAACCGCTGGCGCGCGGTGAGCTGGAGATTATTCTGCCCGAGCAGCAGCCGGACGGCCTGGCCTTGACGCTGATTTGGCCGCGCCGCAAGCAGCTGCTACCCAAAGTGGATGCGTTGCTGGCGGCGTTAGAGGGATTGCAGATCAGATAGAAACATAAGATCAAAAGCGCGCGATGAATCGCGCCGCTATCCCTCTGAACACCTGGCGTAGCGGCGCAATTTATTGCGCTTTTCCTAATATCAACGATGGTTCAACCGGCGCGACAACCTGTCGCCAAAGAACTGCAGCACCGTCACCAATGCCACCAGCACCACAACCACCGTCAGCATCACCTGCATATCAAAACGCTGATAACCATAACGATACGCCAAATCGCCCAAGCCGCCCGCACCAATCGCGCCGGCCATCGCCGAGGCGTTAATCATCGTCACCAGCGTAATGGTAAACCCGCTCACAATGCCGGGCCGCGCTTCGGGTAGCAGCACATGCCAGATAATATGCCAGCGATGAAAACCCATCGCCTGCGCCGCTTCGGTCAGCCCTTTATCCACTTCGCGCAGGCTCACTTCGGCGATACGCGCAAAGAACGGCGTCGCCGCCAGCGTCAGCGGCACCACCGCCGCCCACACGCCGTAGGTGGTGCCGACGATCCAGCGGGTAAAGGGAATCAGCGCCACCATCAGAATCAAAAACGGGATCGAGCGGAACAGGTTCACCACCCAGCCCAGCACGCGATTCAGCAGCGGGCTGGGAAACAGATCGCCGCGTCCGGTTACCACCAGAATCACCGCCATCGGCAAACCCAGCGCCAGCGCCAGCAGCGACGACACGCCCACCATCAGCAGCGTATCCAGCAGCCCAATCCATAAACGATCAATAGCCAGTGACATAGCCCGGTATCTCCAGTTGATCCGCAATCGGGGTTAAACGCGTCCGCGCGGTGTCAGCGTCATGCTGCGCATCAAGCAGCAGCAACATTTGCCCGGTCGGTTTGCTGTCCACCCACTCCACCGCGCTATACATTAATGTCAGTTCCCCGCCAACACGTGCGCTTAGCGCCGCCAAATCCGGCTGTGCGCCCTGTCCGGTGTAGCGCAACCGCACCAGCAGACGCGAATCGCCACGCTCGCGCGTCGGCGTCAGCAGCGGTTGAATCGCTTCCGGCAGCGCGCTGAACTGCGGATTGAGCAGCTGTCGCGTGGTCTCTTGCTGCGGATTGCTGTACACCTGCCACACCGGCCCGCGCTCAATGATTTCGCCCTGATCAATTACCGCCACCTGATGGCAGAGATCGTGCACCACGTCCATTTCATGGGTAATCAGCACAATGGTGATGTGACGCTGTTGATTGATCTTCTTCAGCAGCGCCAGAATCGAGCGCGTGGTTTCTGGATCGAGTGCCGAGGTGGCTTCATCACACAGCAGCAATTCCGGATCGTGCACCAGCGCGCGCGCAATGCCTACGCGCTGCTTCTGCCCGCCGGACAATTGCGCAGGCCACGCGTGCTGGCGCTGCTCAAGGCCCACCAGCGCCAGCAGTTCATCCACTTTGCGCCGCCGCTGCGCCGCAGGCACGCCCGCCACTTTCATGGGCAGCTCAATGTTTTCGCGCACCGTTTTCGCCGACAGCAAATTGAAGTGCTGGAAAATCATGCCGGTACCGCGTCGCCAATCCACCAGCTGACGATCGCTCAGCGTGCTTAGGTCAATCCCGTCAATCACCACCTGGCCGCGAGTAGGCTTTTCCAGCCGATTAAGGCAGCGGATCAGCGTCGATTTACCCGCCCCGCTACGGCCAATGATGCCGAAAATCTCGCCGCGCTTAACCTGCAGATCGACCTCTTTCAGCGCATCCTGAGTTTGGCCGGGATAGCGTTTACTCAAGCCACGAATCTGCACGTGGATTTTCCCTGCCGTCTCGGCCGTCGGTGACAGCAACGCATCGCGCTCGCCGGGTAGCGTCAGGCTCACCATGCTTACTGGCTCCAGCCCGGCTGATACAGCTTGCCGTAGAAATCATCGAGTTTGGCGCGCACCACCGGCGAATGCTGGTAGATATCAACGAACTTCGCCAGGCGCGGATCGTTCTGATGACCATCGCGGATCACGAACTGAATCACATATTCAGGATGCTCCAGGCCATCGAACAGCAGCGCCTTGTTCGAATCGATGGTCTTCGACAGGCGCAGATAGTGCGGATAACCCTGCGCTAAATCGACTTCATCCAGCGAACGCGACAGCTGCACCGCTTCCACTTCGATAATCTTCAGATGCTTAGGATTACTGACAATGTCATCCACGGTAGATTTGAGGCCCGCGCCCGGTTTTAAGCTAATCAGCCTGGCTTTTTGCAGCAGCAGCAGGCCGCGCGCGCCGTTGATCGGATCGTTGGCAATCGCCACCGTGCCGCCATCGGGAATCTGGTCAATCGCGGTATGTTTCTTCGAATAGAGCCCGATGTTGTTGATGATCGCCGGCGCGTACGGCACCAGATGGAATCCGCCCTGCTGATTGGCGTTTTCCAGGAACGGTTTGTGCTGGAACAGGTTTACATCGATATCGCCGTTTTCCACGCTGACGTTCGGCGCGGTCCAGTCGGTGAACTCCACCAGCTCAACGTTCAAACCCTGTTTTTTCGCCTCAGCCACCGCGGTTTCCAGCGGCGGCGCAAAGGCTGCTGTAGTACCGACTTTCAGCGGCCCGCTGTAGTTTTCGGCGGCGACGGTGCTAAACGCCAGCAGTGCGACGCTGGCAGCCAGCGCAAAATGACGTGCAATGTTCATATCAGATCCCTGAGGTTAAATTAACGAAGGTTAACGCCGTCGCGCCAGCGCGCCGCCGGATGGCGATCGGGCAAGCGGTCCTGCTGTTGAAAAATTTTCTGCCGCAATGAACCGGGCTGATACGCGGTCTTGAAGCGGCCGCGCTGCTGTAATTCCGGCACCACCAGATCGATAAAATCGCGGTAGCTCTGCGGATTAAGGATGCGCGTCAGGTTAAAGCCGTCGATATCGCCTTCGTCGATCCACTTAATCAGCGCATCCGCGACCTGGCTCGGATTGCCAACGATCAGCGGATAGCGGCTGCCCATCGCGTGCTGCTCCAGCAAACGACGCCGCGTCCAGCCGCTGAAGGCTTTGCTCACCGATTCTATGGCGCGCGTGTCGCCGGTCTGAATCGGCTCATCGAGTTCGAATGCCGCCAAATCCAGACCAATCGAGCTGGAGAAGTGCGCGATGCCGGCTTCTGGGCTGGCGTAGGCGAGGTAGCTTTGATGCTTCTCCTGCGCTTCACGTTCGGTGGGCGCGACAATCACGCTGACGCCCATAAAGATGCGCAGATCGTTAGGATGGCGTCCGGCCTCCAACGCCGCCTGGCGCAAGCGCGTCGATTGCTCGCGCATCGCTGCCGGTGACGCAGCATTCACAAAGCTGCACTCGGCGTGACGTCCGGCAAACTGCACGCCGCGCGCCGAGGAACCAGCCTGGAACAGCAGCGGCGTGCGCTGCGGCGACGGGCTGCTCAGGTGATAACCCTGCACCTGATAGAACTCGCCCTGATGATTGATTTGGCGGATTTTATTGGCATCGGCGTAGCGACGATTGGCTTTATCCTGCACCAGTGCATCATCCTGCCAGCTGCCTTCCCACAGCTTGTAGGTGACATCGAGAAACTCATCGGCCTGATCGTAGCGGCGATCGTGCGCCAGCAGCTGTTGCTGGCCCATGGCACGCGCGGCGCTATCAAGATAACCGGTGACGATGTTCCAGCCGATGCGCCCTTTGGTCAGGTGATCGAGCGTGGAAAGGCGGCGCGCGAACGGGTACGGCGCTTCATAACTCAGGTTGGCGGTGACGCCAAAACCCAGATGCTGCGTAACGCTGGCCATGCCGGAAATCAGCATCAGCGGATCGTTCACCGGCAGCTGAATCGACTCTTTGGCGGTCAGGCCAATGCCTTGCTGATAGACGTCATACACGCCGAGAATATCGGCGATAAACAGCCCATCAAACAGCCCGCGCTCCAGCAAACGCGCCAGATCCAGCCAGTGATCCAGCGAGTTGAAATCCACCGAACGATCCTGTGGATGCGTCCACATACCGTGATGAATGTGCCCAACGCAGTTCATATTGAAGGCGTTGAGCAGAATCTGTTTTTGACTCATATTGTTCCCCGACGCGGCGGCAACACGCCATTCAGCAGGTAGTTGCCGATGGCCGGATATTTCCAGCGCACTGGATCGTGCAAGGTATGGGTACGCGCATTGCGCCAGTGGCGGTCGAAGTTATGCTCGCGCAGGCTGGAACGCGATCCGCCAAGTTCAAACAGCAGGTTGCTGGCCTCCAGCGACACGTCCGTGGTCCAGGCGCGGGCTTTGGCGACTTCTACCGACGCCAGCGCCACGTTTTCGGCGCTGGGATCGCGCTGCGCCACGTCAACCGCATCACTCGCAATCGCCAGCAACGCATCGCCGGCGCTCAAACGTGCGGCCAGACGACCGGTACGATCAAGCGTCAGCGGATCGTCGCTCGCACGATCGACGCCGCTGTCCGGCCACGGCCGCGCGCGTTGACGTAGGAAATCGAGCATGTCGTCAAACGCCGCCCGCGCGATGCCCTGATCGATAGCCGCATGCATAATCTGCGCAAAGGGCCCAACGGTGCTCGGACGCTCAAACGCCGTCTGGAACGGCACCACATCTTCCGGCACAATCGCTACGTCGCGGAACTGCACGCTGCCGCTGCCGGTGGTGCGCTGGCCAAAGCCGCTCCAGTCATCAATCACGTTGACGCCGTGCTGATGGCGCGGCACAAACACCAGCTGCTCTTTGCCATCATCGGCAATCGCCAGCGTCGGAATGCGATCGGCATACAGCGCGCCGGTGCAGTAAAACTTATTGCCGTTGAGGCGTAATCCTTCCGCCTGCTGCGAAACGGCCGTAGAACGCTGATGCGCGGCGGGCGAACTGAATTCCGCCAGCGCGTTGCCGTGATGCACGCCTGCCAGCACTTCGGCGTAGAGCCGCTGTTTCTGCGCCTCGCTGCCGTTGATGCGCAGCACTTCCAGCGCATAAAAATGGTTCTGCGGCACCTGACCAATCGAACCGTCGGCGGCGCTCAAAAGCACGAAAATCGCGGCCAGTTCGGCGGTAGAAATCTCAATGCCGCCAAAGTCACGCGGCACGGTGATGGCGCCCAGTCCGGATTGAAAAAGCTGCTGCAACTCGGTGTGCGGCAGTTCACGTTCGCGGTCGCGCTGGGCAGAACCGGCACGAAAACGCTCCGCCAGCTCCTGCGCGACCTGCAACGCCTGCTGGGCATTCTCAATGCGCGTCGCGCGCTGTTTAGGCGATACCTGCGTCATGGTTACTCCTTAAATCCACGCATGACGCGCAGGCAGCGCATCATTGAGGTAATAGTTGCCGATGGCATGAGTTTTCCAGCGCACCGGATCGTGCAGCGTGTGAGTGCGCGCATTGCGCCAGTGACGATCAAGACCGTGACGAAGCAAGGTGCCGCGACTGCCGCCCCATTCCAGCAGCTTCTCACTGGCACGCAGCGCCACTTCGGTGGTCAGCACTTTGGCTTCCGCTACCGCAATCGATGCGCGTGCGCAGTTTTCGGCGGTCAGCGCCTGTTGATCGATGCTATCGAGTACCCGGGCAGCACGAGCCAGCAGCGCGTTGGCGGCGCTCAGTTCGGTGCTGATGCGGCCCACATCGGCGAGGATGTAGGGATCGTCGGCATTGCGGCTGACATTGGCATCCACCCAAGGTCGCGAGCTGCTGCGCACAAACTCCAGCGCCTCATCCAGCGCGCCTTGCGCAATGCCCGCATCAATCGCCGCCTGAATCAGCTGAGAAACTGCGCCGCGCAGCGTCGGTTTTTCAGCGGGAGGCAACGACATCAATAACGCGGGATCAACCACAACCTGATGCAACTTCACCGTACCGCTGGCGGTAGTGCGCTGGCCAATACCGGACCAGTCATCCACAATTTCCACGCCCGGCGTCGGCAGCGGAATAAAGGCCATTTTCGGCTGCTGATCGTGCATCGCCGTGGTGACCAGAATGTCGGCGAACAGCGCGCCGGTAGAGTAGAACTTCTCGCCGGTGAGCTGCACGCCGTGTGACGTTGTCACTAGCTGCGCCTGTACGTCTCGCGTATGTTTGGTGTTTTTCTCCGGTCCGCCGTTACCCAGACGTTTGCCCTGCACCACCGCGCTCAGCAGCCGCTGCTGTTGCGCGGCAGAACCTTCGCCAAGGATGAACTGGATCAGACCAAAGTGGTTTTGCGGGATTTGCCCCAGCGAGGGATCGCTGGCGGAGATCAGACGAAACACTTCGGCCATGGTCTGGTACGACAAACCCGCACCACCCAATTCGCGCGGCACGCTGATGCTGCCAAGTCCCAACGCGGTGAACTGGTTGAGCAGCGCGATGGGGTAAATGCGCTGCTGGTCGCGCTCGACTGCGCCGCCTTTCGCCTGCCCGGCCAAATGGCGTGCGGCGGCGATGGCTTCTTCATCGCTGTTTAATACCGCTGCGCGGTTAATAATCTCGTCACTGTTTTGCGTCATAGCTGATTTCACTTTTACTGCACAGCGAAGTGTAGGCCTGCACTGAAAAACTCAGCAGGCCGTGGAATGAATAACGGATTGAAAGCGATGATAATCAGCGGGGTTAAAACAAGTAAATAGCGCGGTTATGCTATATCCGGCAATGCGTTGCCATTATTAAGCTATGGATTTATTTAAGCACAACAACAGGCTAGCGGCGGCGCTGCAGGCAATTAGCGAGTATAAAAAAGCGGTGAGTAATTCTTAAGATCAAATAACGCTAAGAAAAGTTTAATTCCGCAAATAATGTAGCGGCACGATTTATCGCGCGTTGATGTTTAACGTTCAAAAACGCGCGATGAATCGCGCCGCTACGGATGGTGCGGAATTTAAAAGCGGCGCAAAATATTAATTATTTAATTGCGCATCAAACTGCGCGGCAGCGAAACTGCGGGTGGATTCGCTTTTCACACTATGCGGAATCTGCACGCTATCGATCAACTTCGCCAGCTGATAGCTTTTCACCGTCTCATTTTGCGTTAGCTGCTGCGCATAATTCGCGGTCAAATCCCCTTTCTTATTCTGCGTCACCGAGGTCTGGCTGCGCTCTTCATCATCGATCAAATGATACTTATAGTTTTGCGACGACTTCTGTTCGGTCAACTTCGCCGCTGAGACAGAATCCAGCGCGGTGTGGAAGCTGGCCTTGAGTTTAAACAGCGTTTGCTGGGTCAAATCCTGGGTATCACCATGCGTTTGCGTAGCCGTTTTCTGCGCCACGTTCAGGGAGAAGGTGTCTTGCTCTTCCGGCTTATACGGATTACCGGAAACCGGCGTCTGCTGATAGCTCGCCGAGAAGTCCGCCAGTCCGCTGATTGCGCCGTTCTTCGCCGCATTGGCATCAATCGACTTCACGCGCTGCGAATTGATGCTTTCAGCCGCCTTGCCTTCGGTGGTATTGAGCGCGCGGAAGCTGTCTTTAAACAGCGTCAACATGTCGCTATCGCCGTGACCGCGCGAGGCGGCCTGATCAAATTTGCTGCTCCACTGATCCAGCGCCGCCGCCTGCTGTGCCGCGCTGCCCGCCTGCGTCAGTTTCGAAACATCGGTATCGAGTTTGATGCTGACATCGCCGTTGTGGAAGCCGAGCCAGCGCGCCTGATCGTCGGCATGCAAGTTCAGCGACTGCGTGACGTTATTGCCATTACGCAGATCGGTCTTCAAATCGACACTTTTCAACACTGAAGTGTTGAACTTCATCAGATCGCTGATATCAAGTTTGGTGGTGCTGCCATCCAGGCCATCCAGCGCCTTCTGCAAACCGGCGGATAGCTGACCCATCGCCGCCGCTTCAACGTTGCTGAGCTGGCCGCCGCTGGTTTTCAGCTCCACCACCATGCCGCCCTGTTGACGCGTCATCTGCAAACTCACCTGCACACCAGATTGGGTAGTGATGGTCAGCGCCAGCGCACTTTGGCTGCTGCTCTGCGCGCCGTTCAGCGCTTCCGTCGCTGGCACGCTTAAGGTTACGTCGCCGCGATGGCTGGCCAGATTACTCAATAAGGTGCTGCCGAGACCGTTCATACCGACGCCGCTGGCGTGCGCGGCACCGTTGAGCTGCGCCTGCAAGCTGCTGGTGACATCGACGGAACTCTTGACCTGCGCGGGCTCGATTTTGTAGATCGCGGCGATGGCATCACTCGCCTCGCTGAAGGTGACTTTGGTCGACGCTTCCGCCGTCAGAGCGTTTTGCGCGGATTTGTTGTTCACCGCCGGCGTCACCACCGCATTCGATGCAATTAAACTTCTCAGTACGCTGCTGCCAATCCCATTTAGCATGAAAATAATCCTCGTTGTGTACTATTCCTGAGAGTTATCGGCGAAATGTTCAGCGGCTTTAATGGTTTTTGCCCTCACCCTAACCCTCTCCCATAAACGGGAGAGGGAACCAATTGTGCAACGTCTGCTCCCTCTCCCGCCTGCGGGAGAGGGCTGGGGTGAGGGAAATGCATTGGCAGTTCTGACATACCATCTGTCCGCCTAAACACAGCCGTACTTCACGCAGTGACTTAGGTTATTCATCAACACATCTCTCACTCACGAGGTAGGTCACGATGGATAATCTGCATTACAAAAGCTTGCTGGAAATTGGCCGCTTGATTCAGTCGGGCGAAATCTCTTCGGTAGACGTCACGCAAACCCTGCTGACGCGCATTGATACGCTCGATCGCGACTTACACAGCTACTTCTACGTGATGCGCGATAGTGCACTGCAACAGGCGGCTGAAGCCGATGCTGAAATAGCCCAAGGCAAAATGCGCGGTCCACTGCACGGCGTGCCAATCGCACTGAAAGATCTGATCTGGACCAAAGACGCGCCCACCAGCCACGGCATGATCATCCACAAAGATCGTTACCCTTCAGAAGACTCCACCGTGGTGGAGCGCTTCCGCGCGGCGGGTGCGGTGATTCTCGGCAAGCTGACGCAAACCGAAAGCGCCTTCGCCGATCACCATCCCGACATCACCCGGCCGAATAATCCGTGGGGCAGCGCGCTGTGGACCGGCGTCTCCTCCAGCGGATCCGGCGTCGCCACCGCCGCAGGGTTATGCTTCGGCTCAATTGGCACCGATACCGGCGGATCGATTCGTTTTCCCTCCAACGCCAACGGCCTGACCGGCATTAAACCGACGTGGGGCCGCGTCACGCGTCACGGTGCCTGTGAACTGGCGGCATCACTGGATCATATCGGCCCGATGGCACGTAACGCCGCCGATGCCGCCGCCATGTTGCAGGCGATTGCCGGTCGCGATGATAAAGATTCCACCTCCAGCAGCGAGCCGGTTCCGGATTATCTGGCGCTGATGACGCGCGGCATCAGCAAGATGCGTATCGGTGTTGATAAAAGCTGGGCGCTGGAGAAAGTCGACGAGGAGACGCGTGCTGCGCTGCAATCGGCGATCGCCACCTTGAGTTCGCTCGGCGCGACGCTGGTGGATATCACCTTGCCCGATACCGAAAAAGCCGCCGCCGAGTGGAGCGCACTCTGCGCTGTAGAAACCGCGCTGGCGCATGAAGACACCTATCCGGCGCAGAAAGATCAATACGGTCCGGGCCTGGCGGGTCTGCTGGATCTCGGTCACAGCGTCACCGCGCTGGAGTATCAGCGTTTGCTGCTCAGCCGTGCGGCGCTGCGCGGCGATATCTCCGCGCTCTTTACTCAGGTTGATCTGATTCTGGCACCGGCTACCGCGTATGCCGGATTGACCTGGGACACCATGACCCGTTTTGGTACCGATCAGGCACTGTTTAACGGCGTGCTGCGCTATACCAGTGCATTCGATGCCAGCGGTCATCCCACCATCACCCTGCCGTGCGGCAAAACCGCAGGCGGCGCGCCGATTGGCTTCCAGTTGGTGGCAGCACATTTCGCCGAAACCACCATGATTCAGGGCGCGTGGGCCTTCCAGCAGGTCACCGACTGGCATAATCAGCATCCTGCGTTGTAAATCTGCGTTGTTTGCCGCCCCGATAGCTTCGGGGCGGTCATTTCACCCGCTCATGGCCTGAAACTTGCTTCAACTTCATGACTTCCGCCCTTTTTCGCCATGTTTAGGGGATGCTGATATGAAAGAGCTTTTCACCACCGACGATCTCGATAACCGTCATCGCTTCGATGCCTGGCGTGATGCGGTGTGCTCGCGTCTGATCAACGCCCAAGCGCGACAGATGCATTCAGGCACTTTTTCCGGCAGCTTTGCCTATTCGATGCTCGGTCACATGGATATTGCCAATCACGTATCGCATACCGCGCTGATGTGGCAACGCACAGCAGAATGCATCCGCCGCCATCCTAATCACGATTTCTATCTGGGCTACGTCTGCGCCGGCAGCGGCACGCTGCGGCAGAATGGCCATCAATCACGCGTCAGCGCCGGCGATGTGGTGATTTACGATGCTGCCACGCCGTTTGATTTTACGATGGAGAAGGTGGCGATCAATATCGTGCATCTGCCACGTCACATCATGGAGAAGGAAGCGCCTGCCACCGCCAAACTTGCAGGCAAAACGCTGGATCTCACGCGCCCCGGCATGGCATCGCTCAAGCTGCTGCTGCAGGAAGCGTTCGTGTTTAATCCCGACCGCGAGAACCCGTTTCTGGCCGAGCAGTTTGCCAACACGCTGCTGAATATGATTTCGGTGAGCGTCAATTTGCAGCACAGCGAAGAGGCGCTGAAGCCGGATCTTTACTCACGCGTAGTGAGTTTTCTGCGTCACAACCTGCAGGAGCCAGAGCTGTCGGTGGCGCAGATCGCTAATGCGCATCATGTCTCGCCGCGCACTATCAGCCGGGTGTTTGCCGCGCACGGCACCACGCCGATGAACTTCCTCTGGCAGGAGCGTTTGCAGGCGTGTCATCGCATTCTCGCCGAAGGCAAAGCGCGCAATATCACCCAGGTGGCGTTGGATCACGGCTTTAGCGATATGTCGCACTTCAGCCTGGCGTTCCGCAAAACCTTTGGTTATACGCCCAGCAGCCTGTTACGGCAGCCGGACGCGCCGCTACTTTTGTAGCGTGGTGATCACGCGCTCGGCGGTGAATTCCATGCTGCTGCGCGTGTTCATCGCTTCACGGCGCATCAAGCGGTACGCCCCCGATTCATCCAGCCCGAAGGTTTGCATCAGCACGCTTTTGGCCTGCGCCAGTCGCTCACTACGCGCTTGACGCGCCTGCTGTACCGCACGCAACCGCTGCTGGTGACGCACGGTTTTTAGCGTGCCAATCATTTGCACAATCAAGGCAAACGGATTGAGCTCACGCGCAGCGATGGCATTCGGCTGGAGTTGCAGCAGTAGCGGAAACAGCCGTGCGTTGTGGCTATCCGCCAGCGCGATGATGGGAATATCCCTTTCGCGCGCGCTGATAAACAGCGGGGTTAACAGTGGCTGCTGATGCATATCGATCGCCACCAGCAGCAGCTGCGTATCAGTGGAGAGTGACGCGGCAGGCGGCCAGCTGTGCTGCGCGTGACAGCCCAGCTGCGTCAGCGAGGCGCAAAACGCGCGCACGCTCTGTGAATCAGGATGGAAAATATGCAGCCGGACACCAGAAAGCGTTGCCAGTAATGATTGTTCAGTCATGGTTCACCCTATGCGCATCCCGAATGAGGAAAGCTCACAGTAAGCGAGCGGATGGGTTAACGCTTTGCTGATGCTGCCGGGTGCTGTGTCAGGGCGGACAATGTCCGCTGTGCGCTGATGCCCTCACCCCGGCCCTCTCCCACGGGGATAGGAAGACGCTGCCATATACAAGCCCGCTCAATCTGTCCCCTCTCCCGCCTGCGGGAGAGGGCTAGGGTGAGGGCAAGGGTAAAACAGCTCAAGCATGAAACCCCAAAAACTGTTCCGCCACGCTGGCGCTCGACTGGGTTTTCGGATCGATCCTTTGCACAATCTGCCCCTTCTCAATCACATGAATCTGGTCAGAGAGCGCGTAAAGAAACTCGATATCCTGCTCCACCAAAATGATCGAAATATCCATCTCATGGCGCAGCCGCCGCAACGTCTCGATAATCTCCTCGCAGATATTTGGTTGAATCCCTTCCGTTGGCTCATCCAGCAGCACCAGCTGCTGCTGGCCGCACAGGCAGCGCGCCAGCGCCAATAGCTGCTGCTCGCCGCCTGATAGCGCACCGCCCGGCTGCGCCAGCAGGCGTTTCAGGCGCGGAAAATACTGAAGCATCTGCTCGATAATTTCTCCGGCGCGGGAGAAATGTTTCACGCAGCCCATGCGCAAGTTCTCCTCCACCGTCAGCTGCGGGAAAATCTGTCGGCCCTGCGGTACAAAACCGATGCCCGCCACCGCCCGCTGGTGCGCCTGATAACGGGTAATATCGATGCCGTTCAGCGCGATCTGGCCTTGCCAGGCCGGCAGTTCCCCCATAATGGTGCGCAGCAGCGTAGTTTTGCCCATGCCGTTGCGGCCCAGCACGCCGGTAAACGACTTCGCGCCGACAAACAGCTCGGATAAGTTCAGCACCGGAATCTTGTTGTAGCCCGAGACCATCTCTTTAATTTCAAGCATGTTTAATCTCCAGATTGCCGAGATACGCCTCTTTCACCCGCGGATTTTGCGTCACCTCGCGGAAGCTGCCTTCCGCCAGCACCGCGCCCTGGTTAAACACCGTCACCTGCTGCGCAATCATGCTGATGAACTCCATGTCGTGTTCCACCACCACCACCGTGCTCAGCTGATTAATCGCCTTGATCAGCTGCGCGGTTTTGCGCACTTCCTGATGCGTCATACCCGCCGCCGGTTCATCCAGCAGCACCAGCTGCGGTTTGGAGATCAGGATCATCCCCAGCTCCACCCACTGCCGCTGACCGTGCGCCAGTTCCGAGAGCACCGCATGTTGCAGATCGACCAGACCGATATCCTCCAGCACCTGTTCTATCGCCGCCGGCAGCGCCGCTTTCGCCAGCTTATTTGCTGCCGCCTGCCACAGGTTTTCCCGCACGCTTAAGCCTTCGAACACGCTCGGCACCTGAGTTTTAATGCCAATCCCCAAACGCGCGATTTCCCATGGCCGTTTGCCGGAGATCACCTGTTCGCGATAGCGGCACTCGCCGCGCGTCGGCGTGACCTGGCCGCTCAGCATCTTGAAGAAAGTGCTTTTGCCTGCGCCGTTAGGGCCGATCAGGCAGCGCAACTCACCTTCACGTAGGGTGAAATCCACCTCTTTCACCGCATGCACGCCGCCAAAACTGACGCCCATTTTGCGGGTTTCCAGTAACACGTTGGCCGTCATGGTTTCACCTCACTGACCTGCGCGCGGCTGGCAGGCGCGGCGGGACGCTTGCGCCGCCACAGGCGCTGCAACGTTGGCAGAATGCCGCCTGGAATCAGCAACACAAACACCGCCAGAATCACGCCGAGCACTAAGTTGACATCCACGGTTTGCTGCGCGCCCAGCCGCGTCACCATCCACTGCAACAGCACGCAGCTGATCACCGGACCCAGCAGCGTGCCGCGGCCACCGACAATCACCCAGATGATGATCTGCGCCGACTGGCTGATGCTAAACACGCCGGGACTAACAAAGGCGCCCCAGTTGACGTACAAACAGCCCGCCAGTCCGGCAATGGCCGCGCCGATGGCGAAGGTTGCCAATTTATGCGCCGGCACGTTGTAGCCGAGCAATCCGGCGCGCTGCTCGTTCTCACGGATCGCCACCACGGTTTTGCCAAAACGGCTCAGCAGCACGAACTTCAGCAAGGCGTAGCACAGCGCCAGACATCCGGCGGTGACCATAAAGATCGCCTCGGGCGATAAAATCGCCTCCGGCTGGAACGGCAGGTTAAGCGTCGGCACCGAAGGAATGCCGTTAAAGCCGCCCAGCAACGCCTCGCCGATGTGGTATTCGCTGCCGGAGGTGGAGTTGACCCAGTTAAACAGCACCAGACTCACCGCCAGCGTGATGGCGCCGAGATAGACATCGCTGACGCCGCCATAAAAAATCACATAGCCGAACAACAGCGAGAACAACGTTGGCAGCAGCACCGCCATCACCACCGCCCAGGTCGAATCGCCCCAGTTGATAGCGCAAATCGCATAGGTGTAGGCCCCTAAACCGAAAAACGCCGCCTGACCAAAGCACAGGATGCCGCCGTAGCCCCAGATGAACGCCAGGCTGAGCGACAACAAACCCATCACCAGAAACACCGTCAGCGACAGCAAGGTGTAGAGCTCAATCGCGCCTGACAGCCACAGCGCCACCAGCACCATCGCCAGTGAGATGACGATAATCTGGATCTTTTCCGAGAACAGTTTCATTACAGCGATCTCCTGAAGAAGCGTCCGGTGATGCCCTGCGGCAGCAAGCGCAGCAGCACAATGGCGCTCAGCAATAGCGCGACGGCACCAAACACCGGCGTGGAGAAGTACGTCACCAGTTGCGAAATGGTGCCGAATAACGTCGAGGCGGAGAGTGTTCCGGCGATGATGGCGCTACCACCGCCAATCACCGTGATAAAGGCTTTGGCGATAAAGCTGACGCCAATGGTCGGGATCACGCCGGTAATCGGCGCTAACAGCGCGCCGCCTAAACCCGACAGCGCTGCGCCCAGGCCAAGCGTCAGGCTGTAGATTTTGCCCGGATTGCTGCCGAGCGCCGCCGCCATGCGCGCATTCTGCATGGTGGCGCGCGCGCACAAACCTAAAGTGGTGAAGCGCAATAGCAACCACAGCGCGCCGAGCAAGCCGATCGCAAACACAATCATGAACAGCGAATAACCGCTGGTGCTGTAGCTGCCGATGCTGACGCTGGGCAGCGGTGAACTGATGCCCAGCGTGGTGTTGCCGAACAGCATGGTGGCGGCACCAATCAGCGCCAGACTCAGCCCCCATGTCGCCAGCATGGTGTCGATCATCCGCCCGTACAGATGACGGATAATTACGCGCTCGATTACCGCGCCAAACACCCCCACAGTGAGCGGCGCAATCACCAGCATCGAGATCCAGATCGGCACGCCCCACTGATTGGTGGCGAGAATGGCGCTGTAGCCGCCCAGCATCATGAATTCGCCGTGCGCCATATTGACGATTTTCATCATGCCGAACACCACCGCCAGCCCGACGCTCATGATCACCAGCACGGCGATGGCATTAAGCACTTCAATGGCGTAGATAATGAACAGATCCATAGCGGCTCCTGTCACAGCTCAATTTGATACTGTTTGGTATCGCGCGGGTTTTTCTTCAGATCGCACACCATCGCGGTATCCACCGGCGCTTGATCGGTGAAGGTTTGCAGAATTTTCATCTGATGGTTTTCCACTTCGGCGATATGCACATCCAGCGAACAGTGATGCGTCGCCGGATCCACACTCAGCTTGCCGCTCGGCGAGGTCAGCTTGACGCCGGACTCCAGCGCCTCGATCACCTTCATGCGATCGATATCGCCCGCTTTGCGCACCCCTTCCGCCCAGATCAACATGCCCTGATAAGCGCCCATCGCCAGGTCGCTGATGTACGGCGTATTGGCGCCGTAGCGCGCATGGAATCGCTCAACGAAAGCTTTGTTTTCCGGTGAGGGGATTTCCTGCATATAGTTGGCGGCAACCAGAATGCCGTTGCTCTCTTCCGGCGACAGAATGATATGTTCGTTGCCGCCGCCAAACACCGTGGAGGCAATCGGGATCTTGCCGCTCATACCAGCCGCATGCCACTGGCGATAGAAGGAGATGTGCGCGCCACCGACCAGCGCTGACCACACCATGTCGGGTTTGGCGCTCTGGATTTTAGAGATCGCCGCACCAAAATCGGTAACATCCAGCGGGAAGAATTCAACCGTTACCACTTCACCGCCATTATCGTGCACCGACTTTTTCACCCACGCCGAGACGATTTGGCCGTAGTTATAATCCGCCGCCAGCACGTAGACTTTTTTGCCCCACTTCTTCACCGCGTAAGGCACCAGCTTTTCCACGGTTTGTGCCGGCGTAGAACCGGATGAGAAGTAATTGCGATCGCACACGCCGCCTTCATATTGCGCCGGATAAAAATAGAGTGAACGGAAACGATCCAATACCGGACGAATAACCTCACGCGAGGCCGAGGTAATACCACCATGCACCACCGCCACTTTATCTTTCAGCGCCGCCTGCTGCGCATATTGCGCATAAAGCTGCATATTGGATTGCGCATCGTAATTAATCACCTGCAACGGTCGACCTAATAAACCACCCGCCGCGTTGATCTCTTCTGCCGCCAGATTAATGGCGTTCGACATCGGCTTACCGTAAATATCGAGCCCGCCGGATAAGTCGAGAATACTGGCGATTTTGATGGCGTCCTTGCTGTCGGCGGCGAAAGAGAATTGAGGCACAACGCCTGCAGCCAAGCCTAATGCCGAAACGGCTGAACCCTGGATAAATGAACGACGACTAATAGCCATAGCAACCTCTTGAAAAGAGAAGGATCAAACAGGAGTGTTTCCGGGAGGCCGGAGAGAATAAAAGCGATCTACAGACGGCGCTGTCTGCATTGAAAAGAGGGTTGCCACATCGTTGGGGCGTTGTTTTTAATAAAGCAAGAAGTGGGCCAAATTAATTAGACTCTGCACATTCACATAGCGGCGCGATTCATTGCGCGATAAATCGCGCCGCTACGACAACGTGCGCACTGTTAAATGGCAATGGGCACCAATTAGGTGCGAGGTCGCCCTTCATGGCGACCTCAATAACACTCAATTAAAAAACTTAATATCCGTCGGCGTGGCAATCTTCGCCACTTCACCCGCGGCTTTCAGCACACCGCTCTGTTCATCGAAATGGAACAGGGTGATGTTATTGGTAAACACGTTCGCCACATAAAGGTATTTGCCGCTGGCATCAAAGGCGAAAGCGCGCGGTTCAATGCCATCCGCTTTATAGCGCACCGGCGATCCCAGTGAACCATCCTGCTCAATGCGGAACACCACTAAGCTGTTATCCGATCCACGATTAGCGGCTATCACAAATTTGCCGTTCGGGCTGAGGATAATGCCGCCGCCGCTGCGATACTCGGCGCTGCTGTTTTCCGTATTCAGTTTGACGCTAGATTGCTGCTGCAGACGATCGTCCTTAACCGCAAACACCACCACTTCACCGGCCATTTCGGTAATGACATAGGCGTGTTTACCATCCAGTGAAAACACCATGTGGCGCGGGCCCGATCCGGCCGGGAAGGTGACATCGCGTGAAGTATCCGCTTGCAGCGGCTGAGCGTTGCCCGCGTGATAGGCATAAGCGTGCAGTTTGTCGCCGCCGAGATCTGCAGCGTAAAGGTATTTGCCATCATGAGTGAAGGTGGTGGAGTGCGCATGCCCGCTATCCTGACGATCTTTCACTGCCCCGCTGCCGCTGGCGAACGGGAAATTCTGTACCTGCTCGCCGAGCGAACCGTCGTGATGAATCGGGAATACCGCCACGCTGGCACCGCCTTTAGCCACCGAGTAGTTGGCGACAAACAGGAATTTCCCGTCCGGGCTAATGGTGGCATGCGTCGGCTGCTGGCCGTGGCTATCCACCGCGTTAATCACGCGCACTTCGCCGCCGTGATCAATCGCCAGCGCAGTGACGGCACCGGCGTTTTCTTCGTTAGTGGTATAGGCAAAACGTCCATCGTGCGATTTCACAATCCACGATGGGCTTTTCATTTTGATGAAATCGAGCGGCGTCAGCGTGCCGTCGCTATTGACCTTCAAACGGTATAAACCTTCGCTGGGATGACCTGGATTTTGCACTAACGGCGCATCCGGGATGCTGGTCCATGTGCCCACTAAAGCCGTTTGGTTATGATGTTCCGCTGCAGTTGCCATTGCACTTCCCGCTAATGTGAAAACAGCTAGCGATAATGCCACGCTTAAACGTGACGCCATACCGCCAGACACCGTTTTATTGTGATTTTTCATTGTGGTACCCACCATAATCGGAATGTTCTTTATAAAAATCGTTCGCAGAGTTGGATTTTTTATTGTGATTGCGGCCAATGCTGCAGGCCGCATAACGACTATAGTGGGATTGCTTTGATTCGCGGCGAACAGGCGTGATCGTGTTCACATTATCGTGGATTTATCCGCCGTTAGAGCACGATTACCTCCAAACGTGGCAGCCGGAATAGCACAAATGCGTAATTCTTATTATTACTGCGTTTTCCTGCATGCTTTAATACAGCCCTATTAACATGCCAGGGATGCTGACGTTGCTATGCTGCAGTTTTCAAATGGTTTTCTGCTGAGTTTGTCGTTATGCCTTGATATTGGTCTCGCCAATATCGCCATGATCACGCTGGCGATGCAGCGCGGCTATTTTCACGGTTTTTGGTTGGGGATTGGCACCTGCATTGGTGACTTAATCTATGCGGTGCTGGCGCTGGCGGGCATGGCGATTGTGTTGCAGTTCACCGCCGTGCGCTGGGTATTGTGGATTGGCGGCGGTGTGATGCTGCTATGGTTTGCCGGGAAAATGCTGTATGCGGCGTTGCAAAAGCAGGCTGCACTGCCGGAAACCGAACAACAGCCCTATCGATCGCTGCTGCGCGAGTTCAGTCGTGGCGTAATGCTGGCGATGTCATCGCCGACCGCGATTTTGTGGTTTGCCAGCGTCGGCGGTGCGTTGATTTCCCGCATGGGACACGGCAGCGCGGCCGCAACCTCATCGTTTCTTGGCGGCTTCTTTATTGCGGGCGTAGTGTGGACCTGCGTGCTGTGCCTGGTCGGTAGCATGGGCGGTAAGCTGTTGGGGCAGCGTTTGCTGAAGTATTCCTATCTTGCTTCGGCTTTGATTTTTGTTTATTTCGCCATCTATGTGATTTGGTCGGGTTACCGGGAATTTATTCTGGTTTGATAGAAGGTCGCCATTAAATGGCGACCGCAACCAACATCACAACCCGGCAATCCGCTTCAAATCCGCTTCCGCGCCTGGCGCAACCGCCAATACCTGTGCGCCTTTCAACAATCGTTCACCTTCGGTATTGAACGGGTGATACCAGCCGCCCGCTTCCTTCACCAGGCAATAACCGGCCAGGCAATCCCACGCATGCATGTACGGTTCGTAATAACCGACCACGCGCCCAGCCGCGACCCACGCCAGCATCAATGCGCCGGACCCAATGCGGATAAAATTTCCACCCGCCGCCAGCAGCGATGCGAGGATTTTTCCTACTTCATCCGGGCTGACGTGGCTGTTGGCACCAAAACCGGTGACGTGGTTTTGCAGCGTGCGCGACGCATCCACCTGCAAGCGCTTGCCGTTGAGCGTGGCACCCTGACCCATCGCCGCCACGTAACACTCCTGATAAGTGGGCGCGAAAATCACGCCAATCACCGGCACGCCGTCATGCAGCACCGCCACGGACACGCACCAGTTCGGCATGCCGTTAAGGAACGGGCTGGTGCCGTCGATCGGATCGACCACCCACGTATAACCCGATGAACCTTCCTGCAATCCGTACTCTTCGCCGAGGAAACCGTCGTCGGCAAACTGCGCGCGAATTTGCTGGTCGATCATCTGCTCCACTTCGCGGTCAGCGCGCGACACCACATCCTGCAAATCGTATTTGGTCTCCACCACCAAGGTTTCACGCTGATGGAAATACTCCAGCGCCTTCGCGCCGCCGGCGCGTGCCACCTTCTCCGCCAGAATCAGGCGCGATAATAGCGGGTCATTGTCTAATTCACTCATCATCCATCCTTACATTAACCGGCAATCAGGGCCAAACCCTGAGGTTTAAAATCAATCGCGACGTTCGAGGCCAGCGGCAACTGCTGCTCCATCTCGGCATCGACAATAAACAGTGAACCCAATTCGGTGGCGACTTCATATTCGATATGGTCGCCGAGCCACGTGCTGTGCGTCACTTCGCCGCGCAGTGCACCTGCGCCTTCTCCGCGCAGTGTGATGAATTGCGGTCGCACCGACAGCTGTGCTGCGCCGGTTTTCAGGCCGTTGCCGCGCACACGATAGCGCTGGCTGCCGAGTCGCACCAGCGCTTCGCTGCCATCAAGCTGCTCCACTTCGCACGGCAGGATATTGGCCTCGCCCATAAAGTCGGCGATAAACACCGAGTTCGGCGCGTGATAAAGACTTTCCGGCGCGCCCTGCTGTGCAATATCCCCCTCTTTCATGACAATAATCTTATCGGAGACCGCCAGCGCCTCTTCCTGATCGTGCGTGACGTATACCGCGGTGAAGCCGAGTCGCTGTTGCAGATCGCGGATATCGGTGCGCACCCGGCGACGCAAACGCTCATCGAGATTCGAGAGCGGTTCATCCAGCAGCAGCACCTGCGGCTCCAGCACCAGCGCGCGCGCCACGGCAATGCGCTGTTGCTGCCCGCCGGAGAGCTCAGATGGCAATCGCTGGCCCTGATGTTCGAGGCCCACCAGCTTCAACCCTTCGCGCGCGCGGTCCTGCGCTTCACGCTTATTCATGCCCGACGACTGCAAGCCATACATGATGTTGTCGAGCGCGCTCATGTGCGGGAACAGCGCGTAAGACTGAAACACCATCGCCACGTCGCGCTCATTGGCGGGCAAGTTGGTGACATCTTTGCCGCCAATCAAAATGCGCCCGGCGCTGGGATGCTCGAGCCCGGCCAGCAGGCGCAGCGTGGTGGTTTTGCCGCAGCCGGACGGACCCAGCAGCGTTACCAGGGTGCCGGGCTCCACCGTCAGCGAGAGATCGGGAATGGCATCAAATCCGGCAAAGCGTTTCGAGACGTGTTCAAACACCACAGATCCAGCGGTTACACGTGTCATACGGCTCTCTCCTGCGTTAATGAGGTTGTTGCGGGCGGCACCGCAATATCGACCGGACGGGCCACGCGGCGCAGACGCCGTTCGCCCACCAGCCACTGGAATATGCCGATGATCAGCAGCATCACCACAATCAAGACGGTTGAATAAGCAATCGCCACACCGTATTCGCCGTTTTCCACCAGCCCAACGATGTACGAGGTTGCCATGTTGTATTGCGCGCTCACGAGGAAGATCACCGCACTGATTGAGGTAATGGCACGCACGAAGGCATAGACCAGCGCGGCGCTGATGGCGGGTTTCAGCAGCGGCAGTACCACTTTGCGCAGCGTGCGGAAGCTGTTGGCCCCGAGCGTTAATGACGCTTCATCCAGACTTTTATCCAGCTGGCTCATCGCTGCGATGCCGCCGCGCACGCCAACCGGCATGTTGCGGAACACAAAGCAGGCTACCAGGATCATCGCGGTACCGGTGATCTCCAGCGGCGGCAGGTTATAGGCCATCACATAACTCACGCCGATCACCGTGCCGGGAATGGCGAAGCTCAGCATCAGCAGGAACTCGAAGGTCTGACGACCGGCAAACTTCTGACGCACAATTAGCCATGCGGTAAGCAGGCCGACAATCGCCGTCAGCGGCGCGGCAATCAGCGCGATCTCCAGCGTGGTCCAGAACGAGTTCCACGCCACGCCGCTCCACAGCAGGTGCCCGTTGCTGAAGCTGACGCCAAAGGCGCGCACGTAATGCTCGATGGTCAGCGCATCATTCAATCCCCACGACTGCACAAAGCCGCCGACCACAATCATGCCGTAGATCACCAGCGTGAACAGGCCCCACGGAATCACCATGCCGTACACGCCAAAGCGCAGCACGCGCGGCAGCTGCACATGTTTGCCGCCGTCGCCTTTGCCGGTGACGGTGGCGAAGTTTTTACCGCCGAGCCACCAGCGCTGCAGCACAAAGGCCGTCAGCGTGAAGCACAGCAGAATCATCGCCAGCACGGCCGCACGACTTGGATCGTTCTGCGCGCCAACTACCGAGAAGAAGATCTCAGTGGAGAGCACGCCGTGACTGCCGCCCAGCACCATCGGATTACCGAAATCGGCCATGCTTTCGATAAAGCTAATCAGGAAAGCGTTGGCTAAACCCGGCGCCATCAGCGGCAGCGAGACGCGCGTAAAGGTGCGCCAGCGATTGGCACGCAGCGTTTGTGATGCCTCTTCCAGCGACGGACTAACACCTTCCACCACGCCAATCAGCACCAGAAACGCGATCGGCGTAAACGACAGCACCTGCGCAATCCAGATGCCGGTTAAGCCATATAGCCAGCGGCCCGGCTCGATGCCAAACAGCGCCGCCAGATGTTCCGTCACTACGCCGGAGCGACCAAACAGCAGGATCAGCGCCAGACCAATGACAAATGGCGGCGTGATGATCGGCAAAATGGTCAGCATGCGCAGCGCTTTCTTAAACGGCAGCGGCGTGCGCGTAGCGGCTAAGGCAAACGCCAAACCGAGCAGCGTTGATCCGGCGGCAGTCATCAGCGCCAGCCACAACGTGCGCCATGCGGTGCCGCAGGTGCCGCCCGACAAGCAGGACAAGCTCCAGATCGACGGATCCTGAATGTTGCTGATTAAGCCATCCGGTTTGAAGCTGCCGTCTACGTCCTGCACCGACACCACAAACATGCTCAGCACCGGATAGAGCACAAAGATGCTCACCAGCGCGGTGAGCAGCACCAGCGACGCCACCACAAAGGCGTCGCCTTTCATCACGCCGCGTTCAGCCAGCGCGAAGGAGAACAGCAGCAGAAAAGTGGTCAGCAACAGCAGCGCACCTGCGCCCATTGCCGGCTGGCCGGATGCGAGCGTGCCGAAGCGGTTTTCCAGCCACAGCCAGCTCCAGCCGCTGTAGCCAATTGCGTGACCTTCGATGATGAGGAACAGCACGCCAAGTGCGCTGAACAGCAGCAGCAAACGGCTGCGCGCCGCGCCTGGCAGGAGGCCGCAGCCAGCGCACAGCACAAACAGCGCGATGGCGATGATGAGCCACGGATGTTCGCCCACTTGCCACAACGCAGGCGCGTTGGCGCTATCGCTCCACAGGCTGGTTAACCAGCCGCGGCTGAAGAAACCGGCTTCCAGGCTGAACCACGGCAGCAGCAGTAACGCCACTGCGCCGATGAGCAGCGCGCCTGTCAGACGACGATTATTTGCATTCATCCAATCCCCCAAAACGTCATTGCGTGCACGTATGCGTAGCGGCGCGATTTCTCGCGCGTTTTTGCTTTTCAACATTCGAACCGCATGCACCGACGAACAACGCGCAATAAATTGCGCCGCTACGGTGTGCGCAAATTCTTACTGCGCGCTGGCACCGATCTCTTTATCCCAACGTCCCAGTAACGCTTTACGTTTGGCCGAATCGCCGTAGGTCTTGAAGTCGTAATCGATCAATTTGATGTTCTCAAAGCGCGGCGCGTACTCTGAAATCTCCGCGTTGCGGTTCGACGGCAGCTGGAAGGATTTGGCCTCTTTCATATGCGATTGCGCTTCGGCGCTCAGCGCCCAGTCGTACCAGACTTTGGCGTTAGCGAGATTGCGCGCTCCTTTAACAATCGACATTGAGCCAATCTCATAGCCGGTGCCTTCGCAGGGCGCGACGGTCTTGATCGGGAAACCGTCGACTTCCATCGCCACCGCATCATGCATAAACACAATGCCCACGGTGGTTTCGCCACGCGCCGCCGATTTCACCGGCGCCGAGCCGGATTTGGTGTACTGCGAAATATTGGCGTTGAGTTTTTTCAGGTAATCAAAGGCCTGATCTTCACCCATGATCTGCACCAGCGTCGCCAGCGTGTTGTAGGCCGTGCCCGACGAGTTCGGGTTGGCGATCTGGATTTCTCCTTTGAAGCTTGGGTCCAGCAAATCGGCCCAGCATTTCGGCTCTTTCAGCTTTTTCGACGCCAGTAATTTGGTGTTGTAACCCCAACCCAGCGCGCCGGCGTAAATGCCCACCGTGCGGTAATGAGAGTTTTCCGCCTGCTTCTGCGCCCAATCCTGCTGCTGATCGAGCAGCGGCGATTTGTACGGCTGCGTCAGCCCCTCTTCCGCCGCCTGCATATGCGGATCGCCGGTGCCGGCCCACCAGATATCAGTGCGCGGATTACGTGCTTCGCTGCGCAGACGTGCATAAGCTTCGCCCGCCGAGAGGCGCACCATGCTGACTTTGATATCCGGATGTGCCTTGCTGAAGATGTTGGTCATGTGCTCGCACACCACCACATCGGCGGAGCAGACCATGTTCAGATTGCCCGCCGCCGAGGCGGCAGAAGGTATGGCAGTGCAACAGAGGGATAGCGCGATGGCCATTGAGGTGACTCGCATAGTGTTCTCCCGGATTGTAGGGTTGGTGCTTCATTGGCACCTTTTCTTGCACGTGTGTGCAAAGTAGTAATGAACAAGAAATGTCCTGTCAAACACCACGCTGCGCAATTGTTAGGCGATGTCACAAAAATGCAACAAATGAGAGCTAAAGCGGTTTGCACAGCTTTGCAATCTGAGGCAGACTCAGTTGCAGCCAGATTGTGAAGAGGTGTTGAACATGCAGCATGAGAAAGCGGTGGTGAGCGCGCAGGATGTCGCTGAACGCGCGGGCGTATCGCGCTCAGCGGTGTCGCGCGCGTTTACGCCGGGCGCCAGCGTGTCACCGGCAACGCGAGAACGGGTGATGAAGGCGGCGGAAGAGTTGGGGTATCACGTCAATCATCTGGCACGCGGTCTGGTGCGTAATCGCAGCAGCATTGTCTGCCTGATCGTCTCGGAAATCGCCACGCCCTATCGCGCCAGTCTGGTGCGCTGGCTGACGCAGTTTTTGCAGGAAGCGGGCAAAGTGGCGATGCTGATCAACACCGATCGCTCGGATAACAGCGTTTCGGCGGCGCTGCAGCAGGCGATTAATTTCCGCGCCGATGCCTCAATCATTCTCTCCGGCATGCCGGATCGCACCATCACGCGCCAATGCTATAAACACGGCCAGCGCATCATTTTGATCAACCGTGATGAAGCGTTGCCGGGCTCGCTTAGCATCAATCTCGATGCCGAAAGCGCCGCGCAAACGGCGGTAATGGCGTTTCAGCGCGCCGGTTGTCAGCATCTGGCATTTGCCAATTCGCTGGCGGGCACGCCGAGCCTGAAAAAGCGTGAAGACACCTTTGTGCTGGCGGCCGAACGGGCGGGATTAACCGTGACCATCGAACGTTTTGGTACCACCTCTTACGAGAGTGGGCAGATTCTGGCGCACCGCTTGCTAACGCGTCATCAGCGACCGGACGGCGTGTTTTGCGTCACCGATTTGGTGGCCTGCGGCTTTATGGATGAAGCGCGCCACCGCTTTGCGCTGCGCGTGCCGGAAGATCTCTGTTTGATCGGTTACGACAACATCGCGCAGGCCGGCTGGTCATCCTACAATCTCACCACGTTTTCCCAGCCGGTTGAGCAGTTCGCGCAGGACGCGGTGAAATGGTTGATACAAACCGAGCAGGAGGAAACCGGCTTCACGCCGCAAGTTGAACAGCAGCACGACAGCCTGCTGTATCAGGCCGATGTGGTGTGGCGTGGTTCGGTGCGCGGCGGCTGACAAACATTTTTTACCACGCCGCGTAACCAATGATGCGCCGCGTCGTTTTCCAGTCGCGGATGCCACAGTTGTGACACTGTCATTTCTGGCGTGGCGAACGGCAGTTCAAACATCGCTAAGCGGGTGCTGTTTTTGATCAACGGATGATGCAGAAACAGCGAACGCGGCACCAACGCGACGAGATCCGATTCCTGCGCCAGCGCCACCGCGCTGGAGAATGCCGCTACCACCGCCGCCACCTTGCGGGTTAATCCTGCCTGCTGCAGCGCATCGTGAATCGGCCCGCCAAGCTCACCGCGCCGTGACGCCACGATATGACCAAAAGCGGCGAACTGGGTGATATCCAGCTGCTGCGTGAGCGGATGCCCGGCGCGCACCACGCCAACGAAGCTATCGCGGAACAGCGCCTGCAGGCGAATCTCCGGGCCCATATTGGCCAGGACGCCAATCTCCAGATCGATGTTGCCTTCGCGCAAATCGCGCGCGCTTTTCTCCGGCTTGGGCACAAAACTGAGCCACGCGTGCGGCGCCTGGTGCGCCACGGCAGCGATGAGCGCGCTGCCAAAGGCTTCGACGAACCCTTCATTGGTGCGCAGGGTGAAGCAGCGGTCTAGCTGATGCAGATCCAGCGACTGCGCCGTTGGGCTTAACACCGCACGCGCCTCGCGTACCGTGTGATGCGTGCGCTCGCGGATCGCTTCGGCATAAGGTGTCAGCACCATGTTGCGTCCGGCGCGCACTAACAGCGCATCGCCGGTGGTGGCACGTAAGCGTCCCAGCGTGCGGCTCATCGCCGATTCGCTTAAGCCCAAGCGACGCGCAGCGCCAATCACGCTGCCTTCAATCAGCAGTGCATCCAAAGCAATTAACAGATTCAAATCGGCATCATTCATACGCTTTATCCTCGCCTATTGCGCACTTTGAGACAAGGCGTTTGGCGCAGGTTAATACTGCGAGTGCTGCGCGTTCCGCCTGCCCTAACCCGGCGCTACACTCTTCTTATCGCAAACACCAAGGAGAACAACATGAAGATATTACTGATTGGCGCATCGCGTGGCCTGGGTTTGGCACTGGCGGAAACCATGCTGCAGCGCGGTTTTCAGGTGGTCGCCACCGGACGTGAAAACTCGACAGGGAATTTACAACAACTGGTCGATCGCTTCCCCGCACAGTTGACGGTGGAAAGCGTGGATATCAATGAACCGGAACAGGTCGCAGCGCTGCATACGCGGCTGGCGGATTGGCAGTTCGATATGCTGTTCGTCAACGCAGGGGTGAAAAATGATGACCGCGAAACCATCGCCGATGTTTCCACCGAAGAGTTCACCCGCGTGATGGTGACTAACGCGCTAAGCCCGTTGCGGGTGATTGAAACCTTTAAAGATCGCGTTACGCCCAGCGGCACTATTGCGGTGATGTCATCTGGCCAGGGCAGTTTGACCAACAACACCAACGGTAATTACGAGGTGTATCGCGGCAGCAAAGCGGCGCTAAATATGTTTATGCGCAGCTTCGCCGTACGTAGCGGCGGCGAGCGCACGTTATTGTTGATGGCACCCGGCTGGGTGCGCACCGATATGGGCGGCCCGGAAGCGCGTTTGACCATTGAGGAGAGCATTCCGAACTTGCTGAACACGATGGAAAGCCACGCTGGGCGACGCGGAATTCATTATCTGGATTATTTAGGGCGTGTGGTGCCGTGGTAAACGTGCAGGTCGCCATTTATGGCGACCTCATCAAAGCGGCTTACTCTTTATCAGCCCGCGCAGCCTCTCCCGCAGCCAGCGGCTGGCGGCATCTTCGCTACGCGCGTTATGCCACAGCAGCGACACTTCATAATCCGGCATATTGACCGGCACTGGCGCGGCGCTCAGGTCATACAAATCGCACCAGGATGGCACCAAACCCTGCGGCACCGTAGCGAACAGCGGCAAACGCTTAAGCAGCATCGGCAACGCGGAGAAATTTGGCGTCACATAGCGCACGCGCCGCGCCACACCTTGTTGCTGCAGCTGCCGATCCAGCACGCACAAATAGCGGATCGTCAAACATCTCGCGCAGACGTTTTAACGCCGCGCTCACTGCCGGTTGTCCGAGATAGAGCCGATTTGCCGCTTGCGTGACACTGCGCACCTCGTACATCACCAGCAACACCACCAGCAAATTCAGGTCGATGCGCGAAAAATCATTTTCGTTGATGCTTTGCATGATTCTAATCGATTTAAATAATGATCGTGCCGCCAGTATAGTGAGGCTTCTTCGCTGCCATCAAAAAATTTAGGAGCACCTCATGACGATTCGCGTCGGCGATTGCCTGATTACCAAAGTGAGCGAACAAACCGCCGCCTTCCCGCTGGGCGTGCTGTTTACGCCACATCGCGCGGAAATGAGTGACGAATTAGCTGAGCAGCCCGCCGAAATGTCGATTCATAGCTGGGTGGTGCGCACCGGTGAGCACACCATCATTATCGATACCGCCACCGGCAACGGCCGCAATCGCGATAACAAGCCATTATTTCACCAGCTGAACACGCCGTATGCCGCAAACCTCGCGCAGGCGGGCGTTGATCCGGCGGAAGTGACGCTGGTGCTGATGACGCACATTCATACCGATCACGTTGGCTGGAATACGCATCAGCGTGATGGCGAATGGCTGCCGATGTTCCCGAATGCGCGCTATATCTGCTCGGCGCGGGAACTGGCGCACTGTCAACAGAATCCGGCGGCGCAGGAGCTCTATCGCGACAGTATTCTGCCGCTGATCGGGAGCGGCCAGCTTGAGACTATCAACGTGCAGGATTCACCTTTGTTTGCTGGCGTGCTGCGCTATCTCTCCACGCCCGGTCACAGCGTTGATCATGCATCGATTGTGCTGGAAAGCGCCGGTGAATCGGCCATCTTTGCTGGCGACGTGATGCATAATGCTATCCAGTTTCAGTACCCGCACTGGAACTCACTGTTTTGCGAGAATAAAGCGCTGGCGGTCACTTCACGGCAACGGGTGGTGGACTGGTGCGCACAACATCAGGCAATCTGGTTCAGCACCCACTTTACTGGCAGCGCGTGCGGACGCGTCACGCGCTACGGACAATGGATTCCGCTGGAGAATTAACCTGATGCAATACGCTGATTATCTCACCGCTTCGATTAACGAGTTACAGCAGGCGCTGACCCAGCGCACGGTGAGCGCGCGCCAGTTAGCCACCTTCGCGCTGCAGCGCATTGGCGAGGTGGATCAACCGCGCTACAACGCCATCACCTGGCTGTTTGCCGAACAAGCCTTAGCGGCAGCGGACGCCAGCGATGTGCGTCGTCAGCGCGGCGAGGTGGCGGGACCGCTGGAAGGGATTCCGGTGCTGATTAAAGACAATATCGAAGTGAAGGGCTGGCCAACCAGCGCCGGTTCGGTGCTGCTGCGTGAGGTTATCGCCAGCGACGATGCGCCGCTGGTTACCCGACTGAAAAAGGCAGGTGCGATTCTGATCGGCAAAACCGCCATGCACGAGCTGGCGGCGGGCATTACCGGCGCGTCGTCGTTAAGCGGATTTACCCACAATGCGTGGGTTGAAGGCCGCTCGCCGGGCGGATCGAGCAGCGGTTCCGCCGTGGCGGTCGCAGCCGGTTACGTGCCGCTGGCGATCGGCAGCGATACCGCCGGATCGGTGCGCATTCCGGCAGCGTTTAACCATCTTTTTGGCCTGCGCATGACGCGCGGTGCAATCAGCACCGACGGCATTGTGCCGCTGTCGCCAACTCAGGATATTCCCGGCCCGCTGGCGCGGTCGGCGGCGGACTTACGTTTAGCGACTGAAATTCTTAGCGGACAACAGTTTGCGGAGAGCGATGAGCCGCTGCGCATCGGCATCTGGCTGGAAGGGTTTGCTGCCGATGAAGGCGAGATTAATCAGGCGGTGCGCGCGGCGCTGGCGGATTTCGCGCCGCGTGAGGTGAGTTATCCGCAGCTGGAGACGTTGGCCGCCGACGCCAATATCATCGGCTACGAATTTGCCGCTGCGCTGGCGGCGTATCTGGCGGATAAATCGCAGGCGCAGGTCCGCACGCTGGCGGAAGTGGTGGCGTCCGGGCGCTATCATCCGCAGCTGGAAACGGTGTTTACCACGCGGGCCCAGCATCCGGGCGTTGAGAGTGAAGGTTACCGGCAGGTGCAGCAGCGTCAGCGCGATCTGTATTTGCAGCTGGCTGAATTTTTCGCCGCGCAGCAGATCAATCTGTTGGCTTATCCGGTGGTGCGCCGTGCGCCGGTTAAGCACGGTGAGATGCAGGAAGGCAGCAACGCGCTGATTTCAGCGGTGACCGGCGCACCGGCGATCAGCATTCCAGCGGGATTCAGCGCCGCAGGTTTGCCGATTGGGCTGGAGCTGCTGGCGCTGCGTGGGCGGGAAGATTTGTTGCTGAGCGCGGCGGATAAGTTTGTTTAGTAGCGCCCTCACCCTGGCCCTCTCCCGCAAGCGGGAGAGGGAATGACCAGGTGGAGCGAATGATCATCTACTAAGCCGCACATTCGGTTCCCTCTCCCGCCTGCGGGAGAGGGTTAGGGTGAGGGAAAACGTGCTTTACCCGTGCAACGCCAATCCCTTAATCGCCTTATCCACCGCCTTCTTCGGGCCGCGCAGCGCAATGCCGACCAGATTCAAATGATCAGCATCCTCCGCCATAAACACTTCGCGGTTCGCCGCATCGTGACCGGTGGAAAACATCGCTTCCACGTAAGGAATAATGGTTAACTCGCGCTCCAGTCCCTGACGGTGCGCACGCTGTAAACCGGCTAAATCCCCGGCAAACACCAGCATCGGCTGGCCCGCCATGTTGCCGTACTGTCGCGCTTTGGCATCAATATAAGGTTCGCCCATCATCTCGGGGGCGGCGGACGCCACGCCGGTAGCGAGGAACGCCACCACATTCAGGCGCTGCCAGGTGGCTAAATCATCACGTACGATCAGGGCGATTTTGGTATCAAACATCTGCAACAACTCTCCAATGACAACGAAAACCTCATCATCTAAGAGCAGGCGGGGAAGCGTATAGAACGTTTGTGCACTGACGTTGATAAGCGGCGGGCGTCATGCGATAGGCGCGCTGGAACCAACGGCCCAAATGACTTTGATCGGCAAATCCAACCTGCGCCGCCACCTGCACCGGCTCAATGCCCTGCGCCAGCAACGTGCGCGCGCTGCGCAAACGCAAACGTACCAGATAGGCATGCGGCGATTGGCCGAACGCCTGTTTGAACTGGCGCGTCAGGCGAAATCGATCAATGCCGGAAAGGCGCGACAGCTCATCCAGACCAATATCCTGCGCCATAAAATCGTGCAGATAGTCGCGCAGCAGCTGCATCTGACGCATCGCTTCGCTGTGCTGCAGGCTGGGTTTGGTATCCAGATGGCGTGACAGCAGGGTGAGCAAATGATCGAGGCTTTGATCGCGCGCCAACCGCCCTTCACCCTGATGTACGGCAAACCAGGCTTGCTGAATGGCGCTGGCTAACAGCGCATCGTCAGTCAACGTGTGGCGGAAAGCGCCTTCGATATTCGACACATCACCCAACCCGCGACGCTGCATCATCTCCGCCACCCAGCTTTGCGGCAGATAGAGCATCACGTAAGTGAAACCCTCGGCGTCCGGCGCATGGCCATCGTGGACCGCACCCGGTTCAATCAAAATCGCCCGGCCCGGCGTGCTGGTGTGCAGCGAACGATGGCAGTTAAAACGTTGCAAACCTTGTTGCGTCACGCCCACCAGCAGTTCGTCGTGATCGTGCGGATCGTAAGCGTGTCCGCGAAAGTGCGCGTTGACGCTTTCAATTCCGGTCTCATCATCACGACGAAAATCAACCCAATCATTATTGGCTGGCATAGGCAATCTCTGGCAAACACATCAGGCATAGCCTAGCAGCCGAAACCACAGATAATCCAGCGGTAACAGCAACACCGCGCTAAGCAGAAAAATCAGTGCGCACAGCTGTAAACCGGCCTTCGCCGGAACGTTGCCAAGTCCCATCGCCACCACCACCGGCGATGCCTGATACGGCAGCAGCGGCGTCGCGTAGGCAAATACCTGCAACATGATTACGGTGAGCAGCGGAAAGCCAGACGCGTTCGCCAGTTCTTGTGCCATCGGCGTCACCATCGCCGGTACGCCGTTGGCGGTAAGCACAAAATTCAGTAGCGAAACCAGCGCATTGAGCACCGCGAAATTGCTGAAGGATGGGTGTTCGTGCAGCGGTAACACGTTAAGCAACGCATTGGCGATCATCCGTCCCAGGCCTGAATCCACTACCAGCGTGGCGACGCCAAGAATCCCGGCAATGTAAATGCAGGTGCGGAAATTTACCCCGCTGGCAAAGTCCTCGCTGGAGATAAAACCTACGCGCGGCAATAAACAGATACAGGCTGCCGCCAATCCCACCCACGCAGCCGGTAAGCCGTGCACGCTGTCGGTCATCCACAGCAACAAGGTGATCGCAAGCAGGCCAATCAAGCGCCATTCGCTGCGGCTAAGCGCGGTTAAGCTGTCGCGCTGGTGGACCGCTTTGGGCTGCGCGCGAAACAGAAACAGCAGGCAACCTGTCAACAACAAGCCCTTAACGACGCCCACCACCGGCATATGCAGCAACCACCACGGCAACCATTGCAGATGCAGCTGATACGCGCTCTCCGCCGCGCCGCTCAGCACCAGATTCGGCACATTGGCGGGCAAAATACTGGCGGAGAGCTGGAAGGTGCCAAATCCCACTGCCAGCGCCAGGCCAATACTGCCGCGGCTGCCCGCTTTGATTCCTGCGCGTTCGCCCATCGCCAGCACCACCGGCATCAGCAGCGCGATGCGTCCCATATTTGAGGGCATAACAAACGCCAGCAGATAAGTCAGCAGCACAGTTCCCGCAATCATACGCGGCCAGCTTTGGCTAAGCGGCACCACCAGCCAGTTCGCCCAGCGCTGCGCCAGACCAACTTTGCGGATCGCCGCGCCCAGCACAAATCCGCTGAGCACCAGCCAAAACGCCGACGAGGCAAAACCGCTGAATATGCTGCTGGCAGGAGCCAACTTTAGCAACATCGCCGCCGTGAAAAACAGCAGCGCGGTGACGTATTCCGGCAAACGCGCGCTGGCCCATAGCAAAATGGTGATGCCCACCACCAGCGCGGTGAGCCAGAAGTTGAAATCTGTGGTCATTGGTGAACTCCCTTTCTTTTCCAAATCGCCATAAAGGGCGAAACTACGAGTGGGTACGTTATCCCGCCAGCTGCGTGAGCCAGTGGATTAGCGCAGCGCTGCCCGGCTGGCTGAGCGAGCGCTGCGGCCAGGCGAGGAAATAGGGTTTGCTGAGCGGCAAGCTAAGCGGATCGACAACCACCAGCTCGCCGCGCGCCAGTTCGTTGGCAATCAAACGCCGCTGACCGAGCAGCAAGCCCGCGCCTGCCACGGCGGCATCAATCGCCAGTGAGGTAAGATTGAAACTGAACGACGGCTGCGGCGGCGCATCGTCAATGCCTTTGGTCTGAAACCAGCTGCGCCAGTCAGGTAAGAAACGTCCTTCGTTGCCCCAGTCGAGCTGAATCAGCGGCGCATGCTGCAACACATCCATACCGGCAAAACGATGCAGTAGCGCCGGGCTCGCCACTGGCAACACCTCATCGAGAAACAGCAGCTGCTTGTCCAGCTGCGGATAGCGATCTTCGCCGAAACAGATGACGAAATCGGCCGGCGTGGCGTTGAAATCCACTTGCGTATGGGTGCCGTGCAGCGATAAATCAATTTCCGGACAGTGCGCGCGCCACTGCGCGATGTTCGGCAGCAGCCATTTTGACGCCAGCGCCGGCAGCGAATAGAGCGTTAATCGTGGTGCCGACGCCGCATGGCGCAGGTTTTGCTGGCCGAGGTGCAGAATGTCGAACGCCTCCGTTACATAACGCAGATACTCTTTGCCCATCTCCGTCAGCATCACGCCGCTTTGTGTGCGCACAAACAGCGTGCTGCCCAACTGCTCTTCCAGTTGGCGAATTTGCTGGCTCACGGCGGCTGGCGTTAACGCCAGCTGCGCAGCCGCTTTCGCCAGGCTGCCCAGTTCCGCCGCCACTTTGAAGGATTGAATGACGCTGATTTTGGGCAAACGTGGTGATGGCGCGGGCATTAAGGTTTCCTTAGCAATGTGTTAAATTTTTATCGTTACGTATTAACATATCAGCGAGTTACAGTCTTTACACACCTGTAACACATGAGAAGTGAAACTATGTCTGCCTTGATTCGTTTCGATCTGCATCCGCTGGCCGAGGCCGACTGGCGTCGCACCTGCCGTGAGCAACTTAATCAGCACGGCGCTTTAGTTTTGCGTCAGTTCCTGCAGCCCGCTGCGCTGCAGGCCATCATTGCCGAAGGCGATGCGCAGCGCCATCTGGCGTATCACACCGCCAGCAAACACAACGTTTATCTGATGAAAAAAGATGAGGCTTTCAGCGCCGATCATCCGCGTAATCGCGATGTCATTAGCACCAAAGGCTGCATCACCGATGATGTGATTGCCGCCGATTCGCCGCTGCGCCAGCTCTACAACGATGAACTGTTCAAAAGCTTCCTGTGCGATGTGCTGGGTGAAGAGGCGCTCTATCCGTATGCCGATCCGCTTTCGTCGATCAATCTGCACTACGCGCCCGACGGCCAGGAACTGGGCTGGCACTTTGATAACTCGTCGTTCGCCATCACGCTGCTGGTGCAGAAACCGCGCGCCGGCGCCGTGTTCCAGTATGTGAAAGATCTGCGCGATGCCGATGCCGGTGAGATGAATTTCGACGGTGTGGCGGCGGTGCTGGATCAGCGCCAGCCGGTAGAAGCGCTGGCGATTGATGCCGGGGATTTGGTGCTGTTCCGTGGCCGCAATTCGCTGCATCGCGTTACGCCAACCGAAGGCGATATCACCCGCATGCTGGCGGTGCTAGCGTATAACACCGAGCCGGGTATTGCCCTGTCGGAAACCGCCCGCATGACCTTTTACGGACGCTTATAAATCGATTAACGCCCGCCAGCCACGCACAAAAATCTGCTGGGTGCGAAAAGCCACCAGCGCGCGCCAGTCAGCGTCGGCGGGCCAGAATCCTTCCACCAGCTCCTGCTTAATCGCCCGCCCGCTTTCACTGGCTGGATCGCCTTGCAGATGCAGCCAGTGATCGTCGCGCACGCGGCGATGGATCTCCTCGCCAGGATAGGTGCCGCACTCCACCACCAGCGGCAAAATCTGCGTCTTCGGTAGCGACGTCAGCAGAAATTGCGACACATAGCCGGTAGCCGTCGCGGTCACGCCGGTTTCGCTGTCGCGCCCTGCGCCGGTGAACAGCAGCGTTAACCATTCTCCATAAATCTCCTTGCCCCAGTCATGTGCGGCAAAACGCTGCTCGGCAATCGACAGCAGCATCGGATGTCCCCACGCGCCCGCGCCGGTGTGCAGATCGAAGCTGATGATGGTTTTGGCCTGCGACAAGTGTTCGGCGATGATGGTTTGCAGCGTGCGGTACGACCAACCTGGCTGTTGGCCGCCGAAGAAGAAACCGTCCACCGCGCCATATTGCCCCGCTTCCACAACGCGTTTTATCGCCGGCCAACCGGCGCTGTTGAGCGCGTCAGCTAACAGCTTATCGGCGCGGGCGCGATCGCCGTGGTAAATGCCATGCCACGCGGCGTAATCGGGATTGGCGGGTGTGGGCTGTGAAAAATCGATAAAGTGGCGATTGAGGTCGATGTTGTCTTCATTGACGCGGCGTAAATGCGCCGCGCCCCACGGATTGAGCAGATGCAGCATCACGATAGCAGTATCCGCCGGCAGCGCCGTGAGGTTGAAGGTATCCAGCCAGGCGATCTGGCAATCGGAACCGTAATAGCCTTCTACGCCGTGCGTGCCGGAGATCACCAGCATCAGCCGTGATGCGTTGACATCGCCGATTATCGCTACGTCAGTGAAAAGTTCCTCGCCCTGCGGACCGGGTAACGGATGCGCGTAGGACGTTAATGCGCCGTTTTGCCGTTTGACGGCGGCGAGAAAGCGGGCGCGTTGAGTTGGGTAGTGCGGTAAGTTCGTCATGATTTTTGAGTGAGTGTGGGTGCGGTTGGTGGGCAAGGTCGTCATCAATGGCGACCTTGCGTGCAGATGAATTTTACGGATAGACCTTGAATTTGAAGTACTTCTTCGCCAGTTGGTCGTAAGTGCCGTTGCTGTGCAGTTCGGCCAGCGCGCTGTTGATCAACTTCAGATTGGCCGCATCGTCTTTACGCAATCCAATGCCCACGCCATTGCCCAACACCTCTTTATCCACCAGCGTGGCGCTGATGACGTAGTCTTTGCCGGCTGGCGTGTTAAGAAAACCTTGTTCTGCCGAAACCGCATTGGCCAGGCTGGCGTCGAGCCGTCCCGCCACCAGGTCAGGATAGATCTCCATCTGATTAGGGTAAGAAACCACACTCACCCCCTTGGTTGCCCACTGCGCTTTGGCGTAGGTTTCCTGAATGGTGCCCTGCGCGACGCCGATTCTTTTGCCGCGCAGCGCGTTAATGTCTCCCGTTAGCGGCGCTTTGGCGGGTGTGAGCAATGCGCTCGGCGTGACGTAAAGCATGTCGCTGAAGGCGACCTGCTCGCGGCGTTTCTCCGTCATCGACATCGCCGAAAGAATCGCATCAAACTTTCTCGCCTGCAGCGCCGGAATGCTGCCATCAAAACCAATCTGCACCCATTGGCACGTCACGTTGGCCTGGGCGCAGATCGCGTTGCCGAGATCGATATCAAAGCCCTGCAAAGAACCGTCGCTGGCTTTGGATTCAAACGGTGGGAACGTCGGATCAACGCCGAAACGCAAGGTTTGCTGGGCAAATGAAGCGTGGCTGAAAGCACTCAGCGAAAGCAGTAAAGCGAAAGAGAGATTCTTCTTCATTATTAACTCCGGCAGGCAGAAATATTCACAAAGGGATGCAGAGTTAATAACATGGTGGACAGGTTGTCACTACAGAAATTACGGATTTTGAGTAGAGCAAATACTTATAATAGTTAATAAGTTAGCTTTTATTTATGCCCCATTAAGTTTTACTTAATGCTCATACGCTGCATGTCATTCTTTTGTCATAACTCGCTCACACTGATGTCAGAGCCGATTGCTTACCCTGATGGCCTACCTTGCCATCTGGAGCATTACGATGAAATTGAACAAACTCACTCTTGCAGCAGGCATGCTGCTGGCTATCGGCGGCGGCGCGGCGCAGGTTCAGGCGCTGCCGGTTAAGAATATTGTGCTGGTGCACGGCGCGTTCGTCGGCGGTGCAGGCTGGCGTCCGGTGTATGACCGTTTGACGCATGACGGCTACAACGTGACGCTGGTTCAGGAGCCGCTCACCGGCTTCCAGGAAGATGTGACGGCGACACGCCGCATTATCGATCAGCAAAATGGGCCGGTGATTCTGGTTGGTCACAGCTACGGCGGCGCGACCATCAGTGAGGCCGGTAACGACACCAAAGTCGCTGGGCTGGTTTACATCGCGGCGCATGCGCTGGATAACGGTGAAACCGAAGCCAGCAACGGCAAGAAATTCCCCAACAGCGCGCATCCGTTTGCTAAATCCAGCGACGGTTATCTGACCATCGCGCCGGAAAATTATCACAGCGATTTCGCTGCTGATTTACCCGCAGCGCAGGCTGATTTTGAAGCGCACGCGCAGATGCCCACAAACTCCGCCGTGTTCACCGCCAACATTTCTGACCCGGCGTGGAAGACCAAGCCTAGCTGGTACATGGTGGCGAAAGCTGACAAAATCATCAGTCCCGATCTGGAGCGCATGTACGCCAAACGCGCGCACAGCCACACGGTGGAGATTGCCGGCGCCAGCCATTCGGTGTATCAATCGCATCCTGACGACGTCGCGAAGTTGATCGAGCAAGCCGCGTTACACGCCCAGCCCTGAAACCCCTCCCGCGGAGAAGCGCATGAAAATTTTGGTGATTGAAGATGAAGCCAAAGCGCGCGATTACATGCGCAAAGGATTGACCGAAGCGGGATTTATCGTTGATGTGGCGGAAAACGGACAGGATGGCTTGTTCTACGCGCAGGAGCATCATTACGATTTGATTCTGCTCGACGTAATGATGCCCGGCATCGACGGCTGGCACGTGATGGCGGCGCTGGATAAGCAGATCCACACGCCGGTGATTTTCCTCACCGCTAAAGGCACGCTGGAGGATCGCATCAAAGGGCTGGAATTGGGCGCTGATGATTATCTGGTCAAGCCCTTTTCGTTCGCCGAACTGCTGGCGCGCGTGCGCACCCAACTGCGGCGCGGCGCTCAGCAGAAGTTGCCGGATGTTCTCCAGCTGGCCGATCTGCAACTGGATATCCTGAAACGTCGCGTTGAGCGCGGCGGTCAGCGCATTGATCTCACCAACAAAGAGTTCAACCTGCTGCATCTCTTCCTGCTGCATCCCGGCGAAGTGCTGACGCGCACCGTGATCGCCTCACGCGTGTGGGACATGAATTTCGACAGCGACACCAACGTGGTGGATGTGGCGGTGAAACGCCTGCGGCAGAAAATTGATGGCCCGTTTGCCCAGCCGCTGATTCACACCGTGCACGGCGTAGGTTACCGCTGTGAAGCTGAATTATGAAAACCCGGTCTCTCGCCACGCGCCTGTCGCTGCTGCTGAGCGCCACGGTGATTGTCATTTTCTCCCTCAGCGGCATCGCGCTTTATCACTCGCTGACGACGCAGATTGGCGTGCGCGACGACGCGGCGCTGCTGACGCGCATCGATCAGATTCGCACGCTGCTGCGCGATGAAGATGCGCTTACGCTGATCCAGCAAAAACCCCGTCTGTTCGCCAATATGCTCGGCAATACCGAATCGTTATTGGTGCTGCGTGTCCCCGGCCAGCCGCCGCTGATTGTGGTCAATCCCGGCCAGCGTCCGGTCCCGGCGATTACGCCGGTTCCAGCCGATCAACCGCTGGCGCTGTCGTCGGTGCATCATCTCGCCGCCGCTGACGGCACGCCGTTTATCTCAGCGGCCGCGCTGGCGCCAACGCGCGATGGCAACGGCCAGATTGAGATCATCACCGGCCGCCTGATGAGCGACCGCACGCAAACGCTCAACGGTTATCGCGATCAAATCATCCTCGCCAGCGCGCTGGCGGCCTTGCTGGTGGCGGCGATCAGCATCTGGCTGGTGCGGCGCGCTTTAACCCCGCTGCGTCGTTTGGCGGCGCAGGCGGATGCGATTGACGTGCGCCATTTGTCGCAGCGCATGCCTGAACAGGCAGCGGTGGAATTGCAGCCGCTGGTGGCGGCGTTTAATCAGATGTTGAGTCGCCTTGAATTGGGTTATCAGCAGTTGAGCCAGGTTTCTGCCGATATGGCGCACGACCTGCGCACGCCGATTAGTACGCTGATCGGCCAAACCGAAGTGGCGCTGAGTCAAAAGCGCAGCGTTGCGATTATCAGGCGCTGCTCGGATCCAATTACGAGGAGCTGGAACGGCTGGCGAAGATGATTGATAACATGCTGTTTCTCGCCAAAGCGGAAGATGCCAGCCAGGCAATGGATTGGCAGAACATCGATCTGGCGCTGCTCGGCGAGAAGTTGCAGGACTACTTTGACGGCATGGTGGAAGAGCAGTCGATGCGGCTGGAGATGGCGCTACACGGCGAACTGCGCGCCGATCCGCAACTGCTGCAACGCGCGCTGGCCAATTTGATCGCCAACGCGCTGCGCTATGGCGACCAAAACTCAACCATTCGCGTGTTTAATCAGGACCATTCGTTGACAGTGGAAAACCACGGCCCGGCATTAAGTGAGGAACAGCAGGCGCGCATTTTTGATCGTTTCTGGCGCGCCGATAGCTCACGACATCAGGGCAGCAGCGGTTTGGGCTTATCGATTGTGCGCAGCATTATGCGTTTGCATCAGGGAAGTTGTGAGATGCATAGCGAGCAGGGTGTGAACCGTTTTACGTTGCGGTTTCCGTATTGATCTTGCGCGATAAATCGCGCCGCTACAGAAACGTGCGTCCATCCGTAGCGGCGCAATTTATTGCGCGAAATATTTAAATAAAGGTAAAAATCTCGTCACGTGGCAAACGTGATTTCGGCAGCGCGGCGTTGAAATCCGCATCGCTGCGATAGCCCAGCGACACCAGCACCACGCTGGTAAAGCCTTTCTCACGCAGGCCCAGTGCCTGATCCAGCGCGCGCTGGTCAAAACCTTCCATCGGTGTGGCATCAATGCCCAACATCGCTGCGCCCAGCAACAATCCGCCCAACGCCAGGTAAACCTGCTTTTCCATCCACTGCGGAACATCGCGTGATTCATAGCGATGCATATCGACATAGCTGCGACGCACCATGTCATTGTTCGCTTTGCTTTCCGGCTTGGCGTAACGGCCATCAGCATCTTCCTGATCGAGCACGTTCTGCAAATGCGCTTCATTCAGATCGGTGCGCATGCACAGCGCGATAACATGCGAGGCATTGCGCACTTTCGGGCTGTTATAGGCAAAGGCGCCATCGGTGGATGCGGCGATTTGCTCGCGACCCGCTTCGGTTGACGCCACCACAAAATGCCACGGCTGCGAGTTCACAGATGACGGGCTGTTGCGCAGCACGTTCAGCAGGGTTTCGATTTCATCCTGCGGCAGGCTTTTACCTTGTTCAAAGGCTTTTACAGTGTGACGACGAGCGACTGCATCATTGAGTGTCATGGCCTATTCCTTTTTCTTTGTAGCGCGATAAATCGCGCCGCTACACAAGTGTGCGGATATCCGTAGCGGCGCAATTTATTGCGCGTGGTTTGCATCATTTATTGCGTTAATTTGGTTAAAACCCGCTCAATACGATCTTACCGCGTGCGCGACCGCTCTCAATCAGCGCATGCGCCTTGCGCAAATTGGCGGCATTGATAATGCCGTGATGTTCGCCGGCGGTGGTTTGCAGCGTTTTGTCATCAATCAGCTGGCTCACGCGCTGCAGAATCTCATGTTGGCGCTGCATATCGGTGGTATGGAACAGCGAACGGGTGAACATCAATTCCCAGTGCAGTGAAATCGCTTTGCGCTTCAGCGGCACCGCATCCAGCATCTCAGGATCGTCGATCAACGCCAGCTTGCCCTGCGGCGCGAGCGCATCAATCAGCTGATCGTAATAGCTGTCGGTGTGCGTCAGCGAGGCGACATAGCGCACCTCTTTATGTCCAATCGCCGCCAGCTGTTCGCCCAGCGGTTGAGAATGATCAATCACATGGTGCGCACCGAGTGAACGCACCCAATCCGCCGTTTCCGGGCGGGAAGCGGTGCCGATCACCGTCAATTTGGTTAGCTTGCTGGCGAGTTGCGTCAATATGGAACCGACGCCGCCACCTGCGCCAATAATCAGTAGCGCGGCGTTGTCATCGGCTTGTACCTCAAGACGATCAAACAGCAGTTCCCACGCAGTCAGCGAGGTCAGCGGCAGCGCGGCGGCATCGGCGTCATTCAGTGAACGCGGTTTGTGCCCGGCGAGGCGTTCATCCACCAGCCCATATTCGGCATAGCTGCCGGCGCGCGTGATATCACCAGCATAAAACACCTCGTCGCCCGGCTGGAACAGCGTGACGTCTGCGCCCACTGCTTCCACCACGCCTACCGCATCCCAACCCAGAATGCGCGGCTGATCGGTTGGCGCACCGGCGCGCACTTTGGTGTCCACCGGATTCACCGCAATGGCGTGAATTTTTACCAGCAGATCGCGCGCGCCCGGCGTTGGCTTATCAACCTCAAGCTCATACAGCGCATTTTCATCGGAAATCGGTAAACCGTTTTGGCTATAAACAATGGCTTTCATCAGGCAGATCCTTATTCATCAGCAGGTTTGGTGAAGTAAATTCAGCATAGCGGTCCGCAGCGCAATGAAAAATGCCAGTTGCAGGTGAACACTTTCACTCTTAGAGTGAAAATCCCTGCTGACTACCACGATGAATAAGAAGATGATCCGACTGGAAGATGTCACTCTGTTTGTGCGTTCAGCCGCACTCGGCAGCTTTTCACGCGCGGCGCGAGAGGTGAATTTACTGCCCGGACAGGTCAGCGCGGCAATTCAGCGGCTGGAGCGGGAACTGGATCGCCGCTTGTTCGCCCGCTCCACCCGCAGCCTGCGCTTAACCGCCGAAGGGGAAAAGTATCTGCCCTTTGCGCAGGAGATGCTGGCGCTGATGCATGCCGGTGCCGACAGCTTGCAGAGCGATGAAGATGCGCTGAGCGGCGAGCTAAAAATCGCGCTGCCGTCGGATATTGGTCGCAATATTTTGCTGCCGTTGATCACTGACTTTTGCCGCGCGCATCCGGCGCTGGCGGTGCGGCTCTCCTTTTCCGACCAGATCAGCGATGTGTTCCGCGATCCGGTGGATATCGCCATTCGCTACGGCAAGCTGGAAGACAGCAGCTACGTGGCGTTGCCGCTGGCGGAGGACAATCGCCGCGTGATGGTGGCGTCGTCGGATTACCTTGATCGTCACGGTCGCCCGCAACAGCTGGAGGAGATCGCCCAGCACCATCATGGCCTGCTGTTTATGATGGGCGGCCACGTTTACGACAAATGGACCTTTCCGCAGGATGGCATGCGCCGCCAGATCACGGTGAAAAGCCGCATGCTATGTGATGACGCCGAAGTGGCGCGCCGCTGGGCCATCGCCGGCATGGGCATCGCCTATAAATCGTGGATTGATGTGTGTGACGATGTGCTAGCCGGCAGGCTGGAGCGCGTAATGCCAGAGATGCCGGGCGAAAGCACGCCGCTGCACCTTATCTGCCCGCATCGCAAACAGTTTTCCCCAGCGATTCGCGCACTGCACGAGGTGCTGCGCACGCCGCTGCGTGCGTTAACCGCGAAGCTCACCCAGCATGAGTAGCGTCGTGATTTATCGTGCAGCTTAGTCATTGAACTTTGCGCGCTGCGTTGTAATTACTGTCACACGGGGGCCCGCATTTAGGTCGTAATGCTCGTCAGTCAAGACGTGAAAATCCTTAGTTACCGAGAGCACACATTGTAGCGGCGCAATGCATTGCGCGATAAATCGCGCCGCTACGGAGGAAGCGGTGATTTGATACGGCGCTTAACTGAGCGGCATTACGCCATGAATGGCGACCTCATCACATCAACTTACCCTGGAAAATCGGCACGGATTCGAACAGGTAGCCATCAAAATCAGGCGCATCGGCATCGGATAACTCCAGCAATGTGTTCTTGACGTTTTCCAGGTGCTGCCACATCGCCTGCCAGGATCCCATCACATCACGGCGGCGCAGCGCGGCCAGAATCGTTTGATGATCGCCCAGCCACTTCAGGCGATAGGCGCGGGTTTCATACTGCGGACGCAGTTGCTGCCAGAGCGGGCTGGCTTCGTGATGACGCCAGACGCTGGTAACGGTATCGAGCAGCATCTGATTTTGCGTCGCGCCTGCCAGTAGCAGATGAAATAACTTGTCGTTATCCTGGCTGCTGTCGTTGAGTGCGATGGCGCGCTGCTCTTGCTCCAGCGTGCGGCGCAGGTTTTCAATATCGGCTTTGGTGGCCATTTTGGCGGCGAAGGCCGCGATGTTGCTCTCCAGCAGCTGACGCGCCTGCAACATCTCGAACGGGCCGACATCGCTGCGGAAAAAGGCCTCTTCCGCATCCTCGCTTTCCGAAGGAATGCGCATCACGTAAACGCCAGAACTTTGACGAATATCCACCGTGCCTTCCAGCTCCAGCATTAGCAACGCTTCACGCACAATGGTGCGGCTCACGCCCCAGGTTTCGGCCAACTGCCGCTCTGGCGGCAGTCGTGATCCAACCGGATAATGACCATCAAGGATTTGCTGACGCAGATGCTGACCAATTTCCTGATACTGCTTTTTCTCTTGTGGCGCTTCGGCTTTTTCCACGCTCTCACCCTTTTGCATCATGGTGCATTCGGCCCGGCCGCATCCTGTGCGAGCCGGAGCCTGACTGCTATCTGGGCGCTAGTGTACCAAAGCCAGTGCCTGATCGAGTACCTTTGCACCATTCAACGTGCCGTAAGCCACGGTATCGATCACCGCAATCGGCAGCTGATAGCTGTCGGTCAGCTTTTTATTCTCCTCCAGCTTAAAGCGCACCTGCGGTCCCAAAAGCACCACCACCACGTCCTGACCGTAGTTTTGTAACTCTTCACGCAGGTTCTGTTCCGGAATAGCGTAGATCTGATACTCAAGACCGCGTGCTACCGCCTCTTTCTCAATGCGGGTGACTAACATCGAAGTCGACATGCCTGCTGCGCAGGCCAGAATAATGCGTTTCATTGGTGGTCCTTATTTGGCTTCATCGTCAATGTTGAGGGTCAATTGCTGGGTGTCGCGCAATTGACGGAACCAGTGCGCGGATTTCTTCATCCGCCGCTGCCGCTGGTTGTCGAGGTCGATCTCGATCAGTCCGTAGCGGTTTTTGAAGGCGTTCATTGGTGAAACGTTGTCGGTGAACGCCCACAGCATGTAGCCCTGACAGTTGCTGCCCGCTTCACGCGCACGCACCGCCTGGTAGAGATGTTCAGCAATAAAGTTGATGCGGTAGTCGTCCTGAATTTCGCCCTGCGCATCCTTAAACTGCGCTTCGTTCTCAATGCCCATGCCGCTCTCGGCCACAAACCACGGCAGATTGCCGTACTCCTCTTTCATGCGCTGCGCCATGTCGAAAACAATGCGCGGCTGAATTTCCCAGCCGCGCGAGCTGTTCATGCGGCGGCCCGGCAGCTCAAAATGTTCGTAGTAAAAGGCCGGATGGAACGGCGTCTCCGGATGCCAGGCGCGTGAAGGCGCTTTAACACGATGCGGATAGTAAAGATTCAGCCCCACTTCATCGACGGTGTTGGCGGCGATGATCGCCAGCTCTTCCTCGGTCGCATCCCACTGCACCTCATGTTTATCCAGCAGCTGCAGTAATTCCGCTGGATAAACGCCTTTGATTGCCGGATCGAGAAACACCCGGTTGTAAAACAGATCGTAGATTTTTGCGGCTTTAACATCGTGCGCCGCCGAAGAGCGCGGATAGGTCACTTCCGGATTGAGAATGGTGCCCACCGTGCCGGCGTAACCCTGCTGGCGGAACAGCTTGACCACCTTCGCCGTGGCGAGATTTTTATGATGATTCCACTGCATCCACTTATGGGTGTTCTGTTCATACGGCCAGCGCAGCGCATCAAGATAGACGCGCGTCTGCACCACAATCGGCTCATTGAAAACAAACCAGCGCGTCACTTTTCCGGCGTAGCGGGCAAACACCTTCTCGGCATAGCGGGTAAAAAGCTCAACCACATGTTTTGATTGCCAGCCGCCATACTCCTCCAGCAACTGCAGCGGCAGTTCGTAATGTTCGAGACACAACATCAGTTCAATGCCCTGTCGCTGCATCTCATCAATCAGCTGGTCGTAGTAGGCCGCGTACTCCTCGTCAACCACCGCGTTTTCATAGTCGGTGAGAAAACGCGACCAGTTGATCGAGGTGCGATAGTGCGTCAGCCCCGCCGCTTTCATCAGCGCCACGTCTTCGCGGAAGCGGTTGATAAAATCCGTTGCTACCGCCGGTCCATAGCCGTTATGCCAGACGTGGCGATCCTGCTGATACCAGGCATCCAGATACGAATCCTGGCCGGCTTTTTTGCCGCTCCAGCCTTCGGTTTGCCAGGCCGATGCCGCCGCGCCGAGAATAAAGCCTTGCGGCAGCGCAATAGTGTGCTTACTCATAGATTCTCCTTAATTTTGTGCCAGTTCGGCCTGCAGATTTTTCGCTTCAGCCGCTTCGGCGCGACGCGCGGCCACTTTGACAAAAGGCAGATAAATCAACACAGAAACTACAATGCAGATGATTTGCGTAACCACCGCGCCCATCGAACCGGCGGTAGAAAGCCACGCATTGATGATCGGCGGCGTAGTCCAGGGAACCATCACCACCGCTTTGCCGGCAAAGCCCATCACCGTGGCGAAATAGCCAATCGAACCGGTTACCAGCGGGGTGATGATGAAGGGAATGGCAAGAATGGGGTTGAGCATGATCGGCATACCAAAAATCACCGGCTCATTGATGTTGAATAAGCCAGGTCCAAACGACAGTTTGGCGATTTCACGCATCTCTTTGCGTTTGGTGGCAATCATCACGGCGGTTAAAAGCCCGATAGTCAGGCCGGAACCGCCGATGCTCATGTACACGTCCCAGAATGGCATGGTGATGATGTTTGGCGCTTCCTTACCCTGCTCGAAGGCGTTCATGTTGACCAGAATCGCCCCCAGCAGCAGCGGCTCACGAATCGGTTTCACCATCTGGTTGCCATGAATACCAATCACCCAGAACAGCTGGGCAACAAACATCAGCAGCAGAATGCCCCACAAGCTCTGCACCACCGATTCCAGCGGCTGCTGCACCACTTTGTACACTGCGTCGTACAGGTACATGCCGGTGATCTGATGGAAGATGAAGCCAAAGGTGGCAACCAGCGTAACGGTGATGATCGACGGAATCAGCGCGGAAAATGACGCGGCAACGTTCGGCGGCACGGTATCCGGCATTTTGATTTTTAGCCGTTCAACCTGCTCCAGCCGGCAGTAAATCTCCACCGACAGAATGGCGATAAACATGCCGAGGAACAGACTTTTGGTATCGGAGAACTGTTTCGCCAGCACATCGGTTACCACCTGCATCTGGCCATCCACCAGCATTTGCAGCGTGGTGGGCGTCACCGAGATGAAGCAGATGATCGCCAGCAGGCCGGGAAACAGCGTTTTAATGCCGTTGATGCGGCCCAGTTCGATACCAATCAGAAACACCGCGCCGATATTCAGAAAGCTCAGCGTGGCGTAGTTAATGCTACTGGTGATCGGTTTCAGATCGGCGAGAAACGACAGCGCAGAGAAACTGGCGAGGCCATTTTTCGGGTCCAGCACCATGTTGGAAATCAGCACCGAAAACGCGCCGACGATGATCACCGGCATCAGCGTAATAAACGAGGCTTTGATCGCCATGATGTAGCGGTAGCTGTTGAATCGCGTGGCAAAGCTACCCAGTGAATCGATAAGACGTTCCTGTAGAGACATTGGTCAACCCTCAGCGGTTTTAGGTGTTATGCATCAGCTTGATGGTTCGTGGCATACCAAAATGGCGATATCCGCCGTTAATTTCTGTGATCATGCTCGCGGAACTCCTTTTTGGTATTCCGGTAGCGTCGTTATTACCAATTTGGCATACCAATAAGTGAGGCGGATATGGATTTTGAACAAACGATGATGGAGTTGCTGATCAATGCCGGTGAGGCGCGATCGCAAGCCATGATGGCGATCCAGCAAGCGCGTAAAGCTGACTGGCAAGGGGCGGACGAGGCTTTAGCGGCATCCGACGAGGCCGCGAAAGCCGCGCATAAAATCCAGACCGCATTGATTGGCGCCGATGAAGGCAGCGGCAAAGTGCCGGTTACGCTAATTTTGGTGCATGCGCAGGATCATCTGATGACGGCGATGCTGTGCCGCGATTTGGCGGGCGAGTTGGTGCTGTTAAGGAAGGAGTTGCATGGGGAGTAAGGATGCAGCAAGGATGAATAGTTAAACCATTCTGGAAGAATGCAGCTTCAGGCGATATAACATTGGTTCACTTCCGCCATCGCAGAGGAACCTTTGGCGCTGTCACATGAACTGATTCTTATCTACACCACCTATTTCGTCGCTACCGCCAGTCCCGGCCCGAGCAATATGGCGATTATGGGCACGGCGATGAAACAGGGACGCGGCGCGGCACTGGCATTAGCGAGCGGCGTGATTGGCGGTTCAATGATGTGGGCGCTGCTGGCGGCTTGCGGGGTTCTCACCGTGCTGGCCACCTTTGCGCAACTGCTGATTGTGCTGAAGATTGGCGGCGGATTGTATCTGCTGTGGCTGGCGTTCAAGGCAGGGAAATCGGCGCTGCGTCGGCCAGATGCCAGTGAATTCGCACCGGTCAGCGAAAAAGCGCGCTTCGGCAGAATGTTTCGTCAGGGCATTTTGATGCACGTCGGCAATCCTAAAGCGATTTTGACGTGGGTAGCGATCATGTCGGTGGCGTTAAAACCGGGTGCGGCGGCATCAACCTTACCGATGATTATTGCGGGCTGCGCGGCAATTTGTGTGCTGGTGTTTGGCGGTTACAGGCTGCTGTTTTCCACTGCGGTGATGACGGCCTTCTATCGCCGCATCCGTCGTGGGCTGGATGCGCTGCTGGCTTGCTGCTTCACAGTTGCGGGATTGAAACTGGTGTTTAGCCGGAGTTGATGTGGGCAGGTCGCCATCAATGGCGACCTGAAAAAAACATACTGGTGCGCATTTATGCGCACCCATACATCAGGAATTATTCGGCGGCGTGGCGTCGGTTTCGCTGAACGCGGGCTTCTGCCGCGTTACAGAATAGACCACGTTTTTCGGGCTGTTCGGATCGGTGGTGACATCCACGGATGCGATGGTCACTTTGCCAAAACCAAACAGCGTCTGCACGTAACCACCAATCTGGTGTTTACCTGGCGCAACACGAATTTCTCGTTTTTCACCCTTCTTCAGCAGCCCCGCATCCTGACCATCTACCGTCACATAGACAGAAGAACCGTCATCGGTACGCGTCACCAGGTGTGAAACGTTAATCACCGTTGGGCCGGTCTCGAATGGAGAAGGCGAATCATTATTGTCGATTGGCGCGCCGGTTGCAGGCTGAGCGGCGGATGCGTCCGCAGTCGCAGTGCTGTCATGAGATGTACCAGTAACGGCGGCAAGGCGGGCGCAGCCGGTGAGCATGATTGTTGCCATCAAAGTGGCTAAAGTGAAGCGCGATAACATCGTGACGAAAAACCCCTGCTAAATGAGAAGCGCGTATTTTAACGTGACTTGCAGAGTGATGACAGTCACACAAATACAGTATTTTCCGAAAACCGCTTAATAAATACCTGGCTGAAAAGCGCGTCGCACGGAATGCGAAACGAAACGGCGGCCACGCAGGCCGCCGGAGGGAATTACCAGCTGTAGCTGACCGAAGCCACAATGGTGCGACCGCTGCCGTAGAAGCAGGCACTTTCGTTACTGCATGACGCCACGTAGTGCTTATCCGCGATGTTGTTGACGTTCAGCTGCAGCGTGGTGCCACGCAGCGAGTTCGCCGCTTCGCCCAGCTCATACTTGGCCATCGCATCATACAAGGTGTAATGCGGTACTTTGTCGACGCCAATTTCATCCGCTGGCGCGGTGCCGGTATAACGTACGCCGCTGCCCAGCGTTAAGCCGCTCAGCACGCCATCAAGGAAGGTATAGCTGCCCCACGCCGACGCCGCATGACGCGGAATGCTCGACGGTGAATGGCCGATGCGCTGCGTGATGCTGCTCTCTTTGGTCACCGCATCGGTGTAGGTATAGGCCGCTAACAGTTTGATCTCTGGCGTGATCTGCGCATGCGCTTCGGTTTCGATGCCCTTCGAACGCACTTTACCAATCTGCTCGTTGTAGCCGGTCACGCTGTTATAAGCGGTGATGTTTTTCTGCGTGATATCAAACGCTGACACGGTAAACACCGCATCCCAACCCACCGGCTGATACTTCACGCCGACTTCGGTCTGTTCGCCGGTGGTCGGTTTGAACGGATCGGTGCCTGGCGCGCCGCTGTTGAGGTTCGGCTCGAAGGAAGTGCTGTAGCTGACGTACGGTGAAATGCCGTTATCGAAGGCATACAGCAGACCCGCGCGGCCAGTGAACTTGTTGTCATTCTGCTGAGTTTGGCTGTCGTCGGTGCGATCCTCCGTGCGCACTTCGCTCCAGTCGTGACGTCCGGAGAGCAGCAGGTTCCACTGATCCCACTCCAGCTGATCCTGCAGATAAACACCCACCTGATCGAGCTTCTTGCGCGTGCTGGTGGTGAGCGTCAAATCGCTCTCGTTGATCCTGATGCGCGTCGGATTCGCCCAGTCGAGGATGTACTGATCGCCGCTGTCGCGCCACAGTTTGTTATCGACGTCGCTCCACTTGTAATCGAGCCCGCCGAGCACGGTGTGCGCGATGTTGCCGGTTTCAAAGGTGGCTTTCAGCTGGTTATCAAGACCCAACTCTTTCGACTTGATCTTGTCATGCTGCGGACGACGATTGATGGAGTGATCGTTATCGGCATCAAAGGTATACACCAGATATTTGTACGATTCGTCCATGTTGCTGTAGCGCAGATTCTGCGTGAAGCTGATGTTATCGCTTAAATTGTGCTCGAAGATATAGCCAATCGACGTCTGTTCGCGCTTGGCTTCGTTAAAGCTTGGATCGCTGACGTTGAAATCGTAAGGGATAAAGCCCGCGCTGCTCTCTTTCAACGTACCGCTGGCCGGCAGGAAGTTACGGTATCCCGCTTTCGGCTCATTTTGATACATCGTCAGCAGCGTGAAACTGGTGTCTGCGTTCGGCAGCCAGGTTATCGCTGGCGCAATCGCCATGCGCTGCTGTTTGTTGTCCTTAACGAACTCATGTTTGGTGCTGGCAATACCGTTCAGGCGGTAAAACAGCGTGTTGTCATCATTCAGCTTGCCGCCAAAATCAAACGCCGCTTCACCCAAATGCTGATTGCCGGTGCTGAGCTGTACTTTGTGAATGCTCTGCGCGGTCGGGCGCTTGCTGGTCATTGCCACGATACCGCCCGGATTCACCTGGCCGTACAGCACAGAAGCTGGGCCGTGGATCATCTCTACGCGCTCCAGCAACCAGGGATCGATCTGCCCCGCTGCGCCCGCCTGGCCGGATAAACCGTAGCTCAGGCCATCAAGGAATTTTGGCGCGTAGCGGAAACCGCGCGCGATGATCTCATCATTACGGTTGGAGTTACCGCGATAGTTGGTCAACACGCCGCTGCTGTAGCTCAGCGCATCGGCGACGGAGGCCGCAGCCTGATCGTCCATCTGCTCGCGGGTAATCACCGAAATGGATTGCGGGGTTTTGCGCAGCGGCGTAGCGGTTTTGGTGCCTGCCGCGCTCTCTTTCGCCACGTAGCCCTGCAGCGGCGAAGTCACACTTTCACGCGTGTCGGCGTTGACGGTTAGGGTCTCTTCGGCAGCCAGGCTGAAGGCGGCTGGTGTCACCAATAAAATTGAGGCCAGAGAAAGGTACAGAGGATTGAATCTGAATTGCCGTACCACAGCAGGTATTGCTGAATTTTTAGCGTTAACGGACATAGTTGCCATCTCTATTTCAAACTGCCTTGTAAATGAAATAATCCGTTCAGTCGCCCTCACCCTACGACAAGGGCCGTAACGGATTGAAATATTAATCTCTTGCGTAATTGACGGTCCTAATCTCCCCGCGTGACGTCCTTCACAAAATAATCCACTGAAATTACGAAGGTTTATCAGGCACGAAAAATCATATTGCAAATGTAAATCGTTATCAATAGCATTTGCATTAGCTTTTATTAAGTAAAGACAGTGAACAAAATGTGGAGATGGGTTGCAGGATGTTTCTAACAAGCGCAGAAAATACGACGCAGACGTGGTTGCCCGCCGGAACAGTTGCGCAATGGTTGCAGCAGGCCGAAATAGGAAGCGAAAGCTGGTGGCAGCGGCTGTATGCGGTAGGTACGCCGCTGGTGGAGCGTGACGAAAGCGGTCAAACGACCATGCACTTCTTCTGGCGCGATCCCGAAGGACATTCCGCACGTTCTTCCACTGAACGGGTTTATATCGATATTAACGGCGTCACCGATCACCACAGCGAAGCGCCAGAAAGTCTGGTGCGCGTCGGCGACAGCAACGTCTGGCATTGGTCGACCGCCATTGAATCTGACTGGCGCGGCAGTTACAGCCTGATCCCCGCCACCGCGCAGCAGTTACCGCCGCTGTTTTGTGGCGATGATGCCGAATGCCGCGCGCTGCAGCGTAAGTGGTGGATCTCGCTGATGCCGCTAGCGATCCCCGACAAATTCAATCCCACGCCGCCGTTTCTCAGCAGTCGCCGTTTTGCGCTGAGCAACGCGCACATGCCGGATGCGCCGGATCAATCGGCCTGGCGCGCGCTGGATGCCGGCATGGCGGAAACCTGGCCGGATACGCTGCAAACCCTGCAGTGGCACAGCGCGTTGCTCAACGTCACGCGCAACGTCTGGCTTTATAGCACCGGTGCAACCGCTCAGCCCGAACAGCGTCCGCTGGCAATCCTGCTCGATGGACAAAACTGGGTGTACGGCCAACCGATTTTCAGCGCGCTGGATCAGGTCACCGCCGATGGCACACTGCCGCCTGCCTGCTGGCTATTTATCGATGTCATCGACAGCCAGCACCGCGAAGCCGAATTGCCGTGCAATGAAACTTTCTGGCAGGCGGTGCAGCAGGAACTGTTACCGCTGGCACGCCAGCACGCGGCGTTCAGCAGCGACGCCGACCGCACGCTGGTGGTCGGGCAAAGCTATGGCGGACTCGCCGCGCTCTATGCCGGTTTGCACTGGCCGCAGCGTTTTGGCCGCATTCTCACGCAATCCGGCTCCTTCTGGTGGCCGCATCTGCAATACATCCGCGACTACGCCAACCGCGAGCAGCACGCACCCGGTTTGCTACTGGAGCAGCTGCAACAGGGCGACTTACCGCCGGGCAAGCTGAAAATTTTCCAAGAAGTGGGCGATCGCGAGGCGGACATGGTGTACGTCAACCAGCAGATCGTCCCGGCGCTGCAAGCCGCAGGCCATGAATTACATTTTCGCCGCTTCGCCGGAGGGCACGATGCGTTGTGCTGGCGTGGCGGTTTGATCGACGGCTGCCGCTGGCTGCTGGCCGATTTTCTCTCCCCTACATCAACCTCTGAAGGTAACCACCATGTCTGAACAACAGAATCCGTTTGATAACGACGCGCTCGATTTTCTGGTGCTACTTAACACGCGCCAGCAGTACAGCCTGTGGCCGGCTTTTGCCCCGGTTCCGGCAGGTTGGCACAACGTGGCGGGACCGCTGACGCGCAGCGCCGCCATTGAGTTTATCGAAGCAAACTGGCACGACATGCGGCCAGCGACGCAACAGACGTCGTCTACCGCGCATTAAATTTTTTTAACTTTCTCTTTTTTAAATTGTTTTCTCGACAGGAATTGTCCTTTGGCATCGCTAAACAACTATTCTCCAGCCTATCCACTCGTCGCGGCACAGCCCGGCATCTGGATCGCTGACAGCATTGCGCAGCAGCGCAATCAATTTACCGTGGCGCACTACAGCGTGCTGCACGGCGACATCAATCGCGCGGCGCTGGACAGCGCCATTCAGCAGGCTATGGCGGAAGCCGATACCGTGCAGGCGCGCTTCGGCCTGGATGAGCAGGGCAATCCGGCGCAGTGGTTTGGTGCACAAGCGCCGGTCGCGCCGGAATGGCATGATTTCAGCCAGCGCGGCGATGCCAGCAGCCAGGCGCACAAACTGATGCAGGCCGATCTCGCTGCCGATCTGCCCGCCGACGGCGACAAACCGCTCTATCGTCACGCGCTGATGCGCATCGGCGACGGAAGCTGGCTGTGGTATCAGCGCTATCACCATTTGCTGGTGGATGGTTTCAGCTTTGAAGCGCTGACTCAACGCGTCGCAGCGATCTACGCCGCCCTTTGCGCCGGCGAAGCGCCCTCGCCCTCGCCGTTTACCCCGTTCACCACGGTGATTGACGAGATTCAGCAGTGGCAGGATTCGCCGGCTTTTACCCGCTCCGCCAGCCACTGGCAAAGTTACGCGGCGGATTTGCCGGAAACCCTGACGCTTGCCAGTGAAAACGTCAGCGATCCCGGCGATCGCCCGATCAGCTGTCAGGTAACGCTGCCGCAACTGACCACGCTGCGTCAGCAGCATCCACTCGCCGACAGCAGCGAAGGCGATATCGTCAGCGGGCTGTTGGTGGCCTATCTGGCCCGCTTCAGTAACAGCCAACGTTTGTCAATTGGCTTCCCGTTTATGCGCCGCATGGGTTCGGCGGCGATTTCTGCCCTCGGCCCGGTGGTCAACGTGTTGCCGCTGATTTTCAGCGTCAGCGATGAGATGACCTTGCCGATGCTGGTGCAGCAGGTGCAAAGCGAAATCCGCAAAGCGCGCCGTCATCAGCGTTATGAAGCGGAACAGCTGCGCCGCGATCTCGGTCTGGTCGGCAGCAGCCAGGCGCTGTATGGCCCGGTGATTAACGTCAAGGTTTACCACGACGATCTTCAATTCGATGGCCATGCAGCCACAACGCACACGCTGGCGATGGGCCCGGTCGACGATCTCGAGTTTGAAGTTGGCTTCCGCGCTGGCGCATTGCAGCTGACGCTGGTGGCGAACCCGCGCCGCTACGAGGCACAAACGCTACAACGTCACGCCGAGCGCATCAGCCACGTGCTCACGCAATTCGCGGCGGATGCCAACACGCAAATCGGCGCGCTGTCACTGCTGGCGCCACAGGAACAGATCGATCTGCAACGCTGGTCGACCGGACCAACCATCGTGCCGCCCGCCGATACCCACACCATCGTCGATATCCTGCTGCAAGCCGCTGAGCACTACGGCGAGCAAACCGCGGTGGTGTGCGGCGATCGCAGCCTGAGCTATCGCCAGTTAGCCGATCGCGCGATGCAACTGGCGCATCTGTTGATCGCGCGCGGCCTGCAGGCTGACGATGTGGTGGCGATTGGCATTCCGCGTTCGGTGGATTCACTGGTAGCGATGTTCGGCGTGCTGGCGAGCGGCGCGGCTTATATGCCGCTCGATCTCGACTATCCGCGCGAACGCCTGGCGCTGATGTGCGATGACGCGCAGCCGAAGCTGCTGCTGACGCACTCCAGCACGCTGGCGCAAATGCCGGAGTTGCCGCATCTGCTGATTGATCAGATTGCGTTGAACACCCTTTCCACCGCACGACCCGATACCCCACTGTGCGGCGACGATCTGGCCTACATGATTTACACCTCAGGATCGACCGGCCGCCCGAAAGGCGTGATGAGCACTCATCAAGGGTTGCTCAATCTGTTCCTGTCGCACCGCGAGCATCTGTTTGGCCCGGCGATTGCGCGCTTCAGCGCCAGCAGCCCGCGCCGCATGCGCGCTGGTCACACCGCTTCCTTCTCGTTCGATTCCTCATGGGAACCGCTGTTCTGCATGCTGATGGGCTGCGAGCTGAATATCTTCGACGAAGAGCTGCGCCGCGATGCCTAGGGCCTGATTCAGCAGATGAACGCGGTGCCGGTTGATTTGCTGGATATCACGCCGTCATTCTTCTCGCAGATGATCGACAGCGGCCTGCTGGAAGCCGATAACCATCGTCCCTCTTTCGTCATGATTGGCGGTGAAGCAGCCACGCCAACGCTGTGGAAGCTGATGCAGCAACAGCAGCAGATGGAGATCCACAACTATTACGGCCCGTCGGAATACACCATCGATACGCTGGGTGCCAGCGTCATGGCGTCGCCGCAGCCGGTGATTGGTCGTCCGGTGGGGAACAGCGAAGTCTATCTGCTGGATAACCAACTGCGTCAGGTGCCGATTGGCTGCGCTGGCGAGCTGTATATCGCCGGAACCGGCATCGCGCGCGGTTATCTGCGTCGTCCCGATCTCACCTGCGGACGCTTTGTCGCTAATCCCTTCCGCGACGGCGATGTGATGTACCGCAGCGGCGACCTGATGCGCTGGCGTCAGGATGGACAGCTGGCGTTTATTGGCCGTACCGATCACCAGATTAAAGTGCGCGGTTTCCGTGTCGAACTCGGTGAAGTGGAAAATGCGCTGGTGGCGCTGCCGGAAGTCAGCACCGCCGTGGTGATCGCCGAAGTAATGGGCGCCACGCATCGCCTGATTGGTTACTGCTCGGTGCAGGATGATGCGCTGCGCGCCGATGCCGATCTCAACGCCCGTTTGCTGGCGCAGCTCGCCACGCAGCTGCCGGATTACATGGTGCCTGCGGTGCTGATGGTGATGGACGAATTGCCGCTCAACGTTAACGGCAAGATTGATCGTCAGGCGTTGCCAAAGCCGCAACAGGCGCAGCAAAGTCAAAGTCGCGCCGCCAGCACGCCGCAGGAGCAGCTGATTTGCCACGCGATTGGCAGCCTGCTGGGGCTGGAGAGCGTTGGCGCGGAAGATGATTTCTTCGCGCTCGGCGGCGACAGCATCTCAGCGATGGGGCTCAGCACCGCCGCCCGTCGCGCTGGCTATCTGTTGCGTCCACGCGAAATCTTTGCCGAACGTACCGCTGCACGCATGGCGCGGGGTTTGCAGCCGCTGGCACAACACCACACCGGCGCGCGCGTCGCGCAACAGGGCGCGATTGGCGGCTTGCCGATTCTGTACTGGTTCAACGCCCAGGCGGGCATCAATGCGCGCTTTGCTCACGGCGTGCTGCTGTCGGTGCCGCCGCAGTTGCAGCTCGTTCAGTTGGAACAACTGATCGATCAGCTGGCGCAGGCGCATCCGGCGCTCAACGCCTTTACGCGCGGCGATCAGCTGATTGTCGGCGAAGCGCTGACGACGCGCCCTGCCCGCGTGCGTGCGCTGGAGGTGCAGGACCGCGACCGCGCAGCGGAACGGGCGTTTAGCGAAGATGCTGAGGCGCTCGACCCGGCTAAAGGCGCGCTGCTGCACGCCACGCTGCTGCAGCAAGAAGGCGCCAGCTGTGGGCTGGTGTTAACGCTGCATCACCTGATTGTCGATGGCGTCTCGTGGCGCGTATTGCTGGAAGAACTGCAACAGGCCGGTGACGCACTGCTCAATAACACGCCGCTGGTGATCCCCGCCGAGGAAACCTCGCTGCACGACTGGTCTGCCGCGCTGCTGGCGAACCTTGCGGCGCGCGCCAGCGAGTTACCGTTCTGGCAGCAGATGCTGACGGAACCGCTGCCGCTTGTCGGTCAACGGGCGATTCAGTCCGGCGATCGCCAACAGCATCAACGCACGCTGCTGGATGCCTCAACCACGCACGCGCTGCTCAACACGCTGCCGCAGTACTATCGCGCCACCAGCGAAGAGCTGCTGCTGACCTTGTTGACCCTCGCTCTGCGCCAGCTCAACGGCAGCGCACAGCAGCGCGTCACGCTGGAATCGCATGGCCGTGCCGAACTAAATGCGCAGCAGGATCTGGCGCGCACCGTCGGCTGGCTGACGTCCGAATTCCCGCTGCTGCTGCCGTTGCCAGAAAATCCACATGCGCCGCTCAATGAGTGCGTACGCGCGGTGAAAGCGGTACTGCGTGCGGTGCCGGATCGCGGTATTGGCTACGGGCAGCTGCGCTGGCTCGATGCACATCGCGGCGTGACGCTGGAAAAACTGGCAGCGCAACATGCGCCGCAGGTGCTGTTTAACTACCTCGGGCGCTTTACACCGCGCAGCGGTGACTGGACGCCACAGCGCACCGCGCAACAGTTCCGTGACACTTTCGCGGTATTACAGGATGACGCGCTGCCGCTGCAGCACGCGCTGGAACTCAACGTCTTCGTTGAGGAGCAGCCACATGCGGCGCAGCTGGCGCTGAACTGGAGCTGGGCGGACGGCGTGCTCAACGCCGAAGCGATTGCCGATTTACATCAGGCAATGGCGGCTACCGCGCAGGCGCTGATCGCGCTGGCCCAACAGCAACCGCAGCACGCCGCCCACACGCTGGTGGCCGCCGAGGTGGCGCTGGAAGGCGTTGATGACGCGCTGCTGCAACAGCTGCATGCGCGTCACGGTGCGTTTAGCCATGCGCTGCCGTTGTTACCGCTGCAAAAAGGTTTGCTGTTCCACGCGCAAACCACCACGCAGCAAGGCAGCTATAACTCATTAACCCGCCTGACGCTGAGCGGCGACATCAGCGCCGCAGCGGTACAAACCGCGCTCGACGCGGTGTTACAGCGTCATCCGCAGCTGGCGGCGCGCTTCGACGCCGAACTCAGCCTGCAACCGCTGCAGCTGATACCGGAAGGCGAATTGCACTGGCCGCTGACGCTGCTTCAGTTGGGCGAGGAAGAGGACATTCACGCGTTGGAACATCAGGCGCTGGCGCAGGATCTGTTTAGCCAGCCAATCATGCTGCACGCCACGCTGATCGCCCATCGCGATGGCGCGCGCTGGACGCTACTGCTCAACGCGCATCACTTGGTGGTGGATGGTTGGTCAACGCCGGTGATCCTCAACGATCTACTCAGCGCGCTGCGCCAGCATATCTTGCCCGCGCACAGCAGCAGCTACGCCGACATCGTGCGTCAGCTCAGCCAGCGCGACAGCCATGAAGCGCGTCAGCAGTGGCAAGCTTGCCTGAAAGACGTGCGTCCGACGCTGCTTTATCCGCAGGCCGCCGATAGCGCGGTCAACGAAAAGCGCATTACGCTGGATGCCACGCTGGAGCGGGAACTCTATGCCCTATGCCGGGCGCGCGGCTTAACCCTGAACACCGTGATGCAGGGATTGTGGGGCTTGCTGCTGTCGGTCGCCAGCGGCCAGCAAGACGTGGTGTTTGGTGCGCCGGTTTCTGGCCGTTTTGGTCAGATTGACGACATCGATCAGCACGTGGGCCTGTTCAGCAACACGCTGCCGGTGCGCGTGCGCTTCGATCATCAGCGTCCATTACTGGCGCAGCTCGCCGATCATCAGGCGCAGCAAATCCAGCTGATTGAGCAGGATTGCCTCGGCCTCGCCGAGATTCAGCAGTTGGTCGGCGCCGGTACGCTGTTCGATACCTTGCTGGTGGTGGAGAACTATCCGGACAACCAAACGCTGCTGGATGCCAACGCCACCGTGCGCTGCGAAGCGATCCATAATCGCGGTTACACGCACTATCCGCTGACGCTGCTGGTGCTGCCGGGCGAACAGCTGACGCTGCTGATGGAGTATCGCGACTGCGTTAGCGAGCCGGAACGTCTGGCCGAGCGGCTGTTATTGCTGTTGCAACAGCTGGTCAGCACGCCGGATCTGCCGCTGACGCAGTGGAAATTGCAAACGCTGGCCGAGCAATCGCTACTCGCCTGGGTGAATAACACCGGCGTTCAGCTGGAAAATGAAACCCTGCAGCAGGCGATTGCCCAGCAGGCGGCGCGCACGCCGGACGCGCTGGCGCTAATGGATGTGGATCACCGTCTGAGCTACGGCGACATGCAGCGTCAGGCCGCGCTGCTGACGGATCGCCTGATTGAAGCGGGCGTGATGCCGGGCGATATCGTCGCCGTGGCGCTGCCGCGCTCGGTGCGTCTCAGCATTGCGCTCACTGCCATCCTGCAGGCGGGCGCGGCGTACTTGCCGCTGGATATCGGTTATCCCGATGAACGTTTAGCTTACATGGTGGAAGATGCGCGGCCGTGGGTGCTGATCACCGAATCCGCGCTGGAAACCCGCTTTGCCACGTTTGGCACGCTGATGATGTTTGATGGTTTAGCCAATGAAAACCTTCAGCCGCGTCACCCTTTGCCGCAGGCGGACGCCAGTCGCCCGGCTTACGTGCTTTACACCTCGGGCTCGACCGGTAAACCTAAAGGCGTGGTGGTGAATCAGCGCGCCATCGTCAACCGCCTGCGCTGGATGCAGGCCAGCTATCCGCTGCGCGCCGACGATGTAGTGTTGCAGAAGACGCCGTGCAGCTTTGATGTATCGGTGTGGGAGTTTTTCTGGCCGCTGATGACCGGTGCGCAGCTGATGATGGCGCCGCCGGAAGCGCACCGCGATCCGCAGGCGCTGTGGCAGCTGATCGACGATTATCGCGTGACCACCCTGCACTTCGTGCCCTCGATGTTAGCGGCCTTTGTCGGCCATCTCGCCGCGCAAACCGAGCAAGCTTGCCCAACGCTGCGCCGCGTATTCTGCAGCGGTGAAGCGCTGGCGTGCGACCTAGCGCGCAGCTATCAGGAGATGATCGCCGCGCCGCTGCACAATCTGTATGGCCCAACCGAAGCCGCCGTCGATGTCACCTGGCAACCGGCCAGCGGCAGCGCGCTGGAAGGCCTTAACGGGCCGGGCGTGCCGATTGGTCGTCCGGTGTGGAACACGCAGCTGCATATTCTCGATAGCCTGCTGCGACCGGTGCCGGTTGGCGTGCCGGGCGATCTCTATCTCAGCGGCGTGCAGCTGGCCGATGGCTATTTGCATCGCGCCGACCTTACGTCACAGCGCTTTGTCGCCGCGCCGTTTGCCGAAGGCGAGCGCATGTATCGCACCGGCGATATCGCCAGCTGGCGCGCCGACGGTGCGGTTGAGTATCTCGGCCGCAGCGACGATCAGCTGAAAATGCGCGGACAGCGTATCGAGCCGGGCGAAATCGAACAGGCGCTAGTGGCGCTGTCGGGCGTGGCGCAGGCGGTGGTGGCGGCGCGCGCGCTGACGCAGCACGCCACGCCGGGCGTCGATAACCGTCAGCTGCTCGGCTGGCTGGTGGCCGAAACGGGCGTGCCGCTGGATATCGACGCGGTGAAGCAGCAACTGGGCGAACGTCTGCCGGCGCATATGCAGCCGGTCAGCTATCTGCTGCTCGACCATCTGCCGCTCAGCGCCAACGGCAAGCTGGATCGTAAAGCGCTGCCGATGCCGCAGCTCAGCGCACGCAGCGGCCGCCTGCCGCACAGCGCCAACGAGCGTTTGCTGGCGGATCTGTTCCAGCAGCTGCTTGGTTGCGACAGCGTGTTTGCCGATGACGACTTCTTCGCGCTCGGTGGTCATTCGCTGCTGGCGATGCGTCTGGCGGCGGAACTGCGTCGTCGTGAGGTGCCGCCGCTCAGCGTCGGGCAGATCATCGCCGCGCGCAGCGTGGAGAAGCTGGCGGCGCTGCTTGACGGCGGTGCCAACAGTGAAAGCGGTGGCAACGGCGAACTGCTGCCGCTGCGCGCCGGTCACGGCCCGACGCTGTTCTGCATCCATCCGGCATCCGGCTTCGCTTGGCAGTACAGCGCCCTGCTGCACTATCTCGACGGCGACTTCCCGATTGTCGGCCTGCAATCGCCGCGGCCAAATGGCGTGATTGCTGCCTGTCACAGCGTGGAGGCGATGTACGAACGCCATCTGCAGGCGATTCGCCAGCAGCAGCCGAGCGGTCCGTATTTCCTGCTCGGCTATTCACTCGGCGGCACGCTGGCGCAAGGCATCGCGGCACGTTTGCAGGCGCAGGGTGAAACGGTGGCATTTCTTGGCCTGCTGGATACCTATCCGGCAGAAGGTCAGGACTGGCGCACGCCGGATGCCGATGAAGCGGAACAGGAAGTGGCGCGTGAGCAGGCCGAGTTTATGGCTGCGACCGAAGATGAGCGCGATCCGCTACTGCGTGAAGAGAAGGCGGCGATGTTTAGCACCATCGTCGCGAACTACAAAGACGCCGTCGCACGCCTGGCTGAAGCGCGTACGCCGCGCTATGCCGGCCACGCCACGCTGTTTATGGCCGAGAAAACGCTGCCGCCGGAGATGGATGTGCGCGCCAGTTGGGCACCGTTCGTTGATGAATTGACGATCTTCCCGCTGGATTGCGAACACGCCGATATTCTTTCAGCAGATTCGTTGCAGGTGCTGGGACCGTTGATAAATCGTTTGTTAGCTCGGCGTTAATTAAGGCACATACCGTAGCGGCGCGATTCATCGCGTTCTGTCAAAAAACGCGCAATAAATTGCGCCGCTACGGGTGATGCAAATGTGATTCACCGTTGGAGATTTATGGCTAAGCCCTCGATATTCTTAGATTTCAGTTTGCTTAAAAACAATGCATCCTTCCGCGCGATATTCTGCGCGCGCATGCTCTCGGTATTCGCCCTTGGCATGCTGGCAGTTGGCGTACCAGTGCAAATTCAGGCGATGACCGGCTCCACGCTGCAGGTTGGCGTGGCGGTAATGCTTGATGGCGTCGGCATGTTTATCGGCCTGCTGCTCGGCGGCGTGCTGGCCGATCGCTACGATCGCCGCAAATTAATCCTGTTCGCGCGCGGCACCTGTGGCATCGGTTTTGTGCTGCTCAGCCTCAACGCCTTCAGCCCAGCACCTTCGTTGCTGGCGCTCTACTTCCTCGCCTTCTGGGATGGCTTCTTTGGCGCGCTTGGCATGACCGCGCTGATGGCGGTGATCCCGCTAATCGTCGGACGTGAACATCTGGCGGAAGCCGGTGCGCTCAGCATGCTAACGGTGCGCCTCGGCGCGATTTTGTCGCCCGCGCTCGGCGGCATGATCATCGTTGCGGCGGGTGTCGGTTGGGCGTTTGCGGTCGCCGCGATTGGTACGCTAGCAACGCTGATTCCGCTGGTGCGTTTACCGTCGATGAAGCCCGAAAAGCAGGAGCCGGAGCATCCGCTGCGCGCGCTGGCGAGCGGCATGCAGTTTGTCTGCCAGCATAAAGTGGTCGGCGCGGTAGTGTTGGTTGGCTTGCTGCTCAGCATGGTTGGCGCGGTGCGTATTCTGTTCCCGGCGCTGGCGCTGACCTATCACGCCGATGCATCCGCATTAGGATTGATGTACTCGGCGGTGCCGCTGGGTGCGATGATCGGGGCCTTTACCAGCGGCTGGGTGCGGCAGTTAACGCGCCCGGGATGGGTGCTGATGGGTTGTGCGCTACTGGCATTTGCCTGCATCGCCTCGCTCGGTCTTTACAGCCATCTGCTGCCCGCACTGCTGGCGCTGGTGTGTTACGGCTACAGCAACGCCATCGCCTCGCTATTGCAGTTTATGCTGACGCAGCACCACACGCCGGATGCGCTGCTGGGACGCGTCAACAGCCTCGGCACCGCGCAGGATGTGACCGGCGATTCGGTCGGTGCATTGGGTTTAGGCGCGCTGGCACGCGTGCTGGCACCGTTGAGCAGCGTGCTGTGGTTTGGCGGATTGGCGGTGGGATTGCTGGTGCTGTTGTCGCTGGCGGCGCGCGGCCTGCGCTCGGCGCGCCTCAGTGAACAACCGGACGCGCCGCAGCCCGCCACCGCAGATGCTTAACGGGTAAACTGCCGCTCGATGCTGCTGAGCATATTGCTGGCGCTGTAGTAATCGAGGCGGAAAGTATCGTTACCCACGGCAAAGATGTCGTGCTGCTGTACCGCCGGCAGATGGGCGAGGAACGGATTCTTCGCCACCTGCGGCACGGTTTTCTCATCAGCAGCGAATAGCAAAAGCGTGTTACCGGTGATGCCATCGGCCATGTTTTCGCCGTTCAGCTGAATAATGTCATTGCGCTTACCCATGCTGGTGCTGCCCTGAAAACTGGCGGGCGGCGCGGCCAGCGTAAAGCCCAAATCCTGTAACAGTGCGCCCTGCGCCGATGCGGGCGTCCACAAGTTCATCCCGCGCCCATCTTCGTAATAGACCAGCGCAGAGGTCGGCTGCGGCGGCAGCGTAATCTTGTGACGCACTGCTTCGACTCGTTGGTCGAATGCTGCGATCACCTTATTGGCATCAGCTTCATGGCCGGTAATCTCGCCCAGCTGCAAGGTCAATGCCTGCCAGCTTTTATCGCCGTAGTCGATCACTAACACCGACGCGATGGTTTGCAGCTGATCGTAAAGGCGCAGCGCCGAATCGCCGCCGGTGGCGGCAATCACGATCAAATCCGGCGCTTCGGCGGCAATCGCTTCGGCATTCGGCTGTGAGATATAGAGCGGTTTAACCTGACGCGCTTTGGCCATCGCGCTCCATTGCGTAAAAAAGCCCTGCGCATCCGATACGCTGCTATTGCGGCTGGTGGCGCCGGAGCCAATCAGCGGCGCGTTAATTGCCAGCAAAGTGCCACTCAGCGTAACGCTGGTCGAGACAATGCGCTGCGGCGGCTGTTGCAGCGTGAAGGGGCCTTTCGGTGTGGCGATAGTGCGCGGCCAGGCGGCGTCGGCTTGTACATGGGTGCAGATGAAAAACAGGCTAAGCAGCAGAGAAAGAGCGGGGAAACGCATCAGGTTGTCCATCACTTGATAGTTGAGAATAAATATCATTATCAAAAATAAGTGTAGGTGCAAGGGAAATTGTGCGTGGTTTCCCCTCACCCTAACCCTCTCCCGCAAGCGGGAGAGGGAATAATTAGGTGTAGAGAATGGTTAGATGGGCGCGGCCGGCTCCTTCTCCTGCGCGCGGGAGAGGGCTGGGGTGAGGGGCAAACCGCACCAACTTACAACGAATAGCGCGCCATCGGCGCTACAGCCTTAATTACACCATTACCCTTCATATACTCACCAAACGCCTGATAGCGCGCCTGATCAAACGCCGCACTGTGCGCGGCGAAATATGGCAACGTCGCCTGCCACGCCTCGTGATTGAGCGGCGTATTTAGCTCGGGATATTGCTTAATAAACGCCTGCCACGCTTCCTGCGGATGCGCGCGTAGCCACGCCACGCCGGCATCCAGAGCACGTAAAAACTCCGGAATGCGTTTGTCCTGCGCGGCAGTTTTCTGGTTTGCCAGGATGATCAACTCATCATAAGCAGGCACGCCGTAATCTTCCGGCTTGAACACCGTTGGCTTCGCGCCTTTGTCTTTCAAATCCAGCAGCTCATAGTTACGGAAGATGGTCATCGCGCCATCAATCTTGTGCGTTAGCAACGCGGAGGTGCCATCCATATTCAGGTTGATAAGCTTCACCGAGTCGGCATCAACGCCCTGCGTTTTTAGCATATTGCGGATCGCCACGTCTTCGGTGCCCGGCACCGCGTAGCCGATGGTTTTGCCAGCGAAATCCTTCAGCGAGTGAATATCGTCTGACACCGTGGTCAGCGTATTCAGCGGCTGATTAATCAACGTGCCGACGCGGATCACTGGCACGTCTTTATCCACCAGCGTGTAGAGCTGCGGCTGGTAGCTGACGGCGAGATCGACTTTGCCCGCCGCCAGCAGCAGCGGCACGGACGCCGAATCGGCGGGCGCGATCATCTCGACATCCAGCCCCTCTTTCTTAAACGCGCCGCTGTGCTGGGCAGCAAAAATCGCTGCGTGATTGGGGTTGATAAACCAGTCAAGCAGCAGGCGAACTTTCTCCGCCGCCTGCACGTTAGCGGTCGCCAGCAGCAGCAACGCGGTCAATGCCATTCGTAGGGTTTTCACGGTATTTCCTTATGTAGATTGCCAGAGGATTTTCTTGCGCATCAGCGCCACGCTGCCCGAAAGCAGCAGCGCCAGAATCAGTAACAGCAGCAGCGCCGCGAAGCTGGTGGCGGTTTCGAGTCGCGCGTTGGATTGCATCATCAGATAGCCGAGCCCTTCGCTGGCGCCGACCCATTCACCAATCACCACGCCAATCGGGGCCAACACCACCGCCATCTGCAGGCCGGAGAAAAACTGCGGTAACGCGGCAGGCCAGCGCACGCGCCAGAAGATGCGGAAACGCGACGACGTGGAGGTTTGCGCCAGCTCCAGCCAACCGACCGGCGTACGGCACAGCCCATCAAACAGTGACAAGCACAGCGGGAAGAACAGGATCAAAGCCGCCACCACCACTTTTGAGGCGATGCCAAAGCCGAGCCACAGCACCAGCAGCGGCGCGAGGGCAAACACCGGGATTGCCTGGCTGGCGGTGACCAGCGGAAACAGCACGCGACGCAGCAGCGAACTGGCGGCCATCAGCACCGCCAGCGTCACGCCCGCGCCGACGCCCAGCAACAGCGCCAGCACAATTTCCGCCAGCGTATAGAGCGCGTGATGCCACAGCAGTTGACGATGCAGCCACAGCGCCTCCAGCACCGCCTGTGGCGCGGGCAGCAGGAAACTCGGCACGCCGCTGTGACGCGCCAGTAACCAGCCGCACAGCAGCACCACGATCAGGTAGATCGCGCTAAACACTGTTTTCATGGGTATTCAGTCGGGAGAAGAGTTGCGCCTGCGCCTGCAGGACGTCGGGATGATCAAACGGACGCGGCGCGTCACCGCTAGCAACCGGCCAGCTTTCGATAGCCAGCGGCTGGCCTTGCAGCAGCAGAATGTCATCGGCCATGCGGCACGCTTCCAGCGGATCGTGCGTCACCAGCAGCACAGTTTTGCCCCGCAGTAATCGGGCGGTCAGCGTTTGCAAACTGAGTTTGGTCATCACATCCAGCGTGGCGAAGGGTTCATCCATCAGCACCACGTCGCGCTGCGCATAAAGCGTGCGTGCCAGCGCCACGCGTTGCCGCATGCCGCCGGAGAGTTGATGCGGGGGTGCATGCGCCACGTCGCTGAGTTTTACCTGCTCGAGCAGCGCCAGCGCACGCGGGCGATCCGGCTTGTCGCCGCTGAGCCGCGCCGACAGCATCACGTTGTCGAGCACCGTCAGCCACGGATACAGCAGATCCTGCTGGCCCATCCACGCCACGTTGCCGCTCAAGCCCTGCACCGCGCCCTGCTGCGGCTGGAGTAAACCGGCCACCAACCGCAGCAGCGTACTTTTGCCGATGCCGCTGCGTCCCAGCATTACCGTGGTTTTGCCACCGCGCAGGTGCAGATTCAGCCGCTGACACAGCGGTTTATCGCCCCAGCTAAAACTCACATCGTTGAACAGAATGTCCTGATTCATGGGCGATTGGCCGCCAGAATCGCCAGCTGATGAAATCCGCGCTGCGCCAGCGCGCCAGCGGCCTGCGCGGCGCGGATGCCGCTGGCGCACACCAGCACGATGCGCTGCTGGGCGGGCGGCTGCCACGCGGCGATCGCCTGCGGCAAGATGCGCTCAACGCCATCCGCCACGCTGACCGGCGCTTCTTCATAGCTGCGCAGTTCGACAATGCAGTCATCGGCGGCCAACTGTTGCGGATCGATAAACGGCACCGCATGTTCCGGCTCTTCAGCATCATCAAAGCGGAACTGGCGGAAGTGCCAGTTCACAAAATCGCAATTCACCAGACAACCGAGCGGCGATGGCGACAACTGCAGCAGCACGCTGAGCGCCATCTGCGCCTGCATCGCGCCGAGCGTTGCCACCGCCGGGCCCATCACGCCTGCGGTGTTGCAGTTCGCGGCCGATGACGGCAAGCGCGGGAACAGCGCGCGATAGCTCGGCGCGCCGCCACAGAATCCGCCGACGTAACCTTGCCGCCCCAGCACCGAGGCGCTGATCAGCGGCATGCCCGCCTGCATGCAAGCATCGGAAAGTTGGTAGGTGACGGCAAAGTTATCGGCGGCGTCGATCACCAGTTCGCATCCCGCCAGCGCCTGCTGCAGATTGCTGGCGCTCAGCGACTGCTGCAGCGCCTCGATTTGCACCTGCGGATTGCGCTGCTGCAAGGCGTGCTGCGCGCGCAGCACTTTGGGCTGGTCGATATCCTGCTGCGTAAACAGCGTTTGCCGATGCAGGTTATGCAGCGCCACCACATCGTCGTCATACAGCCGAATATGGCCGACGCCCGCGCCCACCAGCTGCGGCAGGAGCGTGGCGCCTAGTCCGCCCGCGCCCGCCACCAGCACGCGCGCGTTAAGTAGCTTTTGCTGCCCGGCTTCGCCGATTTCCGCCAGCATCATCTGGCGTTGATAACGTTGCATAGTTGCCGTCCTTAACTCAGATTTGCCAGGCCGAAGATCGGCGTGGACGCGGCTGCCATATCGCGCTTCTCCATCAGTCCGGCAGCGCGCGCGGCTTGTCCGGCTTCAATCGCCAGCCGGAAGGCGTTGGCCATGCCGATTGGATCGCCGGCTTTGGCGACGGCGGTGTTGAGCAAAATGCCATCGAAGCCCATTTCCATCGCCTGCGCCGCCTGCGACGGCGCGCCAATGCCCGCATCAATGATCAGCGGGATGTCGCTGAACCACGCACGCATGGCGCGCAGGCCGTCGATATTGCGCAAACCCTGGCCGGAACCAATCGGCGCGCCCCACGGCATCAACAGTTCGCAACCCGCTGCCAGCAGCTTTTCGCCGACGATCAGATCTTCGGTGGTGTACGGAAACACCTGAAAACCCTCTGCGCTGAGGATGCGCGCTGCTTCCACCAGCGCGAAAGGATCGGGCTGCAGCGTGTCGGCATGGCCGATTACTTCCAGTTTGATCCACGCGGTGTTGAACAGTTCGCGCGCCATGTGCGCGGTGGTGACGGCCTCTTTTACCGTGTGACAACCGGCGGTATTCGGTAACACGCGGAGGTTAAGTCCGGTCAGCAGTTCGCGGAATGCCGCGCCCGCCGCGCCTTCGCGCCGCAAACTGACGGTGATGATGTCGGTGCCGGAGGCGGCAATCGCCTGCTGCAAAATAGCGGGCGAAGGATAGCCAGCGGTGCCGAGCAGGAAGCGTGATTGCGGTTCAAAATCGTAAAACATCGCTTAACCTCCCTGCATCGGTGACAGCACTTCGAGCTGGCAACCTTCATCCAGCCGCTGCGTGTCGTACTGACTTTTTGGCACAAACGCACCGTTGTAGGCGGTGGCGACGCAGGCCACATCAATTTGCTGCTCGATCAGCAATTCGCTCAGGCTTGTTGCCTGGGTGCTGATGGCGCGGCCGTTAAGCTGAATATTCATTATTGAGTTCCCCAGAAATGCGTTGCATCAGCTGCTCTGCCAGCATTGGCGCCAGCAGAAAACCGTGGCGATACATGCCGTTGAGATAAAAGGTGTGATTGTGATAGTCGATTTCCGGCAGATTCGCCGGATAGGCCGGACGCAGCCCGCTGCCGCTCTCAATCACGCGCGCTTCGGCTAACGCGGGATGGATGGCATAGGCGGCGCTGAGTAACTCCATCATGGCGCGCGCGCTGATGGCGCTGGCATCGTCGCTCTCGATCATGGTGGCGCCGAGCATAAAATGGCCGCCGCGACGCGGCACCAGATAGCAGGGAAAACGCGGATGCAGCAGACGAATCGGGCGGGAAAACTGTACTTCATCGCTGTGTAAAATCAGCATTTCGCCGCGCACCGCACGCAGGCGCGGCAGTTGCGGCGCGGCGTGGATGCCGCGACAATCGATAATCTGCCCGCTCGGCGCGTGATTGCTGAATGACACGCCGCGCGCGATCAGCGCGTCACGCATTTCCTGCAACGCCAGACGCGGATCGAGATGCGCTTCCCCGGCGAAAAACAGACCGCGCGCAAAGCGTCCTTCCAGCGCCGGTTCAATGTCGGCGGGATCGATCCATTGATGCTGCTCGGTCATGCGGGCGAAACGGTTGAGTTCCTGGCTATCGCGCGGCGGCGCAACCACCAATGTGCCCTGATGCTCGACGCTGCTGACGCGCTGTTGCCACCACGCGGCGGCGTGTTGCCCATCAGTGATAACATCGCGCGGCGCGCTTTCGGCTTCACACCAGGGCGCCAGCATGCCGCCAGCAAACCACGATGCCGGGCGGCGCGCGTCATCGCCAATCACCTCAACGTCTTCACCGCGTTCCGCCAGCAAAGTGGCTACGCATAGGCCCACCACGCCGTAGCCAAGCACGCTCCAGCGGCTCACAGCGCCGGATCCAGGATGTTCAAACAGGGGGAATTCACATCGGCCTCTCAGTGTTAGCTGAGACCCGCAGATACAGGAGAAGGGAAATGGCGCATCCATCGAGCTGGTTTGAGCGCCAGACAGCCCAATGATAAAGACTGTCAGTCTTCCTACGCCAGTATCAACTGGGTCAGGTTCAAAGGGTCGCTAAACCGCGCAGCGCGCTATTAGCCTCTCAGTCTCTTTGGCGAGACTCCCCCGACGCGTCTATTTGTATTGCAGGCGATGGTCGCCGTCAAGCGCGGAATTACCGGATGCTTTACGTGGTATTTAGCATCACGGCATTTATCGCTACTTAGGCTTTGTGGATCACAAACGTAACATATGGTATACAAACACATTATTTTATGCGCAAGAACACATTACAGGTGATGTCGGAATAACCATGAAGAATATTAAAATTGCATTTATTAAAGCCGGCTGGCACAAAGAAATTGTCCATAATGCCCTGGTGGGTTTTGAAAAAGAATTAGCCGATCAATCCGTAGAAGCACAATTAAAAGTGCTGGAAGTGCCTGGCGCATTTGAAATGCCGCTGCTGGCTAAGCGTCTGGCCGAAACCGGCAAATACGATGCGATCGTCTGCGCTGCGCTGGTGGTTGACGGCGGTATCTATCGCCATGATTTCGTTGCCGCTGCGGTGGTTGATGGCTTGATGAATGTGCAGCTGACCACCAACGTACCGGTGTTCTCCGTTTCATTAACGCCACATAATTTCCAGCCGGTTGATGTGATTGAAAACTTCTATACCGAGCATTTCATTAAGAAAGGCAAAGAAGCGGCACGCGCGGTGTTAGCGATCCATAATTTGTCGATTGATTGATGCATTAAAAAGGGAGCACCTCTTCAGGCGCTCCCTTTTTATTTATGATGGCCTTCAACGGCTCATTTTCAGAATAGTGCCAGTCATCTCGTAAAATAGTCTAACGAATAAAGTATCAGCTATTCGTCATTAACGCTGTGGATGATTCACTTCCAGCGGACGCAGATCAAACACCAGCACTTCCGCATCATCACCGTTAGCGAACTGCAGCGCGCTTTCGTTGCGAACGCGTGCACCGTCGCCCTCTTTGAACTTCACGCCGTTCACTTCGATGCTGCCGCGAGCCACGTGAATATAGGCGTAACGATCGGCATCCAACGCGAAGGTTTGCTGCTCGACACCGTCGAACAGTCCGGCATAAACGCGAATATCCTGACGCACGCTGAGTGAACCGTTATCCCCTTCCGGCGAAATAATCAGGCGCAGCTGACCGCGTTTGTCACGTTCCGCCACTGAAATCTGCTGATAACCGGGAGGCGAATTACGTTCGCCAGGCACAATCCAGATCTGCAGGAAGTGCACGTTGTCCGTTTTCGAGTGGTTAAACTCGCTGTGCGTGACGCCGCTGCCGGCGCTCATTAGCTGCACATCACCCGGCACAATCACCGAACCGGTGCCCATGGAATCTTTATGCTCCAGCGCGCCTTCCAGCACGTAGGAGATGATCTCCATGTTGTTGTGCGGATGCGCACCAAAACCGCGACCCGGTGCAACGCGGTCATCATTGATCACCAGCAAATCTGAGAAGCCGGTTTGTTTTGGATCCCAGTAACTGGCAAAAGAGAACGTATGATGCGAATTCAACCAACCGTGGTCACCCACTCCGCGTTGTTCTGACAGGCGTTGTTCAATCATGGTCTGCTCCTCAAATTTGCTATTGGGGGGCGATTGCCCTTCCCGTTGCAAACAAGTATACGTAAACTGATTTGCCTAACAATGCGTCAAAATGACAATGACTGTCACCGATAAGTGGACAATATGCAGATTGAAGATCTCCGTATTTATGTAGCCGTCATCAAAGCCGGCAACTTCACCGCTGCCGCCGAACAGCTGATGCTGTCGAAGCAGTATGTCAGCCGCCGCATCGCCGCGCTGGAGGAGTCACTTGGCGCGCGGCTGCTGAATCGCAACACGCGGAAGTTGTCAGTGACCGATAACGGCCAGCTGTTTGCGCAGCACGCGCAGCGCATTCTCGATGATGTGCAGGAAGCCGAGCTGGCGGTATCGGGGCGTCGTCAGGTGCTGCAGGGCAGCTTCCGCCTGAGCGTGCCGATGTCTTTTGGTATAAGCCATCTGTCGCCGTTTATTGCCGAGTTTCTCAGCCAGCATCCGGGTTTGCAGTTTCAGGTTGAACTGGCGGATCGGCATGTCGATATGGTGGGTGAAGGATTTGATATGGCGATTCGCATCGGTACGCTGCCAGATTCGAGTTTGATCGCCAGGCGACTGGGCGAGTTTCGTCGCGTGATCTGCGGCAGCCCGTCCTACCTGCAGGGCGCAGGCGCACCGCGAACGCCGGAGGAGCTGAGCGAGCATTTGTGTCTGCGCTACGGGCGCGAAAGCCAGACCGGCTGGGAACTGTTTAACGGCGACCAGCGCAAAGTGATTAGCGTGCATGGGCCGATGGTGAGTAATAACGGGGAAATGCTGCGCGACGCAGCAGTGGCCGGATTGGGTCTGATTATGCTGCCAGAGTTTATTGTGGCGCCAGCGCTGGCGAGCGGTGAGCTGGTGAAGGTGCTGGAAGAGTGGCAGCCGACCTCGCTCCATCTCAATGCGCTCTATCCGCAGCACCGTCAGCGCAGTGAGATCAATCGGGTGTTTATGACATTTTTGCAGCAGAAGTTGGCGTAAAAATTAAGTCCCCGTTGCGGCGCGATCTAATGCGCATATCAAGGGCGGCAATGTGCCCATCCCGGCAATACGTAATATATCGCGCCGCTACGGTAGGTAGGGTGTTAATGACTTTCGTGTGCAAAGGTAATCGATTTACGGCGCGCATCGCGCATCGCCACCGCATGGATCAGCAGACCCAACACCGCCAGAATCGCGCCTACCCAACCGGTGGATTGCCATCCCAGACCAGCGGAAATGGTCACGCCGCCCAGCCATGCACCGAGCGCGTTAGCGAGGTTAAACGCCGAATGGTTCATTGCCGCCGCCATGGTTTGCGCATCACCGGCAACATCCATCAAACGGATCTGCAACACCGCCGCCAGCGCCACCATGGTGCCCACCAGCATGACGTTGATGGCACCTGCCAGCGCATAATGCGCGGCAAATACGAAGGCGCTGAGCACCAAAAATGACCAGATCAGCAAAATGCGGATAGTCTTTTCAATACCGCGATCGGCCAGACGACCGCCGGCGATGTTACCGATGATCATGCCTAAACCAAACAACGCCAGCACCGCCGGGATCCAGCTCACCGGCATCTGCGCCAGTTCGGTCATGGTCGGCTTCACGTAGCTAAACACCGAAAACAAACCGCCGCTGCCCACCGCGCCAATCGCCAGCGTCAGCAGTACCTGTTTGCGCGTCAGCGCCGACAATTCGCGCAGCGGGCTGGCATTTTTGTCGCCCGCTACGTTTGGCACCCACAGCCAGATCAGCAGCAAGGTCACCAGCGCCAGACCGCCGACAATGGCGAAGGCATCGCGCCAGCCAAACCATTGGCCGATAGCGGTGACGGCGGGCACGCCGAGTAAGTTGGCAATGGTCAGGCCGAACAGCACCATCGAGACCGCTTGCGCGCGTTTGCGCCGTTCAACCAAACCGGCTGCGACCAGCGCCGCCACGCCGAAGAAGGTGCCATGTGGGAAACCGGCGAGGAAACGCGCCAGCAGCATCGAGTAGTATCCCGGCGCTATGGCGCTCAGCAGGTTGCCGGCGGCAAACAGGCCCATCAGCGTCATCAGGAAATTACGACGTGAGGCGCGCGCGCCCAGCACCGCCAGCAGCGGCGCACCAATCACCACGCCCAGCGCGTAGATACTGATGAGATGCCCGGCCGAGGGGATCGATACGTTGAGACCTTTGGCTGCATCGGGCAGCAGTCCCATAATGACGAATTCGCCGGTACCAATGGCAAAGCCGCCGGTGCCGAGCGCGAACAAAGCTTTTAGCACGCTCTGACGCGGCAGCGATGCCTCATCCGGCAGCTGAGTAAGTTGGGGTTGTACTGATGACATGAGTTTTCCGAACCGCAAGTGAAGAACTCAGTCAGGATCGTGATTGCCTGAAACAATCATCGTCAGGACTGAGCAGAGTGAGCGGCTTATGATAGCGCAAAATCCCGCTTCCGTAGCGGCGCAATTCATTGCGCGATAAATCGCCCCGCTACAGAGTGTGCGTATTCTGCAGCGCCAACAGCGCTGCGCCCATCATGCCGCCGTGATGCGCGAACTCACCTGGCACCACCAGACGATGTACGGTGCGGCGCAATACGTAACCCTGCACCACCTCATCTAACGCCGCGATCAGCGGAGCCACCGATGCCAATCCGCCACCCACAGCCACGCGCGACGCGCCGGTGATATTGATGGTGTATGCCAGCGGCTGACCGACAATTTGCAGCCATGCCTGAACGGTTTGCTGCGCCAGCGCATCCTGCTGCTGCCAGCATTCGATGATCTCAATGCTGCTCGCCGTGCGGTCATGCAACGTCTGATGCAGATTTTCCAGCCCGCGCGCACCGCCGTAGCTGTCGAGACAGCCCTTTTGCCCGCATGGACACGCCTTACGCGGCAGTCGCCGCGTGACGCCATCAATCTCCACTTCGGTTAACGTGATCGGCCCATGTCCCCATTCGCCGGTCAATCCGTTTTGCCCGGTAATGATGCGCCCATCTGCCACCAATCCGCCGCCAACGCCCGAACCCAGAATCGCGCCAAACACCACTTTGTGACTTTTTCCCGCGCCCGCCAGCGCTTCCGCCAGCGTGAAGCAGTCGGCATCGTTATGCACAATCACCCGGCGTTGCAGCAGCGCGCCCAGCTCGTTCGCCAAACTGTGCTGGTGAAACGCGGGGATATTGCTGGCAAATATCTCGCCAGTTTCGGGTGCCACAATGCCCGCGGTGGAGATCGCTACCGCACTGCTGGCGGTAAACTGCAGGTGATGCTGGGCTATCATGCGACGTACCAGCGCGGTGAAATCGTCCCAGCTGGTAGCCGGAATTTTATGCTGATCGAGCAGGATTAATTGATCCTGCGCATTCATCACGCCTAGCTTGATAAAAGAGCCGCCCAGATCGAGGCAAATCACCGCAGATTGTCTTCTCATAAACGTTTATCCATCACATCACGCAAACCGTCGCCCAACACATTGAAGCCCAGCACGGTAATCAAAATCGCCAATCCGGGAAAGAGTGACACATAAATATTCAGGCCAAGGAAGTTGCGCCCATCGCTCATCATGGTGCCCCACTCCGGCATCGGCGGCTGCACGCCTAAACCGAGGAAGGACAAACTGGCGGCGGACAGCACCACCGCGCCCGCCGTCAGCGTGGATTGCACAATCAGCGGTCCAATTGAGTTACGCAGAATGTAGTGCGTAATGATGCGCGGATAGCGCACCCCGAGCATATGCGCCGCTTCGATGTACTCCATGTTCTTCAGGCCCAGCGTCAGGTTGCGGCTCAGACGCGCATACACCGGAATCGAAAACAGCGAAATGGCGATCAGCATATTGGTCAGTCCTTCGCCGAGCACGCTAACGATCAAAATCGCCAGCACGATGCCGGGAAAGGCGAAGATGATATCCATCACCCACATGATCAGCGCATCAATTTTGCGTCCGGCTAAGCCGGAAATGATGCCAAGCGGAATACCGATCACCATGGAGATCGCGACGCTGAGGCTCACTTCAAACAGCGTGATACGCGCGCCGTAAATCACGCGTGAAAAAATATCGCGGCCATAATCGTCAGTGCCAAACCAGTGCACGGCCGACGGCGCTTGCAAGGTGTTGAGCAGATCCTGCTCCACCGGATCCCAATGGGTAATTAGCGGGGCCAGCGCGGCGGCGAGCACCACCAGCAGCACTAACGCACCGCCGATGGCAATGGACGGATTTGCCAGTAAAGTGCTGATCAGGTGTCGGCTGCGCGAACGCGGCGGCAGCACGGAAGTATCAATGCTGTTCATCAGTCGAACCTTATTTTTGGATTGAGCAAGCCAATCAGGATTTCGCCCACCAGATTCATCAGCACCACGCCAGTCACGGCCACCAGCGTCACGCCCTGAATCACCGGATAATCGCGGTAGCGCACCGAATCCACCAGCAAGCGGCCAATGCCCGGCCAATTGAACACCGATTCAGTGACCACCGCGCCGCCAATCAGGCTGCCGAAGTTGAGCGCCACAATGGTGACAATCGGGATCAGTGCATTTCGCAGCGCATGCTTCCAGTTAATGCTGGCGGAAGATAATCCTTTGGCTCTGGCGGTACGGATGTAATCCTGACTCAGCACATCCAGCATGCTGGAACGCGTCATGCGGGCGATCATCGCCATCGGCAGGATTGCCAGCGTAACCGTGGGCATGATGTAGTTTTTCCACGAATCGGCGCCCAGCAGCGGTAACCAGCCCAACTCGACGGCGAAGTAATTCATCGCCAGTAGCGCTAGCCAGAAGTTGGCAATCGACGCACCGGCAATGGTCAGCACCATCACGATTTGATCCGGAATCCGCTGGCGATAAATGGCGCCGGTCATGCCCGCCGGAACACCTATCGCAATCGCCAGCAGATACGCCAGCGCCGCCAGCGATAAGGTGTACGGCAAACGCTCGCTGATCTCCGTCATCACCGGACGCTGCGACTGCAACGACAAGCCAAGGTTGCCGTGCAGCGCTTCCGCCGCGAACCTGACATATTGCAGCGGCAGCGGCTGATTGAGCCCCAGCCGCACGCGCATACTGTCCACAGCTTCCTGCGGCGCTTCCGGTCCCGCCATCAGCCGCGCCGGATCGCCCGGCAGCGCGCGGATGGCGATAAACACGATAATCGACACGCCCAAAATGATTAACGGCAGCGAAAGCACCTTTTTTGCGACATACGCTTTCATATCACATCAGCCATGAGGTTATTGCTTCACTGCGTCGCGCACGACGATTTGTCCGCCCGGCTGCATAACCACGCCGCTGATATTTTTACGTGCGGCATAGAGATCGTCCTGATAGAACAGCAGCACCTGCGGCGCTAATCCGCTGATCTGTTTTTGCGCCTGGAAGTAGAGATCTTTGCGTTTGGCATCGTCGAGTGTGGATGCGGCGGTATCGATCAGATCATCGGTTTGCTTGTCGCTAAAGAAGCCCAGATTGGCCCCGCCCGGCGCAAAGCTGCTGGTGTGATACAGCGGACGCAGCTGCAGATCCGAGCCATATAAACCGGAAGACCAGGACGCCAGCACCGCATCGGTGCCCTGCGCGGCTTTCTCTTTGCCATCAGCAAATGCTGCTTTGGTCCACACGCCGCTCTCCATCTGGCGCACGTTAAGTTTCACGCCGATTTTGCTCCACATGCCCTGCAGCACTTGTGCGGTACGCGCATCCGGCGCCTGCACCGCAATCGACATCGGGAAACCGTCGGCATAGCCCGCCGCTTTCAGCAAATCTTTGGCTTTTTGCAGATCGTACGGATAGTCATGCAAGCTTTTGTCGTAGTTGGGATCGACCGGTGCCAACGCGGAGTTTGCCGGTTGCGCATAACCAAACATGATGGCTTTTACCAGCGCCTGCTGGTCGGTGGCGAAATTCAGCGCCTGACGCACGCGCACATCGCTCAGCGCTTTGCTTTGGGTATTGAGATCGACCCAGAACACCGCCGCGCCCGGCGACTGTTTAAGATTTACGTTGGCGTTGTTTTTTAACATGCCGGCAAACTGCGGCGGCACCGGGTTAATAATATCAACCTGACCCGATTGCAGCGCCATATTCATCACTGAAGGCTCGCTGCTCCACGTCCATTTAATTTCATCCGGACCGGAAGATTTCCCCCAATAGTCGGGATTCTTTTGTTCAAGTACATATTCACCGGATTTGTACTGCACCAGTTTATAAGGCCCGGTGCCGTCGGCTTTATTGTTAATACTGCCCGCCTTGTCCGCTTTTGGGCTTACCATTAATCCTGGGCCGGAGGCTAAAACAGTTAAAAAAGCCGGATTAATTTTTTTCAGCTGAAACGTGACGGTAAGTTCGTCTTTTTTCTTCACGTCCTGAACAAAGGTGCGAATTTTCCCACTACCCGCTAAACCGCGCTGCGTATTTAAATGACGCTGGAAGTTTTCCACTACCGCATCGGCATTAAAGGGCGTGCCGTCGTGGAATTTCACATTGGGTCGCAGGGTAAAGGTCCAGTTAAGTCCGCTGTCATCGGATGTCCAGGATAATGCCAGTGCCGGAATGATTTTGCCGTCATCACCGAGCCGCGTCAGGCCTTCATACATTGGGTCCAGCACCGTACCGGTAAAGGTCGCGGTTTGGTTGCCGGGATCCATGCTACGCGGCGGTTCGTTCTGCATGATCACCAACTGGCTGGCAAAAACGGAGGCGCTCGCCATCGACGCCAGTAAACAACCAGCCAGCGTCAGTACCTTGAAATGCTTATTTTTGCTTTCCATGAAGGCCCTCAATGAATCATTGAAATGATCGATGAAATATCCACGCTATATAAGCCACACTCACTAAACAAAAGCCAATAGGTTGGTTCATATAATTTACTTATAATCAGATCTGCATTCAGAAATTTAACTAAATAGCGTTGTATTTGTTTTCTGTCCTTATTATTGTCAGCGCATAGTGCTAACGCTGTGAGAACCTTAATGCTCAATGCCCACCAGCAACAAATTCTGCGCTTACTTATTGCGTCGCATGGCATGAGCCGCACCGTGCTTGCGGAAAAAATGAAATTAAGCAAAGCCGCAATTAGCACGCTGGTGAAAGAGATGCTGCAGGCCGGATTGCTGGAAGAGAGTATTCCGGAATCCAGCGGCCAGGGTCGCCCATCGGTGTTATTAAAAATGCGTGCCGACAGCGCCTATTTTCTCGGTGCCTCGCTGCTGGACGAACGCGTGGTATTAGTGCTGATTGATATGCACGGCCGCACGCTGGCCGCCACCCAGATGCCGTTGAATCTCGATCCGCCGCAGCTGGCCAAAACCATTGCAGCGGCAATCCCGGATCTGATTGCGCAGAAATCAATTACGCAGGATCAGCTGATTGGCCTGGGCGTGACGCTTTCCGGCTTTGTCGATGAACATCAGGCGATTTGCGTGCAGTCGGCGCTGCTGGGCTGGAAGAACGTGCCGCTGGCGGAACTGCTGAAACAGCAAACCGGGCTGGAAGTGTCGTTAGAAAACGATGCCAAAGCGCTGGCGGTGAGCGAGAAGATTTTCGGCGTGGCAAAAAAGGCGCGCAACTTCACCCTGATCTCGCACGGTGACGGCATTGGGTCGGCGCATTTCTTTCAGGGCCAACTGCATCGGGGCGCACACGGCGCTGCCGGTGAAATCGCCCACTGCACCATCGAGCCCGGCGGACGTCCCTGCCGCTGCGGCAAACGCGGCTGCCTCGATACGCTGGCCTCGTTAACCGCCATCCGCGAAAGCGTGCGTGATAAAGCGCTGAAGTGTGAATCGATTACCGAATTGGAAGCGCTGGCGGTGAAAGGTAACAGCGCGGCGATTGCCATTTTGCATCAGGCCGGTCATGCGCTGGGCTTATCCATCGCCAATATTATCCAGATGAACGATCCCGAGTTGATTGTGATTGCGCATCAGCCCAATGCGTTTGATGGATTGCTAAAAACCGTGGTGATGCAGGCCATCGACAGCCATGTGCTGCCGTCGATTATCGGCAAAACACCGATCGCCAGCATGGTGATCAACGAAGAGAGCTGGGCCAGAGCCGCAGCCAGTGTGGCGGCGTATCGTTTTATCATTCATTTACCCGACTAGCGGAGGCTGCTATGCGCATTGCTTTTGGTGGCATTCATACTGAGTGCAGTACTTATAATCCGGTGCTGAATTATGCCGACGACTTCCGCATCGTGCGCGGGGATGAACTGACCACCAATCCTTATTTCGCCTTTTTGCAGGATTATGATGCCGAGTTTCTGCCGACCTTCCACGCGCGCGCCATCGCCGGTGGTCCGGTGGCGCGCGTCACCTACGACGATTTTAAGCAGGATTTTCTGACGCGCCTCACGGCACATTTGCCGGTGGATGGCGTTTATCTCGCGATGCACGGTGCGGTTTATGTTGAAGGTATGGAAGATGCCGAAGGCGACTGGATCAGCGCCACGCGCGAGCTGGTCGGCGCGGAGTGCCCGATCACCGTCAGCTACGATCTGCATGGCAACGTTACGCAACGCATCATCGATGCCATCGATATGTTCTCGACCTATCGCACTGCGCCGCACATTGATGTGGAAGAGACCATGCGCCGCTCGGTATCGATGCTGGTGAAAAGCCTGCAAACCGGCGTCAAACCCGGCGTGGTGTGGGCGCCGATTCCGGTGGTGTTACCCGGTGAACGCACCAGCACCGAAGATGAACCCGCCAAAAGTTTGTATGCCCGTTTGCCCGCGATAAACCAGCTGGAGCACGTCTGGGATGCGTCGCTGATGGTCGGTTACGTCTGGGCCGATGAACCGCGCGCCACCGCCGCCGCGATCATGACCGGCACCGATGCCGATGTGCTGGCAGAACAGGCGGCTAAACTGGCGCTGGCTTACTGGCAGGCGCGCGATGAATTTAGTTTTGGCTGCGTCACCGGCAGCATTGAAGAGTGCGTCAGCATGGCCATCGCCAGCGAAACCGCGCCGGTGATTCTGGCTGATTCTGGGGATAATCCCACCGGCGGCGGCGTCGGCGATCGCGCGGATGTGTTGGCGGAACTGATTCGCCAGGGTGCGCAGCAGGTGATCGTGGCTGGAATCACCGATAAACCGGCCACTGACGCGGCCTTTGCTGCTGGCGTTGGCGCAAGCTTAACGCTGAATGTCGGCGCATCACTCGATCCGGCCGGCGGCAAAGTGCAGGCCGAATTTGTGGTGAAGCATCTCAGCGATGATGCGCGTTCGCTGGCGAAACAGGCGCTGCTGCAAACCGGCGGCATTACGCTGGTGGTCGCCGACCGTCGCCGTCCTTATCACAATCTGGCGGATTTCGCCCTGCTCAGCCTCGATCCTGCAGCGGCCAAAATCGTGGTAGTGAAGTCCGGTTATCTGTCGCCGGAGCTGGCCCCGCTGGCCAATCCCAACCTGATGGCGCTGTCGGAAGGCGTAGTCGATCAATATGTGGAACGCTTAACTCGCAAGCGTAAATTACAGCCCGCCTATCCGTTCGATACCGATTTCACTTATCTGCCGGTTAGCCACTTATCGGCACGCTTTATGGCAGCGAAATGAACGCGCCCGCTTTAGCAGTCGAACCGGTGCTGCGCATCGAAAATCTGACCGTTGCCTTTCGCGTTGAGGATCAATGGCGCGAGGTGGTGAAGAACCTGTCGCTCACCGTTAATGCCGGTGAAACGCTGGCGATTGTCGGTGAATCCGGTTCGGGGAAAAGCGTTACCTCGATGGCGATTATGCGCTTACTCAACATGCGCCACGCGCGCGTCAGCGGCAAAGTGCTGCTGAACGGCGTCGATCTGCTGACGCTGAGCGAATCCGCCATGCGTGACATTCGCGGCAATGCGGTGGCGATGATTTTTCAGGAGCCGATGACCAGCCTGAATCCGTCGTTCACCATCGGCAATCAAATTGCTGAGGCGCTGATCAATCACCGTAAAATCAGTAAACGCGTCGCGCGTGAAGAGACCATTCGGCTGCTGGAGAAAGTGCGTATTCCCAACGCGGCGAAACGCTTCAATGATTATCCGCACCACTTTTCCGGTGGCATGCGCCAGCGCGTGATGATTGCGATGGCGCTGGCGCTGCGGCCAAAACTGCTGATTGCCGATGAACCGACCACCGCGCTGGACGTCACCATTCAGGGGCAGATTCTTGACCTGATTAAGACGTTGCAGGAAGAGGAAGGCACGGCGGTGCTGTTTATCACCCACGATATGGGCGTGGTGGCAGAGGTGTCGGATCGCACGCTGGTGATGTATCAAGGCGATGTGATGGAAACCGGCACCACCGCCGCGATTTTTTCCGCGCCCGCTGCGGATTACACCCGCACGCTGATTGCGACCGTGCCGCAGCTTGGCGCGATGCGCGGCATTGCTGGACCGCGTAAGTTTTCCTTTGACCAGCGCGACGCATCTGAGACCAACGCTGTATCGACATCGCAGCAGCCGCTGCTGTCGGTTAAAAATCTCAGCACCCGCTTCAGCATCCACGAAGGCGTATTCAGCCGCAAAACCGGCGCGGTACATGCGGTGGAGAACATCTCGTTTGATCTAATGCCGGGCGAAACCTTGTCGCTGGTTGGTGAATCGGGCTGTGGAAAATCCACCACCGGACGTTCACTGACGCGCCTCGTCACACCCGACGCGGGTGAAGTGGCCTTTGATGGTTACGACGTACTGAATCTTTCTGCTCATGAGCTGCGCACTTTGCGCCGCGCCATGCAGATGATTTTTCAGGATCCGTTTGCCAGCCTCAATCCGCGCATGTCGGTGCTGGAAGCGCTGACCGAGCCTTTTCTGCAACATCGCTTAGGCAGCAAAACCGAGGCGCGCACGAAAGCCGCCTCGCTGATGGAGCGCGTCGGGTTATCCGCTGACATGATGAAACGCTATCCGCACGAATTTTCCGGCGGCCAGCGCCAGCGTATCTGCATCGCTCGCGCATTGATGCTTGATCCAAAAATGATCATCGCCGATGAATCGGTGTCGGCGCTGGATGTCACGGTGAAAGCGCAAATCATCAATCTGCTGCTCGACCTGCAACAGAGCCTTGGCTTGTCGTATCTGTTTATTTCCCACGATATGGCGGTGGTTGAGCGCATCAGTCATCGCGTGGCGGTGATGCTGCTGGGTGAAATCGTCGAGATCGGCCCGCGCGCGGCAATATTTGAAAATCCGCAGCATGATTACACGCGTAAATTGCTGTCGTCGGTGCCGGTGCCCGATCCGGCGCGCCGTCATGTGAAGCGCCAGATTGACATCAGCGAGCTGAAAAGCCCGGTGCGTGCATTGGGATTTGTGCCCGAAGCGCGACGTTATCGTGAGGTGAGTGAGGGGCATTGGGTAATGGAATGACTGCTTTTTACAAAGCGTACACGCTGTAGCGGCGCGATTTATTACGCATGAAGTTTATGCACCAATGCGCGATATACCGCGCCGCTACGATTTGTGCGGCTCTAAACTATCATCCCCAAATCCAACATCTTCCCGCCGCTAAAACTCCAGTCTTCGGGCTGGGTTTGCTGGATGATGATCATTAAATCATTGGGATCGAGATTGAGCCGCTGTTGCAGCCGTTCACTCAACACCCGATAGGTTGCCCGCTTCTGTTCCGCGCTGCGCGGTTTGCCTGCCACAATGTTCAGCAACACATAGCGATCGCTACGACCACCGCTGAGATAATGGCGATCGTAGATAAAGCGCGGCGCCGCCAGCGATTCAATCACCTGAATGCGTTGCTGCCCGCTGCGGGAAATATGGGCATCGCACTGTGTCAGCACAATGCAGCAGATGGTGCGCAGCAGATGCTGGGGCAGCTTACGCGGCGTGCGGTGGCAGGCTATATTCATCACAGTGAGGTTGGAACGGCTTAGATGCGTTGTGCTAGCGGGTAAAACATCCATTGCTGGCCAGTTTCTGTCCTGCTCGTTAAAGTTAAATACAACCTTCTGCCGCTATTTTTCAGGCAGAAGGTTTTTCACACATTATTCTTTCATGCATAACAAGCAAAATACCGCTCGGCTGTTGGGATAATGCGTGTGGAAATATTGCCAGGCATGGTCAGGAGAATAAAATGATCCCATGAACACACGATTATCATAGGCAGGAGCCAGGCGGCAACTATCGCGGTGCAGATTGCAGCACCCTTCTGTATCTGCCTGACTAAAGACATAAAAATCCGTGATGCTTAAGTTCATCCGCTACTCCTCATGGGCAGAGATAAATACTAATTAATAAAAATCTTTAAAATCGCCCGTTGCGGATACTATTTGTACACTTTTTAGTAATCAGCCCAAAGTGAGCCATAAAATAATTATAGTCTGCGTGGAGTCGGCTGTCTTTAATTAAAAATAAACTTATTTAAGCCGAACGTAATAAAAGAGTAATTTAATAACTATTATTTAACCCTTTTTGTCGCTGCGCTTAATAGGGCCAGTATTTACTGTTAACGGCGGTCATCACTTATAAATTCGCGCTAAGATTTATCTTAAAAAAATGAAATTCATTTCTGGTCAATTAAACTTAAGTAAACTTAAATTAAGCCACCGGAGATAATATCATGCTCAGTTATACTATCCGTATCGAATTGAAAGAACCCACCGCTGGCGCGCAAATTGAATTGCTCTATGCGATGCTTGAGAATGGTTTCGCGCGTAGCTTGGTGTGCGAGAAAGGCTACACTTATGTGTTACCCACCAATGAATACGTTTATGTAGGCAGCGAGAATATAAGGAGTTTAACCGACCGGGTGGTGACTTTGGTGAGCGAGTTCAGTGAGGATCCTTCGGTGATGATTACTCAATCCGCCGCAAGGTGCTGGTCAGGTTTACGCGGCGTAAACCTCGCTTAATAGCGAAGATAAACGCCCTCTGCCCACTACGAAGGCGTTTATCCTTTAATTTAAACAAACTTAAAATATAATTAATTAGCCCGGATAAATACCGCGATCTTTACGTGCCAGTAAAATACGTTCGCAGGCAACGATATAAGCGGCAGTGCGCAGCGAGCAGCGCTTTTCGGCGGCCTTGTCCCAAACGTGAACCATGGCTTGGGTCATGATGCGGTCCATACGCTGGTTAATCTCATCTTCGCTCCAGAAGAAACTCGCCATATCCTGCACCCATTCGAAGTAACTCACCGTTACCCCGCCAGCGTTACAGATTACGTCTGGCACCACCTGCACGCCGCGACTCGCGAGCATATCATCTGCATCCGGATAAGTTGGGCCGTTTGCCCCTTCCAGTACCAGTTTGGCACTAATAACTTCTGCGCGCTCGCGGGTAATTTGTCCTTCCAGCGCCGCCGGGATCAGAATATCCATGGCGGTGGTCCAGAACTGCTCTCTGTCGATCTCTCGCGCGCCAGGGAAGCCAGCAATCTGTTTATGTTCGATCTGCCATGCAGTCAACGCGGCTAAGTCAATACCGCCTTCGTTGAGTAAGGTTGCGGTGTGATCCTGAATCACCACCACACGCGCACCGGCTTCGGCGAACAGACGCGCGGCTTCGCTACCGACATTACCAAAGCCCTGCAGCGCCACGCGTGCGCCTTCAATGGTGATATTGGAGCGTTGTGCCACTTCCCGACCGGTAATAAATACGCCACGCCCCGTCGCTTTCTCACGCCCTAACGAGCCGCCCAGATGGATCGGTTTACCAGTGACCACCCCGGTAATGGTGGTGCCGTGATTCATGGAGTAGGTATCCATCATCCACGCCATCACTTTGCCATTGGTGCCGACATCGGGTGCGGGAATATCTTTCTGCGGGCCAATAATCAGGCCGATTTCACTGGTGTAGCGGCGGGTTAATCGCTCCAGTTCACCTTCAGACAGCGAGTGCGGATCGACACGGATGCCGCCTTTGGCGCCGCCATAAGGCAGGTTAACCGCCGCACACTTGATGGTCATCCAGGCGGATAGCGCCATCACTTCATTCAAATCGACAGCAGGATGGTAACGCACGCCCCCTTTGCCCGGCCCGCGTGAGAGATTGTGCTGTACGCGATAGCCTTCGAAGTGGCGAATCGAGCCGTCATCCATCTGCACCGGGATGTCGACAATCAGTGCTCTTTTGGGGTGACGCAGGGTTTCTATCCAGCGAGACAATTCACCAAGATGAGGCGCAACACGGTCAATTTGGCTCAGGTAGGTAGTCCAGGGAGATGTACTGCTTTCAGAAGCGTAAGATAACTTTTCCATGAGAAGCCTGTAGGTTCAGAGTTATTTATATTGAAAAGACGTGGAAAGGTAATGCATTGCACTAGACGGAAAGTAATTTAACACCTTTTCAGACAAGCGGGTCAGGCCAAATAAGAGGGGTTTAACTTTTTCGACACAAAAATGCCTGAATAAATGAATAACTAAGCATTAAAAAAGAGCCACATATGGCGCATATCCATGCATTAATTATGCACTTAATTGCATAAATTTTGATTTTATCCCTATTTTTCAGTTCTTTGATGGTCATCAAAAAGTGAATAAACTGTTATTTTTCCGCATTGACTTTGTTAACACTCGCCACCACGATGAGTAAAACCCAGCTGGAAACCTCCATCATGAATTAGCGTTTTATTAATTTCGTTTTTCTTTCATCTATTTAAACGTGCCTCTTTAAGGTTCGACCCATATTTGCCATTGATGCTTGCGGGCAGGCATCGTCATGCGTCTTTTCGCCAGACTGAAGGAATCATTGTGTCTAACAAACCTACACAAGGGCAGATTCAGCCTGCTCGGGCTCACGACGCCCCGCAAAAACTGCAGCGAGGGCTGAGCGAACGCCATATTCAGATGATCGCGCTGGGCGGATCGATCGGTACCGGGCTGTTTATGGGCGCGGGACGCAATATTGCGGTAGCCGGAACCTCGATATTAATCATCTACCTATTGGTGGGTTTTTTTAGCTATATGGTGATGCGGGCAATGGGGGAAGTGCTGCTTAGTCGGCTCGACTATCGCTCGTTTGCCGATTTTGTCAGTGATTATCTCGGCCCCAAAGCCAGCTTCTTTCTCGGTTGGTCGTACTGGCTAAGTTGGGTGGTGACCTGCATCGCCGATGTGGTGGTATGCGGCGCGTATATGCAGTATTGGTTCCCGGAAATGTCGGCGTGGATACCCGCGTTATTTACCCTCGGTATTTTGTGTCTGTTTAACATGTTGTCGGTGAAGGCTTTTGGTGAAGCTGAATTCTGGTTTGCGCTGATCAAAGTGATCACCATCATCGCGCTGATCATCACCGGCGGATGGATGGTATTTACCGGCTGGACCTCGCCGGATGGCGTTAAAGCCTCGGTGCACAACCTCACCGATCCTGCGGTGTTCATGCCGCATGGCATCACCGGTTTTCTGGCTGGTTTTCAGATCGCGATTTTCTCTTACACCGGCATTGAGCTGCTCGGCACCATGACGGCAGAAACGCGCGATCCCGAGAAAATTTTGCCGCGCGCGATCAACTCTCTGCCGCTGCGGATTGTGATTTTCTACTTGCTCTCGATGATGGTGATCATCGCGGTGACGTCCTGGCAAGGGGTATCGCCGGATACCAGCCCGTTCGTGACGCTGTTTGCCAAAGCCGGCTTGCCTGCGGCGGCAGCGATCATTAATTTCGTCGCACTCACCTCGGCGATGTCTTCCGCCAATAGCGGCGTCTACTCCAGCACCCGCATGTTATACGGCTTATCGATCGAGAAGCATGCGCACTGGCAGTTTCGTATTCTTTCACGCACCACGCGTATCCCGCTGCGAAGCCTGCTGTTCTCCTGCTTCTGCATGCTGAGCGGCACCTTGCTGCTGTTCCTGGTGCCGAATGTGACAACACTGTTCACCATCGTTTCGACGCTGGCCGCCATTCTGGTGATCTATTGCTGGGGTATGATTCTGGTCTCTTATCTGGTGTACCGCCGGCAGCGTCCGGATCTGCATCAAAAATCCAAATTTAAGATGCCCGGCGGCAGGATGATGGTGTGGGCGACGCTGATGTTCTTCCTGTTTTCGGTAGTGATCATGATATTTGATTCCGACACGCTCGCCGCGCTAGCCGCTTCGCCGGTGTGGTTCATTGCGCTGTGGCTGTGCTGGAAGATGAAGGAGAAGCGGAAAACGGCAGTGAAGGTCGCGGCATGATCAGGCCGCTACTTCATCAACACGTTAAACTGTGGATTGAACTCGTCAAAAATCGGCAGCGCGGCGGCACCCAGCGCGGCGGTATCGCTGCCGGTCATACCGATCTTTACGCGTGTTCCGGTGAGGTAGCGACCGCGCACTGACTGATAGAGCGGCGGCAGGCGACGCATGATTTTATCCAGCAGCACCGCAGGCATCATGCCGCCGATTATCACGCTTTCGGCATCGAAGATGCATTCCAGCAGGTTAATCGCCTGACGCAGCGGCGTTAACACGCTATCGATCCATTTATCGAACAGCGCCGGATCGACTTCCAGCAAATCTTCCGGCAAAGCGGTCATCGGATCGAGCCCGCAAAACTCGTACGCCGCCTGCAGTGAAACATAGCGTTCTAAACAGCCGTGGTTGCCGCAGTAACATTCACGTCCGCCCGGCTCCACCACCACATGCCCGACTTCGCCGGCGTTATGCGCATGGCCGCTATAGACGTGGCCATCCATGATGATGCCAGCGCCCAAACCGGTGCCGATGTAGAGATAGACAAACGAATTGAGCTGACGCGCGACGCCATGAAAGCGCTCACCAATTGCTGCCACCGTGGCATCGTTTTCCAACGTCACCGGCACGCCGCTCATCGCGGCGAGTTTGGCTTCGATGTCCACCTGTTCCCAGCCGTGCAGCGTGGTCGGCCCCATTGAAGAGATGCCCTCAACACCAAACGGACCGGGCATCACCACGCCAATGCCCAGCACTTTCTGCCAGCGATCGCCCAGCTGCGTTTTAATTTCGCTGAGCACGTCGGCGATGCGGGCTAATGTGGCATCCGGCTGGGGTTTTTGTACCAGAATCAGGCGGCGGAAATGAATTTCGCCGGTGAGATCCACCAGCACAATCAGCAACGTTTGGTGATCAAGATGGATGCCGATCGAAAAGGCGCTGGCGGGATTAAGCGTCACCGGAATTGCCGGTTGCCCGCGTCCTTGTTTGCGCGGCGCGCGACTGGTGAGCAGTTCGGCCTGCTCCAGCTCTGCCACAATATTTGACACGGTTTGCGGCGTCAGCGCGGTGAGACGAGCCAGCTCGGCGCGGGTCAGTTCGCCGTGCAGACGAATGGCTTCAATGATCACGCGGCGATTGTGCGCCCGTGCGTGTTCCAGATTGGTTCCCGACGTTTTCACCTTGCTCCCTTCCCTTTCGTCACCTGCGCTGCGAATAGCCGCATCAATATCTCTGATCGCACACACATTTTACAACCCTTTCGGGCAGGTGAATGGTTGAGGCGGGGATGTCGATAATTCTAACTCTTGGTGACCATCCCAACGGTTATTTGATAAAAAGCCAACCCGCCACGGCTACCAGGCCGGTTAACAACGATGCGAAAACCGCGCCTGTTACGAATGAATGAGTTGTCGTCTGAAATAATTAATGAACGGGCATGGCTCTGTATTTGTATTTGGTTAATCCCAGCAGTGGATGTTGCTGGTACAGCTATTTTTCCGTTTAATAGCCCACTTCATAATTTAAACATATCCATCCGGGGAGCTTGCAGGAGACAGAGTTGAAGCAAAACGCTTCTGCCGCCCCTAAGTCTTGACCGCTCAACCCTTGCAGTTCAGAGCCGTCACGCTAAATTAATGTTTTATCAGCATGTCAGTATGTTTCTATGGATAAAATCGTCGATATCTTCCTTCGCCTGCTCTACTAAGCCTTTAGATGGCAGGGTTAAGATCTGCTCACTATAACCAAACAGCATTGCATCCAACTGGCGCGCTACGCGGTGCACATCAACAATTCGGAACGACTGCTCGTCCATGCCTGTCTGAATAATGTTTGCCAGCACCTCATGCCACTCATCCAGAAAGGTTTGCATCAGACTCGCGTAAGCTTCGTCATGGGTAGAGAGTAACCATAAGGAACCATATAATTTACGGGTCGGGTCGGGGGCATCGGTAATCATCCCCTTAATAAATTCCTGCAATTTTTGCCTGGCGGATAAAGGCTGAATGATGAGACGAAATTCCTTAATTTCTGCATTGATAAAACTTGTTACTGCCGCGAGACTCAGCGACTGCCAGTCTTTAAAATAATGGTAAATATGGCTTCGTGACAGGCCCAGATACTCTGTTACATCTCGCGTTTTAACCTTATCAATACCCTTCTCTGTAAATAACTCAATAACCGCATTAAGAATTTTCTCTTTCATTAGCTCAGATTTAGCGTTCATCTCTTACCTCAGTTGACTTTGAGCAGTTGCTCAAATAACATATACCATTATTGAGCACTTGCTCTATTTTAACAGAAGTACCACTCATGAACACTGAAAATATAAAGGCTATCTCCCCGACCACAAGCGCCTCCGGCACGCTGAAATCACTGGCTAACCGCTACCGCAAAAAGCTGTTCTTTACTTTTTTATTGGTCGTTGCCGAAAACGTCACTTATCTGTTGTATCCGATCCTGGCTGGCGTCTCCATAAACGCCATCATGTCCGGGCAGACGATAAATGCGATGCTCTATGGCGTATTGATCTTATTTATCTGGTGCTTGGGTGCAGCGCGCAGAAGCGTTGATACCCGCACTTTTGCCAGGATTTATGCGGCCCTGGCCGTATCCGTGATTAAGACTCAACGTAAAAATAACTTAAATCATTCAACCGTTGCAGCACGGGTTGTGTTGTCGAGAGAGTTTGTTGATTTTTTTGAACTGCATTTTCCTATGCTCATCACTTCGCTGTTTTCGATGATGGGTGCCGCAGTGATGTTGCTGATTATCGAATTCTGGGCGGGTATTGCCTGTTTGGTCATCCTGGCTTTACTGGCCTGTTTCCTGCCTGGTTTTGCCCGTAAAAATGAAGTGCTCTATAACAAACTCAATAATCGGCTGGAAAAAGAGGTTGATTTTGTTAGCAGGGCGACATCGTTATCTTTACAGCGACATTACTCCACGCTCGCCAGATTACGCATACGCCTCTCCGATCGCGAGGCAATGGGATATCTGTCAATCGGCGTGCTTGTCGCCATGCTATTTAGTCTGACCATTATCTGGATGACGCATACAACGGGGATCAGTGCCGGGCACATTTATTCGGTCATGACCTATATGTGGATGTTCGCTACCAGCCTGGATAATGGCCCTCAACTGCTGGAGAAATACTCCCAGCTGAGTGATATCGGCCGCCGCGTCCATACGGAACAAATCTGATCCTAACGCACACTGCAAATTTTACTGCTTAATTCCCGGATATTCCGATGCCGCAATTTTTTATTGAAAGGCCTGTTTTTGCATGGGTTATCGCCCTGTTTATTGTACTGGCAGGCATAATTGCCATTCCGCGGTTGCCCGTGGCGCAGTACCCCGCTGTGGCTCCTCCGAGCGTCAGCATTACGGTGACCTATCCCGGCGCCACGCCAGCAACGATGAATGAGTCGGTCATTTCGTTGATCGAGAGAGAAATCTCCAGCGTTGACGACATCCTTTACTTCGAGTCTTCAAGTGATACGTCAGGCACTGCCAGCATTACAGTGACTTTTAAACCCGGAACGGACATCAAGCTCGCTCAGGTTGATGTGCAGAACAAAATCAAGGTGGTTGAATCCCGGCTGCCGCTGACCGTACGTCAGAACGGTCTGAACGTGGAGGCGGCCAACGCGGGATTTCTGATGATCGTCGGGTTGCGCTCGCCCTCGGGTCGATTCAGCGAACAGGACCTTAGCGACTATTTTGCGCGTAACGTTTCTGAGGAACTACGCCGCGTGCCAGGCGTTGGCAAAGTACAGCTGTTCGGCGCTGAGAAAGCAATGCGCGTATGGCTGGACCCGGTCAAACTATTTAACTATAAGCTCTCGGTCAGCGACGTTACCACCGCGCTAAGCCAGCAGAACGCCCAGGTCTCGCCGGGCAGAATCGGCGATGAACCGGCGCAGCCCGGACAAGCTGTGACCTACCCGCTTAACGTACGCGGGCAGCTCAGTTCTGAGGAAGAGTTCCGCAACATTACGCTTAAGGCGCTAAGTAACGGTTCGCGCGTCCGGCTGGCTGACGTGGCGCGCGTGGAACAGGGTCTACAGAGCTACGCGTACGCGATTCGTGAAAACGGCCATCCGGCTACTGCCGCAGCGATCCAGCTGATGCCGGGTGCCAATGCCGTCAGCACGGCGGAGGGCGTGCGTTCTCGGCTTAATGAACTCTCAACGGTGCTGCCGCAGGGCATGGCGTTCTCGGTGCCGTTTGATACCGCGCCGTTTGTGAAGCTGTCGATTGAGAAAGTCATCCACACTTTTATTGAAGCCATGGTGCTGGTATTCCTGGTGATGCTGCTATTTCTGCAGAATCTGCGCTACACCTTTATTCCGGCAATTGTCGCGCCGGTGGCGCTGCTCGGCACTTTTACCGTAATGCTGATGAGCGGGTTTTCCATTAATGTGCTGACCATGTTTGGCATGGTGCTGGCTATCGGCATCATTGTTGACGATGCGATTGTGGTAGTGGAGAGCGTTGAGCGCCTGATGGCTGAAAAAGGCCTGTCGCCAAAAGAAGCAACACGTGAGTCGATGCGCGAGATTACACCAGCGATTATCGGTATTACGCTGGTGCTTACCGCCGTATTTATTCCCATGGGATTCGCCACCGGCTCGGTTGGCGTCATCTATCGGCAGTTCACACTTTCGATGGCTGTTTCCATTTTGGTCTCGGCTTTTCTTGCGCTGACGATGACCCCTGCACTGTGTGCTTCCCTGCTGAAGCCGATTGCGCAGCACGGCGTAGAAAAGAAAGGCTTTGCAGGCGTGTTTAACCGCCGCTTCAGTACCCTAACAACAAGCTATGAGCGGGCATTGCACGCCACGCTGCGCCGTGGCGGCCGCGTCATGCTGATTTATGCCATGCTGAGTGCGGTGATTTTTGCTGCCTATCTGGCGCTGCCTTCATCCTTTATCCCTGAAGACGATCAGGGCTACTTTATGACGTCGATCCAGTTGCCGTCAGATGCCACACAAGAAAGAACCCGTCATGTGGTTGATCGGCTTGAAAAAACGATCATGGAAAGGCCCGGCATTGCCAGTAATATCTCCATCTTTGGCTTTGGTTTTTCCGGATCCGGTCCGAACACCGCGATGGCCTTTACCACCCTGAAAGAATGGGGCGAACGGCAAGGCGCAACCGCTGATGGTGAAGCAAAATTTGTCCAGACGAAGATGAATGACGATCCCGCCGCCACGGTAATGAGCCTGATGCCGCCCGCGATTTCTGATATGGGGACTTCATCGGGTTTTGATCTCTACCTCGAAGATCGTGCCGGCCGCGGTTTTGCAGCATTGTTGCAGACAGCCTCAGAGCTAACGGAGAAAGCCAATAACAGTGGCGTGGTCAGTGATGTCTACATTGAGGGTTTACCTGCGGGTGTAAGTGCCACTCTTGAGGTAGATAGAGAAAAAGCGCAGGCAATGGGCGTCAGCTTTGACGACATTAATCAGATGCTGTCAGTCGCGATTGGCTCAAACTACGTCAATGACTACGTAGATAACGGGCGAGTACAACAGGTTATTGTGCAGGCGGACTCCCGTTACCGTATGCAGCTGGCAGATTTACTCAAGCTTTACGTCAGGAATGCCTCGGGTGAGATGGTGCCGCTGTCGGCCTTTATCTCGACGGACTGGACCCAGTCGCCGCAGCAGCTCAGTCGTTATCAGGGCTATCCGGCGATTAAAATCACTGGCAGCGCCGCTGCTGGTTACTCCAGCGGGGCAGCGATGGCTGAAATGGACCGACTTGCCGCTTCTCTTCCAGCAGGCTATTACGCCGAGTGGACTGGCACCTCGCTGCAGGAACGTAGCTCAGCGGCTCAAATGCCGCTGTTGATCGCCTTATCCGTTCTTATTGTTTTCCTGGTGCTTGCCGCGCTGTATGAGAGCTGGTCAGTACCGCTTTCAGTAATACTTGTCGTTCCGCTGGGTATGGCTGGCGCTCTACTGGCGGTATTTCTCGCAGGTATGTCTAACGATGTTTTTTTCAAGGTCGGTATGATCACACTAATCGGACTTTCAACCAAAAACGCCATCCTCATTGTAGAGTTTGCGCGACAACTTTATGCGCAGGGTGAGCCGCTGCTTGAGGCAACGAAGCAAGCAGCCCGACTACGCCTGCGGCCAATTATCATGACGTCACTGGCTTTTACTCTTGGTGTGGTTCCCCTGATGATGGCAAACGGTGCCAGTAAGAGCACCCAGAATGCGATTGGCACAGGCGTGTTCGGCGGGATGCTTAGCGGTACGCTGCTGGCCATCTTCTTTGTGCCCGTATTTTTTGTGATTATCACATCGGCTGTGCAAAAGCTTAGCGGCTTGCTGAAAAGGGTAAATAAAGGCTGAATGCTAAGCCCAGGCAATCCTGAGTTGATTGCATTGCCATCCATCGACAATGTTAATAAACCCTGCTTTAAACGCGAAGACCCACTTTTCGCTCATAGTGGACGCTGTCATGCACAGCGTCCACTATGGCAGGAGCGGACATTGTTGGCATCGTGATTATTGTTCACTGAGCAGTTCATATTTCGGTAATACCCGGCCATCGTCACTGACAACGTATTTAGCGCCATCTCAGCGACCCATCCTTAACAGGAAGAGCCACAGAGTAAGCTTGCCTAAGGCTGTTTTCACACGGAGTCGAACGAAAAGAATTCAAACAATGCGGGGCCCAGATTAAATAAGAGCCCCAATGTAAATGAAAATATTAAACCTGGAACGCTTCAACCATGCCTCGTAACGCATGTGCCTGAGCAGAAAGCTCTTGCGACGCAGAGGAGGACTCTTCAACCAACGCAGCATTGTTCTGCGTTACGCCATCCATTTGGCTGACGGCAATGCTGACCTGTGAAATTCCCTGCATTTGTTCAGAAGAAGCCAGAGATATCTCGTCCATCGCATCCGCAAGCTCACCTACCATGCTGACGATTTTCATGATGCTCTGCCCGGTTCCTGTCGCCACGTTCACACCACTTTCCACCTGCCCTACGGCCTGCTCAATGAGTTGTTTGATATCCCGTGCAGCAGTCGCACTTCGTTGTGCTAACGTTCTGACTTCACCGGCAACCACGGCAAATCCCCTTCCTTCTTCACCGGCGCGAGCAGCTTCAACGGCGGCATTGAGTGCAAGAATATTGGTCTGGAAGGCAATGCTTTCGATGACGGAAGTAATATCCCTCACTTTTGTCGCGCTGAGAGAAATCTCGTTCATCGTATCAGACATTTTCTGCACATCCGCCTCGCCTGCTCGCGCCAGCTCTGCTGTCCCACGTGCAACTTGTGCCGTCTGCTGTGCACCTGCAGTATTACTTTTCACCGTTGCCGTGAGTTGCTCCATACTCGCGGCCGTTTCCTGAAGCGCAGCGGCTTGCTGTTCAGTGCGGGATGAAAGTTCAGTGTTACCTTTTGATATCTCATCCGCGGCTAAAGCAACGGATCCAGCCGAGTCTTTAATTTGTGATACCAGTCCACGTAGACTCTCCTGCATACGATCTAACGATGCCAGTAAGCTGTGCTTATCGTTACGGCGCAAGGTTATTGAGGTTGTCAGATTCCCCGCGGCGATGGCTGCCGCAAGTGCCTGTGCCTCGGCGGGCTCGCCGCCTAGCTGACGCATCAGTACACGTACGATTAAATAACCGGTCACCACAGAAATAATCACTGAGAGCGCCGCCATTATTAATAAAATAAACGCTGTACGTGTCGTGGATGCACTATTCTCAGCCATCGTATCCTTGCTGAGTGTCATTTCGATGTTTGTTAGCGCATCCAGCGATCCCATTAATGCCTGTTGCGCCGGTCGCGCAGTTTTCATGAGGTAAACCGTTGCTTCTTGCTGACGGTTATCGAGTCCCATTTGACCTGCGATCATTAACGTCTCCATCGCGGCGCTCTCAGAGGCAACGACTTTTTCAAGAGCCTCCTTGCCGTGAGAGGAAACATTGATCCTCATGCTATCCACCAGCTCACGGCGCTTCTCAATATAATTTTTCTGCTGCGAGATTAATCTTTGCCATTCAGGCTGCATTTCTACGGGATCGCTCAGTAAAGCCAGGTTGCGAACGGCAATGGCCATATCTCGAGCAATTCCCCGCATATCCTGAACCAGCGTAAAGCGCTTCATCTTGTTATTGACCGTATCTTCCATCCCATCCCGCGCCTGCCATAATGCGTTCAGAGCAATCCCCGTGCACAATACGAAAAGAATAATGAGCAGACTGAAACCCGCAGCCAGACGTGTAGATATTTTCATTTATAATTCTCTTAAAGTTCAAGATGCTTTGCCGAAGAAAAGGAATTATAGACAGTGAAATTAACCCTGCCTGCGCGACAAATTAATAAGGGCTTCACTCAAATTCATCACGCACGGAAAATATAAGAACTGCTTGAGTTATCACGGTTTACTTAAGTTAAATTTGGCATTTTTAAATGCTTTGGATTAATTTAACTCCGTAAATAACTCAATTTAAATTAACCTTTATTTTAGGGAAAATATTTTATATTTTTTTAGTTACATTATTTTAAAAACGAAGCGTGTTTTAAAAACACGCTTACTTCGAGAAAATTTAACTTATGTTACGCTCTTACCATTACTCAGATTGGATTGAAAAGGAAACGACAGCTTCCTGTAATACCAGCAAACGCCATAATCATACTGAAAGTCTGTCCTATTTTGTCCTCACCGTGGTAACGGCGACCGGCATGCCCTCCTCTGGCCAACTTCATCACATATTTGAAGATCATGCTAAATGGAAAAGAAGTTGAGCGCCGAAGAGAGCATGTGAAACGGGCTGGCTTAATCTCACATTGGCAGCGTATCAGGTTGGAAAAATTGATATGACCCATCACGTCGTGCTTTAGCCTGATACATCGCTGTATCGGCATTTTCAAATAAGGTTTTTACCGTTTTTGTCCCAAATCGTGCCAGGCTGATGCCAATCGATGCGCCGATCTTTACTTCTACGCCATTAATAGCAAATGGAGCTTTCAGGCCGTCTATGAGGCGCAGTGCAATACCGGCTGCAGCATCATGACTACTGCACGTTGCTGCCACGACAAACTCGTCTCCTCCCTGGCGTGCTAACGAGTCGCCCTGGCGCATGCAACTTTGTAGCCGTTCGCTTACCTGCTGCAGCAACATATCCCCTGTTGCGTGCCCCATCGAATCGTTAACTGCTTTGAATCCATTCAGATCGATAAACAGGACAGTCGTATACGCAGGATCTTCTACGTGCGTAAGCATGGATTGCACTTTGTCGTTGATCCAGGCTCGGTTTGGCAGTCCGGTTAAGGTGTCGCGGGTCGCGAGCAGCTCAAGCATCAACATCTTTTCTTTATCCCGGGTGATGTCACGCGAAACCAGCACTGCTCCGATATTTTTACCTGTAGAGGGATCGCTTACGCCACAGGCCTTAGTGCCAAGTGTAATGTAGTGACCGTTACGATGCCGCTTGCGCACCTCGACGACGTCTGGTAACTCAGCACCGTTGAAGATATTTGCCAGAACTGCCGCAGCAGGCTTTTGATCGTCGATATGCAGGAAATCCACCACCAGCTGGCCCACCATTTCATCGGCTGACCAGCCTATCATTTCGCTATACGAAGGAGAGATCGAAACGTACCGACCATCCGCATCACAGTGGGCGATCAGATCAGTACTGTTTTCTATCAACAGACGATATTCTGTCGCCGTACGCAGCGCGTCCTGAAGGGCTTTGCGCTGTCCGGTAACATCTAAAACGAAGCCGCTAAACTGTGTATGAGAATCACTTGGTTGGCATGCCGGCAGACCTGAAACAATCACATGGCGCATCGTTCCATCCAGACACTTGATCGGCACCTCTATATTAAAAGGCGTCTTAAACTCTAATGCCGCTGTCAGCTGCATCGCGATTTTTGCATCTTCCTCTACCAGCGCAAGGCTAAGCCACTCACCAAGCGTTATGCCTTTAAGTAGTGGCAATAAGCCTTCAGGGCTTTCCTGGCTGGCAATGCAAATGCCCCGTGCATCCGTCGACCAAACGGCAGAAAGTGTGGGTTTGATCGCGATATTCATGCTGGTGATTCCGTTGTTTGCCGATGATGCTGAACACATTTATTTCTGCTGCTAAAACCCATCAGGTGCTAAAAAAGTGCCTGATAATGATAACGTCATGCTTTCCATCGCAGCACTGCCAGAGCCTGTTATGAGGCATCTTAGGGCCGCAAGAGCTGATCTCTATTTATCGGCTGATGAGTTCAGGATCTTTAGTGACCCGCATTAAACATCGCCGATCTCGACACGGCGTTTCGCTTCGTGCTTTTTATCGAGCAGGTATTATCCAGCGACATATGATGCTCATGCCATACGCGTGGGCGCGTCTGAAAATGCATAGGCAATATTTACCACTCCGTCTTCAGTCGGGCAATTATAGGTGAGTATTGAGTCATCATACTTTGCTTTCTTCTCAACGCTCTCAGAGCTGTAAACACATGACCTGCTTCGTGGTTAAAGTGGATCGTGCAGTATGCATGTCGGCTTCTCGCCAACAGCGGACATAACAGCATGCCGCTATTAAGTCACTTGAAGGGGCAAAATTTGATTCTGGCCTCGATTTTTACCTATCAAAAAATTAGGTTGCCTATCGATGCACCGCCATCAACATATAAGGTTTGTCCTGTTATAAAGGCCGCATCCTCCGACATCAGAAAGGCAATTGTTGCAGCGATCTCAACCGGTTGCCCAAACCGTTTCATAGGTACACCCGCAAGATAGCGCGCCTCACCCTCACTTCCTGGCGGATTGTTTGCCCTGAAAAGTTCGGTTTCAGTAGGACCGGGCGCCACGGCATTCACGGTAATTCCGGTCTGAGCGAGTTCCAAAGCCCAGTTACGGGTGAAACTAATCAAGGCCGCTTTAGCTGCGGCATACGCGGTCCGCTCAACGCTGCCCAGCACGGTAAGACTGGAAATATTGACGATCCTTCCCCAGCCCCGATCCTTCATTCCAGCCAGAATAGCCTGAGTTCCCTGTATCGCCGGGAAGAGATTGACGCGCATCACATCGTCAAACTGGATTAAATCGATTTCACCAAGGCGCTGTGGCTTTACCAGCCCGACGTTGTTTACTATCCCGTCAAAGACGAATTGCTGACTCAAGGATTCAAAGGTCTGGCGGGTTTGCTCAACGTCTGCCAGATCTGCGTTGATTAAGGTACCGGGAAAGTGTGGGTTAGCGCCTCGCGCCAGTCCAACCACCTGATGCCCCGCACCGGCAAGCCGATGGGACAGTGCCAGCCCGATGCCCTTACTGGCACCGGTAATCAGAAATGTTTTCTTCATCATTTACTCCAGTTATTGATCTCAGGGACAGAGCGCCGGAACAGGGTTAAAAACCATCTCTCAGATATTCTAAAGTGCAGCGCCTCAAACTGAGGCGAGCGCGTTAACGCGTTCAATCGCGCGCTTGACGGCAGGGCGTGCCGCCATCTGTTCAAACCACAGTGTAACATTCGGTGCGTTTTCAAGGCTTACGCCAGCAAACTCGCGACGCCACAACCAGCCAAAGTGCGCGATATCGGCAATCGAAAATGCCTCTCCAGCGACAAACTCATGATCGGCAAGGATGCTATCCAGCACTTTTACTGTACGGTCGGCTTCTGATGAAAAACGTTGCATTGCCAGCGGTTGCGGCCCAGCTGCCTGACGTAGAAAGAATCCGGCCTGACCAAAAGCAGGCCCCAGTCCAGAAGCATGAAAAAATAACTGCTCAAATACGCGCGCTCTTTCCAGGCCAGCGGCAGGCAAAAGTTTTCCGTTCTTTTCGGCAAGATAAACCAGAATAGCGGCGGATTCGGTCAGCACCCGCTTCCCGAAACCGGCATCCGTATCGACAAGCACCGGGACTTTGCCGTTAGGATTAAGGGTGATGAATTCAGCCGATTTCTGCTCTCCTTTACGCACATTCACAGCGTGTAAAATATAATCAAGACCGAGTTCTTCCAGCGCAATCGGCACTTTGATGCTGTTAGGCGTAGCAAATGCATAGATATCTATCATGATCCTTTCCTGGTTTAAATTACCGCCGGGCCATTCCCGAGGTGCTGTGCAAGATATTGGCTGGCACGTCACGGGAATGGTAGATATCCTGCCGGGATAACAACTATTCTTCAGGGGAATGAGATGGATCGCTTTCAGGCTATGGCCACGTTTATTCGCGTAGTTGATACAGGGTCCTTTTCAGCTGCGGCCAGACAGCTCAACATCGGTCAACCTGCCGTATCGAAAATTGTGGCTCAGCTAGAAGCCCGCTTACACACCAGTTTGTTGACCCGTTCAACCCATGGCCTGACACCAACCGAGGCAGGCCAGCGATTTTACGAGCGGGCGCGTCTCGCCTTGCAGGAAGCAGACGAGGCTGAACTGGCCGCCAGAGGCGCGGGAAAAGGGCTGTCCGGAAAATTACGCATTTCAGCAGCCACCACGTTCGCGAGGCTGCATGTCATTCCTCAGCTTCCACGTTTTCTTGGGGAACACCCCGAATTGGATGTGGACGTCATTCTTGATGACCGGGTGATTGACCTGATTGCCGAAGGTGTTGACGTGTCGTTAAGGATGGGAAACCTGCCCGACTCTACTGCCGTAGCCCGTAAACTGGCGACAAGTCCACGATCCGTTATCGCCACGCCAGACTATCTTGCCAGCAAAGGGGAGCCCAGCACGCCAGCCGAACTGGCAGAACATGATGCCGTTCTTTATAACCCTCAGCCAAGCCTGTGGTCATTTACCCGTGAGGACGCGGTTATTCCCATTTCTTTGAGAGGGCGCATTCGAGTCAGTGCCGCCGAAGGTCAGCGCGCTGCCGTGCTCAGTCATATGGGATTGTGCATTGCTTCTGACTGGATGTTTGCAGGGGAACTTAAAAGCGGCGCGGTCAGAAAAGTGCTAACGGCATGGCAGCTGCCATCCATCGATTTGTGGGCCGTGTTCCCTAATGGCCGTCTGGCAAGCGCCAAAGCACGACAGTTCGCCGGCTTTGTAGAAACCATCATGGCGAAAAAATAGCTATAGCTATTCCTTATGGGAATAGCTGTTATCTAATCATGAGGCGATCCCATTTTATTGGGAATGGAATAGTGTTGTTTCACGGCCAGCCACTCCGGGCTGGAAACAACAAGGATCGCCTCCATGACAACGTTTGACTCTTATCGTAATGCCTTTGCCAATGCCCGCCTGACGCGCAAACCCAATGGCGTACTGGAAGTCCAGTTCCACACAGCCGGTGAAAAACTGGTTTTTGATGGCCACACCCACGAACAGTTTGTTTCCCTTTTTCACGCCATCGGCGAAGACCGTGAAAACCGCGCGGTGATCCTCACCGGCTCAGGTGATGCCTTTATGGACGCCATCAGCCCGGAAGGGTTCGATTTCTTCAGTCCGCTCGGTTTCGATAAAATCCTGCGTGAAGGCAAAAAGGTGCTCAGCAACATTCTGGATATCGAAGTCCCGATGATCACCGCGTTAAATGGCCCGGTGCTGCTTCATAGCGAATATGCCTTGCTGACCGATATCGTACTGGCAACTCCAGAGACGGTTTTCCAGGATAAACCCCATTTCGAATTCGGTATTGTTCCCGGCGATGGCGTTCACATTTTGTGGCCAGAAGTCATTGGCTCAATACGCGGTCGTTACTTCCTGCTTACCCGTCAGGTGCTTGATGCACAGACGGCGAAAGAGTGGGGGGTCGTGAACGAAATTGTTCCCGCAGACAACCTCCTTGCTCGTGCACATGAAATTGCTGACGGTATTGCCGCCCTTCCGCCGCTGACCTCGCGTTATACCCGTATTGCACTGACTCAACGCCTGAAACGACTGTTAGAAGAAGGCATTGGTTATGGTCTGGCCCTTGAGGGAATAAGCGCGGCCCAGGTTGTACACACCATGGCTCAGCAACAGGCCTGATGGCTAGCCACCACCGATAAAGTAAACCACTGAACTTGATAATGACCATAACGAGGAACTCCCTGTGAACAGGAGCTCTTCCTCATTGCGAGGGGAATATTATGAAGACGTTACTGTTACCTGTTTCTGCTGGAAAATTACAGCTGAGTCACCGCGTGGTGATGGCGCCCACCACGCGCATGCGAACCGTAAAGGGCGGTATCCCGGGCGAATTAATGATTGAATACTATCGCCAGCGTGCAAGTCAGGGAGGACTACTTATCGCTGAAGCAACCGCTGTGTCTCCCTTTGCTAACGCTTATGAAGATGCTCCGGGTATTTTTACTGATGAACAACAGTCGGGCTGGCAACGATTAGTCGAGGCGGTACATGCTCGTGGCAGTCAAATCGTACTTCAGCTTTGGCATCCGGGCCGCCAGTCGCTGCCTGAATTGTCAGCAGGCCGCCAGCCCATCGCCCCTTCTGCGCTGATCGCCAGAGATACCTATGGCGTGGTTAAAAATCCCCAAGGCGCGTATGAGGGCAAACTTTTTCCTGAGCCCCGTGCTTTAGAAACGAGTGAGATAAAAGGTCTTATGGATGAGCTGCGACAGGCCGCCCTTCGAGCCAAAGCCGCTGGATTTGATGGTGTCGAGTTGCATGCAGCCAATGGCTATTTACCTGAACAGTTTCTGCTGGATGGCAGCAATCAGCGCACTGATAACTACGGTGGCAGCCTTGAAAACCGTGCGCGTTTTTTGCTGGAGTCAGTGGAAACACTCAATGCTGTGTGGGGGCCGGGACGCGTTGCCTTACGTATTTCACCGAGCGGTATCTATGGCGATATGCATGACAGTAATCCCACGGCGACTTTCCGCTATCTGGTCGAGCAATTGAACCCGTTAGAGCTGGCCTATTTGCACATTATTGAACCCCGTATCGTCGGTCCAGATGACAGGGAGTCAGGACATTATTCCGAACCGGTCGCAAGCCGAGATTTGCGTGCTTTTTATCAGGGAACCATTATTGCGGCAGGCGGTTTCAAGCCGGATGATGCAGAAAGTATGCTGCAACAGGGTGACGCTGATCTCATCGCCTTTGGTCGCCTTTTCACTTCAAACCCCGACCTGCCAGAGCGTATTCGCCATGCATTCCCATTGACCGCATTTAACCGCGACACCTTCTTTGGCGGGGACGCGCGAGGTTATAACGATTTTCCTGCTTATTCCCCTTTACCGCTGTAAAGGGTGGTTTGATTGCATCGACCACATGTGCTTTAGAACCATAGAAAATTTAGTCATTATTGATGATCCGGTACGCCAAACTAATACCGGATCATTTGTAATTTAAAATCGACATCAACTTTTTAAAGCTGAGACGTCCGCTTTTCGCTCATAACGGACGTTGTGCAGGCCCATGTCCGCTATGAGCGAAAAGCAGACTTCAGTGCTTTGGACAAACCCATAATGCAACTAAGGATCATTTATGTTAAAAAAATGTTTCTTGGTAGTTATGTCTGAAACCTAATGGAACAGAAATGAGAACGCAGAAGCGATGCATGGGATATGTGGCCATAGTCGTTGATGACTATGATCGGGCAATTGAGTATTACACGGAAACGCTGGGGTTTACTCTCGTTGAAGATACACCTCAGCAGGGTAAACGTTGGGTCGTAATCACACCTAACCCGGAAAGCGATTGCAATCTTCTACTGGCACGCGCTTCAAATGAGAGGCAGGAAGATTTTATAGGCAATCAATGTGGTGGAAGGGTATTCCTTTTTCTGCAAACTGATGACTTTTGGCGCGACTACAACTCCATGAAATTAAAAGGCGTTACATTCTCCCAAGAGCCTCGCGAAGAGGAGTACGGAACAGTAGTTGTATTTGAGGACCTGTACGGCAACCGCTGGGATCTTTACCATAACAAGCAAAATTAAAACTCCCTAACGGTTGAGTCATTACGACGTTTCCGCCCCCAAAATAATGTCCGCTTTTCGCTCATAGCGGACCTTGTCTAAGACGCACTTCTGCTTCGTGCCTGAAGCGGACTTTAAGCACCTTAGCCGCCCTGAGGGCGGCTCTCAGTCTCAACTCATTTCTCAGAGTGAAAGGCCCAGTCAGCTGCTGTCGCGAGCGACACAAACGGGCCAGCTAGTGTGACGTTGTGGTGGCTGATGATTTCATTTGCGGAAAGGTAATTGTTATCCATTGTCGTGTGCGCATCTGAAATCAGCACGGTACTGAATCCCTGTTCCGGTGCTGCGCGGCAGGTAGTGTCCACACAGAATTCTGTTTTCATCCCGGCGATAACCAGTTCCTTAACACCTCGCTGGCTAAGCTGATGCTGCAGGTTCGTATCCCGGAAACAGTTGGGGTGCTTTTTGATAAACACGACATCGTGCTCGGCGTTCACATTCATTTCGGGTATCAGTTGTGTCAACGGACTTTGCTCAGAGAAGTGAGAATCATCAGGTCCGGTGTGGCGGGCAAAAAATACGGGCACCTTAGCCTGCCTCGCTTTTTCAATCAGCAAGCAGATGTTAGACAGAACCGAGTCGGCAAAATACGGTGAGGCGGGGCCACGGAAAAGTCCCTGCTGCATATCGATAACTAAAAGCGCATTTTCAGATGAAATCATGATGTATCTCCATTCAGTGAGTCATGAACGGAGAAATTTTCTTCCCCGTCCGGTTTGGCGGGGAGTCAGAGTCTGTTTTGTCAGGAGCCAGTCACAGATACGCCCACGCCGCCGAAAGTTCCGGTGGTGGTAACGGTTGTAACTGGATGAACTGACTTAATCATTTTCTGACTTTCTCTTATGGGTTGGGTATCAGGAACAGGAAACACAACGAATCCAAAAAAACTGCTCTTTTCTTTTAGCACTGAGATTTACCGGATTCAACAAATATGTTTCCTGAATATTGCCGAGCTTTGTTGGCACCCCCTGACCCGCAAAGGAAAGCAATTTGGCTTCCGCTTCTCGCTAATATGGGACATTGGCCTGACGTCATTACACTTTTTGGCAGAAGCAGATATTATCTGAGTTATGCAGTTTCACCTGGCTAAGCTCGTCTATTTATCTCAGTGCATCTTACAACAGGTTAATGCTGTTTATCAGATAGCAACGGCTTCATGAAACTGCGTTCGTGGCTAAGGATGAACTTTTTGTGGTTAGTTTCATCGAAAAGTTTGACACATTCCGCCTTACTTAAAGTGGCTACTCTGTATTCTTCATACTGCGCAGGGGGCAGTAGCGGCCAAGATCAAAATGGCTCACCTGCGAAATGGCGACTATCTATTCCAGTCTCGCGTTGGCTCAGAACGCCACATCTCAACCCGGCAATATAACCGTATTTTTCACGGATGGATTGAGAAGCTCGGTCTCTACGATTCGCTTTACAGCACGCATTCTATGCGCAGGACTAAACCTTATCTAATCTACAAAAAACAAAAAATCTGAGGGTAATCCAGCTTCTGTTGGGCCATAAAAAACTCGAAAGCACAGTTCGTTACCTGGGCATTAAAGTCGATGATGCCCTGGAGATATCTGAATCGATTGAAGTCTAACTAGCGAGGGTTGCAACAGCAGCCCTGTGCCAGAAGCAGACGTTGATGATTTATTTATATGCACTGCTGAAAAAAAGTCCCCTAAGCCCAACACATTCAATCCTCACTGGCTTCATGATTAACAAGACGCGCACGGCAGACATCCAGAATTTCATCAGCCAGAGCGGAATTATCTGGGCAGGCACGAGACAACACCAGTGCACCCACAAGATGGGCGATGGTATCTATCAGGTCAGCGCGCGTGCCATTTTCAGTTCCTAAAACGGCGAGTTGGCGTTCAAGTCCGGCGGCAAATGTCGCCTTGATTGATTCAGACTGACGGGATGTATCGGTGCCCAGTGCTGACATCACGCACCCTTTTCCCATATCATCGCGATGTTGTCGGGAGAGGTAGTATGCAATAAATTTTTCCCGGTCCACATCTGCCGTGCTTTCTGCAGTACGCGTAAATCCGCAGCTCATCGCTTCCGCCATCAGGTCTGCTTTTGAACCAAAGTGCTTGTAAAACCCGCCATGGGTTAAGCCTGCCGCTGACATCAGTTCCGCCACGCCCACGCCATCGTAACCGCGTTCGCGAAAGAGTTCTGAGGCCGTTTCAACAATGCGTGTCCGGTTTTCCCGAACCTGCTCTTTCGACACTTTCATGCTTTCCTGCCCCTCTTAAAAATTGAGTTTAAGTATACATTGATGATGACCGTAATCAAACGAGTTGACATTATAGATTATGATCATCATCATTATATTGACACCTCAACCCACCATTAACGGGCGAATAAGCATGACGAATCAGACATTATTTCAACCCTATGAACTTGGCTCACTAACACTGGCCAACCACATCGTGATGGCACCGCTGACACGTAACCGGGCCGGAACGGGGCTGGTACCGGGCGAACTGGCGGCGACCTACTACGCCCAGCGTGCCACAGCAGGATTGCTGATCACTGAAGCCACGCAGATCTCCGCACAGGCGCAGGGCTATCAGGATACGCCGGGGATCTACACGCAGGCTCAGATCGATGGCTGGCGTAAAGTGACTGACGCGGTGCATGCCAAAGGTGGGCGCATATTTGTACAGTTATGGCACGTAGGACGAATTTCTCATGTCGATTTACAGCCGGGTGGTGCTGCACCGGTCGCGCCGTCTGCCATTCGCGCCGAGACAAAAACCTTTGTGAACAATGGCTTTGCTGATGTTTCTGAGCCACGTGCGCTGGAGTTGCAGGAAATACCGGGGATTATCGACGATTTCAGAACGGCATCGGCCAATGCCATTGCCGCCGGCTTTGACGGCTTAGAGATTCACGGCGCGAATGGTTATCTACTGGAACAGTTCCTCAAAGATGGCGCAAATCAGCGAACTGATGAATACGGCGGCTCTGTTGAGAATCGTGCGCGCCTGCTTCTGGAAGTCACGGCGGCTGTAAAAGATGAGATTGGTGCTGACCGCACCGGCGTACGTATTTCACCGGTTTCTCCTGCTAATGCGATTTCGTGCAGTGATCCGCAGCAGCAATATGATTACGTCGCTGACCAACTCAGCGCATTAGGCATCGTGTACCTCCATGTAGTTGAAGGTGCGACGGGCGGCCCGCGTGATGTATCCCCGTTCAATTACGACTCCCTGCGCCAGCGTTTTAAAAACACCTACATTGGCAACAATGGCTATGACCTGGAACTGGCGTCCGCTCAGCTTGCGCAGGGTAAAGCCGATCTGTTCGCGTTTGGTCGCCCGTTCATCTCCAATCCCGATCTGGTCGAAAGGCTGAAGACGGGCGCACCTCTGGCCTCAATCAATCCTGAAACACTTTATGGCGGTGGCGCAGCGGGATATACCGATTACCCGTCGCTGACTGAGACCAGTAAGTAAAGCACCGGTGTGACGGTTCTTCATACATCGCACATGGCGAATTCTGTTTACACTTTAATAAAGAAGATCAAATTATGACTAAAGCTTCAGTTCTCATTACAGGCGCATCCACGGGTATTGGTGCGGTTTACGCTGAACGGTTCGCTCGCCGGGGCCACGACCTGGTTTTGGTTGCGCGCGACAAAACGAAGTTAGAAATACTGGCCGATCGTCTGCGACAGGAAAATGGCATTTCTGTCGATGTTTTGCCTGCTGACCTTACGCAAACGAGCGATTTAGCTGTGGTCGAAGCTCGCCTGCGTGAAGACGCGCAGATTGGCATTCTTATCAATAACGCGGGTATTGCACAGTCCGGCAGTTTTACAGAGCAGACACCTGATTCAATAGAAAGCCTTATCGCGCTTAATGTTACTGCGCTGACGAGACTTGCCAGTGCCGTGGCACCACGCTTTGTGCAAGCAGGCGAGGGATCGATCGTCAACATCAGTTCCATCGTCGGCCTCGCCCCAGAATTTGCCATGACGGTTTACGGCGCCACCAAAGCCTTCGTGCTTTTTCTGTCTCAGGGAATGAATGTCGAGCTGTCATCTAAAGGCATTTATATCCAGGCGGTGCTCCCTGCCGGCACTTACACGGAAATCTGGGACCGTGCGGGTATCGACATCACTAACTCGGCAAAATTCATGGAAGTGGGCGAGTTAGTGGATGCCGCACTGGTAGGTTTTGACCGCCGTGAACGGGTTACCATTCCGCCTTTACATGTTGCTGCCCGCTGGGACACCCTCGATGCTTCGCGTCAGGCTCTGCTTTCAGACATCAAACAAGATGAATCCGCAGAACGATATAAAGCACTGTAATCAATGAGGTGTCCTGTGCAGAACGGTCTTCCGGCTGTTCTGCACAGCGGTAAATCCGACATAAATCCATTACAGCCTGTCGTCTCATCAGCGATGAGAAACCTGAAACATCTCATGAAGGCCTTATTCAGCATGGCAAAAAAACGTGTTGCACTGGTTACCGGCGCGTCCTCGGGTATCGGCGAAGCGTCTGGTCATAAACTTTTAGCCGCAGGATTTACGGTATATGGTACGAGCCGTCGTGGCGCTCAGGCGGGAAAGCATCCATTTCCTTTACTGGCGCTGGATGTGACGGACGACGCTTCTGTTGAGGCCGCCATTGAGGAGTTGCTGCGTCTGGAGGGGCGAATCGATGTTCTGGTCAATAATGCGGGCTTTGGGGTTGCTCCAGCGGCGGCGGAAGAGAGTTCTGTTGAACAGGTCAAACACATTTTCGACACCAACTTTCTGGGCATCGTCAGGTTGAGCCGCGCAGTGATCCCTCATATGCGCCGTCAGGGCAGCGGACGCATCATCAATATCGGTTCGATCCTCGGCATCGTTCCGTTGCCGTATGTGGCACTTTATGCTGCCAGTAAGCATGCGGTCGAAGGGTATACCGGAGCACTGGATCATGAACTGCGCACACAGGGCATCAGAGTGTCTGTCATCGAACCTGCCTACATGAAAACACAGTTTGAAGCCAATAATATCGAGGCGGATGCAAAGCTTCAGGAGTATGACCAGATCCGGGCTAAGCTGACGAAAGTGGTGAGTAAGGCAATGGCTGAGGCGGAAAGTCCGGAGGTGGTGGCTGACGTGGTGGTTAAAGCTGCTCAGACTTTACGCCCGAAGGTGCGCTACACGGCGGGAAGGCTGGCAGGTCAATTGAATTTTATTCTCAGATTCGCCCCTGCGTCATTCCTGGATAATGTGGTGCGCAAAAGTCTTCAGCTTGATGCGAAAAAATAAATGAAGAATAAGACGATGAAAGCACTTACGTTTAAACGCTATGGTAAATCCCCTGAGCTGGGATTCGATAACATCGATTGCCCTTCCCCCGATGATAATGAAATTCTGGTAAAAGTTTTCGCTGTGGGTCTGAACCCGATTGATAACATGATCCCAACCGGAATATTCAAACCGGTTTTGCATTTTAAACTCCCCGCTACTTTGGGAAGCGATTTAGCCGGGGTTGTCATCGCCGTGGGGAGTCGAGTGATGCGGTTCAAGCCAGGTGACGAAATTTTCGCCAGCACTTTCGACACGGGAATAGGTTCTCTTGCGGAGTTTGCAGTGGTGCCAGAGAGCGCTGCAGCCATAAAACCCACGAACCTGGATTTCGTGCAGGCGGCTTCGCTCCCGATGGTGAGCCTCACATGCTGGCAGGCGCTGACAGAGCGAGCCGGGTTGCAGCCTGGTCAGAAGGTCTTCATCCCGGCAGGTTCCGGGGGGATTGGCAGTTTTGCCATCCAACTGGCGAAGCACCTTGGCGCACAGGTGGCCACGACAACCAGCACAGACAACGCCGGGTGGGTGAGTCATCTGGGCGCAGACGAAGTGATTGATTATAAAAAGCAGGAATTTGAAAACGAGCTGAGCGGTTACGATGTGGTTCTCGGCACTATCAGAGGCGATTCAATTGAAAAATCCACTCAAATTCTCAAGCCGGGTGGAAAGATTGTTTCTCTCATCGGTCCATTAGATGCTGCGTTCGCCCGGTCGCGGAGACTCAACGTCCTGCTGCGTTTAGTTTTCGGGCTGATGAGCCGCAAGATCATACGTCTTACAAAAAATCGAGGCCTCATTTATTCATTTCTTTTTGTCCGTCCTGATGGCGATCAGCTCGCCCAAATCGGCAAACTCATTGAGGCAGAACAAATCAGGCCAGTGATCGACAATGTATTCCCTTTTATAGAAGCAAAAGAAGCTCTTGCCTATTTGGGTCAGGGGCACGCGAAGGGCAAAGTAGTCGTTAAGATGCAGGAGTCATAACAAATGAAATTTGAATCTGTTTAAAAAATATCGAAAGAAAAACGCCACTAATTTGACGATATATCAAGGCCATGTTGTCATCTAAATTGATGGCCTTGTATGTCCGCTATTCGCTCATAGCGAGCCTGACGCGCGCGTCCGTTTCCTGCCATAAGCGGATGCGACGGCTCTGAATGAGAAATTAATAGTTGAAGGTATAAGATCTCTGGCTGACGGTGATTTTAAAAATGAGCGAAAAGATCATCGGTTTAGTATCTTGTACACGAATGTCAATACGGCCTATGAAACGCTCTTTGTTGAATTATTCATTAATGCGTATTAATAAAGATGATTAATACATTGCCGAATTTATTGAAAAGTACAAAACCGAGCTCAAATTCAGCAAAGAGATCATCGCCCCTACCTTCAAAGGAGAAGCGGTTGAAAAATCAGGGAAGAGCTTATCAAAGTAGTGAAGGAGCATCATATCAGCGCTAGTTAGCATAATGCTGCTCGTATTAAAAAAGCGATTTAAAACCACCTTTGATATTTATCTGCGAAGCGCCAATTGATGCTATCGAATTAGCTACGTTAAAACGTTAACATCTGGTGCATCGTGGCGGAAAGAATAAAGACGGAAATGCGGTCGTGGTGACAGATCATGATTTGGATGAGTTAATTGATAATGCCATGGCTATAGGTGAAAAAATTCACTCAGTCTGGAAAATGCGATTAATGGTGAATCGGTTGAAACAAATACTGATTTCCAAATCGGCTTTAGCTGACTTATTGCTTTTGAATGAAATCACACTAACTGAACTCTGTGTCAGAAGACCATGCCACGCATGACAGGTACAGCTTTGATATGTGGCCTGCCCGACCTCTGTCGCCAGAACACTCACGGCAGAACATCGGGCAATTGCGCGCTATCCCTGCCCGTTACGTAGCATAAAATCAGACGCAGAGCCGTCCTCAGGGTTCACAAAAATGATATCATCAGGTTCCCGACGGGGACTGTCGATGGACAGGAAAACGACGGGCTCTTCAATGAGCGTTGGCAGCGCATGAACCACGTTACGCTCAAAAAATAACAGGTGACCCGGAGCAAACTCGGCCTCGGTGCTTTCATCTTCCATCCAGAACGTCCCTCTGCCAGATACAACATATAAATACTCATCACACTGTTGATGGAAATGCGGGGGAACACCTTTGTAGGCTCGGAAGACCCTGCAACTGGCTTGAGGCCTGTCCGTCAGATATTCATCCGCCAGCATGCTTTCAGAGGTCTCAGGGAGTTTCTTAGCTATTTCAGCAGGAATGAACCGCTCGGATTTCTTTTGGCTTTTAGTTCCCATATTTAATCCCTTTTTAAAGTTAACGAAATTTCAGATGCGTACTTTATGAGATAAATAAAGCAGATATTTTATGAACCCAACCATCTGATTAATACCTCACTACTCAAGCGCACCTGCCCCTTAAAACTATAGGCATACATTTTCATTTTTAATATGATGAGTTTTTTCTCATGCACTCATGAATTAAAAGCCCGTTGGATAATTAGTGCTTAATATAAATAACTGGTGTGACAAAATACTTACATCGTGATAACAATTTGCGCGCTTTATTTAGTTTAATTATTCATACAGGCAAGGTCATAATCGTGAATCAACCTTCAAACCTCAAGAACCGTCCAGGATGGGTCGGTAAACTGCTTGCAGCAATACTGTTGCTGTTGGGAATCTACATGCTTGCCGGCGGTGTCTGGCTTATCTCGCTGGGAGGTAACTGGTATTACGCCATTGCAGGCGTCCTCAGCATTCTGTCTGGGGTGGCCCTTTTCAGGGGGAAAGCTATTGCGGTTCTCTGGTTCAGCCTGCTGTTCTTCGGCACGCTGTTCTGGACGATATCTGAATCCGGTACGGATTACTGGCGCTGGGTGCCTCGTTTCGCACTGATACTGCTGCTGGCGATCGCGTTCTCCTTCCACCTGTCAACGCTGCTTCCACGCCTGCAGCGTAAGCACAGCGGGGCTGTGACGGGAGTACTGGTTCTCACCTTTATTGGCGCGGGCGGTCTGGCATTTCTTCCTCATAACACGACCGAAGCCAATGGTTTTCCGGCACCTGACGGTAAAAACTTTTCCGCTGACACCGGTACCGGAACCACTTCACAGGAGGTCAAAAATGACTGGCCTGCCTATGGTGGAAATTTGTCTGCAGCACGTTATTCTTCAACGTCACAGATTACGCCTGCAAACGTCAGTAAATTGAAGGTTGCCTGGCAGACTCATGCGGGAGATTTGCCACCAGGCGCTCGCTGGGGAACGGAGAACACACCAATCAAAGTGGGTGATTTCCTTTATGTCTGTACAGCTGCAAACAACATAGTCGCCTTAGACCCTACTACGGGAAAACAAAAATGGCGCTTTGACCCTAAAATTAACCGGGATGCGCTGCCATATACCCCCGCATGCCGCTCTCTGGCCTATTTTGACGGTACTCAGAAACCCTCTCAACAACCTTCGCAGCCCGCTCCTGCCACCGCCAGCGTGTATCAGCACTGCGATCGCAGGATCATTCTGGGCACGCTGGATGCCCGTGTATTCGAGGTGGATGCGCAGGACGGAACCCGTTGCACTGATTTCGGCAAGAACGGTGAGGTATCCATCCTTAAGGATATGGGTGAAACCTACACCGGCTACGTTTCGATTACCTCCGGAGCGGTAGTGATCAGGGATACGATTGTTGTTGGTCATCAGGTCATTGACGGCCAGCGTGTCTTTGGCCCGCCAGGCGTTACTAAAGCCTACGACGTTCGAACCGGCAAGCTAAAGTGGGCATGGGATGCTGCTAATCCAGAGGACGCCACGCCCAAGCACGGCAATGACGCTTACAAGCGCGGAAGTCCTAACGTTTGGACCTCGTTTACCGGTGATGAAAAACTGGGGCTGGTGTATCTTCCTGTCGCTAACCCTTCCGGTGACTACTGGAGCGCGCCGCGTACCCCTGCTGAGCTGAAGTACGGCGATTCGCTGGTAGCACTTGATATCAACACCGGGCTCCCGCGCTGGAACTTCCAGACGACCCATCATGACATCTGGGATTTCGATCTGGGCTCACCTCCTACCCTCGTTGACTATCCTCAGGCCGATGGCAGTAAAATTCCCGCTATCATTCTGCCGACCAAAAACGCTGAGCTTTACGTTCTTAATCGTGAAAATGGCAAGCCGCTGTTTGATGTGATTGAAAAGCCAGCGCCACAGGGAGGAACCGACCCGGATAAGCGTTCGCCGACCCAGCCATATTCCACTTTCAACAGCATGCGCAAACCGGATCTGACGCCTGCCAGCACCTGGGGACTGACGCCATTGGACCAGCTGTACTGCCGGATTAAATTCCAGCAGGCTGACTACAGAGGCGCCTATACGCCGGGCTCAATCGGAAGACCGTTTATTTCCTATCCGGGCTACAACGGCGGAAGTGACTGGGGTGGCGTTTCAGTTGACCCTGTGAATGGTCTAGTCATTGCCAACTATAACAACACCGTTAACTATACCGAGTTTGTGGCAAGGAGCGTTGCGGATAAGCTTCACGTCCATCCTTCGGATAAAATTGGCTATAACCTTGACACCCATGCCAGTCCGCTGACACCTCAGAGCGGCGCGCCGTTTGCGCTGAACATCAACCCGGGCTGGCAGAATGGCTTTACCGGCATGCTCTGCAACGAGCCCGCGTACGGTGGCATTCGTGCAATTGATTTGCGTACCGGGCACACCGTCTGGGATCGCCCGCTGGGGACGGCCAGGAAAAACGGTCCATTTGGCATTCCAACCGGTATGCCGATCAACATCGGAACGCCTAACAATGGGGGTTCTGCCGTCACAAAAGGCGGGCTGGTCTTCATTGCAGCAGCGACGGATGACCTTATCCGTGCCATTGATATTAGAACCGGGAAAACGGTCTGGTCAGCGCCGCTGCCGGCAGGTGGCCAGGCAAACCCAATGGTTTATGAACAGAACGGTAAAGAGTATGTGGTGATCGAAGCAACCGGACATCATTTCATGAGAACAGGTAAAGGCGATTATGTCATCGCCTACGCGTTACCGGACACAATCTGATAGCCATCACGGCACCTGCGGGTGCCGTTTTTGCGGCTGCTACACTCAGTGCGATAATTAAATTTAAGCAGAGTGTATGAAGGATGAACACGCTAAAAAAAACCGCAGCAGGTTTACCTGCAGCACGAACTCGTACTTCAGAGCGATAAAGCATGGAGCGGGCAGCCTTATTAGCACTATCCTTCGGGCAGGCCACAGCTTTCCGTCATGCGTATGCCCCTCCCACCCCACACGGAATTACCCCGGCATACCCACCCATGCCGATGCAGCCTAAGTACTGTCAGGCAAGTTAACCATGCAGTAAAAAGAGACGGGAAAAGCTATACACTTTATGCGAGTGAGACGCTAAACGCGACCACAGACAGCACGCAACGGGGATTTACCCTCGTTGATGCGGTAGAAATGGTTAAATTTTTTGCAGACGTGGAGGTGCAGGCTCTATCAGTGTCATTAGTAGGACAGATGTCTGAGTTTTAGTTTTTTTGCCGCCACTTTTTCGATTAAGGGTGTAAAACCCGACTCAATGCCCTATGCCCTTACACAGCACACGCGCACAGCCCATTGCCAGATCTTCCAAAGTCATTTCATCCCGGGGAACCCTGGCAGCCTGATCGATCATCCCGACGAAGCATCGCGCGACCGTCAGCGCATCGACGTCCTTGCTGAATACCCCCAGCTCCTGCTCCTGTGCAATGTTGTCCGCGATCCATACGGCGAGCGAGGCTTTAGTTTCTGTGCAGCCCGGCGGCTGGAACAGACCAATTTCTGTCAGATCCGGATCTTCTGCGAGAAAACTCAGGAAACTGATAAAGCTGAACTGGAGACTTTTGACCAAGGCTTCTCCGCCGATGGGCTTTTGGATCAGCAAATCTTTCGTGATGATCCTGAGTCTGCGGCGAAACTCATGAACGAGCTCCTCATATGCGGCTTCTTTGCTGTCAAAATAGATGTAAAACGTGGGTTGGCTTAGCCCGCTGGCTTTGACGATATTGCTCACTTTAGTGCTGTGAAATCCCAGTCTGGCGAATTCGCGGCAGGCATGCTCCAGCAGGCGCTGGCGGGTTACTTCGCCTCTGGTAGGCTGCGGACTGTTCTGAGGCTGGGTAACGCGATGTGACAAAGCAGGGCTCCGATAAGTAAACTGGATCAGCAACGCATCTAGTGTAATCACTCTCTAACAGCTAAGTAAAATAAAGGATTATGTGTGGACACCAAGATTACTCACAAGTAACATTACTTTTGAGTAATGTTACTTGTGAGTAATCTAGAATCTACAGGGAGGCTGCTTGATGAAGTTATATATTTACGAGCATTGTCCATTCTGCGTCCGGGCCCGCATGATTTTCGGGATAAAGAAAATTCCTTTTGAACTGCGCGTTATGTCTGAAGCTGATGCTGAAACGCCCACCAGCATGGTCGGTAAAAAGATTGCTCCCATTCTTGAGAAGGACGACGGCACTTTCATGGCTGGGAGTAGGGATATCGTTCACTACGTTGATGGGCAGTATGGCGGGAGGTTCCTGAAAGGCACAGGGAATGCCAGCTCGGTGAACTCGAGACTCTCCTGGAGTACTGGGAAGAGATCAATGAATCGGACTTCAGGCTTTATCCCTTATTGCGCTCGCTCACGATTGTCAATGACATCCGATTCGGTGCAAAGACGCGCAACTATCTTGATTTCATGTCTGCCCTGAGCGGCGTGAATAACTTGTTTGATCAGGCTCAATAAGCCAATTGTTACTATTCAGGAGGCACTATGACTGTACCAGTCGTCGCATTATTTACCGTTAAGGAAGGCTTTGAAGATAAGGTTCATGAAATGTTTTGCAGCGTCATTGCGAGAACTCTGAGTGAAGAAGGCTGCATTACTTATCAGCTTAACCAGGACGCAAAGAATCCCCGTCGTTTTGTCTGGACCGAAGAATGGTCTTCTCTTGACCTACTGCAAAAGCATCTGAATGCTGACCATATCGTTAAACTCTTCAGCGAACTCCCGCCGTATATTGAGCATTCAGAAGTCGTGGCACTGAAAAAAATAGCGGGCGGAAACGCCTGAAACCATCTGACCGGCAGGTAATGGTCTGATTTCATTACCTGCGGGGAGAACAAGAAACTTTTGCTCAGAATGCTGTTCTGTCTCCGCCCGGCACGCCTCTTATGTTGTCATCCCCTGATGCAGGCGTTAGGATATTCGGTAACCCACCCGCCCTCTGTAATCATCTTATGTGATAAACATGACCGGAATCCCCGAAGAAAGTCAGTCCCTGATCAAACGGATACTCGCGACTGCTGCGATTGATAAAAATGGCATATACAGACTGCCTTCTGAACGGGTCCTGGCGGAAAAAATGGGGGTTCAGCGATCCATTATCCGAAATGCCCTTTCCTCTCTGGAATTTTTTGGTTTTATTGAGCGTAATCAGGGAAGCGGAACGTTTCTCAGAATGCCTCGCCTGTCATTTGCCAACCTCTATTTTGATATTGCCTCACAGTTAGGCTACATCTCGCTCGATACCATCGAAGACGCCCGGGAAATGTTCGAGAAAATGCTGGCCGAAGAAGCGGCCACGCATGCATCTGATGAAGAAATTGCCGAACTCGAACGCCTGAGCGATCTGATAGTGACGGTTGAAGGTTTTGAAGAAAAGGTTGAGGCAGACTATCAGTTTCACCTTGTGCTGGCTGGTATGACCCATAATCCTGTCATCATGCTTTTTTATCAGAGCATCGCTTCTTTCATCGCCGATTTGCTGAGAAAACGACGCAGCATCATGAAAGGTCTGAACGAATCGGAAACCCGCATTAACAGTAATCACAAAGATATTGTTAAGGCCATTGCGGCCCGCGATCCCGATGCCGCCAGGGCAGCCATGGAGGCACATTTCGCCCACTGGGAGCGGGAAAATATGCTGATGAATCTGCTTATGCAGTGATCGTGCAACCGGCTGCGTGCAGCCGGTTACATTGGCTGTTTATCACTCCAGTTCAGCACCTGCAGGCAGAGGTTCACGAATGGTAAAGACCACCACCAGACAAAGTGCTGCGGCGATACCCAGCGTGATGAACACCGCATTCCAGCTGTAGTTATCCAGCAATACTCCGACGATCAGAGGCATACACACCGCTCCCAGCTGCCCGCCCATGTTAATAATCGCGTAAGCGACCGGATAGGTTTCCCTGGACGCCCGAGCCATGGCATATACCGAGTAAGCTGAGTACCCCAGCGCTATCAGAAATCCCAGGCAGAACAGCAGCAGGCCCAGCAGGTAGGGGTTCTGTGGCGCTATAGTCATCAACCCTGTCATCACAATCGTGCAGACTGCACTGAACATCATCAGGGGCTTACGGCGCCTGGCCAGCAGATTATCCGAAATCCAGCCGCCGCATAGATTCCCTATCACGTTTCCGGCGAACGGCGTGGCAGCCAGCGCCGCGGAAGCCACGATGGACAGCTTGTGTTCCTGCAGAAGATATTTTGGCAGCCAGGACATAATCACGCCGTCAACAATCCCCACCATGCACATGTAACCGATTGCTGCACCGTAAATATCCCATGATCGGAAAATAGACCGGGATGAGTCGAGTGGGGTGAGCTTTGTCGTTCTGATCATGCGGTCAATGAAGACATATCGGAACGCCCGGCTTTTGAAACGTCGCCTGCTCCCTTCTTCATCACGGCTGACTTCCGCGATGTAATCCGCCTCCTGTTGATTCACAAAGCGGCTTTCTGCCGGGGTATTCCTGACCAGGACATACCACACCAAAGCCAGAATGACTCCCGGTATTGAAAAGAACAGAAAGATATGGCGCCAGTCATAATGAATCAGAATCCAGGCACAGATGGGAGGAACCAGCAACGGGCCGAATTTTGAACCGGCCAGAAAAATGCCCGTGGCCGTCCCCTTCTCTTTCGTTGGAAACCAGTTGTTGATGGTGGCCGTTGAGCTGATCACGACGGGAGCTTCGCTGACGCCCACCAGCGCGCGCAGAATTTTAAGGTGCCAGACAGAATCAACTTTGCCCATCATAAACGTGAAGACGGATGTCAACAGCATACCGGCGGCATAGGAAAACCGGATCCCTTTACGTTTAACAAAAAAGCCCGCCGGGATCTGGCACAGTCCGTAACCGGCAAAAAACAGGCTGATGATGAGACCTATCTCTGAATTGGTCAGGTCATATTCTTTCTGGATAAAAGGAATAGCGAAGCCGATGTTTGCCCGGTCTGCCTGTGCAACCATAAAGAGTATAAAAATGAGTGCTATCACAAACCATCTGTACTGACTCTTCCTTTTTAATTTATCAATCATGATAAGCCCTTTATCTTTCGGAAATTTTCAATGGCAAGGCTTTAAAACAGAGTTGCACACACCCCTGCACACGCAGAGGCGTGTGGATGACATGCTTTATTGTTTAATCCAGGATGCAATGTTGGAGGCAAGTGAACGTGCGGATATCTCATAGCGGTCATGAAGCGTTGGCAGCGCGCCAGCATCCAGGAATCTATCCGGCAGCCCGACCTGCCTGAATGGCCGGAATATTCCGTTTCGCATCAGCGCGGAGGCTACGGCTTCGCCCAGTCCGCCAATCACCGTGTGGTTTTCTGCGGTGATCACCAGACAGTTACGTTTTTCCGCCTCACGGCAAATGGTTGCTTCATCCAGGGGTTTGATGGTTGGCGAGTGCAGTATCGCGACGCTGATACCCTCTTTTTCCAGCAGGTCACGGGCCTGAATGGCGCGCATGGTCATTAGGCCAGTCGAAATAATCAGCGCCTGATGGCCGTCTGCCAGCAGCTTCGCTTTTCCGACCTCGAACCTGTAGTCAGGGAACCGATCCAGAATGACCGGCACTTTTCCTCGCAGCAAGCGCATATAGACAGGACCTTCATGTTCATATATGGCCGGAATAGCCTGCTGAATATCAATGGCATCGCATGGATCGATGATGGTCATGTTCGGCATGCCGCGAAAAATAGCAATGTCCTCGGTTGCCTGATGGCTGGGGCCATATCCCGTTGTGAGCCCCGGCAATGCACAGATGATTTTGACGTTAAGCTTTTCCTCTGCGATAGCCATACAGATGAAATCATAGGCTCGTCGTGCGGCGAACACGGCATAGGTGGTGACAAAAGGCGTAGCCCCCTCGCGGGCCAGCCCTGCAGCGGCGCTCATCAGCAGCTGCTCAGCCATACCCATCTGATAAAATCGTTCCGGGAACTCGCGCGAGAAAATATGCAGATCGGTATAAGCCGCCAGGTCTGCCGACATGCCGACGATATCATTGTGTTTTTTTGCGAGCTCGACCAGGGCATGGCCAAAGGGAGCCGGAATGGTTGCCTGCCCCTCTTCAGCAATTGAAGCAATCATGGCAGATGTAGTCAGTTTTTTAGTGGTCATAGTGGCCTCATTGAGTCGGAAGTGATTTCAGATATGGCGTTTCAGGACATCAAGTGCCTGCTGCCACTCGGCATCAGCTACGCGAATGAAATGATTTTTGTCTCTCTCTTCCAGGAAAGGCACTCCCTTCCCCATCAGCGTATCGAGAATGATCACGCGTGGCTGATCGCCCGCGTGATGCCGGGCCGCATCGAATGCACTGACAAGTGCCTGCAAATCGTGCCCGTTCACGCGCTGAGCAAACCAGCCAAACGCCTCAAACTTTTTATCGACCGGCTCAGTGGCCAGAACTTCCTGACTGTCTCCGTCCGCCTGTTGGCGGTTAACATCTACCAGCGCGATCAGGTTGTTGAGCTTCCAGTGGCTGGCGGAAAGCGCGGCCTCCCACGTCGACCCTTCATTCAGCTCACCGTCCGACAGCAGGTTATACACCGCCGCATTGTTCCCTTTTCTCTTAAGGCCCAGCGCCATGCCAACAGCAATACCCAAACCATGCCCTAGCGAGCCGCCGGTAATTTCCATCCCCGGGGTATAGGCCGCCATGCCGGACATCGGCAGAATGCTGTTGTCGCTACCGTAATTCTCTATCTCATGCTCAGGAATGATTTTTGCCTCGATGAGAGCGGCGTACAGGCCAATTGCGTAATGACCGATTGAAAGCAGAAAGCGGTCACGACCTTCCCATTCAGGATCTTCCGCCCGGAAGGACATGGCATGGAAATAGGCCACCGTGAGCGCATCGGCAATGCCCAGTGCCTGCCCTATATAACCCTGCCCCTGCACGGCGCCCATACGCAGGGCATGCCGGCGAATCGAATAAGCGTGTTCAGAAAGGCCGTGAAGGTTGTGATTCAGTTCTGACATCAGAAGTCCCCTTGAGTGATATGTCTTAATGGTTTACCACTTAACAACAAACCTCGTTCTTATGTCCATTTACGCTTGCTGTATAAATAAATAACTGTGAGAGCGATCTCGATAAATGGTTAACCATTCAATGAGAATTGACTGTGACCGCCTTTTTGAAGCTGATAAAATAGGGTCAGTCTGGTGTTACAGAGGTCTGAAAATGAGAAATTATGCGGAGATCCCTTCACTGAAGTGTCTCCAGGTTTTTGAGCATATTGCCCGGGCGGGAAACGTGGTTCGTGCGGCTGAAGCGTTGGGTATTTCCGCGTCAGCCGCGAGCCATCAGCTAGCCACGCTGGAAAAGAGCCTGGAGTGCCATCTGTTCGAACGTCACGCTGCCGGCGTGAAACTGACCGCCAGGGGAGAAGCTTACCTGGAGATCATTGGTGTGCATCTACAGGGGCTGATTCAGGCAACCGCGGAGATGAAGGCCGCAGGCCGCGTGAACAAAATCCATATTCACAGCTCCCCCACCTTCGGCTACCTGTGGCTTTTACCGCGCATTCAGTCATTTCAGCAGCAGTATCCCGGCACCGAAGTCACGCTGGCCTGCTCGTATGAGGACGTGGATTTCGGACGCGGCGAAGTGGATATCGCTATCCGACATGGCTTTCCGTCATGGGAAGGTTTCGATATCAGGTCCGTGAGAAATGAACGCATTCTGCCCATGGCATCACCGGAGTACCTTGCGCACGCACCCGTCAGTGCGCCAGAGGATTTGATCTCACGCAGGCTTATCTATTCGGAAAATACATTACTACGCTGGCCTGAGTGGTTCCGGGCACATAACATCGTCCAGCCCGCCCAGCCCTGGCTTTTCAGGTTTGATCGCTCATATATGAGCCTGGAAGCCGCCGCGATGGGGCACGGTGTGGTGCTTGAAAGCGAGCTTCTGGCAGAGAAATTCCTGCGTCAGGGTACGTTGGTCAGGATCCTTCCTGAGCAGTTTAGCCATACCATCAGCGCACATCATCTCGTCATGCCGCTGGGCTACCGGAGCAGGCCAAAGCTGCAGAATTTTCTGGGATGGTTTGAAGAAAATTTAGCCTCTGCCGGGACTGTAAATACACCTGCCCTTACCGGCCCGTCTGACAGTCAGACAACGTCCGTATCTCCATCATAATCCGGGTGCATAAGATGCTCTCTAGACCTACAGCTTTAGGCTGAAGACTTCCTTTTCACTTGATGAAAGAGAGGAAATATCCATAGGGCTGATAGCAAAAGTCAGCATCATGAACTGACACTTCTCACTCATAGCGGGTATACGCTCCCTGCATCAGTCAGCATTTTGCCAAAAGCAGACATGCGCACTGGGCCAACACAACGGGTGAGCGAGAGTAATTTTTTAAATGAACATACCTACCCTCTGTCAGGACTGAGAGGTGCCCCCGTCAGCGAACAGCTCTATACCATTCACATAACTTGAGGCATCACTGTTTACCGCCTCTTAAAGGGGTTGTGCATTTCGGCCAGTGATAATGACGTCTGCGCCTTCGTCGCTCAGATTTTTCGCTATAGCCAGACCAATGCCGCTTCCACCACCAGTGATAACGGCAACCTTTCTATTAAATGACTGATTCATAATTGCACCATGTGTTTTTTTGTAGTGGTCACTATAGTAAATTCTGAACAAGCTGTTACTAACCTCTTGTAGCGGTCACTACAAGAAAGTTTTAAGATGGCAGTCAGAAACACCTCTGATGCAACGGATAAAAACTATGCGCGATACCAAAAAAACAATTAAAGCACCTAGGCGTGTATTTGACAGAGAGTCCGGCGTGCAGATAGCTAAAGCGCTGTTTCATCAGCGTGGTTATGATGCTGTGGGTATCACGGAACTGACAAAGACGCTGAATATAAATCCTCCCAGCCTTTACGCCGCTTACGGTAGTAAAGCAGGGCTGTTTGAACGCTGCCTGGAACTCTATGTTGCAGAAGGAAACCTGCCGGCGGACAAAATCCTGACTCAGGGCAGGCCGCTGAATGAGGCGGTTGCAGATCTTTTTATGACTGCTGCACGTCTATACGCCCGATCCTCAGTCCAGCGAGGCTGTCTTGTGGCTGAAGGTATGCGTGCCGATGATCCGCAGGCCCGCGAGCTGGCAAGTCGCTATGGTCAGGCAGGAATTCAGTTCATCAGAAGTTATATCCGGCAGTATGAACCTGCACGGGACCGGGAGCTTTCTGATTATGTCGTGACAACGCTGCGGGGATTTTCTGCCGCCGCAGTAACGGAACTGTCAAAAGCCAGGTTAACTGCCGTGGCTCAGCTGGCCGGTCAGGCATTCAGCACTCTCCTGACGCCAAAAAATGTTTAATCAGGAGGTAAAAGTTATGTCTGTTATCGACCATGTTGAGATTGCTGTAAAAAATGCTCTGATATCGCTCAAATTCTTTGAAGCAGCCCTCGCTCCGCTGGGGTTCAGCTTGGTTGTTTCTGTACCCCCGGATCGGACTCTAACTGGTGGTGCCCGGTATGGATTGGGCCCGGAGGGGTACCCGAGGCTCTGGCTTCATGATAAAGACATAACAGGCGCTTCAACACATCTGGCTTTTGCTGCCAGTGAACGGGCCATAGTCGACGAATTCTGGCGTGCCGCTCTACAGGTAGGCGGTAGAGACAATGGCGAACCGGGAATTCGCCATCATTACCACTCTCACTATTACGCCGCTTATATCTTAGACCCTGACGGTAATAACATCGAAGTCGTCTGTCAGAAAGGATGAGTAAGATGGCCGGACGACACTTTGCGAAATTGAACCCCATCTGAATTACGGCCTGTTAGTTTCGCCTGGCTGCTACCCGCGAAGTGAAATATCGTGTGGTGAGTTATTGCTTTGTTACGGCAGCAAAATTTACTGCCGCATCAAACGTGGTGATTCAGCGGGCTTTCTGCACCATCAGCGTCGTACCTTAGACTTGCAACGTCTTTCAAAGGAGAGCGGCCAAAGAAACGGGCGTACTCGCGATTAAACTGAGGCACGCTGCGATAACCCACCTCCATGGCAACAGATGTGACGCTCTGCTGGCGCGCCAGTAATTTGGTTCTGGCATGGAGAAGACGTACGCGCTTCTGATACTGGACCGGACTCATGTTTGTCACGGACTTAAAATGACGATGAAAAGCCGATACGCTCATGGCTTCCTGTGCGGCCAGTGATTCAACCACAAATTCATCAGCAAAATTATGTCTTATCCAGCGAATCGCATTACCTATCCGCGCCAGCATGGTTCCCGGTGAAGCAATATCCCTCAGCATCCAGCCATGTGGGCCTTTCAGAACATGATAAAGGATTTCACGTTCATATACCGGTGCGAGAGCCGGGATATCTTCAGGGCTCTTCATCAGGCGAAGCATTCTTACCCAGGCATCCAGCAGCTCGGGCGTGACGGCAGCAACGGAAAAAGCACCCGACTGTGGATCAGCCTTCACGGGAGGTAAATCAGCCAACAACGTCGCTATCCGCTCAGGTGTCAGGGTCAGACTAACCGCGAGATAAGGAGCACCGGTGGCCTCGGGAAGGACTTCGCCTACGGCTGGCAAATCTACTGACATGACAAAGTAAGAAGCAGGGTTGTAGTGGAATACCCGGTCACCTACCGTCATGGATTTACTTCCCCGCAGTATGAGATTAACCATCGGCTCATAGACCGCAGCCAGTGCATGCGCGGGAACGTCCCCCTGCACCATTGCCACACGCGGTATACCGGTTTCGGTTCGCCAGTTTCGGGCATGAGCGGCCAGAAGGCGCAGTTCGTCAAGCAGGGGTTCCAGTGTCAAGGTCAGCCTCCTCCGTATGATGATTAAAGCGAGCATAAAGCAGAAAAAGGCAAGAATCGAGCAGGAACGCAGAGGCTGAGCTGTCCCGGAGGTTTTATCCTTTTTCCTATCGCAGACAGAAAGGATGAAACCTTGAAAATTGTACTGATTACCGGCGGCAGTGGCGGAATTGGCGCCAGCGTGGCGCAGCAGTGCGCGGCTAAAGGGATGGGGGTGATTGTGACTTATAACAGCCATCCTGAATCTGCCCTGAGGGTTGTGAAGGAGATTGAAGCGTCAGGCGGCCATGCCGTTGCGCTGCATCTGGATGTGGCTCGCACCGAAACCTTCGGCACTTTCCGCGATGCCTTACTGGAGATAGTCAGTGTCACCTGGGAACGTGAGCACATTGACGTGCTGGTTAACAACGCCGGGTTTGGACTCTTCAACCCGATTGAAACGGTGACGGAGAGTGAGTTCGACACTCTTTTTGCCGTGCACCTGAAGGGCCCTTTTTTCCTGACTCAAAAGCTGCTGCCTCTGATTTGCGATGGAGGACACATCATCAACGTTACCAGCGCCACCACGCGTGTGGCGACGGCAGGTGTTGCGCCCTACGCTGCTTTTAAAGGCGGCCTTGAAGTACTGACCCGCTATATGGCCAAAGAGTTCGGGCCGCGGCGCATCCGGGCAAACGCAGTCTCTCCGGGTGCAATCCGTACGTCGCTGGGCGGAGGACTGAATGATGAGTTTGAGGCGCTGCTTGCCTCACAGACCGCGCTGGAACGCGTGGGGGAACCGGACGATGTCGGCCGGGTCATCGCAGGGCTGGTCTCTGATGAAGGCATCTGGATCAACGCACAATCCATTGAGGTTGCCGGCGGCTACCAAATCTGAATCCTTCCGGAGATTTTATGCTCGATCATCTGTTTTTAACGGTCAGCGATACAGACCGTTCTGTCCGTTTTTATACGGAAGCGCTTGCTCCTCTCGGCATCACGGTTCGTCATGATTATGACGGAAAAGAGGGGCCGCCAGGCCATCCGGATTTGAAAGGGTTCGGTGTTCAAGGCCGGATCTTTTTCTGGCTACGCGAAGGAACTGTTGCGCCAGCTGCTGTACATGTCGGGTTTGTCGCGCGAAATCAAACAATGGTGAATGAAGCCTATGCTTCAGCCATGCGTGCCGGCGCGTCTGACAATGGCGCACCTGGCGCCCGGCTTCACTACGATCCCCGCTACTACGCCGCCGGCGTTTTCGACCCCGATGGCTACAGCCTTGAATTTGTCTTTAAAGAATGGCAGCACCCTCAATCATGAAAACACTACTGATTTATGGCGCCACCGGATACACGGGACACATGACCGCCGCCCAGGCTAAAAGTGCCAGCCTGAATATTATCATTGCTGCAGAAACAGGCCGCGGCTGGGAGTATTTGCCGGTGAACTTGACGTCAGTATGCGGGTATTCGGCCTGGAGGACGCTGCTGAAATCGCGCACGCGCAGTTGCGGAAGTTACCGGGGCTGACGGGAAGATCCACCGACTTATGGCGCTGAGGATAAAGCCGCCAAGTTTTTATGCTGCATATGGCAGTAAGGTTAGACTGTATGAACGGAGCCTGAAGCGTTATTTTCCCCTCTTCACTCATTGCAGACATCATTTCTAAACATGTCCCCTTTGTGCCAGAAATGGGCGCTGGTAGTCCTGCATTGCATTAATAGTCTCAGAGCAGGTCAGGTATATCCTGAACATTATTGAAACCATAAGCATCTAATCATAAATAGAAAACAAATCAGCAGGATTGAGTTGGAAGCCTTTTTTTTCTTCACGTGAAACAATAAATTAGCACACCTGGTTAGTCACCTCAGCCACACAAACCATCACCTCAATAAATAATTATGTGGTACTATTTATACCTGACCAAAACAGGATAGCGTGATGAATTTCAAGATACACGACAAACTCATACATGAAGTTGAATCTCCTAAAGGACTTCTTTATAGGATGGTGATCACTTATACTTGCTTTATGGCAACCTTGATTATTGTTCTCTCTTTTGCTATTGGTGACACTTCAAAAATCAACTTTTATTTCTTCATTAATTCTTGCACTGTAGCAGTAATGGCATGGTTTATCAGGAAATCTTTTAATATCCAATCTACTGAGGTGAACTTGCTTGTTTTTAGAGTGAGTTTGTTTCTGCTTTTGAACTCATCCCTGGCTTCAATGGCAGGCGGACTTGGTTTAATAGAAAGAGATACAGCATCATTAATTGCTTCAATTATTTATATTCCAGCCATATTAATGATTATTTTTTTATTTGAAAAGTTTATATCCTACGTGAACCATAATTATAAATCAGCGGTTAATCTTTCACTTACAGACGAATTAACAGGGTTGCCTAACAGAAGACATTTGAATGTTATATTGAGAGGATTGGAGAACCGGTCAGGAACTATCTGCATTGCTGATATTGACCACTTCAAAAAAATTAATGACACATATGGTCATGAGGCTGGAGACAGGGTGCTGAGAGATACCGGGCTGAGGCTAAGTAACCTTGTAAGCGAGAATGTTTTTATTGCAAGATCGGGTGGTGAAGAATTTGCCATCGTTATCTTTGATAATATCAATGCAGAAGATATCATCAGAAAAATTAAAACTTCGGTTTCAGATGCATGCAACGGAAGTTTCGGTATCACGCTAAGTATTGGTGTGGCAACCAAGCTTAAACATGACTCATCTTCTTCTGCTATCAATGCAGCTGATGATGCCCTGTACAGAGCTAAGAGAGCAGGTAGAGATTGCATTATCTACGACTAGTCGTTTAAAAATAATTAATTTTCCATAAAAGGGAGGAAGAAAGTTTAGGAGAATTTCCGCCCTCTTTTGTTTGATTAATTGAAAGCTAACGGTTTTTATGGAAAAGTCGGATGTCCGCTTCTCGCTCATAGCGGACCTGACATACCGGTCCGCTTAATGCCAGAAACCGACACAACTATTATTTTAGTGCCCACGCCTAAAACTATCTTTTGGCCACAATCCGCATTTCCACAAGGGCATTCTCAGGAATGAACTCTGACACGCCTATAGCTGACCAAGCTGGATATGGCGCCTTTACATACTCATCTTTTACTCTGGAAAAAACGTCGATATGTTTTTTGAGGTCAATGTGAAAAGTGGTCATCTCAAGTATGTGTTCATAGTTTAAACCAGCGGCATTTAAATAAATGCCAAGCTTATAAAAGGCATCATGAAATTGTTCTTCAGGATGCTTACTTATAGGTTTATCTCTTCGTGCTGCGGTAACACCGGAAAGATATACTGTGCCATCTGCTTCGATAACGGGGGAAAAGTGCCAATCATCGAAATAGTGTTGAAATTCTTCAGGGACGATAGATTTTTTCATAATTTCATCACCAGTTGATGAGTTAATAAATGTCAGCATTTTCAACATTAAATGCCCTCAGCGCTCAGGATGTTCAACCTATCCATCCATTGCTCATTGAGCATAGAAGATATTGCCATGCGCGCATATCCTTATTGTGCCAGTAGCGGACGACTATGATGTCACGATTCATTCATGAATACCGAATGAATCCCTGATACGATAAAATAAATAATCTGCCTGAAGTACGTGCAAAACAAAGAATTATCGTTGTGCATACTTCCTGCAGAAACTGCGCAGCCTGTCAGGAAACTAAAAATAAAAAAAAGTTCTCAGCTTGCTGCCTAATTATATGGCGCTTACCGTCAGCTGAGAACTGTCGCGTTACCTTTGAGATAAGCCATCCGGAGTCATGGAGCGATCAAAGGAGCGCCGAATTAGCCTGATACTTAACCCTGCCCCTATAGCCAGGCAGATAGCCATCGTCAGAAGCGCGACGATAAAAGCATGGGTAATGATTGCGACGCTGTTACCGTTCCCCAGCATGCTGTAAAAAATGCCGCCGATAACCGCGACACTTAGCGCAGTGCTAATTTGTAATGTCGAGCTGGTTACGCCAGCAATCATACCTGAAAACTGTGGCGCGACCCGGCCTGTCACCATCCGCACCAGAGTTGGCATCGCCAGCCCCTGACCCAGCCCAGTCAGGAAAAGCAGCATGGCGAGCGGCAGCATCGCGGGAGAGTGACCGGGCATCGTCGTAGCGATCAATCCTGCCATACCTGCCAAACCTGCGGTTTCACATCCCATTCCGATGGCGCTAAGGTAATTTCCGGCATACTGCCTCAGATACGGTGTCAGTAACGGACCAATGAGAAATCCGACACCAAAGGGTAGAAAAAGCGTGCCTGCAACCAAGGCATTTAAATGTAAGGCACTCTGCAGATAGACAGAAAACAGAAGAAAGAACGCGCCGATTGAATAAAACAATAAAACAATCATAAGTCCCTGGCCTAGCCCTGGCGCACGTAACACGCTCGGGTTGAGCAGTGGCGATCCCCCTTTGCGACTGAGGTTGTGCTCATATCGCCATAACAGTGAGGCCAGCAGCGGGAAAGCAGAAAATAACAGCCACGTCCACCAGGGCCACCCCGCCTCACGCCCTTCGATTAGCGGCACAATCAGTGTACTCAGCGTTAATGTGGCCAGCAGTGTGCCAACGGGGTCAAGTCGCTGAGCAGCTCGCGGCCGTTTTTCTTGCAGTAGTGGCAGGCCAAAGAGAATCACCAGCAGCGTCACAGGCAGATTAATGAGAAAAATTGTCCGCCATCCAAGGTGGAAGAGATCGGCTGATATCAGAATGCCGCCCAGAACCTGTCCAATAACGGAGGCCAGACCAAACACGGCTCCATATATACTGAGCGCTAAGGGTCGCTCCGCTTCGGGGAAAATGACCTGCACGGCGGCGAGCGCCTGAGGAGCCATAATGGCGGCCGTGGCGCCCTGTAATATGCGTCCAGCAATCAGTATCCAGGATGACCAGGCAAAACCACACAGCAATGATGCCGCGGTAAAACCAATCAGCCCAAGAAAAAACATTTTTCCCCGACCATAAATATCGCCCAGACGACCTCCGGTGATTAATGTCACGGCATACACAGCGGCGTACGATGAAATGACCAGCTGTTCTGCTGAGGAAGATGTGCTCAATTCATTATGAATAGCAGGCAGTGCCACATTAACGATAAAAAAATCGAGCGGTGGCAAAAATGCACCTACCAATAAAATGACAAACATAGCCCAACGGCGTGGCTCGGCTTGCAGGATGCTATGTGCCGACATAGATCACTCCTTATGGAACGGTACGGTCCCTGTTAGGGATGTGTGGTCATCGCAGAATGCGCAGTTGACCAATCAGTGCAGGTGACGCCGCCTCGGGGAAGCGCAACACCGATCCGATCAGCGCATGCCGCCGGAAGCCAGAATAATCTCCCCAGTAATCCATCTGGCCTCATCGGAGGCGAGAAATGAGACGATTGGGGCGACGTCCTCCACCTGACCTATACGGCCAAGCGGCGTTTGCTCTTCATTCCAGGTTTGGAAGTCCGAGCCTATTGCGCCTGCGCTATGGCTTCCTTCCGTTTCGATCAGGCCCGGGTTGACCGCATTCACGCGAATTCCCCTGGGACCGAGCTCAAGTGAAAGCACACCGGTAATGGCATCAATCGCCCCCTTAGCACCGCTGTAGATGGCACTTTCAGCAATAAAGACTCGGGTGACGAATGAACTGATATTGATGATGCTGCTGCCGTGACCCAGGTGCGGTGCGGCCGCGGCGCTTACTAACAAGGGTCCAAGCACATTGATATCAAATTGCCTGCGGTACAGCGCTTCAGTGCTCTCTTCAATTTTGGCGAACTGGTAAACACCGGCGTTGTTCACCACGATGTCGAGCCGCCCGAAAAGAGCAATGCTGGTATTAATTAGTGCCTCGACCTCAGTCTGACTGGTGACATCCGCTGCGACTGCCACAGCCTCACCCTTGGTGGCTTTAATATCGACAACAACCTTTTCAGCAGCGTCTCTATCTGAGGCGTAATTGACGATAACCCTGGCGCCATCAGCTGCCAGCTGACGGGCTATACCTGCTCCGATACCTTTTGAACCTCCGGTAACCAGAGCAACTTTGTCTTTTAATTTATGCATAATCTCAGCTTCCTGTTCGTGTCGCCTGAGGCGACGAATTTAAAGAAGCCATGGTGATGCCTGCAAAGTTGTTTGAGAACTGACACTTTTGTATATTGGATGTTCATTTTTGAACGGTGGAATCGAAGCATGGATTGGGGGGATGTTCAGGTATTGCTTGCGGTCATGCGTAACGGCTCTTTCGGGAAAGCAGCCCTGAGTCTGGGCGTAAGTCATCCTACAGTAGGACGCCGTATCAAGGCGCTTGAGGATGAAGCGCAGCAGGCGCTGTTTCGCCGGACAACGGAGGGATTGGTGCTGACAGATGCCGGAGACGGGATCATGAAGCTGGCAGAAGCGATGGAAAATTCCGCGCTTGCCATGGAACGTCGTCTGGCAGGCAATCACGATCGCCTTGAAGGAATACTGAGAATATCATCAGCAGAATGGTTTACTAACTATGTGCTGGCCCCCGTGCTGAGTGAATTGACACGTCGTCATCCGGCGATTGTGCCGGAAATTATTGCAGGTTACCGCCTGCTCGATCTGTCGCGCCGTGATGCCGACATCGCGTTTCGCATCGTACCTTTTACCGATCCGAATATTGTTCAGCGCCGTTTGATGCGTGTGCCCTACGCACTTTATGGCACGCCACAGAATGCACAGGCACTGCTCACAGCCCCCTCTTCGGTGGGGCTGATCCTGATGAATACTGGGCAGTCACATTTTCCTGACGTCTCATGGCTTCTTGATCATTTCCCGCAGTCAAAACCTGCCTTTAAAAGCACAAGCCGCGCGGTTCAGGCGCAGATGTGTCTGCGGGGGATGGGCGTAGCCGTGCTGCCACGGCCTTTGGGTGATGCCACCACCGGGCTGCAGCGTATTGAAATGCCTGACATTCCGCCTTCAAGAGACATCTGGGTCGGCTACCATCAGGATCTTCGTCATATGGATCGCCTGCGTGCACTGCTGGATATCGCAGATAGTATGCTGGCTTCACAACAGGAATAGGCTGACGTGCCGGGGCACCCAGGTGAAACCAGCGGGCAAAAGCGCTTCAGGTATGTTTGTGCGTTTCCTCACGAAGACTCATCTGAGCAAAGACATGGGCTAACTTATGACGAAATGATAATAATCAATATGTCGACCAGATGGATAACCCTACATGCCGGGTTATCAAGTTCGCCCTAAGCCGCCCGTTAAATACTGACAGTCACACCATTTTTCTGAACACTCAGCAGGCAGCTTTGTCTTTACGCCCGTTCTTAATGGTCAGCGTGATAGCTGAAATCAGGAAATAGAGAACACCAAAAGCGGCGTAGGGTGCAATCGTGGTGACATCCAAAGCAGCATTACTACTCGCCTGTTTAAACATAAATACACCCGCCAATGCAGATTGCGCGCCACTCAAGACCATAGCCCATTGTCCATTTGAATTTTTCCAGCGACGGATGGAAGCAGAAAGCTGAAATACACCAGAAAAAATCGCCCATATTCCAAAGACTTTAATGGTTGTATTCATGCTGATAGAAAGAGCCCAGATAATAGCCGCTGCGACAACCAGGCTAACGATAAAGTTGAATTTTTGGGGTGGGTTTAGTGCTAAGCCCCCTGACTGTCTTGCATCAAGATAATTGGCGAATGCGTCCCATGTAGGATACAAAACAAGCAGAATGGCACCAACTGTGGGATTGTGTTTGCCAATGAATAGCGCAAGTGCAATCCAGATAATTGAACCGGCAGCACGGATATAATAATAAGATTGAAGCCATTGATTTTGAATGTAGGTAGATGTAGCGAAATTGGATTTCATGATGATTCTCCGAAATAGGTTGGACTTCACAGAATATTCCAGACGAATGATGGCCGAATTAGAGTCGGCAATTATTTAGTCGCAGGATTAAGAAAATGTGTAAAACTTATAACAACAAACTTTTTAAGGAAAAACAGAGCGTATAAAAATGGTTGTTCGATAAAAAAGAAGACACTATGTCAAAAATTAATCTTAATTTTTATACAGTTTTGGATTAACGATATAGGTTTAGGTCGCAAGCATTCTGGCGGTAACCTGTTCTGTCTAACCTACGCAGTCTACGTATACGCAAGGGCTGCCTTATGTAACCTGACACAGAGATCCGGACTAAGTCAGGAAAAATCCCGATAAAAAAGTAGGTTAAAGGCGCCATCACAGCAACCGGAATCGTTTGCTGACATTCATATTTAAAATCGGTATTAAGTAAATAACTGCTGGAATCCCTGTGTACTTCAGGATGTTTTTTGTTCATTATCTCACACGAACCAGAAACGGATTCAGGAACATATTCCGCCTTACTGACGTCAGCTATCTCCCTGCAAAAACCGCCAGTTACGCTACGTTGTCTAAGGTGTTCACAATACTGTTTTCCTGAAAAAGAAACTGACCTGAATGGCTGTAATAACATCTTCCTGCTAGCGAGTAGTTGAGCAACCAGCGAGTCGATGTCTGCCGGGTGTGGTGGCATACTGATCGATTGCTTCAATACGGCTGGCTCATTCAATCCATAATTTCCGGAGAGTTTGAGCTGAGTCTGTAAAAAGGGCTGAAAACCTGACGCAATGGTAACAGAAGACCGGGAATTCATTCTTTCGATGTTTAATGCTGCCAGGTCCGGCATTGAATGCAAAGCGCGGATAGTGTTCATTAATAATTTCTCCATCAAAGTAAAGTCACATTGAAATAGCCTCAATTAAAATCCTCGCTGGCTATATCACTTCCTCCAAATCATGCTTACGTCGGTACAGACAAACACTGCATCACAGACCTACTAGAAGATAGTCTGAGTTGCGACAATGCCACCTGCATTTATTCTTTCTATCACCCGGATATTTCATTCAACGTCACGAAATAGTCACGAATTCCAGTCAAATATCTAACCGGCATAAAGGCTGCTCATCAACTATTTCAGCCTGAGTAGCCGAACACTTGAAGAGTTCGGCTAGTAACGTTTTATTGTCTGAGTTACCTCAGCTGGTTTTCGTTAATCTTCTAATCACTGGCTCGACAATTTGCTGAAATAAATCAGCGTTATTAAAGGCACGCGAAGATATAATTGCACCATGCACCGTAGCCATTAGCGATTTGGCCTCTGTAGCTGCACTTTCCCGCAGAATAAAAACGCCATTTTTTTCACCCCTGCTCAGTACATCAGTGAGCCAGTTAGTGAGATCGTTGAAATGCCCACTGACTTCCTTAGCCACTTCTTTAGGTAAAATCGTTAATTCAACAGCCAGCATCACGCAAATGCAGAAAGGAGAATTGTTCTCACGGATGCAGGTCGCCCAGAAATTCACGTAGCTGTTAATTTCACCTAATGCATCACCAGAGAAATGCTGGCTGGTTGCCGCCATTCCTGCCTGTGCCTGCTGTCGATAATCACTCACGACTGCCTGAACCAGATCCGCTTTGCCAGGGAAATGGTGGTGAATACTCGACTTACGAATCTGCACCCGCTCGGCTAAATCAGCATAACTGAAGCTGTTATAACCGCCTGCTGTCAGCAGAATTCTGGTGTGGTGCATAATCTCTTCGGCTTTCTGTGAACGTTCTGTACTCATGCTTGCTCCAGCAGCGACGGTAAAATAACTGCGAATCGATAAACGGCCACGAACCTACTCAGCGTCAGCCGGATTGTCAAGCGCACCGCGCGTCAAGCGTTTGCGTTTATATGCACCCGCCATACTGCTAAATACGCCATCGCGCAGAATTAAAGCGTGGTACAAAGCTGCGGCAAGATGCAACATAACAGTGATGAAAAGCGCCATGGCTACCAGGCTGTGGAGCGGACGTAAAATGGCATAAGCGTTGTTGCTGATCGGAACAATGGGCGGCAGCACAACATGACCCAGTGTGACAGGATACCCCGCCGCCGACAGCATCGCCCAACCGATCAGGGGCTGAGCCAGCATCATGGCATACAGTGCCCAATGAGACAGATGCGCTAAGAATTTCTGCCAGGCAGGCAGCGTGGCTGGAAGTGCTGGCTTAGCAGTGCTGAATCTCAGCCAAAGCCGCACAATGACCAGCATTAAAATCATCAAACCCAGCGGCTTATGAATCGCAACCAGCAGGCCGTGCAATGATGAAACCGTGGATACCATTGCGACACCAATAAATAACATGGCCATAATAGCCGCAGCCATCACCCAGTGAAGTACGCGCAGTGCCGGGTGAAAAGTGTTGTTCTGTTTCATCAGTGGGCTCCGGCCTGTTCATGAGTGCGTGCATTATAGGATTTAGCGTAAGCGGATGAGCGGGCATTAAGAAGCGGGTCATCCGAAGCCGTAATACCATCAGGTAAAATCAGCGGGTCATAATTAATGTCGTTACAAACGCCCTGCTGTTGTGCCGTTGTCTTATTAATTGTCAGCGTTCCGGCATTGATCACCTGACGATCGGCAGGCCATCCAATCGATGCGTCATGGCCTTTATCACCAGAGCCCGCCACTGTAACCATCAGATCCCATTTCTGCGGCCCGTTCGCTAGCCGCTGCTGTAAATCACGCTGCAAGAAATTGGCGTCGTTTTTCTCATTTTCATCCATCGCCTGATAGTCAGCGTGCGGCACCATACTCCAGCGCACCAGGTGGGAATGGCCCTCTTTATCAATGAAATTAAAGGCGTTCAAACTGTTAAATTGATCGCGGACCCAGCTGGAAGAGGGAACATATTGCTTTGCCCAGGCAAAGAAAGGTTTGATTTCTGGATGCTGTCGTACAAAAGCCTGCATTCTGGCTGGATCAGGTTTACCGGTTTTTGCATCTGGTAGCGTGGCGGTTTGCAGGTCATAGAAGCCCTGCACGCTTTGTACCGGAAAAAAAGGCATTGCATTCATGCCTGTGCGCCACTGTTCACCATTTTTCTGATAGAAAGCCAGCGCCATACTGCGTATAGGCACTGCATAATCAGGCGCATTCGGATTTCCGCCTGCGATAGCTAAACGGCCCACCACAGGCGTAACGCCTGAGGCAAACAGTGCCGCACGTGACAAGGCGCTGGCGGTACCGTTGGCAGAAAAATCCCCCAGGATACAGACGCCCTTTGCATGATTACGGCGATAACCCGGGTGATTGCCGTTAGATTTTTCTAAGGCAGTAATCAGCTTATCCGATGTCAGCCTGCCAGTATCCAGCCACCCGCCCGCCCACACGAACAAGGCGATCAGCAGTAATGGGATCACAATTATTATCGCCAAGCGCACTATTTTATGACCGACAGAAAGAAAAGGTTTATTCATGAAAACACTCAACATTGCAGAATTTAGTTCACTGTTCATCCGGGCGTAATCATTAAGATTTTGCTTTTAATAACTGGATGACATTCAGAAGTCATGTAAGACGCTCGATAAATCTACTAGTAGGTAGGCTGCACTGTCAAACAATTATTTCTCCTTTTATAAGTTGCTGTCCCCTCCATGTCATACCGGCTTGTTCACATTCTGGAGTGGCCCCGTTCCCGCAAACAATTGCAGTCCTTACGATGAGGGCTCAGCTCCTCGCTCATAGCAGACCTCAAGGCATTGCAAACTGGCGCCTCTTTTGCCACGGTTGTGGCAATCAGAAGGCAGGCAAGCCTGCCTTATTTTCACTTTAATGGGATTCAACAGCCTGCGGAGTGACAACGTCGCGTGACCGCAGCGTGATACGTACCGGCGCAGATTTATACGATGGCGTACCGCTCTCCTTGTCGATGTAATCCAGCGGGATCAGGACGTTAGCCTCCGGATAATAGGCTCCAATCGATCCTTGTGAGATGGCATAGCGAATCACCGTCATGGATTCCAGACGCATACGGTATCCCGGCACTGCTGACTCCAGATCCACAACATCCCCGTGCTCAAGCCCCAGACGTTCCAGATCAAAGTCACACATAAACAGGACGTCACGGCGGCCAAATACTCCGCGGTAGCGATCATCCATGGCGTAAATCGTCGTGTTGTATTGATCGTGACTGCGAAGCGTAATCAGACGTAGCACGTCGTCGCCCGGCACCGTCAAGTCTTCATGCGTGCCTTGATAAAGCGAAAACATCGCTTTACCGCTCGGGGTCGGCCAGATGCGATCCCGCGGCGGCAGTGGCATCTGAAAACCACCGGGTTGGCGAATGCGGGCATTGTAATCATCGAATCCGGGTATGGTTTTTTCGATCAGGTCGCGGATGAGATCGTAATCGGCTATCAACTCATTCCAGTTAACCCGCGTTCTCGGCAGAGCCGCGCTGGCCATCCCGGCAACAATGGCCGGTTCAGAACGCAGCAGCGGCGACGCTGGCTTCAACTTTCCGGAAGAGGCGTGCACCATCGACATGGAATCTTCGACAGTGATCGACTGGCGATTGCCAGACTGCTCATCCAGTTCGGTACGGCCGAGGCACGGCAACAGTAGTGTCTCTTTCCCGGTCAGAAGATGAGTACGGTTCAACTTGGTCGCGATGTGAACACTGAGTTCAAGTTCACGCATCGCAGGAAAGGTAACGTCTGAATCGGGCAGCGCCACGGCAAAATTTCCTCCGAGGCAAATGAGCGCCTTCGCCTGCTTATCGACTATCGCTTTCATCGCCTGCACCGCATCATGACCATGATGCGACGGTGGTGTAAATCCAAACACGTTTTCCAGCTTATTGAGAAAATCGGACGACGGTTTCTCAGTGATCCCCACGGTACGGTTACCCTGCACGTTGGAGTGGCCTCGTAACGGACAAACGCCTGCGCCGGGTTTACCTATATTGCCTCGCATTAGCAGCAGATTGACCAACAGGCGCACATTATCCGTACCGCGGTTGTGCTGTGTAATGCCCATACCATACGTCAGGATAGTGGCATTCGATTTGACGTAAGCTTCAGCGACGCGCCTGAGATCTGCCTGCTTCAGGCCTGAGTCTTGCTCGATTAATGCCCAGGATGTGGCTTCGATGTCCGCCGCGAAGCGCTCAAACCCTTCTGTGTGCTCGCGGATAAAGTCATGATCCAGTGCCGTACCGGTTTCAGCCTCAATCGCCAGCACCGCTTTGGCGATACCTTTAAGCGCAGCCGAATCGCCACCGGCACGGACCAAATAATACGTTGACGCGATATCGGTTGAGCTGTTGGTTGCCATCTCCATGACATTCTGCGGGTCGGCAAAACGCTCAAGCGCGCGTTCGCGCAGCGGATTAAACACGATAATCGGTACGTTACGGCGCGCCAGCTCGTGCAGCGTTCCCATCATGCGCGGATGATTGGTCCCTGGGTTATGACCCATTGAGAGAATAAGCTCTGCACTATCGAAATCGTCCAGTGATACGGTGCCCTTACCGATCCCAATCGACTGAGGCAAACCTACGCTGGTTGCCTCGTGGCACATATTTGAACAATCAGGAAAATTGTTAGTGCCATACTCCCGGGCAAACAGCTGGAACAAATAGGCCGCCTCGTTTGATGCGCGACCGGAGGTATAGAACTCAACCTCATCTGGCGGCAGTGCAGCTAACTTATTGGCAATACGCGTAAAAGCCTCTTCCCAGCTCACTTCGATGAAGGTGTCGCTTGCTGCATCATAGCGCAGCGGCGTGGTTAACCTGCCGTATCCCTCCAGCTCATAATCGGAACGCTGTAGCAGCGACGTAATAGTGTTTTCGGCAAGAAATGCCGGCGTAACGCGCTTGGTGGTCGCTTCCCATGTGACCGCCTTAGCGCCATTTTCACAGAACTGGAAGGTTGAGCCATGATCCTTATCCGGCCAGGCACATCCGGGGCAATCAAACCCATCGGGCTGATTAGTGCGCATCAGCATAGGCGGCGCTTTTAAGGTATCCATTTGGTTTTTAACGGCTATTGCGGTTGCCTTAAGTGCTCCCCAGCCGCCTGCCGGGCCATCATAGGGGTGTACGCCTGGTACTGTGCGATGATTTTTTTTGCTCATACAAATTCGGCTCACGTGAATGTAATTTATGATGCTGCAGCCCCTGCGGAGGTTGCTTAACGTAACAGCGATATGTGCAGGTGTTACCTGAGCCTGAATATCCCTTCATCCACTGGTGTTATGGATAGTTTCAAGGTAGCAAAAAAAAACAGATCCCCCACGCTGGTTATCAATTGGTTACTTTTTTAATTCATTCCTCTATGTGGCTAGCCAAGAGCAACGACCGGAATTTGATCTGTTTACTCAGTGGAAGTGTATTACCGCTTAAGGAAGGCGTACCTGAATGATTATTCTGGAACGTAAAAAGTGTCCCGTTGGGAAAGCAGCCATTTGTACTTTCTTTAACGAAATAATTATCTAATGACGATACATTTATTTCATCGTGCAAACGTTTTACTTTTTCCAGCTAACTGTCACAATAAAAAAGCTACATAAATAGCGCGCTATTATAAAGCACGCGATATACATAAATGATAAAAATTCTTATTTATAGTGACAACACCGGGGAAAACCTTATGCACACACGCTTTTGTTGGGCAGGTTTACGACGCGCCGCAAGTTATAGCGGGCATGTATAAGCAGCACTTCGCTACCACAAGGTCCGTTCGCCACCCTAACGGGGGTGGTTAACGGTTGACCGGCACTAACGTTTTGGGCGAGAAGTCGGGGTTGTCTCAAGCCACGCGCGCACGCTCTCCAGATCCGGTCCGACTTCGCGTAGGGCCTGACTCAGTCGGTCTTGTGTGGTGCTTAACTTCAGAGTCCAGAACGTGATTTGCCACTGCTCGCGTATCTCTACCTGACTGAGGTCTGCGGGAATACGCCGCTGAATGTATTCACGGTTTTTCATTATTTTTATCCTTTTTGTTTTATGTAGGAACGCCCGGCGTGAGGCTTGCCAGCGCAATACATTCCCTATATTGAACAATCATCCTGGATAAAATAGAGGAATATTCCTGCTGTTGAGGTGGGGATAAAAAAGGAGAGTAATCCTGGCGAGGCCAGCGATTTATTCTGACGTGTGTTAACAATATCTATTTCATTAAACTAAAAAATAATTATTTTCATTTCTTCTTATTAAGCCTCTGATAAATGAGAAAATTAAAACACTGCATCCAGGTCAAGTTAACGTGATGTTTAGAGGCGGGTGAGCGATACACCCAAATTCACTCCATCCCGTATTTAAGGAGTTTTCTTTGAGAAATCAACTTTTAGAACGGCCCGTGGCCGTACAGCATAATATTCGTGATCTCAGGCTTGCCGCTGGCCTTTCACAACAGAGTGCCGCTGAGCGTTTCGATCTTAGCCTGCGTGTTTGGCAGTCGAAAGAGTCTGCGAAGAATCCAGGGCAGCTCAGCCAGGGCGAATATGAATTGTTATTGTTGCTGGCTGGTCAACATCCTTACTTTGCACTGGTGTCGCACCAAAAAAAGTAAGCTGCGTTGTCCGTGTCATTCGATAAAGATCAAGCACTGCGATGGCCTCACGCGTTTTGCACAAAAGAGACTGAGTATTTCATTTCGATGGTCAGGCACTGCATCAATGTCACAGAGTTAGCCGTATCACTGGCTAATCAAACTGAGTAGATGCATCACCGTCCTGGAGGGATTGTTGCGCCGCCAGGCAAAGGCGATATCGGTAAACAGGGTGTTATTCTCTATTTCGCAAAATGTAACATGCGGGTTGTTCACACAGCACATGGACTCTGGTACCAACGCGATGCCACAACCTGCTCCGACCATGCCGAGAGACGAGGTGATTTGGGGAGCCTGAATAAATCGTGTTGTGGTGAACCCCGCGCGCAGACAGGTGCTTACGATGAGCTCATACAGGCTGGGAGCGACTTCACGCGGAAACATAATCAATGTTTCGTCCACCAACTGCGCTAATGCAATGGTGCCAGAGGAGCTACATGCATGGCCCGCAGGTAACGCAATCATCATTCTTTCGGTAGCGATGACTTTCAAATTGAACGCTTTGCTGCTTTCACACGGCAAACGAATAAACGCCGCATCAAGCAACCCATCCCGCAGATCCTGCATCAGCAAAGCCATATTCTCTTCCCTGGCAATGAGTTCCATTGCCGGATAACGCGTTCTAAAACGCTGAAGAAGGTCAAACACGGGAGCCCCGAAAGCGACAGAACTGGCAAACCCGAGCGACATCTTTCCGCTTATGCCCCGCGCCATACCACGGGCTTTCTCAAGCGCATGGTCGGCCAGCTGCACAATCTCAGTGGCGTCATTTAGGAATGCCCTTCCCGCATCGGTGAGTTCAACGCCGCGCGTCAGGCGTTTCAGTAATGGTGTCCCAATCTCATGTTCCAGTCGCCGTATTTGCTGGCTCAGCGGTGGCTGAGAAATGCCAAGCATTTCTGCAGCACGAGTGAAATGTAGCGTCTCGGCGACAGCAACAAAATAACGCAGATGGCGAAGTTCCATATCAAAAACGTCTCAAAGTTTACAGGTTTCGCTATTGGATTCGGTAAGCCAAAAAGCCCACCATGATATTAACACGGCTTAACTATTGGTTTGCGAGGTGGCAAATGTGTAATTTTGTATCTGCCTGTTCATGTGAGGAACAGCTGAAAGAAACCGTCTTTAAACTCAATGGTGATTCACCAGAAAAGGTTATCTATCAGACTTCACTGATGAGCGCGCTGCTGAGCGGTGTTTATGACGGATCCACCACGGTGTCCGATCTGTTAAAGAAAGGCGATTTTGGCCTGGGTACGTTCAACCAGTTGGATGGAGAACTCATTGCCTTCGACAGCAAGGTCTATCAGTTACGCTCCGATGGCAGCGCCAATCCTGCCCAGCCCGAGCAACAAACGCCGTTTGCTGTGATGACTTTTTTCAAACCTGAAAATCGCTACCGCTTTACCGAAACCGCCACGCGAGAAGAGGTTCATCAGGTTATCGACAGCAAAATCACTTCAGATAACCAATTCTGTGCCATGCGTATCAGTGGTCGCTTTCATGCCGTACGCACTCGAACCGTTCCCTGCCAATGTCGCCCTTATCGCTCGATGCCGGAAGTGCTGGGCGATCAGCCAACCTTCGCATTTAAAGAGACGCAGGGTGACCTGATTGGCTTCCGTACGCCGCAGTACATGCAGGGAATCAACGTGGCGGGTTATCACGAGCACTTTATTACGGATGACCAGCAAGGCGGTGGGCACATCCTCGATTATGTGCTGAAGGAAGGAACGCTAACCTTTGGCTCCATTAATAAGCTTGTCATTGATCTTCCCCGGGATAATGAATTTCTTCAAGCAGAGCTCACGCCGCACAATCTTGATGAAGCCATTCGCGCCGTCGAAAGCTAACAATAGGGGGCAATATGAAAACGTTAAAAACCCACACTCACTGGAACTGCGGCGCCGATCTCGTGGTCGCGCAGCTTGAAGCACAAGGCGTAAACCACGTGTTTGGCATCCCCGGAGCCAAAATCGACAAAGTGTTTGATTCATTAGTGGATTCTCCCATTCAACTCATCCCTGTCAGGCATGAGGCAAATGCTGCCTTTATGGCCGCAGCGGTAGGCCGACTTACGGGACATGCCGGGGTTGCACTTGTGACCTCCGGACCAGGCTGCTCGAATCTGGTTACCGGCATGGCAACCGCCACCAGCGAAGGCGATCCGGTGGTGGCCATTGGCGGAGCGGTGAAACGATCGGATAGCGCCAAACAGGTTCACCAGAGCCTGGATACCGTGTCGATGTTTCGTCCGGTAACGAAATATGCTGTTGAGGTCACCGCCCCCTCCGCGCTGACCGAATGTGTCTCTAACGCATTTCGTTATGCAGAAAACGGACGCGGTGGAGGTGCCTTTATCAGCCTGCCGCAGGATATTGTTGATCAGCCGGTTTCCGGCAGCCCTTTGCAAAATAGTGGACACGTTAAGTTGGGCGCGGCCCCCGATGCCCTAATTGAGGCTATCAGCCAGGAAATTAGCCGGGCGAAAAATCCGGTTATCCTGCTGGGCCTGATGGCCAGCCAACCAGAAAACAGCGCCGCAATCCATGAACTGCTGTCAAAAAGCCAGATCCCCGTTACCAGTACTTACCAGGCTGCAGGCGCAGTCAGACAGGAGCACTTCTCAAGGTTTGCCGGACGGGTTGGATTATTTAACAACCAGGCTGGAGACCGGTTATTACAGCAGGCGGACCTGATCATCACTATCGGTTATAGCCCGGTTGAGTATGAGCCGGCAATGTGGAACAGCGGCAAAGCCATCCTGGTACATATTGATGTGCTACCGGCTGATACGGATAACCGCTACCAGCCCGATGCAGAACTGGTAGGCGACATTGCGCAGACCGTATGCAAGATTGCCGCCCGTATCCTCTCACCATTAACGCTAAGCCACGCTGCCGCCACTGTACTGGAAGACCGCCAGCAGCAACGCCAATTACTGGCAATGCAAGGTGCCAGCTTAAATCAATTTGCGCTGCATCCCCTGCGCATCGTGCATGCGATGCAAGACATCATTAACTCTGACATCAGCCTTACCGTTGATATGGGAAGCTTTCATATCTGGATAGCGCGCTATCTGTATAGCTTCCGTGCGCGCCAAATCATGATCTCTAATGGTCAACAGACCATGGGTGTCGCCCTACCCTGGGCTATTGGTGCCTGGCTGGTTGATCCTTCACGCAAGGTGGTATCGGTGTCCGGGGACGGCGGATTTTTGCAATCAAGCATGGAACTGGAAACTGCCGTCAGGCTGAAGGCCAATATCCTGCACATCATTTGGGTTGATAACGCCTACAACATGGTCGCCATGCAGGAAGAGAAAAAGTATCAGCGAATTTCAGGCGTCAGTTTCGGTCCGGTGGATTTTAAAGCCTATGCCGAAGCCTTTGGCGCAGCCGGCTTCTCCGTTAACAGTGCGGCAGAACTTGAGCCAACATTGCGCAAAGCAATGGATGTCAGCGGCCCCGCTGTGGTCGCAATTCCGGTCGACTACAGCGATAACCCGCTACTGATGAGTCAGTTACACCTGAGTCAAATTCTCTAATTGAAAGGATATGATTATGAAAAACAGAGTTGCGTTTGTAACCGGCGCCGGACAGGGCATTGGCGCAGCCATTGCCTTACGCCTGGCAAAAGACGGCTTTTCCGTAGCCATCGCGGATTTCAATCTTGAAACGGCGCAGCATGTCGCTGATGAGATTGTCACATCTGGAGGAAAGGCCATCGCGCTGCAGGTTGATGTCACCCAACGCGATAACGTTTTTCACGCCGTTGAAGAAGCGCGCCATGCGCTGGGTGATTTCAACGTCATTGTGAACAACGCCGGTATTGCGCCATCAACACCGATTACCGAGATCACCGAGGAGATTGTTGATAAGGTTTATAACGTCAACGTTAAGGGTGTGATTTGGGGAATGCAGGCGGCGATTAGCGCTTTTTCCGCGGAAAATCACGGTGGCAAAATCATTAATGCCTGCTCTCAGGCAGGACATGTTGGCAATCCGGAGCTGGCAGTTTATAGCTCCAGCAAATTTGCCGTTCGCGGGCTGACGCAGACAGCGGCTAAAGATCTTGCGTCTAAAGGCATTACGGTCAATGCCTTCTGTCCGGGTATTGTTAAAACCCCCATGTGGGAATCGATCGACAGGCAAATTTCACAAGCGGCGGGTAAACCGGCTGGCTTTGGGACGCAGGAATTTGCAAAACGTATTACTTTGGGCCGGCTATCTGAACCGGAAGATGTGGCCGCATGCGTCGCATTTCTGGCGGGACCGGATTCCGACTACATGACCGGGCAATCGCTACTGATCGACGGCGGAATGGTATTCAACTGATTCGCGGATCGTGCTTACCCATACTGCCGTGTGGGTAAGCTATTAATCATGCACTTTTGCCCGCCTGTCTCCGCCCAGCGCCTACCTTCCTGGGATTTTTCAGGACTGATGCAGCCGGATACCGTGATTGGTGCAGTCCGAAAGTAGCCACCTAAACAAGGTTGGTCAAATAGCAATTCACATATATCGGGTTTCGCCCATAGTGGACATGGATTCTCCAAAGGCAGCTTTGTGCCAAAAGCGGACGTTGAAGAATTGATTTAGGGCGAAGGCGGGCCCTAAATATATTAGGGCTTTCATTTTAAGCTCTGGCTCTATGGATAGGTGGGTAAACCGCAATTTCAGCAAAATTGCAGTGGCTTTTTTTCTCTGAAGACAAGAGCAATAGATATTCACAACGTCGGCATCTGATTTTGTTCTGCACCGCTTAAAATAGAGCTTAACAGTACCGGAGTGCTACATGCCGTGCTGTTTTGCCAGCCATTGACTGGCCGTTGTAGTTGAAATTCTCTGACGGTGATTGTAAGTATTGCGCTTACTCCAGGCTACGCCGTCTGGACGTGCGAAAGCAATTCGGTAATTTGCACCAATATCTTGCGGATTGTGCTGCGCATCACCCTGAAGCTGTTGCCTGTCCAGTAATTTTCTGTTTACTTTGATGCCCCAGTAAGCACTCATTAAATCCGCAAGCTCGCTGTAAGTCAGCGTATCACCTGCAATATAGACAATCTCGTTTTTGAAAGTGGGCTGATGGAAGAAAATGTCCGCAGTCAGCTTGCCAATGTCTTCTGGTGTGGTTAGCGTTACCGCGTGCTTCCAGTCTCCTAGGGCACAGACGGTTTTACTTTGCGCGTCAATCACACCAAAACCGGGCTCAAACAAATAGCTGGTAAAAATGCCTGTGGATACGATGACCCACGATGTTGCGTTTTGCTGGCGTAAAAGGTGGCGAACTTCGAGCTGTTCATCCCAAACTTGTTGACCGCTGCCTTTACCCACTACGTCATAATTAACGCCAAATTGCCATGGGAAGTAGCGGGCTACAGCCGCTTTGAATACCGCCTGCGTAATTTTTATCAGTGTTCCTGGCCCGCCGACAAAACCACTGCAGTTGATGACGGCGTCGAAAGCAGCAAATAGTTCACTCAGTTCATCAATACTGTTTTCCTGCAGATCGCCCTCTACTACAGCGATTCCAAGCTTCGTCAGTTCATCCAGCCGTGCCTTGCGCGAGCCAGAAATGGCATAAGCGGCTTCGCTTCTGAGTAACACGCTAATTTTTACATCGGTATGTTCCTGCACTTTATTGCTCATCGCTCTCAATACCTGAATACCAAGCTCGCCTGCACCGAGTACTAAAACAGTATCTTTAGGTTTCTTTTCAGTATTCATTGTTGCTTCCTGTTGTATTAAAACGTCATCCTGACAGCTGACATGACCTGGTTCAATTAGGCACACGCATGATACCGGAGGTGATATGGAGTCTGAGCGGGAAGCACTGTTGCAATTTTCCAGGGAATTTTGTGAGGAATTAAGCAACGATGATGAGGGCCTAAAACGTGAGATCCTGGCTCATGCAGGTAATCGCTGGTCGCTGGGCGTGCTGCATATTCTTGGTACTAACGGACCTCTTCGTTACGGAGAGTTACGCCGCTACCTTACGAGTGTCACTCAAAGAATGCTGACGCGAACACTGAGACATCTGGAGCGGGACGGGCTTATATCTCGCTATGATTATGAGGAAAAGTTGCCCCGGGTGGTTTATGCGATTACAGATATGGGAAAAGAAATGCTTCTGCGGATGCTACCTTTATGGTCTTGGATTATTACATCCGCAAGCTATTTCCGGGAAACAAGAGCACAGTATGACGGTGATTGAATCTTTTGGTGACAACATGGCAAAAAGAGACTTGAGGAATTTTTGCATGTTAAAACTCTCTTCAAGAAAGCTGCAACGTGATATTGCAGCCTACATTGAGAGCCGATAGGTCTGCTTCTCGCTCATAGTAGACCTTGCCACGCGAGCATGTCCGCTTTGTGCCAGAAGCGGACGTTGCTAACTTCATGTTAAGTTGATGCGCAGGAATCTAGTCAAAAGCTAAGAAGAGGCTCATATGTCATCACAATCTATACAATTAGTGAAAGTCATAGCTGATATAGCTATCGCACTCGAATTTACCGAGGAAACTTTAATTAATCCTGATGTGGCCATTGAGATGCAAGAGAGTATTGCAGGAACTCTTCAGTCCCTTGATGAAGTTAGCCGAAAAGATATAGCGGATGTCTTTGAAAGTATCTCGGCTCTTTATAATGGAGAAGTTGCAGACTACGTCAGGTCTATACCTGCTAATTATGGCATCAAGTAAGGAGATCATTAATTATTGCAAGGTCCGCAGATCGCTCATACGGGACACTCATAATCACATCTCCTAACCCAATGGAGATTGAACATGACAACATCCCCCTGGAACAAAAGCCGCATTATCGGCCAGAAACGGCCTCTTCAGATCTCTCATATCTGGGGAATTCGTATCCGTCTTGAGCTGGAAGGAAAAGTTCGTGATCTGGCTCTTTTTAACATGGCTCTGGATAGTAAACTTCGGGGCTGTGATTTGGTTAAGCTAAAAGTTTCTGATATAGCCTATGGGCACTCTGTTTCGGGCAGAGCGACAGTGCTGCAGCAGAAAACGGGCAGCCCTGTTCAGTTTGAACTGACTAAGTGAACCAGAGAGGCTGTAGCCGCGTGGATCAAAATGGCTCAACTAAGTAATAGCGACTATCTCTTCCAGTCCCGCGTTGGTTCTTCAAGACACATCTCAACCAGACAATATAACCGTATTTTTCATGGATGGATTGGGAAGCTTGGTCTCGATGAGACGCTCTACAGTACGCACTCAATGCGCAGAACCAAACCATATCTTATCTATAAAAAAACGAAGAACCTTCGGGTAATCCAGTTACTTTTGGGGCACAAAAAACTCGAAAGCACAGTACGTTACCTTGGCATTGAAGTAGATGATGCTCTGGAAATATCGGAGTCAATTGAAGTCTAGCCTGTGAGGGCTGCAACAGCAGCCCTGTGCCAGAAGCGAATACGTCAGGTTCAAAAATGGGTAGGTAAGCGTTTTAACTTATTCGTCCGGGATACATACCCGGATACGGTGCCCGTCAGGATCAAGCGCAACGAACGTCTTGCCAAAAACAGCATGTTTGGGCTCCTGTTCTATCTGCACACCGCTCTCTGACCATTGCTGATAAAGCACATCAACCTCCTGAATATCTTTCACCATAAAACTCAATTCAGTTCGGCTACCTTCACCGCAGGATACAAAGTCACTCGCTGTCGTTGACCATAGTCCAAGGTTCAGGCCGTTATTAAAGGAAAAAGCCACCCACGTCGGAAGCATCACGTCTGGTTCTGTATTGAATAGCTTCTGGTAAAATCCACTGCTCACAATCGGGTTATCAACATAAAGAATGATCAGGTTAGGTATCATGAGTCTCTCACGCCAAAAAGAATGAGACTTCACTATTGCAGGGAGCATTGACAGAACATGTCAGCATCAGGACCGAAACGAGCAGAACGCCTTCTCAATCTTCTGCAGATTTTTTATCAGCATCGCTATCCGATAAGTGGCCACAGGCTGGCTGAAGAACTTTCAATCAGTCTTCGTACACTTTACCGTGATATTGGCGCACTACGCGCTCAGGGTGCCGACATTCAGGGAGAGGCTGGCACAGGATATATCCTTTCCCGGAGCCATCATTTACCGCCGGTGATGTTTACCCCCGAACAGCTTGATGCACTGGCGCTCGGTTTACGCTGGGTAGCCACATATGGTGATAAGGGGATTGCTAAAGCAGCTTCAGAAGTAACGGGGAAAGTCCGCCACGGTCTTCCGCCACAGTTACAGACACTGTTTGATGACTCGACATTATTGGTGGGAAAGAGACAGGAAGCTCATCACAACTTTGAAAACCTGAGCGTTGTTCGAAGCGCCATCAGGTGGAGACGTAAAATCCGTGCAGGTTATACAGACACACTCGGTAATATGAGTGAAAGAACGATATGGCCTTTCGCGCTGGGTTACTTCTCCGGCGCTATTGTGCTTGCTGCATGGTGTGAAGAACGTAACGACTTCCGTCATTTCGACGTAACGCGATTAAAATCTCTTCAGCACCTGCAGGAAGGATATCCTCATTCCCGGCATAGTTTACTCCGTATATGGCGTAATGCAGGTCTGGATAACATTGTTCCCACGCGTAGCTGAAATGGATATGATTGCTCCAGAAAATCCAAGTCTGTCTTATCTATAAAATATATCCGCTCTTCGCTCATAGTAGATCTCCAGCTCAATCAGCCTGTCCGCTTTGTACCAAAAGCGGACGTTGCTATGTCCTCATGGCTGGCACATTAGCAGGCCTCATTACATGTGCGATTCACTATGTTCCAATAGTTTTTTTGCAGAAGCATTAGTCGCTCTTAGCTGCTCTTCCAGATTAATACCCTGTAGTTTTCCATCTGCTTTGATAATGCGGCCGTCGACAATGACCGTCTCTACATTTTCCGGTTGAGCTGAGTAGACGATGAGGGCTGCCGGGTCGCCACCGCCAAATCCTGCCATATTCAGCGTGTTGGGATTAATTATCTGAATGTCTGCCCGCTTACCCTCTTCAAGGGTGCCGGTTAATTCCCCCAGCCCTATCGATTCAGCAGAGCGACGCATTGCTAACGCCAGAAGCTGGCGCGCGTCTGGAAGCGTTTCATCTTTTGCTTTACCACTTTCAGTAAGCGCGGCTGTGCGGAGCGTTTCAAACATGTTAGCCCCGCCAGACAATGCATTACCATCTATGCCCAGCCCCTGCCTTTCAACGTCCTGAAAGTGATTAAGCAGGGTCAGCCCATAACCAACTCGTTGCTCGCTGACCGGTGTTAATACCAGCCCACCCCCCGATTTTTGCAGAGCATTTAACTGCTGCGGGAGCGCATCGCTTGCGTGTATCACTGTCAGCGATGGCGATAAATACTGACGGTCTATAAGTGCATCGAACATTGCGCGGGCATCGCCGCTGACATGCACCTGAATGGGCAAATTGTGTTGAACAGCAAACCTGTATTCTTTATCCCGCATGGCCCAGTTCTGCTGGCTGGATAAGTCCCTGGGGATCCGCCAGCCCAGCCCGAGTTGAACACGATCCGTTGACTGCTTTTTGAGTTCAGCCAAGTGCGTCAAATCAATCATTCTTTTTGTGGTTTTATCGGGACCACCGTAATACATGATGGCGCGAATGCCGCTTTTTTCGAGCGCTCTGAAGCCAGCATCACCCCATGCAGGGCCATGAATGTTATCAAAGAAGTCGCCAGTAGTCGTGATTCCAGATTGTAACAGTTCAAGCGAACCAGAATAAATTGCCAGCCAAATATCATCCGGCTGCATCTTCTTTGCTAACTTGTTACTGACAGGGAAAAACTTTCCCTGTTTATTTCTGAACTGGCCACGCATGGTGGTGACCCATAAATGATTATGCGCATCGACGAACCCCGGCATTACATATTTACCTCGGGCGTCAATTATCTTTGCGTCGGCGGCGACAAGATTTTTTCCGATCTGTACTATCTGGTTATTGCGGATCAGGATGTCGGTCGAGGGCTGATCCTGTCCGTTGGCTGTCATGGGTAACAGGTAACCCTGGCGGATAAGTAGAGTATTCTGAGGGGCGGCGCTAACTGAAGCAGAGAAAAAACAGGCGATAAATAGTACTGCCTGAAGTTTACAGGACATACCTACTCCTTCGTAAATCAATAGGGTTAACTCAGAGTATAGGCATTGTCATTGCGCTGATGAGACATCTGTTGATTTGATGCCTTTTTAACTCAGTGCAATATTTGTGATGCTTCTATCGGGCTGTGAGAAAAATTCCGAACGTCCGCTTCTCACTATGAGTTCAACCGATGGATGCAATACACTTATTGAACCGTTCTGCGGGTGATTTATAGTCTGGCGTTTTTCTCGGCCTTTAAATTAGCTGAGTGGCAACACTGTAGGTCTTTGCTGGCTGTTAACAGACAGGTCAGTTCATTTGGAAAATATTGTCTGAGCAGCCTGTTAGTATTTTCATTTGAGTCACGCTGCCAGGGAGATTGAGGATCACATAAATAAATCTGAATGTCTGTCGCTACAGTAAATCGAGCGTGGCTGGTCATTTCAGCGCCTCGATCCCATGTTAATGCTATATAAAGCTCAATAGGTAATTCGCGCGCTTATTTGATGAGTGCAGATATAACAATTTTGTTTTTGTTGTCCGTGATTATGGTGAGCATAACAAAGCGGAAACGGCGTTCAACGAGGATGACGAAAGAGGAGTTTTTAGAGCCCTGGATCAGATCACCTCCCCAGTGGCCAGGTATGGTTCTGTCTGCGGCTTCAGCTGGCCTTTGGGTGACAGATATCGCATCCGGGATTGATCCCAATCCTTTCCCTTTAAGTGAAGACTTTGGGGATCAACGTACCGTTCTTCCGCTTCTGAGTCATTGATGCAGTTGTTTTTTAATGCTCCACGGATTTGTATAAAATGCGTTTTTTAAACCATTTTGTGTGACACATGCATTTCCTGATTATCTGGATAACAGGGTTTCAGCCAACCGGCGATTTATTCCGGCGACCAGTCCTGATGCATCTTCTCAGCAATAATTTTACACAATGTGGTGCTTTCATTAGCTTGCAGAGTTTTGGTCTCAGAGCACTTTCCCACGCGGCAGCATTGGCTTTTGCTGCCCGGTATTGTTTTGCACCTCTGTACCTCCTGATCAAGCGGCTGATCGCTGAGGGGGCTCTTGATAAGTTGTTTGCGATCGCCCTGATGGTGATTTTTGCTACCAGCCCTCTGGATATTTCCTCTCTTTCAGCAAGTGAAAAAGATTACCGATACCGTTTTCTCACCAGGGGCGATACCCACCAGTCTGCTGAATAGTGTGCATAATAGAAAAATGATATCTGTCGAACATTCTGGCGATATCATGCAGGAAATCACCTCGCGATTATCTGGCCCAGACAATCGCTTTCTGTTCTGTCGTGTAAAAAGTGAGCGCTCTTTGTTTCATGGCAACGTCCCCCCATGGTTAAGGATAGCGTTGAACTCACAACCCGAAGCGAACATTGCCTGGCTTCATTGTACTACAGCCTGATAATGGATAAGTGTTACCTGCCTGTGGGGATAGAGGGCTCGAGTACCCATACCAACAAGTTGACCAATTAGTTTCGGCAGCGCCACTCTTTATCTTACTGTGCATTCGGATTTCCTTGTGTGAGCCGGATAAGCTCAGGCAGCCGTATGTACCGCCGGCTGTCTGATTTTGTCAGCACTTAGCCCAGTTGTCGTCGCTACTGTGGAATGTTTCAGACAACGGCTTTTACGTTACCGGCTGCATAACAAGTCTGCTGTTGTGTAGCTTAACTTCTGGTTTAAGGATAGAAACGCCTTCACTAATAGTAAACGCTGAGACCATGCCATTCAGCGCTTCAGCCTGTTCGGTCAGTGAATGGGCAGCGGCGGATGCTTCTTCGACCAGCGAGGCATTCTGTTGCGTCACGTCATCCATCTGATTGATCGCCTGATGCACCTGGCTTATTCCCAGAGACTGTTCCTGCGCGGCAACCGAAATTCCGTCTATCAGCTCATTGACCTGACGAACAGCGTCATCCATCCGCGTCATGTTCTCACCAACTTCGCTGGCCTGTAACGTACCCGCCTCAACAAAAGCAATGGAGGATTCAATCAGCGCCTTGATTTCACGGGCAGAGGCGGAAGAGCGCTGTGCCAGGTTTCTGACTTCGCCAGCCACAACCGCAAAACCACGACCCTGCTCACCGGCGCGGGCGGCCTCGACCGCTGCGTTAAGTGCGAGGATATTGGTCTGGAATGCCACGCCCTCAATCAGGGCTATGATGTCTGTGATTTTGGCCGAGCTGCTCCGGATGTCTGACATAGTACCAATCATGGTGCTGACTTTGACGGAACTGTCATCAGAAATCTCACGGGCATTTTTCGCCAGCTTACTGGCCAGCCGGGTGTTTTCGGCCGTCTGCCGGACCGTCTCGCTGAGCTGATACATGCTGGCTGCGGTTTCCTCCAGGGAGGCAGCCTGGCCTGCTCTTCGGTCCGCGAGGATAAATCATCATTGCCCGCGGCTATTTCGCCTGAAGAAACGCTGACGGAGTATGCCGCCTGCCCGACGGTCTTAAGTGAAGTGTCAACCTTGCTTACAAGTTGATTAAACGCTTTCGCGGTAAGCCCTATCTCATCGCGACGAGACTCATCTGCCCTAAGGGTTAAATCAAGATTTTCACTTGCGCTCTCCATTACGGTACGCATGCCATTCATATGGCGGCGAATAGACAGAATGGTTCTTACCGTGAAATAACCCAGTATCACGATACCCGCGGCAGAACCCGCGATGAGTGTCCATAAAGTCTTATGATAAGTACGGGTGTTATGCGCGTCGAATGCGTTGCCGATGCCGACGTTAAGCTGACGCTGCTTCAGATAGTCATAAATCAGGCTACGGGTGGTAGCGCCTACACCGTCATTTCCCTGCAGGTCGGGCATCGCCACATCATCATTGTGCGCTCTGGAACCAGCAAAAAAAGCCGGTAACCTGGCACGCATTTGCTGAATAATGGCAAGTTCACGCTCAGTCATCTGTCGATCTTCGTCGTTAGAAACGTTCACCTCAAGATAGTGCCGGGTACCTTCCGTCAGCTGGTCGATATTTTCATTAATCTCTTTTTCAAACTTTGCCTGCTGGCTGAGGATTTTTGAACTCTGATGCCGGTAAAGACTAATGATAATTTTGTTGCTCGTGTCAATCAGGTCGTCAATATCTGTAATGGAATGGATAGTGTTTTCTTGCACGTACTTAAAACGTGCCTGAAATCCGGTCACCACATTAACGGATGTGGTAACGAGTGCGATCAGTGATATCGCCAGTAGCGAGAAGGTCAGGAAAAGCCGCTGTGAAATGGTCATTACGTGCTCCGATGTTTGCTGTGTTTGGTAAGTTATTGCTTACTTTCATCAACAGTTTCGGGCGAAATAATGCGGGCTTTAGTTACAAGTGTATGCAGATGTGTTAGCTGATTGTTGCTTTCAGAAGAGGCCATCAGCAATGTGCCAGAAGCGGATTTAGCAACCATTATGTTAATTTATCACCGGGAAATAATCGGGCCAATGCCTGTAAGCTTACGTTGAAGAACAGGCCAACCGCCTTTCACTACTTAATCCAGATAGCCTTTTCAGGCTTAAGGAGCGCAGCACAGCCGACGATTTTTTGGCCAGGAAGGTGGTCATGGTTCTTGAAAAAGTTGTGTAATGGCTTACTCTAGTGCACTAGAAGATATCGTTCGAGATAATGATGACTATGTCCCGCAGCGTTGGTATGCAGCTCTCTTTTGCTCTCTATGGGGCAGCTAACCGTATGGCCCGGATGCACAAGCCGTTCCTGGAGCCGTTAGGGCTGACGTTTCCGCAGTACCTGGTAATACTCGAACTCCTGAACGGATCGCCATTATCAGTTGGCACGCTTGGCACCTCTCTCGATATGGACACGGGCACTATCACGCCGCTTGTCAAGCGTCTTGAGACAGCCGGCTTTGTTACTCGTACCCGAGACCCGAACGATGAACGACGTGTGCTGGTCAATCTGACCCCACGTGCCGAGAATATCCGGGAAGAAATCTTGGGCGTTACTAAGAAGATCAAGAGTGCCTGTAAGCTGGACGAAGCTGGACTTATTTTGCTTCGCGAGACTTTGCAGGACCTCTGTAGACCTCGAAACGATTAAAGAGGCCGACTACAGTCTGTTTTTGCTAATTTATCTAGTACGCTAGAGTCTTGCTGACTAGAGATGTTTGGGCGGAATATGACCCGCCATTAAGGTCATCTGATGATCGAAAGAAACTGTCGCCCAGGGCCGTCGTGTCCATGACGTTATGGTTATGGCTACCTGACAGACACTCACCCTAACAAAGGAAGCAGTTATGACTATGAATCTCATTCATTCCAGCGCCGAAACCTCACCAGATGAAACGCTGTCGTTCAGAGAAACTATCCGCACGCGTCGCTCTGTCCGTGGCTTTCTCGATAATCCCGTGCCTTTAAGCATTATCCGGGAGGTGCTGGAAGATGCTCAGTACGCACCTTCTAACTGCAATACGCAGCCCTGGAATACGCACATCGTCCGCGGCGAGAAGCTCAGGCAGCTCTCCAGAATTCTGCACGTCAAAAACGATGCTGGAGAATTCACACCGGACTTTACTTTCGACCAGAACGACTATTACGGCGAATATCGTAAGCGTAACGACGCGCTAGGCAAGGCCTATTATGAAGCCATGAACGTGATGCGCGAGGACAAGGAGGGGCGGCATCGCGTGGGCGCGATGAACTACTCGTTCTTTAATGCTCCCCAGGTCGCGTTCCTGTTCATGCCCTCATTTGGTGACAATGTGCGCGTTGCAGGAGACATCGGTATGTATGGACAGACCTTCCTGTTGTCGCTCGCGGCGCGTGGTCTCGGTGGTATTCCCCAAACTTCGCTTGGTTTTTTTGCCCAGACAATCCGTGAATTCCTCGGCGTGCCTGACGAATTGAAACTGCTCTTTGGCATATCTTTCGGCTACCCGGATGAGGCGGCGCCCGGTAACCGGTTCCGCATGGATCGTGTACCGGTCGACACCAGTGTCACCTTACACGACTGACAGAGGATGGGGCGTCATTGTTTTATCCGCCCCGTCCTCCACCGCATCAATTACACAGCGATTAATCGTAACGAGGATGAGATCATGAATATTGGCATACTGGGCACCGGCAATATCGGTAAAACGCTGGTTATGAAACTCAGCGCTGCTGGTCATGACGTCAAGGTCGCGAATTCACGCGGTCCTGACACGATCGAAGGCGAAATCCTGACTCATGGCGCCCGTGCCGTCACGGCCACTGAAGCCCTGACGGGCGTCGACGTAGTGATCCTGTCGACACCACTCAGCGCCATTCCGAAGATCGCCCCGCTGTTCGCCAGCGTGCCTGCCAGCACCGTTATAATCGACACCTCCAACTACTATCCAAAACGTGACGGTGAAATCGCTGACATCGAAGCCGGCCAAACCGAGAGCGAGTGGGTTGCAGAGCAGCTTGGCCGCCCCATCGCCAAAGCGTGGAACGCCATTACTTCCGCCTCCTTTGCACAGAAAGGCCTCCCTGCAGGGACAGCCGGGCGGATCGCCATTCCCGTTGCTGCCAGCGGCGAGCGTGAACGGGATGTGGCGATAAGGCTGGTCGACGAGACCGGGCTCGACGCTGTTTATGCGGGACCGCTCAGCGAATCATGGCGCCAGCAGCCCGGAGCGCCAGTTTACTGCACGGATCTGACGCGCGATGAGGTGCCGGATGCTCTGACCGCGACCGAGCGGGCCCGCCTGCCGAAACGTCGTGACCTCGCCATCGAGGCGATTATGGAACGGGTTGGCGACAGCACCACTAATCCCGACTCGGACTATGCCGTGCGTCTGACGCGCGCGCTCTTTATGTAGCTCACGCAGCGACCCGGGTATGCAGCCGTTGTGGCCGGTTCAGACATGCCCTTTCCTGAAACGTGTCGACGCTCTGACGCTCTATCAACAAACTGAATAAGGTATTGAACTCATGGCAATGCATCAGAAGCCCGTCGTACTGATTCTGGGCGCTACCGGAACTATCGGTAGCCATATCGTCAAAGAACTCGACGACAAAGAGGTTCATCTTCGTATCGCTTCACGCAAGCAAGACACGGTAGACCAGCTGCGCAGGGATGGAAAAGATGGCGTTTATCTCGATCTTGATAAACCGGAGACCTTCGCGCTCGCGCTCGCGGGCGTAGATCGCGTTTTCCTCTTAACCGGCTACAGCGTTGCCATGCTCACGCAGAGTAAAACCCTGGTGGATGCAGCCAAAAAGGCAGGTGTGAGCCATATCGTGCATGTGGGTGTGTTCGCTGAATGGGATACCACGGATGCCCACTTTGCATGGCATCAGATGATTGAAAAATATATCGAGGCGAGTGGTATTGCCTGGACGCATCTCCATCCAAATATGTTTATGAATGTATTCACCGGTCTTTATATCCCCAAAAATTTCACCTACACGACTTACTGGGCCGATCGGAGAGTCGGCTATATCGCGCCCGAGGACATTGCCGCCGTAGCCGCAAAAGTGCTCTTCGATGGGCCTGCGCGTCATGCCGGTCAGCATTACTGGCTGAGCGTGGAAAGTTTGAACGGTGAAGAAATTGCCGCGCTGATGAGTGAGGTAACCGGGCTTGAAATCAGGTGCGAAGACAAAGGACTGGAAGGATTCCGTCAGTTGATTGATTCACTTATCTCTCAAGGGGCTGACAGCTGGTACGCCAGTGCAAACATTGATTTCGTTACCCAGATGCTTGATGGCAGGATGTCCTATATGTCGATGGTGCAAAACGATCTTCCTTATATTCTCGGCAGGCCAGCGAAAACGGTGCGGGAATATTTGACTGAAAATAAAAGTCAGCTAATTGCTTCAGCAAAGAACCTTCAATAAGAAAGTACCGGTGCTCGTGAGATGCTGGCATTTTATTCACGAGCACGTTTTTGCCAGCCTTGTTGAGTTATGATTTTTTGCGGCAGGTTCCCTGCCCGGACGCAGACACGCGTGACTTAGCGCATGTAAAGGCCTCTCAGGCCTCATTTAAAGCGTCTCACTGGACAATAACCAGCGGCTTTATTTTCTCAGGCATTCAACAACGCATCTGTTTTTGCTCATGAACATGGGTAACAAGCGATGCGTAATTTAATGATGCACCGGGACCAATCCAAATGAAAAGTTTTACCCGCGATCTCATTATCTGGATTGAAGAGAATCTTGATAAAAAAATCATCCTCGACGAAGTGGCAGAGAAGTCCGGTTACAGTAAGTGGCATCTCCAGCGATTGTTTCGCCAGGAAACGGGCATGAAACTGGCCACCTACATTCGCGAACGCAGACTGTCCGAATCGGCCATCCTGTTGAAAATGACCAGCGCACCTGTTATCCATGCGGCTGAAAAGTTCGGCTTTACCAATCAGCAGGCTTTCACCCGGACCTTTACAAAATATTTTTGTCTGCCCCCGGCGCGTTACAGGCAGACCAGGGAGTGGCATTTTCGCGGCCTGCAGCCCAGTCTTTTATCAACCGCTGGCACCATGTCGGAACCGGAAACTACATGGCTTAGCGCGCCCGCGCTTTCTGATGTGACCTTCAGCTACCAGTGTGAAAGCGCCGACCTTTACAGTATTGATTTCCACACGGAGCAGCGTGAGCAGGGCCTTAAAAAGGCGGCGCGCCTCCTTCGCGGAGAATCCCCCACCTGGTTCGCAGAACGTTTTGAGCCTGACAGCTCCTCCGGCAATATTCGATTGACACTGACCTTTGGCTGTCGCGAGGATAAAGATGAGCGTGGCGGGAAGAAGACGTCCAGTCCATGCATGTTCCTGCGCTTCCCGTTTGAAGGTAGTGCGGCAGAACTGACTGAAATGCAGATGAATGTTTACCGGCACATTCTGCCGCGCCGTGCTGAAGCCCGGCGGGACGGGCACGACTTATTCATTATGGGGCCGGGCCATGAGGCAAACCTTATGTCATCTCACTTTCAGGGGGATTATTACATACCGGTGACAGCAATCTAAACGCGTTGTGAGCCGGTTTCCTGACTTCTTAAAGGATATTTAACGCAGCTATGAATTAATCTTTCAGATGAAATACTAATAAGCCTTGAAAAATTTATTTCCGGCAAAATACCTGGTGGGAATATTGCACGGGGCACGCATTTTGTTCCAGTAGATACGCAGATTGCATGTCGATTGTTTCTTATAAACGTGCCGGTAGCTGCCTATATACAGTGTAAAAATTGAGTATATGCAAGTTAAAGTTGGTAAACGTCCGCTGTTCGCTCACAGCAGACCTTGCCACGCGAGCATGTCCGCTCAGTGCCAAAAGCGAACGTTAGTATTTGCACTGATCAATGCGGGTAATAGCCTTAATTTGTGTTAGAAAGTTGTTTCAAATTTCAAGGGCGCTGTTTCTAAACTTGATGGAGCAAAAATGAGAACGCAAAAACGATGCATGGGATATGTGGCCATCGTGGTCGATGACTATGACCGAGCAATTGAGTACTACACCGACAAGCTGGGATTTACGCTGGTAGAAGACACGCCGCAACCGGGTAAGCGCTGGGTCGTTGTGACGCCAAATCCCGAAAGCGACTGTAATCTTCTCCTGGCCCGTGCTTCAAATGAACAGCAGGAAAGCTTTATCGGTAACCAGTGCGGCGGGCGTGTATTCATGTTCTTACAGACAGACAACTTCTGGCGCGACTATAACGCTATGAAGGCTAAGGGCGTTCACTTCTGTCAGGAGCCACGTGAGGAAGAGTACGGGATGGTTGTTGTGTTTGAGGACGTCTACGGCAATCGCTGGGATCTCTACCAGAATAAGCAAAATTAAAGCTTTAGGGATCAGGTTACCACGCATAACTGGTTTCAATGCCCGGTCCGCTGTTCGTTTAAAATTGCCTCTAATTTCCAACCGCGCTGAGGAGCGGCGGCGGTTCTGTGAAGAACTCAGGCGTTAAATTTTCAGCGCCACTCCAAGTCATAAAGAGAGAAATAACACCATGACCGAGACGATTCGAATCGCAGCGATTAGTGATGCAGAGGCTGTTACGGCACTTACCAGAATGGCTTACGCCAAGTGGGTGCCTGTGATTGGTCGAGAACCTCTTCCGATGACGTCAGATCATGCTGCATTCATCAAAGAACACAGAGTTGACCTTTTGTTCTGTGGCAAAGATCTGGCCGCGCTCGTTGAAACAATTCAGCGCAAGGAAGATATCCTCATTGAAAACGTAGCAGTTAGCCCGCGTTTTCAGAAACGTGGTTATGGAAGAAAAATGGTGGCTCATGCAGAGCATTTGGCAATTCAGGCCGGTTTAGATATCGTCCGGCTTTATACGAACTCGCTATTTGAAGTGAATCTTCACCTGTACGCATCATTAGGCTATGAATTTGAGCGCAGTGAAGAACGCAACGGCGGAGTCGCTATCCACATGCTCAAGCGCTTGGCCTAGACGATATCGGATGTGGTCAGGCAGGATGTCTGCTGGGAAAACGGCATCACCAGACCATGATGCGCAGCAGGGATTGGCGCGCTCCCTGTTCGATAACACATCGCAACGTTAGTAATACATCCTTCGCGGTAACAACCATTGCGAACATCCGCACCTCGCTCATAGCGGACCGTTCCCGGTCTTAGGTCCGCTTAGTGCCAGAAGCGGACATCGATTAAAATTGCTGTGAATTAAACGCCACGAGATTTCTCTAATTTGATGTCAGTGCCATTGAGATCTGTTTCATTACCCCAACCGAGCTGCATATAAAATTTCGCCGCTCGACTATTTTTATCGGTTTCCAACCAGGCAATCTCATGATGTTGGAATAACTCCTGCTCAGCTAGCCTAACAAGCCTGCGACCTATTCCTTTGCCTTCATATTCAGGCAGAACAAAGGCTGCAAACAGACAGCCTTCATCCGGCAAAATCATGGAGAAGCCAATAATTTTGTTATTTTCAGTCGCAACCCATGCGCAAAGACTTTTTTCAATCATATCGCCTACGACGCCTTCGGTAATACCCATCTGCCGCATCTCTTCACGACTCAGGTGATTCTCCATTACCGATGTTCTGACGTCGAACATACCCTCGATATCAGAGAGTTGAGCTGTTCTTAGGTAGATACTCATTAGTCTAACTCCATGTATGACAGAATAATTTTCATAATAATGTCAAAATAAAATCAACGGAATATAAAGTTTAAGGTAGCTAATTATGTCCGCTGTTCGCTCATAGCGGATTTCCCGAGGTTGCAGCGACCTATGCGCAGCCGTTACGTTGTCTAATTGCATGCGGATGAAGGGATTACAGTGGTGGTGTACAGTTAAATTTTCTTACCGTGACGACTGTTCCTCAACCTCGCCTTTTGCTAGCCTATGCGGCTGGACTGCTTCCAGCCGCATTAGCGTTGCCGGTTAAGGAGTTTCCATGTCGCCTTTCAATAAACACCGCCCCTTCATTTCCCTTTCTCGTCGTCAGCGTCGTAAAAAAGTCATCGAACTTAAAAACCGTATCTATCGTGGACGTCAGCGTTGTGGCGGGTTGTTCTATGATGATTGCGATATCCAATACTACAAAGATAACCCTGACCATATTTGGGCATGGAGTGATATCTATTTTGTCGGCCGCGATCCCGCCGATCTCTGGAATGCTGAAATCATCACGGCTAAGTTGGCGTTTCAAGATGCGGTACATGATCGCGCATTCAATGAAACCTGGGCGATGCTCAGTCAGCAGGAACAAGAAGAAGAGGCGCGATATGAAACAACTCCCAATGTGAATAGCAAAGGCAAAATCGTTAGCCGTACCTTTCTACACCGAGAAAAACAGGCTTATGCGATTTTTGGTGGGCTGACATTTTGGCAGTTTGTTGAGAAGCGTGAGCAGGAAATAGGACAAGATGAACAGCAGGATGTATGTTGTAGTTATCAATTTCTGCCGGGGTTCGCTTATGGGCATGGGCTACGGATGGTTGTTGATGCTGAGGCGCTTAGTGTGCCAGTTATTGAGGCTTCGATTGGAGATTTTTTGAAAAGAGTGAGTGATGTGCCTAGGGGACAGCGATTTATAAGTGGGAGGATTTAAGATGCGAGTGTCCATTAATTAGGGAATAGGAGGGAGTTAACCTTTATCACCCTCCCATATTATTATTTCCCAGTGGATTTACTAGGTTTTAATCCTGGAGTATTTCCGGGAGTATCTTTGTTGTCACGCCGACGCTGATCAGGCTTTCCTGTCGATTTAGCTATTGGTTTTGGACCAGGTTTAAGACCCATGATATTTATCCTTCTAATTTAAGAGGGGCTGCCCTCCTATTCGGTTTTATGGCATAGCTCAAAAAATAACAAGAGGATTAATACGTCACATGCCAGTTAAATTATTATTTTTGATCAGTGTCATTTTATGGCATGTAGCGGGCTTTCGAATGGAGCATTATTCACCATTTGCTATGCGGTTCTTACTAATATTGATGAGCCGGGGTTGTTAACCTGGTTATCCCTCTTAATGCTTTCTTCTTACGTGCATCACAATCTCTTTCTGAATTCATATCACGCTGAAACAATAGGATTTATCATTTTCAAACCATAGTTATCAATGAGGCCATCTATGAACAGCACAGTATACGATGCTTTCCGCTGCCTGAACTTACTTGCGACAGCGACTCGTCCGCATGGAATTCGTGAAATGGGACGGGAGCTTGGACTGGATTCAGCTAAGGTTACGCGATTGATACAGACCTTGCTGACATTGGATATGGTACAGCGCGATGCCAACCGCAAATACAGTTTAGGTATCGGTATCCACCGCTTGTCGGCTCACGCGATTCACAATTCAGCATTTTACAATGCGGTAATGGACTTACTTGAAGAGAGCGGGAATCACGCCATCTCCATCGTGATCGGTGTTCTAAGTGGAAATAAGGTGGTCTATTTGATTCATACCCGCGGCGGAAAGAGTATTGCGCGTGCCATAGGCAATTATGAGTCCTATCCGGTCCATGATTCGGTGATCGGCATTAAGCTTCTATCAGCGATGAGCGACGAAGAGATTATCAGCCAGATTGGTATCCACGATTATCAACTGCTGAGAAATGATATTGACGAGTCGCGTCGGCATCAGGTGTTTGCCAAAAATTTTGGTGCGGGAGATTACCGTCTGGCATGTAATATTCCCGGCATGCAGGCAGCGATCGCACTATCGAATATCAGCAGTGAAAAAATGGATATTGAGAGCTTACGTTTGTACCTTACGTCGGCAGCGAAGAAAATTAGCGGAGAATCACTGCCGATGCTGCAGCAGTAACTCGCAACGAGCAGCTGTCTCAGACACGAGCTGCCCGGTTTTATATAGCGTAGAACCCAGTCCCACACTGTCGTAATAACGCAGGAACTCAGCTGCATTCTCCACCCCTACCCCGCCCACGGCTGAAAAGCTTACGGGCTGAGAGAGTGGACCTTTCACCAGTTGAGGGTAATTTTTCGGTAGCGAACAGGCCGGAAAAACTTTCATCACATCCACTCCCAGATCGATAGCAGTGAATATTTCACTCGGCGAAAACACCCCCGCGTACACTACAAGTCCATATAGTTTAGCCTGCGCAATCACAGCCGGGTTTAAATTAGGAGTCAGAATAAAATCCGCAGCGGCTGCAAAACTGCGCTGCACCTGATCTTCTGTGGTGACAGTTCCCACGCCAAGCTGGATATCATTCCCAAAGCGATGGCGGACTTGTCGCAGGCTGATTTCCCAGTTAGGTGAATTGGTAGTGATTTCTATACGATGAATGCCCTGCTCAACCAGGCAGGCAATATGCGGCACTGCGTCTTCTGGCGTTATCCCGCGGAGGATAGCGATGATTTGCTGATTATCCACCATAACTAAATACCCCATTTAATCCGGCAATGATTGCGTCTTCAGCAGCTAAGAGTTCATAACGACGATGCAAAACCTCACATGCCAACTGGTAATGTGGCAAAAGCATTTCACTACCAATAAAGCATACCGTTTTATTGCCGCCAGGGTGTCCGCATGCAACTTCGTATCCAATGAGCAATCCGGAAAGCCAGGAAGCGGCCTGTTCCTGAGCCAAAGCACCAAGAATATAACGGCCCCGGCAGCGAAACAGTTCCGTCACCAGTTCAACTTTATCATGCACCACTGATAGCGCGGTTTCGACACCCGCCTGAAAAGCGGCCGGTGAGTGAACTTGCTCCGGCAGCCCTTTACCCACCACGGATTGATTGAGTAACAAATGATAAAGTTCGCCAGTCATCAAGGTCTGCATCTCAGTGACCTGCTGCTGCGAGCGTTCAACCCACAGCCATTTGCTGTGGGTGCCGACGGCGGCGAATGTGGAGGCATCAGAAAGCGTGAGCGCACCCGCCAGTTGCATCTCTTCACCACGGCAGATCTCATTCACTCGTTTATCGCAAATACCGGGCCGTATGGTCAGCGGATTTGGCAGGATACCCGGCAGTTCCAGGCCTTTACCCAGCAGTTGCGAAAAACTAAGTGGCATATTGAGGTAACCGGCGTCAGCAATACCGATATTGCTGCCAATCATGCCGCAGAGCAGCACGGGTATTTGTTCATCGTAAGCATCCTCTAGCCGATGCAGCTGCTGCTTTAAAATCTCAGGCAACGCTGAGCGCTGGCACTTGCCGACGCCGCAGCTGTCTTGCACAGATTTAATCACTACGCCATCGCGCACGCTGAGGGCGCGAAAGTTGCTGGTACCCCAATCCACCGCGATATAGTTCATGGACGTCCTCCTAACACGGCGAGAGGCAGGAAATCCGTGATCTCTTTCAATTCCCGACGCGTGGCGTCATCCAGACTTTTCGCCGGCTCACGTACATAATCGCTGGCAAAAATCCCTGCCTGGTGCAGCACTGTTTTATGTATGGCTACCCCGATCCCCGGTTGCACTCCATAGCGCAGGAAAGGTAGATAGCGATAAAACAGCGCTTGCGCTTCCTGACGATCTTGCTGCCATGCCGCCAGGATGGCATTAATCACGTCCGGGAATTCGCAAGCAGGCATGGTGCCCGTTACACCACGGCATAACTCCTCAAAGAGGAAACCTGCGTTCAAGCCGCCAAACAGGCCTACGCTATCTCCAAGCGCCTGTTTTAACGCAGTGATTTTCAACGTCGTCGGCGGTTGTTCCACTTTGATATACCTGATGGCGGGAAAGTCCTGACACAAACGCACCAGCGTCGAAACGGGAATGTTAACGCCCGTCATCAGAGGCGCGTCCTGGATCATGATATCGATTTCGCTGGCCTGACATATGTCTCGCCAGAAGTGATAGATCTCCTCCGGACCGGGCTTAACCACCGAAGGCGGATTGACCATCGCCACCTGAGCTCCCCAGCGATGCACCCGGTTGATGTCTTCAATGGCAACAGCGGATGAAGCACCGCCAGCAGCAGCCACCAGCGGTAAATCCCCCACCAGCTTTTTGACGCAAAAGAACAGGATCTGCTTTTCATCCTGCGTTAAGGCGTAGCCTTCGGAAGCATTGCCAAACAATGCAAGACCATCAATGCCTTGTTGCAGCAGAAATTTCACCAGACGTTCAATGGATGCCAAATCCAGCTGGCCCTGCTCATCAAATGCCGTGGCGAGAATGGGTATGTTACCTTTTAACATGCAGCCTCCATCATCACGTCGCGCACGCGATCTTCATCAATTTCAATGCCTAACCCTGCGCCCTGCGGCAGGTGATACTCACCGCGTTCGCAAATCAGTGGCTGCTTGAGCAGTTGATTAGCGATGGCAAAAACTGGCGGCTGATATTCGAGCATAAACAGGTTGGGTATGGCGGCAGCAACATGGATCGACGCGGCGATGCAAGGACCTAGACCCACGCTTAAATGCGGTGCCACACGTAAATTCCATGTTTCGGCCAGCGACGCGATATGCATCAGCTCGCTAATGCCGGTTCTGCCGACATCGGGCTGAAGGATATCTGCAGCGCGCTGTTCAATCACTGCTTTGAATTGATAACGCGTACGCTCGGTTTCACCTAACGCAATGCTGACCGCACTTTTGGCACGTAATTCGCGATGGCCAGCGATATCTTCTGGCAGCAGTGGTGCTTCGAGAAAGCCGACGCCCAGCGCGTGCAGTTGCGCTGCTAAATCAGTAGCGTCTGCCACACCGTAATTCCAGTGCGCATCAATGAAGACTTGCGCCTCATCGCCGAGCGTTTCACGAATGGCTCGAATATTTTTAATGTCTTCTCGCACGCCGTAGCCTAGAGCTAACTTAACGGCATTAAAGCCTTTCTCCTGCCATTGCCTGGCGAGGCGGCTGCGGCTTTCAATATCAGGCTCAGGTAAACCCGAGACATAGCAAGGGATCACATCGCGAAAGGCACCGCCGAGTAGTTGATGGACCGGAAGACCAAGAATTTTGCCCTTGAGATCCCACAATGCGATATCCACACCTGCAATAGCGTCGATATGATAACCACCGGTATGTCCACGATCGCGCATGGAGTCATACATTTTTGAGTTGAGCACGCTGCTTGAGAATGGTGATTCCCCTATCAACAATGGCGCGAATAGCTGCTTAATCAGTTCTGCGATCACCTGAGGCACCACCGGCGCCAGGGCTTCTCCCCACCCTATATGCCCTTCGCTACTGGTAATTTTCACCAGGCAGGTTTCCATCTTGCGTGAGTAGACGCAGCGGTATTCTGAACGATAGTAATAATCCGGACCGGTTCCGTCCGGCTTACCGCCGAGGTAGGCATGCTCCGGGGTGATTTTGAGTGGGAAACACTCCACTTTCGTTATGTGCATAAAGGCTCCAGTTTCCGTTAATTCAACACTTTTCCGGCAGTTTCTTTTGCAAACCACACTGCAATGAATGAAATTAGCGCGGTGATCATCACGTACCAGGCGGGTGACAGCGGATCTCCCGTTAAGGAGATCAGGCTGGCCGATGCCAGGGGTGTTACACCGCCAAACACCGCCACAGTCAGGTTGTAGGACATCGCGATGCCGCCATAGCGAATCGCCGTCGGGAACAGTTCGACCATTGCTGCGCCACAGCCACCGTTAAACAACGCAACACACACACCCAATACACTCATTGCCGCGATAGAGCTGCCCACCGATCCCTGTGTCATTAGCAGCATGGCGGGATAGGTCAACAGGATGAAACCAGCGCATGCCACCAGCATCAGCGGCCGTCGTCCCCATCTATCAGACAAGTAGCCCTTGATTGGCATGCAAATAGCGACGCTCAGTAAGCCCAGCGTGGTGATGAGATAAGAATCAGTACGGCTGTAGTGCAGATGCGTAGACAAATAGCCGGGCATAAAGGATTGCAGCACCCAGCTGCTGACCGCTTTGATCACGACGAAACCGGTACAAAACAGCAACGCCGACAATGAGGTTTTCAAGGCAGTGCGCAGTGGCGATTTTTCGATTTTGCCGGTGGCTTTTAACTTGTGAAATTCAGCCGAATCTTCCATGTTGCGGCGCATATATAACCCACCCAATCCGAGCGGTGCTGCGAGCAGGAAAGGAATGCGCCATCCCCAGTCATTCATTGCCGTCTCACCCAACCAATAGGTCAACAGCAGCACCAGTCCAGAGCCGCAAACAAACGCCATGAAACTGAAGTTCTCACTCCAGCAGGTAAGCGTGGCGCGACGATGCGGCTCAGCGCTTTCTGCCAGATAGGTAATTACGCCGGAACTCTCACCACCTGCGGCGAATCCTTGTACTAATCGAGTCATCACCAACAGCACCGGTGCGACAATTCCCACCTGATGCCAGGTCGGCAGAATGCCCATCACAAATGTAGATATTGAGGTGATGACAATTACCGTCACCAACACTTTGCGTCGTCCCAGACGATCGCCCATGGAACCGAAAAAGAAGCCGCCCAGCGGACGCATTAAAAAGCCGGATCCAAATACAGCAAAAGATTTCAGAAGTGCGGTAGCAGGGTCAGAACTGACAAAGAAGTTGCTGGCAATAATCGCCGCCAGGGTGCCGTATAAGCCAAAATCGAACCACTCGATAAAATGACCAATCCCGGCTGCCATCATGATTTTGGCAGTACGCTTTGGCGGATTATTGGTTTTTGTCGCCACGTACTCACCGCCATACTGACGGGTTGAATTCTCCATACGACCTCCAGAGGGTAAATGTCGCGCCATAGGAAGGCGCGTCATGTCTTGGAAGTTAGCGTATGAATTTTGATGAGATATTGCGCCGGCGATGAGAGATAGCGTGAAGCCAATCAAAGAACAAATCCGGCAATTGCTTCACATAGTGAAGCAGAGAAGAGATCCCTTACAAAGCGCCTAATGTAAGCCGGGTTTATAGTTATCAGACCAAGCCATTACGTATAATCCCAAAGCTTTGCCTATGCTGCCGGTGGTTTTATTCAATGCGTATATTTCATGTCCGTCCACCAAAAAACCGAATTGAAACATATGGTGTCAGCACATATCTCCTCGTCATTGAAACAGCGCTAAACGAGCTATCCTTCCATAAGGAGGAACAACCTATGTGCGGAAGATTCACACAGTTCCAGAACAGAGATACCTATTTTGATGCCCTTAGTGTAGCTGATGGTGACTACATCCATGATCCTGAACCTATCGGGAGGCCGGGCTTTTTGATCCTTTTATCCGTCTCATTGTTCGTATTGTAAAAGGCGATCCGCTTAAAGTGGTGATCGGCACTGCTATCCTTGGTATCAGCGTGGCGCTCGACGGCGATGGTGCCACCACCTATCTCATCTGTACGGCAGCACTTCTTCCACTGTATCGTCGGCTGGGAATAAAGCTTCAGTACATGGCCACCGTACTGCTGCTTTCAATCGGCGTAATGAACATGCTCCCGTGGGGAGGACCAACAGCGCGCGCTGCCAGCGCCATGAAGGTAGACGTTGGAGAGCTCTTTATGCTGCTTCTGCCCATTATGATCTGTGGCCTTGCCTGGGTAGTGCTGGTTGCCGTTATTTTTGTACTGCGCGAACGTCGCCGGCTTGGGGTGATTAAAATCGATCTGAGTGAAGAGACCGGGCAGCTTACATCTGTAACTAATTATCGTTATCTCTTTAATTCAGCGCTGACCATTGCCCTACTGGTTATGTTAATTCTGGGCATGCTTCCTATGGCAACACTGTTTATGATCGCCTTTGCAGTGGCGATGCTAGTGAATTTCCCTAACCTGAAGCATCAGAAGGAGCTCCTTGCCAAACATGCAGAGAACGCGCTTGCCATTGTTTCTCTCATTTTTGCAGCAGGAATTTTTACCGGCATCCTGTCCGGAACAGGTATGGTAGATGCCATGTCTAACAGTCTTGTAAATTCACTGCCAGCCTCAGCCGGCCCCTGGCTCGGCATCCTCACGGCGCTGATCAGCATGCCGTTCACCTTCTTCATGACAAACGATGCGTTCTATTTTGGCGTTTTACCCATTCTTGCGCAGACAGCGACAAGCTACGGAATCTCGCCTATGCAGATGGCCGTTGCTTCACTGATTGGACAACCTGTTCATCTGCTCAGCCCGCTTGTTGCGTCAACTTACCTTCTTGTCGGCATTCTTAATCTGGATTACGGGCTGAATCAGCGCGCAAGCCTTAAATGGGCGGTGGGAACAGTATTGTGCATGCTGTCAGGCGCCATCGTGCTTGGCACATTACCGCTACACAACTGATCTATACACGTTAATTAATTCGCTGTGATTTAACGCTGCCCTTATTATTTATAAGGGCAGCGTTAATGTACGCTTTTCGCTAAAAACAGAAATTGGCCTGGCGTCGTCCGCTCTTTTCACTAAGAGGGCTTTGCAAACATCACGGTTTTAATTAAAGGATAACAGCTAATAATATGTGGGTCTCATTGGCTGCGTTCCATCAATTCAAGCGTCTGACCATCTGGACTTTGTAAATATATTACTCTGGTACCCTGCATGGGTCCTGACGACACTGTTTGAGGTTTACCCGGCGTCTTCCAACCGTAGTCCGATACTTTGCCTAAGAGCGTATCAAGATCCTCAACCATAAAAGCAAGGTGAGCGTAGCCTGGGATATAGGGCGCTGAAGGTTCTTCTGGCTGCTCAATGTTATTGTATTGGAGTAATTCAATTTGGATATCAGCCAGTTCAAGCAAAGCCATCCGTACATCAGCTCCCCTTGCACCTGTAACCTCATCGATTATAGGCCCAGACATTTTTCCTTCACGTAATAATTTACCGCCAAGAATCTGAGTCCAGAATAATAATGAGTCTTCAATATTTTTAACTGAAAAACCAACGTGATTGACACTTAAGATCATGTGATTACCTACTGAGTTTTGAAAGTCCATCAGCCAACTATATAAAAAGAATGCTTTATTTCTACACCATAAATGCGCGAACGTTTTACAAGTCTGCATCCTTTATCGATAAATTGCGAATATCCTCTTTCGTCTAAAGCTGTCTCTAATTTCCAATCGCGCAAAGGGGCTGCAGCGATTCAGTGAAGCACTATTATGTTAGAAGAGAGCATACGGTAGGATCACTTGAGGATAAGCAGAATGCTTCTGGAAAAGCTCAGGTTGCTTTAAGTTCGGAGGAAGGAACGTGGACTCTGGTTTTTCACCAGGGAACGCCAGCAGCACATGGTGCTTAGGTTCAAGATGCGGTGTTATGTTTGATGTGACAGAACTACCTAAGCCGTCATCATTTTGACGTCCGCTTTTGGCTGTATTATCAGCCGAAAATCTCATCCTAACCAGCTACTGATAACGGCATTTCGCCGTTAAGAGATGCGCTTTCATGCAGCAAGCCCCAACGCAACTGCACCTAAACAATGCATTCGGCAAAAAGCTGATCGGCACTTTTCGCAACTGTCCTCCTTTTTAAAACCACATGAATATCTATGATCGGCCACACATTTTACAATCTGTTTACCTGACAGCGGCGAAAATCTGTGCAAAGTAATGTCCAGCGGCAAACGAGATTTATGCCCTGGCACGTCAATTGCTTTAGCTAACCAATGTCAGCCGCAGCAACCTGACAACCTGTGCGCGTTATTAAATCCATCAAATTGATTTAATAAAACACCCTCTTTTTGCATCAAGGCGGAAAACACCATGAAAATCCGATTCAACCCAGTCATAAAAGGTTGTTTTGCAGCAGTTCTGTTAGCCAGCGTAGGCAGCGCGGTAGCGGCAACCACGTTGAATGCATTGTTTATGACGCAGGCGGCGTATAGCGAAAATGATATCCGCGCCATGACGCAGGCGTTTCAGAAAACGCACCCAGACGTGCAGGTTAATCTTGAGTTTGTGCCGTATGAAGCGCTGCATGACAAAATTGTTGCGGCGCGTGGCGCGGGCGGTAACGGCTACGATGTGGTGCTGTTCGATGCCATCTGGCCGGCAGAATTCACTAAGTTCGATCTGTTGCAGGACGTCAGCAGCCGCATCAGCGCTGATGAAAAAGGGCAGATTTTCCCCGGCGCAATGAACACCGTTGAGTTCAAAGGCAAAACCCTCGGCATGCCGTGGATCCTCGATACCAAATATCTCTATTACAACAAAGCGATGCTGGAAAAAGCCGGTATCACCACGCCGCCGCAAACCTGGCAGCAGGTGATGGATGACGCGCGCATCATCAAGCAGAAAAACATCGTGAAATATCCGCTGGTGTGGAGCTGGTCGCAGGCGGAAGCGCTGGTGTGCGATTACACCACGCTGGTATCAGGTTTCGGTGGCAAGTTCTATAACAACGACAAACTCGATTTCTCCTCCCCGGCCTCGTTGCAAGCGGTGAAGCTGATGAAAAGCTCGCTGGATGAAGGCTTGAGCAATCCGGCTTCACGCGAATATCTGGAAGAGGATGTGCGTAAAGCCTTCTCCAATGGCGATGCGGCTTTCGCGCTCAACTGGACCTACATGTACAACATGGCCAACGATCCTAAACAAAGTAAGGTCGCCGGCCAGGTGGGCATCGTTCCCGCGCCAGGCGATGCGCCGGGCAAATTCGGTGCCGTTAATGGTTCGATGGGCCTTGGCATCACTAAAGGCAGCACGCATGCGGATCAGGCATGGCAATACATCCGCTACATGACTTCACAGCCGGTACAGAACCAATACGCCACGCTGAGTCTGCCGATCTGGAAAAGCTCGTATCAGGATCCGGCGGTGCTGAAAAACCAGGAAAGCCTCATCGCGGCGGCGGATAAATCGCTTAACGTGATGCTGTCGCGTCCGGAAACGGCTGACTATTCGCGTCTCTCCAACACGCTGCAGCAGCAGTTGCAGCAGGTGCTGGTGGGCAGCGCAACGCCAGATGCCGCGCTGCAAGCGGTAGATAAGAGTGCGGCGCGTCTGCGCTAAGGGGCAACAATGCTGAGTTTGCGTCAACGCGAACAACGGCAGGCATGGGTGCTGCTGGCACCCATGTTGTTGGTGATGCTGTTGCTCACCGCATGGCCGCTGTTACGCACCATCTGGCTGAGTTTCACCGATGCCGCCCTGATCGGCAGCGGTGAAGCGCCGGGCTGGATTGGCTTTGAAAATTATCTGTTCGCCATCACCGATGCGGATTTCCGCAGTTCGCTATGGCGCACGCTCTATTTCACCGTGGTGTCGGTGGCAATTGAAGGCGTGATCGGCGTGCTGGTAGCGCTGTTGCTGAACCAGAAATTCGCCGGTCGCAACGTGCTGCGCGTGCTGGTGATTTTGCCATGGGCGCTGCCGACCATCGTTAACGCCATGATGTGGCGTCTGAATTTCAACCCGGATTACGGCAGCATCAACGCCCTGCTGACGCAGTTAGGGATCATTGATGGCTATCGCAGCTGGCTGGGTTCGCCGGATTCGGCGCTCAACGCGGTGATGTTCGCCGATATCTGGAAAAACTATCCGCTGGTGACCTTACTGGTGCTGGCGGCGCTGCAATCGATCCCCGACGATCTGTTTGAAGCCGCACGATTGGATGGCGCATCGGCGTGGCGGCGTTTTCGTGCTATCACCTTCCCGGCGATTGTTGGCCCGCTCAGCGTGGCGCTGGTGCTGCGCACCATCGACGCCTTCAAAATTTTCGACATTATCTACGTAATGACACGCGGCGGTCCGGTCGATAGCACCAAAACCCTGAGTTTTTACGTGTATCAGGAGTCGTTTAGCTACCTGCGTGCCGGCAGCGGCGCGGCCTACGCGATGTTGATGACCTTACTGTGCGCGGTGCTGATCACGCTTTACATGTTGTTACTGTGGCGCCAGCGCCGCAAAGGAAGCGCTTATGAAGGTTAAATTGCGCCATGTCGGTAAATACGCCGCCGCGCTGCTGGTGGCGTTCTCGGTGTTAGCGCCGATGGGCTGGCTGTTTTTAATGAGCGTCAGCGCCGCCAGCGATCTCACCCGCGTACCGCTGGAGTGGCTGCCGCGCCAGTGGGATTTCACCCGCTACGGCAAGCTACTGTCGCTGGCGCCGGGCCAGCCGGGCGTGCTGTTTCTGCATGCACTCGGCAACAGCCTTTTAGTGGCCACCGGCGCAACAATCATCTGCTTACTGCTGGCCATTCCGGCAGCGTTCAGCTTTTCGCGCTACCGCGGGCGCGACGGCTGGCTGTTTGCCTCGCTTGCCATCTATATGGTGCCGCCGGTGGCATTCGTGTTGCCGCTCTACTTCCTGTTGCAGCAGTTCGATCTGCTCAACACGCGGCCCGGATTGATCATCGTTTACTGCTCGCTGATTCTGCCGTTCCTTACCTGGATGCTGAAAAACCAGTTCGATACGCTGCCGCAGGATATTGAGCAGGCGGCGCGGCTCGACGGCCTGCGCGTCTGGCAAGTGCTGTTACGCATTACGCTCCCGCTGGCGAAGCCGGTGTTGGGGGCCGCCGCACTGTTTGGCTGGCTGCTGGCGTGGGACGAATTTTTCTATGCGCTGCTGTTTACCAGCAATATCGCCGCACAAACCTTACCGGTCACCATTGCCGGATTTACCGCCGGACGCGCCACCGATGATGGCTTAATCGCTGCCGTTGGCATTCTGGCGTCGGTGCCACCGCTGTTTATTGCCATCTGGCTGCAGAAGACGCTGGTTAGCGGCCTTGCCAGTGGCGGGAGCAAAGGATGATGGAGCAGAAACTCACCGCCACGCTGTATGTGGTGGGTAACATTAATGTCGATTTGATCATGGGCACGCTGGATAACTGGCCGCAGCGCGGTACTGAAGTGATGCTGAATCACAGCGAACTGCGTCCTGGCGGCTCGGCGGGCAACTGCGCGCTGGCGCTGGAAGCGATGCAGGTGCGCCATCGCGCGGTCGCCAATCAGGGCAATGATGGCCTGAGCGCCTGGCTGGCGAGTCATTTTCCGCACAGCGCTGCGCACTGGACGCGCTACAGCTGCGAAACCTCGCTTACCGTTGGCGTGACGCATTCGGATCACGAACGCTCTTTCCTGAGTAATCTCGGCCATATCGTGCAACTCACCGCGCAGGATGTGCTGGATCAACTGCCGGCTACCGCGTCTGACGGCGATATCGTGCTGCTGTGCGGCACGTTTTTGTGTCTGCATCTGTATGACGATTATCCGGCGCTGCTCGCCGAGCTACGGCAGCGCGGCTTTGTCACCGCCGTCGATACCGGCTGGCCGCCGCAGGGCTGGACAAACGAAGTGCGTCAGCAGATCACGCACTGGCTGCCGCTGTGCGACTGGCTTCTGCTCAATGAAGTGGAAACGCTGGGATTGGCGGCGTCAGACGACTTGCCCGCCAGCGCGCAAATGCTGGCGCAACAGCTGAGCGGACGCGGCGGCTGCGTGGTGAAATGTGGCCCGAAGGGCGCGCGCTGCTGGCAGGTAGATCATTCAGTGAGTCAGCCTGCGCGTCCGGTCACGGTGGTGGATACCATCGGCGCGGGCGACAGTTTCAACGCCGGATTTCTCACCGCCCTGCTGCATCAGCAAGATCTCACCACGGCTTTGCAATGGGGGATTTCGGTGGCGTCACTGGCTATCAGCACCTTGCCGCGTCGTTACCCCGACTGGCATCAACTGCAACTTTCCCAGGAGTTTTAAATTATGGCCAGTGTTGAACTCGTAAAAGTGGCCAAACGCTACGCAAAACAGTCGGTGCTGCATCCGCTCGATCTCACCATTCCTGACGGCAGTTTTACCGTGCTGGTTGGCCCATCCGGCTGCGGAAAATCGACGCTGTTGCGCTTGCTGGCCGGGTTGGAGAGCTTGTCGGATGGCGCGATCCTGATGGACAAAGTGCAAATCAACGACCGCGATCCAGCCGATCGCGATATCGCCATGGTGTTTCAGAGCTATGCGCTCTATCCGCACTTAACCGTGGCGGAGAATCTGGCGTTCCACATGCAGGTGAAGAAGGTGAAGCGCGAGGAGCAGCACACTAAAATTGCGCGCATCGCCGGGATTCTTGGCATCGATAAGCTGCTACAACGCTATCCGCGTGCACTGTCAGGCGGACAGCGTCAACGCGTGGCGATGGGCCGCGCGATGGTGCGAAATCCCAAAGTGTTCCTGTTCGATGAGCCGCTGTCGAACCTCGATGCGCAGCTGCGTATGGAGCTACGCGCCGAGATCAAATCGCTGCATCAGCGTTTCAAAACCACCATGGTTTATGTGACGCACGATCAGGTTGAGGCGATGACGCTGGCCGATCAAATTGTGGTGATGAAAGATGGCCGCATCGTGCAGCAAGGCGCGCCGCTGGCGATTTACGACCGTCCGGCGGATACCTTTGTCGCACGCTTTATCGGCTCACCGCCGATGAACCTGTTACCGGCACAGCTGATTGCCCGCGATGGCGTGCCCGGCGTGCAGTGCCAGGATCTGTGGCAGCCGTTGCCCGCGCGTTGGCAAGCGGCGGCGCGCGCACGTGCTGGCGCAGTCGTGACGCTCGGGGTGCGCCCGCACGATCTGCTGGAAGCCAACAGCAACGCCGCGGCCTTGGTGAAAGTAGTGGAGATCACCGGCGAATCCACATTGTTGCATCTGGAATGGCACGGTCAGCCATTGCATATGCAAATTGCCGGTCGCCATGCAGCAGTAAGCGGCGAGAGCATTATGCTGGGCTTCAACCCCGAGAAAATTCATCTGTTTGATGCCGAGACGGGGCTGAGGTTGGCTGAGTCGCTCTAGGTTGGTGCTCAGGCCTGAAAAGGCCAACCCGTTGAGATGAACATCGCTGTTGATGGTGCGATTTGGAAAACCGCAATGAATCACCATCAAGGAGGAAAAGGTGGACAGTGGAGTAAAGCGTCCGCCGCAAGGATGCGGCGGCCGAGGCTACAGGGATGTATTCACGCCGTCTTTACGCAACGCCCGCCTTTTCCGACTGAAACGCACGTTTTTACCTAACAAATAAAAAAGCCACCCAAACCTGGGTGGCGAAATACAATTTATCACATGCATAACAACGATATTGGCGAAGACTCATTCCTTAAGCATTTCACGACGGCTATTTTACCCTGCTGGCTATTTTATTCTGTCTTCACCGTTTAAAGATAATGTAAAACTCCTCTCAACCTTTAACGAATTAAATACATCTACCAGGTTTTACCAACATTAAACTGGAACTGCTCCGACTTATCGCCCTCATATTTTTTAATCGGCAACGCATACGAAAACACCAGCGGACCCAGCGGTGACTGCCATTGCAAGGCCACGCCACTCGACACGCGAATCTGGCTGGGATCGCCATAATCGGGAATCCCCGCCGCTTTAGTGGCTGCGGTATTCTGCCAGCCGGTATCCCATACGGTGCCGGCATCAACAAACAATGAAGTGCGCAGCGCATCGGCATAGCGCTCGCTGATAAACGGCGTAGGGACAATCAGCTCCGCGCTCACCACCGCCATCGCATTACCGCCCACCGCATCATCCGATTTCTCCACCGGGCAAGCACCGTAACTGCTTTCGCTGCCGCTGCAGCGGTAATAGGCGGCTTTTGGCCCGATGGTGTTGGAAGAGAATCCGCGTACCGAACTCGAGCCTCCGGCATAGAAGTTATCGTAGAACGGCACTTCTTTGCCGCCTAAACCGTCAGCGTAACCGGCTTTACTACGGCCCATCAGCACCCAGCGATGATCGCTGCTCAGCGGCAAATAGCCGTTGGCGGTCAGCGTGCTTTTGTAATAACTGTTGGTGGAACCTGGAATAGTCACTTTGGTGTTGAAACCGGCGCTCACGCCCGAGGTGGGAAAGAAGCCGCGATCCAGCGAGTTGTAGCTCCAGCCTATGTTCCAGAAGAAATCGTTGGCGGTAAATTTGTCCGCCACGGTGGCATCGTCATCGTCGTCATCGCTGGTGATGACTTTTGGATGAATGCCCTGCGAACCCAAATAGCGCCACATTGCTACCTGCGGTGCCATATTGCTGACGCGGTTATAGACGTAATCCAGCCCACTGTTCACGCTGCTGTTTTCGCCAATTGGGAAGCTTAACGTGCTACTCGCGCCGAAGCTTTTCAGCGTGTATTCGGAAAGATCGTTATCTTCCGCGCTGTAATCGTTGTAGAACAGTTTGCCGCCAAGACTCACGCCATCCACGGTGAAATAGGGATCGGTAGCGGCGATTTCGACATAGGTTTGATAGCTGTTTTTCGTGCCGCTGAAACTCACAGTATTGCCGGTGCCCATCCAGTTATCCTGGCTAACACCAAGCTGATAACTGATGCCGCTGTCGGTGCCGTAACCCAGTCCAACGTTGAAGGTGCCGGTATTGCGCTCCTTCACTTTGTACACCACGTCCACCTGATCCGGGCTGCCCGGCACGCGCTGCGTATCAACATCTACGCTTTCGAAATAACCGGTACGATTAAGGCGCGCCTTGCCCTGCTCCACCTGATTGCTCGCCAGCCATGCGCCTTCCATCTGACGCATTTCACGACGCAGCACCGCATCTTTTGAGGTGTCATTACCCGAGAAACGCACCTGTCGCACCGAGAAGCGCCGCCCGGCATCGACATTCACGTGTAGCTGCACAGTTTTATCGCTGTCGTCTATTTCCGATTGCGTATTCACCTGCGGGAACGCATAGCCGTAACGACCGAGCAGGCTTTTAATTGCCTCTTCGTTTTGGCTGATTTTTGCCCCGCTGTATAAGCTGCCCGCCGGCATGTGCGCCAGTTTTTCAATTTCGGCGGAATAGCCGGCCATATTTCCGCTCAGCGTTACGCCGCTAACATGATAAACATCGCCTTCATGAATATTTATCGTGACGTAAATATGCTTTTTATCCGGCGTTAAACTGACTTGTGTGGAATCGAGGTTAAAGCGTGCGTAACCGCGATCGAGATAATAACTGCGTAGCGTCTCTAAATCGCCCGAGAGTTTCTGTTTCTGGTATTTCTGATCGGCGATCAAATTCCACCACGGCACATCGTCGCGCAGCTGGAAATGCGAGATCAGTTCATCAGCGGAAAAAGCGTGGTTGCCGACAATGTTGATCTGCTGAATTTTCGCCGACACGCCTTCGGTGAAAATGAACTTCAGATCGACACGGTTGCGCGGCAACGGCGTGACGACCGCTTTGACGCTGGCAGTATATTTCCCGGCGCTGTAATAGAAATCTTCCAGCCCTTTTTCCATATCCGATAGCGTGGTGCGGTCCAGCGCTTCACCCACGCGCACGCCCGAGGCATCAAGGTTTTGCTTGAGCTGATCCTCTTTAATCGCTTTGTTACCAGAGAATGAGATGCTGGCAATCGCCGGGCGCTCTTTGACTTTGATCAGCAGCGCATCCCCGTCACGCAGCACCTGCACATCGTCAAAATTGCCGGTGGCGAACAGCGCGCGGATGCTGTGGCGAATATCATCATCATTGACGCGATCGCCAACACGCAGCGGCATATGCAGCAACGCCGCGCCGGGTGCGACGCGCTGAAGCCCAGCAAAGTGAATATCCTTTAGAGTGAAATCATCTGCACCAAAGGCAGTGGTGGTTACCATTAAAAGTAACCCGGTTAACATCTTCTTCATCTGTTGTGAGCCTGCCGTTTTTCCTGTGCCTGATTCAAGCGCCTTGCTTCCGCACCACATAAAAACGGGCTGAACACGCGGTTCAGCCCGTTAACTGCGGCGATATGTTCCGGAAAAAAGACCGCTGAGCCAAAGGTAAATTCAGCGCGACTCGCGGATTTTCGGTTGTTTTACAATAAGCTGCATCGCTCCTGCCAAAATCTCCGCATAAGAATTACCCTTCTGCCGTTACCGGCTGAAACGTACGGCGATTGAGGCTGGTGAAGATCACCAGTAATGCCATCATTACAAGCTCAACGCCGAGCGTACCGGTGATCGCCGCCAGATGATTGCCGTGCGTATAAATCTGCGTGAATACACCGCCCAGCAGCATCGGGCCTAAACCTAACGCCGATTGCTGCACCGTCGACAGCACCGCGCTGCCCGCGCCCGCCTGATGATGCGGCACGCCGCTCATGCCAATGCGGTAGAAGGTGCTGACGATAAACGACTGACCAAAGCCAATCAGCACCGTGGCGGGAATTAGGGTGAAAATACCGACCTGCGGCCAGGCGAGTTGCAGCGTGGCGATAAGGGCCACCAATCCAACCATCTGAATACCGCAGCCCATCAGTAAGGCGCCGCGCTTACCTAAACGCTCGACGATGCGCGTGGATTGCATCGCCCCGATAAAATAGGCCACGCCCAGCGCGATAAACGCATTCCCGGACTGAAACGCCGTCAGCCCTAAACCGGCCTGCAGCGTCAGCGCGACGGAAAACATAAAGCCGCTCCAGCAGGAGAAGAACAGCACCGCTAACGTCAGGCCAAAACGCACGCTCGGCAGACGCAGCAGTGAAGGCGGCAGCAGCGGCGCGCCGTTGGCCGCTTCCAGACGCAGCGAACTCTGACGCAGACGATGCAGAAACAGCGGGAACAGCACCAGCAGCAAGATGCACGGCCACGACCAATGCAGCAGCGGACCGAGCGCCAGTGCCAGCATCAGGCAACCAATCGCGCCCGCCAGCAGCAAGGTTCCGCTAATATCCACCGGTACGCGCTGCGTGTTCTGCGTCTCCGGCACAAAGCGGCGCGCGGTGATCAGCACAAACAGGCAAATTGGCAGGTTAATCAGGAAAACGCTGCGCCAGCCGTAGCCGCCGATATCCGCTTTGATGAGAAATCCGCCCAACACCTGACCGATGATAAAGGCCAGCCCGCCAATGCCGCCGTACAAACCGATGGCGCGCGCATGCGCTCTGCCCTTCAGCGTGATGTGCAGCGTGGCGAGGATTTGCGGCACGATAAAGGCCGCGCCCACGCCTTGAAGCGCGCGGGCAAACATCAACAGGCCAACGCTATTGGCGATGCCGCATAATAAAGATGCAATACCGAAGATCCCTACTCCGGCAAGGAACACGCGACGGCGGCCGTAGTTATCCCCGAGCCGTCCGCCCATCGCCAGGCAGATGGCAAAGGCAATGCCGTAGACCGCGACGATCAGCGCCAGCTCAATCGCCGTGGCCTGCAGCGTGTGGGCCATCGCGTCTAACGCTACGTTAACGATAGAAAAATCAATCATGGGCAGCAGCTGCCCGGCAAGCAGGACCATCAATCCTGTGCGTTGAAGTTGCGATGTCTGCATCGGTTTTACCTTGTTTTTGCTGTCAGTACGGCATAGCATCACCTAACCATTAAACGGGTACCAGTTCTTAATTATCATGGTATAAACACTACCCGTCTTGTCGAAGGATCTGCTTATGAACCTGGCATCCTCGCCTGTTACCACCGAACAAAACAACCGTAAATTACTCGGCACCTTTCTGCGCACGCGCCGGGAAAATCTCGATCCCAATCGACTCGGTTTACCCCGCATGCGCCATCGCCGCACGCCGGGTTTACGCCGCGAAGAAGTCGCGCAGTTAGCGGATGTTGGCGTGACCTGGTATACGTGGCTGGAACAGGGACGCGATATCAAAGCCTCGCCGAAAACCCTGACGGCGATCGCTAGCGCGTTGCAGTGCAACGATGTGGAAACGCAGCACCTGTTTTCGCTCGCCGGGCACGCATTGCCCTCGGTGCGCGTGGTGGCCGCCTGCTGCAAAATTGCCGCGCACAATCAGCAGATGCTCGACGCGATCCAGTTACCGGCGATTATTGAGACGCCGCGCTTTGATATTATCGGTTACAACGCCGCGTGGTGTGCCTTGATGGGCGTGGATTTAGCCGAAATCGCGCCTGAAGATCGCAACTGCATCTGGCTGGCCTTCAACCACCCAACCTGGCGCAAAGCGCTGAATGACTGGGATGAAGTGATGCCGCAGATGGTGGCGATGTTTCGCGGGCAGATGGGCGAGCACCTTGGCGATCCGCACTGGGAAAGCTTTCTTGCTCGTTTGCTGAACAGTTCAGATGAGTTTGCTCACACCTGGCAGCGCTATGAATTGGGCCAGGTGGAGAATCGCGTTAAACGTTTTTACCGCGACGAAGTGGGTGAAATGACGCTGCGGCAAAATAACTGGTGGTCCGCGTCACGCAACGGCGATCGCCTGCTGGTATATGTGCCGGACGATGAAATCAGCGCCGCAGCACTCCAGCAGTTGATCAATCCGTGATGCGTTATGCCTTGCTCGTCAGTGCCGGAACCGGTGTTTGCGGGTGGGCGCCCTTCTGGCTGTTTAACAGAATCTGACCCAATAAGCTGTCTTTGTTCACCACGCCATATTTCAGGTTGGTGTCGAGATATTTACGATCAAATCCCGTCAGTTTGGTCAGCGGCGGCAAGACGGCCGGCAGACGATCGACCATCAGCATGCGGCTCAGCTTCACCGGACGCCACTCCACCAGGCTTTGATATAGCAACGCGCTGGCTTCGCATTTACGCAGATAGAAGTTGTACTGATTGTTCTCACGCAGCGCCTGCTGCTGCGCGATATACACCACCAAATAATCTGGTGGCGTGATGCCCTGAACAATGGTTTCGTAATTGGGCAGCGCGAGCAAACGACGGAAAAACTCGTCGGCGCCCACTTCAACAATCGGGCGGAAAAAGTGCAACCAGCGCGCAATAAAGGCGTTATTTTTTGGCGCGGCCAGGAACCAGGATTCAATCACCGGATAGGCTTTATCCAGCGTCGAACTGTCGCGATAAAAGGCGATCAAGTCATAACCATCGTCAACATTCACCGCTAACAATTCGTCCATCGTGCGGTTGAGAATGATGGTGCCATCCATCCAGATTCCGCCGTAGCGATACAGCAGTTCCAGCCGAATTACGTCACTTTTATGTGAAGGGCGCATATCCTGATGCACGAAGTGCAGATCGGGCAGATAGTGCTGAATATTCAGGTTATTGATGACGGTTACCTGATAGCCGGGGTTTTCGCGCACGATTTTATCGACAAAAATCTGCACCTCTTCCGGTAGCGTTTCACTTTCCCAGTACATCCAAATCTGACGCGGAATGGCCGCGGGCGCGGTCTGGCGTGCAACTAAATTGATATCCTGCTCTGCGGCAGGATTGTAATCGGGCAGCGTTCTGCGTTTGGTCAGCTTTTTTTCCGCCAGTAAACCTAGTGAAACCAAATGGGTTTTAATTTTATTCTTTTTCATCGTTTCTCCAGCAGCACAGCCGCCAGTTAACTACTTATTGCTGTTAAAAAAGGCACACATCAGCCCTGCACCTAATGCTGCAAAAGCCGACAAAAGCCCGGAAAATTGGCTCAAAATTATCAAACAGCACTCAGCGCGACAATTTAATAAACCGCTAAAACCTCACTTTAAGAGAATACGTAGAGCGCAGGGTTTGCGAAATCTGGCTTTGTGAAACGTTACGCAAAGCCGAACATCTTAGGTGAACGGTTAAAAATAATACTGGATATATAAACAGTGTTGCGTATACTTATTCAACAGCCACGAGGCTGAGTAAGTCTTCAAGAGGTGATAATGATGATGATCTCAACGGAAAGTCTGTCTGCTTTGAATGCATCAATGATGATGAGCAGCCGCGAAATTGCCCATGTCACGGGCATTACGCACGGCGAAGTGAAGCGCCTGGTGAAAAGCCTGGAAACTGCACAGCGTCTTTCCCAGCCTTTGACGGTGAATCTCTATGAGCATCAGGGTGAAGTGCGTCAGGAGTTTCATCTTAACAAGCGCGATTCATTACTCGCCGTTGCCCGGCTTTCGCCTGGCTTCACTGCGGAATTACTCGATCTCTGGCAGCAGCGTGAACAGTTTACCCATCTGCCTGATTTCACCAATCCGGCGGAAGCGGCCCGCGCCTGGGCGGAGCAATTTGAGCAGCGCCGTGCGGCTGAGCAGCAACTTGCGTTGTCGGCACCTAAGGCTGAATTTTTTGATCGCTTTGTCGAGATCGAAGATTCGCTCGGCTTTCGTCAGCTGTGCAAGATGTTGAAGGTAAAGGAAACTGAATTTCGTGAGTTTTTGTTAGAACGCAACATTATGTATCGCGAAAAAGGCACGCTGGCACCGCAGCAGCACCATATACAGGCGGGATATTTCACCCTGCGCTCCGGACGTGGCGAGAATCAGCATGCTTTCTCCCAAGCGCGTTTCACCGCCAAAGGCGTGAAATGGGTGGCCAGTTTATGGGCGGGACATCTGTCGGCTCAGCCGAAAGGTGTGGCTGCATAAAGTGTGCGCAGGTGTCGTAGCGGCGTAATTTATTGCGCGATAAATCGCGCCGCCAGGGAATGTGCGATCATTGAATGCTTAGCGTTATATTTACCTGTTGAATTACAGTTTCATCAGCATCTCATGCCACGCCATGCCACCGTGGTCTGACTCAGACGGTTTGATGTACTGATAGCCCCATTTTTTATACAACTCAACGTGCTGGGTTTTGCACATCAGATGAATGGTTCGCTTGTCCATTTTCTTCATCAGCTCGATAAACTGGCGCATCAGCAGCGACGCATAACCTTTGCCCTGATAAGCGGGATCAAGCACCACTGACATAATCACGGCGTTGGGTGCTGCCGGATCGTGGCCGATTAACTCTTTGAACGCTTCATCCGACATCACCACCTCCCACGCACAACCGGCGTTGATAAAACCAATCACCTTGCCATCGGTTTCCAGACATAAAAATCCCTGTGGATACTGCGCAATGCGGGTAGCAATTTTTTCACGCGTGGCGGCTTCATCACCTTCGTAAGCCTCAATTTCAATCGCGTAACAGCGATCCACATCTGCCAGCCTGGCTTCTCTAAATACTAACGTTGACACGATTAAACCTCTTAGATTCCTCTATGAACGGCGGTCATTCTAACAGGCCGAATGTGTCTTTGCGCATAAGTGCCCTCCTCAAACGATTAAAGTCGCCATGTAAAGTGATCAAAAAAAATTAACGAAAACATTTATCTGGGTTCTAAATAAAATCTATTAAATTTTTATAACTCTCAGCGTCTTTTTTACGACATTTTTACGGGTTGGTCGGTTAGATTAATTTCATCGACAGCCCTGAAGGATTCGGAGAGGTAGCGCGAGATGAAAAGTATCGAACTCACTAATAGCGGTTCATCCGCATAACGTCAGCGGTCAACACGCACCGGTCCATTAACGCCTGTGAGCGTAAATCATGAGCGGCATGCTGCAATTTTTACTGCGCCAACCTTTTTTAAATTCTCTGCCAACGATTCATGGGCAGATTAAGCAACGGGTCAAAACTATGTCAGGCTTGATTTTGGTATCACACAATCAAAATAATCACTCAACGCTTTCTAACATTTATGAAAGCATATTGACGCGTCGCGGTGGCATGTGGGTGAAATGGAGTGGCGAGTTTGAATCATTTACCACTGAACCTCATCGTGAGCTGAATTTTACTAGCGGCAAAGCATTCGATACGCTGACATTTCGCTTAACCAAAGCAGAATATGAAGAAGGTTATCATCAATATATTCATCAGGGATTGTGGCCGGTATTTCATCAGCGCCCCGACATGGCGCGTTTTTCCACCAGCAGCCAAATCGGTTATATGAAACTGAATGAAACCTATACGCGCGCCATCAGTGAATATGCCATGCCCGATGATGATATTTGGTTGCAGGATTATCACCTGATTCCCAGCATTAAAATGCTGCGCGATGCCGGCCTGATAAATCGTATCGGCTTCTTTTTCCATCAGCCTTTCCCAGCAGGACAATCTTTTGAATCGGTGCCGAACTGGCGCTATCTGGCCGATGCATTATTGTGCGCCGACTTAATTGGCTTTCAGACCACCCAAGACATGAACAATTTCACCGCCTGGATTGAATCCCGCTTCCGTTGCGAGCGTCTAACGCCTTACACGCTGCGTATCCACGGCCGTCAGATTCGCGTAGGCGTATTCCCGGCAGGCATTGATACCGTGGAAACCAGCGCGCTAGCTGAAAGCAACAGCTGCCATTATATGGAGCAGCAATGTCGCGCAACCTTACCGGAGAATCTGATCCTTAGCGGTGGCCATTTTGACGACAGCACCGGCACGCCCTACCGCATCAGCGCCATAGAAGTTTTACTGCGTCAACACGAGGAGTATCACCACAAGTTTTCCATGGTGCAGCTGGCTTCAGCGGCGTCAGGTTACAGCCATCGCATTAAAGAGTTATCGCGCGATTTGGAAACCCGCTGTGGCGAAATGAACGGCGTGCATGGCGAGCTGAACTGGTATCCGGTGCGTTATTTGAGCAACCATTATTCACATGAAGAACTGTGCGGATTTTACCGTGCAGCGCGTGTGGCGTTGGTCACACCGCTGATAGCCGGAATGAGTTTAATGGCGAAAACCTATGTGGCGGTGCAAGATCATGCTAATCCCGGCGTGCTGATTCTGTCGCAGTTTGCCGGCGCCGCCGAACAGATGCAGGGCGCGCTGTTGGTTAATCCCTACGATCCCGATGCCATCGCCGATGCCATTCATACCGCGCTTATCATGCCGCTTTCGGTGCGTCGCGAACGTCACGCCAGCCTGCTAAAAAACCTGCATCTGCATGATTGCCACAAATGGGCCGATAGCTTCATCAACGCGCTGCAGCCGCGAGAACAGGAATGCGATTTAACCCTGAAATCAGGTGCGATAATTTCGAATGGTTTCAGTGGGCGACTGCGTTATTAATCCAATATGCATGAACATTAACACGCAAATTTTCGCGAACCAATGACGCAGAGAATGACGCCAAGCGTGACAGCTATCATCAGCGGGTTGACGCTCTCGTGCAGCAACGAAGCCGACAGGCCCAGCCCAAAAAATGGCTGAAGCAACTGCAGTTGCCCGACAGCTGCAATTCCACCGATAGCGAGCCCTTTGTACCAAAAGATAAAACCTATCAGCATGCTAAAAAGCGAGACATAGCCCAGCGCAAGCCAGGCTGAAGTGCTGATGTGGTTTAGGGATTCAGGCAAGGTCAAATATGACGCGATCAACATGAAAGGCAGTGAAATAATCAGCGCCCAACAAATCACTTGCCAGCCTCCCAGCTCACGCGAAAGTTTTGCCCCCTCGGCATAGCCCAGGCCGCAGACGATCACTGACGCGAGCATAAGCAGATCACCTTTGAGTGATATAACAGCGAGATGAGAAAGCGCAAAGCCCATAACCAGCAAGCTGCCGCAGAGGGAAAAGAGCCAGAAAGCGCGCCGCGGACGTTCACCACCACGAATGACGCCAAAGATGGCGGTTGCTAGCGGAAGCAACCCGAGGAAAACGATTGAATGTGACGAAGTTACGTGCTGCAAAGCCATGGCGGTCAGCAATGGAAAACCGATCACTACGCCCATAGCGACGATGAAGAGCGAGTATAGTTGGGTGGGATCAGGTCTTTTGACCTTAAACAAGCAGATCAACATGAGCGCCAGCACACCCGCTATCGATGCACGGATGAAAGTCAGGAAAAACGGGTCGATGTCCTGAACGGCAATGCGCGTTGCCGGCAGCGATCCGCTGAAAATAATCACGCCCGCCAGGCCGTTCAGCCAGCCTGACATCGACTCAGGACGCGTCTTTTGTATCACCACGTTAAACCTCTTTCAGTAGCTGAGTGAAGGTGACTATTTCCTTCATGAATTGACGCTGCGGAGGATAAACGCCATGATCCAGAACAATCAAAATATTGTCATGGATACAATAGATGAAAGCACGTTATAAGGATGTGGTTGACGAATATGCTGCGGCTATACGCAGTGGAGGATTGTCTGCAGGCACGCGCCTGCCTACGCATCGCGCGTTGGCTACGGAAAGACGGATCTCATTAGCAACCGCTACACGCGTCTACGCCGAACTTGAAGCAATCGGTCTGGTCAGCGGTGAAACCGGACGCGGGACTTTTGTCAGGGAAATTTCTTTGCCTCATGGCCTTGGTGTCGATCAGCATGTGGTCGCAACCGATGTGGTGGACCTCAATTTCAATTATCCCGCATTACCCGATCAGGCCGATCGCCTGCGCGATGCCCTGCGCAATCTCTCCAATGCTGGCGATATTGAATCGCTGCTACGCTATCAGCCGCATGCCGGGAAAGAGAGCGACCGGCATACCATTGCATCATGGCTTAGCTCAACCGGGATCACGCCTTCGGCTGATGACATTTTGATTGTCAACGGCGCACAGCACGGCCTTACCATAGCGGTGATGGGATTGCTGAAACCAGGGGATGTTGTGGCAGTAGACGCGTTGATTTATCCCGGCTTTAAGGCGCTGGCGGCGCTTTATCATCTTGAACTTGCCGCCATACCTGCTGGGCCAGACGGTCCTGATTTCAATGCATTAAAACAGATTTGTCAGCGCAGACGCGTCCGTGCGATTTATACCATGCCTACGTTGCACAACCCGCTTGGCTGGGTTCTGAGTGCTGCTCAGCGCAGAGAGATTGCCCTGATTGCCCGAACATTTGATCTTCTGGTAATTGAGGATGCCGCCTATGCTTATCTGGTGCCTCGTCCGCCGCCGCCAATGGCTTTTTATGCCCCTGAAAGGACCCTTTATGTAACCGGCTTTGCGAAAAATATCGCTACCGGGTTGCGCGTCGGCGCCGTCGTCTGCCCTGCTGGCATGCGTGCAGCGCTTGAGCGCGCTATTCGTGCCACTACGTGGAATACCCCTTCTCTGATGGTCTCGTTAGTGTGTGGCTGGATTAAGGATGGGACGATCAGACGTCTGGAAACACTGAAAAGACGGGATGCTCGTGAACGCCAGTCGATCGCCCGCCAGATTCTTGCGCCCGAGGATTTTATCAGCCATCCCAACTCTTATTTTCTCTGGCTACCGTTGCCATTCGAAGTCAGGGCTGAACGGGTGGTACAGCGTTTAATCCACCAGCAGATCTCGGTATCTTCGGCTGAACCGTTCAGTACCTCAATCAATGTGCCGCATGCCATTCGTCTTGCGTTGGGATCGGTCAGTAAGGATAAACTGCGGCTTGCCATGGCGGCGGTGAAAGAGACCATCGATTATGAAAGAGACCTATAAAAACACAGTCTCATCGCGTTATTGCGCCGCCGGGAAATTACGCTTGATGGGCGCAAACGCTTCCACGCTTTTCCCCAGCAGACGCTGCGGACGGAAATCGCTCAGCAGCTCACTTGCCGCATCGCCGATCAGTTCTTCAGCCACCAGCTTGCCAATCAATGGCGAAAGCGTGATACCGCTGTGGGTCACCGCCACATACACGCGCTGATGCGCGGTGACATAGCCCAGCGCCGGTAAACCATCGGCAGGTCTTGCACGTTGCCCCACAACAATTTGTTCAATCTGCAACTCGCCCGCATCCGCAAACAGCGCGTGATAACGCGCGCGGAATTGCGCGGCGATATCGCTGGTGATTAAGGGTGGCGCAGCAGAATCGGCTAGATGATCCAACTCTAAGGCTTGCAGCAGCAAACGTCCGCCGCCGTCCGGGCGTACGTTAAGTTGCGGAGAGATGAGATTGGCATTGAGCGATAACGGCTGCGGCGCGGTGCGCACCAGGAAACTACAAGCCACCGCGTTCGGTTTGCTGGTATCCAGCAACGCCAGATTGAGTCCCAGTGAATTTAGCAGCTGATTGGCCCAGCGTCCGGTGGCTAACACAATACGATCGCCCTGCCACTGCTCGCCATTTTCCAGCTGCAGCGTAACCCGATCGGCACTTTCACTGATGCTATTGATGCGCTGATGCTGGTACAGCACCGCACCGCGCGCTTTGGCTTCTGACCATAAGCGCGCCAGATAGAGCGCCGGATGCAGCACCGATTCTGTCGGGAAATGCCACACACTGCCGCTGATGGCCTGCGCCCGCAGCTCCGGAATATCGCGCAGCACATCTGCTGGCGACACTTCACGCGCCGCATAACCTGCTGATTGCAGCGACGTGGCACGCTGCAGCAAACGTTGCTGCGCATCGCCCACGGCGGCCCACTCCCATGTACCGCCAGTTTCCAGCCAGCGCAATCCGTTCGGCTGCGCTTGCTGCAGTTTGAGGTGCTCTTCCATCGAGAGCGCATTAAGCAGGTGATAACTGCGCGGCTGTTTGCCATTGGAGTTTACCCAGGCAAACGTCGTGCTGCTGGTGCCCGCGCCAATGTGCTGTTGTTCGAAAACGGTGACTTCAACGCCCTGCAACGCTAAGGCGCGCGCCACCGCCAATCCGATAACGCCGCCGCCAATAATTGCAATTTTCTGTGCTGTCATAATGGGCTCCTGAATTAAGTGCCGATATCATAACAGCCTGGCTGAACGAAAATTGCTATCGCTAAATAGGGATTATTACGCAGGATATAAGAATTTCGTCTTAATCCGGATGCTTAAATTATACCGATGTCAGAATCTTCCCATCGGCAAAATAGGCCCGTAAATTCTCCAGCACATTATTGGTCATTTGCGCACGCGTTTCGTGAGTTGCGCTGGCAATATGCGGCGTTAACAGCACATTATTTAGTTCACGCAGCGCGGGATTAATTTTTGGCTCATCCGGATACACATCCAGCGCAGCCCCTTTAATGATTCCCTGCTGCAGTGCAGCGATCAAGTCGGGTTCATTGATTACTGTGCCACGCGCAATATTGATCACTACGCCCTCTTGGCCGAGCGCCGCCAGCACCTTCGCGTTGACCAGTTTCACATTCTCTTTGCTGCCCGGCAGTGCCAGCACCAGAAAATCGCTAAAGGTGGCGAGTTGTTCGATCGTATCGCAGCGCTTATAGCTGACGTCTTTCGCCGAACGCGCGGTATATGCCACTTCCATACCAAAGGCTTCGGCACGGCGCGCGATGGCTAAGCCAATCGCGCCCAACCCGGCGATGCCAATTCTTTTTCCGCTGGCGCGGCTGGAGAGTTCGACGCCGTTATTTTCCCATGCCCCGGATTTCGCAAACTGATGGTAAGCGACCAAATTACGCGAGAACGCCAGCGTCATTGTCATTGCCAAATCGGCAACATCGTCAGTCAAAATGTCGCGGGTGATGCTGACCTGAATATAGTTTTCGGCAGTGTATTTCAGGTCAATACGATCGGTGCCGACACCGAATACAGCAATGACTTTACACTCCGGCAGTTGCTCCAGCAGTGCCGTTTCCACCCCGACATCGCCGCGCGTAACGATGGCATTGATCGCTTTGCCATGCTGCTGGATAAATAGCATTGCGTCATGCTGCTCATATAAACGATGGCAATGGAAATGTTGCGTGAGCTTTTCATCTAACTGCGGCATTAGCGGCTGAATAATCAGCACGGCAGGTTTGGTATTCGTCATTTTATGTTCCATTAGCGGTATTTATTGACCACCAGCCTAACGGAGTTATTTATGTTACGGCGTTGCTGTTACTTTTTTCGCTGATAAGATCACGCGGAAATATATGGCATGCCGTGCAGCAGCGTAATGATTTAATCGTTGCTAAATGAGAAAACGAAACTTATCTAATGCGCTTACTGTCATCGGTAAACCCTGGCGTAATAACGAATCCAGATAAACCGTAACGCCCATTGCTGGTTGTCTAAAACTCGCGCGTTGCGCATTCACTGCCTTCAAAACCAGCGCCTGATTTAAGTCGAACAGATCCATGATGAATTCGTCAGGATGAAGAGCTTCAATTTCGAATTCAGCCATGAGGTTTCTCGGGAAATCCTTCAGATTCATTGTGACAATCACTTCAGCTTTACACCGTATAGCGGCAGCGACAACATGGCAGTCATTGGAATCAGGTAATGTAATGCCAGAAATAAGCGGTTCAAATCCCGATACCATTGCATCTGGAAGCGCTTTATTCATCAATGTCTGCGTGCGCGCCAACTGATCTTCAGCAATATCTGGTCTGTTAGTGCGTAAATTACGCTTCCATTCATCCTGAATGGTGGCCGTCATTTTGGCTGGTAGAGCCCCGTCAGACCGAGGCGAAGCAGTACATCGCGCAGTATGGATGGATACAACACACATGCATACAGTACCACGGCATAGGGTGAATGGTTCATCAGTAGAAATTGAGATCCTGTCCCTGGTCTGCCAATTCCTGCATTGCATCATTGCTCTCTTGCGCACGCTTGTCTTTAAACTGCATAAGATCCGCAAAAAGCACGCGACGATGGCGACCTGTTTTATGGTACGGAAGCTGACCTTGCTCTAACAGTTTCACCAAATGTGGGCGTGAAACGTTTAAAATATTTGCCGCTTCCTGCGTAGTTAATTCAGTGTGTACAGGCACAACCTGAACCGCATTTCCCACCGCCAACTCGCCCAAAACAGCCATGAGTAGTGTCAGGGCAGACGTTGGCAGCTCAATCTGATGCGTTTCGTTGTGCGCATCCTGAATCGATATTTTTTGCGTTTCCTGCTTGGTGGATAGATAAGTTGCGAGCTCCCTCTGCCCGCGCGAAGCGGCCTCAATCTCCTTCGGAGCCGGAAGGCTCAAGCTATCCAGAATTGAGTGTTTCATGCGTTTTCCAATTGATAGTTTGTGGTTTCAAATTGCAGTCACCGAATGATAATCGCAATAAACGAAACAATCAATATTCGAAATAAACGAAATGATCTCTCTTTAGCCGACGCTTGAGCATTACTTCTCTACGTAATTCTCATCCATTATCGGGTTTGGAATGGTTTAACCACGCTGCCCTCGCTGGCAAACTTACCTTACGCAGTCTACGGTTAATCAAAAAGCATAATAATTTCATCAACCATGGATAGCCATTATGACCACCCATGTCGATAGCACAGCGCATCAGACAAGCGAACTGCTTCAGCTGCAGCAAATTTTACAGGCGCATCTCGAACATTTACTGCCTGCAGGACAGCAAAGCGATCGCGTGCGTGCCGCGATGCGTGCCGGTACGCTGGCGCAGGGCAAGCGCATCCGTCCTTTATTACTGATGCTGGCAGCGCGCGATATGGGTTGCGAGCTGACGCAAAATGGCATTCTCGATCTCGCCTGTGCCGTGGAAATGGTGCACGCGGCATCGCTGATTTTGGATGACATCCCGTCAATGGATAACGCGCAGATGCGCCGTGGTCGCCCAACCGTGCATCGCGAGTTTGGTGAAACCGTGGCGATTCTCGCCGCCGTCGCGCTGCTGAGCCGCGCATTTGAAGTGATTGCCATCGCACCCGATTTGCCTGCGGTGCACAAATCTGAAGCGATTGCCGAACTCTCCGCCGCCGTGGGCCTGCAGGGATTAGTGCAAGGGCAGTTTCAGGATCTGCACGACGGCACCCAGAGCCGCAGTCCGGAAGCGATCGCCTTGACCAATGAACTAAAAACCAGCGTGCTGTTTCGCGCCACGCTGCAAATGGCGGCGATTGCCGCTGACGCTTCACCGCAGGTGCGGCAACGTCTTAGCTTCTTTGCTCAGGATCTGGGCCAGGCGTTTCAGCTGCTCGACGACCTCGCCGACGGCTGCAAACACACCGGCAAAGATGTGCATCAGGATCAGGGTAAATCCACGCTGGTACAGATGCTCGGGGCTGACGGCGCAGAACGTCGTCTGCGCGATCATCTGCGCAGTGCCGATGCACACCTTGCCTGCGCCTGCCATCGCGGCATCGCCACTCGCCAATACATGCACGCGCTGTTTAATCAACAGCTAGCGATGTTCAACTGAGCGCGGCTAAGCCGTTGGGCCACTTTGCGGTGATCGCGCCGCCGCTTTACAGCCACTTTCACGCGTTGCAGGCGTTAGCACAAACGCTGCTGGCGCGTGGCCATCGCATCACCTTCATCCAGCAAGCCGACGCCCGCACTTTGCTCAGCGACGAACGCATTAATTTCGTTGCAGTAGGCCAGCAAACGCATCCGGCCGGTTCGCTGGCGCCCGTGCTGCATCGGCTGGCTTCGCCGGGCGGCCTGTCGCTGTTCCGCGTAATCAACGATCTCGCCTCCTGCACCGATATGCTGTGCCGAGAACTACCAGCGGTACTGAAATCGTTGAACATTGATGGTGTGATCGCTGATGAAATGGAAGCAGCAGGCGGATTAGTCGCTGAAGCGCTGCATCTGCCGTTTGTTTCGGTGGCCTGCGCCCTACCGGTCAACCGTGAAGCCGGCATTCCGCTGGCGGTGATGCCCTTCCGTTACGCTCAGGATGAAAAAGCGCTGAAACGTTTTCAGGCCAGCAGCGATATCTATGATCGCATCATGCGTCGCCACGGCGACGTCATCCTCAAACACGCGCGGGCGTTCAATTTGACGGAGCGGCGCGGATTGCATCAGTGCCTTTCGCCGCTGGCACAAATCAGCCAGATGGTGCCCGCCTTTGATTTTCCGCGTCAGCAACTGCCGGCCTGCTATCACGCCGTCGGACAACTGCGCGCGCCGCTTGCGGCAGCGCCGCTCAATGCGCCCTGGCCGGCGCTGCGCCAGCCGGTGGTTTACGCCTCGCTGGGTACGCTGCAAGGCCATCGCTTCCGCCTGTTTTTGCATCTGGCACAGGCGTGCCGCCGCCAGCAACTTTCTCTGGTGATCGCTCATTGTGGGGGATTGAACGCCGATCAGGTGCACAAGTTGCAACTGGCTGGTGCAGCGTGGGTGACGGATTTTGTCGATCAACGTGCCGCCCTGCAACACGCGCAGCTTTTTATTACTCATGCCGGATTAAACAGCGCGCTGGAAGCGCTGGAATGCGGTACGCCGATGCTGGCGCTGCCCATTGCCTTTGATCAACCCGGCGTGGCCGCGCGCATTGAGTGGCATGGCGTTGGACGGCGCGCATCGCGCTTTAACCGCGTTCATCAACTGGAGCAGCATCTGCGACAATTACTTACCGACGATCGCTACGCGTTACGGATGTCAGCGATACAGGCACAGTTGCAGCGCGCAGGCGGTTGCCAGCGTGCGGCCGACATCGTCGAACAAGCGCTGTGCCAGCAACAAGTTGTGCTGGCGGAGGCCACCTGATGCGTGCGCACTACGATGTGATTCTGGTCGGTGCCGGACTGGCAAACGGTTTGATTGCGCTGCGTCTGCGGCAACTGCAGCCGCAGCTCAAATGCCTGTTGCTGGAGAGCGACGCACATCCGGCAGGCAATCATACCTGGTCATTTCATCAGAGCGATCTTAGCGCCGATCAGCTGCGCTGGCTGCAGCCGCTGATCACGGCGCGTTGGCCTGGCTATCAGGTGCGTTTTCCCGCGTTGCGCCGCAACCTGGACGGGGATTATTGTTCCATCGCGTCAGGCGATTTTGCCCGGCATCTACTCGCGGCGATGGGTGACGATCTGTGGACAAATGCTGCCGTTAAACAGGTAAAACCCACACAGGTGACGCTGGCGGATGGCCGTGAACTTGATGCGCAGGTGGTGATTGATGGCCGCGGCCTGCAGCCAACGCCGCATCTGCAGCTGGGTTATCAGGTGTTTCTTGGACAAGAGTGGCAGCTGGCGCAGCCGCACGGCCTGCAGCAGCCGATCCTGATGGATGCCACCGTCGATCAGCAAGCGGGCTATCGTTTTGTTTACACGCTGCCGCTCAGCGCCGATCGGTTACTGATTGAAGATACGCATTACGTTAATCAACCTACGCTGGCGGAGAACTCCGCTCGTCAGCACATCGCTGACTATGCCAAACAGCAAGGTTGGCGGCCTGGCACGCTGCTGCGTGAAGAGCATGGCATATTACCGATTACCCTGAGCGGCGATATTGATCGATTCTGGCAACAGCAGCGCGGCCAGCCATGCAGCGGCCTGCGCGCCGGACTGTTTCACGCGACAACCGGTTATTCTTTACCGTCCGCCGTGGCGCTGGCGGAGTTGATAGCCACGCTGTTGCCCACCGATGCCCGCACGCTCAGTCAACACATCGAACGCTTTGCCCGTCAGCAGTGGCGCGAGCAGCGATTTTTCCGCCTGCTGAACCGCATGCTGTTTTTGGCCGGTAAGCCGCAGCAGCGCTGGCGTGTAATGCAACGTTTTTACCGGCTCAATGCCGGGTTAATTAGCCGTTTTTACGCCGGACAACTTCGTCTGCATGATAAAGCGCGGATTCTGTGCGGCAAGCCGCCGGTGCCCATCGGTGAAGCGCTGCACGCGCTGTTGAATTCTGTCGAACCAGGGAAGAAAAAATGAAACGCACTTATGTGATTGGCGCAGGCTTTGGCGGCCTGGCGCTGGCGATTCGCCTGCAAGCGGCGGGCATACCAACCACCTTACTCGAGCAGCGCGACAAACCGGGCGGACGCGCCTATGTGTTTGAAGATAGCGGCTTTACCTTTGATGCCGGGCCCACGGTGATCACCGATCCCAGCGCTATCGAAGAGTTGTTCACGCTGGCGGGAAAATCGCTCAGCGATTACGTCGAGCTGATGCCGGTCACGCCCTTCTATCGCCTGTGTTGGGAAGATGGCAAACAGCTCGACTATGACAACAATCAGCCGTTGCTGGAGCAGCAGATCGCTACCTTCAATCCACAGGATGTCGCCGGTTATCGTCAGTTCCTCGCCTATTCGCGCGAGGTATTCAAAGAGGGTTATCTGAAACTCGGCACGGTGCCGTTTCTGCAGGTGCGTGACATGCTGCGTGTTGCACCGCAGCTGGGACGTTTGCAGGCGTGGCGCAGCGTCTACAGCATGGTGGCGAAATTTATTCAGGACGATCACCTGCGGCAGGCGTTTTCCTTCCACTCATTGCTGGTGGGCGGTAATCCTTTTGCAACGTCATCAATCTATACCTTAATTCATGCGCTGGAACGTGAATGGGGCGTGTGGTTTCCGCGCGGCGGCACCGGCGCGCTGGTGAAGGGCATGGCGCGACTGTTTGAGGATCTGGGTGGCGAGCTGTTACTGAATGCCGAAGTGAGCCAGCTGGAAACCAATGAAAATCGTATTAGCGGCGTCCAGTTAAAGGATGGACGACGCTTCGATGCCGCAGCCGTAGCCTCCAATGCCGACGTGGTGCATACCTACGACAAGCTGCTACGCCATCATCCGAAGGCTAAGAAACGTGCGACATCGCTCAAGCGTAAGCGCATGAGCAACTCGCTGTTTGTGCTCTATTTTGGCCTCAATCAGCCGCATGAACAGCTCGCGCATCACACCGTCTGTTTTGGTCCGCGCTATCGCGAATTGATCGATGAGATTTTTAATAGCAGCCAACTGGCAGAGGATTTTTCACTCTACCTGCACGCGCCCTGCAGCAGCGATCCGTCGCTGGCACCACCCGGCTGCGGCAGCTTTTATGTGTTAGCGCCGGTGCCGCATCTCGGCACCGCTGACATCGACTGGCAACAGGAAGGACCGCGCTTGCGCGATCGAATTTTTGCTTATCTGGAGCAGCACTACATGCCGGGATTACGTCAGCAATTAGTAACACACAGAATGTTTACGCCGTTTGATTTTCGCGACACGCTGCATGCCCATCACGGCTCGGCGTTTTCGCTGGAGCCAATTTTGACGCAAAGCGCCTGGTTCCGACCGCATAACCGCGATGCCGATATCAGCAATCTCTATCTGGTGGGTGCGGGTACGCATCCAGGCGCGGGCGTGCCCGGCGTAATTGGTTCCGCCAAGGCCACCGCTCAGCTGATGCTGGAGGATCGCGCTGAATGAATCGACAGCCTTTACTCGAGCAAGTGACACAAACCATGGCGGTGGGCTCGAAGAGTTTCGCCACCGCCGCCAGGCTGTTTGATGCACCGACACGCCGCAGCACGCTGATGCTGTATGCATGGTGTCGTCATTGTGACGATGTGATTGATGGGCAAACGCTGGGCGAAGGCGGCACGCAGCATGCGGTCGAAGATGCACAGGCACGCATGCAGCATCTGCAGATTGAAACCCGCCGCGCCTACAGCGGCGCGCACATGGATGAACCGGCGTTTAAGGCGTTTCAGGAAGTGGCGCTTATTCATCAACTGCCGCAACAGCTGGCGTTTGATCATCTGGAAGGCTTCGCCATGGATGCGCGCGACGAACACTATACGAGTTTCGACGACACGCTGCGTTACTGCTATCACGTCGCGGGCGTAGTCGGTTTGATGATGGCGCGCGTAATGGGCGTGCGCGACGAAGCGGTGCTCGATCATGCCTGCGATTTAGGGCTGGCGTTCCAGCTTACTAACATTGCGCGCGATATCGTCGAAGATGCCGAAAATGGTCGCTGCTATCTGCCGCAAGCCTGGCTCGATCAGGCGGGATTACGCGCCGATACGCTGACAGCACCGCAACATCGTGCGGCGCTGGCCACGCTGGCTGCGCGTTTAGTGACGGAAGCGGAACCCTATTATCACTCGGCGCGGTTCGGCTTGCCGGGTTTGCCGCTGCGCTCGGCGTGGGCCATCGCGACGGCACGCGGTGTTTATCGCGAAATCGGGGTGAAAGTTCAGCACGCCGGTGTTCACGCCTGGGATTCACGACAGCGCACCAGCCGCAGCGAAAAACTGGCGCTGCTGGTGAAAGGGGCCGGCCTGGCGATCACTTCGCGTGTGGCTCGTCCGGCGCCACGTCCGGCTGGTCTGTGGCAGCGTCCTCGTTGATTTTTCTCCCGTGGCGCTGACGCAGCGTGGCTTGCAGCTTATTGAGCGGTGGCGCGTAGAGGAAACCAAACGACACGCAGCCTTCACGCCCGCGCACTGCATGATGCATGCGGTGCGCCATGTATAAGCGCTTGAGATAGCCTTTGCGCGGGATATAGCGAAACGGCCAGCGTTGATGCACCAGGCCATCGTGCACCATGAAGTAAAGCGCGCCGTAGGTCGTCATCCCGGCACCAATCCACTGCAGCGGCCACATGCCTTGCACGCCGACATAGATCAGCACGATCGCCAGCACCGCAAACACCACCGCATACAGATCGTTAAGTTCAAACTTGCCGCTGTGCGGTTCGTGGTGCGACAAATGCCAGCCCCAACCCCAACCGTGCATGATGTATTTATGCGACAGCGCCGCGACGATTTCCATCACCACCACGGTTGCCAGCAAGATAAGCACGTTCCATAACCAGATCATTGTTCGTCCATTTGTGGAAAAGGGAAATACTAAAGGTGGACGCGGATGAGCGATGGCGCAAGGTTTACCATGTTTAGAAATTTTAAAAGTCCACAACACGTTAGAAAGCTGCATTGCAGAAAGCGCAGATTTCACCCATACTCACCACACTGATTTATACACGTGTTAACTACACGGGGGATTTATGCCTTCTACAGCCGTAAGACAAAAAAAAACTGTCAGCGTGACACTTGAACCTGCATTACTCGAGCAGGCTAGAGAAGCAGGGCTCAATTTATCCGCCATCCTATCTAAAGCTTTACATTATGAAATTCGCACAACCGAAGCGGAAAGATGGAAGCGTGAAAACAGTGAAGGTTTGCAGGAACTCAATCGCATAACCGAAGAACACGGTTTATTGTCGGATGAATACAGGACGTTTTAGACATGCAATATTTTATTTATCGCAATACCAATAGGAACAGCGAGTACCCTTATCTGGTAGACGTTCAAAGTGAGATTATCGGCGAACTGGCGTCACGAATCGTTATCCCGCTCTACCCTCTAAAGCAGTTTAAAAAAAAGCAAGTTGAACGACTTAATCCGGTAATCAAGGTTGAAGGCGAGGAATTTCTGGTCATGACTCACGAAATGGCCAGTGTGCGCGTGTCGCTTCTAGGCGATCAGGTGATGGATGCACGTGTGTATCGCCAGCGGATTAAAGACTCGGTTGATTTTGTCTTTGATGGGTTTTGATACTTTACATCCTAAAAGCCCCTCGTTAGTATTGCCCTCCTTTCAGCAGTTAATCGCCGCTGCGTAAGCGTTAACGTCAACCAACGCACCATAAGCAGACTCGCTCTGCCTCATTGCTATGGTGCGAAAATATGACCCATACCGTTTTATCTGCGAATCCTGCTCTGCGTCGTTCTGGTTTTTTCCTGTTCTTACTGCTGCTGACAGCGGCCAACTTGCGCACGCCTATTACCGCGGTTGGCCCGGTGCTGGAAAACATCCGTCTGACGTTTGGCTTGAGCGCCAGTGCGGCGGGCGTGATCAACTTCTTGCCGCTATTGATGTTCGCTACCTTAGCGCCACCCGCAGCATGGTTCGGCAACCGTTTTGGTCTTGAGCGCAGTTTATGGGGCGCATTGCTGCTCATCACGCTGGGATCGATTCTGCGTATCAGCGGCAGTGAAAATGCGTTGTGGGTGGGAACGATCATCCTGAGCTCGGGGATTGCGGCGGCCAACGTGCTGCTGCCGCCGCTGATTAAGCGTGATTTCACCGAACACACCGCGCGATATGTTGGCTTGTACGCGATGACCATGGCGATCACCGCCAGCATTGCATCGGGCGTGGTGGTGCCGCTGGCAGAGCTGAGTCGCGCGGGTTGGCGACTCTCATTAGCGGTGTGGCTGATTCCGGCGATTATCGCTCTGTTGGCCTGGCTGCCGTACCTGAAAAAACCTGCGCCTCAGACCAAAAACAGCGCCAACGGCGCATCAACGCGCTCACCATGGCGCGCGGCCTTAGGCTGGCAGGTTTCGCTGTTTATGGCCTGCCAGTCGTTGGTGTTCTACACCTTGATCGGCTGGTTTACGCCTTTTGCGCAAGACAGCGGCATTAGCCAGCTGGAAGCGGGTGGCATGCTGTTTGTCTATCAGATTGTGGCCATCGTTTCGAACCTGGCCTGCATGAGCGCACTGAAAAAAATGCACGACCAGCGGATGATTGGTTTTCTCGCATCGCTATCGATTTTTATCGCCGTCGCGGGACTGTTAATGGCACCGCAATACGCGCTGCCGTGGCTGATTCTGGCGGGACTGGGCGCCGGTGCATCAATGGTGATTTGCCTGTCGCTGTTTAATCTGCGCACCCATGATCATTTGCAGGCGTCGAAATTGTCGGGCATGGCACAGTGCGTCGGTTACGGATTAGCGGCGCTGGGCCCGCTCTGTTTTGGGCTGCTGCATGATGTCAGCGGCAACTGGCAGTGGCCGCTGATGCTGCTGTTGGTGATTGCGGGGTTGCAGATGATTGTGGCTACGCTGGCTGGGCGTGCGCGGGTTATTTAACCTGGAAATCATCCAGCGTGGTGCGGGTCAGGGGATCTTGCTGGGTGGCGCTTAGCAGTGAATCAAGCAGACCCGGGAAACGGGCATCGAGATCGTCGCGCCGCAACGACAGCAGGTTTTCACGTCCAGAGGGTTTCTGCCAGATAATGCCGCCTTCGCGCAGCACGCGCCAGTGATGGGTCAACGTGGATTTGGAGACGCCTTTCAGCAGCGATCCGCAAGTATGTTCGCCGCCGTCCGCCAGAATGCTGATTACCGTCATGCGCATCGGGTTGCCCAACGCCGCCAGCACATTCTCCAGCCTGATTTCGTCGCGCTGTGGATGGTTTTCCAGCATGGCGTGCCTCTTAATAGTGGGTGAACCACGGATTATCAGGCAGGCAAGGCTCGATGTACAGAACACGGCGAGCGGTTGCCCGCCGTGAATTTGACATTACTGGCTAAGGGTTTGCTTGAGTGCCGCAATTGAGGAGGTTACGCCCGCTTCCACCGACATGGTGAGATCTTCCATTTCCAGCGATACCCAGTCGTTGTAGCCCATCATGCGTACCACCGAGAAGAACTCTTTCCACCACTGCAGATCCTGGCCGCAACCAACGGCAACATAGTTCCAGGCGCGATTGGCGACATCTTCCACCGGTTTGGTTTCCAACAGACCGTTGATATCCACCAGCCCGCGCTCCAGACGCACATCTTTGCCGTGACAGTGATGAATTGCCGGGCCGAGTGCGCGCGCTGCCGCAATCGGGTCCGCGCCCATCCACAGCAGATGGCTGGGATCGAGGTTGAGGCCCACCATCTCACCCACCGCGTCGCGCAGACGGAACAAGGTTTCCGGATTCCACACCAGCATCGAACTGAAGTTCTCCAGCGCGAATTTCTCCACGCCGCTCTCTTTAGCGCGCTGTACCAGCCCTTGCCAGTAAGGGATCGCCACTTCATTCCACTGATAATCGAGGCAGTTTTTCAGCGTCGGCGGCCAACTTACGGTGTAAGTGATCCAGTTTGGAATGGTGTCGTGCGGGCTGGCGGGCGGCAAGCCGCTCATCATGACGATTTTCTTCACCCCCAGTTCTCCGGCCAGCGCCAGCGCGTTTTCCGTATCGCGCTTATGTTTGTTGCCTAATTCGCCTGGATCGAGCGGATTACCCGACACATTCAGCGCCGCAATCGACATGCCGCGGCTCTCCAGCGCCTGCAACAACTGTTGACGCTGCGTGGCGCTGCCGAGCAACGCTTCGGTACGCAGATGCGGCGCTGGTGACCAGCCGCCGGTCGTCATCTCAACGCCGTAAACACCCAGCTCCAGCAACTTATCCAGCATCTGTTCAAACGGCAGATGACCCAGGCTATCGGTACAAAACGAAAGTTTCATGGCAATCCTTATTCGTAGTTAACCCAGCTCGCGCCGTTGTCCGCAGAACGCACGCAGTTTTCGATCCAGCGCACACCTTCAATTCCGGCGTTAATATCGGGATAGATCAGGTTATCAAGCGTGGTTTGGTCGCCCTGTTGGGTGGCGTGGATGGCGATAGCAAATTTCAGATAGATATTGGCCCAGGATTCCGCCAGGCCTTCAGTGTGCAGCGCGCCCAGGCGTTCATCGGCCAGGGCGCTTTCATGCAGGTACGGCATGCCGTGATGCATAATCTGATTCGGCTGGCCCTGCACTTCATATTTCAGCTCGCCTGGGTTGTAGTCGCTCCACTCCAGGCTTGCACGCGAACCAATCACACGAATACTTTGGCTGTCCATCGAACCGGCATTAATCGATGAGGCCCACATGCGCCCTACCGCGCCGTTGTCGTAATGCATCAGCACCATGGCGTTATCTTCCAACGGCGCGCGCGAGGGAATGAAGCTTTGGCGATCGCACAGCAGCGATTTCACTTTCAGTTCTGGCAACACCAGCTGGGAGATGTAGAAAGTGTGCGTGGAGATATCGCCGAGCACAAAAGACGGACCGGCAATCTTCGGATCGACGCGCCATTTTTGCGCTTCGCTAAATTTGTCGGCGCTGTCATTAGCGCTGAAGCCGTGGGTGTATTGCAGCTCCACCATGCGCACATCACCAATTTCGCCGTTGGCGATCATCGCCCGCATCTGCATCAGCAGCGGATGGCCGGAGAAACCGTAGGTCACGCCAACGATCAGCCCTTTTTCCGCCGCTAATGCTTTAATTTCCAGCGCTTCGGCGGTAGTGAAGAACAGCGGCTTTTCACAAATGACGTGAATACCGGCATTCAATGCCGCTTTGGTGATCTCAAAATGGGTGCCGTTTGGCGTGGCGATGGACACCACTTCAACGCCATCTTCACGCTTCGCCTCTTCGGCCAGCAACTGCTGATAAGTGGCGTAGCAGCGATCCGCATCGAGCCCTAAGTTGACACCGAAATCGCGGCCACGCTCGGCATCGATATCAAAGGCGCTGGCCACCATCTGATACGCCGTGTTATCACGCAGCGCACCGCAACGGTGTTTATAACCCACCTGGCTGAGACGGCCGCCACCGATCATGGCCCAGCGCAGTGGGCGTGGAATACTCTTTTCACCGATGAGCATAACAACTCCTGTTTATTTTGCACTCGGGTGCAAAATGGTTTGAGGTAAGAGGTCAGAGATTAAATTTTAGCTGTTTTACTATTTGCTACCGGGTGCAAATTAAGCGATACACGTTAGATAAAAATGAGATTTGCTTTGTAGTGGTGAGCAAAATGTCAGCTAAGACGACTTTTTAGTCAATCTGGCAAAGTGCAAATCAGCGAAATCGATCACAAAAAGTTAATGAAATGCACCCGATTGCAAAAAACGTTGCAATCGGGTGCAAAGATCAAACATAATCGCAACATCCTAAAAATAGGGTTATTTGTCGCGCTTTACGCCAATTGCGTGCGCTTAGGTGTTTATTTTCCGTTGGGTTTCACGTTCAATGCTGGGGGTCTCCGCTTTTTCCCCTATGCAGGTGCTATGAGTAAACCAACCGCAAAATCTCACAAAGCCACCGCCAGCGATGTGGCAAGACTGGCTGGCGTCTCGAAATGGACGGTATCGCGTGCCTTTACGCCCGGCGCGTCAATTTCCGAGAAAGCGCGCGAACGCGTAATCGCGATTGCCACCGAGCTGGGTTATCGCCCTAACCTGCTGGCCCGCAGTCTGTCGCAGAAGAAGACACAGATTATTGGCGTGGTGATCGACGAGCTGAAAAATCCGCACTCGATGTTGATGCTCGACACCGTCACCCGCCAGCTACAGCAGCGCGGCTACATGGCGCTGCTGCTGAATATTGGTAGCGGTGAAAACTACCGCGCGGTGCTGTCGCTGGCCGATCAGCTGCAGGTCGATGGCATGCTGTTTCTCGGCACGGTGCTGAGTGATGAGCTGGTCGCCGTGGCGCGTGAAATGCACCACATTCCGCTGGTGCAGGTGTGCCGTAACAATGACGAGCCGGATATTGAAGTGGTCAATATCGACGGCTTGCAGGCGGGCAAACAGCTGGGCGAACTGCTGCTGGCGCAAGGTTATAAGCGCATCGGGTACATGATGGGCCCGGCCACCAGCAGCCATCACACGCTGCGTTTGGAAGGTCTGCAACTTGCGCTGAACCAAGCTGGCCTGGCGCTGGAAGTGCTGCTCACCGCCGGTGAATACGCCCGCGAACGCAGCTACGCGGCGTTGACTGAGTATCTCAACGCGCACGCGCCCGATCAGCGGGTTGAAGCGCTGTTTTGCGAAAACGATGTGCTGGCGCTCGGCGCGCTGGCGGCCTTACGCGAAGGTGCAGGCAACAAATTCATGGCGGTGGTGGGTTTCGATGACATCGATGAAGCCAGCTTGCCCAGCTGGCAGCTCACCACCTTCAGCCAGCGTATTGATTTGATCATCACTGAAGCCCTGAACCGGCTGATTGATGAACGTGCCACTCCGGGTGGCGTTTGGTCTCAGGGAGAATTGCGTATTCGACGCTCTCACCTGAAGCCGTGAGGTAACAAGGAGGAGAGATGAAGTTGTCGTTGCATGGCGTGTCTGTTTGGTACAGCAATGCCGTCACTCAGTTACGCATCGCCCATGAGACTGGCTTTAGCGGGATGGAGATCCTGCCAGAACATCTGTATCGCTATCTGGATAACGGTGGCAGCTATGCTGCCTACCGCGATCTGATGGCGAAATACAGCGTCGATATTACCTGCATCAATGCGCTGAAACGTATTGGCCGCCATGAGCCGGAAGCGCGAGCTGAGCTGCTGCGCGAAGCGGAAAAAATCTGCCAGGCCGCGGTGGAACTGCGTTGTCCGGTGGTGCAAATCATGGCGCTGACCGAACTCGATCATCTTTCCGCCGCCGAGCGTGATGCCATCCTGCTGGAGAATATCTCCGCCATCGCCGATATCGGCGCACCGCACGGCATCAAATTCCAGATTGAAGTCGTCGCCTTCACCGCGTTCAATTCGCTGCAACACGCACTGGATCTGATTAAACAGAGCGGCAAAGACAATCTTGGCGTGGTGGTGGATTTCTGGCACCTGCATGCCGGCGGCGGCACCACGCCTGCTGAAGTGGCGCGCATGGATAAAGATCTGATTTACGGCGTGCATTTCTGCGATGGCCGCGCGGCCAAGCCGGGTGAAGCCTGGGATGAGTGGGTACAGCGCGACTACGCACCAGGCCAGGGCGATGTGGATATTGCCGCCTGGGTGGCGGCGGTAAAAGCTACCGGCTACGACGGCGTTTGGTCACCGGAACTATTAAGCCCGCAAAACTGGGAAGACGATTTGTGGGATATTTCCCGTCACTGCTATGAAGATATGAATAAATATATTCATTAACATAAAGGGAGCCCGATAAACGGGTTTCCCGTAAATACGGTCACCATAAATGGCGACCGTATATTTACCCTACCTCTGAAAAAAACAATTACGAACGCAGATTCGTCGCTAGCGCCTGCGCGCTATTTGCGCACGGTCATTGCGTCTGAAATATCTGAACGTCGTGCTCTGTCAATATTCATCTATTGAAGTTTAAGGGATAAAAAGTATGAACCGAAGAGAAGCGCTCTTTTCGCTCAGTGGAATTGTGGCATCCCTCGCTGTCGCGCCGCAGCTACGGGCGAAAGAGCTGCACAATGTCCCGCTGGAAACCCAACTCAGCACCGATCACCTGCCGCAACCGGCATGGCAAGATGGTTATCAGGTGCTCACCAATCCGCTGGATCGCCAGAATCTGGCAGCCATCTTTGACCGCCTAATCCCCGCCGATGACCTTGGCCCGTCCGCCAGTGAAGCGGGCGCGATTGAGTTCCTCGATAACCAGTTAGCCGGTGATTATGGCTCTGGCGCGGCGCTCTATTTGCAGGCGCCGCTGCATCCGGAAAATGAAGCGGCATTGATGGGCAGCCCGCAATTTCTTACCCCGCCAAAAGCGCGCTATTTAACCGGCTTAGCCGCGCTGGAAAAGTGGGCGCAGCAACAGCATCAGGCTTCATTACATACCTTATCAGCTGAACAGATCGATACATTCCTGACAGCAATGGAAGACGGCAAGATCGATTTAGGAAAAGACGTGAATAGCCAGGCGCTGTTTGAATTAATGCTGCAAAACGCGCGCGAAAGCTATTTAGCGGATCCGATTTATGGCGGAAATAAAAATATGGTGGGTTGGAAGATGATCGGTTTTCCCGGCGCACGCTATGACTATCGCCCTTATATCGAACGCCGCAACGAAAATCTGGCGCTTATTCCCGTCAGCCTCATTCCTAACGATTAAATAGCCGGAGCTGAGTCAATGTCATTAGTTAGAAATAAAGCTGACGTGGTCATCGTCGGCTTAGGTTGGGCCGGTTCGGTAATGGCGGAAGAGCTTACCCGCGCGGGACTTAACGTGGTCGCCATTGAACGCGGTGCCTGGCGCGATACTTCGACCGATTTCCCGGTCGCCATTGATGCCGATGAACTGCGTTTCCACACGCGCCGCAAAATCCTGCAGCCGATGAGCGTGGAAACCACCACCTTCCGCAACCGCAGCGATCAGCTGGCAGCGCCGGTACGTAACTGGTCAGCGTTTCAGTTTGGCTGGAACGTTGGCGGTGCAGGCACGCACTGGGCCGGCATGTCATGGCGCTTTACGCCGTGGGATTTTGAAGTGGCGAAGCAAACCCGCGAACGTTACGGCGCGAAAAAGATGCAGGGTTTGCAGCTGCAGGATTGGGGCGTGACCTACGACGAAATGGCGCCGTTCTACGATCGCTTCGAGCGTATTGCGGGCACTTCCGGTATCGCGGGCAATCTCAACGGCCAGCCACAAAAAGGCGGCAATATCTTCGAAGGCCCGCGTTCACGCGACTATCCAACCCCGCCGCTGAAAGAAACGCACTGGATGAGCAAGTATCGCAAAACCACCGAAAGCATGGGGTATCACCCGTTCACGGTGCCGGCCGGTAATCTGTCGCAAGCTTATGTCAATCCGCTCGGCGTCAGCATGGGTCCGTGCACCTATTGCGGCTTCTGCGACTTCCACGGCTGCGGCAACTTCTCCAAGTCATCGCCGCAAGCGTGCATTTTGCCGGTGTTGATGCGCCGTCCAAACTTCACGCTGCTGACCGAAACGGAAGTGTTGCACGCCGTAAAGCATGACGACGGTAAAACGGTGAAAGGTGTGAAATTTATCACCCAAGATGGTGTGGAGGGCTTCCAGCCGGCTGATATCGTCTGCATCACAGCTTATCAGATGGATAACGTGCGTCTGATGCTGCTCTCCGGCGTGGGTGAACAATACGATCCGCTGACCGGTCGCGGCACCATTGGCCGTAACTACAACTATCAAACCTGCTCCAGCGTCACCGGCTTCTTCGATAACGAATACATGAACCCGTTCATCGGCGGCGGCGCATTGGCGGTGCAGATTGATGACTTCAACGGCGATAACTTCGACCACAGCGATCTCGATTTCATCGGCGGCGCGGGCATCATGGGCTTCTCCACCAACGGTCGTCCAATTCAGAACATGAACGGCCTGCGTCCCGGCACCAAACGCTGGGGCAGCGAGTGGAAAGCGGGCTACAAGCGCGATTACCAAACCGCCGGTACCATCTTCTGTCAGGGCACCTCGATGCCGATGCGCGAAGCCTATCTCGATCTCGATCCCACCTACAAAGATCGTCACGGCCAGCCGCTGATCCGCACCACATTCGACTGGAACCAGAACGATGTGCGCATGGCGAAATTCGTTACCGATCGCGCCATCGACATCATGAAAGAGACCGGCGGCCAGCATATCGTGGTGGATAACCAGGCGGAGAAGAGCTGGAATCCGTACCAGCAGCACAGCTCGCACACCATTGGTGGCGCGGTGATGGGCAGCGATCCCAGCACCTCCGCACTCAATCCCTATCTGCAAAGCTGGGATGCGCACAACCTGTTTGTGGTCGGCGCATCCGCCTTCCCGAACAACGGCGGTTATAACCCGACCATCACCATTGGTGCGCTGGCGGTGCGTGCTGCGCAGGCGATCCACCAGAAGTACATCCATAATCCGGCACCGCTGGTGGGGGCGTAATCATGGCGAAAGCAAAGAAGATAACTTATACGCTCGCCGCACTGGCGGTGATTGCGGGCATCGCGGCGTCGGGCCGTTTGTGGGTGGTGTTAGACAGCGCGCGTTCAAACGTTGCCGACGACAACGTGCAGTTGGCCGATTTCCACAGCAATGACGATGCCGCTATTAAACGCGGTGAATACGTGATGCGCCTCGCCGACTGCGCCGCCTGTCACAATGCGGACTTCTCCGGCGGCTACACAATCGATACGCCTTTTGGCGCGCTGCAGACCTCGAACATTTCACCAGACCGTGAAACCGGCATCGGCAACATGACCGAGCGCGATTTCTTTAACGCGGTGCGTCAGGGACGCGGCGAACACGGCTTCCTCTATCCGGCGATGCCGTACACCGCTTATACACAGATGAGCGATGATGATATGCACGATCTTTGGGCCTATTTTTCGGCACAAAAACCGGTGCACAACGCCATCGATGAAAATGCGGGCATGAATTTCCCCTACAACATTCGCCTGGCAATGGCTGGCTGGAACCTGTTGTTCTTCGATAACAGCGCGTTCAAGCCGCAAACCGCGCAGAATGATGAGTGGAATCGCGGTAAGTATATTGTTGATGGTCCGGCGCACTGTAGCGTTTGTCACACCGCGCGCAACGCGCTGGGCGGCGAAATCAGTAGCCACTATCTGCAAGGTGGCAATCTGGGAAGCTGGTACGCGCCGGATATCTCGCCGAATCCTCATGCTGGCATTGGCAAATGGAGCGACGCGCAGATCGCTGACTACCTGAAAACCGGTTCGAACGGTGCAAGCGTGGCGGCGGGTCCAATGGCCGAAGCGGTCGAGCACTCGACGCAGTATTTTAACGATCGTGATTTGCACGCTATCGCCACTTATCTGCGCAGCTTACCGGCTTCTTCCACGCCGCAAGCCGCCGGATTCGTGATGGATAAAACACGTCACGATCGGGCCGCACTGCGCTATGAAGTGGATTGCTCGGCGTGTCACGGGTTGTCGGGTGAAGGTATCACCGGCATGGTGCCCGCTTTTGCCGGCAATGGCGCGATGCAGAACGATCCCACCAACATGATCCACGCATTGCTGGACGGTGCCCGCGCGCCGCACACCGCAGACCGACCAACGTCCGCGGGCATGCCGGCATTCTCCTGGAAGCTTAACGATCAGGAGATGGCAGATGTACTGAACTACGTGAGGAATTCGTGGGGTAATCAGGCTACCGAGGTGAAAGCCAGCCAGGTCGCCGATCTGCGCAAAGCCACCGGCGCAGGCGCTAAGCTGAAAGTACTGGTGATGAAATAGCGTTTCTTCACCGAGCTTCTGGTTACCTTTCAGCGTCGTTGCTGGTCGCTAACCAGCAACACTTTCAGGATACAAGGGTTGCCATTTATGGCGTAATGTTCGTCAGTTAAGACATGAAAAACCCTCATTACCGAGAGCACACACTGTAGCGGCGCAATTTATTGCGCGATAAATCGCGCCGCTACGGAAGGTGCGGTAATGTGATATGGCGCTTAACAGCCAGGCATTACGCCATTTATGGCGATCTTTTTTATAAATCCATCAGCGCAGCAGCTGAGTAATCCCCCACAGCGCTAACGCATGATCGTCTGCAGACGGTAAACCGCTGATGGTGACTGCACCAATGATCGCGCCCTGAGCAGTGAGCAGCGGGAAAGAACCACCGTGATCGGTGTAATCTTCCTGGCGGATATTGCGCTGCTGCGCCATACGCTCGCCCTTCTGTTCATTCATAAGCCCCACATACATCGAAGAGTGGCCGGTCAACAGCACGGTATTACGCTTACGACGCATCCATTCCAGATTTTCTGGGGCGGATCCTGGCAACGCCGCCAGAAACAGCACCTGACCAAACGCATAGACTTCGATAGCCACAGGCGCATTGTCTTCACGCGCGCGCTGCTGGATGCTTTGGCCGATTTGCCACGCTAAATCGAAATCAAACTGCGGTAAACGATGCTCGGCTTCCTGCTGCTGCAAGGTTTCTAAGGACGGCAGCGATGACATGATAGAATCCTCTCAATTTGAAATAAATTTTCCATATTTTATATCATGGAATGAATTTTTCGCATGTGATGAGGTTCTCACTTCAGATTGTGCTAACCGGAATCGCACCGTAATGCACCGCGAGCCACACCGTTGGGCTCTTGCTGTCGGTCCAGTTGACGCGATGGCGGCAGCCAGCTGGGATCTCGACAAAATCACCGACCTGCAAGTGACGCTCCTGCGTTTCCCCTTCCAGCTGCAATCCTGCCGATCCTTGTAACACCAGCACCCATTCCCCTTGCCTCTGGCAGTACCAGAAATCGGGCGGACTGGCTTGTCCGGTAGAAACGATGCGTTCAATATGCAGATTGGGCTGCGTCAGCAGCGCTTCAAACGTCTCTGCGTTGCCGTTCTGTGCGGCGGCGGGGAAATCGCGAAACAGGTTAGTTATCATCGCGCGGGCTCGACATTTAATGAAATCAGCCCGCACTGTAACGCAGGCTTCACCCAGAAGGCTCACAGAATTTTGCGCCGCCGATTGACGCGCTGCGCGCAAATCACCATCATCCTGGCCAATATCGGTTACACGGAGTGTGAAGGTGTCGGAACTCAGTAATGCATTGCTAGAAGAGATTGTCAGCGAAGTTCGTCCGCTCACCCAGCAGGGAAAGGTGGCGGATTACATTCCGGCGCTGGCCGACGTGGATGCCGATCAGCTCGGCATCGCCATTTGCACGCCCGACGGACGCTGTTTTCAGGCGGGCGATGCCGCGACGCGCTTCTCCATTCAGTCGATCTCCAAAGTGCTGTCGCTCAGCGTGGCGCTTACCTTGTATGAAGAGGGTGAAATCTGGCAACGCGTCGGCAAAGAGCCGTCGGGACAGGCATTCAACTCGCTGGTGCAGTTGGAGCTGGAACAGGGCAAACCGCGTAATCCGTTTATCAATGCCGGTGCGCTGGTGATGTGCGATCTGCTGGAAAGCCGCCTGACAGCACCACGCCAGCGCATGCTGGAAATTGTGCGTCGTCTGGCGCAGCAAAATGACATCCATTACGACCGCGTCGTTGCGCGCTCCGAATACGAACATTCGGCACGCAACGCTGCTATCGCCTGGTTGATGAAATCCTTCGGCAACTTCCATAACGATGTCAGCAAAGTGATGGAAACCTATTTTCACTACTGCTCGCTGGCAATGAGTTGCCAGGAACTGGCGCGCACCTTTCTCTATCTCGCCAATCATGGCCGCACGCAGGATGATGAATCAGCGGTGATCTCACCGCGCCAGGCACGTCAGGTCAACGCGCTGATGATGACCAGCGGCATGTACGATGGTGCCGGGGAATTCGCCTGGCGCGTGGGCATGCCAGCGAAGTCTGGCGTCGGCGGCGGTATTGTCGCGGTGATCCCCGGTGACATGAGTATCGCCGTCTGGTCGCCAGCGCTGGATCATTCGGGCAACTCTTTAGCGGGCACCGCACTGCTGGAGAAACTTACCGAGCGATTGGGTAGATCGATTTTTTAGACAATGTGGTTAGTGTGATCCGAAGAATGCGCGCAATTGGTTTGCCAGATAAGGCACTCCGGCTTCGCCAGTTGCTGCCATGACCGTCAATTCGACTAATTCAGGCCGGTCATGTACGCGTATTCCATTACGCTTTAAAAACAACATGGTTACGTTAAGCGAGGTTCTCTTATTCGCATCGGCAGAAATATACCCGCGTGAGATTGCCACCCACTAGGTTGCTGTAAGCTCAAAAATATCCTGAATCCCTTCGTAATATTCACGATTAATAACGCGGGTAACAATAGCTTCTGCTCTTCCGGGATCGGGCATTCCTGCAACACCGGCATAACGCTTTAAAAGGTAATCGTGAAGTGCGATAACCTCCTCAGCAGAAACGTGAATCATCTATCTGTTAACGCTTTATTAGATGCATCAAACTCACCCATTAACTCTGCGAATTCAGCATCCAGTACGGCTTTTCGATACGCCTCGAAACTGGCTTTGCTGATGACAACCGCTGAGTCACCGCTGCGTCGAGTAATTTCAACGGCCTCCCCTGCAATCGCCTGGTCCAAAACCTGAGATAAATTCTCTATGGCGCTGGTATAAGTAAACTTGTTCATAATACCTCCAACATGTACAGGTGAAAGGTACTTCTCTTGACCTTTGTCATCAATGGTATTTTCCTGACGCGATGTTATGTTTCCGCTCTGTTTTTATCAGGTTGCATTAACGTTAACAGCCGCATCTCTTTAAGTGACTATTTTCAAAAGGTGCGAATTTTTTCTTAAATAGCCTCTATTTTTTTAACCCATCAACGTCAATCGCGTTACACTTCCGCCTCATTTACGGAATCATCCACTAGCAACCATGACGTTTACACATCACTTCCGCCAGCGTTTGACTGCCTGCGTCGCCATTGTGGCGGTGCTGCTGCTGTTCGTCGCGCCGATTGTGTCGAAAACGTTGATGGAGCGTCAAAGCCAGCTGCTGGCGATGCCGCAGCACAGCATGATGGATAGCTCAATGAGCCATCATGAAATGATGATGGCGGATATGCCGATGCCCGGCATGAGCCATCACATGATGGACGACGGCGAGTTTGCCTGCGGCTATTGTGATCTGCTGGTGCATGTCCCGCTCCTGATGTGGGTGTTTATTCCGTTTATCTGGCTGATCATGGTGATCTCGCGCGCCCCGCCGCTGCCCCACGTGGTTGCGCCGATTGTGCGTCGCGTTAGCAGCATTCATCGTCCGCGCGCCCCGCCTGCACCGCTTTCCTACTGACCTCATTTATTGCAGTGCACGCTCAGCTTGAGCGATGTGCTAAGACAATTTCTTTTTGGAAGGAAGACGGCTTTGTCTGCTGCTCACTCTGCAGCACCGCGCGGCGCGGTGCTTAATTTGATACGTCGCTTACATTTTTATATTGGTCTGTTTGTCGCCCCGTTCATCTTTGTTGCGGCGCTCAGCGGCACGCTTTATGTGTTGACGCCCCAGTTGGAAAACCTGATTTATGCCGATGCGCTAACCGCTGAACCTCAAGGCAACGCGCAGCCGCTGTCGGCACAAATCAGCGCGGCCCGTGCCTATGCGGGCGAAAACCAGCACATCTACGCGGTGCGTCCTGCGCCGGGTGCAACGGATACCACGCGCGTGCAGTTCAGCGACGCCACGCTCAGTGCATCACTGTCGCGCGCGGTGTTTATCGATCCCTATAGCCTGAAAGTGAAAGGCGATATGCCGGTTTACGGCACCAGCGGTGTGTTGCCGCTGCGCACCACCATCGACTTACTGCACAGCAGCCTGCTGCTTGGCGATTTCGGTCGTAACTACAGCGAACTGGCGGCGTCCTGGCTGTGGGTGGCCGCTCTCGGCGGCGTGGTGCTGTGGCTGGGAACGCGTCCGAAACGTAAGCTGAAGCAACCGCGAAGCGGTTTCGCCTTCAGCCGCCACTGGCACATTACGCTCGGTCTGACGCTGGCGATCGGTTTGGTGTTCTTCTCGGTGACCGGCCTGACGTGGTCGCAGTGGGCGGGCGGTAATATCGATCGCATGCGTACCGAACTGAACTGGCTGACGCCACAGGTGAATACTTCGCTCAACAGCGATGCGCCTGCTGCACCGGCCAATCCGCACGCCGATCACATGCCGGATAGGGATATGCCGGGCATGAGTATGCCGATGTCGTCGATGACCAAACCAACGGCAGCGCCCGCCAAACCGGCGCGCAATAACGCCGCTGATGCCGACTGGGATCGCGTGCTGAATGCGGCGCGTCAGGATGGACTGAGCGCGGCGAAGCTCGAACTGCGTCAGCCGAAAAGCGCAGATAACGCGTGGGCGGTGACGGAGATCGATCGCAGCTGGCCTACGCGAGTTGATGCGGTGTCGGTGAATCCGCATGATTTCAGCGTGGTGGATCACGTCTACTTTGCCCGTTTCCCGCTGGTGGCGAAGCTGACGCGCTGGGGCGTGGATGCGCATATGGGCGTGCTGTTTGGTTTACCCAATCAGCTGCTGCTGGCGTTCTTTGGCCTCGGTTTATGCAGCATGATCGTGTTCGGTTATCGCATGTGGTGGATTCGTCGGCCAAAAGATGTCGAAGCGAATCCGGCACAGACCCTAACCGAAACCTGGATGGCGTTACCGCATTACGCCAAAGTCGCCTGGTTAATGGTGGCGCTGGCGCTGGGTTATGCGCTGCCGGTGATGGGCGCGAGTTTGCTGGCGTTCCTGCTGCTGGACATTCTGCGCTGGCGCAAACAGCAACGCGCACCGCTCGATGAAGCCGCGCTGTTGGCTTCACAGCAATCTCCGCTGGGCATTATTCGCGCGCGATTTGCCGTGAAGCGTAAAGAGATGCGCTACTTCCTGCGCGGTTTGTTTATCCTGGCGCTGATTGTCGGCACGGTGATGAGCAATGCGATTATCGGCGGCGTTATCGATCAATATGGCATTCCGTTCAGCCATTGGTCGCTGACCATGTACATCACGCAGGGCTTTATGATTGCGTTGTACACCACGGTATTTACCGCGCTGACGTCGATTCCGCTGTGGTATTTCTTCCTCGGCGAAAAGGATGATCGGGGATAAGTGCGTGGAGTTTAACGGTGCGCAGGAATGCGCACCGTTCGTCCTGAGATCGCCATTTATGGCGATCTGGTCATTGAGATTTAGAAATCGGCTTTCAACACTACGCGGTAATTGGCTTTGCCCGCGCGTACGTGATCCAGCGCTTCATTGATTTTAGACATCGGGAACTCTTCCACCTGCGGTGCGATATCCGCACGCGACGCCAGTTTCATCAGTGAACGCAGCTGGCCTGGTGAACCGGTAGAGGAACCGGTCACCGCGCGATCGCCCATAATCAGGCTGAACGCCGGCACTTCAAACGGCTTCATCACTGCGCCGACGGTGTGGAATTTACCGTGCGGAGCCAGCGCCTGGAAGTACGGTGCCCAGTCAAGATCCACCGCCACCGTGCTGATGATCAAATCAAACTGACCGGCCAGCGCGTTCAGCGCCTGCGGGTCGCGGCTATTTACCACGCGGTCCGCACCCATCGCTTTGATTGATTCGGTTTTGCTGGCGTTGGAGCTGAATGCCGTCACTTCTGCACCCATCGCACGCAGCAATTTAATCGCCATGTGGCCCAGGCCGCCGATGCCGATCACGCCGACGCGGCTGGTGGCGGTGACATGATGCATCAACAGCGGTTTGAACACGGTGATGCCGCCACATAGCAGCGGACCCGCCGAGGTGTAATCCATCGCTTCTGGCAGCGGGATCACCCATTGCCAGTCGGCGCGCAGATGGCTGGCAAAACCGCCTTTGTTCATGATGGTTGGCACCGAACCGTTCTCACAGTTAACGTGCTCGCCATTGATACAGGCATTACAGTGCTGGCAGCTTTTCGCCGTCCAGCCGATGCCCACGCGCTGGCCCACTTTCAAGCCTTTATTCAGCGCCGCATCCCCTAACGCGCTGATGCGACCAATCACTTCGTGGCCGGCAATCACCGGGAACGAGGAGATGCCCCACTCGTTATCAATCATCGACAAATCTGAGTGACAAACACCGCAGTAATCGACCTCAACCTGCACCTCTTCAGCAGCCAGTTCACCGGCTTCATACTCATGAGGCACCAGCGCTTCACCCGCGTTCAAGGCGGCATAACTTTTGATTTTCATTACTGTCCTCTGTATCCACGTTTTTGACAGGGCAAGTTTAGCAGAGCGTGTTTCCCGCTCTTGACCATTAATCCGTCACTTAGCCGCTTTAACGCGATTAAAACGCTGAAAAGCATCAAGGGTTAAAGCGGATCGTGATTAAGCGGCGTGCGGTACGCGACGCGCGCCTCTTCAATCAGTTGGCTGGCGGTCACCGTGGGCGGCAAGCGCGTCAGCACTTTGCTCGCTTGCCAGTAACACAACACCATAAGTTCATCGGATTCGCTTTCCGCCATCTCCAGCAGCCGCTCGCGCAAAGTGGGAACGTCCAGCGTTTGGTGTTCATCCATTAACTCGGCAATGGTTTCATTAAGAACCTGATGAATGATTTTCCAGGAGAGATTGGCAAACACATTGAACCTCGATGCTCTTAACGTTTGGCTCCAGGCAAATGAATCAAAAATGCTACAAGTAAGAAGATTGAAACAGGATTAACTATAGCCGCTTATTTTCTGTGCAAGACGGTTGCAGGCTGAGTTTCTTGTAGCTCGCGGATCTATAAAACGATTTTCCTTTCGCCACATTTGCAGCGATCGAATGGCTTTGTAACAAAAAAGCACAAGCCCACGCTGGCTGTTCGCGCCGTGCTTTGCCAAAGTAAGACAACTTTATCGCTGCAACAGGGAATGACCATGAGCCAATCCACCGCATTACACGCCGATCCGCTGGTTTGGGGCCACGGCCCGAAAGTGTTTGAGGTATTTCTGGAACCCACCTGCCCGTTCTCCGTGCGCGCATTCAACAAGCTGGACGCGTTGCTGCAACGGGTGGGCGAAGAGAAGATGACATTAAAAATTCGTTTGCAATCACAGCCGTGGCATATGTATTCCGGCGTGATTGTGCGCTACATCCTTGCCGCCTCAACCTTGCCGGAGGGCAAAGCAGCCGCCAAAAAGGTGCTGCAAGCGGTGGCGGATCATCGTGAAGAGTTCGAGTTTACCGATCACAGCCACGGCCCGAATATGGATGCCACGCCGAATCAGATCCTTGATCGTCTGGAGCAATACAGCGGCGTTAACGCGCGCGAACCTTTTCTGCGTGCCGAGCTGCAGAATGAAATCAAATGGCACAGCAAATACTCGCGGCAAAACGGTATCCACGTTTCACCAACCTTCATCACCAACGGTTTGGTGCAGCTGGATATCGGCAGCGGTGACGAGATTGAATCCTGGGCTAAACGCATCCTCGCTTAACGCCTTTGGCCCGTTGCGGCGGGCCTTTAGTATGATTTCGCGATAGATTTTCGCTTGCACTGCTTGCCTTAACTCCGACAATCGCTATCTCTCTAATTATGCTGTCACAGGCACGCGGTCGGGCACGGTTGCCCGTCGAACTGCTGCTGTTTACCTTGCCGATGCCGTTAGTCTGTTTTGCACTGTCGCGCCGTAACTAACCAGGTCGCCATCAATGACGACCTGGTGCGTATTACTGAATGACTTTCAACGCATCCACCGCGCAGGCTTCATCCAGATGGCCGCCCGGTGCGCCGCCGATGCCGATTGCGCCAATCACCTGATCGCCGCTTTTCACCGGCACACCGCCCGCCAGCAGCAGGAAGCCTGGAATATCACGCATGTTCTGCGCACCAGCATTATTCTGTGCGGCTTCCATCACTTTACCGCTTGGGTTTTTGGTGCTCAGCGCGGTGTAGGCTTTCATCTGGCTGGCTTCAACGGTGTGCGGACCGGCGTTATCCATGCGCTGCACCGCTTTCAACAAACCAGCACGATCCACCACGGTCACCGTGACGTTGTAGTTTTTCGCCGCACACGATTGAACCGCGGCGCTCGCCAGCTTCTGTGCGTCAGTCAGGGACAGGTTGGATTCGGTTAATGCAGCGTGGCTGCCGAAGGATACCAGGGCCGCCGCAGCGGCAATCAGAGAAAGGCGGATGTTCATGTGTCACTCCTGTTTAATAGTGAGTGACACTGTAAAGCGCGGCGGGCAAAAGAAATATGCGGGCGATTACCCGTTCGGCCTGGTAGTTATACCTGGTTCAGCTGCTGCCAGGCGTGAATCAACTGCGCGAGATTATTGAGTTCCAACTTGGCAAACACCGCCGCGCGATGCGCTTCCACGGTGCGCGGTGATAGCGATAAATCACGCGCGATCGCTTTGCTGGTTTGCCCGGCAATCATCAACTGCATCACTTCACTTTCACGCGCCGATAACAGCGCAAACCGCGCCTGCAAACCCTGCTGCGACTGCCAGCGATCGGCACGCTGCTCACTTTCGCTGAATGCCAGATGAATGGTCTCCAACAGCGGTTCTATCTCCAGCGGCTTGGTGTAAAACTCAAATGCGCCCTGACGAAATGCGCGACGACAGGCATCAATGGTGCCGTGACCGGTCATGATGATCACCGGCAGCAGCGGATGGCGATCGCCCTGCTCCGCCAGCCAACTCAGACCGCTAATGCCCGGCATGCGCACATCCAACAGCAAACAGCCGCGCAGCGGTTGTTGCGCCTGCGTAGCCGCTTCAAATGTGGCCAAATCGGCAAAATCGGCCACGTCGTAATCCAGCGTCTTAAGCAGAAAACCGAGCGATTCTCGCACGGATAAATCATCATCCACTAACCAAACCTTTGCGACCATTCCGTTACTCCGCCAGTTGGAAAATTAAGGTAATCTCCGCGCCGCCTGCAGCGCGATTTGCCAGCCGCAGCTGGCCGTTCATGCGTAACATCAAGCTCTCGACCAGCGTCATGCCTAATCCCATGCTATTGGCGCGCGAGCTGTAAAACGGCATGCAAGCCTGCGCTAATCCTTCCGCCGAGAAGCCGGGACCATTATCGCTAATGATGATTTTGATGCCGTGAGGAATAGGTTCAGATGCCATGTTCACCCATGCATCGGGACGTCCTTGCTGCATGTGAATGGCGTTCTGCAACAGGTTATGGAACACCTGTTCCAGCCATTGGGGATCGCTCAATACTTTTGCCTGACCGTGCTGCCACTGCTGACGCAGCGTGACATCGCCGTCATCCAGTTCCTGTTGCAGCAGCACCGTCACGCGCCGCCAGATGGCTTCCGGATTCACGGCGGTCATCGCCACCGGACGTTCGCTCACGATGTCGCGAAAGCGTTGCAGCAACGCCGCGAGGCGCTCGGTTTGCAGGTTCATCGCGTTGAGCGCCTGCGGCAGATTCTCGTACTTGCCCTGTTTCAGCAGCAGCTCACTGCTGTGCAGCCAGGTGTTGATGGCTGTCAGCGGCTGATTAATTTCATGAATGATGCCGGCGGTAAACTCGCCCAATGCTTCACGTCGCGTACGCTGGAAATAGTCCGCGCGCAGGCGCATCTCCACGTGCTGACGCCAGTGACGCAGCAGCCACCAGCCCAAACCGCCAATTACCAGCCACACCAGCAGCGCCAGCATAAATGGCAGCGCATGCAGCGCACGCCAGTCGGGATTGGCGCTGCCTTTCAGCAAGAATGGCTGATAGTGATTGATGAACGGCCGCTGCCATTGCCAGCGCGCGGTGTCCGAATAGTTCACCGTTTGCATGGCGGGCGGTGCGTGGATATGAAAAGCCAGAGCCAGCGCCACATCCGAGGTTTGCAGGGCAAAATGCAAATCGATCAGCATGCGAATCTGGCGGTAAGGATTGTAGAGCCAATAGCGACCACCGCTCACTTCTTCAAAACGCGGCGCGGTTAACGGACGATTTACGGTGTGTTCCAACAGGACAAGCTGGGGGAATTTGCTCTGCAAAGAGGCGAGTTCCTCATCGCCATTCAGCAGCGGCAACAGCGTTTCATTCTGCGTTTGATAGGCGGCGAGACGGTTAAACTGCTGATTAAATCGCGCCTCGCCGACACGCTGCTGCTGCAAAATTTGATCGGTAAATAACGCTATCAAGGTGATCAGCGTTAACAGCAGCCAGACCAGCCAATACCTTTTCATCCATGGTCGGTAAGTGTGCGGCATAGAGTTCCGTGGTTATGCAGTAAAGAAGTACTCCAGCAAAGGAGGCCTGACTAAAGTCAAACGTTTTAACCCGCGCCGTAGAGGGATTCAACGACTTTTCTCGGTCGTCGCGTGTTTTCAGAAGTGTGCCTGGCGCGTGGTTGCTGCTATCCGGACCACCCGTTGCTAGAGCAATAGCTTCAATTAGGAAGAAATTTAGGTAAAACATGAGGCGCAGAAGAAATGCACCAGCTCACTCTCGTTGCTGGTGCGAAGGGAAATGAAACTGTTGTTAACTATTGCGCTGTAAGTGACTACTCACAAATGCGCGACAGCGCGCGGAAAGGGGATCGCTGAACACCTGCTGCGGCGAACCGGCTTCCTCAATCTTGCCCTGATGCAGGAACACCGCTTTGTTCGAGACATCGCGCGCAAAGCCCATTTCGTGTGTGACGATGATCATGGTGCGCCCCTCTTCCGCCAGGCTACGAATCACGCGCAACACTTCGCCTACCAGCTCAGGATCAAGCGCGGAGGTTGGCTCATCAAACAGAATGGCTTTCGGCTGCTGCGCCAGCGCACGGGCAATCGCCACGCGCTGTTGCTGACCACCCGAAAGCTGCGATGGCCACGCGTTACGCTTCTCGTACAATCCCACTTTTTGCAGCAGCGCTTCGGCCTCTTCAATCGCCTCTTTACTGCTGCGCTTCTGCACATGAATCGGCGCTTCGATGATGTTCTGCAGCACGGTTTTGTGTGGCCACAGGTTGAAACCCTGGAAGACAAAACCGAGCTGCATACGCATCAGCTTGATACGGCGCTGCTGCTCGCGGCTCAACTTCTCATCGGGATTATCGATAGTGACCACTTCGTCACCCACCGCGATTTCCCCGCCCTGCGGCACTTCTAAAAATGGAATGCAGCGCAATAAGGTACTTTTGCCAGAGCCGCTGGCACCAATCAGCGAAATCACGTCGCCATCCTGGGCCGTCAGGCTAATATCGTGCAGCACTTCGTGCCCGCTATAACTTTTTCTGAGATGACTCAGGACGATAGTGGGTTTACTCATGGACGTGCTCCAACGTGATAAGGGGACAAACGGCGCTCCAGCAGCGCCACCGCTTTACTCACCAGCACGGTCAGTAGCAGATAGATAATCGCCGCGCTGATAAACACCTCCAGCGCGCGGAAGGTCTCAGAGACGATTGAATCAGCGATGCCGGTCATCTCCATCAAACTGATGGTGCTGACCAGCGAGGTCGATTTGATCATCGAGATAATTTCATTGCTGTAAGCCGGTAATGCCTGACGCACCGCCAGCGGCAGCGTAATGCGGCGCAGCGTGGTGAAGCGCGACATACCGCTCACTTTGGCAGCTTCCAGCGACTGCACGCTCACTGCGTTTAGCCCGCCGCGTAGAATCTCCGAGGTGTAAGCCGCATCGTTAAGAATTAATGCAATCAAACCGCACCAATAAGGATCGCGCAGCAGCGGCCACAGCACGCTTTCGCGCACCGCTGGCAAGCTGCCGAGGCCGTAATAGATCATGAAGATCTGAATCAGCAGCGGCGTGCCGCGAAACACCCAGACATAGAAACGCGTAACGTAGCTTCCGAAGCGATTCTGCCGCAGCAGATTGAGCAGCAGCGCCAATACGCCGCCGCCCAACAGTGACAGCAGCGCCAGATTCAGCGTCAGCGGCAGGCCGCGCAGCAGTGCAGCTAAGGTGTGCTGCAGGAAAGTGACATCCATCGTGGCTCCTTACAACCGCGCGCGTTGTTGCCCGCGCATGGCCACTTTTTCCACATAGCGGAAAACAAAATCGGAACAGGTGGTGATGATCAAATAGATCACCGCGCCAACGCTGTAGAAGAAGAACGGCATTTGCGTCGAGTTGGAGGCGGTGGAGATCTGGTTCATGGTTTCCACCAAACCGGTGACCGAAACCAGCGCCGACTCCTTGATCACCGATTGCCACTGATTTCCCATGCCCGGCAGCGCGGTTTTCAGCGCCTGCGGCACGATCATGCGGCGGAACAGCATCAAACGGCCCATGCCCGTAACCGTTGCGGCTTCCAGCGTCCCATTCGGGATTGCGTAGAACGCACCGCGGAACACGCTACTTTGATATGCGCCGGAGATGAGGCCGATGGCAATCGCGCCGGCGACAAAGCCGTTCACGTCGAACGGACCTTGCAAGCCGAGACTTTCCCCGACAAACGACACCACCTGACGTCCACCAAAATAGAACAGGTAGATCACCAGCAGCTCCGGCACACCACGAAACAGCGTGATGTAGCCGTTGGCGAACCGCTGTTGCCAGCGCCCGCCAGCAATCTGCATCCAACACAGCAGGCTGCCAAGGATTGCGCCCAGCAGCCATGCACACAATGAAACGGTGACGGTCACTGTGGCGGCGTTAAGCAACACGCCGCCCCAACCTTCGTCACCAAAACCTAAGATTTGCCAATCAATAGCCATAAGCGCCTGGAATTACTCTTTAGGTGCGACGTTTTCGCCGAACCATTTTTCAGACAGCTGCTTCAGCGTGCCATCTTTGATCATGGAATTTAACGCCGAATCCAGCGCCGCTTTCAGCTCCGGATTGTTTTTCTGAATCGCGATAGCGGAACCCTGGCCCAACACGCCGCCCGAGAAACCGTAACCAGTGCTGTTCACCGTATCCGCATGCTTTTTCACATAGGCATTCAGGTTAGTGCGTGATGCCATTACCGCATCAACGCGGCCATTCAGCAGATCGGCGAAGGTTTCCGGGCCGGCCTGATACGTGCGAATCGTCGCCACATCCGCCAGATATTTGTTGAGGAAGTCCGCCTGAATGGTGGCAACCTGTACCGCGATGGTTTTGCCTTTGAATTTGGCTTTCAGCGCATCGATAGATTTGGTCATCGCGGCTTCGTCATCCGCCAGCACCACTTCGCCATTGCCTGGCAAGGTATCAACCGCGCTGCCCTTCAGGGTGACGAAACCTGAAACACTGACGGTGTATTGGCGGGAGAAATCTACCACTTCTTCACGCTTCGGCGTGACGGTCACGGCATCGATTACCGCGTCATATTTGCCGTCGACTAAACCCGGAATCATACCGGACCATTTCTGTGCCACGATTTCGTATTTGAAACCGGCTCGTTTAGCGATTTCAGCCACCATATCCGGCTCATAACCGACGATTTTGCCGTTCGGCGTAGATTGGTTAAATGGCGGATAAGCGGCTTCGGTGGCGAATTTCAGCGTGCCAAAATCTTTTGCCTGCACCAGAGCGGAAGAGGCAAGCAGCAGCATGCCCACAGAAGCGGTAAACAGTCCATTACGCATCATCATAAAACCTCTAAGTTCGTTATTTTGAGAGTAAATCAATGGCTAAACGGGCTAATGCCTGCGTGCCGGCATGGATACTGCGCTCGTCGGGTTGGTAATCCGAATTATGCAGATGGTCGTCGCGTCCCGGTGCACCGGATCCAATGTGGATTTGGCAACCTGGCGCGCGCTCGGTAAACAGCGAGAAATCTTCGGCACCAAAGCTGGCGCTCGGTTTGGCGATAATCGCTTTACCAAACTGATGCGACAAAATCGGTTCCAGCACATCAATCAACGCATCGTCGTTCATCAACGGCGGTACACCGCGCTGATAATTGACCTCAACGCGCACATTCAGCGACAGCGCGACGCCCGCGCAGATACGTTTGAACGCCTCTTCAATGTGCGCACGCGCCGCCGGTGATTTGGCGCGCACTGTGCCCTGAATCAGGCAGCTATCGGAAATAATGTTGTGAGTGGTGCCGCCATGAATATGGCCGATGGTCAGCACCGCTGAATTGGCGGGATCGAGTTCGCGCGAAATAATGGTTTGCAGCTGGCTCACCAGATTGACGGCAGCAATGATCGGATCGGTTCCCATGTGCGGACGGGCCGCGTGGGTTGATTTACCGTGCACTACCACATCAAACTCATCGCTGGAAGCGGTGCTGGCGCCGCGCGTTAAGCCGATTTCACCGGCGGCCAGTTCCGGTTTGTTGTGCAGCGTGATGGCCAGATCGACGCCCTCTGCCGCGCCATCAGCGATCATCGCTTCGGCCCCGCTATCGAGCGTCTCTTCTGCTGGCTGGAAAATCAAACGTAACGTGCCATGCAGCTGCGCGCGATAGTGCGGCACTATCGCCGCCACGCCGAGCATCGTCGCGGTGTGAATATCGTGTCCGCAGGCGTGCATTTTGCCGGGATATTGGCTGCTGAAAGGTAAGCCGGTTTGTTCGTGGATTGGCAACGCATCCATATCCGCGCGTAACAGCACGGTTTTACCAGGATGCGCGCCGACAATATCAACCATCACGCCACTTCTGCCAACGCCGGTTTGCGGCGTCAGACCCAGGCGCAGCAGTTCCTGCTCAACGATGTGGGCAGTGCGGACGGTGTCGAAACCCAGCTCCGGATGCGCGTGTATATCACGGCGGATGGCGATGAGATGCGCCTGCATGCTTTCACTTTTGGCGCTAATATCCCTGGCTAAAACATCTTTATGATCGGTCATATGCAAAGATCTTTTTCAGGCGTAAACCTGGCCTTTATGGCATTTTTATTAAAATTGACTCCGTATTTATTCACAGCCCCCGGCAGAATGCAACGCGCAATCCGTTGCTTTACTTGCTGAATTTTCGCGATATTTTGCTAATTCACTGCCTTGACAGGATAAAACCCCATGTCTGCATCATTAAGCAGTTATAACATTCATGATCCTGCGTGGATCATCAGTTTTACTGATTTCGTTATTGAACAAATATCAGTCGCTAACCTGCGCTAAAAGCCAATCGCGCACCGCCATCACCGGCGCCTGCTGACGCGGACGGCGCGGCCACACCAGATACCAACCGGCATCCAGGGTCATTTGCTGCGTAAACGCGGGCACCAACCGTCCGCTGGCGAGATCGTTCTGCACGAAATGCGGGCTGGTGAGCGCAATGCCCTGCCCGCTGATCGCCGCTTCCAGCGCCAGCGCGGTTTGATTGAAACGCAGGTGATGCTGATGATGCAGCGATAAATTCGGGAAGGTAAACGCGAGAAATGCAGGCCACAGATGGTGACCATCGTGCAACAAGGCGTAGCACTGAAAGTTGTCGCTTGCTGCCGGATCGCCAAGCTCGGCTAACAGCGCAGGACTAACCACCGCTAATACCGTTTGGCTAAACAGCAAAGTGGCATCAAGACCCGCGCCAAACGGTGGCCTGCCATAACGCACCGCTAAATCGACGCCTTCATGATGAAACTGCACCAGCCGCTCAGAAGCCAACACGCGCAGATCGATATCCGGCCATGCGGTGGTAAAGCCCGGTAAACGCGGCAGCATCCAGCGGCTGGCAAAGGTGGGTGTAACGCTCAGCGTTAAGCGATTCGGTTCTGGTCGCAGCGTGCGCGTGGCTTCATCGATCAATTCAAATGCCTGACGAATGCTGACCGCATAGCCCGCACCCGCGCCGGTCAGCGCCAGCGTGCGCGGCAATCGATCAAACAATTTCAGTCCAAGGCTGGCTTCCAGACCACGAATTTGCTGCGCCACCGCGCCCTGTGTGACGCCTAACTCTTCTGCCGCCAGGCGAAAGTTAAGATGGCGCGTCACCGCTTCAAACACTTTCAACGCATTGAGCGGCGGTAGTTCGCTGAATCCCTGACTCATCCTGTAGTTTTCCTATCGTCAATTGGCAAACAGACTGACTCTCTGCTGCCAAAATTACCTTTTATACTGGTTTTAATCGATTTTTAATTAACAGGAAGATCAATGATGACAGTAGAAAAAGTTGCAATAATCGTCGCCGGTGGCAGCGGAATGGGAGCAGCAGCGGCTGAGAAACTGGCAAGCGATGGCTATAAAGTGGCAATCCTCTCCTCCTCCGGCAAAGGTGAAGCGCTGGCGGAGCGTCTGGGCGGTTTGGGCGTGACCGGTTCTAATCAGTCGGTAGCGGATCTGCAGAAACTGGTGGATCAAACGCTGGCGCGCTGGGGCCGAATAGATGTGCTGGTGAACAGCGCCGGTCATGGTCCGCGCGCGCCGATTTTGGCGTTAACCGATGAGCAGTGGCAGCTTGGCATGGAAACCTATTTTTTAAATGTGGTACGCGCCACGCGTCTGGTCACACCAATCATGCAGAAACAAGGCGGCGGCAGCATTATCAACATCTCCTCCGCTTGGACGTTTGAGCCAACCGATATGTTTCCGACCTCAGCGGTGTTCCGCGCCGGCCTGGCATCCTTCACCAAAATCTTTGCTGATGCCTACGCGGCCGATAACATCCGCATCAACAATGTGCTGCCTGGCTGGATCGACAGCTTGCCGAAAACCGATGAACGTCGGGATAGTGTGCCATTACAGCGTTACGGTACGTCTGAAGAAGTGGCGGCGACCATCGCCTTCCTGGCTTCGCCTGGCGCAGCCTATATTACCGCTCAGAATATTCGTGTTGATGGTGGCGTGACGCGCAACGTTTAGCGAGTAAATGCGTAGTGTTCAGCCGCTCAGGGATCAGCGCCCTGCGCGGCTTTTCTTTTATTTATGGTTTACATTCCAGACCAAAAACAAGACTGGTCTCGTCGATTTCATTACCTCATAAAAGACAGAATAGTCTGATTCGCTGACAGGGATTTCTTACTTCAGCCAACGAACTTTCTTCTTAAATTCTGATTTGAGGTCGCTATGCAATCGATTTTACGTTCACGTTTCACTTCTTTTCTGACAGTTGAACGCCGTGTAGTTTGGCAAATGATGTTTACCGGCTGCGCGGTATTCTGGATTTTGATGGTCGTCGCCATCATGAGCATTCGCTAAGCTAATGCGCCTGTAATCGGCCGGACAGCTGCTCCGGCGGTAACAACTCAAACGCCCGCTTCATCTCCCGCGCCTCTTCTGCCGGACTGCGACCAAACAGCCTTTTGAACTCACGATTAAACTGCGAATCACTTTCATAGCCGACACGCGCTGCGGCACCTGCGGCGGTAAGATTGTCGCGGATCATCATCAGACGCGCCTGATGCAATCGCAGCGATTTTAGATATTGAATCGGCGAGGTTTGCGTCACCGTTTTGAAATGCAGATGGAAGCGCGGCACGCTCATCCCGGCTTCATTCGCCAGATGCGGTACATCCAGCGGCTGACGCCAGTCGGCATGTATACGCTGCAAAGCCCGCGCGATACGACCAAAATGGCCTTGATAAGTTAACGCTGCACGCACCGCGCCACCCTGCTCGCCCATTAATACGCGAAAACAGATCTCTTCGACCCGCGCGGGTCCCAACACTTTGGCTTCAAGCGGATCGCTCAACGCTTCCAGTAAATGCAGTGTGCTCTGCGCCAGGATTTCATTGATTGGTGTGGAGATGATGCCCGCCGGCGCAGCGGTTACCGCCGATTCACTGCTGGCCAGCTGCGCCACCAGCCGCGCTACCATGGCAACATCCAGACGAATCGCGATGCCCAGCAGCGGCTCTTCTGATGTGGCTTCCGTCTCGGCAGAAAACGGCAGCGGCACTGACAACACCAGATAGTGCTGCGCATCATAGCGATACATCTTGTCGGCGAGGAAAGCTCGTTTTGATCCCTGGCAAATAATAATGATGCTCGGCTCATACAGTACCGGCGTGCGCGCCCACTGCCGATCGGCCCGCATAAAGCGCACGCTATCAAGCAGTGATTCGGTATAGCCTTCCTGACGCGCCAGCTGGCTGAGTAAAGCGCAGGTGCGCTGTTGCACGGATTGCGACATAAATAATTTCCACTGAGATATTCAGGCAAAGCATAGCCATCAAGCTGCTGTTTGCACAATGCACGCGAGAGGATCAGGCAAAGATGCGCCACAATCCGGTCTGTTGCGCATTGCGTGATTTATCAACAATAGCCTCGTCAATTCAACGAGGAATGCATCATGAACACAGCGAAGAAAGTGATTATTTTGACAGGTGCCAGCAGCGGCATAGGCGAAGGCATTGCACGTCATCTGGCGCAGCAAGGCCATCAACTGGTGCTTGGCGCGCGCCGCACCGATCGTCTGCAAGCGTTAAGTGAAGCGCTGCGTTTTGGCGGCGCGAACGTGGATTATCTCGCTACCGACGTCACCCAACGCGCTGATACCCAGCAGCTGGCCGATTTTGCACGGGAAAAATATGGCCGTATTGATGTGATGATCAACAATGCCGGCGTCATGCCGCTGTCACCCATGAGTTCAATGAAAGTCGATGAATGGGACTTGATGCTCGACGTCAATGTTCGCGGCGTGCTGTATGGCATTGCGGCGGTGCTGCCCACCATGCAAGCGCAGCAGTTTGGTCACATTATTAATATCGCTTCGGTTGGCGCGCTAACCGTTTCGCCGACCGCCGCCGTTTACTGCGCCACTAAATTCGCCGTACGCGCGATTTCCGATGGCCTGCGTCAGGAGTCGCAACATCTGCGGGTTACAGTGATCAATCCCGGCGTAGTCGAATCTGAACTGGCGGATAGCATCACCGATAGCACCGCGCGTGAAGCGATGAAAAGCTATCGCCAGATCGCGCTCCAGCCAGCAGCGATTGCCAACGCGGTGAGTTGGGCCATCGATCAACCTGGCGAAGTGGATACCAGTGAAATCACCGTGCGCCCTACTGCCAGCGCATATTAAGCAGTAACAACTGTGGCGATTTCAGGCTGAAATCGCCAGCTTTCACTCCTCGCGCTTGAGCCGTGCAGCGGCACTTTCTGTCGCCGCACGTCGGCGAGCAATAAAATCCTGCATCTGGCTTTTTGCCTCGGCCAAACGTTGCGGCGAGGCGCTGCGCGGTGAACCTGAATGGAATGGCGGCGCCGGATCGTACTCCATCTGCAGCTGGATATTTTCTGCGATTTCACGTCCAAGCAGCTCTTCCGCTACGGTTAACGCAAAATCAATGCCCGAGGTGACGCCCGCGCCAGTGATGCGGTTGCGATCGCGCACAACGCGTTCGGCTACCGGCGTGGCACCGAGCAAGCTCAGTTGATCAAGCGAACCCCAATGCGACGTCGCGCGATATCCCTGCAACAATCCCGCAGCACCTAACACCAGCGAACCGGTACACACTGAAGTTATCCACTTGGCGTTCTCCGCCATACGACGGACAAAATCCAGCGTTTCGTCATCGTCCATCAGCGCAATTTGTCCGGGACCGCCGGGAATGCAGATCAAATCGAGTTGTGGGCAATCGTTAAAAGTTACGGTGGGTACGATCGCCAGACCGCGATCCGACATCACCGGCTGGCGATCTTTCCAAATCAGATAATTGTTAGCGTTGGGCATGCGGGCAAACACTTCCCACGGACCGGTGAGATCGAGCTGCGTGAGGTTGGGGAACAGCAGCAGACCAATATTAAAGGACATCTTTCGCTCCAGATCGCAGGAAGTTGTAAAAAATGCAGGCATTCAGCGGTTAAAGCCAACCGGCCTTTTTCAGCCGCCACCACATCACGCAGCAGATAACAACAGTAATGCCCACCACGGCGGGATAGCCAAAGTGCGTGTGCAACTCCGGCATATCGGGGAAGTTCATGCCGTACATACTGAAAATGATGGTGGGTACAATCAGGATCGCCCCCCAACCGGCGAGCTTTTTGTTTACTTCGCTTTGCTGCACCGACACCAGCGCCAGATTCACCTGCATCGCGCTGGTGAGCATTTCGCGCATGTCTTCCGCATCGATCATCACGTGATGCGCGTGGTCCTGTACGTCACGCAGATAGGCGCGCAGATTTTTCGGGATGATATCTTCGTGGAAGCGCACCAGCTGCTGGCAGATTTCCGTCACCGGCAGCGCCGCATTGCGTAGCGCCAGCAGTTCACGGCGCAGGTGATAGACGTTTTGCAACGCGTCGCTGTCAAAACGCGTAGTAAACATGCCCTGTTCCAGCCCGCCAATGCGATCGTTAAGTGATTCGGTGATTTTGCTGTAGTTATCGACGATGAAATCGAGGATGCAATAGAGCGCATAACCCGGACCTTCACACAGTAATGCGTGGTTCTTTTCGGCTTTGGTGCGGATGTCGGCATAACCTTCCGATGAACCGTGACGCACGGTGATCAGGAAGTTTTTGCCAAGGAAGAAGTGGGTTTCGCCGAAGGTGATGCGCTGCATATCGTCCATGTGCGCGGTTTTTACCACAATAAATACCGAATCGCCGTACTGCTCAATCTTTGGTCGCTGATGCGCTACCAGCGCATCTTCAATTGCCAGTTCGTGCAGGCTGAACTCCTGCTGCAGCGTCTGCATAAAGGCCGGTTCGGGTTGGTACAAACCCATCCAGACAAAGGATTTCTCTTCTTTTAATACTTCACTAATATCAGCGATGTCGACATGCTCTTCACGCTTACCGTGGCGATACGCTACGCAATTAATGACCATATTCGCGCCGTCCTTGTTGTTTTCACTTTTTTTCATTTTAGCCTTAAAGCTCGCGTACCATTTCGACGCAGGGAAGATCGGCTTGTGCCAGCGCCGAGGGATAAAGCGTCTCACGCACCACACGAAAACCGTGACGCAGATAAAAGCCGCTCGCGTTGGGCGTGGCGGCGAGTGTCAGTTTATCAAAACCCCGCTGACGCGCTTCATCGATGATTACCTGCATGATGGCGCTGGCATAACCTTTGCCGTTGCAGGCGGGCAGCGTGAAGATCGCTTCAACGCTGCCGTTGTGCAAGTCAAGAAATCCGGTCGCGGCCACGCCATATTCAGCATCCTCAACAACATAAAACGGATGGCTTCTGACCGCCTCGAAATAGCCGGACGGTAACGCATCGGGTGTCCATGCACTGATAACATCAGCGGGATAAACGCCCCGGCAACCGTGGCGAATGGCAAGGTTGCGGATGCGCCACAACGTGGCCGTTTCATCACAGCGGGCTAAACGCGGTTTCATACGTTTTCCTCTATGCTAGTAATCCGTGGAGTATCACAGTAACAAAACTCATCAGGAAGATAACGCCGGTTCCGGCTACAAAAGGTTACGACAATGCAACTCACTTCATCACGTTTGTTTCTTCCTCCGGTTGAACCCACCGATGTTCAGCGCCTGTTTGCCATCTATGGCGATCCTGAAACCAACATGTTTAATCCAGCGGGCCCTTTTCCCGATTTAGCCTTTGCAGAGGAGGTGTTAAATCGCTGGCTGGCGCACTGGCAATCCTTTCCCTTTGGTAACTGGGCAATTTGCCTGCGGGAACAGCCGGATGAGGTTATCGGATTTGGTGGTTTATCGGTGCGCGAGTTTGCTGGCAAGCCGGTAAACAATCTTGGCTATCGTCTGGCGAAAGAGGCGTGGGGAAAAGGTTTCGCCACCGAGTTTGCACGAAGGGTTATCGCTTATGGCTTCGATGAATGCCAGCTTCCGGTTATTGATGCGGCGGTGCGTCAGGATCATATAGCATCACAGCAGGTACTGGAAAAGGCGGGACTGCGCTGTTACGGCCAGGTTCACGATGTTCCGGGCGCGCCCGCCAGTTTGGTATATGAATTACGTGCGCAAACCTGGCGCGATCAGGGCACGCCGAAGTAACGTAGCAACGCGGTCATTAGCGCGGCACCGATAATCACCAGGATTAGCGGTGTGCGCCGCCAGGCCAAAAACACCGCAAACAGCACGCCGGCGATGCGCGCCACGCCGGCAAAATGCGTGCCTTCAAACAGCGCGGTGGTAACGGCCACCGCCAGCAGCAAAACGGTGGCAGCATCGGATAGCATATTGCGTGCGCGATCCGACATCTGCATGCGGCTGCCCAGGCGATAACCGGCGAAACGAATCGCATAAGTGCCCACCGCCAGCAGCGCGATGCCGCCAATGATCAGGTTATTTTGCATTTTTACGCTCCCGCCAGCTCAGTAATCCCAACAGTGAAAACAGCACCGGCATGCCCGCTGGCACAAACGGTGTCGCCAGCACAGACAGCGTGGTGCCGAGCGTAGCGGGGATCAGCGTACGACGCTGACGCAGCGCCGGGAATATCAGGGCAATCAGGATCGCTGGGAACACCGCATCCAGACCAATGGCCGATACGTCGGGAATAAAGCGCCCGATCACCGCACCGCCAATTACCGACAGCGGCCAGATGGTGAAAATACCTAATCCGCAAATCCAGTACGCGGCACGACGTTGCGCCAGTTTTGGCTGGGAAATACCAAACACCACGCTTTCATCATTCATGATGTGGCATCCCAACAAACTGCGGCTGCCTTTACCAACCAGATCTTTCACCGCAATGCCAAACGGCAGATGACGCGCGTTGACCAGCAAACCCGCCGCCGCCGCCGTTAACGGACTGCCGCCGCCAGCCACGATGCCGATAAACAGGAATTCCGACGCGCCCGCCAGCACCAGCGTTGATAGTGCAATCGGCACCCATAGCGGAAACCCTTCCGCTGCCGCCAGCGAACCGTAAGAGAGCCCGACAATGCCGTCGGCAAGACAAACCAGGAAAATGGCTTTTATTACTCCGCGATCAAGCGGTACTGCACCCAGACGCATCACAATTTGATCTCATATCGAACAGGAAAGCCGTTATAATGAACGCGCCAGAATCGTTTTACAAGACGAACAAATCGTTCGATATAAAGAACAGGAGAGAGTTTGACCACGCCAATTGATATTATTGCTGTCGGATTACTGCGCGAACGTCAGCGCGCGGGGCTTTCACTGACAGAGGTGGCGCGTCGCGCCGGTATCGCCAAATCTACGCTGTCGCAGCTCGAAGCGGGCAATGGCAATCCCAGCCTTGAAACGTTGTGGGCGCTGTGTGTGGCGCTGAACATTCCTTTCGCGCGTTTGATGGAGCCGGAAGTGAAGCGATTGCAGGTAATTCGCCGTGGCGAAGGCATGATCGTCTCGGCGGAGATGGCGGATTATCAGGCAGCTTTGCTGGCAAGTTGCCCGCCCGGCGGACGCCGCGATCTCTATCTGGTCACCAGCCAACCGGGCGCGCCGCGCGATTCAAAACCGCATCCGCCGGGCTCGGTGGAGCATGTGATAATCGCGCGTGGCCGGGCGCTGGTTGGGCCGCGCGATGCGCCGGTCGAACTGCATCCCGGCGACTACATTTGCTATCCCGCTGACGAACCGCATGTGTTCGAAGCCTTAGAGGCGGATACCATGGCGGTGCAGTTGTCGGAGCAGAATTGAGTGTCGGTGGGTCAGGTCGCCATAAATGGCGCCACTATGGAATTGCAGAGTGACCATCAGAATTTCCTATTATTAAATCCGATGATTCGCGTGCGGCGCGGTGGCATGCTGTGGTTTTCGCCGCTAAGAATCAGGAACATATGGACATTATTCCCGCCCGACCTCATCACGCCGCTGCCATTCAGAAAATCTACGCCTGGCATGTGCTGCACGGCACCGCGACCTTTGAAACTGAACCACCTTCGGCGAGCGAAATGCAGAATCGCGTGCAGGATGTGCAGCAGCGCGGCGGTTTTTGGCTGGTGGCGCAGGAGGATGATCAGGTGTTGGGTTACTGCTATCTGGCGCCGTATCGCCCGCGCTATGCCTATCGCTTTACGCTGGAGGATTCGATTTACCTCGATCAGCAGCAAACCGGCAGAGGCATTGGTCGCGCAATGTTGCAAAAAGCCATTGCGCTGGCAGAAGCGGCGGGATTTCGCCAAATTATCGCGATTGTTGGCGATAGCGCGAATGCCGGATCGCTGGGATTACACCGGGCGCTCGGTTTTGAGCACACCGGTGTAATGAAATCGGTGGGATTCAAACATGGCCGCTGGCTGGATACCGTAGTGATGCAGCGTTCACTCGGTCACGGCGACAGCCAGCCGCCAGAACGTTAAGCGACCGCCTCCATCGCGATCATACGATGCGTGCCCTTTTCCAGCAGATCGCGATCGTGGCTCACCAGTAACACCGCGCACTGTTGCTCGCGCGCCAGCGAGGTGATGAGCTGGATGGTTTGCTGCTGCACCAGCGGATCCAGACGCGATGTAGGTTCATCGGCAAACAGAAATACCGGATCCAGCAGCATCACGCGTAACAGCGAGAAGCGCTGCAGCTCGCCGCCCGACAGTGAATCGGGACGACGCGTCAGCAGTTCCGGCGTCAGCGCCAATTGCTCCATCAGCGCATCCCGCCGCGTGGAGGCGATGCGATGACGGCGCAACACATCGTCCAGGCTTTGCGCCAGCGTGCGTGTCGGTGGGAACAGCGCAGACGGATCCTGATAAATCTTCTGGTATTTCAGCCCATCGACCGCCGCATGCCGCGTCACCTTGCCTTGCTGCGGCGTTAGCAGGCCGAGCAGCACATCGCCAAAGCTACTTTTACCGCTGCCGCTGGCACCGTGTAATCCAACGATTTCTCCGGCGTGCAGCCTGAAGTCTTGCGGCACGCCGAGCGATTTACCGCCGCGCTGCAAGCGGATGCCCTCAGCGCTCACCACCGGTTTACTGCCCATAACGGTTTGTTGCCGTGCAGGCCAGGCGGTGGGATCGGCGGCGAGTAATTCACGCGTATAGCGCTGCTGCGGTTCATGTAACACCTGTTCCGCCCTGCCCTGCTCGATCACCTTGCCTTTATGCATCACGATCACCTCACCGCTCAACTGGCGGGCCAGCGCGATGTCGTGGGTGATGGTGAGCAGTGTGCCGCCGTCGGCCACTTCCCGGCGCAGTAAGGCCGCTACCTCATCACGACGCGCCACATCCAGCCCTTTGGTTGGTTCATCGGCAATCAGTATCTCCGCGCCACCTGCTCGTGCGGCGGCAAAGGCGGCGCGCTGCGCCATCCCGCCGGAGAGTTGCCACGGAAAACGCGGCGCCGCATCCTGTAAACCAAGCTGTTGTAAATCGCGCTGGGCCGACAGTGCGCTGGTGGATTTCGCCTGTCCGCGTACATAACGATAGCCTTCCGCAATCTGCTGAAGCACTGACATGGTGGAATCCAGCGACAGCCACGGCTCCTGCGGCAGCGACGCTAATGTGCGGCCCCATAATTCACGCAACAATTCGGCATCCTGTGGCAGAGTGAAACATTGTTCGTTGATGATCAGCGTGCCGCTGGCCTGTAAATCGTCAGGCAAAATGCCCATGATCGCTTGTGCCAGCAGGCTTTTACCTGAACCGGTTTCACCCAGCAAGGTCAGCGGTTGTCCGGGCTGCAGGGTGAAATCAACCGGTTCCACCAGCGTAGCGCTGGCGGTTGTGACGCTGATGCCGATAACCTGTAATCCTTTCATTTACGCTCCTCTTTCATTAACAGATTCAGGCTGATCAACAGCAGAAACAGCGCGATTACCGGCTGCATTAGCAGCCACGGTGCTTCCCAGGCAAACGGCAGCAGTTCGGTCATCATCAAACCCAGTTCTGGCGTCGGCGGACGTACGCCGACGCTGATAAAGCCAAGCGCGGAGACCGCCATGATGGCGCTGCTGAACGAGAACAGAGTCAACGTGGTTAATACCGGCGCTAACGCTGGCCACAGGTGTCGGCGGAAACGGTAGAACGCCGAAAAACCGAGCAACTTTGAGGCCTGCATGCCGGGTGCCTGCACAATCGGGCGCAGGGTTGCGCGCGTGACGCGGAAGAACTCCACCCACAGCACCAGCGAAATCCCCAGCCACAACATGCCGGGAGAATCCGGCGCAATCGCCGCTAACAGCAGTACCAGCAGCAATCCCGGCAGCGCCAGACACATATCGCCGAGCATGCTGAGCAGACGATCCAGCCAGCCGCCATACAGTGCGCTGAATACGCCAGCCAGCACGCCCGCAAGCAGTGCGCTCATCACACAGAGCGCCGCGAGACCCAGCGAAAGGCGCAACGCGGCACTGAGGCGCGGCAGCATGTCGCGACCAAGATGATCAAACCCAAGAAGATTGGCGCCGCTCGGCGCGTGCAGCATCTGCAGCAGATCCTGTTCCAGCGGATCGCCGTGATGAATCAGGGGCAGCAGGAAGGCGAAACCAAGCAGCAAGCACAACAGCAGCAGGCCGATAAGACGCGAAAATGAAATTGTCATGCGCGCGCTCCTCTGGGATCAAGCAGATGACAACCCGCATCCACCAGCATATTCAGCAGTACGAACAGCAGTCCGAGCGTCATGGCGCTGGCCTGAATCACCGGCACATCGCGGGCGAAGATGGCATGCACCAGCGCGTGACCAATGCCAGGCCAGGCAAACAGCGTTTCTACCACCACCACACCTTCCACCAGCCAGACAAACTGCATGCCGAACCAGGTCAATACCGGCGATGCGAGGTTGCGCAATCCATGACGACGCAATAGCGTTGCGGGCGCTAATCCTTTCTGCGCGCCCCAGCGGTAATAGCCCGAGCTGACAACCTGATACGTGGCTTCACGCACCACGCGCACGCCCACCGCGGTTAACGACAATGCCAGCGTCAACGATGGCAACATAAAATGACGCAGCTCGCCATGCCCGGCGCTGGGCAGCCAATCGAGCTGCAGCGCCAGCAGGACAATCAGCAGCATGCCCAGCGCAAAATGCGGCACCGATTTCAGCAGCGCGCTCAGCCAGAATAACGCGCGGTCGAGCTTGCCATTGGCGTGACATCCCGCCCAAATACCCAGCGGCAAAGTGAACAGAATCGTCAGGAAAAGCGATGAACCTGCCAGCGCCAGCGTTTGACTCAGCTGCCAGCGCAGTTCATCCATCACCGGTTCGCCGGAGACCAGCGAGCGACCAAAGTTGAACTGCATCAGATCGAATAGCCAGTGCAGCAACGCGCTGCCCTGCTGCAGCGAGTCACTTAGCTCCTGCTGCACCCGCGCCACCGCACTGGCATCCACCCGATCGTAGCCATAACGACCGCTGGCAATACGCCATGCCATATCGCCGGGCAAGGACTGCACCAAAAACCAGGTGAGTAGTCCCACCGCCAACACCACAAAAGCCGCCTGCGCTACGCGCCAGCCAAGTAGTTTGAACATCATTGCTCCCACTGCATCTGACGCAGACCAAAGTGGCGTTCAAACGGATCGAGCGTGACGTTTTTCAGCTTGCTGTTAATCGCGGCCGATTGCTGATACCAGGCAATCGGGATCACCGGCAGATCTTGCTGTAACGAGGCAGTGATCAGGTTACGTGCCTGCGCACGTTCTGCCGAGTCAGTGGATTGCGTTAAGCTGTGCAACGCCGCGCTAAAACCGGTCGGATGCCAGTTCATCGCGCCCCAGTCGCCGCCCTTTTCCGCATAATCCTGCAGTAACGTGCCGGTGGGATCAGGCGTGAGTGCAAAGTTGCGGGAAAACAGCGCCAGTTGTAGACGATTGCTGTGATGCTGCGCCGGAATTTCGCTGGCGTTGGTGGAGTTGATCTTCACTTCAATGCCGACTTTGCGCAGCTGCTGCTGGATAACCATCGCCATCAGCGGCAGTTCGGGACGATCGGGGAAGGTCAGCAGCGTCACACTAAAGCGCTGGCCGTTACGTGCTAACACGCCATCTGCACCCATTTTCCAACCCGCCGCCTGCAGTTGCTGTGCCGCCTGCTGCGGATTGAATTGCAATGGTTGCAGTGCGTTGTTGTGCCATTCACCCATATTCGGCGGGAATAACTGAGTGGCCGCGCCCGGATAACGCAATACCGCCATCGCCAGCGCGTTACGGTCAATCGCCATGCTGATCGCTGCACGCACCGGCTGTTCGGCTAACAGCGGATCGCCCGCATTCAGTTTCAGCATCAGCGTGCGCGGCACCGGAATGGCGGGCAGCTGCAGCGCTGGCTTGCGTGCTAAACGCTGACGGCTGGCAGCATCCAGGTTGAATACGTAATCCGCGTCGCCGCTCTCCGCCAGCAAGGCGCGGGTTTCGGCGCGCCCGGAAGAGAGATAGCTGGCAGCCGCAATCGCTGGCTTTTTGCCCCAGTAATCGTCAAAACGTTTTACTGCCAGCGATTGCGGTGGCTGGAATGACGTCAGCATAAACGGGCCGCTGCCGATGATGCGGGTGATGTTGCCCTGCGCATCCCAGCTAGCCAACGCCAGAATCTGGGAACGGCTCTCTGCTAATACCGAAAGCAGCGGCGTGAAAGGTTCGCTCAAGGTGATGGTGACGCGTTGCCCTTCCCCGCTGATAGCGGTGATCGGCGTTTTATCCAGCAGACCCGCTTTGCTGCGCGCGGTGTTGAGTGATTTCACCACCGCGGCCGCATCCAATGGCGATCCATCATGGAAGCGCACGTTGGGACGCAAATTCAATTGCCATTGCAAACCATCTGCCGATACCTGCCAGCTTTGCGCCAGCGCCGGAATGGGCTCGGCGCGTTCGTTCACTTCCACCAGCGTTTCCACCACATCCATCCGCAACAAAATGTCGCCGGAGAGTGCGGGATCGGCGCCTTTGATTTCAAACGGTGCCGCAATGCGCACCGTTTTATCCTGATGTTCAGCCGCCATTGAGGCGTAAGAAGCCAGGCCTAACGCCGAAGCGATAAGCAAATTTTTCATTGATTTCATTAATATTTCCGACTTAATCCGCTACATATTATGTGAGTTAATTACGTTATAACATAACAATACACATTTCAACACAGATTGCTGGCAAAGACGGGTGATTGACGCTGCGCGCAGTGCTTTTGCTGCGCTATGCTGAAAACGAACGTTTACTTTATGGAGCAGCAGAGATGCCAGAAATCGTTGTGTATGCGGCAGAAGGTCGCACGATTGAGCAGAAAAAGAAGTTGTTGAGAGCCGTCACCGCGGCGGTGGCAGATTCGTTTGAGATCGATGCTAATTCAGTGACGGTTTCCATTATCGAAACGCCAAAACATCATAAGTCGAAAGGTGGCGTGCCGTTTGATGAGCGCTAGAATAGCGCTAAGTTAGCGCTTAAATCTGAACAGAAATAACAGGCATAGAGTGCAAGACAAAACTAAAAAATTTGCGAATTTATAATGCTCACTCTATGCTTGATTGCTCTAATTTAAGTCAAATTTGTCAATAGCATTTAAAACATTATCGACCAATAATGCATCTTCTCCAACAACAAAAGTTGATGTGAAAATTTGATGACCATTCTTATAACCTGGCGACCATAATTTATTGTTATCAGAGATATCGCGATAAATGCCAATTAACGGTTTGTCATACATAGCTGCAACATGTACAACTGCCGTATCAGGTGATATGACCACATCGGCTAAGTTTATCGTTGCCATAGCATGATAAAACGAGGGCACATGATAAACGTAAGCGCCGTGGAAGAAGTCATTGATAAAATTTTTTTTATAATCCAGGACCATAATATCTGCATCTTTATTTTTTGATAAGACACCACTAATTATTTCTTGTGTTTGTTGAGGTGTTAAATTCCTATCATTGTGGCTTGCGTACATATTTATAATAACTTTTTTACTCTCTTTTTTAAAGAACTCGATTGCTTTAACTTCATCTGTGATTGATTGCTTATAATACACTTCGTACCTTTGCTGCGAAGCACCAGGGATACCAAGGTAGTTAATAATACGAGCATAAATTTCTTTTACATGAAGTTCATAATGATTGAATCTAATATTTACGTCGTAATGCGAAAGCCACTTTTCTTTATTGAAACCTAATGAAATTTTGGGTGAGATAGCTTGTATCATATGCGGCATATATAGCCCTGTATCCCAAATACCCGTATCAATCATCAAATCATAGTTATTTTCTTTCAATGTATTAATTAAGTCATCGGGAATCGCATGGTTATACCTATCTTGATAATCCATTTCTTCCGTTAAATAAACTTTCCTGATAAAAGGGTTATCTGAGAAAACCATTTCATTTGCTTTTATCGCTAAAACATCAATACTTATCCCAGCTTCATGCATTGTTCGAAGTATGCAGGTTGATACGATTGCATCACCAATTTTACCTTCATTTCTAATCATCAGCACTGTACGTACTTCCGATGGTGAAATTTTTACTGATGGCTCTCGATGCCATTTTTTTGTCGCTTTATACAAAGCAATTTTATACTTCAACCTTTTCTTGAAATAATTTCTTTTTCTATTTAATTCTCTAATTTTTTTTATAAATTTCATATCGTTAATGGGTCTGGAAATTTTAAGTATTGTACTATTTGTTAACTCTAAGATAAAGAGCCCAAAAATGGTTCGCGACCGCTTAAAAGTCAGTATCATAACGCTTTCATCCGCTTACCGGATTAGGTGAACACGCACATTATGACCGACCAAACTTCACTATTTTCGCGGCTTACTTCTACCCTTGCTGATGACAGCCGCACGCCGCTGTACAGACGCTTTGCCACTGCGATCAAAGATGCGGTGCGTGATGGTTTGTTAGTGCATGAAGAGATCCTGCCGAGTGAGCGTGACTTCAGCCAGTCGCTGAACATTTCGCGCATTACCGTGCGTAAAGCCATGGATGCGCTGGAAAAAGAGGGCGTGGTATTGCGCTCTCGAGGCTACGGTACGCAGATCTGCAGCCAGTTAGAGTATTCGCTCAAAGAACCGAAAGGCTTGTCGCAGCAAGCGGTATTGCGTGGTAAAAAGCCCGATACCGTGTGGATTAACAAAAGCAAAATCCATTGCGATGCAGAAATCGCTGAGAAATTGGGGCTGGACAAAGGCAGCGAAGTGTATTTGCTGAAACGTATTCGTTATGTCGATCAGCAAGCGGTGTCGGTGGAAGAATCCTGGGTGCCGGCGCGCTATATCGCTAATGCGGATGAGATTGGCATTTCGCTTTACGACTATTTCCACCAGCAACAAATTCTGCCGGTAAAATCGCAAAGCAGAGTGAGTGCTCGCATGCCTAATGAGGCGCTGCAGCAGCAGATCGCCCTACCCGACAACGTACCTGTTTTGGTGATCAAGCAGCTGGCGTTAGATGCGCAGGGCAATCCGCTGGAGTACAGCATTAGCTACTGTCGTAGCGATATGTATGTGTTTATTGCGGAGTAAGGCGCTGTTGCCAGTAAGCTGTTAACGTGGCGCGATCGGGCGCGCAATCGCCGCCGCGTTGTGACACCACAAAAGACGCCACCGCGTTGCCCAGCGCGACGCTTTCTGCCAGCGACCAACCCGAAGCTAATCCCGCCAGTAATCCACCCGCGTGGCTGTCGCCTGCGCCGATGGTATCGACCACTTTTGTCGGCAGCGCCGGCATCCAGCCCTGTGTTTCCGCGTTAACGAAACCGGCGCCTTCGCTATCAAGTCGCACCACCATCGCGCCGCCGAATCGCTGCTGCCAGCACGTCATTAACTGATGCGCATCAATGGGTTCTGTTTGATTCAAACGTTCATGCCACAGCAGTTCGGCTTCCTGTCTGTTCACTGTAATCAGTGGATGGCACGCCATAACGCGTTCGAACTGCGCATCACCGATATCCGCCAGACGCGGACCGAAATCCACCAGCAGCTGATACGGCTGGCTTTGCTGCTCCAGCCAGGCGATCAGCACATCACCGCTTTTGCTGGTGAGCTGATAGCCGGAAAGGTATATCCAGCGATTGGCCGGCTGCGGCAACGTGTTCAGCAGCGCTGCATCCCACTGATTTTCCACACCGCTCACTGACAGAAAGGTGCGCTCACCGTCGGGCTCCACTAACGCTAAACACCAGCCGTTATCGCCTTTCGCCGTTTCCAGCACGCTGTGAATGCCATATTCCGTCAGCTTCTGCCGCACAATGCTGGCCCAGGTACCGTTGCCGAGCGGTAGCGCATTGATGGACGGTAGGCCAAGCCGGTGCAGCGCAATCGCCACATTCAGCGCACAGCCGCCCACGTTGACGCCCTGCTGGTGGAGCTCAATATCGCTGCCACGATGTGGCAACGAGTAAGCATCAGCAATCACATCCACTACAGCCGCACCAATCACAAGCACTGGCAGACGGCTTTCAAGACTCTGCAGATCATCAGGCGTCAACATAAGCGGCCTCGCGCTGCTGGCGGAAACGCGTGAAGGCAGCGCTATAACGGGTGAAATCCAGCCCGTTAGCGGCATCCAGCTCGGCTTTCAAGGCAACGTCGATGCTGTCGATGCCGTGCAGCGCACCGCAAATCGCCACCGCCATCGCGCCGATGGTATCGGTATCGCCGCCGAGGTTAGCGCAAAGGATCGCGCAGCGATTAGGATCGGTCTCGGCCAATTCCACCATCGCAATCGCCGCCGGTACCGATTCAATGGTGCCGGTGCCGGTGCCCACCAAATCGTAAATCTGCTGCATGGTGGATTCCACGCCCCTGCCCTGCGCGACCACGCTTAACGCCAGTTCGAGGCGTGCCGCCATCGACGCGCTAAAGGTGGTGACACGCTTTTCCTGCGCCGCGCGTGCGATCGCAGGCAGTTCATCGCGGATTGTTGCCCAGTCGGCACCGTCAATGGCGCGTGAAACAGCCCACGCAATCACCGTCGCGCCGGAAATCGCGACATCCGATTTGTGCGTAGGACTCGACGCCAGTGCGACGGCATCGATGAATGCCGGTAAATCGCGTGCTGGCAGCAGACAGCCGAGCGGTGACACACGCATCGCTGCGCCGTTAGTCGTGCCGTTATTTTCCAGCTGCGACACCGGTGTGCCGGCTTTCATAGCTTTGAGCGCGATTTTTGAGGTCGGTCCAAGCACATTCTTGTTAAAGGCATCAAACGACTCGGCCCACTGCAAAATATTCGCACCAATGGTTTGGGCGTTGATCTCGCCGTCGTGAGTGACGATTGCATCAGCCAATGCCAGCGCCATCGAAGTGTCGTCGGTAAAGGCCGCCCGGCCAAAGTAGCAGGCGGCGTTGTTCTCAGCCGGACCGGGCAGGAAGCGATCAATCCAGCCAAAGTGCTGCTTCACGCGTGAGCGCGGCCATAATTCGGATGGCATGCCCATCGCATCGCCCAGCGCCTGGCCGTAAAACGCGCCTAAAATCCGTTTTTCTTGCGTTGTCATCGTCATGGTGAAATCTCTTATTTATGGCTGTCAGCGGTTGCTGAATTTTCGAAAGCGGTAAGTTCATCGCTGCGTTTTTTGCCGTCGCGGAACAGGACGATAAAGGCGATGGTGATCATTACGATCATCACGCTGCCAAACATCCACATGCCTGCCCAGTTGAAAGTCTGCCCGTCGCGGGGTTGGTCGTAGGCGAACATTTCCTGCATCAGATAGCCGCCAAGGCGGTAACCCAGCAGGCTGCCGATACCCTGACAGGCCAGCGTGATCAGCCCTTGCGCAGCATTACGCATCGCCACTGGCGCTTTCTTATCAACGTAGATGTAAGCGGTGATGAAGTAGAAATCGTAGCTGACGCCGTGCAGCAGAATGCCCATGAACAGCAAGCCGTAAGTCAGCATGTTTTGATCGCCACCGAACACGAAGAACACGTAGCGCAGTGCGGCGGTGGTTAATCCCAGCAGCAGCACTTTGCCGATGCCAAAGCGTTTGATGAAGAACGGTAGCGCCAGCAGGAAGAAGATTTCCGAAACCTGGCCGAGCGTCATCCAACCGGTGGCGTGCGGCAAGCCGACTTCCGTCAGATAGCCTTCGGCAAAGATGTAGTAAAACGCCAGCGGCATGCTGAACAGGAAGGAGCAGACGAAGAACACAAGAAAGCTGCGATCCTTTAGCAGATGCAGCGCATCCAGACCAAGCGCGACGCGCAGGCTGAATTTGCCGGTGCTTTTCGGCTCGGTGGCGGGCAACGTCAGGGCAAAAATGCCCAGTAATAGCGAGCTTGCGGCGGTGATCAATAACGGCACGTTGCTGGCTGAGATATCGCCATAGCCCAGCAGCGGCGGCAGGAAACCACAAACGATGCCGGACGCGATCCAGCCAAGGGTGCCCATGACGCGAATGCGCGGGTAATCACGCTCCACATCCGCGACGTGCGAAAACGCGATGCTATTGGTTAAGGCGATGGTGGGCATGTAAGTGAGCGCATACAGCAATAGCAACGGGAAGAAACCGCCGAAATGCGTTTGCTGAGCTGCGAAGAACATCAGAATCGATCCGACGATTGTTAGCAGCGACAACACTTTTTGCGCCTGGAAGAAGCGATCGGCCAGCGATCCGACAAGGATCGGCGACAGGATGGCGGCTATCGAAGTACAGGCGTAGCACCAGGCTATCTCAACCGGCGAGAAGCCGTTTTTGCTGAGAAATGCCCAGAGCGGTACAAACCATGCGCCCCAGATAAACCATTCAAGAAACATCATGAACGACAGTTTTGGGATTGTTGTTTTCATTTAAAAGGACTCCCCGGTGTAGGTGGAGGCAAATCTAACACCGGATATAATACCTTTGTAATACCACTGGTGGATTTTTTGAACTGGTCCACAACATTTTAAATGATGGGCAACGGTATGAGATGCGAGATATCTGGGGGCGGAGGATGGGAATAAGGACGCGCCTGACGCGCCCTGTGATGCTTAGCGGCGGTTTTTCCATACCGTCTGAATATTGCAGAATTCGTGGACGCCAAAGCTCGACAGTTCACGACCATAGCCGCTCTTCTTCACGCCACCAATCGCGACACGCGGATCTGACGCACCATTGCCATTGATAAATACCGCGCCGGTCTCCAGTTTTTCCGCCAGTTCGTTGGCCAGCGCTTCGTTGCCGCTCCACACTGTTGCACTCAGCCCGAATTCGCTGTCGTTTGCCAGCTCAAGGGCATGTTGTGCATCACGAGCAACACTAATTGCTGCGACCGGGCCAAAGATCTCTTGCTGGAATGCGGTCATGGCTGGTGTGACATCGGCGAGGATCGTCGGGGCGTAATAGTTGCCTGGGCCGTCGATCTTATGGCCGCCTAATACCAAACGTGCGCCTTCCTTGATGGTCTGCTGCACTTGATTATCCAGCTCGTCACGCAGATCGTAACGCGCCATTGGTCCGATGTAGGTATCTTCTGCCAAAGGATCGCCGATCTTCAATGCCTGCACCGCTGCGCTGAAACGCGCCTCAAACGCTTCTGCGACACTTTCTTCAATGATGAACCGCTTGGCTGCCATGCAGACCTGTCCTGTGTTCTGATAGCGTCCTGTGACCGCTGAGGCCACTGCAGCATCCAGGTCTGCATCCGCCAGCACGATGAAAGGATCCGCGCCGCCCAGCTCCAGTACAGTTTTCTTGAGTACTGCACCGGCTTGCGCTGCAATTGCACCGCCTGCACGCACGCTGCCGGTTACCGCTACAGCGGCAATACGCGGATCTTTGATCGCGGCTGAAACGCCATCGTTATCGACGTTGATCACGGTAAAGCCGCCTTTAGGCAGTTCGGTGGCGTCAAAAAGTGACTTCATCAGGTTGGCGGATCCCATTACGCTCGGCGCGTGCTTGAGCACGTAGGTATTGCCTGCCAGCAACATGCTGACTGCGCCGCGCAGAACCTGCCAGTAAGGGAAGTTCCATGGCATTACAGCAAGAATCACACCAATCGGGCGAAATGACTGCCACGCTTGCTGGTTTTCCACCAATGTTGGTTTGTCGGCAAGGATCGTCGGACCGTTCTCTGCATACCAGTCACACAGATTGGCGCATTTCAGTACTTCAGCACGTGCCTGAGCGATAGGTTTGCCCATTTCCAGCGTGGCCATGGTTGCCAGCTCATCCTGACGTTGGCGGATCTGTTCTGCCAGTTGATGCAGCACTCTCACTCGCTGTGGCATTGAGGTATAGCGCCACTCTGCATAGGCATCAGCACTTTGCTGCAATGCGGCTTCCAACTCGGCTGCGCTCTGTAGCGGATAGCTTGCGAGGATGTCGCCGGTAGTAGGGTTGCGGGAGATAACGTTGTCAGTCATGAAATATAACCTCGTCATAAGTGATGTGTTGTTCGATGAAGTTCACTTTACGCCGGGTTAAAGTTTCTTAAAAATGAATAATAATGAGGAAGTTGTTCATTTATGAAGAAGAATAAGGATCCTGATCGCACATAACTGATGATTTGGTGGGATCAAAGGGGATGTTATTGCAATGGAGCTGTTTTAAACATTTTGCCGGTCTAAAGCCGCGTCAGTCCGGGCGTTATTAAGTTATACAGTGAATAGATCTTAAAGAAAGATCATATAGAGATCTTAAAGAGATCCTAAGAGATCCCCGATCGTCGCAGGCCGCACCCCACAAGGGCTCAGAAGGTGATCGCGTTCACTATAATGAGTAAAGTGTTCACTGGAGTCAGTAGTTTATTCACTATAGAGAGTAGAATGTTCACTATAAACAGTGTTAATGTTCACTGTAATCAGAAAACGACCCTTTTCATCCACAGAATGAAGATCTCAGGCT
>NZ_CP158294.1:0-442134 GCF_040255075.1 Pantoea sp. BJ2
GATGCAGCGATGCGCTCGCTGGAGAAGATTGCCACCGCGCTGCGCTGGCGTGCGCCGGTGTGGATCTGGCAGCTCGGTCACAGTGACTGGCCGCAGCCAGAGCGTGAAAGCAACGCGGTGGGCGCTGTTTTTCCCGCAAAAGCGCTGCCAGAGAATATTACTCAACAGCTCGAAAGCCTGATCGTTCCGCTGCGTGAGCACGGGCTTGCTCAGGTTGAGCACAACATCAGCCATGACTGGCTGCTGCGTCTGTCGCAGCAGCTTGCCAGCGGTGAAAGTCAGGCCTGGCAGCAGCGCTTAGCGCCGTGGCTGGACCCGGCGCGCCGCAGTTTACTGCGTGGTCTGATGTTCAGCCTGCCGGAAGCAAAGCCTGCGCTGGACAGCGTGCATCCTCACGCATTATCCGACAGTGCGCTCTGGCAGGGCATCGCGTCAGACCGCGCCAGAGGCCGTCGCACCGGGCTGCCGTGGGAACAGACGCTGGCCTGGTCGCTGCTGAGCCTGATGCTGCTCGGCGGCGCGGGCATGCTGGCGTCTGCGCTGTTCAACCGCCATCAGATTGTCAGCGCGGCAGATAAAGCACAGGTACTGGTGAATTCAACGAAGGTTGACGATGCGCAGCTGATTGCGCTGCATGGCCTGCGTAACGATCTCGGGCAGCAGCAGAACTGGCTGCAGCACGGTGCGCCCTGGTATCAGCGCTTCGGCATTAACCATGCGCAGCAGCTGCATGATGCGCTGCTGCCGTGGTACGGCGTCGCGGCGCAGCGGCTGATCCACGAACCGGCGCGCATCGCGCTGGAAGAGAAGCTGACTTATCTGGCCGGCCTGCCTGCCGCCAGCCCGCAGCGCGCCACGCTGGCGCAGCCGGGTTATAAGCAGTTAAAGGCCTGGCTGATGATGGCGCGCCCGGAGCGCGCTGAACCGGCATTTTATGCGCAGACCATGGCGACCGTTCAGCCGGAATATCCTGGCATTTCAACATCGTTGTGGCAGACGCTGGCACCGGATTTATGGGCATTCTATGCCGCGTCGTTGCCGTCGCAGCCGGGCTGGCGCATCAAGCCCGATGCGTCGCTGCTGAGCCAGGTGCGTCAGGTGCTGCTGCTGCAGACCGGCCAGCGCAACGCGGAGATGACGCTGTATCAAAACGTCCTGCGCGATGTGCGTCGCAACTACACCGATCTGACGCTGGAAGACATGACGCCGGGCACCGATATGCGCCGGCTGTTCAGCAGCGACGACAAAGTGCCCGGCGTGTTTACGCGCCAGGCGTGGGAAGGCGGCGTGCGCCAGGAAATTGAGAAAGCGGCCAACACCCGGCGTGATGAAATCGACTGGGTGCTCAGCGACACCCGCAGCGCCGTGCCGCAGGAGATTTCCCCGGAAGCACTCAAGGCCCGGTTAACCCAGCGCTATTTCAGTGACTTTGCCGCCAGCTGGCTCAACTTCCTCAACGGTATCCGGCTAAACCCGGCGCAGAATATTGCCGACGTCACGGATCAGCTGACGCTGATGAGCGACGTGCGGCAGTCGCCGCTGATTGCATTGATGAACATGCTTGCCTGGCAGGGTCAGACCGGCCAGCAGCGCGAGGCGCTGTCCGACACGCTGATCAATTCAGCCAAAGACCTGATCGGCCAGAAAGACAAGCCGGTTATCAGCCAGAAGGCCACCGGCCCCGAAGGTCCGCTGGATGTAACTTTCGGACCCTTACTGGCGCTGACCGGCAAAAACAGCGGCTCTCAGCTGATGGCCGCCGACAGCAGCCTGACGCTGCAGACCTTTTTAACCCGCATCACGCGCGTGCGCCTGCGTCTGCAGCAGGTTGCCGCCGCACCGGATCCACAGGAGATGCTGCAAACCCTGGCGCAGACGGTTTTCCAGGGCAAAAGCGTCGATCTCACCGACACCCAGCAGTACGGCAGCCTGATGGCGGCGAGCCTCGGCGAAGAGTGGAGCGGCTTTGGTCAGACGATGTTCGTGCAGCCGCTGACGCAGGCGTGGGAAACCATTCTGCAGCCATCGGCGGTGAGCCTGAATGCGCAGTGGCAGCGCGCCATTGTGGAAAACTGGCGCACTGCGTTTGACGGGCGCTATCCGTTTGCCGCCGGGCAAAGCGATGCGTCGCTGCCGATGCTGGCGGAGTTTATCCGCCGCGACGCCGGACGCATTGACAGCTTCCTCAGCAGCCGTCTCGGTGGCGTATTGCAAAAAGAGGGCAGCAGCTGGGTGCCGGATGCGGCGCACAGCCAGGGATTGACCTTCAATCCTGCTTTCCTCAAGGCGGTTAACCAGCTGCGTGAGCTCTCCGATATCCTGTTCACCGACGGCACGCAGGGCATCAGCTTTGAATTACAGGGCCGCGCTGCGCCAGACGTGGTGGAAACCCAGCTGATGCTCGACGGTCAGCCGCTGCGTTATTTCAATCAGATGGCCACCTGGCAGGCGATGCGCTGGCCGGGCGATAGTTTGAAGCCGGGCACGCTGCTGACCTGGACCGGCGTGAAAAGCAGCGCGCAGATATACGGCGATTATCCCGGCACCTGGGGCTTTATCCGCTGGCTGGAGCAGGGTAAACGTGAGCGCCTCGATCGCAGTCGCTGGTTGCTGAGTTTCACCACGCCGGATAAACGCACCCTGACGTGGGTACTGCGCACGCAGATGCGCGACGGCCCGCTGGCGCTGCTGCGCCTGCGCGGGTTTACGCTACCGACGGAAATATTCAGCGTGGATGCGGTGAGCGCTTCAGAAGCGATGGCCCCGCGTGAAACAAGTACGGATGACTTCACCACCAATATGGACGGAGCAGAATAATGACCGCGATAACAGAACTTGTTCACGCCTGCGGTGTGGAGCCGGCCTCACTCAGAAGCGAAGCTGAAAAACGCCGCAGCGACTGGGCGCGCTGGCTTGAACCGATCAGTCAGGCGTTGCCCGCCGGGGACGATCCGGCTTACGACGATCAGTTTATGCAGATCCGCGAAGAGGTGAATAAGCTTTCCGGCTTTGATACCGACACCATCGCCCGCCTGTCGGAATCGCTGCTGACAACCGTGAGCAAGGATATCCGGGTGATCACTTTTTACGCGTGGGCGCGCCTGCATCAGGACGGTGAGCAGGGGCTGGCGGAAGGGCTGGAGCTGCTGGCAGCCGCGCTGCATCAGTATGGTGACCAGCTTCATCCGCAGCGCAGCCGCAGTCGTCAGGGCGCGCTGGCCTGGTTAGGTAGCGCCAGAATGCTCGACAGCCTGACGCTGTGGCCGGAAGCCGATATCGCGCGGGTTTGTCGTATCAGCGGCGCGCTGCTGCTGATTGAAGATGCGCTCAGTGAAGATGAGCGTAACGGACTTCAGCCGCTGTTGCGTGCGCTGGAGCTGCGGCTGGCGCAGAACGGCGGAGCCAGCGCCATGGTGCCACTTAACAGCCCGGCGCATGCGGACGTGGATGATTCAGCCCTTGCCGCACTCGCGCCGGTCAACTCCGGTGAAACGCTAAAGGCGCAGGCAAAAGTACTGGCAAACTACCTGCGCGAGCAGCCCGGCGGCTGGCTTTCGGCACATCATCTGATGAAAAGCGTGCGCTGGGATACCATCCTCAATCTTCCCGCGCTCGGACCCGGCGGCAATACGCGTTTGCCACCGCCGAAACCCGATCATCGTGCGCACCTCAAGCGCCTGTATCTGCAGCAAAGCTGGACGGAAATGCTGGAACTGACGGACTCGCTTTTTGCGCAGGCCATCAATCACGTGTGGTTCGATCTGCAGTGGTACGCCTGTGAAGCGCTGAATCGTCAGGACAAGGGCATGGCGCTGGCGAACATTGTGCAGCAGGATTTGCATGGGCTTCTATCAAGGCTGCCGGGACTGGAAACGCTCTGCTATTCAGACGGCACGCCGTTTGCCGATGAGGTGACGCGCAGCTGGATCGCGCAGAAGGTGATGGGCGATGTGCGTTTAACAGAAAGCGACGCGCCGATTGCTGGGCCGGACAACGACATTCTTTCGCTGGAAAGTGAGGCGGTGGAAAAAGCGGAAGTCGAAAGCGTTGAAGCCGCACTCGCCTGGCTGCAGATGCGTCCGGGCGCTAGCAATACGAAAGATCAGTGGCTGCTGCGCCTGCTTATGGCGCGAGTATGCGAGCAGTTTGGGAAGAGCGAAATGGCACTGCATCTGCTGGATGAACTTAACCAGCAGGCAGGTGCACTGACGCTTACGCAGTGGGAACCGACGTTACTGTTCGAAGTGCGCGCCCGGCGGCTAAAGCTGCTGCGTGCCCGGGCTGCGCGCAGCGAAAGTGAACGCTCGCGCGTTCAGCCGGAAATGGACGCGCTGTTATCCGGCCTTATTACACTCGACCCGGTCAGGGCCGCCATCCTCTGCAGCTGACCTCCGCCTTTCAACTTTCTGTCGCCTGATTCTCTCCGGCGGCACATCACTTAGTGAATACCATGGACGACTTAACCCTGCGTTATTACGACGCTGAAATGCGTTACCTGCAGGAAGCGGGCGAAGAGTTCGCTCGTGCCCACCCTGAACAGGCGGCGATGCTTAATCTCGACAAAGCCGGCGCCCGCGATCCCTACGTTGAAAGACTGTTCGAAGGCTTTGCCTTTATGGTCGGTCGGTTGCGGGAAAAGCTCGACGATGACCTGCCGGAACTCACCGAAGGTCTGGTCAGCCTGTTGTGGCCACACTACTTGCGCACCATTCCGTCGATGTCGGTGGTGGAGTTCACGCCCGACTGGCGTGAGATGAAGGAACCGATGCGGCTGGCGCGCGGTTTTGAAGTGATTTCACGTCCGGTGGGTGAAAAAGGCACGCGCTGTCGCTACACCACCACGCGTGAGGTGCAGGTGCTGCCGCTGGCATTGGAGTCGGCAAAGTTAACCACTGATGCCGCCGGGCGCTCGGTGATCCGCCTGCGCTTCAACGGCGGCGCGCTGGCCGACTGGAGCCGCATTGATGTCAGCCACATTCCGCTCTATCTCAATGCCGATGCGCCGCTGGCCTGCGCGCTGCACGAAGCATTGACGCTTAACGTCGCCAGCATCGCACTGCGTCTGCCCGGCGAAACCGACAACCGCCGCTTCGACGGGCACTTCAGCGCGCAGGGCTTCAGCGAGGAGGATCGGCTGTGGCCGGGCGATGAAGGCAGCTTCAGCGGCTATCAGCTGCTGCTGGAATACTTCACCTTCCGCGAGAAGTTTATGGCGGTGAACCTGCGCGGGCTTGAGCAGGTGGCGCTGCCCGCCTCTCTGCCGTGGTTTGAACTCGATGTGGTGCTGGCCCAGCGCTGGGAGCATGATTTCCAGTTCAGCGAGAAACATCTGCGCCTGAATGCCGTGCCGGTCATCAACCTGTTCGCGATGGAATCTGATCCATTAATGATCAACGGCCTGCAGACCGAATATATGCTGCGACCCATGCGCGTACAGGACGGACATACCGAAATTTACTCGGTGGATTCGGTGATCTCTTCGAAAAATCAGCCTTACGTGCCCTTCAGCAGTTTCCGCCATAAAGGCGGCATGTTGCGTCACGAAGCGCCGGAACATTACTACCACACGCGGGTGCGGCGTGGCCCTTCCGGGCTGCACGAGACCTGGATGATCCTCGGCGGCGAAGCCTTTGATAATCACAGCCTGCCGGAAAACGAAAGCCTGTCGGTGAGCGTCACTGGCACTAACGGTCAGCTGCCGCGCCGCGCGTTGCAAAGCACGTTACTGGATACCGCTGTCAGCAGTACCGACGTGGCGATGCAGGTGCGCAACCTGTGCGCGCCGACGCTGCCGTGTTATCCGCCCAATCGCGACAGTTTTCACTGGCGCGTGCTGAGCCATCTCGGCTCAAGTTTTCTGTGGATGATGGATAACGCCGAAGTACTGCGCGGCACGCTGGCGCTGTATGACTGGACGAACAGCGAAATGAATCGCCGTCGGCTGGAAGCGATTCTGCATGTTTGCCACAAAGAGACCGAACGTTTTGAGCAGGGCTATTTGCTGCGCGGCGTGCAGATTGAAATCACCCTCGACAGCAGCGGCTTTGCCGGCAGCGGCGATATTTGCCTGTTTGGCGAAATGCTCAGTCGCTTCTTTGCCCTCTACACCGATATCCACCTGTTTAACCGTCTGATTTTAATCCTGCAGCCAACCGGAGAGCGCCTCGTATGGGAAGAGAAGCACAATCGCCACATCTCCGGCTGACGCCACGGCTGGAGCAGCAGCTGACGCGGCTGAACTTTTACCGCTTTTGTCAGCTGATTGAACATCAGCATAAGGACAAGCCGCCGCTAGGCAGCACCAGTAAGCCGGGAAATGATGCGGTGCGTTTGCTGCCGCATCCCGGCATGGGTTTTCCGGCGAGCGAGTTGAAGACGGTGGAGTACAGCGACAGCGATGATGCTGCGCCGCCGGTGGTGCGCACCACTTTTCTCGGGTTGTACGGCGTCGATTCGCCACTACCGGGCAGCTACATTGATGACATTACCCAGCGCGATGAAGGGCATGAAGCGCTGCAGGGATTTTTGGATATTTTCAATCATCGCATCCTGACGCAGTTTTATCGCATCTGGCGCAAATACTCGTATCCGGCGACCTTTGAAGCGGGCGGCAGCGATAAAACCTCGCAGTCGCTACTTGGGCTGGTGGGGCTGGGTATTCCGGGAACTGGCAAGCATATTGCCACGCCGGTTTCACGCTTTTTGGCGCTGCTGGGCGTTATGCGCCAGCCGGGCAGAACGGAAGAGGGCATTTGCGCGCTGGTGCGTTTACTGGCGCCCGGCACCTCGGTTCGCGTGCAGCCGCACTGTCTGCGCCCGGTGCGAGTCAGCCATCCGCTGGAGTGCGAGTTCGTACTGGATGGCAATTCGCCGCTGGGTGATGAAGCCATGGATGCTAACAGCCAGCTGCTGATTGAGCTGCAAACCGCCTGCCCGGACGAAGCGCAGCGCTGGCTGCCGGACGGCCAGCTGTATCAGGATTTTCTGGTGATGCTGCGGGTGTATCTCGGCTGGCGCTATCGCGCGCGCATCCGGTTATGTCTGGAGACACAGCTGCTGGCCCCGCCAGAACTGGGCGATGCGCCATTTTGGCTTGGCATGACGGGCGTTTTGGGCGCTGAAGGCGCTATTGATGATATCCCACACACTTTTACCACCGAACTGGGCAGCTATTCAGGCATGAGCCCGGCCAATCCCTGCGAGGAGCAACGACGTGTCAGTTACCACTTTGATTAAAATAGTAATATGTAGCACGGCTTTGCTGCTGAGCGGCTGCGGCTTGCAGCAGAAAGTCAGCGATGGAACCGTTTCGGCCTTTGACGCCATTTTCATGAAGCAAATTAAAACCCTGCACCTGGATTTCAGCGCGCGCGAGAGTCTTAACAGCGACAGCCGCGAGCATAATCCGCTGTCGCAGCCGGTGATGGTGCGCGTGTTCCAGCTCAGCGAGCGCAAGGCGTTCGACGGCGCGGTATATCAGCGACTGACCGGCGATGCGGCGGACGTGCTTAAGGCCGAACTCCTCGTCGACCGCCATGTTGTGCTGATGCCGGGCGGCGACGTGTCGCTGAATATGCCGATGGAAAAAGAAGCAAAATTTGTCGCGGTAGTCGCACTGTTCCAGCAGCCGGAAATGACGAAAAACAGCTGGCGGCTGGTACTGGAGCGCAACGATTTGGATCCGGATAAAGCACGCGTGATTGAGTTAAGCAGCAACAGCCTGCGCCTGATCAGCGAGGCAAAACCATGAGTGGCGGCAATCATCAACCTTCGCTATATGAGCTGCTGAAAGGCAGTTTTTCAGGTGGACTGGCGTTGAACCGTGTGGCGGAGCAGGATCAGGTAATTCTCTCGGTGCTGGATAACATGCAGCGTATCCTCAATACCCGCGCTGGATCGCTTTCACATATTCCTGATTATGGTCTGCCTGATATGACGCGCATCCTGCAGGGAATGCCCACCACCGCACATCAGTTGCTGCATACTCTTTCCGAAGTGCTCCTGAAGTACGAGCCGCGCCTCAGGCACATTGACGTGGTGATACTTGAACAAAGCATGCCTGGCGAGCTGCGTTATGGTATCGAAGCGAAATTCAAAGAAGTTGGGCTGGTGCGCTATGGAACAGAATTCGCGCCAGAAGGTAAGGTAATCATAAGGCATCTCAGGGAACAGCAATATATAGATTACGGTGCCTTACAGAAATAACGGTATAGTTCCATTCAGGAATTCATTAAATCGTTAAGTTAAACACCAATTTAATGAGTCGATGTTTAAGCACAGGATGCAATAATGAGAAAAATGTTAGTAGCAGGTGTGGTATTACTCCTGAACTCACTGGATTTATCCAGTGCAGCCGCTCACTCAGGCAGAACAAACGCCGATGGATGCCATACCAACCGAAAAACAGGGGAGTATCATTGCCACGGTGGCAACAAGCGTTCTGCCGGATATTCACGTTCTCAATCCGCCCAGCCTGCGCCTGCAAAGCCACCGCGGAAAAAAACGCCACCTCAGGTTCCTCAAAAAGGCATCGGAACGCGGTCAAATCCTTCGCAGCAGAAAAGTGAGAATCTCAATACTAAAGAATCAACTGCGGTAGAGACTTCTCAGGAATTACTTCGTCGATGTGTAAGCAGTAAAAACCTACATGCTTACTGGGAATCCACAACAAAACGTTGTCTTGACAGAACGACCGGACGTGATGCCCTGTTATAGCAGATTTTTATTACGCACATTCATATTCGTAGTACCCACATTTTTTGCCTCTAAACCCATCACTGATCTGCTGGATGTAGATCTTATGGATAAATATGCCTTCTTCCCGAGCAAAGCTCATTAAAACTGGCGGTGACCCGCGCCTGTATCCTGCCTTCGCAACGCTTACTTACGAAATACAAAAGCTCCATCATCCGGCACGTCCGGACATAAACTGGCAGAACGCATCCCGCCTTTGTCTGACCCTGTTTGAAGCGAATGGCGTGGAGCTGCAGACGGCGGTCTGGTTCACATTTTGTCGTGCGCATAATAACGGCGTGCAGGGGATGACGGAGGGGCTGTCTGTCGTCACTGAACTACTGATAAAAAACGGGGACCTCTGCTGGCCCGAATCCGTGCATGCGCGACTGAATTTATTGTCGGATATGAGCAGATATCTGCAGAGATTCCTTCGGACACAGACGCTGTCGCGTACCGATCTGGACACCCTCAGCCAGTCCGCAGTGTTGCTGGCTGAGTTGGGGGAATACCTGCAGCGTATCGGGATGAGGCAGCAAAGTCAGCTCGATGTTTTGCGCGACAGAATAATGGACAGTGTATTATTGCTTGAGCAACGTGACATGTCAGATCGCATAGCGCGTGAAATCACGGACGAGACCGGTGGCCCACCTGATGTACACCCCTTGTCAGCAGCAATGGCATCTTCACCAGAACGATGGGTTTATGTTTCTCATGAAAAATGTGCACCCGCAGATGTGTCAATCACAAAACGTCGTGCATTTCTGGCTGGTGCAGGGGCCGCAATCCTGAGCACAATGATGATTGTTGCCGGAATTTACACGTTTATGACAGACCCTGTCAGGGATAGGCTGATGAGCTCAGTCGATCTGTTTGCAACGGTTCTGAGCGCAGATACGGTCCACCAGCTTAGCGTCACACAACCGGACTGGCTTCAGAATGACAGTGTCTGGCTGGAAAAGACCGGAGAGAAGCTGGACTGGCTGACGTCCGCTTCTCCTTTCTGGTTGTTCGAGCATGGCAATGCACTACTTGAACAGGCCCGACAAGTCATGCCTGACTCGCCGGTGATCACTTCAATGAGTCATGTATGGTTTCAGCGTTTGAGTGATCTTGCCGGGCCGAATGAGAAATCAGAAGGCTGGCATGAAGGTATGGAAAAGTTGAAGGGTCTGGCGTTAAAGCTGGAAAGTCTGGATGAGAAACGCGGTAAATATCTCACCGTGAGCGAACTGAAGTCGGTGGTGTATTCCATCTCACAGGCTTTCAGTAAGAGTGTGCCGGCTGAGGAATGGTTGCGTCGTATCGAGTCAGCCCAGGGCAAGGCCGTTTATGAAAATATGCAACTTCAGCAATCAGTACACGCCCTTCAGGCTCGTTATGGGATCTTGCATGCTCAGAAACCCGTTAACCTGAATGATTCAGTCGAAAAATAAATTTTAAAAGTGCTTATGTCAAAGAGAAAAGATTAATGAGTGGATTTCTGTCTGCCCAAAGGAATTTATTACCGAGGGGCTGAAGGGTATTGTAATTCTTTAACAACAATAATGGACAGATAACGGCTGGGCTTCAATGATGCCAGGAGTAACAATATTAAATTCATTGTTATTCGGCATTGCGTTTAATGGAGATAACTCCCTCTGCGATGAGATATGCGTGAGTAGCGTGACAGTTAATGCTGATAACATCATTTTTCACATCCAATCCCTTTCACTGCTTTTAAATAAATGCCATAACAGCAATGACTGTTGACGTTTAATTTTTCGCCGAGTGGGCATGATGAACATTCATGCCTCACAGCAAGGGTATTTTTTTAGGTATGGGTGTTTAATGTTGATGACGGCAATGTTCAATCACGAATAAAACGGGGCCATTTCTTTCAAATTTTTCCGTATAAATATGCTCAGGGCCTTATGCATTCAGGTAAAAGGTCTGAAAACATATGACAAGATAACTTCAGAAGGGGAAGTGTGTGCCGCAATACTTTACTAAATCAATAATGCGCCAGTTGTCGTCAAAGCGGGTTAATAATTACAAAAGCAGCGAACAAGTGCTGCATGATAGTTTGAGGAGTGTGTCTGACACGGAGAAATTTGATGTCTTTTTATCTCATTCATCTCAGGATGCTGACCTTATTCTTGGTGTTAAACTGTTCCTTGAAAGTAAGGGTCTTAAGCCCTATGTCGACTGGGTCGATGATGCGCAATTAAATCGTCATGAGGTGACAAGAGCATCCGCTGAGCTTCTGAGGAAACGAATGAGGCAGTCTCATTCATTGATTTATGTTGTCACGGATTCTTCTTCTCAATCCAGATGGATGCCCTGGGAGCTGGGTTATTTCGATGGGTTCAGGCCTAAACAGGTTTCAGTCATGCCCTTGCTTGATTATTCACAACAGTCATTTCAGGGTCAGGAATACATCTCACTTTATCCTCTTATCAGTAAAAGTTTTGATAACAGCGGATATGAACGCATTTATGTTCAGGAATATCCCACTGCATGGACGCTACTGGAAAACTTTTGCTCAAAATCGCCTTCCTGGAGACCCTATTAGTTAAACACAAATCAGCCGACGATGTCCTCGGGAATTAAAACGCTCTGAAGGGCTGTCAATCGCTGAAACATAATCTGAGTGTATGTATTCCAGCCGGAATAATATTTCAGAATGAAACGAATAACGCAGTAAATGTATTATGGTCGGAATAACATTACAGGCAGTAAAAAAATGATTGTGATTCTATACAATGAACCTTGCAAGGCTATGGCCCAAAGCGCTCAAAATGTCCTTAGTGAAGCATTTCGCCATAATGTCAGAATTGAAATTGCGCAGAGTTCCACGGTTGATGTCTGGCAGGGTGAGGCAGAGTGGAATGATCTCCTGATTGTCTTATTTGATGAGAACCTCTTTCCTGCACGGGTAGATGCGTTCATCAACAATTTTAAAGCCACCCGGCGTGATGCCGCGATGATTCTTCCTGTGTCAGTTAACCCGTTACATTGTGTTCCGCCAGGTGCACTTTCGGAATATAAGGCGCTGCCTTACGACCGCGAGACGTGCACGCCGGAAGGGCAGCTGGTGCGCCGCGTTGGCGCAATGCAGGGGCTAATGCTGCAGGGACGTAACACCAAAGTGTTTATTTCTTATCGCGCAAGTGATGGAACACAGATTGCCAGCCAGATTGAAACGCATATCAGAACTTTAGGTTATAAACCCTGGCGAGATGAAGCCCGGGAGCTGGATGGCTATACGAGCATATTACCCGGGGAACCTGTTCAACAGGAAATTGAAGCTGCCTTGAGCGAGGCGAGCCTGGTACTGGTCATTGATACACCGGAGTCCGGTAGTTCCCGATGGATCAGAGCTGAAATTGATGCAGCGGATGCGATGTTGATCCCCATCCTTCCTGTTGTATTCAGAACCGAATCAGATATGAAGAAAGGTCCCCGCCTGCGTACGCTGCTTAATCTTCAGCGTTGGGTTGATATGCCTTTCGCCAGCGCGCCACTGCAGACAGTATTGTCATCAGATGAACTCAACGTTATCACCCACCAAATAGAGACTTATCTGTGCGATATATTCATCAGAAAATGCCGGGTTCCATTCCTGGTGGAAAACTGCTTCCGGGGCGCTGGCTATGACTGGACTACGCTTGACAGGGCACTTTCAATGTTCAAATCAAGTCGGGTTAAAGACAGAAGATTCAGACTGACTGTCCACAGTCATTGTTCTGCCTTCTCTGAAATTTATAGTCCAGCATTAGACAAATTCAGGGTATTTCTTGGATCGCAACCCTATGCTAACCATGCTTTATATATTTATGATGGCGACCTTTTGTCATTCGAAGACATCGAACTTTATGGTGATGATTTTGTGACGGTTTTGCACCATCAGGAGTTATCAGCGTTACTGGCATCAAATTTTGTTGGCGTGGGTATATAAATGAACAAAGATTGTATGCGTCCGACCAGACTTAATGTTTCATTCAGGGGACTGTGTGTGGGCCTCTCTGGTGCTATCCCTGAAAGAGAGAGCTGGAATGAGCGAGCGATGGACAGGGGGATACTGGAATTCGTCGCATTATTCAGCGGATTAATCTTCAAATATGGGGGCAGGATAGTACATGGATGCCACCCAAGTTTTACGCCAATTATCCTGCGTCAGGCAAGATTGCATGCAACATGGAATGAAAGCCCCCCTGTAACGCTCGTTATGTCTGATCTCTGGTATGCCGGTTATCTGGAAGACGAAATACGCTCAATGACCGATGTTGCAGAAATGATCGTGACAAAAAAGATGGGTACAGGTAGTGATGTGGATGCAGACACCAGAAACAGGAGTCTGACTGCGATGCGGGAAGTTCTTATAGCGTCTCAACACATGATGGTTGTAGTGGGGGGGAAAATGCACTCTCAAGGGGGGGGTTAACCCAGGCGTAGCAGAGGAGATGATGCTGGCTGAAAGATACAGAGTACCGCGTTATCTGATTGGAGGGCTGGGGGGCTATTCTCAAAAACTGGCAAAAGTACTGACACCTGAAGCTTTAAACAACGCGTTATCAAGAGAAGAGAATATCAGGCTTTTCGGAACAGACGATGTATCAGCATGTGTTAATACCCTTTTTGAACACTTATGTCAGCTTTACTGGTCAAATCATTTTCAAACACTCAAACCAATCATCCTTACGAGTGTCGATTCAGCAATTGAAAAAACCATTATCCCTGAAAGATAAAAGTAACCTAACCGGACCTGGTAGTTATTAAGGCGCCCGTGGACTTGCAAAGGCTAAACCAGCAATCTGGCATCTAACAGGCTCCAGCGGCTGAATAATTTGGCGTCAACGGATAAGCGTTTGGTGATAGCCATGATTTACATCCGGGCCATGAAGGTTGTCGATATCTGGCCGAGGTAATTGGTTTGTGCTTCCGAAACACTATCGGCTGATTAATGCACTCTCGGCCTTTTTTATATTCCTATACTGGCATTAAACAGCCCACGTGTGACAAAAAACCGCATGCACTTATTCACTGGCTAATCAGTTATTTGTTACTGAAGGCAAATGCTAGTAATGATGTGAACCCTCAGCAAAAGTTCTTTATCCTCGTTTTATACACTAACCCTCTTCTGTGCAATAGCCGTATTTACCCAGCTGTCCATGTTCTCAGCAATATCATTATAAGCATCATCAGCTTTTGGATCGTAACACGCTACAATGCTTGAAAGCTTTTGGCCGTCATCAAAAGTGAACTGTTCAAAAGGATTTTTGCCTTTCTTACTCTTCCCTGCTCTGGGGCATTTGAGATTATGGATATAAATGCCGAAAATAGGGCGATTGTCATCCCATGCTTTTTGAATTTCATAGTTAACCCAGGGACGCTCTGAAGTCTCCTTACCTATAAGAACAATTACACATTGTTTATACTTCATGTTTTCATCAATCCAGCGCATGATAGACTGATCCCCGCCACGCTTTACCGATTCCCACTCATTCGCAGAAACGGGAGAGTTACCCTCTAAAGAACCGATATTTCTGACTAGTTGAACACGCATAACATCTTTATCAAAATGAAAACTAAAAAAAACAGGCTTTTTGGACATAGATACCTCTTGAGTTTTTAAATGGACAGCAGAAAGCGATTAACCATTCACCGGAAGATGGTTCCCCGGTAAGCGAGAAAGATATTATGGGTGTTGATAAAAGGGAGGAAATCATTCCGGGTAAATGATAAAAAAGTGACATGTCATCAGCTGCCATAACGAGCTTTTTAACATGCCTGAATATGCCATGATGCCAGGAGCAGCGCGAGGGCAGGTTTACCCGTGCGTTCAATCAAATAACAATATGACAGGATGCCAGCAAACACCCTGGGTTGAAATTAAATAGAGTGAGTTATTATGCGAAATTCTAAATAGAAAAGAAGGGGAAGGAATTACAACGATCAGGCATAAATAAATTATAAAACATGTTGAGAATGCTATGCAGAATAATCTTAACATTAACGGAAAATCTTCCTGGCTCAGAATTTATACGCATCGCATGCTTCAGGCAACGTGAAGACACAAGTAGCTCTATGCGCATAGCATATGTACAATTATAGGGAAATACCAATTTCGAGGTAAGCGGATATAAACAGGGTGATCAAGACTACACTTTAGTGTGGTTTTCCGTGAAAAGGACTTTTGATAAGATTTTTAGAGGTTCATTGATAATAACGGTATAAAAGTGCATTACAAAAACGCAGTTAATACAGAGAGTGCTGGTTTTGCAAAAATGTGTGTCGGTGTTCACCATTTCGATGAAAGTATGTTAATAGGGCATGATATACTAGGTGCCTTCAATGAACTAAATGAAGATAAAGACGAAATATCTACTGATGCAAAGGTAACCATGTATGACCATTACATGGAAATTAATGAATGCCTGATGGATATGGATTGCACTTTCTTTCAGCAGGTAATGTCAAGTGGAGCCCTTCCTGTAGAGTTGCTGAGTTCAGCACGGATATATTATCTTGATATTTCTTATTTTCATTTTTTCCAAAGGCATATTTATAATGGCGAATTCAAGTGCGGTGATAACATCTCTTCTTTAGCTACAAAAAATATCAGAAGTAAAGAACAACTAATATACATTCGTAATCAACTGCATCCCTCCTTACGAGATTGCTTTATGATATTAACAATCGCAACAATGCATTATACCTTGACAGGGATATTTTATGAATATTTTGAAGGTAATGGGTTTTATCCATCAGAAATATTCTACCTGCGATGTGTTAGTGACATGGAGTCCGGGCTAATTCCTTTCATGCTTGAACTTTCATCAGCAATGCTCGCATATTATGATGACGACAAGAGAAGAGTGATGTTTAGTGCATTGCGATACTATATGTATACAGTTCTTACAATGCATGAAAATTTATCCTTTCTTTCTAACTCTCGTCAAAAAATACATAGTGACTCAATGCCCCACTGTTTCTTCAACAAGTTAAAGGGTATATTAAAATTAGATGAAATTTTAACAAAATTCAAAGCGGATGCTTTATTGTGAAATCTATAAAAGCTTATTATCTGAAGCAATCAGAATTGCGCGCTTCGTATTGTCAACATTGAGTTTAATTAAAATGTTTCTTCTGTGGTACTTTACGGTTTCAATTGATATATTCAATAAGCCAGATATTTCTCGATATTTTAATCCATTTTTAATTAAATGGAGAACTTGCCGTTCTCGATAGGTTAATGACTTAAGATTTTGATCGGTTGAAATAAAATTCTCAGGTTTAAATGGGCTTATTTCCTGATGGAAGTTCATCAGGGTCATCTGAAACATGCCTATCATCGATGGGATGAGGAAAGTTTCGGGATAGCTGCTACAGATATTTAGTGTCGCAATATTATTAAAAGGATCGTGCAGTATAAACGTTGCGCCATTGGTGAGATTGAATTTATGGACGTACTCAATGAAATTTTTGGGTGCATCAAAGGAATATGGTTTTTTAAAGTACGATCCCCACCCAAAAGGCATGACATTTTGCTTTGCATAAGCGATCACTGGATCAACATGCTGAAACCTGGAATGCACATACCTTTCCTTCCATTCGTCAGGATAGTTCGATATTATATTTATATCTTCAAAATTTGATTTATTGATCGACATGTAAGAGTATAACTCAACGCCCGCTGCGTTGAGTGTGTTTTTTAAACTGTTATCCATTTCACAAAATTTATTTTTCATTTTCTACACATGAAAAATTTTTTTTGATTTTGCTCTGAATAGCTTTTTTAATGAATGGGTCGGATTTCAGTTTCAAAAGGTAAACAGTTTCGTTTAAATTCGCCTGGCCTGTTGCAATAATCTGTGGCTCCCATCCGCATTTCTTTAAAATTGCCAACATCCCTTTACTTGTAAGCGTCAAAATGTGTTGGTAAGAATGTGACATTGCCGTATCAATCATCGCTAAGAAAAGCAGCTGGCATACTGGAAGCTGTCTTAAAGATAACGCTGCCTTTTTATCAATGAAAAATCGACTTGATTCAAGTAACGGTTCTGTCTGGTAGTGAATTGATTCTGAGAAAAAGCGATTAAAGGTGTCTGATTGCATATGTGGGAATGACGTGTCAATGAATCTGACGCCACAGATGACAGCATCGGCATAGGTGCCAATCAAATAAAGCGTGTTTTTGTCATCATACTTATCATATTCGCAATCTCCGATGCATGAAACCTCCCAATTTAACCTGTCCTTGAATGTAATTTTTCTTTTTCTGTAAAGATCGGTTCTAAGTTCATCGGGTAAATCACGATGATTATATAAAGAGAACTTTAAATCCATGGAAATAACCTCGGTTGCTAGTAGGTATGAAATAATACCTATCAAACCGCGGCAAACGGTGTGGTGATGAGATTTATTGAGTGTTATTTTTTTTGGTTATAATGTGGCTTAACATGCAAATAATCTTTATAAGGCGGCAATGATATTAAGAGTGTTGATATGGTCCTGGGTAAGGTTAATTTAAGGTATTAAACAGGTTCCGTTAATTTGTCTTTCAGTGATGTTAAAAAATTAAAATCGCTATTTAAAAGTAAAGCTGGTGCTTATGTACGTAACATCAAATGTTTGTGTGTACATAAGAGTGAAAAATTAAAACTACTTTTGGATGCTACAACCAGGGCGCATACAGGCCCCATTGAACGCCATTCACATTGGTTATCTTAAAATTAATGATCTGCCTGGAGCTAGCGTAGTGCTAATCATGACTCTTAAATAGTCGACGTTTTATTCAGCCCTTAAGGATGTACACGCCGTATATAGCACTGAGTAATCGCAATGATTTACAGACTATAAAATGGCATGTCCGTATCCCATGTTGCTCGTCTGCACAGTTAACCGGCAGTATTCCGGAGGCGCTGAAGGCTGCCTCTGCGTGTGAGAAGGTTTTACTGGCACCAGAGTTGACCGCTGCGGCTGACCAGTCCGGGAACAAGTTACGATGGGTTAAAAACGAAGAAGGCTGAGATCTGTAATGAGGTTGAGTAATGCGACTGCATATTGCTTCTGACGATAAATAGATACTTGAGCTTAAGCTCAGGCGTATCGCGTGCGCAATTGAGTCTCAGCATCCATCGACCTGCAGCAGGGATCGATGCTATCAGCAACATTTGATAGGGATGCTCTCATGCGGGTCTGGAATTTAGTGGCGTACTTTCTGGCATATGACTGCAGGCGGGAAGGGGCTTTGCTAAGCCGGCAGTTGTAAGAGACAGCAACGACAGGGCTAAATGCACAACGGGTATACGATGTAATACTGTCAACAACGTTTAGCAGCAACCTCTTTCAACACTTTTAGCCAGCCTTGCGCGTTTATACATCGTTTTACTCAATTGGGTATCGTTACAGTCTTCCGTTTGATTTTCTGACCGTATTAGTCATCCCTGATTTTCACCGAGGTTGATTGATGCCGCAGCCTGCCCAGGATTGCCGTCGCCAGCCTAAATTCTCCAGTCACCTCTTCCCTGATTTGTTGATGCGACGCAAAACGCCTCTGGATACCTAGGGCGAATCCATAAGAATCCTGATCGTGACATGTCAAGCGTAAGAAGGCACTTGTAACTGAAATCTTTGTTCTTTTAAATCAAGGGGATGGTGTGTCAGGCCTGAGGGTTAACATTGTTTGCTAAGGAAAGGTTAAATTCGTCGATAATTCATACCTTACGGAGCAAGCGGTATAACCTACTGCCGAATAACGTTAAAAAAAATTATATAAAAGGCTTTAACTCAAATGTATAAGGGTTAATTCCGTAAATTTGAATGCATTATAAATTAAGTTGCAAAGGCGCAGGGGAGCACGTCTTTGCCTAGCGCTTGTGGAAACGTTTGCAGTAAAATTATTTCAATTAATTTTACTTATTGGAGCCGTTATGTCTGAGCATGCGATGTCTGACCGCTTCCCCCTGCAGTTTGAATGGGATTACTGGCTGATCATTCTTTCTGTTATTGTGGCGTTTATCGCTGCCTTTATTGCTCTTGAAACAGCAGGGAAAGTTTCCTCTTCAGATCGAAGAGGTCTCATTTTCTGGCGTATCGCTGGCGGGACAACAATGGGGATTGGTATTTGGTCTATGCATTTTATTGGCATGCTGGCAATGAAATTTCCAGTGCTGATTGTTTATGATGTTAAGAAAACATCTTTATCCCTCGTATTAGCAGTAATTTCATCTATTCTATCTTTGAATCTGGCGGTATCCGGTGATGTATTAACTAAATTAAAATTAGTAGGCTCTTCGTTTTTACTTGGCGGTGGCGTTGTCGTGATGCATTACTTAGGTATGGCGGCAACAATGATTTACCCTGAAATAAGCTGGAATTTATGGATGGTTGCACTGTCTATATTTATCGCGATTGCCTCGTCAGCTGTTGCAATGTGGCTTACTTTTTACTTACGTATAGAAACTGAAAATGTTATCTTTTACAGAATGGCTGCAGCCACCATAATGGGTGGAGCAATTGCTGCGATGCACTATACAGGTATGGGCGCAGCACACTTCCACCAGGTTGTCGTTCCAGTTCAACATGGAATTAGTATCGCAGGTTTATCAGTATGGGTAACCACTACGACACTACTGATTTTAGGAGGGATGCTTTTTGTATCCATGTTAGATGCGCAGCGTAAAGCCTTAAAATCAAATATTCTGCTTAAAGAGATGAATGAGAGTCTGGAACGATGCGCTCTTTATGATTCACTAACAGAACTACCAAACAGAGATTTTTTTGACAGAAAACTAAAAGAGGCAATCCAGCTGGCGGAAACCACGGGAAAAAAATTTTCGTTGATGTATATGGACTTAGATGGATTTAAACTTATTAATGATGCCTGGGGGCATCATGTTGGTGATTTCCTTTTAAAAGAGGTCGCTAAAAGATTCAAATCTGAAATGAATGATGACTTAATAGTTGCCAGACTTGGAGGGGATGAATTTGTGTTATTCTATAATGAGGATTCTTTAATAAAAGTAAAACGGCTGGCAGAAAAATTAACAGGATTGATAAGGATGCCCTTTAAATATAAAGAATATATGCTAAGGGTTTCATTGAGCACAGGAATTAGTGTTTATCCAGAACATGGGAAAAATGCACATGAGCTGAAATTTACAGCTGATTGCGCTATGTACAGTGTTAAAGAGCAAGGGCGTGATGGATGGATGATTTATGATGAAAAACATCATAATTCTGAACATTCTCAGCCAGTGTTGCTTCAGGAGCTGACACATGCCCTGGATAAGGGGCAACTTGAGGTTTGGTACCAACCTCAAGTTGATGCACTGAATGGCAAAATTGTTGCCTTTGAGGCCCTGTTAAGATGGGCACACCCCAGAAGAGGAGTGATGCCTCCTGACACTTTTATGCGTCTGGCAGAAAAAACGGCTTTAATTTTATCAATTGGTAGATGGGTTTTAGATGAATCATGCAAGAAATTGAATGAATGGAACTCACAGAATTCTTCTGAACTGAAGTTGTCTATAAACTTATCTGAACTGCAATTCTATAATTTCCAGCTAATCGAAGATATTAAAAAAGCCTTGTATAAGCATAACATCTCTCCCAATCGGCTGACATTTGAAATTAACAGCTCCGCAGTTTTAAAAGACATAACCAGAAGCTCCTGTATTCTAAAAAAATTAAATGCTTTGCAAGTAAACATCTCTCTGAATGATTACGGGAACTGCATATCGGACATTTTACATTTACAGAATATTCCAGTCAGCGAACTTAAACTTAACAGAGATTTTGTAAGAAGTGAATGGATAAAAGAGAACCACGCTGAAATGCTAAATACATTCATTACTATAGGTAAGCAAATGAATATGACCATCGCAGCTGAAGGTATTGAGACGGAAGAACAGCGAGTGTTATTTTCTCAGCTGGGTTGTAATGTGTTGCAAGGTCATTATTTCGCTAAGGCATTGCACTCATCAGAAATAGATTTACTTTTTATGAGAGAAACTAGTGTCAAAATGCTAAACACGGCTTGATTTTGAAGTGAGCAAGCTGCTACTTTGGATGGGATAGTCATACATGATAATTGAATACTATCATTTACTTTTTATTCGTTTATACCACCAATAGGCGCCACAGTTAAAAAAATTGAATATATTGATTAATCTTTCTTATTTATTTGATGTTTGTGATTGTCGTATGTTAACATATCTATGATTTTTTTTGAGAAAGTGTCTTTTTTTAGAAGAAATCAATTTTTCATCAGGATTTGATTTTATTAACGCCTATAATTGCATGCGAGAGTGATTTTTCACCACCTGAAAGCCACAAGATAGCAACTGTTTTTTGGAGGCTGAAATAATTTATTTTCTTTTTTAGTAGTCGCTCGTTATTATTTTTAACACCACCTCTTTCAACGGCCCCTTAGCTCAGTGGTTAGAGCAGGCGACTCATAATCGTCTGGTCGCTGGTTCAAACCCAGCAGGGGCCACCAAATATAGTCATTAACAGCATACAAAAAGCGAATTCAGAAAGGCGTTTTTTTAATGTGAATGCAATTGCTACTTTCTGTACCCCGCATGATATCAACTTTTAAGGTTTCCCCTGATACTCGCTGCGTATTCTGGAAAAGTTTAACGGTCATTCGGCGATAACCTGAACGCATAACTTCTTTGTGAGCTAACGAATATATCCACTAATGTTCAATTTATGTCACCCTGAGACTGACTTTTATGCATCAATTCTCATTGAAAGGCGTAGAGCATCACCCTGTCCAGAATGGCACAGGCAAGGGTGCTGCGCCTAATGATCGTACGAGTCTGCTGCAGGGACGGTGGGCGCAGTGCTCTTGTCCAACAACGTCATGTATTACTCCAGACCTAGGTTACAATTTCCTGCACATTTCATACTAAGTCGCCAGTCATGAAGGATGAACCAGTCTGATTACAATAGCTGCTTTAGCTGCATACCGTAACAGCCAGCCGCTCGGTCGTGCATCTGCTGAACAGTTCCCAGCTCAACAGCCAGTTCAGCACATCGCAACCCTGTCCGAACGAGTCGTTGGCCGACATGCGTCCATATATGTATTGCTTTATTCTCACAGATCCGTTTTTAGGTGGTTCTGTCTCTGCAAAATTTGGAAGTAGTGGTTCAACTGCGTTACCTACTAATGCTCATGGTTTCTTGCCAACTAACGATCGTTGTCGTGCATTGTGCATTCCAGCTTCACCGTGTTTCTGCTGAAGCGCTGACCCTGACCCTAAATCCTGCTCCATTCAGAAACAGAATTCCGGCATGATGATACCTCCCCTGAGCGGAGGTTGTGCCGATGAAAAAGTCACGATTCACCGAAGAGCAGATTGTCTTTGCCCTGAAGCAGGCTGAGCTGGGTACGTCCGTGCCGGAAGTCTGCCGCAAGCTGGGCGTCTCCGACGCCACGTTTTACATCTATGGACTACCTCTGTTTTGCAAGCACTGGGTCAGGTTTAGGTTGTTGCTAACATCTATCCGGCATCAGGAATATGCCTGTGCCCAAATGGGAAATCCGCACACAGTCGCCTCAACACTTGGACGGTCTCAGGGACCAGTATAAAAATCAGGTTCCGACTGTGCAGGTGCAACCTGTTACCATTTTCAGTACGCTGCAACTTTCATCAGGTAAGCCTTAATTCAATGCGGGTTGATATTCAGTTTCATGCCGTAGGATCGACCAGATAATCCGGGCGTTTTTGTTTGCCACCGCGACAGTAGTCTTATTGAAACCCCGTCGTTCTTTTAACTGATTAACCCATTGGTTTAGAGAACCATCATTGTTATTTGTTGCTACCCGGACAACTGCGCGGGCTCCGTGAATTAAAAGTGTTCTTAAATGTTTATCGCCTTTCTTAGTGATGTTCATCAGCACCTGTCTGTCTCCGCTCGAATGCTGCCGCGGGACAAGTCCAAGCCATGCCGCAAAATGACGGCCGTTTTTAAATTCCTGACCATTACCGATCGCAGCAACAACAGCTGTAGCCGTTTTCGGGCCGATCCCTTTAACTTTGGCTATGCGCTGACATTCTGCTGATTGCCTGAACACAGTTTCGATCTCCTTATCAAAAAAATTGATCCGTTTCTCAAGATCTATGAAAAGCTCATAAAGTTCAGCAATTGTCTTTCGCATTCTTATGCTTAATCCATTTTCACCATCTTCAAGTATTAATGGAACAGCACGGCGGGCTCTGGACATCGCCGTACCAATTGAGATGCCGCGATCAAGTAAAAGCCCTCGTATCTGGCAGATTGTTGCAGTACGGTGATTAACTATACGTTGTCTGGCCCGATGTAACGCCTGTATATCCTGCTGTTCCGGGCTTTTCGGGGGGACAAATTGCATTGTTGGTTGCATCAGTGCCACCGCGATTGCCTGTGCATCATTGCCATCGTTTTTTTGTCCGCGAATAAAAGGCTTAACATACTGGGGACTGATGATTTTCACTTTATGACCCAGTTTTTCAAATTCCCTTTGCCAGTAAAATGCTCCCGTACATGCTTCAATACCAATCAGGCAGGCGGGTATATTGACCAGCGTCTGAAGTAAAATTTTTCGCTCAACACGCCGGGTATAAATCGGCTTGCCTGCCTGATTCAGTCCGCAAAGTTGGAAAACATTTTTTGCCAGGTCGATGCCCATAAATGCGATGTTCATAGTCACACTCCTGCTGGATGAATTATGTTCAGTTAAGCGCAGAGGGAAGAGGTAGTCCATCCCATTACCTGGCGCAATAAGTACGGTGGGATTTCTCCTTCAGAGCTGAAACATATGCGGCAACTCGAAGAGGAAAACGTTCGCCTGAAGAAGCGGGTTGCCGATCTGAGCCTCGACAAGGCCATGCTGCAGGACGTGCTGGCAAAAAAGAGCTGACGCTGGCAGGCCTGCGCGAATGGGTCAGGGACTTACAGACCCGCTACTGTGCCAGTGAGAGACAGGTCTGCTTTGCGCTGCAGGTCAGCCGCAGTTCGTTCCGGTACAGCGCCGTTGCGGCAGACGACAGCGCGCTGCGACTGCGCATCAGGGAGATAACCGAAACCCGCGTCCACTATGGCTACCGCAGGGTCCACGTCATGCTGAAGCGGGAAGGCTGGCGCGATAACTACAAGCGCATCTACCGGCTCTACCGCGAGCAGGGGTTATCGCTCCGGCTAAAACGCCCCCGCCGCAATAAATCTGCGCTGAAACGTCAGCCACAGCCGCAGGGGCTGTATCCCCATCGCGTATGGGGGATGGATTTTGTCTCCGATGCGTTGTTTGACGGTCGCCGGCTCCGCCTGCTGACGGTAATCGGTCTCTATACGCGTGAGTGTCTGGGGATCTGCGTAGGCCAGAACCTGCGCTCTTCAGAAGTGGCTGAAATGCTGGACAGCATCGCGTTGAGACGTCCGTTACCGCAACGACTGGAAACAGACAATGGCTCTGAATTTGCCGGAAAAATGCTGGATAAATGTGTGTACGAACGTGATATCCCGATTGACTTCTCACGGCCAGGCACGCCCACGGATAATGCCACGGTAGAGTCGTTCAACGGCAGGCTGCGGCAGGAGTGCCTGAACGAGAACGGGTTCATGTCTCTGGAGGATGCGCGATGCAAAATAGAGGCCTGCCGCATACACTATAACCAGAGTCGTCCTCATTTTGCGCTGGGTGACTCCATCCGAATTCGCCGAAAAATCTGCCGGTTGCCAGAATAAGCAACCAACCTGAAACCGGTTATTCCTGATTATGCCTGGATCATATTCGGGGTCAGGGTCATATGAAGACATTACTAACATCGGGGTGTAATAATCAACGGGGAGCAGGTCAACAACCCACAGCCCCGTTATTCTCTCAACCGCTGAGAAATGGTGTATCAGAGTTTTCAGAGAAAACAGAGAAAACAGAAAAAACAGAGAAACCGGGTAATCGTATCTAGAGCTTCCACCTATTCAGACCCTTGGAAGTGAAAATGCGTAGATACTTGAACAGGTTTTGAAAGTCTTCTCCATTCTGCCAGATGTCGAAGAAGCACACTGGTTAGAGGATTTCGAGCTGCTGGTTGCAAGCGAGAGCGAAAGCCTCAGCGAGCTGCTCGCACAATTTATGACAAAATCAAAGACCACTTTGGCCCTGACAGCTCAGAGCTTAAAAAAGTAGAAAGCGTGATCCGCCTTCAACGCATGAAAGCCAGAATCAGTGAGGCAAAGCGTACTAAGAAAGGTCAGAAATTGAACAATTAACCCGTACGGAAGGACCCGCGCAGCTTTCCCGATATACGGCAGGGCACGATCGATGGGGAGATGCTGAACTGGCCACTATCAGCAACATTTGCTGGATATGGAGGGGGAATTTTGTGCCTACTACGAGTGCAGGCTTAACCGAAAGCATGTTGAGCACTTCAGGCCCAGAAGCAGATTTTCGGCACTGACATTTGAATGGCGCAATTTGTTTGGATCGTGTGGTGATACCTGGAAGCAGGGGGTCGGTGTGGCATATTCAAGGATAACGGCGCGGGTGATTATAATGTAAACCAGCGGTTAAAACCCGAGGATGATAAGCCTGACGACTATTTGCACTTCCTGACCACCGGACAAGTAGTGCCCATTCTTGGCCTCACGGGTCATGCTTCATAAAGGTCAGGGAGGCAATTCGCATTATTAACCTGAATCGTGACCCGGCTCTTTTAGGTAGCCGTAGAGCTGCCCGGAAAGAGATGACAGAGTTTCGTAATGTGGCGATTGCATATGCTAATCCGGCTTTCTTCGATATTAATAACAGAGTTCCGAGTCTTAAAATTGCATTAGCATTCGCATGCTTCACACGTTTTATTTGCGTTCAATAATCGTTGAACAGGACAGAGGTTTCCTCCCAATGACTTGAACCGCTATTGTCTATGGGCCGCGAAAGCCTTTTTATTCAAACTCAACGCACGGGTGAGTTCAGGCTAAACTTAGTTTGCAGAATTTTAACCCTTGGAAAAACACGCAATGATATCTGGTTCATTTTATACAAATTAACTGGATTTTCAAAGTGGATATGATTGGATTGCCCACACACCTTTTTTTGGTTTTTTTAACAACGAACTGTCGGACATGACTTGTAGCATTGACTTGCTCACAGTTAATCTTCATACGCTGAGTATTCCTGCATCCCGGGCCAGAAGAAATGTGAATTTACGCTATTTAAGCTAAGCAGAATACCGTTAATATAAGTGACAACGATGGATTTTTTTGAAAACTTCTTTTTCCATTAAGCGCTTTGACCATCCAGATATTATTCTGTTATTGACTGACTTAAGTGGCTGGAAGTATATGCATGCCAATACGCTGACCCGGGCGTTCCAGCGAGTACGGTAAGAATACTGCCGGCGCCAAGACCCAGCCTGTGCTGCGTTCCTCGCTGTTATCTGTATGGAGTGAGATGATTTTTATATCTGATATAATCAAAAATACCAAAAAATTCAGCAGAGCCTATCGATCCCTTTTATTTAAGAAGTTTGAAAATAGCAAAAAAATGCCCCAGAGATAAGGCTGATGTTCAGTTCAAATTAAAAAGCAAGGCCTATTTATTAGGGTTTATAAAATAATGCAAGCATCTTAAATTAGCAAAAGAGCTTGCTATTGTTAGTAATCAAGTGAAATGTGAGTTTTTCTGAAGTTCCGCATTTTTCCATTAACTATGTAAAAGGTGTCGAGTGTTATTTCTGTAGTTTCAGGGGGTTGGTAGGAGTTTGGGGCGTGATTGCTTTGATTTTTATCCGTGTTTCCAAAAATTAGAATTGTCAAAACCCTTTTTATCATGGCTTATATTTATCATAGAATTAAATTTTTACTTTACTTATAAGGTGATAATTATGTCCAGTGAATTAGGTAAGGCCAGCGAAAACTCTATTTCAGCGGTAGCTGGGAGCGTGATACAACTCAAAGATATTGCGTCATTAAGAGCCACGGAGCCAACAACTCCAGGCGAAATTGCATCAGTGCTTGAATATACGAAGGGCACTAAAATGGGGGGCGGTGTTTTCGTTTACGACGCGACCGATACTGGTTCAGTTGATGACGGTGGCATAATCTTTGTCACTGCTGGAAAAAAACGCTGGAAACGCGTTGTTCTGGACTACAACTCTGTCACGGTTTTGGATTTTGGTGCAGTTGCAGATGGAAAAACGGATTGTATTGCGGCTGTGAAGCGCATGTTTGAGTGGTCACAACGTGTATTGCCTTCAGCAGGGATTAGATTTACTGCTGGTGTGTTCAGCATGTCGACTTTCGATATTTCTGATAAAGAGATTAACCGATTTAAAGTCACGGGCGCATCCGTAAATTTTGGTTATTTTCCAACTACTACTTTACTTTTTAACTGGGGCACTCAACCTCGTGGATTACACTTTTTTAAGGTACAAGCCCGATATGTTGAGATTTCAGGCTTTGTAGTGAAGGGTATGAGTTCTGATAGTGGCGGAGATGGTGGAACTTCATTCAACAAAGTTGGTTTTTATGCTAACACCATCATAGGTGGTCAGTTCCTTCGTGTCAGTAGCATGGAATTTCGGTACCTCGGAGGCCGAAGTTTAGATTTGATAGACACACTTGATTGTAAAATTGATCAATTCTATTCAAGAGGTTGTCAGGACAGTATTGTGTATGCCCGCTGGTCCGACAGGGTTGAAGGAGCATGGGATCACTCTACCGCTATTGAACTCTCAAACTTCAACCTTCAGCAAAGCACGGGTAAGCCTGTTTTGGATTTACCCCGTTGTACACAATCCTTTATCAGAAATGGCTGGATTGAACATTCTGATTATGCTGGCGATTTAACCAATGGACAATGGGTGATTGAAGGGCTGGCTATTGAATCAACCAAAAACCCACTTAAGCTGGGATATTGCCGCGCAACAATTATTCAAAAAAGTATCCATAACCAAAGCGCGGGCTTCGATTATAGCAAAGAAGGCATTGAGCCTTGGACCCTTCTTGCTGAAGGTGATCGAGGGGTGCTTGAGTTATCAGATTGGGGAGCGATAATTGGAGGGTCACTTAATTATGATTTCATTACTTCACAGCACCATATGGACAATCGTAAAAACGAAGACCAATGGTTTTATGTAGGGGAATTTAATTTCTCCGCGTCTTCTACTCAGATACATGTGAGGATTTTGGGCACAGCACAATTTTTATCACAAGGTGATACCCAGATTGGCCATAGTAGTAGAACTCCTGAAGGTGTTGCCCATATATATCTTCAGGCGCGTGATGCTGCAGATACTATCGGAAGCTGGTTTGGAGAGGGCTCAAGCCCAATAGTAAAAGTTCATATTGAAGGTCAGGGAGCAAGGACAAAACTTTATGTTAAACTTGCTGCTTATACAGGATTTGCTATTGCTTTGGTTGAGACTAATGGTAAAGATCGTTATCAGGCAGGGCTATGCTTCATATTCCGCAAAAGTTACACTGCATGCAATGCTGAAGAGAGCAAACGTCTCGATACAGCAAAAACGGTAGCATTTGAGCAACATTGGGTCGGAAATGACGAGGTTGGTTTTGGCTATAACGATAACAAAGAGTTGTTAATGTATGGCCCATATTTTAACAAGGATGTTGAGTACCAGCCGGGTAAGTGGAAGCGTCGCCATTTTCTCAAAGTTATAGTGAACGGTACTGCTCGCAGCATCGAATTACTTGATGCTGAAAATCCGGAAAAATAGTGAAAGCTGGGCTGGGCATTATTTTTGCGCGGCCCTCAGTTACTTAATGTAAGTCGAAATTTGCATTTATATTCCTATGTTTAAAGCTGTTTGGGAAAATGTCATCAGAATTAATTTAAATAGCGCGTGAGAAATTTGAGTTTGGAATATATTATGGGCTTATTCGGTGCTCTCTATGGAATGCCTGCCGGATATCTTAATTAAGCGTGGTTAAGTAAAATGAATTTTTATTTTCGAATATTGTTCATCATTTGATGATTTTAACATCAGTATTCAGAGGTAAAAAAATGAAATCTATACTATCATCTAAGCTTGAAGCTCAAATGGCAACTTTTTTTCTTTTCAGATATAAAGCGATAATAATTAAATACGATCAAATATCAGACATATTCGTCAGTGAAAGTGCCTTTTTGATGGGGGAGCATATTTCAGTTATTGTAAATAAACTTCCAGCTAATGACGTAAGATATATTATTATGCGATTTATATTTTGTTCCTCATCGAAAGAAAGGAATGATAGCCTCATGTTAGAATGGGACCCGGAACTAAAATTCTTTTCTCATGAAAAGAAAGCTCGATCTGAAAGCCTGCAACATTTGATCAAAGCTAATAAAATGCAGCTAACCTACCTGAGTATTTCTTCGCATCACGAATTTGACGAACCAGCTTTGTTACAAAAGTTAGATTCTTTGAATCAGGCAGGATCTACGTAACCACGCGTTGAAGCAATGTTAACTAAATTTCCATCGGTCACACTCATAATCACTAGTTTGTTCAACTTATGACTGACAGTTATCAATAGCACTTTGGTCATTTTAATGTTAAGGATTGACTTAATATTAATCAAGAGAATACGAGTTCAAGGTGATGAGCCTGTTATCCATATGACTGTATGACCTGAGGACTTTAGGGATAAACTCCAAAAAAATCATAATCGTGACTAGCATCTTATTTAACTCGACTCAGTTTTAATAAAACGTCATGGTAAGTATGCTTCGTGTAAGTCTCTTCAATGCAATCAATGATATACGTATCAGCATTAATCGTAGTGAAAGCGGATTTCATCCGTTTTCATTAATAACGATTATAATACTAAGAATCGCTGAATGTATTTTACAAAAACTTGACCTCTTACCACAACGCTTTTATGCTCAAACATTCTTTATTAGTTAGAAACCAAATCGCGGGCTATACTCTGGTTTATATCCTTGCTTCTCAACTTCCGAATAAAATTCTATCATTTTTTCTTTAGTTTCTATGCACAAAACATAACCGTCGGGGAGGAAAAAATAAACTTTTTCGCCAGGTACATATCCTGGGCTGTGCGGGTTAGCGGTTTCATTACTATGAAGAATAATATCACCGCCAACGTGACCTGCTTTGAATATTTCTTTATTTACTTTATCTATGCTCTTTTCCAAAAAGAAAGATGTATTTCCCTTCAGCGGGTCTTCTTCTTCGCCATATAAACTTTTTGATTTTAAGAAATTAAGGTTGAATTTATCAGAAGTTGCTCTTGGTGGTACAGATACTCTACGATAATTATCACTTCGGTTTATAGGGGGCATTATGCTAAATAAATCATAATCTGTTGTAGCTGGTAAGTGCTGGTTTTTAGATCCATTCCCGGCAGGTACGTTGGTCAACACTTTTACAGGTTGCATCTCTGTATCGTGAACTTTACCACTTTGATCTATCAAAAAAGATCTTTCTCCTGAGGGATACCTGGCAGTCAAAATCCGAAAGTTGCTCTCCGTTAGCTTTGATATGTGCTTTGTAGCCAAATCATTAGTCTCAGAAAATTTAATCAACCCTTCTTTTTCAAGAGTATTGATTCTGTCTTTCGTTAAAACCAAATCAATTGCAGTTGCACCGGCATTTATTGCTTCTTGAATGTAATGATGCTGAACACCCATTTTTTCAGCAGCAACCTTTGAATACTCAGCTTTTACAGCTAACAAACCAGCAGTGGGTCCGCTATCACTTGTTTTGACTTTTGTAAGAAAATTTTTGGCAGGATTACCGTTTTCAAGATAAAAAAAACCATGCTTATTTGGGTCTCTTATCCCTATTATGACATTCTGGTTTATCGCCGATGAAGAAATTGCTTCTCCAAACAATATTACATCTTTGGTTGTCAAGGTGAATTTATCCCAGTTTGAAGCTGAAGGCTCAATTGTGTTGTTTCTTTCTAAACGCGATGTACACAATGTTATATCAAATGGTTTTTGCCGGACTTGCCCAAGACTATAATTCTCCTTTTTCATAACAGGTTCTGCAGTATAAAACGTATTTGTGGTTTTAATTACAGGTATTTTGATTCTAGTTAAAATACGACTTTCTGATTTAGATACCCACTCAGGAAGATTAGAATGAATTTTAGATATCATGATGTTTACCCAGTGTTTTAATAAAAATTATTCTAACGGCAGGCAATTATATTTTCGCTTGCCTTTAATTTTTTTTGCCGCAGGCTAAGACCTAAAGTGAAAGCTTATCAGGCAGTTTTTTTTGTTTATACTGCTATTTATTACTTCTCCCTATTTTATATGATCAAGGTTGATTGAGACTTTGTGCCTTTGTCGCTAACAGACTACAGGAATGGGAATATTCAAATATTGATACAAAAATGATATAATATAACTTTACAATTAAAGGGTTCTCACCCTATATACCCATTTCTAATGGTAGGGGGGTTAGTAAGGGATTGGCTAATTTAATCACTATTAATGACCTGGTTCTGACCATTTTGGTTTATTAAAAGTTATTACTTTTTTTCATATAACTTTTAATAGCATCTTAGGGGTAGTCATTTGCAAAAGCGCAACACGGTGTTGCCGCATTAAACCTGTTCCTGCCTTCTGTGGGTCATGACCTAGCATCATGAATCACAATATCGGCGAGGTTGGTAATACAGGTAGATATATTCGTCGCACACTGGGCGAAGTCAGACTGCTCATACGTTAGTACCTTAAAGTCTGTAAGGATCATCAGCAGAAGGGAGTACTGATGACCTCTTACGTGTTCTTTGGCGGCATTTACGATGCTGATAGTATGTGATATCCATATTTTATACCGCTTTCAGACTGCCTGGTCGCTAAGATTATTGCTTAGCGGGTCTATCAGTAACTGTCGCGGCAAAGCAAAAAAAGACATTATTTCAAAACGATTGCGCAAATACAGAAATATACTCAAGGGATGAAGCGCACTGCTGGTAGTGGTGCACTAAATACTGCTGCGGATCTCCATAATGATGTATTCCACCCTCCTTAACCTCATGCCAGAGGGCTGCGGATAAGTTAAACGCCCGGCAGCAGGCTGAATAATTTCAGTGCGCTGATAACGACATTAAAATTTTCCTCACCGTATCGCTATGAATACAATGATATCTCCGGGGCCGAGCGGGATGGGCTATCATCTTTTAGCCTTCAGCACTTTTACTCCGTCGGGCATGTCTTGGTTGGCAACTTAACAAATATCTAAACGGGCATCCGGGTGAGGCGTCATTATTAATCATGGCGGTTGTTGCGCTTTAACTGCGCGCCTTACAGGTGATCGGTTTCATTGAGAAGTAATAATAAATGCCCTTCTCATAATGCAGGTTAAGCTGTAGGCCGGAACAGAGGCTGTTCCAGGATGAAAACATCTGCAGAGGTATGCGCAATATTGTAGCGTGGTGTTTGCAACATAGCGGTTCCCCCCAACAGATTTACCGTTCCCCAAGACCATCTTAATTATTCACAAGCAATGCTCAGGATATCCTGCAACACCATGAATAATGCAACAATTATGCTTCATACATGGTGTTCCGTTTAGCATCATTAATCGATCAAACATACCGTTATCTGTTTTTGCTTGCGAGGTTAAGTGATTCAGTATCAACCTAGCATTGAAAGCCTTAACACAGATTTGCGATGGGCTCATGTAATTCAATTCATCAAGAAAGATCGTCGCTAATCTCACCAACGGACAAGTAAAACTACGCTGAAACTGTTATCTATAGTCTCTAAAAATACATAAACGGTATTCTTGGATGAAAATTTACATTTGTTGCGGCTATTTTGACTGTTTTAACAGGTTTCATAATCCTGCCTGCCCTCAGAATCGAGAGTGGAGTTGAGATGGGTTTGAACTAAGCGATTCAGAAAATGTGCCATACCTTTGACAGATTGAGTCGAAATTGCCGGCAAGGCATGCAAGTTAATCACTCAGGAGGGGAACGTAGTAATTTCATTACAGTTAGCGGGTTTCAGAATGGCGAATGCTGAGGGTATAGGTGATGCCTTAACATCGTCGGATGTAATCGATTTTATCCATGAGTTGTACAAAACCTATTGACTGTCGCTCGTGCAATAAGTTGCAGTTGGATACCGTTTAAAACAAGAGTATTAATGAATTAAATTCTAGATGATAAAGTGAGTGAATGGAGTCTGTGCTAGCTAATATTCTTGTATGCAATATTACTTAAAGTATTTTTTATAGAATACTGAATCTCCACGGCTATCATAGTGCAAGGTACACAAATTCAAACTTTGATAAAAGTTGCTGCCGTAAAGGCAATACAAGCACGATTGTAGTTAAAAATATGTGATGGTTCCTTACTGAAAGGAATGATAATCATTAAGGCCAGAGAGTTAATTTAGGCCTGTTACTGTTGTTATGGGTAGGGGAGCAAAACAGCAGGCTTTTAAGCGATTCAAGGAAATTGCTTATAAAAAATACATTAGCAAGGCGACAGAAACTCTTGCAAAAGAACATTAAATAATCATTTTTCAGAAGTGGGCTGCTATGCCCACATCCCGGAAGTCTGCCGACTTCTCTATCATTTATCTAAAGTAAATGTTAATCAGATCAGAAAATCTTCAAGTGTTTTACCACTATCAAGCGCAGCTTTGATAATCGCGGGAGTACGTCCCTGGCCAGTCCAGTGTTTTTCCTGTCCGTTTTCAGTGTATTTATATTTAGCAGGGCGTGGCGCTCGTTTTGCACGCGGCTTGCCAGCAGGCTGAATTTTGCCTAGTAGTTCATTTGGATCGATACCATCTTGCTCAAGCAATTCGCGGTATTTAGCCAGTTTTTCTGCACGTTCACGCTCTGCGGCTTCATTTGCACTACTTTCTTCACGACGCTCACTTATCACTACAGTGAGTTTTTCCAGCATCTCTTCCAGTTCAGGCAGTGCAATCTCGCGTGCCTGAGCACGAAGAGTGCGAATATTGTTTAAAGCCTTAAGTGAATCACTCATGTAAATCTCCTGGTATTCGTTGCTTAACATGTTTTGTTTAGCGGACCATACATTATAGAATATTAGTTAGCGTTGAGCAGATGTTCAACCCTGTCACCACATAATTACATCATATTAACGGTGGCGAAAACACCCCCGAATTATAATTATTTTTTACTTCAGACTAAAAATGTAACTTTACCCCTATCTAAGGGTACTTAAGGCACCCGGAGGTAATATATTTTAACGCCGTATAAATTAGATCTTTCTTAAGACTGCCTTACAATACTCAAGATAAGCCATCAAGATTTTTGTAGGATCCTTTAGGATCTTAATCCTGGATCCTTTTTAAGGATTAGACTGAGGAGTTAATATGTGAGCTTAACACCCCACCTTGCCACCCGGGAAGTTATCTTACTCGATTTTTCTTAGCGCAACTAAGTTTATAAACGCCATATCTAACTGTTTTGATGACGCTTTCAAAATTTACGATTTTTATCATTAAGATATTTTTGCAACAAATAAGCAATGAAATGAGGATTTGTCAGTATAAAATGTCAAAGATGAGGTTATTTATACAGGTCTCACTTGAGAGTTAATAGGGTAGTGTCAGCATTTCGGAAAAGTATCAAACTTATCACTGATTATGTGGCCCGCACAAACTAACAGATTCTCCTTTGTGTAAATCATGCCTGTTAGTTTTCCTTTATAATTCAGGTTGTACCAGCCAGCTTCAATCTCAGCTGAAGTCTGCTAAAAAACGATGATTGAGGTCAACACTCATTATCATCCTCCCGCAAGTAGTTAATGATTTCCTGGTATTAACAATACCGCTGTCGCGGTGCTAGGGCATGTATCTTTCCTGAAAGTGTCCGTTTGAAATAGTTACCTTCTGGATCGGCTTGCTCTGCTTGCTCTGCTTGATATGCCGCAGTGCCGAGCTATGTTCAAAGTCTTACTGCTCCCGTTTCCGTCCTATAAATTTGAGAGCCAGATTGATATCTCTTGTGCCTAATAGTCGCAAAACAGCGCTGTACTACACGGAATACGTGTGAAATTAATGTTAATACCCTGACCATCAGTGATGGTCCGGCACTCCTTTGTAAAATTTTGATGCAAAAGAGTCGCTTTAACCTGCGGCTGATGGTCAGTGCTTCCTTTACTGAATTCATCGACCAGCTCTGGTTCAGATCATCCGTACGTCCAGTGTAGGTCGCCCTGTCGCCAGTCCTTTACGACGTTGTACGTATTTTACTCAGGTCGTGCTGACCTGGTGCTGGCATCAGGTGCGCAGGGCACACGCCGCCGACACGAGAGTCGAACATCCATGAAAGGCTGAGCGTTAAGCTGGATCCTTCATTGCTGTCGGGTTGAGCTGAACTTTTATTGCAGCTGGGCCAGAGCCTGCCATGCTACATACTCGCCGTTCTGTTCAGGCCTATATCTGTAAGGGCTTAATAGCTGGATTGATAACCAGAAGGCGGCGTGCTGAAGCACAGCGGCACTAGCGAACGGGCTTTCAATGACGGTTTCCTGGCTCAAAAAATACTAAAGTGTAATTCCCCGGGGCATGCTGCCCGCGGAGGTACCGCATTAAATTTCAGTTGGAGTGGATGGCTGATTAGCTGAAGAAAACTTCCTCATCCTCTGGCAGTACATCGGCAGGCGGGCTCACAATAACCAGTTGATGCTGGAGTGGCCTGCAGATGAAACCGATAACGACTGCTGTGCCATTAAGTCCAGACGACATCTGAGCTTTTCACAACAGAGCAGCCTCTGTAGCGTGCGGAGGCCAGGTGCAGCAGGCCTGTGACCAATCGGATCAGGCAAACGGTGCCGGGGCATCTTACGGCGCTGTGGCAGTGGGCCTGCCACATAGCAAAGCGCCCGCTGGCGGCCTATGTGATTATGCTGCGGCAAACAGGTTGAATAAACTTCTGCAGCGCCTCAAGCTGGAGCTCCTGAAGGATGTGGTGGAAAACTTTTTGGATAAAGCTCTTAAGAAGAGCTGAGCACGCCGCTGATGCCAGCGTGGGTGAGGTCAATGGATCGCTTGTCGGCATAAAGGTCGCGAGTACTGGCGCCCGGGGGGTTAAACGCTGAAGAAGTTTGAATTCGTTTTCCAGCCGGGCATCGACCTGAGAGTTATCAGCAAGCTGGCGGGTCTGATGTTCGCTGAGCACAATGGAAAGGTCATCTTTACGGGGTCCCGTGAGCGGGAAAATTGAACCTCCCATAGTGCTGGGGGTGAAGGTCACCTATGCAGGATATCAGTTACAGATCATGCCCCTGGATAATCTGATTACATGCAGGTAAATGCCCCACAGGAAAATCGGCTGAAATTGTAACGGCAAGTGCTGAGCTATCTCCGGTTTGATTGAAGGATAGCAACATACGGATGAATAACAGTCGTTATGATAAAGCGGGCTTCATCCTGACGTCAGAAAAAAGCTTCACGGACTGGGGCGGGGTATTGGAAATCTGTGCCCCGCTGGAGATCCTGAACAGACTGTTTCATCACTCAACCAAAGTGAATATAAGGATGAAAGTTAGCGTCAGAAAACAAGCGGAGGGCAGGAATGAATGATACCGTAATCATCAGACCTGAAATAAACAGAATAATAAACGTATCGTCTGCGGATGATACAATGCTGGATTGGTGATAACTAAAGGTGGTTAAAGAGTCACCTAGATAAAACTGGCTATTGCAGCATTAGGATTGCTACAGCATGCAACCAGATTGGGTCATAAATTGTCATGCGGATTTCTAAGTATTACCGGTGGTTAATTTGTTTAAGCTCATATAGATATTATATAATCTTGAGAGCTGAGTTCACAAACAAACCAAGGATACCCGTTCAATCACTGTCCACAGTATTTTTGAACGGGCTTGGGATGATACTGTAAAAATCGTGAGGACAAAATAGTGAATTAATAACGCGAACTATGTCGCCATATGTAACAAATACTATTTTCGTAAATCATAAAGTTTAAGGTTCTCCTCAAATTACAGCCATGCTAAAGGGGTAATCTTGTTACGAACCAGTTTACAATGAACCTGTAAATATTCGTCCATATCATTAGAGAGATTATAAGAACACGTTGGTGATTGCTCCTTTCCGGATAAGCGATTCATCCAGTCAGTAATAATTTCTTTTTGCACAATATTTGAGTCAAGTTTTGTCGCCTCATGTAACAATCCGAAAGCATAGCGTCTGAGTATTTCAGGTGATTCAAGTTCACTGCCAAAAACACCATCGGAAGTGTACCTGGTGAATATAGCAGATAAGCAAAGCAAAGTTTCTGCGGCAAGTTTGGTTTCTTCAGCTTTTATATCATAAACCGTCAAGAGATTCAGTATATGGCTATGTTTAAGACCACCCCAATCATGAGTGATATCCAATAGCTTTTTGAAAATATCGTTTATTTTGGTTAACAACTCTGTACCAATTTCTGAAGAACCTGTGCGTGATTTTGTTGCATCTCGGAACAACTTTTGTAATTCAGGATGCTGAGGAAAAAGTACGTTAAGGAGTTGTTGGTGTATCTGCGAATTTCCTTTAGAGTGATAGGGCTGTAGAAATATTGGGAAATGCCTCTGAAATAATTCCTTTGGATCAATTTTTCCTAAGGGTAAAGATGCTTTACCATTGGGTTGAGTGTAGATAAAATATTTCAGCCAGCTATCAGTTACACTTCGAAGCATGTTGTTGAAGTCTTCCCTTGCTACCACCATAACCAGAGGAAATGGTTTATTTTGTAGATCATGCTTTCCTGCTGGAAGCAAAATAAGTGGATCGTCATTTTTTTCCAGGTCAAGATTTTCAGTCGGTGTACAAACGCCATCTACCGGAAAATTAGCCCATTGATTAATTTTGGGATGGTCTAAATACTTCTTATACAGCATGCTTATCTCTGATTTTTCTTCATCATTACCGTTATGCATAATATAGTTTGTTAATTGGTTAAACAGGGCATTGAATTTAAGCATCTTCAGAGGAGTCTTATCAAATATTTTAATTGATAATGACGCCCACTTTTTTGGTATTTTTTGAAGTAAAGGTTTTGAGTCATACTTCATCAATATGCCCTCTAAAATATCTTCGCACCATTTGGCTATTGTTTCATCTTTATTAAATGGTGGATCAGTCAAAGTGGAAATTATTGATTCAGCAACAAATGAAAGTCTGTTTGCAAAAAATCCTTGCTCTTCTAAAGAGGTTTTGAGCTGTTTGACAAGATCTATTTTTTCTTTTTCAAAGCATATATCAATACTTTGTATAGATGTTAAGATACTTTTGCCGCTGTTATCATAATTTAAAATTGAATTTAGTGTATGTAACGACCATATTATATTTTGTGGAATCGTAAGATGAGCGTTTTTAAAATTCACACCAGAAAATACTGCCCCTGTCCAGCTTGCTCCGTTCAGTTTTGCATAACTTAGTTCAGCATTTTCCAGACATGCGCCATCCAGATTGGCATTTCGGAGATCGGCACCTTCAAGGTTTACACCTTTAAGATTTGCCTCTTTCATATTAGCGCTTGTTAGGTTAGCTCTCTCAAGTATTGCGGTTTCAAGATCTGCTTTCTTAAGATTTGCTTTGTAAAGATTCGCATCTGTGAGAATGCTGTTTTTGAGGCTGGCATGCTTCAATTTAGCTTTGTATAAATCTGCTGAGCACATAATAGCACTATCTAGGCAAGCATGGTTGAGATAAGCCCTGCTTAAATTTGTTTGATTCATACTCACTCTGGTAAGATTGGCTAAATCTAAAATAGTATCTTGCAGACATGCTTTATCAAGAACAGAATCAGTAAAATTCACTTCCCTTAAATCTGCTAAATGAAGGTAAGCTTTGGTCATATCTGTTTTAGTAAGTAGCCAACCGTTAAGTTTTGCTTCATCAAGATATGCTTTTTGTAAATTTATTAAACTATTCTTCGTTAATAATGGCTTGGTTGATGAAATTTCATGTTTATTTTTAAAATCCAGTGCGCGTGAAATAAGTTTAAAATCCTCAATATTGACTTCAATTTCTGGCAAGATATGATCATTGACAAATCGGTCAGATACATAAACCTTTACTGCACCATGTGGATCCTGTTTAAATTCAACCCTGGCATTTTTGAAGTCGAAAGAGAAATTAAATTTTGTGTTATCTGAAATGTTACCACGCTTAATATTTTCATATGTTTTAGCATGGATTTTTTTTGCTAAAACTATTTCGGGGGGCTGTATTAGAACATTTTTCACCTTTCTGATTAAGTTTAGTTCAGAAGTGGCTTTACCACTCGACATTATATTTGCCAGCGCTTTATGAGTCTTTATCACTCCGGATGAAACAAGAGACGACGGCTCCTGTATGTTAGTAAGTTTCATAAATTACCCTCTCTTGGTAATAAGTGTTGATTTTCGTAATGATGTGGCACGCATATATGCTATATGATGCATGTAAAACTCAAATAGAGATGGCATTAGGTATCTTATTTCTGTCATTTTTTGGTTAATTTGTTTAACATGTGTTTGTGCTGCATTATTAACCTTTTTATCTTATGAAGCTGGCGGGTACGGGGCAGTCGTTAAGAAATGGCTTTACAGGAATTAAACGAAAAGAGTAGTTGATACACTTTCAGGGTTTGCAAAGTCCTCCTTATTACTGACATTACTTTGTCAGTTACGGAAGATTGTAATTGTGAGTGGTTATAACTGAACGAAATTTATATTTTAAAAGGTTGACAGGTTGCATGGGAATGTACGGGGCTTTTTATTATATTCAACCTAATTGTATGACTATTTGTCCTGAAGTATTTAACAGGTGTTGTCGATGGCAAAGGGGCGGCTCTTGGCATTATATATAAAAGTCATGCGCGCATCCTTTATTTATTCGTGCACTGCTAAATTCTGGCTAACAGGAAATCACATATATCAGAAATTTTGGCACGGATCTTGATATTGAGTTCTTTACATTTCTTATCTCGCTAAATTAATAATGCTCTTTCAATTGTTATAATAATTAGCGTTTGTACACAGGTCATCTTGTTTGCCGGAATTTGGAAATTTTTTTATTTTTTTTAACATTTAGAGTTAATTATATCTCCCGTTTCATTCACTTTTTCCTTATATCAGAGTAATAAGCTACCTTCTAATGGATAGATTATAAATTTGCTTACGTATTCATCGATCCCTTTCAGCATAATGTGTGCCATATGTAGTAGTTCCGGTCTGTATTACTATTCCCTGAATTGGTACTTTCACGATGTGTTAAGCAAACCTTCTGTTTACTGTAAGTCGACCACTCCGCTGCAATGGTCCGAATCGAAAATAGTCACACTCTGGCTGTTCACCGGGGTGACACAGTGGTACTGAGCTTTGAGGCTGCACTTCCTATGGATAAACTTTCGGTTTTTCCTGTTCAATGCAATTTCCTTTTTCTGTATATTACCTGCAGACTGGCCGGCAGAAGTGTATAAGGTCTGTTCTTTAGCAGGCATTCTTCTGAATGCTCTTAAAGTCCAGTTAGTTCTGAGCGAATAAACTGCGCGGTTTTTATTGTGGTTCTCTCTTCGTCCCATCGCTGGCGTGAAAAATGCTCCCGGTTATTGATATTTCTCTTTTGCATCCTGCTTTTTCAATTGTCAGGTATAAAAATTTTTTTCTGAAATGGTCAAAGCGAGCCCGGTGGTGAGCGGTAACATTCTAAATAAGCAGCTGGTTGAGCAGGTAGCCCATCCTTATCCCGATTCTGGAATTGTGTTGGGGCAGGGATGGAACGTATTTCTTAACCGCAAAGTACCAACATATGCATTGAGGGCAGTGTGCAACCCTTTCGCGAGGTACGGCAGAATGCTTCGAATTTACCGTTTAATATACCACGTTTTTTTAGAATCCCTGTCAGGATCAGCGGGTGGGAGCTACGACCCGTTTAGCTGCATCGGAAGCTATATGAGGTACAAGACCTGCAGCTCCTATGATGCCAGTGTTGTTATGAATGTAGTCGTAGACACTGGTGGTGAGTTACTTTAACCAACAAATCTTAATGGCGTAAGTTAAGCAATGATGCATTGACGCTTCTGAAAAGTAATGATGGTGTGAGTCGTTTTCTGCAGGCCTGCGGGGATTCCTATGTCATGGCTGTTAGAGAATGCGGCAGAATGACCGCCGTGCTCAGCATTGCCAGTGTACCCAGAGCCAGAAGGAAGAGATCAAAGCACAGGCAGCGTGAGAGTTTGGCGCGTTAAGCGCCAATGCGTTTTTTTGCAAAACGGTCGAGATAGTCGCAGTCAGCATTAAACTACGGTCTCACATTGAACAGATTGGTGGCGTATTTTCTGGCACCCCGGTATCGCTGGACGCTTTACTGGAAAAATTTACGCAGTACAAAGCCGATCAAGCTTATAGTCCCCGATCGAAAGTCTTCTATATCCAGAACTACCGGATCTTACCAAATTGGTCTGAGAGCATTAACACCAGAGTGTCACCCGTCGATCAACGTTATTTCATACTTAGTGTATTAGCCCCCGTTTAAACCGGACACTTCACCAGTAAGACATAGTCATAGAACTATGTTTAAGGAGTGTCCTGGGCAAAGAATCGAAGTGATCACTGGCGAGCAAAAGCGCCGTCGTTATACTCCCGAAGAGAAAGCCCGTTTTGTTGCGCTCTCCATGCAGCCCGGCTACACCGTCTCACTCGTTGCCCGGCAATATGGCATCACACCCAGTCTTCTTTTTAAGTGGAAACGGCTCATGAACGATGGTGGGAAGTCTGCGATCGCCGCAGGCGACGAGGTGGTCAGCGTCTCCGAAGTCAAAACGCTGGAGAAAAAAGTCAAACAGCTTGAACAAATGCTGGGGCGCAAAACGATGGAAGCCGAAATCCTTCGGGACGCGCTTGAGATTGCCCAGGCAAAAAAGTTGATATCGCGCATGCCATTGCTACCACCCTACGATACCCCCTCATCCGAATAGCAGAAGTGCTCTGCGTATCGCGTCCGAATCTTTATGAACGGTTACTGAAGCAGCGCCAGCACCGGTCAGCCCGCTATAGCAAAGATGATGACGGTCGACTGTTACCGCTTATCCGCCAGATATGCAGCGAGCGGGCGACAAACGGCTATCGTCGCGTGACTGCACACCTCAATCGTGCGCTGAAGGAACAAAACTGGCGGGTTAACCCCAAACGTATTTACCGGATCATGCGGGCGAATAACCTGTTGCTGGCAAAATCTGGCCATAAAAAGCCAGAGCGCTGTCATACCGGCAACGTCGTGACACTTAAGCCAGATACGCGTTGGTGTTCAGATGGCTTCGAAATCCGCTGCTGGAATCGGGAGGTCGTGCGGGTGGTGTTTAGCCCTGACTGCTGTGATCGCGAGGCCATCAGCTGGTCGGCGACAACAGGTGGAATAAACAGCGTTATGGTGCAGGATCTGCTGACAGAGAGTGTAGAAAAGCGCTTTGACAATACGCTTTACCTGCCACATGCCGTTGAGTGGCTGACCGATAATGGCAGTTGCTACATAGCGGACTCAACAAGAACGTTCGCCGCCTCACTCGGGTTCATCGTGTGTACGACGCCAGTGCGCAGTCCGGAGAGCAATGGGATGGCTGAATCGTTCGTTTAAACGTTCAAGCGTGACTACGTGTATGTGAATGACCTGCCGGATGCGGTGACTGTATTAGAAAAACTGACGCAATGGATGGAAGACTATAATAACTGGCATCCCCATAAAGGGCTGAAAATGGAGTCACTGAGGGAATACAGAAGTTCGCTGCTGGTTATGAATTAACCGTGTCCGATTTAGCGGGGGCAACTCCACTTAGCTTTGACAATTTCATGGTTTTTAGCATGGATTATAGCCGTGCCATCACTAATCCGTAGGACTTTCTTAACTTTCCGCAGGACGGTGACGAAGCAGTGTATGCCAGTCATGACACAGCCATACGCTATGCGCGCAACCTGGATTTAATTATCTGGGCTTGCTTGAATGCGTTTGATTGCTCCACGGAAAAATTTGCCCAAATTTCGGGCAGGTTCCAGCCCCTGGCTCATGTCAACGACTTTCAGGCAATCGAAACGGGATTTGTGCTTTTGACCAGTTTTGTTGAGTTGGTACCGACCAGGGAGGCCGACGTCACCAGCGAAAATTAAGGCAACACGGGCGCTTAGGCGCAGGAGGGCAACACGCAGGCTGACGCCGTGCGGATGAGTGTGGAATTACCCGCAATGAGCGTGAGCTATTATCGCCTGCTCGCTTACTTACCTTAATATCGGGGGGGGGGGGAAGGGAACACCAGCTTCAGTGTGCCATTGCAGGCAGATGGTAAGAATCCCTGGTCAGATAACAAAGTCAGGCTGGCATTTCAGCGCTGGCTGATTTCATCCCTCTTGCGTCCGGTTTCACATCGATATTTTGAGAGAGAACCTTCTCATCCTTTATGCCTGACGGAACAGGAAATGAAGGATATCGCCCAGATGATAAACATTGATTTAAATGCGCTCAGAACCTTGCCGGGGCCGCCCTCAGCGCCGCCGACTGTTTCGCCACCTGTTCCGGTTAAGGCCGGACCGTTCCCGCACCGGCCAAATGACCCTTATAAGCGTAAACCTATGTAATGCCGCTAGAGAGACGGCTACGTCCGGTTTAAACCGGGCTGCGGCAGGGGGCCTGAGGAATAAGGCACAGGCCGGGTTCCTGCTACCTTCGCTTGTCGGGAGGGCGAGGAACTTGCTTCTCAGCGAGTCTGTCTATGTATATTTACCCTTGCGCCTGGCCTGAAGAGAGAGACACAGTGCAGATGAACTGAACCTGATTTGAGTGTTTTGTTTAAGGCCGCGACACAATTGGATTTTTACTTTTGTTATTTCTTTATAGGTACACTCTTATGTACACGGTAAAAGATGGTGCCTTGTGAGATTGAACATACTCGCCCTAACGTAACACCCCGAATGCGATGTCAATCGTAACCCAGGGTGATGATACTAAGACGACGACACGCTTCCTGACTTTCCTCTTCTGCTTACCTGTCCGCCTTTTCTGCCTGCTTCAATAGCACGCTCTGGATTATTTCTGAAATTGCCACCGCTTACCTGCCCACCTTTTCTACCAGCTTCAGCCGCTCGCTGAGGGTTTTCTGCAAAATTGCCGGCACCGCCTCTATGTTCCGCCATAATGCCTCCGGTTTGAGTTAAGTAAAGTCACAGAAAGCATAGCCGCAACTTTTCTCAACTGCGTCCGATTAGGCATGTTTAGCGTTAACTCTGTTACGTCGATCACGTTCGATTTTCATTAAACCCGCATTACTTTGAAGCTGGCATGAATGAATGATCCAGATATTTTGATATGTCTTATAGATACTGAAAGATCTGGATCACTAAAAGTAAGCCGCATGTTCGCGCTCGCGTTATATATATGAAAAAACATGTGGTTCAGTTGGTTCAGTTGGTTCAGTTGGTTCAATTTGTAAAGATGACTGTTTTATAAGGTTTATTTTCAAAAAAGTGAACCAACATACCCCCGGATTGAACCAACAACGGGGTAGTCTGAACCAACATTCTTCCTGTCTTAAAATGCTAAGATGGTCACCAATTCACTTAAGTTGGTGGCCTTTGAGCAAATCCCTTTCCGTGACCTTCCGTGTGCCTGCTGAACTAAGCGAGTCTTTTACCGATGCTATTAGCTCTTCCAGTGGCGATAAAACCGTATGGCTTGTCGATGCCATTCGACAGAAACTGAACCAGCCAGATATTAATCCTGACGCTCGGATGATGTCGCTGGTGGAAAGGATGGAAGTCGCCGCTGATGCTCTGATTGGCGGTAAGCAGGGGATTCCACCCTTGCCGTACGATGAAGAAGCTGTGATCCGCATTGCTTCAGAAACCATCCGGCAGGGTTTTGATAATGGGCGCATCATCGCTGAGAGGTTCAATGATGCGGGTTATCAGATAAAAGCTGGTAAAGCAAGGACTAAAGACATTTACAGTGCATGGAAACGTCAGGCAGACCACTCAGATAAACTGGCTGCTGCCATAACAACTTTTTAGCGGCGCGGTGCTGGTTTATGCCATTGGAACTCAGGGGCAGTCGTGCGTTGCCGGTGGCGCTCTTTAGCCTGCAGAGCCTGAGCTACTCCGCTTCGGATTGTGTAAAGCGTATGCCTGTCCAGTGGCTCACCATTCTGGCGGGCAATTTGTAGCAGCTTCATCTTAGTCGTCTGTCGGTCAATCATCACACTCTGCGTGTTTACAGTAAACGTCTGGCATTCTTTATGCTTAATGCTGCTGGTCGCGTCAAAACCTTCCCGCTAGACTGGCCCCATAGATCACCAGACACTTCGCCTCTCTTAAAATAAGAGGTAGTCTTGGACCTATGTTTAACACCAGTCAGAATAATAAGATGGTTGAAGTGTTATCAGGGCCTGAGCGGCGTCGCCGCCGTACGCTGCAGGAAAAAATAGCCATTATTCAGCAGACAATGGAACCCGGTATGACCGTGTCTCATGTCGCCCGCCTGCATGGCATCAATGCCAACCAGATTTTCAAATGGCGCAGGCAATACGAAGACAGCTCGCTAACTGCCGTGGCTTCAGGCGAAGAAGTTGTGCCTGCATCTGAACCTGCTTCCGGCAATAAGCAAATCCGTGAACTACAGCGTCTTCTGGGCAAAAAGACGATGGAAGCTGAAATACTTAAAGAGGCCGTGGAGTTCGGTCGGGCAAAAAAATGGATTGCGCATGCGCCCTTGTTGCCCGGCGACGACGAATAACCGACGTCTGCCGAAGTATTGGTGTGTCGCGTGCGCAGCTGAGTATCAGGGTTCACCGGTTGCCTGACTGGCAGGATCACCGGCGGCAATCCCGTTTTGACGATAACGCGGTGTTGTCCCGGATAAATACGGACGTGGCCAGCCTGCCCACCTACGGTTATCGACGGGTATGGGCACTGTTGCGACGAGAATCTGAGCGGGACGGGCAGCCTGTAGTTAACGCAAAACGAGTGTACCGGATTATGAGTACGCACCATCTTCTTCTTGAGCGAAAACCTGCGGATAACCATCGGAAGCGGGCCCATAAAGGACGCGTTGCGGTAGCCGAGAGCAACCGACGCTGGTGCTCAGACGGCTTTGAGTTCCGCTGCGACAATGGCGAAAAGTTGCGGGTAACCTTCGCACAGGACTGCTGTGATCGGGAGATAATCGACTGGGCTGCAGGCACGGGTGGCTATGACAAAGAAACCGTGCAGGATGTCATGCTGGGTGCGGTAGAAAACCGTTTCGGGCAGCATCTTGTCAATATTCCACAACGGCTTGAACATGCGGCCGCTCGCCGCCGTTTCACCGCGTGTGTTAATGAGCGGCTGCTTATCCCACCATTCCGGGCCGTAACCCCAGAACACGGGGTCGAGGTGCAGCGTATCCTCACGCTCGCTGAGGAGCAGCACCTTTGTGCCGGGCGCCACGTTGAAACGGCCAACAGGCTCCGGGTCGAACGTGATTTCGTCCGGTTTCAGACCGAGTGAGTCAAAATACTCATCACGGCTGCTGTACTGCGCAAATCGTCCGCACATAGACACCTCCTGCTGTAAGGATAGCGGATATACTGACGTCATAAGGATTCCGGGGATCAGACTCTCTCGCTTCCCTTCCTAACCTTTGCATTGCAGGGGCGTCGTCCTGAAATAAAATAGGGGCAATTTAAATTGTACTTATTTGAGTACATGTTTCATAATGGTCATCACCTGATGGGAGTTAACAACATGCATTCAATCAATTTTACCGATGCCCGCAAACATTTCGCAGATACGATGAAGCGTGTCACCGACGACGCCGAGCCTGTCCGCGTTATGCGCCGCGACGCACCTGACGTTGTGATAATCGATGCGGAAGAGTATGAGGCACTGATAGAAACGGTGTATCTTTTCAGCAACCCGGCGAACGCAGCGCATATTAATGAGTCAATGAAACAGGCGGAGCGCGGCGAGTTTGTCGAAGTGGAATATTAAGTTCACGAAAAATGGCGCTGACGATCTTAACTACTGGCGTGATACAGACAAAAAGAAATTTGAACGCGTCCGACAGTTACTTCACAGCATAGAGGCCGATCCGCTGACCGGCATTGGAAAACCTGAACGGTTGCGGCATCACAAAGATCCGGCGCTCTATTCGCGCCGCATCGATCAGAGCCACCGGCTGGTCTACTCAATCCAGAACGGAGAGATCATTATCTATGCAGCCCGCTATCACTACGGCGATAAATAGTGATAATCAGTCAGCCCGCCTATGCGGGCTTTTTCATGTCCGGCGGGTAAGCAGGGATACAGCCTGGAATATGAGGTTTTCTGGCGGGAGACTCATCCATCGTCACGAGACAAGCAGGGCGGGCGTGAACGAATGCGCACTCATCACAGGAATATAATTTCACGCCTGCTGACAGCCGCGCGGATCCTTTTTAGCCAAACGGCCGGACTCCGGACGGAGTGTGCTGGGATCGCATTTGGCGCGAAATCCTGACGATATGAACAATCCGTTAGCCTCACGCGAGGTTTGCGGGCGCGACAGAACGCCGTAAACATTCCATCGTGCATTGTCGCTGTTGTTTGCTGACTCATAAGCCTGGGGCTCTTCATCCGGAATATCTTCCGCTGCTGACAGAAAGGTGTCTGCTGAAGCCTCCGCCAGCTCATTTGGGATTATCGGTTACGCGTGCTGAACTCGGCATTCAGCCAGTAGGAATATGTTGAGACTCTTCCGGCAAAAGTCATAATGTCGCCGCGCGGGCGGTGGCTGATGCTGAGCAGGTAATCCATTTCTTCCGCGAGGGCCGGATACCGATCGTTAAATTTTTCACGATGCTCCTCCAGCGTTGACGGCCAGTCCGTATCGCTTTCATCCCTCAGAATGTTTGTCGACCGGATAGCCTTGCGAGCTGCCGCCCGCTGGAGCGCATGCCGTTGTGAAGGCTCAAGGGAGGGCTTCATCCGTGAAATATAGCCGTTCAGCACAGTATAAAAATCACCGTTAACAGCAATCGCGATACTCTTTGAGGGCCTGAAAGGTTTAAAGTGATCTCGCAGATCTTCTCCATAAATGCAGATACAGTGATGTTTCAGCCAATAGCCCCATCGCTCTGCATTAGCAGGCAGCATAACGGTATCCAGAACGCCAGAGTCGATATCTATCTTACTGATGACCGGATAATGCTGCTCAAGGCCGGACATGATTGCCGTAAGTTCACTGGTCGCGAGGTCATCCGGCTCACGGCTGTATATCACCGTGAGGTCGAGATCAGAAACCGACTCCTTTGCTCTGCCTTCAGCCAGGCTGCCATATACATAAACGCTGTGGATCAGGTCTGACATCGCGGCCTCCAGTTTATGCCCTACGTCAGCTATCAGGGGCGAAAAAGCCGGCTGAAAGCCGGTGAAGGCAGGCAGCGGGATAAATCCGTTTTTATCGATGGCCATATATTTTCCTTCGCATCATGCATGACTTCATCAGGTTAATTCAGGCAGCCACACAAAACACCTATGTTTGCAGCCGCATGGGTACTCTTCCGCTCAGATGCTCCACGGTCAGACCCGCACAGATATCAGGAACCTGCGACATGAAAAAGTACCGTTCTCGCCGCAGATATTGATTAAAAGCCAGAGCAAATCATAAGCCAGATTACTGACATGCCAATAGCAGGTGTGCTGTGAATGGATGGCCGTCATTCACAACTCACTTAAGTTAATTACTTAATTTTTCTGACTAAACACCGCCAGCAGTAGCGGGGTAAGCACGGTGGAGCATGAGTCCGGAAAGGGCCCGGAGGAGTGGGGAGCCGGCCTCAGGCCACAATATTTTTAGTAAGCAATATGCACTTAAAATCCCCTTCAGCAGGAGGTAGCCATACCGGGGAATTTTTTAAAAGGCGCGCAGCAGGCCAGACTAATCCTCATCTTCCATCAGCGCGACCATGGCCCCTTTATGCGCCTCGACCATGCGGATATACCGCATCACCGTCTGGGTCAGGGTCCAGGTGCCTTCCTGCATGATCTGCGCGATGGATACGCCTTTCCTGGCCATATCCTGCGCGGCACCGACGCGCGCGCTGTGGCCGCTCCAGCTCGCGTAACGCCCCTTATTGGTTTCAGGGCGTGAAGTCTGGCCAGCATGCCGCCTTGCCCGGTGCCAGATATCTTCCAGACTTGGCGCACTCAGGGACACAGTCGGGACGCCGGTCACCTTATTTGAGCGGTGAACGGGGCAGAAAAGTACGGCATCAGGCTCGTTTGCCATGCCCGCCGCGCGGATCCACGCCATAAGCCGCTCTGATGAGCGCGCGCTCAGCGCCTTGACGATGCCGCCTGACTGCAGGATGGTTTTGGTCCAGCCCACGTCGAGAATAACGCGGCCGTCAGCCGCGCGCGTAACGTCCCGCACCCGCAGGCGTGACAGCTCGCTCATTCGCAGCAGGGTGCCGTACGCCACGTGGACGAAAGCCAGATCCCGCAGGTGCTGGAGGCGGGGCGAATGCTTCCAGGCAGCATCGAGACGATTCGGGTCCGGCCGGCAAAAGGGCACCGCCTGCCCGGTGCGCTCGCCTGATACGATGGCGGTACGGTTAATTTTCTTTTTGGAGCGCATCACGTCGGGCGATATAGTAGGAGGCACCAGTCCGGCGTTACGGTGTAACATTGATATAAGCGCAGCGTGCACTGATATGGTTGAGGTTGATCGGCCAATCGCCTGCAGGTGGAACAGATAATCCTGCATATCCTCCGGCGACATCGGCAGAAATGAACGGCGTTTGTCCTGCGACCAGCGCCAGCAGATCCGCATCACGCTCAGCAACTGGCGCCACGTGTTAAGCGAGAAGGCCTCGCGGCGCCGGACGAACGCGGCCAGCTTCGCGTTGAGATTGTCACCGGCGCTGCCGCTGAAGGCCACGCCAGTAAAACCGGTGATATCGTTCATGTATGCTCAATATTTGCCCGCTTATCAGACGGCAGCGCTACGTTAATTCTGCGGGAAGAGCAGGGGTGATGGCCGACACAGGGGGTTTTTGCCGTTTGTCTAGCCTTATATAAAAAGATAATTATATAAGGTCAGAGTTCAGAAGTGATCTTGTGGTCAGTAGATAAGGGCGAGATCCGCGAAGTTCATTAAATAAACCTGTTATATGACATTGGCGTTGTCTTGAATGATCTTGCAGCAGTAGAGAGCCAGAGTGATGTAGGTCTAATTATATTAGGTTAAATATGTTTAGTTATTTTTTTAGCCTCGATATTGGAACAGCAAGCGGCGAAATACTCAAAAAATCAAGGTAATATTAGAAATTTGCACTTTCATATCGGGAAATAAATATATTACTTATCTTTAGTAGGTTTTTTGACTTTAACCCATATGCTTATAAAGTGAAATCATAATCATTTCATATTAGGCAACAATTAATTAGATCAGGCCGTAAACTAAGGGGTTTATAATAATTCTCATAAAGGTTCAACTTACAATTATATCCATAATAGGAATACCTCTCCATAGGCTAGGTTAAAAATAATAGTATACTTATGAATTAAATTGTGACGACTCATCACACCGTGTAAACTCTCAATGATTAAAATTTCTCACCATTTAAACTTAAATAAATACATCTCTAAGCCCAAAATTTACTCTTGACAACACTTAGGAATAAAAATGTTAAAGGAAGAGTTATACGATGCTGAATTAGATTGTCGAATTAATGTCATTCTTTTAGATATAAAATTCTGGGAATGACAAGCTGATAATGCTGAAAATAATTTAGACAAGAAATTTTCGCTTCTAGTTATCGCAGATAAAATAGCCAGGTTAAATATATACTTATTTATAAAAAAAAGAAGGATTGGCCAGTTCTAGTTCACTGAATAAAAAAGGCGCTCAATGAGCGCCAAACGACCCTACATAGTAACTCGATGGTTACTTTTTATTGGAGACTCAGATTCCAATCTCTTTCTGAACCCATGCACGCGCTTTTTTGACTGTTTCCAATGGTGGTGCGCTCTCAGAATCTTGTTCTGCTTCAATAATGATCCAACCCTCGTAGTTTGAATCCTTCACAAAATCAATAACTTTGCTATAATTAACAATCCCATCGCCCGGGACTGCAAAAAGCCCTTTCCTCACTGCATCATTGAAGCTCAGGTCATTATTGATAACGTTATCTAATACATCACCACGTACATCCTTCAAATGAATATGTGCAACACGATTTCCGTAATTTTCTAGTACCCAGTTAATATCTATCCCGGCGGCTGTAGCGTGTCCACAATCTAATACGATACCTACTAAATCATCAGTTGCTTCCAGGAAAGCTTCTAGTTCCTCTTTAGTTTCAACCACCATCATTAAATGATGGTGGTAAGCGAGACGCAGACCATAGATTTTAAGTAATGAAACAGCCAAATTATTAACTTTCTGCGCATAATGCTCCAGACTGATATTCTTGAGCGCTGGAGAAAGCGATAATGGCTTATCTAAAGGCGCACCTCCTAGCATGGCTCCACACTCGCCATAAACTATAACTTTAGCACCAAGTGATTTTAAAAGTAATGCATGATCGTGGACGGCTTCAAGTTCTTCCTCGAAGCTACGCTCAGCAAGAAACCCGTTAAACCAGCCGGATGCCAGTTTAAGCTTTGCGTTAGAGAGAAGTGGTTGGAGTTTGTGAATTGTTCTGGGGAATTTATGGCCCAGCTTGATACCTTCATAACCAGCGATGGCGGCTTCTTCCAGGCAGGTTTCCAGTGGAATATCACCGCCAAGATCTTCAAGTACATCATTAGTCCAGGACAGTGGACTCACACCAACATGAATACGCTTTGATAAGCTCATAATTCTATCCTTCAAAATAAAAAGCACCGCTTTCCATGATCTGAGAAGCGATGCTAAATATGTTCTCAGAGGTTCTGAGTAACGTCAGATATTACAGGGTGAACGCTTCGCGGAAAGCTTCCAGTGCTACCACCGAATCACCAGATGCCCAACCTTCAAGCGCGACTACGCCATGGTAGTTGATGCCCTGAAGAGCGCGGGCAACAGCTTTGTAGTTAATCTCACCAGTACCCGGTTCTTTACGACCAGGCACGTCAGCAACCTGGATTTCACCAATGTGCTTGTTACTTTTCCGAATCAATTCAACCAGATTACCTTCACCGATCTGTGCGTGATAAATATCCAGGTTCATTTTCAGGTATGGGCTTTTTACCGCGGCAACCAGCGCCAGGGTATCTTCCGCTTTCGCGAAAGGTGTGCCCGGATGGTCAACAGCAGTATTCAGGTTTTTTACAGCGTGAAAACTTTACCCGCCTTTTCGCCCAATGCAGCAAGCGCATCCAGCGTTTCTTTTGCCTTCAGCCACATCGCACCGGTTACAACTTCAACGGGTTTCACGGGCAGTCCAATGTTGTTCAGCCCGGTTCCGTGCAGGTTCAGCGACGAGCAGCCGAGGCGATTAGCGACTTCAATCGACTGTGGAAGGCCATGTAAACCGCCTAAAAATGCTGAAACGGCAGATGTACGGTCGAGCTGGCTTCGAGTTACTGCGACGACGAGTCATGAGCCCTCTGGCTTAAACAACTCCACCTAAGTTGCGGAAGACCCACTTTTGCACCGTTGGTGACAGCATCTGCCGTCAGAGCATCTGGAATGGCTGACGGACAACGGTTCGGCCTACAGGGCACATGAAACGCGGGCGTTCGCCCGGATGCTGGGGGCTGGCACCCTGCACGACAGGAGTGCGCAGTCCGGTGAGCAACGGCATAGCAGAGCGCTTCGTGAAGACGATAAAACGGGATTACATCAGCATCATGCCAAAACCGGACAGCCAGATGGCGTTGATCAATCTGGCAGTGGCGTTCAGCCATTACAATGAACATCATCCGCACAGCGCGCTGGGATATCGTTCGCTGCGGGAATTTATACGCAGGAAATTATCGTAACCGCAAAAGAGAAAATGCGTCTGGATATATAGGGTCAAATCCACCCGCTTACCACTGATCATCTATCAGGTTGGGCGGAGAGTTTGGCTAAGTTAGGATTACTCTTAATCGAATAGCTAAATCTTATCCTAATACAAACAACATTAACCCTCACAAGGGTAAGAATAAAAGGTACAATGAATCGCCACGGGTTTAACCGACACATCATAGTCATTTAAGATGTTTAAATAGAGGTGCCTATGAGCGGTAAGCGTTATCCAGAAGAGTTTAAAATGTAAGCAGCCAAACAGGTTGTTGATCGTGGTCATTCTGTTTCCAGTGTTGCAACACGTCTCGATATCACCACTCACAGTCTTTACGTCTGGATAAAGAAGTACGGTCCGGATTCTTCCACTAAAAATGAACAGTCAGATGCTCAGGCCGAGATCCGCCGTCTTCAGAAAGAGTTGAAGCGGGTCACCGACGAAAGGGACATATTAAAAAAACCGCGGGATATTTCGCAAAGCTGTCCGACTGAGGTACGCCTTTATCCGCGACAACAGCCGTTGCTGGCCTGTTCGTTTGCTTTGTCGGGTTCTGGATGTCCTTCCAGGTGTATTTTATTTCTGACTTCAGCAGCCACATTCACAGCGTCACCAGACAGACCAGATGCTGACCGGACAGATTAAACAGTTCTGGCATGAGTCTGGCTGCGTCTATGATTATCGCAAGATCCATCTCGATCTGCGTGATACCGGACAGCAGTGCGGAGTGAACCGGGTCTGGCGGCTGATGAAGCGTGCCGGAATAAAGGCTCAGGTTGGGTACCGTAGCCCACGGGCACGTATAGGCGAAGCCTGCATCGTGGCACCCAACAGGCTCCAGCGGCAGTTCAATCCGGACTCACCGGATGAGCGTTAGGTGACAGACATAAACTACATCCGAACCCACGAAGGCTGGCTGTATCTGGCCGTGGTGGTTGACCTGTTCTCCCGAAAAGTTATTGGCTGGTCAATGCAACCCCGCATGACTAAAGAGATTGTCCTGAACGCATTACTTATGGCGGTGTGGAGGCGTAATACTCAAAACAGATACTGGTTCACTCTTATCAGGGCAGTCAGTACACGAACCATGAGTGGCAGTCGTTCCTGAAATCACATGGTCTGGAAGGCAGCATGAGTCGTCGCGGTAACTGCCATGACAACGCGGTTGTGGAAAGCTTTTTCCAGCTACTGAAACGCGAACGGATTAAGAAAAAGATCTACGGAACGAGAGACGAAGCCAGAAGCGATACTTTTGATTAGATCGAAATGTTTTATAACAGTAAGCGTCGACATGGTTCGAGCGAGCAGATGTCACCGGCTGAATATGAAAACCTATATTATCAACGGCTCAGAAGTGTCTAGATTATCCGTGGCGATTCAACCATGAGCATAATGCGAAGTAATTATAATTATATTTATGTTATTAATTCCGTTCCGGGGAACACATTAACTTCACGCAGCGGTAGTTACCAGGCTCAGAGGGAGGTTCACTGACCGGGAAGACCATCATTTAGGGTATTTTTATACTTAGTGATAAAAGGGAGCGATTAGGATTGTTTCACTGCAGGTTTAAAAAACTATTGATAAGCCCACTATTTTCAATGAGCGATGATTCGGAATACAGTATATCGTAACGTTAATTATGCGCCCTGGAGAGGATTTTCCGGAAAAGTGACTGATAGTGAGGATTTCTGTTAGGCTAAAAAGAAAATGATAGCATCATCCGGATTCTTTTTTCTTAATTATTCGGTTAGAAAAAACTTTCAGATAACTTGTAATGACAGTGTTTAGCCCCTTTAAGTAAGTAACAGTAGTTAAAGCCTTTTTCATGAGGAAGTTAAAAAGGATTATGCTGTTTCCACTGATTTTATTACCCACTTCAGTATAAATATTCGAGTTTTACAAAGTAATGAGCGGTTCAGGCTTTGAAACTCTTTATATTGTAATGAGAATGTGATCTATTCTTCCGCAGTAATTATGAGATTAAGCGCTTTTTGAAATACCCTGCTCGTTATTTATTATATATGTATAGTAAATATAAGTGGAGGGTAATTATGGCTATATCATCATCATCGAATCAAAAAACCGTCCGAATTGACATCGAACTGAAAGCAACGTGTGATAAAACAAAGAGCAATAACACTACTTTCTTTGATAAGATGAAAAAAATAGTAAACAGAAGCTTTAGCGTCAGAGAGTTATTTCACGAAAAAACAGCGTGCAATAATGATATTGATCGTGCTAAATCTTTTTACAATAACATCAATGCTAAAGTAATCGACTCAAAAGTCGTCAGGGATTTTATCTCTCAGAAGCTAACAGATTTAAAAATCACACTAACTGCGGACGAAGATCATACATATGCCCGACAGACATGTGATGCCATACTCGCGTCAGTCTATAGCAACAAGAAGGACTACTTTTGCAAAGAAATGATTTCAAGAGGGATAGATATTTCAGGCTTCATCAAAGAAGCTGGAAACGCAGCACAGAAGGCGGGGCTTGCAGGGCAAAAAAATAATCATGATGTATTTATTCCTTCCGGAGCGGGTGCAAATCCTTTTGTAACCTCAGTTATTTCATCTGCACAGCAAAAATTTCCTCGTGTTTTTTTAAATAAAAACCAACAGGCATCCTTTAAGCAATATGCGGAAAAAAAAATTTCATCTGAAGTGGGTGAAATATGCAAGAAATTAGGGCTGATCACGCCTGTTGATTTTGGTTTGGTGCTGGATGAAATTGCAAGTCGATATATATCACTTTAATGACACCCAAATCATCATTCAACTTCCCTGATGAAACTGAACAAATTATCAGGCAGCTTACAGCTACAGTCTCCTTGGCTATATCTTAAGCAGCCTGAATATGCTCTTCAGCGACTCAGTAAGGTCGTTGAATATGCATTCAGGACCCCTGATCAGGGCGATGATGTTTTAACGGCTCAAAGATGCTGTCAGTTAACCCCTGTTTCGGAATTCAGTGCGTAAAGTCCTGACCCAAATGTAGTCTGCACATTAAACGTAACATCATAACCAAATCGTTGCATACTGGCTAAATTCAATGAGCTTATTCACTTATGTGATTAAATTAACTATATTTATTGTGATTAAGATAAAGTGAAAAAGGCGTCCCTTACTGGCGAACAACAATAAAGAAGCCCCCCTTCGCTAGCTTTTTTTAGACCTGACTGGTGCTTGTGTTTTTGTAAAAACAGTCTGATCAGCTGCCTTTTTTCCCCGGAAAACTGAGTCTTATGGTCGTGACCCGGATAAATCTATCTGAAAGAAAGGACTGGAAAAGAGTTCCAGAACTAAGGCAGGAGCAGGGTATGTGCAGCCAGACGCAGAATTGAAGCAGAAGCAGGACGATGTTGGGTTAAAAGATTTCAGAGCTCGTAAAAGTGAATAGTCAAGGTAGTTATCGCCGATTAACCGATATCAGAACAACCCGGTCACCGGCTGCCATGGAACTGCTGTGTCCACATCCGGAGTGAAGCAGATACAATTTAGTCGGCAGCATAAGTACATTGCAGGTTGAAGTGCTCGTCGCAGCAATGTTCTAACAACTGCACAGGCCATTAACACGACTGCTAATATTATCATTTCATCTCATCTCATCTCATCTCATCTCATCTCATACGAGTTAATAGTTTTCAATATTACCTATATTGTCTGACCAAAATTAAAAGTGACGCTGTCACATTAAAAATTCATACCTGCGTGCCAGTTTTATGCCTGTGACGAGTTTCAAACCAAAGTTAAGAAGCAGTATGCGATTCAACGACAGGTCTTAGTTTGTTTACACTATTACATTCATCCTGAAACTCTCGCATGCCTGAAGCCTGGCCCCTGGATGGGGCGTTCACCTTGCTGCGCACAATCACTTTGCCAGAATTACTCTCCGAAGCCGTTTTGCGACGGATAGCCAGATTCATGGCCTCCAAGGCAATTTACAATAAATCATGTGTCAGGCAGGGAAAAATGGTAGCCATAAATTCCCGCATGTGAAACCTCATCGATGCTAAACAAACGAACCTGTCGGGTGAATGAGAGCTTATGTTCAATATGATCTGCGTAATGGATATGCCCTTTAAAGTTATATCCTGCGCAGCACCGACGCGCGTTATAGCTGCTTTAGATGGAGTAGCGTATATGTCCGGTCACCGTCACACCGTAATAATATGCGTTACGCTGGAAAAAGCACCAATGCCAGGACCATCCAGGCGTAGCGTCAGGCTATATATGAATCTGCACGTCAAAAACACCCCGGACACTTGTCATGATCAACGTGAAACTGGGCTCCGGTAGGTACCGTATAGCTGAACCCCGGAAAGGAACGCCGCGTAGCTTAATTAATTCGATTACTAACTTGAATAATATCCTCGAAATAAGGCTGCTGAAAACGTTTTTGACATGACTTCTCACGGCCTGATTCGCGCAAAAATAATGCGACAGACACGCGTGTAGTTTTATATTCCGCTACAGCCTGAGATACGTCATGTGGAAAGACTATAAAGCCTTTACCCGAGACCTTGAGTCAATTTGACGCGCCGATGTAAGAGCGCGGTCATGCGGCGCTGGATGCGATCGCTAAATCCTGCGATGACCGTAATCCACAAATCAGTAAAAGCAGGCGAGCTAACCGGGTGAATCTGAGCACGTCATTTGCTTATCCGGAAGATATCCAACGTAGGATTTACACGACAAATCCCATCGAATCACTGAACAGCGTGTTCAGACAGGCGTTCAAAACGAAATGTGTTCCCGGGGGATAGATCTGTGAGAAAGGCGATCTGGCTGGCAAAGGATGCGGCGGCGGCGAAATGGACGATGCCGATCATAAACTGGCGGCTGGCTTAGTAATACGACAACTATCCTGAAAGTTATCGTATCGGTCAAAGCCATAATAAGCGATCGGAATGGAGTGAAACGCATAGTTGTGATTCATCACGCCAGAATGATGCCAGAGGAGCTCTCTCTCAAGTTGCTGGCTGCGCTACTTAACGAGCTGGCCGTGAGGATCCACTGATATCTCCCGGGTCATGCCTAAGTCTAAGACTGGATACTTACGCTTCAAAAATGCATAAATTCTTTCAGGTCTTAGAGCGTTCTAACCGCCTGCTTTTGATGAAAATTACTCTGCGATTATTCTGAAATCCAGCGTTGCTGCTGCTTCATCATCGTGACTTTGCGCTAGCATAAAAATGGTGCATTTATGACCGTATTGGCGCGTTTTTCGCCGATGCGGTGTACCCCTGCTTTTTGCCTCGATAAAAAAATCAACAACGGAGCCAGGAGAATGTTATGAGCCCAGACACAGCCAGCAGCACTCTGCGTAATAAGGAGGCGGCAGGCGATACTTATCTGCTGCCAGATATGAGCCGGTTTGAGCCAGCAGTCATTGGTGCCTGGGAATGTATCTGGAACAGTCCTTACTGGTTCAGCGCAGAGCGCGATCTCAATGAGGGAGAGCGTGTGTCGGTCGCTGTTATCAGCGAGCAAGATGGCTCTGTGCTTTGTGGTTTGACATTCATAGCAGGTGTAAATAACCGCCAGAAGGACAACTGGCTTTCGGCTTTAGCCGCTCAGATTAACGATAATGATACGGTAAAGCCCTGGCTTCGGGCAGGCTATCTTGACAGTGATGACGTGTTCCATGAGGGGCCTCAGGCGGGTGTGGTGCGCCTCTGGTGCTGGGGCGGGAGGTCGCGCATCGTCTGCACGGCCCCTTTCACGGGTAACCTTCAGCCGGTCCTGGTGCTGCCGGATGTGAACATGAACGCCGGTCAGACCCTCTGGCTGCAGGTTCGGGATCGCACAACGCAGCGGGTGTGCGAAACGCTCGATATTACGCTTGCCGGTGAAAGCTGGCAGGAGGAATTCTGCACCAGTATTAACCGCCGCAGTGACTTCGTGCGGGCCGGCGGGCGCGGGGAAAATGGCCTGACGCCAGTGCCAGCAGCCGCGGGCAGCCGAGTTCTCGTACCTCAGCTTGCCGGACTGGACATTACGCTTGATCCGTTTGAACCGCTTGATGCGGAAGATAACGCTGTGCCCCTTGCGGACCCGCATGGAGCGCTTAAACGTGATGAGCAAAAACTGGATGACCCGGCGCACTACCGTAAGCGTGCAGGGCAGCACGCAATCAACCTGGGCAGCAGGCTATACCTCCCGGCGTTCGTCGCTGACGAATTTAGCAGGGTTGAAAATGTCCCTCAGGAACAGGATGATGGCATAAACACACCACTCATTGATCTTCCTGATCCGCAAAGTCCAATCCACTATGCTGTCTGTTGTAAAATGAAGGTTCAGAACTCAGAACGGGGATATTTCTTCACAGGGATTGGGGATGTTCTGGAATCAGAACCGTTAGAGACGTTAATTCCTTTTCTGAGCATTACAGGAAAACGCTATGCCATTTCGTGGGATCAAAAACGTCCGGATGCTGAGGTTTTTCAGGCATTATTGACCAATAGGGACGAATTATCTGGATTATTCGGTTATGTGGATGAAAGATATACCGTTAACGATGACTACTACGATCGTTTGAATCCCTTAGGCCTTTTCAGATACAAGCAAACTATCAGCTCCTCTGCACTCATTGAGAACATACCTAAAATAAACACCTCACTTCGTCAAACGACTGCAGGGTGTTATATCAGGTATGGTGATGATAACCCGCAGTATCTGCCGCTTTGGAATTTAATAAACGCTGATGCCCCAGACAAATATGCTGGCGTCAATGTACGCTTATTAAGCGATGCTGAGCGCTTCTGGCAACTGGGGGGCAATGTCAATATCTATTGCCTTCCTCCTCTTGCCGGGCTCGGCGTTTTTGCGCCAGACGGCGAGACCGCGCTGCCCTTTGGCATTACAGTGGTGTCGCGCCAGCGCGTTTCTCACGCGCTGCCTGTTCAGTCAGACGGGTATAACCGCCTGCGTACCCCTCTCAGTAAGGTCTCCAGCACGCTCTGTGAGGATGCCGCTTTTACCCTCGGCTCCGAGGTTTTTGACACCTCTGGTGAAACTGAAAGCGGTGTAGATCCTCTTACCGGTCTCTACCACGCCCACTATCCGCTGGTGGTGCTGCAGTCGCGAACTGACCCCCGCGTGCGGCTTGATCTCTCCCTGCATTACGCCGCCACCCGTGCCAATGAGAGTGCTCTCGGAGACGGCTGGGCCTTTCGCCGCACTTCCTTCGACAACCGCCTGCGTCGTTTCAGGCACCTTAGTGGCCGGACCTTTACGCTAACTGAAGATAATATGGCCGCGCTGGGCAGAGGAGAAAGCCTGACGCTTGGGGACATGATGCTGAGCGGCGAGCTGTTAAAAGATAACATTAAATTCAGCGTGCTCAGCACGCTCACCGTGCGGCTCCCCGACGGTGAAGTGGTCACACTTGGCCAGCCCGGCGGAGCCGAGGAGGCGGGAGAGGACTTCAAATTGTCCGTTGAGAAGAGGCTGACTGCTCTAAATGCCAATCTCAGAACATTAAAGGCGATGCAGGATAACATTGCTAAGGAGGCGGGGGACGTTACCTGGTCCGACGGAAGCTGGTCGCCATCACACAAAAAAGAGGAGGCCCTGCGTCGCGCAAAACACTACGGCTCGCAGATAGCCGCTAACGAGCGCGAAATAGAACTTTACAAAACCCGCGCAGTGGTCCTTGTGCCGGTCAGCATTGGTCGCGAGGATGGTGCCACACTGACACTCAGTTGGGACGGCATGAAGGGCCATGTACGACTGCTTTCAGTGAGTGATGGTGAACGGGTGTTACTGACCGCAACCCACAGCAGCCCGGTCGCTAAAGGGAGATACGCCTCTGTGTTTACAGTCTGGCCGGATACCTCTGAAGCGTATGAGGTGCGTCTGGAGATCGAGGACTGCCTTCTGAGGACGGTGACCCGCCGCCCCGTGGGAGGGCGTGAAGGGAAGCAGGTCCGCTTCGGCTATTGTAACGACCCGTTGTTTGACCGGTTGCTTGATTGTGTGATCGGAGAGGACGGCGAGCGCGAGTTCATTACCTGGCGCAGCGGGCTGGTGGCGGATGACGGGACGTGGGTTGTGCCGGCAGTGATGGCCCGAATGTTTCTGCCAGGCGGTGAGGGGGCTGCGATGAAGGAGTTCTGGCGCTGGCGCGGAGACGTCAGCCTGATACCAGGGCCGGGCGGAACGAGAACCTCCATTCATACTGCCTCTGACGGCACGGTCACGGTACGTGAATGGGAGTACTCCGCCGCAGGCCCTAGGCCTGTCAGCGTTTCCGAAACCCGCGCGGACGGCACGGGAAGTACTACGAGGAGCTATTATACGCACACAGTGAACGCTAAAGCGGCCCCGCGTCTGCAAAGCCTGGCCACGCGCGTTACCGTAATGCCAAACTCGCCCGCACTGCAAACCAGAGGTGAAAAATGACAGGCACCACCATGTATGACCTGACAGATGAGATCTCTGCGGAGCAGACGGACTTCGCCTATGACGCCCAGGGGAACCTCATCAGCGTCAAGGCACCCGACGGCATGGTGACGCTGACCCAATGGTATCTGCCAGGTGAACCGGCTGGGGAGCGCACCGTGGCAATCCCGGATACGCTGACGCTTACTGGGGGGCTGACGCTGCCTGACGACAGCGCGCTGAAAGACGCGGGGTTTGACGTTTGCCCGACGCTGGCAAAAACGGAGGCACCGCGGCTTCAGGCCCGGTTACAGTACCTTAGGCTGGCTGACGGCACCTTCACTGAGGGCGAGCTGACGCTTTTCGGCTACGGAGGGGCGAAAGGCAACACTGAAGACAAAGTACTGCTGACAATTGAGGGCGTGAACTTTTACAAAGAAGCAGGGCGGAGGATGGTAACTGCGGCGGGCAGAAAACCCCTAATCACCTTAACCCGGGAATCTGTGGTGCGCCGTGCTGGCTCGGTTTATACCCGGCGGGAAAAGATTTGCTGGTACGACGGGCACCGTTTGATGCAGGCCACTGAGGAAGTCCTGAGCCCGCTGGATTCCGATGCTGGCTGGCTGACCACGCTCACTGCGACGTTGCCCTCGGGCAGCAAAGCCATCTTAAAGCAGCAGGTGACGTCATCTTTCAGTGGCATCTTGCTGCGCGAAGCGCAAATGGATGGCGACGGCTATCCGGTCAGCTTTGTCGTGTTTACGTATGACTTTGATGGCCGCGAGGTTTTGCGCACGGCGTACGAGTGGAATGAGGATGCATTTCTGAGCGGCAACATGGCTACGTTGACGCCTCTCGCACCAGCATTGGTCGCGCCGGTGCGAGAGGCGATGCCTTATGGTATCTGGGAGCGAGAACAATCTGAGGACGGGCGCTGGCTGTACGTCCGCTACGATGGGCACCAGCGTCCGCTGAGCCGCTGGCTGCAACGGGTGCCAGGAGATGACCACGCGGACAGTAACCGGGTGTGTATTGAGCGAGTAGCTTACGGTGCCGACGGCACCGTAGCCGGGTCACATGTGTTTGACTACCTGCCGGGTGGCCTTTGTGAGCGAATTATTGATGCGGTGCGACCACCCCACAAAGCGGAAAGCTGGTTCTGGCAGGCAGAAAATAGTCGGGTCACACAGAGCGTGGATAAGCTGACCGGGGCGCTGACCGTAACGCGGCTGCAGGGGCGTATGGACGGTACCGTAACCGGGAGCACAGTGACCACGCAAACCAACCTGCCGGACGGGCGGGTGCGGTTCGAAAGCGAGTCGCGTGCGGGCGAGCCCGAAAATTCAGGACAGTCAAAGCCGGGGATGCTGCAGGCGAGGACCCGCCAGGAAACAGACAGCCGCGGGCGTCTCGTGAAGCTGACCGAGTCGGTGGAGACCGTGATGATCAGTAAGGGTGAAGAGACCCGAAAATGGAAAGAGCGTGACTGGGCCCTGACCTATGATGACCTCGGAAGGCGTACCACGGTCACTGCGCCAGATGGGCGCGTGGTGACCTGGGCGTACGAAGGGCTCTGTGATGTGCCGACTGGCATCACTCTGAAGCAGGGCGCAAAGGGCAAACCACTCCCGCTGGGTAGTCGCACGCTACCCAGCGGCGACGGTGTCGCCTCGCTGACGCGCGGAAAAGGCGCTACGGAGTGGTATACGGAAAAAGGGCGGATTAGAGCAGATGGTACCACCCTTTACGCTCTGGAGGATGAGAAAGACCATACTCTGACTGTATACAGGGAAAAAGATAAGGAAAAATCGGCGCTCGCTACGTTTCGCATTAACCCTGCAACGCTGGTGCTGCGTAATGTTCGGCTGGCCGGAAAGGACCAGCAGCTCGAGGTGGTTAACGAAAGCCTGACGCCAGCACTGCTGGGCGAGTACCGCCTTGACAGGATAGTCGCGGGCATAACAGCCAGGGCCCAGGGCATGGCCTCCCTGCGCGGACGGGTCACGTCAGGCCGTAGCACGTCCGGTGTTCCATCTGCCGGACGGCCCACGCCGCAGGGCATGCCGCAGCGAGTACGGAGGGGAGAACTTGAATACCGGTATCAATGGACGCCTGAGGGGCAGTGCGCTCAGGCTGCAGTGAGAGACCTTCGCACGGGTCATTGCCTGGTAGCCGACTACCGTTATGATTTCGCTGGCAACGAGACGGAGCGCCGCTATAGCCTGGGTGATACTACTGGCGTTAAAGAAATGGTGCGCTGGGAGCAGGCGTGGACGTCACAGGGTCAGCTTCGGACCGCTGCGCTTTATCGGGGCGATGTACTTACGCGTACTGAAACCTTTACCTATGAAACGCAGGAGAGCGGCCTGCGCGACGAGCTAATTAACTGGGCGGTTTCTGTTCAGATCCCCGGCACTGACGAAGTTTGTGACCGCGACGGACGAGCCATCCGGCTGCAGGCTTACACGTACGATACTCTGGGCAATATGACCGGCTGCTCCACCCGCTTCGCTGACGAACAGACAGAGACCCGCACGTATGCATATGGCGACGCGGACCAGCCATCAAGGCGCACGCAAGAGCGAGTGACGTCCAGTGGTGCCACCACTTCACACGCGCTCAGCTACGATATGGCGGGCAATCTGATGGCTTCAGGACCCCGTTATTTTACGTACACTGCAGAGGGGCAACTTGCCTCGGCTGGTGAGGGGGGGATCCTGCTCACCCGCTACGACTACGATGCAAACGGTGCACTGACGGCAACCTGGGACGCGGCGAGCATGACAACGCGCATTCTGACAGGTGACGCAGAGATGTGCCTGGATTCGCAGGGCCAGCCGGTATCACGCCGCATTGACGATACAGAAGCCGGTCTGGTGACGGTGTGTCAGGTGCTGAGCGGGAAGGAGGGAGAGACGGTCTCGGCAGAGATGCTGTACTTCACGCTGGCGGCGCCGGGAACATGTGGCGGCGATGAGTGGTGGGTGGATGAAAGAGGGGACTGGCACTATCGCAGCGCGGCGTTTACGCCGTGGGGGGAGTCGGCAAAGCACAGTCTGGATTCAATGGCATCAGGGTTGGGCTGGAACAGGATGAACGCGGATGCGGCAGGGCTATACCACATGGGTGGAGGTTACCGCGCCTACGATCCTTGCGAGCGGACGTTCTGTCAGCCGGACGGCCTGAGCCCCTTTGGGGCGGGAGGGCTGAACGACAGAGCTTACTGCGCTTACCGTGACCCGGTGAACTGGCATGACCCGTCGGGTCACGTAATGCTGAACCGGTTTGCGGTGCGTGAACAACTGGCGACGCTGGACCAGTGGATATCGGAGACCACGCTACCGTCACCGAAGGCTGCTGCTTGGTGGGAATGGGTGCTGCTGGGCGCGGGAGCCCTGGCCTTCGTGGTCGCCATGGTAATGAGTGGGGGCGCACTGGCGGCAATTCTGCCGGGCATTGTGGGATTGATTGGTATTGGCGCGAAGGGTGTGGGAATGGCGATGCGGCAGGGTGAACCTGAGCTCGCGGCGAAAATGGAGTTTACGGGAGATATTCTTTCAGCGGTTGGCGGGCTCCTGATGCCAATGACGGGGGTGGGGGCGGTTACGTCCGCGCTTCTTAGAACGGCGGAAGCGGCGTCACTCGGACTATCGATGACCTCCTATGTGTTGAGCGAGAGCAACCCTGCGCTGGCCGAGAAGCTGGGGTGGGCGTCTATGGGACTGGGGTTCGCGTGGGCCGGACACGGACTGGCGAAAGGTGCAACGCGGCTCGGGAGCAAAGGGCTTGAGAGACTTAGAAGCCTGCGGGCGCAAATCAAACTTTATGGCGCAAAAATCACCTTAAAAAATAGAGGGAATCTTCCTTTATTGAATGTACAGGCAATGGCCGGTGCGCAAAATAATTTCAGAGCGGTTGAGCACGGCTTATATCTCCTGGAAGAAAAAAGTCTCGATGGCCTGCGGAAAAACCTTGTGGTTCTGGCTCATGGAGATTTGGTCAGCAGCAGTCCGAATGCAAGAAAATATAACACCCCACAGGGCATTGGTGTCGTTCTTTCCGATTCAGAGGTCTACAACGCAGCTGACTTTATTGCCAAATTAACAACTGAAGTGAAGAGCTTATCGCAGTTTAGTGCAATTGAGCTAAGGGTTTGCTATTCAGCTAATGGAGCATCTAACTCGCTCGCACAGCAGATTTCGACCAAGACCGGCCTGCCTGTGATTGGATATAAGAACAAGGCGTATGTCACATTGGGTAGTGACACAGTAGGTCAGATGATTAGCCAGAATATGGCAGGTATGACATTAGAAACCATAAACAGAAATATGAATAAAGCGTTTTATGACACAAGTCTTCAGCGGTTTATCAATAAAGCAGGTTCACCTATGACATTCGGAGAGCCTGTAAGAGGAGCAAATACCGTAGTGCATTTTAACCCACAAGCCTGAACACAAATTGTGACATTGCATTGACTGGTTCTTATATGTTCATTATAACACCATTAAGACCCGATATGACAGTTGCCTGTTATTTAAGGTATCTGTCAGATTGAACGTTAACAATCTCATGAACGCCATATAAATTCTTACAGAACGTCACCTTATAAAACTCGGGCAATATTGTTTTGTGTAATCGTCCGTAAATACCGTTTGCAGGAAAGTGTAATCAGAAGGCCATCTGGTCAAATCTGATGTGTTCGACTAACTTGTGTCCTATAGATGGGGAACACGTCAAATAAAGAAACTCATCCACCGCTAATAATGGCCTGAGATGGAGATACATCAAGTTTCAGGCAGATTGATATAGCCGTGCATCAACGGTGAAAGCCCAGAAATGTATGCCTCACCGAATGAGGCATCCTCTCTCCCAGTAGATGTGAGGGCACCTCCTGTAGGTTAAGAGTGTTCTTCATAAGCACAGCAATGGTTACCAGCTTTGCGTGCCAGTTAATCTTCATGCTCTTGAGGTTTCACCTTGCTGTTTATAGCTAATTACTTTAAATATCACATGTCGTCCCTGGGCACTGTTCTGCTATGTGGGGAACATTTGGCGGTAACACGCATCATCAATATTCACTCAGGTAAACGCACGGTTGACCCTTCCCATCGCTATAATAGCCTGTGCCATAACGGATGGACGGGGCTTCTCAATATTGAGCTAATTAGACTGGAACGATTTAAGGCGATCATTCTAATTGAGCAGTGTATTTATAATGTTTTTCCTGATGTGTGCTGATTGAAGCAGCCAAGCAGCCAAGCAGCCAAGCAGCCAAGCAGCCAAGCAGCCAAGCAGCCAAGCAGCCAAGCAGCCAAGCAGCCAAGCATCAGGAATAAATATGGTCGCCCCTTTATTTTTGGTGAAACACAGAAACAGGGTGATACTGCGCATTAACAAAGGCGTCAGTATCAGATGGTGCAACGAATTTGTTTCTTGCCGTAAGACAATAATGCTTATAGAGTCATATGGTAAATCATTAGAAATGATAAAATAATGGTGTTGCTTTGAAATTATGTCCTGAGGCTATGTTTGTTTTTTTTGTTTTTAGTGTGAATCTAAAAATGGGGGGCGGAATTCCATTTCCAAATTTCTCCGAAATTTTTATCGTTTGTTATGCTGTAGTGTTTAGGGTGAAGAGCGTTGCTGGTAAGTTGCGTAATAATTTGTTTTCAAACAGGATAATAATACGCATCCTACTCCTGCATCCTTAGACCCTTAAATGTAGTTATTGTTAACGTGGTTTTTACGTTCAATTATGAAATCTTTATGTGTAATTTATAATCCTTTGTCATTTCTGGTGTTATGTCCAAACGTATATAGTCATATTTGGTTAGCCCGTTTTCATAAAATCAATCGAATCACAGGGTTTATTGCCCATGTAGATATAAACAGTTAATAAACAATTATGCTCAAAATAGATGAGCGACGTTGACTCAGCGTCAAATATTACTTCACCTAAACGCAATAGCTGATCCTTACATAATTACATTTATGCAAAAATCAGTCTATCAAAATTTGAGGCTGTTTTTTGTTATGCTAAACTGATTAAATATTATAAAATGAGAGTTTATTATTTATAAGGTAACCTCATATGAATGTTTCGACGCCATCAACTTCGCATACTAATTTCAGCCATAGTGCCAATGATGTTAAACAAAAAGATAGCCCTATAACAGAATTAACTAAGGCATGTCTGGTCTCACAAACACCACCAACTGTTGGGTCGAAAGAAGCATCGACTGTAGAACGGAGGAAAACATTTCAGGAAATTAATGAAAAGTCTTTAATTGCATGCCTTGCCACAAGCGAAATGTTAAAATTAGAACCGAATGTTTTTAATTTTATATTCACGCTTTCATTAAAAAAAGAAAAGCGTGATGAGCAATGGCTTCATGAACGGTTAGGCGCGAATAGTCAAAAAAAAATCAGTGGGAATGACAAGATTGTTTTAAGTAAAATAATTTCTAATGCTAAATTATTCCATGACTTCAGAATCGGATTCAATAAACTTATTTTAGGTTTCTTGTCTCGCCCTGAAGTTAAGGGGCAGATATCAAAAGATGTAATATTGGCTGTATTGAGCAACAATATTAAAATAATAAATTTGGCAATATCTATTAGCAAAAAAGATAATGATGGGCTAGAGATTTACCCTCAATTTGAGTTAATTAAAGATGCTCTTACAGGGGCTACATTTATCATATTAATGAACGCGCAAAAGAGTGGGAATCAAAACTTCATTGATTACAGGGAGAAATATACAAAGATAATAAAAAAGGCTGAATTAATGGTGGCAAATATTTACGGTAAAAAGCTTGATGCGCTTCGCATTGAGAGTTCTACTACGGGAAAAGAAGTCGTGGTTGAAGAGAGTTTTAAATCGCAAGTGCTTAACACATATCGTGAACTTATCAAGTCCTTAATGGACTCTAATAAAATAGGTACGGTTTTTAATGAACTTTTACGTTCTAAAGTTGGATTTGTACAATTAAGTGATGCGTTCTCTGGAAATAAAAAACAATCCATTGTGATTACCAGTGAAGAAGTCTTAACCCTTAATGAGAAAGCAGCAGAGATGAGCAATCATGTTCCTTTCAAAGAGGGGCCTGTTGTTGAAGTTAAAAAGAATAAAAAAGAAAAAATTGCAAAAGTAGATGATGAAACCAACAGCCCTGCAAACATTAAAAATGTCGATAAATCTATGTCCGTGGTGATAAAAAATTCTACTAATTTTCAATTACAAATGTCTTGGTTAGAACCTGACTCAGCGATGCATAAAAAAATCAATGAAATCATACAGGATTTGTGCAATGGTGTTGACACGTTTCACTATTGGAATGGGCATTGCTTTGCAGATTTGACTTCAGAGGAGCAGGGCAAAGGGAGAGGAAAATACAGATTAGCTTTTCACCGTGGAACTGAAAAGAGCTGGGTAATGGATGAGATTTATGTGCATAAAGGTAATGGGTTTGTTTTCTGGAGTGGGAAGTAAAATAAATGAGCATGTAATTTAAAATTGTGTGATTGCCTGTTTTTGAAATGTTCCCGACATCACAGAGACAGGTACTTATAATATATATAAAAAAATCAAATGCCTTGCTGCCGAACTGGCAAGCCGCGAACGTAAGCCGATCATAATCCGTTTATACGCATGCTCAGGAAGCTTATCTACGAGATGGTGTCAGGTGCAGACCTCAGTGAGCACCCCGGTCGCAAGAATGCCAACTGAAAAAAAAGCAGAAATGTCCCTGGCGGCTACGCTATTTAAAAATCTGCTCAGGGATGTTAGCGAAGTCACCCATCAAAACTTCGCGCCATCGCACTGTAGAGCCACGGTGTTATTTTTTAGCGCGACCCACTTATTGATAGCAAACATGAGCGCCTTCGCCAGTTCTGAATGTCGCGAAAGCGCTTGCTGTTTTTCCTTAGCCAGCCTCCTTGCGCGTTGAGCAACAGTACCGTTTTTTCTGGCGGATAGCCTACCGCACCCGCGCTTATACCTCAATTGCCGGTTTCGATGTCGTACACTCGCCGATGCGATGGAGCGCTTTTTCCGTCGCCTTCGATAGCGTGCGCAGCTGCACGTTGTGGATGATATGCCGCGCGTGCGCCCGGCACACCACCTCCTCTAATAGCCTTAGCGGTACAGCTCGCTGAACCCGGCATAAGTATCCGCCTGCAGCACTCCGCTGAACTTCGCAATATACGTCTGAGGGTGTAAACCCTTGCGGTCTGGCGAGCATGGCGAACCACACCGCAAGGGTTCAGCAACAACCTGTGTTGCGGTCATCGCGCACGAACGTCCTCACGTGCTTGAGACGTTTCGGTTTTCTGAGCAGCGGCTTTTACTCAGGCAGCTGCCTGAGTTTAATACTGTAAAAAAACACAGCGTCTACTGACTTCCATAATTACAATGTCTATAATGACAAAAAATAAATAAAACAGCCACTGAAAATTATTTTTTTTAAAATTAAATTTCAATGAGTTACGAACATAATTGACCAAGGTGTGAAAATGGAACTGGATTTAGTCAGTATTATTAGGCTGTCTTTAGAAGGTAACGATAAAGACTTACGCCTCTATCTGGCAAAGCATATTCGCTCCCTCCGGAAAAGTGATCCTCAGCTGGCCGCCAGGATTGAGGGGCTGCTTAAGCTCAGTCCGGCCCGGTCCCATGATGTCATGAGAAAAGAGGGCGCTTCGTTCGAGTTTCCAGCGGGAAAGTATGACGATGTGCTTCCTCAGACGATGATTAAATTGCCAGCAGAGGAACACTCGGGCGATTCTCCTCTGCTTCAGAGTCAGGTAAAGGCTCAGCTTGAACAGGTATTGCTGGAGAGAATGAAAAGCGATCTTCTTGCTCGCCATGGCCTGACGCCAACAAAGTCATTGATTTTCAGTGGTCCTCCCGGTGTAGGTAAGACAATGACTGCACAGTGGCTCTCTCAGCAGCTTGGGCTCCCCCTCTACACTCTCGACCTGACAACAGTTATGAGCAGTTTTCTGGGGCGTACCGGGAGTAACCTGCGCAGCGTGATTGATTATGCCAAATCCCATCCTTCTATATTGCTATTGGATGAAATTGATGCGATCGCCAAAAAGCGCACCGATGAGTCTGATGTGGGTGAGCTTAAGCGTCTTGTAACGATAATGCTTCAGGAGCTGGAGGACTGGCCGGGCAGCGGCCTGCTGGTCGCCGCCACAAACCACCCAGAGTTAGTGGATCCTGCTTTGTGGCGGCGATTCGATCTTGAGGTGATCTTTGAGCTTCCTGATGAGTCGCAGGTAGCTGAGGCGATCCGGCTGTTCGCCGCTCAGGACTTTCCCACGTTTGCTCCCTGGTATGACCTTCTAAAGGAAAGCATGCGGGGTCAGTCATACAGTAATATCAAGCGAAAAGTTTCTCAGTTACGCAGGTTGCACTTACTTCGTCCGGAAAGCTTTGAAACTGACCTGATCGCACAGCTTGATTTTGATACCGGAACCAAAACCAAAACAGAAATGATCAACTTTGCGGTCAGGCTGGTACGTGAGTTTGGGCTTACACAGCTCAAAGCCGCCAGCGTCGCAAATGTGAGCAGGGAAACAATACGTAAACGATTGGCTATAAAGGAGTAAACCAATGGCTGAAAAACGTAACTATATTATCGGAAAGGCGGAGCTGCTTTCCTCGTTAACGCCACCGCCTAAAATGAATCCAAATTCGGCGCCCCTCTATACCTTTCCGGAAGTCATGGACAGGCTTAAACCGCAGTTTAAACAGACGGCTCATCAGCTAAACCAGCTGGACGACGAAGCCTGTCCTAAAGACTTTGCGGTGGCGGCGATCACCCTTCATCCCTCTTATATTTCGAAGGGCCATTTTCCCCGTACGCTGTTCAAAGAAATGGCAGTGCGCTCGATTGGCAGTAAAGGGGTGGACGTCCTGCCCGATCGCTGGACCCGAGTCGGGCAGCCGGTGAAATCACCAACCACCAGAATATTCGTTGCAGGTAAGCGTAATCGTCTTACCGAATTCAGTGAGGAGCTGGAGCACTTCACAGAACAAACACGCGGCGCAACGGACTTGTTTCGTATCTGGAGCGTCAGCGAACCCGACATAACAGAAAAAATTAAGGAGAATGCGGATGCTTTCGAGGGGTTCTGGGAGGCAGGACTGCAGCTGATGTCGCTCGGAAACAATGAATTTATCAAACGAGCCTTTGTCAGTTATGCACAGGATCTGGGTTTTACCGTTCAAGAAAGCATGGCGATTGAGGTAGGCAGCCTCTGGTTCATACCCATTGCGGGCGATAAGTATAACCTCACTCATCTCGCCGCGTTCGCTTTCCTGCGAGTTGTAAGACCTCTCCCGTCACTGCGTTCATTTCGGCCACTCTCTCGTGGTGTACCGGTAGGGGCGGATCTTGACCTGCCAGACGTTCAGCCCTACGCCTCTGACGTGCGCGTTGCTATTCTTGATGGCGGCTTGCCTGAAAGACATGCTCTTGAACGTTGGATTGGTAATTATTTACAGGCGGACACCTCAGCCAAAGATCACCCGGATGGCCCCGCACACGGCCTGGGCGTAACTTCAGCATTTCTCTTTGGTCCGCTCTGGCCTGGGGAAACAGCGAGCCGGCCATACTCCTACGTCGATCACCACCGAATTCTCGATAACAGCACCGATGGCGAGGATCCATACGAGCTTTATCGCACCCTGAGCCACCTCGAAGATATTCTACTCTCGCGGCAGTACGAGTTTCTAAACCTCAGCCTCGGTCCGGCGCTGCCTGTAGATGATGATGAGATTCATCCCTGGACCTCGCTGATTGATACCTATCTGGCCGATGGTGATACCTTCCTGACCATCGCCGCGGGCAATAACGGTGAAAGTGATAGCTCGCTGAGCCTCAATCGCATACAGGTCCCATCAGACTGCGTTAATGCCCTGGCGGTTGGAGCGACGAATCAGATCGAGGACGGTTGGAAACGCGCGTCATACAGTGCAGTTGGGCCGGGCCGATCGCCGGGGCTTGTCAAACCGGACATGGTGGCGTTTGGCGGAACCCCACGCCAGTATTTTCACGTTCCAAGCGATCGTGATCCGACCAGGCTAGTTCCGACCTGCGGCACCAGTTTCTCTGCCCCGTACCTGTTACGCTACGCTGTAGGCATACGTGCCATTCTGGGCCATGACATATCCCCACTTGCCATTAAGGCTCTACTGATAAATGCTGCTGACCCTTCAGACCATGAGAAAGGCGAAGTCGGTTGGGGAAAAGTGCCAGACGATCTCGGTCAAATAATTGAATCGCCCGCAGGGACGGCACGTATTCTGTATCAGGGAGAGCTGACGCCGGGTAAATACCTCCGGGTTCCACTTCCGATACCCGAGAAGGGCATTACCGGCAACGTTAAAATCAGAGCCACCTGCTGTTTTTCAAGCCCCGTAGATCCTCAGGATACATCCATGTATACGCGTGCAGGTGTGGAAATCACGTTCCGACCTGATCCAGAAAAAACGCAGTCATTCTTTAAGCAAAAGTCTGTCGCAACCGAAGCCGAGCTGCGCGCTGATGCGGGCAAATGGGAGTCCGTATTAAGCGCTGAAATCAATAAAAGGGGTAATTGCTTAATCGCACCCAGTTTTGAGATCCATTATATGGCACATGCAGGCGGAGACCAGGTAGACGGATCGAAAGCCGCCAGTATTCGCTATGCGTTTGTCGTCTCACTGGAAGCCCCGAAAACCCCGGAAATCTTTACAGGCATCCTTCAGTCTGATGCCCGTCTGATTGAGATCCAGCCACGTATTGCAGTCCCGGTACCTGTCAGAATTTGAATATGACAAACTCGCTCCGGGTACGCTCCTGTGTTATATGTTTCTTCCGTTATTGCCACCCAAAATGTGGCAATAACTAACCGGCGGATAGAGGCGGGGGGCGCTATATCCACGGGCAGCACCGATAGACAGGGTATCGCTCTGGCTTTTGTCTTATGAGCCAGCGCGCGGCGGACATTGCCAAAAGTTTTGGTGTTAATATCATGTTGGTGGGTGTACTGCTCTTTATTCATCCCGCTACTAAACCTCCGCCGATAATGACGCAGCTAACGGGTCAGGGACTTTGAATTCGTCAGGGTGTGCCCTCAGAAAAACAGCTTTGTCAGGCGTCCGCCGTGCCCGGTTTATGGGGTAATCGGGAACTGTCGCCTGAGCGGCATCAATCCTTAGCTCTGGCTTCATCACGAATTGTCGGTGATCATCCCCTGGCCGGCCAATCGGGTCGGCGAGCTGCTGACGCAGTTATCCTGGGGGGAATCATCATGCCGCAGAATGTTCAGTAACGGTAACGGTAATGCGTAACCGTTACGTTGCGGATCGCCGGTCTTTATTATAAAATCTGCGCGCCATCAACAGGATGGCAGGGATTTGCACCCCTAATACGAGAAGGCGGGATATTTTAATATCCTTGCCGATCTGTGCTCGTCTTCTATGGCGGGTCGGATGGGGGAGGCTTCGGCCTCGCCAGTTCTCGTACTGGTAGTGCAAACCCTGTTCGATTCGCCACCCAGGGAGCATTCCATGCACGACGAGCAGCGTACTGAACAGGTGTTTGTGACCGGTACCGATAATGTCATACACGTACCGGTAGCGGCGACACCTCCCCCTTGTAACTGGCACAGGGCCGATATTCTCTGTGCCATCCGGAAAGCCGGCAGCAGTCTCTCAGCGCTGTCCCGGGAGGCCGGCTTATCCTCTTCTAGTTTATCCAATGTATTTTATCGTCCCTGGCCCAGAGCAGAGCGGATCATCGCGGATTTTCTGAATAAGCATCCTGCAGAAATCTGGCCTGAGCGATATCGCTAACAGCATCACCGGAGAGGGTGTCCTCTCCGTTTTTGTATCTGCGTCAACATCACAGCGTTTTTCTGGTGTAAGTGGCTGGCGTAATCATTAATAATGCAGGAAGCGGTACTGTGGCAACCAGTAATACGCCCCGTGGCAGATAAGCACCAGACTGCACGTTGTGGCATTTCAAACAACAGTCATTCCGGGTAATGATAAGAAGCCCATTCCGAAAGTGTTACTTGGGGGTGCTCCGCTGCGGTCAGGAGCAATTTGCATTTTGGAACATATTCATGGGCTGAAAACGTCCCACTATTTTATAAATAACTATCAATAGGGGTAAATGTACCCGGTAGAGACAGGGACAATTAACTGACAGGATAGTGTTGTTTACGCTGGCATTCTTATGGATGCAAAAAAAATTCCACGTAAATAATTTTACTTTTATCTACTGCACTGCCCGCATATCTGTTTCGTCGGTGAGGAGCCTGGGTTCTTTTACGCCCTACGCCCGACCGTCACATGCCAACTTCAGCATAGCCATCTGCCTTAACGTATGTTGCGCAATCATCTCTGAATTTATTATCCGCTTCAGCGCCCGCGAGTTCATCAGGCCGCTACCGGTGGGCTCACTGAAGGCCAGTTTGAACTCTGGTTCTGCCAGGGTCGCAGGCCTGTGAAAAAGGAACGCATAACCGACTTTGGATGTTGCCGTCCGAAGCTTACTGGCAAACCGATAATTGTCGATACGCCTATCATCGAGCATATCCATGCCCATTAAGACGGCAACGGCAAGGTTCAACACCCGCATCCCTTTCCATTTTTCATCGGGGTGCTCCATGTTTTGCCATCCACGCCGGGCGTCCTTCACCCGATGTTGTAAGTCACATGCCTGACTGCAACTGCTTTGCCAGAGAAACGAACCTATGAGGTTGCGCTGCAACTCCCTGTAACGCCGCCATTGTTGCTACCGGGTTGTCTATGCAATATGTAGCTGTAACTTTCGCTCCCAGGTATGGCTGGCTCGCCAGTCAATGGCGTGCTTGCCTGCCGGGCGGGGGTATAATGGACACGCTGTCGTGTGTATTAATCTCGCTGATATCCCTATCGAAAGTTTTACAATATCTCATGCAGTTAAAGACCAGACGGAAATTTGCCCGCTTTCGCGCCGAAGTATAATCCGCTCTGTATCCTGATGATTACCATCAGGCATTCGCTTTTTCCGTCCTTCTCTGCACGCATCACCAACAGTGTTCCTCACAGTTCACCTGCCATCAGGCAGCGATACGGGTTTACCAGGTTCCGTTTAACATACAAAAGGTCAGGTCGTGTTTAACCTATTCACCGGGGATTTCTGTGTCCATGTGCTCCGGGGCCCTTGGAGCAACGCGATCTGTTATCCATCTGATTCGGGTCTTTCAGCATCTTTGGCCTGTTGCCTAAACGACGTTTATCAACAGTTCACATGCGTTGATCCTTCTGACCAGCCTTACAATCCAGCCGCATGATTCTTGCAGAAGTAGAGTCTCCCTCACAGGACCCTCTCCGCGCTGACGCCCGATCTTGTTGTCCCGAAAGCTTCATACCTCGCCGTTGCCAGCAAAACCTGTTCCGGTAGGCTACAGATCATGAAATGGCTTGTTTTATCAATTTAAAACACTATTTTAAACGACTTCCTATCGCACAGCCCCCTCCGGCTCCCTGGCATTGCCGGTTAGCTCCGCCGAAACCCTGAGGGGTTCGGGCTTGCCGGCTGGGGTCTGATGGCAACGGCAAGGTCTACCCCTGCAACCGGCTGGCGCCGGCGCGTTCACTGGCCACAAAAAGCCGTGGCCGCTGCGGACCGGCCCGACACGGCACCGTGGTGTGCCGTTCCGGGGACGTGTCCTGTTCATCTCCTGCTTTTTGTTTCGTTTCCCGAAAACCTTCGCCGTGCAATAACCTGGCACCCGGGCGTCTTCACGCAAGGGGCGCTCGCTAAACGGCTGCACCCGGTCCCTGCGGGCTGCGGCTTTGCCGTTTCCCCCTGCGTTCAGCCTGATGCCCGGTCGCCCGTTCTGCCCTCACGGCGAGGGACTCAGAGAAACATCACTTAAACCACACGGGAGACACAACATGTCACAGCAGAACGTCAACACCACGGCTTCAGAATCTAAAGAATCATCTCTTTTTAACTGCGAAAACTACCGCGCAACGTATTCGCCGGATGACAACAAGCTGCGCCTGTATTCGCTGCACCGTCTTGATGAGGAAACGTATAAGCGTGTGAAGGATGCGGGCTTTAAGTATGCGCCGCGTCAGGGGCTTTTTGTTGCGCCGATGTGGACGCCCGATCGCGAAGACCTGCTGATCAAGCTGGCCGGTGAAATTGAGGATGAAGATCAGTCGCTCTTTGACCGCCTGGAGGAGCGCGCGGAGCGCTTCGAAAAGTACAGCGAAAAGCGCGCTGCCGAGTCAGAGCAGGCGCTGGCCGCCGTAGACAGCCTGGCTTCGGCCATTCCCTTCGGGCTGCCGATTCTGGTCGGACACCACAGCGAGCGCCGCGCCCGTAAGCACGCGAAAAAGATTGAAAACGGCATGCGCCGCGTGGTCAACCTGTTTGAAACCTCGGAATACTGGGAGCGCCGGGCAGAGGCGTCACTGCGTCATGCAGCTTACAAGGAGCGCCCGGACGTGCGCTGGCGCCGGATCAAAAAGATTGAGGCTGAACTGCGTAAGGCTGAGCGGCGGCTTCAGGACGTGCAGAAATTTATTACGCTCTGGTCGTCTGCCAACCTTGACCGGGCAATGGCCCTTGTTATTGCAGGCGTCGATCACCTTCACTGCTGCTTTACCCTGGAGAAGTACCCGCGTTCGCCGGAGAAAAGCCAGTATGAAGGCAGCCGCAGCATCTGGTCAGCCCTCGAAGACGACATTATTACCGCCGAACAGGCCCGGGACATCTGCATTCCGTGCCATGAACGCACCATGGCGCGCTTAAGCCGCTGGACCGCGCACTACCGCAACCGCATCGCCTACGAGCGCGCCATGCTGGACGAACACGGCGGCGTGCTGGCCTCAGATACCGAAATGGTGCCGGGCGGCCAGGTTAAAAGTCGCGGGGAGTGGCTGACCATCATCCGCGTAAACCGCAGCGGCGGAAAAATCAGCTCGCTGGTTACGCCTGAGTATTCATTCATGTCACGGGGAAACGGTGCCGTCATCACCATCACGCCCGATCGCATTACGGAATACAAAGCGCCCAGCGCAGAGGAAGCAAAAACGGCGAAGGCGGCCGCGAAGCGCCCGCCGATTGTGAACTATCCGGGGGAGGGCTTTGAGCACATGACTAAGGAACAGTGGAGCAAGAAACACGCTGATTTTAAGCAGGTGAAAGGGATTGCGGCCGGTGACGATCACAAGGCCTACCGCATCCGCCGCGTGATGTCCACGGGCTACACCCTGTCGCCGGTTTACATCACCGACATGAAAACGGTAGAGGTGCCGCGCTGACAAATCAGAAACCCCGGTGCGGTCGGGGAATTTGTGTATATACATATGACTATACAAATCGTGCCGGTAACGCCGGCACGGGAGAGGAAAACATGCGTACAAAACTCAACGCGCGAATTGCGCAGATGCAGCAGAAACTCAGCGGCCTGCAGCCCGTGGCCCGGGTGCATGCAGATACACAGCTGTTTGTTTCGTCCGACCTGGTGTGCCTAAAGCTTGTCACCCTGGCCGATATTCGGCCGGGTAGCAGAGTGCTTGAGCCAAGCGCCGGGACTGGCGCCATTGTCCGCGCGGTGCTTGCAGCCGTGCCGGGAGTAATATGCCAGTGCGTGGAGATGAACGCGGCGCTGGCTGAACATCTCAGCGCGACGTTTCCTGAAGTGGCCGTGACCTGCGCGGACTTTCTGAGCTGCTCCCCGCAGGCTGTATATGACCGGATTATCATGAATCCGCCATTCCGCCACTGCGACGATCTGAAGCACATCCGGCACGCGCTGAAAATGCTGGCGCCGGGCGGTAACCTGGTGGCGGTCTGCGCAAACGGTCCGCGTCAGCAGCGGGAATTCAAGGATATTGCGACGCATCAGGAGGTGCTGCCGCGTAGGACGTTCGCATATACGGACGTTTCAACAATGATTGTCCGCATTGATGCCTGATCGCCTGTCTTACCGGCTTCGCGCTAGCGGGGCCGGATTATAGTGCCGCCAGCTGGGTCCGCAAACGTCAACGGCGGCAGACAACGGCTGCGCCGCCACGGCGGTTATTATCTCTTCGCCTGCGCTTTCTTTTTCGGAACGCTGTTAAACGGTCTTCTCTCTCCGCTTCCTGCTGCTGCTGATCCCTGGACTGTGCTGCAGCTGCTTCTCTAGTTTTCTGACTCTGAAGATCAAAGTCATGAACAGCCTGATGGCCACCTTCGGCTCCCCGACGGTGTCGGGTCGTCAGCCCTACTGCGCTAACCCCTCAAGGATTCAGGCCTGACGGCTAGGGTCTGATGACAACGGCAAGGATAGCATCAGCAGCTTGCTTACAGTCCGCTATGAGCGAGAAGCAGACGTTGAGGGCTATAATAAGATTACTTAATGTTAGCCGGCTTCAACACAAGCGCGCCGTAGTGTGCTTCGCGGTGACAGTTAGGACAGAGTGCAATAGCATTTTTAACAGAGTCCTCTCCACCGTTAGCAAGCCACACCACATGATGCACTTCAAGATACGGTCTACCATCTTCCCGCTTGAATGGTGCGTCACGTAGGCAGCTTTGGCACTTACCTCCAGCTAAGGCTAATACCTCTGCTACAACGAGGGGATTACGCTTGAAGATATAGCTCTTTATAATGACCCTTTCTGGCGTGGTGTTGGATGTGGCCAGCTTCTCTCTACGTTGTTCTGAGGTAAGTTGAGACGCTGTTTCTATGGCCTTTTCAAACTCACTTTTAACCGGGCGTGTTAGCCATTTTCCGTCTGAAGCTTCATAAATTTCAAACACACCATGAAGTGCGGAATCATAGACCTCGAAAACGTTTCCGCGCTTGAAAAGTCGTTCATATTCATGGTGGCGATGGGTGGCATCATCTGTTCGTCTGGCAGTCCTGTTAAAACTCCAGTGACCACGATTGCAGTTAACTGCGTTAACTATCAGATTCAAATAAGTATTGTCTTTGTAATGTGGAAATCTTTTCTTTAAAATTGCATCGACCTGAGCAGCCGTAGCCTTTCCAGCAAACTCGTTTTCAACTATCTCAGCGGTTGTTGTACGGATGGGTTTATCACCATAAACATACTTACGAGCCATTTCTCTATTCCTTGAAAATTCTGGAAGGTGTTGCTGAAGCATAGGCGCGGTGAACATCTTGACCTGCTCCCAGCAAACTAACATAGCATGATGTAAGCAAGTTCCGCTCCTGGCACATAGCTGACGTTGCAGAACGTATTGGTGGCCCCCTCCGGCTCCCCGGCGTTGCCGGGTCGTCAGCCCCACTCCGCTAACCGGCAGAGCCGGTAACCTTCGCCAAATCCCTCCGGGGTTCGGGCCTGCCGGCTGGGATCTGATGGCAACGGCAAGGTCAACCCCTGCAGTGGGCGTGCGCCCGCTCGTTCACTGGCCACAAAGGGACGTGGCCGCTGAGGACCGGACCGGCACCGTGGCGTGCCGTTCCGGGGCCGTGCCCTGTTCATCTCCCGCGCTCTGTTTCGTTTCCCGAGCCCCTTCGCCGTGCAGAAACCTGGCACCCGGGCGTCTTCACGCAAGGGTCGCAAGCTAAACGGCGGCACCCGGTCCCTGCGGGCTGCGGCTTTGCCGTTTCCCCCTGCGTTCAGCCTGATGCCCGGTCGCCCGTTCTGCCCTCACGGCGAAGGAACTCGGAGAAACATCACATGAAACTGAACGGGGGAAACAACATGTCACATCAGAACGTCAACACCACGGCTCCTGAATCTGAAGAATCATCTCTTTTTAACGGCCAGGGCGTACCTGGCGGTGCGGGGGAGCTGCTGGGCGATAGCTTTTTTGCGCCGGTAGAGTCGGATCTGATTGATTCGCTGCTGGGACGCTATCAGCACACCCGCACAAAAATTGAAGGCATTGCCAGCATGGTGACCAGCGGTGAAAACGCCCCTGCGGTGGCGCATTTTATCAGCGGCAATCTGAGCCGCCGCCGGGGATATTACGGGCGGTCCGTGTCCGAAATGTTCAGCGTGCCGGGCGCAGTTGCGTCCCTGAATTCGGCATTCTGGCAGGAGGCGTTAGACCTGACGGACGTTTACCAGTACATGCCCAACGACCGCCGTAACGAGTGGAATGAGCAGATCCGCGAAATGAAAGCGCCGGATTTTGAGGAAAAAACGGTGCGCGCCACGCTGTCTGAGCTGCTGTTCTCGCGCGAGAAGTTTTTTGCTGAGCGCATCGACGGCATTTTCCGCAACCTGTCCGGGGAACACGTTACCAACCGCCCGGAGGGCTTTGGCAAGCGCATGATCATGGCGCGCGTGTACGATGACTGGGGCGGCAATAATTACGATCGCACGGGCTACATCGATGACCTGCGCCAGGTGATCGCGAAATTTATGGGACGCGATGCTACCAGCTATCGCACCACAGACAAGATTCTGAAGATTGCCCGTTCGCGTGCCGGGGAGTGGCTTACCCTCGATGGCGGTGCGCTGCGCGTGAAAGCCTTTCTGAAAGGTACGGCCCATCTTGAAATCCATCCCGATATGGCGTGGCGTCTCAATGACATTCTGGCGTTTCTTTATCCGGCGGCGATCCCGGCGGAGCATCGTCAGAAGCCGCGCACAAAGTCGAAGACTTTTAACCTGACGTCGAACCTGCTGCCGTTCAGCGTGCTGAGCGAACTCAGCGAGCTGGAGATCGAGCGCACAGAGCCGCAGCAGCGTAACCGTTGGGAAGAGCCGCGCCAGCCGGTAACGTCAAACCCGAATAACCGTCGCTTTAAGAACCTGATGGACTTTGATAAGGACGTGCGCGCGGAGGCTGAAAACGTGCTGAGCAGTATTGGCGGCGTGAAGATGGCCAGAAATGCGTTTACCTGGTTTGAATTCGACTATGACCCGACGACGGCAATTCAGGATATTCAGCTGAGCGGCGCGCTGCCGGATCAGAAAACGCACCAGTTTTACCCGACGACGGAGGCGCTTGCGACGCAGCTGCTTGACGAGGTGGACATCCGCGAGGGTGAAATCTGCCTGGAGCCGAGTGCGGGAATGGGCGGGCTTGCCGACCTGATGCCAAAAGCGCAGACCACCTGCGTGGAAATCTCCCCGCTGCACTGTCGCGTACTTGAGGCGAAGGGGCACACCGTAATTGAAGGCGACTTTCTGCAGTGGGCGCAGGAGACCCGTCAGCGCTTTGACGTTGTGGTAATGAATCCACCCTACAGCGAAGGCCGTGCCGTGGCGCATCTGAACGCAGCCGCTGCGCTGGTAAAAGCGGGCGGGCGTCTGGGGGCCATACTGCCAGCGGGAACAGATAAAAAAGGCGTGCTGCCGGGCTGGGACTGCAGCTGGTCGGAACCGATGAAAGGTATGTTTACGGGTACGGGCGTTTGCGTGGTGCGTCTGGTGGCGTACAAGCCGGAGTAATAGACAGAAAAAAGGCAGGGCGTCAGCCCTGCCAGATTCTGCCCCTGATATCTACGACGAAGCCGGGGCATCAGAGAAACACTGACCACAGAACAGGAGATCAATGTGTCTACAGCGCAAACTTTAACACCGGGTAACCAGACAGTAAATCAGGAACTAAACGTGACGAGCGAGCCGGTGCGAATGGACGTTATCGAAGAAATTGCTGTACTTGCCGCAGGCACACAGCGACCGGCGCGTATATGGGGTAACACCGACCGGGCAACGGTTGCCGCTGAGGCATTATGGATTCTTGCAAGACGTACCGGATTAGACGGGAGAGGAGACGAAGCTTACACGTCCGTGCAGGATCTTGTCGCTAACCTGATGCACCTGTGTGAACAGGAGGGCATAACGCGCGGGGAGGTGACGTTTGCGTCGCTGGTCAGTACGGCGGAGATGCATTATCAGGCCGAGCTGGAAGAAGGGTAAAAGCAGTAAGCGCGGGGCTGGCAGCGGCCCTGCAGCTGTTTAAGGTCGCGTACTAAAAGCGGGCGGCCCTGCGGGCGACCCTGTAAATAATTCTGTGTAACTGCCCACCCTTAAAGGTGGCCGCTCAGGCGGTCACCGTATTCGATAATAAAGCGGCTCATCGCCAGCCGCCAGTTGATGATCGGCATTGTCCATTTCGCCGCCGCCGCTTCCGTTGCCAGCCAGATCACCTTTCGCACTGACTCATCCGTCGGGAACACCTTCCGTTTTTTGATCGCCTGTCTGATCACGCTGTTCAACGATTCGATGGCGTTCGTCGTGTAAATCGCACGGCGGATATCTTCCGGATAAGCGAACAACGTGCTCAGGTTCACCCAGTGAGCCCGCCAGCTTTTACTGATTTGCGGATAACGTTCATCCCAGGATTTAGCGAACGCATCCAGCGCCGCAAGGCCGCCTTCTTCCGTTGGGGCGCGGTAAATCGCCTTCAGATCACGCGTGACGGCTTTGTAGTCTTTCCACGTGACGTATTTCAGGCTGTTGCGGATCATATGCACCACGCACAGCTGCACGCGCGTCTGGGGGTACACGCTGTTTATCGCGTCCGGGAAGCCTTTCAGGCCATCAACGCAGGCGATGAGAATGTCTTCCAGACCACGATTTTTAAGCTCTGTCAGCACGCTCAGCCAGAACTTCGCCCCCTCGTTTTCCGCTATCCACATGCCCAGCAGTTCCTTGTGGCCTTCGGCATTGATGCCGAGCGCCAGGAAAACGGATTTGTTTATGACGCTGCCGTCCTGACGGACTTTCACTACGATACAGTCAAGGTAAACAATAGGATACAGCGAGTCGAGCGGGCGGTTCTGCCACTCGGTGACCTGCTCCTGAACCGCATCCGTCACCTTCGATATCAGTGTGGGCGACACGTCAGCGTCGTACATCTCTTTGAATGTCGCAACGATTTCCCGCGTGGTCATGCCTTTGGCGTAGAGCGAGAGGATTTGCCGGTCCATCTGGGTAATGCGCGTCTGGTTTTTACGGATAAGTAGCGGCTCAAAGGTGCCTTCGCGATCGCGTGGCGTGTTGATTTCGACTTTGCCATCATCGCTGAGCAGCGTTTTAGCGGAGTAGCCGTTGCGGGCGTTACTGCCTTTTTTGGGCTGGTTTTTTTCGTGCCCGAGGTGCTCAGTGAGCTCTGCACCGAGCGCGGCTTCGACGGTAAGCTTCGTAAGCATGCGTGAAAACTGATTGAGGTCAGCTTCCGTTTTGAGGCCCTTTGCCAGTTCGGCAGCAAGGGCTTTGAGTTTTTGTTCATCCATAATAATTACCTGTCTCCGTGATGTCGGGAACATATCAAAAACAGGCAATTACACAATTTAAATTACAGGCTCACCGGCTCTCTCCCTTCGCCTGCGCTTTCTCTCTCCGGAACGCTGTTTCTCGGTCTTCTTTCTCTGCTTCCTGCTGCTGTTAATCCTACTGCTGTTAATCCTTCTGCTGTGCTGCAGCTGCTTCTCCGGCTTCCTCTTCCTGAAGGTCAAAAGCATAAACAGCCTGCAGGCCCCCTCCGGCTCCCCGGCGTGGCCGGGTCGTCAGCCCTACTGCGCTAACCGGCTGCGCCGGTAAGCTCCGCCGAACCGGCAAAAGCGCCGTTTCGGGCCTGTCGGCTGGGGTCTGATGGCAACGGTAAGGTCAACCCCTGCAGCCGGCTGCGCCGGCGCGTTCACTGGCCACAAAAGGACGTGGCCGCTGAGGCCGCCCGCGTTGCGGTCGGGTGTGTGCATGCTCATCGCTAGCGCGGTGGTCATGTTGCGGTACGTCCCACGCGGCGGGCGAATCAAAGCACCGTCATTCATCAGATACAAGGGTGAAGTGAACGCCTGCGGCGCCCCTGTATCTGCTGCCTGCCGTTGCTTCTCAGCCCTTTGCCGCGAGGAACTAACCGAAACATGAATTAACCACCTGACAGGAGAACCAGCATGCACACACAAAACGTCAACGTCGCCGCTTCAGAATCTTCCAAAACATGGGTTAACGGCCAGGGCAAACCGGCTGACAGCCTGGTATTTGTGCGCATCGATACGGGAGCGGTGTTCAGCCAGGCGATTACGCTTAAAGACGGGAGCGTCGTGGCGCTGTTCAACTTTGAAACGCTGGAAGAATTGCAGATGCAGTACGGCGATATAGCGCTGATGACTGAATCCGAGGCCGATGCCCTGTTCTGTACGCGCCTTTTCAGGCCGTGGGAAGAAATCACCGAAGCGCGCTGGATCGATCAGCTGACCGTGCTGCCGCCGCTGGACTGGAAATCAACGCCCGCAGGCGAAACGTTCAAGTGCAGCGAAATGTATTCAGGCAGGGTGACGCACATTTTTGCGCACATTCGCGGGCGCTATTTTGAGTGTCGCGACTGTGCGTCGAAGAAACACGCGGATCTGGTGCTGGGTGCCGTGCTGGCAATGGCGGGAAATAGCGCGCATTAAAAAAGCAGGCCTGAGCCTGCTCTCTTAACGGTCGGAACGTGCAGCAACACGTTTCGGCCAGCATCAAAACACGAAGGAGAAAACTTTATGTCTGATATACGCATCCTCGCACACGCAAATGCGGTTGTAAACGTCCCTGCGGTGACCGCCTCCGCGCCGGAGCCTGACAATCTGACGCCCGCGCAGTTTATGGATCTCTACGGCTGGATATGCAAAGCAGGCACGTTTGCCGGATTTAGTGCCGTACCGTGGGAAGAACTGGGCATGTGCAGCGTCATTAACGAGCCGACCGACGAGCCGGAAGGGCTGCGCATCTATATGCGGGACAGGTGGCCGGTCGCGGTGCTGGAGTACGACGTGGGCTATCGACTGATGCCGGGCATGATAACTAACCGCTGGCAGCAGAGCTGACTGAGCAGGCCGCTGTTCTGATTAAAATTCATCCGCTGGCATGGTGTACGTGAGGCCTGCGGGATATAATGACAGCAGGATGCAGAAAGGCTGCGATCCTGCCCGAAAGGGGAAAATACATGTCGGCAACGGATATGAACGAGCTGAACACCAACAAAATTAACGCAGAAATTGCCAAGCTGATGGCAGAAACGCAGAAGCTCAACGCAGAGGCGGGCAAGCTGACGCGCGAAACGTTCTGGTATCCGGTGGCGATTGCCAGCGGCATGATTGGTGCGGTGGCAACGGTAACGGTGCTTGCCATGAAGGCGCTCGGACACTGACAGCGTATTACTGCAAACGATATTAGCCCCGAAAGGGGCTTTTTTATGCCTGCAATCAGATAAGGGGATTTGTGCCTGCATCGGCCATCGCCGGAAAAGCGGGCGGCCCTGCGGGCCGGGGAAAACCGGTGCTGACGCACCAGTCATCACCCTTCGCCTGCGCTTTCTCTCTGCGGGACGCTGTCTCACGGTCTTCTCTCTCTGCTTCCTGCTGTTCTCTCTTCTGCTGTTGTTCTGCAGCTGCTTCACCGGCTTCCTCTTCCTGAAGGTCAAAAGCATAAACAGCCCTCTGGCCCCCTCCGGCTCCCCGGCGTTGCCGGGTCGTCAGCCCCACTGCGCTAACCGGCAGAGCCGGTAAGCTCCGCCGAACCGGCAAAAGCGCCGTTTCGGGCCTGCCGGCTGGGGTCTGATGGCAACGGCAAGGTCAACCCCTGCAGCCGGCTGCGCCGGCGCGTTCACTGGCCACAAAAAGACGTGGCCGCTGAGGACCGGACCGGCATAAAGCCGCCGTCCGGGGTGTGTTCATGCCCGCTTTCCCGTCAGGTGAGGCTGTTCCGGTCATTCCAGGCGCGGAGGGCAAATCGAAGCACAGTCATTCGTCAGTTACCAGGGTGAAATGCACGCCTTTGGCGCCCTGGTAACTGCCGCCTGCCGGTGCTTCTCAGCCCTTTGCCGCGACTGGATCGACCGAAACATGAAACCTCACACGCACAGGAGAACTGCCATGAACACACATAACCTCAACACCGCCACGCCAGAATCTCCCAAAACATGGTTAAAAACACCCCGGGCACGCTGGCTTGAACGCAAAGACAGTTTGCTGACTGAACTGGCTAAAATTGAAGGGGATCTGCTGATGCACCGCTCGTTAGAGCAGATAGATGGGGACTACTGGACGGAAGAACGGTTTTTCAGTCCATGCGATGCCGCAAATATTGTTAAAAACCTCATTGAGGCAGGCGCAATTAATTCTCCTGTTGTGTATGACATGGTGCTTTCTGTCGAAGCGCTGGCGTTGGAGCTGGGTGATCACGAGTGGCGCAGAATTCACCCGGCAGCCCTGGCAGAGCTCAGCATTTATAAAAGCGATGCAGAAGCTGCGCGTAAGCGTTGTATTGCTGTCGAAATCGAAAAGGAAAAGCCTTATGGCGTGTTTGCATACGGTGAAATGCGCTATCCGTTTGATGAACACGAATATGAAACTCAGCAGGAAGTGCACACTATATGTTTGGGGCGGGCGCGGACGGTGGCTGAAGCAATAGAAATTGCAGCAAAGGCCTGGCTTGAGGATAAGTGGGACTCTCATGAGCCGGAAAAAATTTATCAGGACAGCGATACCGAGAGTGAAGATCAAACAGCCAGCTTTATTCCAGGCAAAATTTTTATCAAAGACGATCAGGAAAGAGCGGTGTTAATGACGACGGCAGATAAGCTGGAGTGGAAAGCGCCGGTCGCCTGAAAACAGCTTTGAACCTGAAGCCCCAAAAGGGGCTTTTAAAGGCCTGCATATCAGTGACGTCTGAGCCGGTTGCAGGCACCGCCTGAAAAACGGGCGGCCCGGAGGGCAGGAAGTAACCGGTGCTGACGCACCGGCCATCTCCCTTCGCCTGCGCTTTCTCTCTCCGGGACGCTGTCTCGCGGTCTTCTCTCCCTGCTTCCTGCGGCTCTCTCTTCTGCTGCTGTGTTGCAGCTGCTTCTGCGGTCTCATTTCCATGAAGGTCAAAAGTATAAACAGCCTGATGGCCCCCTCCGGCTCCCCGGCGTTGCCGGGTCGTCAGCCCCACTGCGCTGACCGGCTGAGCCGGTAAGCTCCGCCGAATCCCTCCGGGGTTCGTGCCTGCCGGCGAGGGTCTGATGGCAACCGCCAGGCCAACCCCAGCAGCCGGCTGGCGCCGGCGCGTTCACTGGCCACAAAAAGACGTGGCCGCTGAGGCCGCCCGCATTGCGGTCGGGTGTGTGCATGCTCATCGCCGGCGCGGTGGTCATGTTGCGGTACGTCCCACGCGGCGGGCGAATCAAAGCACCGTCATTCATCAGATACAAGGGTGAAGTGCACGCCTGCGGCGCCCTTGTATCTGCTGCCTGCCGTTGCTTCTCAGCCCTTTGCCGCGAGGAACTAACCGAAACATGAATTAACCACCTGACAGGAGAACCAGCATGCACACACAAAACGTCAACGTCGCCGCTTCAGAAGCTTCCAAAACATGGGTTAACGGCCCAAAAATCTGCGTCAGTGCAAACGATCTGCGCACGCGCTGGCACGTCACAGGCGAAAACGGCGAAAAAGTCACGCCGTCAGAGGGGAAGCACTACCCGGCGCGAAACGGCAGCTATGGCGCGGACGTGCTGCTGCTCGATGAAACGGATGTCATAGCGCTGATAGCTGCCGGAAATACCGCGTTGCCGCGACTGGCGAGTTCAGGCAAAGGCATGACGGCGCTGTACGACTTGGGCGAAAAGGCCGCCGGGCGTTACCTGATTGCCAGCCGTGGCCAGATTTTTTACCGCACGGATTCATGGCAGGAAGTGCGCCGGGAGTATATTCGCCGGGCCGCAGAGGTGCTGAGGGAGGAAGTGCGGGAGTGTCTCGATAACTTTGACGCGGCGATGGCGGCAGGACTCGACCTCTACAAGGCAAGCGACGTCGCACGCGGGATCATCACACTGGAACCCCCCCTGTACCCGGCTACTGAAAATCAGGTAACTGCCGGTGCCGGTGATACCACCCTGAACAATATCCCCTTCTGAAAACGTTGCGCGGCCTGTCAAGGCGGGCTGCTTTTTCGTCTCAAATGATTTAAGGAAAACTAAAAATGAAAATGCACAATGCGCAGGCAGTGGTTATCGGTCAGGTTGTCAGCACAAATCTTTATAATCTTGGTCGGGGTGTGGTATGTGCCATTCACGGGGAGCAGAAATCGTGGTCTGTGCGTTCGCTTTCAGGCGTCGTGTCCTATGGAGGAAATGCCACGTTTGATATTGCTTTTGAAAGCGGTCATATATCTCGGGCTCTGCCTGAGTGCATTTTACACGACAGTCAGTGGCGCATATGCGAAGAAATAAAACGCAAGGAAGAAGTGGCGCACATCCTTCAGCAAGCCGAGGACGAAGAACGCCGTAAACACCGTGAGAAAGAACGCGAAGAACAGCAATTCAGGGATGAATGCCTGCGAATGAAATCAGCTTCGGAATACGCCGCATTGTCGCAGGATAAAAAGGGCGCGGTGCAGGTGACGGGAAATATTCGAAAAGAACTGAAGGCTAAATTCCCGGGCGTTAAATTCTCCGTGCGTAAACGCAGTTATGACAGTGTCAGTGTAAACTGGACGGATGGTCCGACGGAAGAGCAGGTAAAAGAGATTACCAGTAAATACCGTGACAGTTATTTTGACGGTATGCAGGATATGTCTGTTTCATGTTCATCAGCATTCAATCAGGTTTACGGAGGCGTGGGCTATGTCTTCACCGATCGGGATTATTCGGACGCGATGAAACAACAGGCTATCGGGATACTTAAAATTAAGTATGATCACTTGCTAGCTAATGAAGATGTTTCTGTAGCCCGGTTCAATTCTGGTGACCTGTATCGAATTCGGCCAGATTATTTTGGTCACGGGTATGGCATCCAGGGCGAAATAAATAAGATACTCGCGGTCACTGCTGCGTAAGTTGGAAGGGGCCGAAAGACTCCTTTTTTTAACCGTAAACTCTCTAACGAAGATATCACTGTTTCAGCGAGATAAATCTGGTAATGCGCCTTTAGCATAAAGAATGGTGAAATTATATTGCGGCTCCCGGTTTGCCCTTTTCCGGCATTGGACCGTTACGGGCAATTCTGCGCATGTCGTTCGGTGTTTTCTGAAATTATAAGGTCGCGCAGACCAAAAATAACGTTTCGCCATAATGATTATGAAATACTGCTAACTCAGCCGACAGGGACGCGGGGGGTTTTACCGGCCTTAATGCTTTTATAATGCCCGTCGATGAGCATGGCATAGTTATAGCGATTTTTGATCGTCACCGGAATATTCTTCATTCCTGCGTTATACATACCCACTGCCAGCCACGTTGTGCCGTACTGATTAAAGTTACGCCGCAGCAGCATCGCCCCGATGTAAATATTCAGGCACGGATCGGAGAGTAGTTTTTCTTTGCTGAGTCCGGGGTATTCCTTCTGTAATCTGCGCATCGTGACAGTGTTAATCTGCATGATGCCGTAATCGCTGCTGCCGGGTTTCCCATCCCTTGAAAGATTGGTATTTACGGCTCCCGGATTATAGCGTGATTCCTGCCAGGCGATTGCTCGCAGGTAATCCGGATCGATGGAATACCATTCACCAGCTTTAATAAAACAGTCCGCATTTACGCTGGCGGAGAAAATACCTGTCGCCAGCAGGGCTGCAGCGTGAGTAAATAAACGCATTGCGGCTCCTGATTTGAAAAGTTCGGGGAGGGAGTAAGGTTAAATAATATCATAAGAGTTGGGATTTTACACACCACTCGCAAATTTATTTTTGCATGTTTATGTATTTATTATCAGTGATTTAGCTGAAAATCGTAGAAAATTTATGCTGTGTTGCATTTACCATCTGGTAACTTTATGGAACCTAAAAGGGTATAAATAAGTAACTAAATGGTTAGTCCAATTTTAATCAGTAAGTTACAATTGATTTAGGCTTGATGGTTTCCACATAGTTACTTGATTTTTGGGGCGTTGTCACCTGATGGTTACCTAAAAAACTCTGCTGTAAATCAGAAAAGCCAGCTGGTCCGATGTGCTGTTTTTTGGTAGTAATAAAACTCAGTGAGGCAAAAAAATATGAGTGAAGACAATTCAGGTAAACGTAACCGGGTTAATCTTACCATTCCTTTTTCACTGCTGGAAAAGATTGATGCCCACGTTGATAAAAAGCTTGAAGACGGTGAGTCTCGCGATACGGCGAACCGGTCAGCGTTCGTTATGGAAATGTTTAAGCTTGGTCTTCGTGTTTATGAAAATAGAATAAACAAAGATGCTTCAGAAAAGACGCTTGATCAGAAACTGGAGTTCATCGCCAAGAACGTGCTGGTGAGCGGTTTTATCACTGACGCTATATTTGGTATTCAGAAGGAGATCGTTGATCCTGCCAGAATTATTAAAAACGAAATGGTTCTTAATCCCGAATGGGTGAAAGCTGTCAATGAACGCGTTGCGGGTAAATTACAGGAGTATTTTAAATAATTGATAAAAGCCTGATATCTGCATAAGTAAATCAGGCTTTTTGGTTATAGCTTCTCTTGCCCATCCTTTTCAGTGTTATCTTCCCTCAATACTTCTGCCTCTCTCTTCAGTGCATCACGGATATAACGACGCAGCGTCAGTGCATTTATTCCATACTGAGTATATATTTGCTTTCTTGTATGCCCGTCGTGTATCACGGCATTCACCGCCTGATCGCGGTCACGTTTAGACAGCACGTTGCGGTTATCATATTTTACGCGCTTTTCTTTGATTTCAGACGAATATTTCTTTTTGCTCCATGCGCGTTTTACGGTTGCGACCGTCACGCCAAGTATATCGGCGGTCTCCTGCAGCGTTTTACCCTGCACGCGCAGTCTGACCGCATATTCCTTTAATTCCTCTGGTATAACCCTGTAATCTTCATGCGTGCCCACATACTTAATGAGCGTGTCGTTCGTAATGCTGTACGCCGTCAGAATATCTTTTCTGAGCACTCCCTGACTTAACTTAAATTTTATTGCCTCAACGTCACCGGGCGTCAGCTTTCTTTCGTGCTCGCGGGGTTTAATTTCTATTCCGTCGCGTTCGGCTATTTTTTTAATTGCGTGATAAATAACCGCTCGGGATACCCCGCAGGCTTTTTCAATCTCTTCCAGCGTCATTTTTGGTTCTGCATGATACATGCCGGAAATGAGCTCCCACTGTTTCCAGCGGTAATCCATCGCAGAGCTTCCTTTGCGCTTTTTAATGAGATTGTAGACGTAGGCTTCAGAACAGCTCTGTTCTTTACAGATGTCTTTTACGCGCCAGCCAAGCATAACGCGCTCCATGACTTTATCAGCATCGGGTCCATTTTTTCTCCCGGTCGTTTTTTCAGGGGCGCTTTCTTTTTTTATCTGAGGCGCAGCATTTATTCCCGCCGGCGCAGACTTCGTTACCTGCTCTGTTATTTCTCCGGTTTCGGTAAATATCGCCTTTTCAAGGGCATTCTTTACTTTACGGGCGTGCCAGAGATTCACCCCGGGACGGGGAAGGGGAGTGAAATAATCCGCGTTCACCATTATCCAGGCCGCCGGGTCATTCATATCTGAATACTGTCTTATCTGCGCGAGTGTCTTTTCTGCCGCCGCCTGCAGCTGCCTCGCCGGGACGCGTTTTTTAATAAAGGCGAGCAGCGGAATGGTCACGAGCTGGCAGGTAAAAAACCGGTTTCCCCTGAAGGTTACCTCAAACCAGCCCGGGTCCCGCCTGTAATGAAGAAGGGCATCCTTAAGCAGTTCAGATAAGATCTCCTCATGATTTGCCCTAAAAATCTCAGCTGCAAAGCCCGCCGGATCGGCGACGAGAACTACCAAATCGACGGTATCAGCCATGATTTTTCATTTCCATTCAGTCAGTTATCGGCACAAGCGAAAATGCTCACCATAACGATAAATGAAATTGATCAGTAAGATCAATAACTTAAATTGAAGTGTACGATCCGGAAGCGTAAAAAATGTCAGCCGGTTAAGAAACCGTAAGCATCTATAGCAAGCCTAAAAATTTGTAAAGGAGGAATAACCAGCAAGTCAGAAATGTGACTTAAAGCCATACAGGCAGCAACAAACGATAGTTCAACCGACTGCTCATTATATCCCTAACTGAGGAAAAATCCTATGAAGGGCACTCTCTCTTCGTGTTTAAATTACTGCCGCAAGGCAGGGGCGGTAGCGTGGAATAAAGTAAACAAGCCAGCACTGTTCATCGGAATGGCGATCGTAGCCGCTGCTGCTATGCCAGCCCACGCGGATGACCTGTTCGCAAACGGAAAACAGACGATTAATGATACGTTTGGTTCAGGAAGTACAGTTGTGTGGATTCTCTATATTCTGGAAATCATCGCTGCCGTATTTACCTACGTAAAAACCAAAAATCTGGCCATGTTCGGCGGCATCGCTGCTGTCATGGTGTTCATCAACGTCGCCTTCGGCATCATCCCGGCTTAACGCGCGCTTATGGATAAACGTGACCGGTATACCTTTGCGGCTACGTTTTCCGAGCAAAAGCGGTTCGTGGGGCTGCCACCTGATGAATTCTGTCTGTACGTGCCACTGGCACTGCTGGCAATTTTTCTCAACATGTGGATTTTTGGCCCCACGCTCTTAGCCGCCGTGGTTGGAATTCGTCACCTCAAGAAAGGCCGGGGTTCTCAGTATCTTCTCAATCTGGCGTACTGGTGCCTGCCCACCTCAGTGATGCGCTTCTTTATCAGCATCCTGCCTGACAGCTACAAACGGCACTGGGTCGCCTGACCTCCCCCCTCCGGAGACAACATGGAATTAAAGCTGCGTTCGGCGGGAAACCGCAATATGGCCGTGGCTATTCTGGTGCTGCTCGTTATCTCTATCCTTGCGCTGGCGCTCTGCTGGCGCATCTACGGCGATAACCGGGCGCTGATGAATCAGCTTGTCAACAACCGACAGACCATTGTTATTCCCTACGGCGCGGACACGCCGTTCAGCTTTACCGGCGAGCGCGGTGATGCCCGCTACCTGCGCCTGATGGCCCTGGCGTGGATGAACCTGCGACTCAACATTTCTGACAGCAACGCCGACGCGAGCCACGAAATGCTGCTGGCCGGCGCCTGCGACGGCGCGGAGAAATCCCTGAAAGGCGTGCTGGCTGACGAAGCCTCGCGCGTGAAGGGAAACAGCGGCGGCTCGGTGTTTTACCCGAATGACGTCAGCGTCTGGACGGACAGGGGCATCGTCGATGTGTCAGGCGATCTGCAGCTGAGCTATGGCCTGCACGACGCAAAGCCGGTGAAGAAACACTACCGCCTGCGCACCGACACCCGTAACAACCGACTCTGCTGGAGCGCTTTCCTGGAGGTTCCCGATGCGTAAATCCCTGCTAATCAGCGCCGTGGCGCTGCTGACCGCCTTCGGCGCCCGCGCCGAACAGCTGACGCTTAACCCCGGTGCCCGCGTCAACGCGGCAGTCAGCAACACCAACCCGAACTACCTGCGCGTGAACAACGATCGCATCCTCAGCGTGCAGGCGGCGCAGGGGGTGCTGAGCGCCAAATCCCCGACGCCGGAAGGCGCGGTTGTGTTTTCTACCGTGACCGACAAGCCGTTCACCCTGTTCGTGCAGACCGCGTCCGGCTTCGCCTTCTCCGTGCAGGCGACGCCCGGCAAGCGCGCGGGGCTGAGCCTGATGGTGGACAACCTCGAGGTGAAGGGCACGGAGGAGGCGCGGAATTACGAGCAGAAGCAGGACACCTACAGCGCGCTTATCAGTGGCCTGGTCGGACGCTTCATCACCAACCGCAAGCCTGCGGGCTACGTGCTGAGTAAAAACACCGACGTGCCGGTGAGCGAGTCGGTGAAAAGTGCGTTTGCGCTGCGCCCGGTGACCGCCTGGCAGGGCGACCGCGTGCGGATCGTGCGCACCGACATTACGAGTCTCTCCCCGCAGCGTATCCGCCTGAGCGAGCGCTATTTCTGGAGCCCGGGCGTGATGGCGGTGGCGTTTCATCCACAGCTCGACGTGCTGGAGCCGGGGGCGAAGGTTTCCGTCGTGACGGTGTTCCGCACGAAAGGAGGCCCGGATGAACCTTAACAGCCTGGTCCGCAGCAAGCAGCGCCGGCTGTTTGCCATCATTCTGGCCGCCGCCGCCGTGATTATTGGCGGCCTGTATCTGGCCAACAAGAGCGCGTCCGGTCATGCAATGAATAAAGCAGGCAAGCCCGATAAGGCTGCGGCCGAGCCGGATCTTACCGGCGGGGGCGTGGTGAGAACGTTTGACGGCTCGGGGCAGGGTTCGCTACTGGTCAGCGCGCAGAACCGCGAGAAGGAAGCGCGGGAGCAGCTTACCGCGATGCAGAAAGACTTTAAGTCACTGAAAGACCAGATGTCGGACGTGATGAACAACAACAAGTCCCTGCAGCAGAACGTTGGCGACCTGATGGAGCAGCTGAAAAATCAGCAGAACCAGCAAAAAGCGCCTCCTGCCGGTCAGACGCCGCCGCGCACGGAATATGCCTTTGCGCCCGCACCGGTGCAGGCGGGGCAAATCGACAACCAGACGTTTGACTACTCGCAGTTTGAGCCAAAAGCAAAAGACACCTCGTTCTGGGTCCCCACCGGCACCTTCTCTGACGCCATCGTCATCGAGGGGGCTGATGCCAACGCCTCAGTGCGCGGCGAGAACAACCTTGTGCCGATGCAGTTCAAGCTCAAGGGCAGGGCGCACATGCCGGGCAACAAAAAAATGGTGCAGCTTGATAACTGCTTTGTGACGGCTGCGGCCTACGGCGACATCTCCAGCGAGCGCGCCATCGTTCAGCTCCAGCGTCTCTCCTGCATCATCGACGGCAAGCACGTTGATCAGGCAGTGAAGGGACACGTCGCTTTCTACGGCAAAAACGGCATCAAGGGCGTGCCGGTAATGCGCAACGGCAAAATCCTCGGGCTGGCGTACACCGCCGGGGCGCTGGGCGGCCTCGGTCAGAGCGCGTCGCAGGTCGGGCAGACGGTGACCGGCATCGGCGCAACCAGCACGCTCAGCGCAGGTGACGTGGCGCGCGGCGCCGTGGGCGGCGGCGTGGGCAAGGCGGCTGACAAGCTGGCCGACTACTACATCGAGCGGGCCGAACAGTATCACCCGATCATTCCGATTGGCGCGGCGAACCGCGTGGAGGTGGTGTTTATCGAAGGGTTCCGCGCGAAGTTTATCGAAGATGAAGAGGCTCTGAAGCTCGCGAAGGAAGAGAAGCGAAACGGCACGCAGCAGCAGGACACGCAGACGCGCGAGCAGGGCAACAGCGGCCTGCCGCCGGATCTGGTGGGCAAGCTTGGCGACGCGACCCGCCTTAACGTGAATGACTTTGTGACCCCGACAAACGGCGGTCAGGCGAGGAGCATGACCCCGCAGGGCGTGGCGCAATGATGGTCGGAAACATCCGGCTTCGTCACGCCGAGCACTGTGGCTGGATGGTGTTTACCGACCGGACGGTGAGCTGCTTCGGGCGCGATGCCGACGCGCGCATTCCGGGGCTTCAGGCGCTGGGCTTCAGCGTAAAAAAGCTCTACTGCAAGCCCGGGCGCATTCCCGACGACGGTTACGTCGCGCTGTTCGGGGAGACGCTGCGCCGCCTGCTGGAAGTTGCCCCGGGCGACGCCTTTGCACTGAGCATGCTGTCCCGGCTCGGGACCAGCAGCAAAAACGGCGACCTCTATATCGACTTTACCGAAATATCTGATCTCAACGGAGAGCCCCATGATTAAATCACATGCTTTATCCGTCTGCGCGCTGGCGCTGGTTCTGAGCGGCTGCGCGGGCATGAACGGCGACTTTGAGTTCGACAAGCCGGCGAAAGACTCCGGCGTCTGGATGTCGCAGGCCGACGATATGTCCGCCGGCAGCAGCAGTAACGCCCCGTCAGCCGCACCGGACGCAGGCGGCTTCACCGGCGCGGGCCTCCGTCTGGACGACTATCGCCTGATTGATACCGGCACCATTCGCCTGGACCCGCAGACCGACGCGCAGGCGCGGCGCAGCGGCCTGAACGACGGCTTTGCGGTGCGCGTGGCGTCATCCGGCGAGGTCCGCCCGTTCACCCGTGAAAACGGCGTGCTGCGCACGACGGCAAACCAGACCGCGTACTGCAGCGCGGCGCACTGCTTCCCCGAACCCGCTGCCGCGTTCCGCCGTCCCGACGGCGTAGCGCGCATCTGGATAGCGCCCTACGTCTCCCCTGACAACAACGTCCACATGGGCGAGGTCATTTACAGCGTCTCCAGTCACGGCGACTGGAGCGGCATTCTGATGTGAGGTCCGCATGAAATTTTTCAAAGACTTCCGCTTTGACCCGCTGAACGTGGTGGATACGGTGGCGGGTATTCTCGGGGAGCGCGATACCACGAACGAGACGCGCCAGAAGCTGCAGGACATGGACTACCCGCATATCCGCGACCTGCTGCCTTACCGGGACTACGACAGTGAAAGCCAGATCTGGGTGAACAAGGAGTCGGTGGGCTTCGTGGTGGAATCACAGCCGCTGACTGGCGCCAACGAGAAGCTGGCCGAAAGCCTGGAGTACCTGCTGCGCGACGTGGCGCCCCGCGATATCCCGCTGCAGGTGATGCTGGTTTCCACCCGGGCGGTGAAAGAGCAGGTAGAGCAGGGGCTGAAAAACTTTGCCTGGAAGGGGCACCGCGCGGACGAATGCAACGACGTCACCGCGCGCTTCTTTCTGAACGGGGCGCGCTATACCTACAGCAACGGGCTTGACCACCCGCTGACCCTGCGCGATTACCGGCTGTTCTTTATCTGGGGCATGCCGGTTAAAAATCTCTCCGAAACCGACATGGTGCGCGTGCGGGACGTGCGCCGTAACCTGCTGAACGCCCTTAACGCCGCCGACATCTGGTCTCACGCCATCGGCGTGACGGAGTTCAGCAGCGTGCTGCGCGAATTCTTTAACCACGATCCGGCGCGTCTGGAGCGCTACGCCAGCGAGTACGATCCGGCGGCTGACCTCAGCACGCAGTTTGTGGACCGCACCACCTCGTGGCGGGTGAAGCCCTCACATATCCGCGTTGAGGGCAGCGACGCCAAGAACAAGCCGTTTGTTGCGCGCATGGTGAATCTGAACCTCGACAATAACCCGCAGGATCACTTCCTGTGGCAGAACGGCAACATTATTCAGGACCTGATGTCGCCGACCAACGGCATTCCCTGCCCGTTTATCTGCACAATGGTGCTGACCACCGAAGAGCAGATGAAAAGCCAGGGTGAGGCCAACAGCCGCTTTCTGGCGCTGGACTCCCGCGTGAACACCAGTTACGCCAAGTACATTCCGTCCACCACGCGCCAGCACGCCGAGTGGAAAGACGCCCGCACGCGCCTGCTGTCGAACCAGACGTCGCTCACGAGCTACTTCTACGGCATTACGCTGTTCTGCCCGGACGACGATGACCTGACGTCGCGCTACACCGAAAAGACGCGCAACGCCTTTGCCGCGCAGGGCCTGCGCTTCGTGCGCGCCGACTTTATGCAGCTGCGCAACCTGATGGCCACGCTGCCCTTTGCGATGGTGAATAAAAAGCTGCGCGCCGACTGCCGCAAGACGGGCGGCATTCAGCGCTCGGAGTCGTTTCACGCGGTGAACCTGATGCCGGTCATCGGCGACAACAAGCTGTGCGCCTCGGGCATTCTTATCCCGAGCTACCGCAACCAGGTTGCCTTTATCGACGTGTTCGATGAAAGCCTGCCGAACACCAACTTTAACTGGTTCATGTCCGGCACCTCGGGCGCGGGCAAGTCGGTGCTGGCGAACTCCATCGCGCGATCGGTGCTGGATAAAGGCGGCACGGTGGCGGTACAGGACATCGGTGACTCCTACAAGGCGGCCTGCAGCAGCCTCGGCGGCACCTACATCAACGGTGAGTCGCTGCGCTTTAACCCGTTTGCGAACGTCACGGACATTACGCTCGCGGCCGAACGTATTCGCGATCAGCTGTGCATTCTGGCGAGCCCCAATGGCCTGCTGGACGAGGTGCACGAATCCCTGATCCTTGAAGCCATCACCGAATCGTGGCCGACGTATCAGCAGGACATGCGCATTGACCACGTTATCGAGTACCTGAAAAAACAGCAGGGCGCGGTCACCCGCGAGCACTCTTCCCTTATCGGCGGGCGCATTGACGAAATCACCACGCTGCTCGGCAAGTACAGCACAGGCGGCATCTACGGAAAGTTCTTTAACTCCTCCGAACCGACCCTGAAGCCCGGCCTGCAGTTCGTGGTCACCGAACTCGGTGACCTGCGCAAGCAGCAGGACCTGCTGTCGGCCATTCTGTTCACCATCATGATCTGGAACGAGAACATGATGTACACCACGCCCCGAAGCCTGCGGAAGATGAACATCATCGATGAAGGCTGGAAGCTGCTCGGCGGGTCCAGCACCAAAATCAAGGACTTCATTGAGGAGGGCTACCGCACCGCCCGCCGCCACAACGGCTCGTACGGCACGGTTACGCAGGCAATTCGCGATAAAAACCTGTCCACGGCGGCGCTTGCGGCCTATGACAACAGCTCGTTCAAGTTCACCTGTATGCAGGACGCCAAGTCGTTCACCACCTTCCAGAAGGAGGAGCCGCACGCGTTTAACGAGCTGGAGTGGGAGATGATAAGGAAGTTTCCACCGGCGAAAAAGGCGCGCTACAGCTCGTTCCTGCTGAGCGTGGGCGAGTTCTCCAGCTTCCACCGCCTCATTCTCGATCCGCTGAGCGACGGGCTGTTTTCCTCTAAAGGTGAGGATTTTACCTATCGCGAGCGGCGTCTGGGCGAGGGCGCAGACATCAAGGACATCCTGTTTGAGATGGCCCACAACGACGCGCATAAGCGCGACATCATTCACATGCTGCGGGAGATGCAACTTTGAAAAACTACATCATTTTAAGCACGGTCATGGTGGGCATTTTCGCCTTGGTGTTTTTTGCCCTGGCCTATTAATTTTCCCTGCAAAGGAGTCTGGAATGGACTTAAAACAAACAGTGACCTGCATTGCCACGTCCATGCTGCTCAGCGTCGGCCTTTGCGCGGGCGCATGGTATCTCTGGCTGAAGCCGCCGGCGCTGGTCACCTTTGACATGAAGGGCACGACCAACGCGCTTATCCGCCAGACCGCGAAGCTTGACCTGACCGACGACCAGCGCAAGGCGCTGCTTACGCGCTTTGACCGCAGCGTCACCACCGCTACAGCGGAATATGCCAGCGAACACGGTGCGGCCATTCTGGTGAGCCCTGCCGTCGTCACCGGCCTGCCGGACGCCACGCCGGAGATTCAGGCGCGCCTCGCCGAGCTGATGAAAGCCGGTAACCCTCCGCAGTAACCCTGTCCGATCACCCCAACGGGAGCCTCCCGATGAAATACGTTACTCCGCTGGCGCGCCTTGCCGCCGGCGCGCTGTTCGCCACCCTCGGCCTGCAGGCCGCCGCCGCAGAAATCGGCACCTTTGGCGATACCTGGGACATCCGCGAGCACAACCTGATCGCCGTGCTGAAGAAGAATCTGGAGCAACACTTCGCCGGCAAATCGCAGGAACAGATAGAGCAGGAGATGCGGGAGAAAGCCGAAGAGCAGGCAATGCGGCCGCCGCCGGTGGAAGGACTCTCTACCGCGCGCGAAACCCGCAGCCGCCTGTTTGATCCCTCTTTCACCGTGCAGCGCGACATCGCCGACCAGAATGGCGTGGTGTTCGCGCACAAAGGGCAGAAGGTGAACCCCTTTGACGTCATTCCGGTGTTTGACGAAACGCTTTACTTCATCGATGCCGACGACGAACGCCAGATTGCCTGGGTAAAGCAGCAGGTGCCGCGCACGACGACCTCCCGCGTCATTCTGGTTAACGGCAACGTGCGCGACGGCGCAAACGCTCTCGGCAGTCGGGTCTACTTCGACCAGACCGGCAGCATCACAAAAAAATTCGGCATTACGCAGGTGCCTGCGGAAGTGAAGCAGGCGCCGGGTCAGAAACTCTTCCTTATTACTGAATTCGGTCTTCCCGACCGCTAACGGAGCCAGACATGAAAACGTTATTCCTTACCGCCGCCCTGACGCTGAGCCTGACCGGCTATGCCACCGCAGATACGACCGCCGCCAAAACTGCAGGCGCTGCGGGTGCATTCAGTGACTCACAGAAGCAGCAGATCGGTGAAGTCGCGGCGGACTATCTGCGCGCACACCCGGAAATTCTGATTGAAATGAGCCAGAAGCTGCAGGCGCAGGCACAGAACAAACAGATGGCGTCGGCCGCTACCGCTGCGCTTGAGGATCAGGACGCGCTGCTGAACGATCCGACGTCGCCGGTGCTGCACCCGAAGGGCGACGTCGCGGTCATTCAGTTCTTTGACTACCAGTGCATCTACTGCGCGAAGGTTGCCCCGACCGTTGAGCAGTTCATCAGCCGGAATCCGGACGTGCGCTTCATCTATAAAGAGTGGCCCATTTTCGGCAGCCGCTGGCCCGCGTCGGTACAGGCGGCAAAAGTCGGATTGTCCATTTATAAGGCAGGTGGTGCAGAGGCGTACCACCGCTATCACGCCGCGCTGTACGCCACCGGCCACAACGAGGGCAAGCTGCTTGATGCCGACATCCGCGACGCGGCGGTTAAAGCGGGGATCACCTCCTCGCCGAAAGCGGACGTGGAGGCGATGGGGGCGCCGCTTGAAGCCAATAACGCGCTTGCTAAACGCCTGGGGATTCAGGGTACGCCGGCCTTCTTCGTTATGCCGGTGACGGGCGCCACCGCTGAGAACGTCAGCGTCATCCCGGGAGCGACCGACCTCCAGGCGCTGCAGGCGGCGGTGGAAAAAGCGCGCGGCGGCGTGAAAAAAGGGGGCTGACATGGTCTGGCGCACGGCTTTACTGGTGCTCGCGGTCTGGGTCTGTCAGCCCGCATGGGCCGCCGACTCCGGTGGCAGCAACGGCAATACGTCCCTGACCTGCGAAGGGCGATGGGTGAACCCCATCACCGACGTCTGCTGGGAGTGCATATTCCCGATGAGCGTGGGCAGCGTGCAGGTGTCGGCAGGTACGCTTCCCGATACCGACAATCCCGCCTCGCCCATTCAGTTCTGTCCCGTGCCGCCGCCTATCTTTGAGCGCATGGGCGTTGCGGTGGGCTACTGGGAGCCGTTTGCGATGACGGACGTCACGCGCTCACCGGGCTGCATGGTGAACATGGGGGGCTTTAACATCAACATCCCCAACACCGGCACCGGCGTCGGCACCAAAACGGCGAACGAGCATCCCGGCACCTTCTATCACGTTCACTGGTACAAATACCCGCTGATTTCCTGGCTCAGCATCATCACTTCTGAGATGTGCCTGCAGGGCGGCGAGTACGACATCGGCTATCTGTCGGAGCTGGACCCGACCTGGCAGAACGACAACCTTGCGCTGTTCCTGAACCCCGAAGTCATGCTGTTCGCTAACCCGATTGCGCAGATGGCCTGCGCGGCCGACGCCGTGGCCTCCGGCGTGAGTCGTCCGATTGACGCGCTGTTCTGGTGCGCCGGCTCACACGGCTCGATGTATCCGTTTACGGGCAACATCGTGAACGAATCGAGCGGGCTCAACAGTTCGGTGCTGCTCTCGGAGCGCATGGACTTCAAGCTGCACCGCGAGGGGCTCATCCTCGATACCGTGCCGTATGACGTGGCGGTCTGCTACGAGTACCCGTCGGTGATCCTGCCGAAAAGCCGCTACCGCTATCAGATAGTGAACACCATACCGGACGTGGCGTCCTGCCACCCGCTGGGGCGCAACGTCATGCTGTGGCAGACGGGCAAGGAGATGTCGACCAGCAAGAAGAACTACGGCTACCTCATCTGGAAAAAGCGTAACTGCGTGATGTAAGCGAGGAAAACATGAAACGACTGAATGCGGCGCTGCTTTGCAGCACCTGCCTGAGCGTAAGCCTGTCTGCACTGGCGGGTGACGGCACTCAGGTAAGCAGCACAGAAAACGAAACGGCCTACTTTCTGTCGTCCTCCCTGCCCGACAAGGAGCTGGCGCTGCTGATGAAGTCGGCGGAGGCGAAAAACATCCCCGTCTACTTCCGGGGGCTTATCAACGACAACATGGATCAGACCGCAAAGTACATGCTGAACCTGATCACCACCTACAAAGTGCGCGGGGTGCAGATAGACCCGGTGCGCTTTGAGCGCTACGGCGTGAAGCAGGTTCCGGCGCTGGTGAAGAAGTGTGGCGACCACTTTGACATCGTGTACGGCAACCTCGCGCTGAATCAGGCGCTGGACATGATTAACCAGCGCGGCGACTGCCATAACAGGCCCTGACCAGAAACTGCCCGCTGCGGCGGGCCACTCTTCTCACCTTACCGGACACCCTGATGAAATTAGCAACCCGATCCCTGCTGCAGGGGCTGCTGCTGACCTGTCTGTCAGCCAGTGCCCTGGCGGCGTCAATGGACGCTTCCAACCAGGAAGGCATCAACGCCGGCAAATCCGCTGACGGCACAACCAGTGCAGACCCGAACAGCTATTTCGACAACTACAGCTCAGACGCGCCGCAGCGCGACCTCTACAGCGACCCGACGCAGACATCGAGCAATATTGATGTGCAGGGGCAGAAAGAACTTACCGAATCGGACCTTGGCCAGGCGGCGCGCGAGTCCTACGTGAACAACCCGGCGGACAAGCTCAGCTACGACTCGGACATGATGAAGTACAGCGATGAAATCCGCGAAAACGCCAACGCCATTACGGGTGTGAACGGCAGCCAGTGCGTGGCGCAGGAGCTGAACAAAACCACCTGGACCACGCACGCCTGCGAGCTGGCAAACAGCCTGACGCAGTCCTGCACGCGTAAAGCCACCATCGTGACCACCGGGGGGCGTGAAACAGTCAACACGCAGCTCGTGCTGGATGCGCGCAATGTTACCGGCCAGAAAGGTGCCGACTACTGGATGATTTACAACTTTATTGTTCCGGAAGACGGCACCATCAGCAGTGGCACATGGGAGCTGCTTTACCCCAAAGCACCAGGCTGGCACGGCGATCGCCTGGGCTATTCCATCCGGGCATTCGGCCAGCAGTTCAAACTGAAAATTAATAACAGCGGCACGATGAGTATCTCACCTCAGCAGGTCACCAAAGGGCAGGTGATAACCCTGCAGCTGCATTACGACACGGACGGTCACTACGAAAGTGCACGAGACGGGATCATGCGCAATATTGCCAGCGGTACAAACGTTTTTCGCATGACGTTTCCTATGCAGGCGGTACGCGACACCGTTAAAGCCGACATCGAGTGGACCAGCAGCTGCCCTGCCGACATGGGGGACGCGGTGAAAATGAGCGAGGTCTGCAGCGACCCGGGCGGCACCCGGTCAGTTACCGTTGGCGGGCAGGCCTACAGCCTCTACAGCGACTGCTGGGGCTACACCACGCAGTGGAATCTCTATGAAGACGACACCAACACCTGCCAGGCATACATCGACAACCCGAACTGCAGCGAAGGCACCCGCACCTGCACGCAGAAAATCGGCAACTTCTGCGTCTACAGCAAGCTGACCTGGCAGTGCGCACACACCGTGAAAAGCACCGGCTATATCTGCGGCTCGGAGTTCTACTGCTCGGACGGCAGCTGCAGCGCGATGCAGGCGGGTGAAAACCAGAACTTTGAGCAGGCCGTCTCGCAGCTGGCCGCGCTTGCCGCCTACGGAGAGGACGTCAACGGCATCGACCCCAACTCTGTCACCGCTTTTACCGGTAAGGGGATGTCCTGCAGGCAGAGCGCGGCGGGCTTCAGCAACTGCTGCAAGAGCGGCGGCTGGGGGCAGGATGCAGGGCTTGCGCAGTGCAACACCGAGGAAAAGGAAATCGGCACCGGCAAGGAGAAAAAGCTGGTCGTGAAGGTCGGCTCTTACTGTTCGCGCAAGGTGCTCGGCGTGTGCCTGCAGAAGAAAGAAGGCTACTGCGTATTTGACAGCAAGCTCGCGCGCATCGTGCAGGAGCAGGGCCGCCGCGATCAGCTGCATATCAGCTTCAGTTCCGCCAGTAGCCCCGACTGCCGGGGAATAAAAATCAGCGAGCTGCAGGGCATCAAATTCGATCGTATCGACTTCAGCGACTTCTATGACGACCTCAACACTAACGTGAAGCTGCCCGACGAAGACGCGCTGACGCAGCGCATTCAGTCCGACATCCAGAACAGCCTTAAGTCAGGAGATCAACCGTGAGAAAACTCATCGGCCTCGCGCTGCTGCTGGCGGTATTACCGCTGCACGCGGCAGAGGAAAAAAAGCCCGACGGCTACAACTACGATCCGGCGGTCGGCTGGTACTGGTACAACGAGCCGGTCAAAAAGGAAGAAGAGGAGCAGCCGGCGCAACCCGCCGCGCCGCCGCAGGAGACGCCCACGCAGAAGATGAAGCGCCTGCAGGCGTTTCGCGACAACCTGATGAACGAGGCGATGCTGCACCCCTCCTCTGAGAACATCCGGCGCTACAAAATCGTGCAGGACTGGATGGTGAATCAGGCGAGCATGTTCGCTTCACGCTGGGAGAAGGTGCTGCTGGAGAATCCCGAGCTCGACTACAGCCTGAAGCACCCGTTCTACAATGGCACCGCCAATATCCAGTACACCGAACAGCGCCAGAAGCAGCAGGCGGCTATCCGGTACGTGAACCAGCGTTACGGCGTTTTCTTCTTTTATCGCGGCAACGAGCCTCTGGATAACCGGCTCGGCGGCGTGGTGAAAGAGTTCAGCGAGCAGTACGGCCTCACCGTTATCCCCGTCACCGTGGACGGGCGGGCAAGCCCCGACCTGCCGGACACCCGGAAGAACGCCGGTCAGGCGCAGAAGATGAAAATCGAACACTTTCCGGCCATCTACCTGGTTGAGCCGCGCACGAAGAAATACCAGCCACTGGCCTACGGCTTTATCACCCAGGACGACCTGGCCAGACGCATGCTCAACATCGTTACCGACTTCCAGCCCGAGGATTAACCATGATTTCAAGACTCTTTGCTGTACTGCTGATGCTCGCGCCGGTGCTGGCCACGGCCAGCACGATTGACGACATAGCCCGCCTGGAGCAGGCAAAGGTGGGCGCGGATGCGCCGGCACAGCCGGAAAGCACGCCGGAAAAAAGCGCGCCGACCGCTGATACGCCCGCTGCACAGCTGCAGGCACCGGCAGCTAAACCGGTCTGGTATCACCTGAGCGACGGGCGTCGCGTGGACGTCGGCCACTGGCAGATCGTGCACTTTGTCCGCTCCGACTGCCCGTACTGCCACCGCTTTAACCCGACCCTGAAGTCAGTCTCTGAACAGACGGGCATCGGCATCTTTGTATACAGCTTTGACGGAAAGGGCGACGCGGTTTTTCCGAAGGTCATGCCGGTTAACGACGGCATCCTGAAAGACTTCTTCGCGGAGCTGCCGCAGGCAACGCCCACCGACTTCATTATTAACACGCAGTCGCTGGTGACTATCCCGCTGTCGCAGGGGGAAATGAGTGAGGAGGCGCTGAAGCAGCGCCTGGATGAATCCTTTGCGCTGGCCGTGCGCCTGGGGGTGCTGTGATGAGTAAATTTGCGTTAAGTGCCGGTATCGCAACAGGTCTGTTATTTTCATCTGCCGCGAGCGCGGACGTGCAGAACGACATCAACAAGTTCTTTAACGACATGGGCGGCGGCGGTAACTACACGCAGGCGGCCGCGTGGCAGGGGCAGTCGGCGGGCTACCTGACCGGCGGCAACCTGTTTATTCGCACGCCGGTGCGCAATATCCAGCTGATTTCGGTGACGCTGCCGGACATTAAATCGGGCTGCGGCGGCATCGACGCCTATCTGGGTTCGTTCAGCTTCATCAACAGCGACAGCATCAAAATCATGGGCAAGCAGATCCTGAGCAACGCCGCCGGCTACGCCTTTGACCTCGGGCTTGAAACCATCTGCCCGCAGTGCAAGGCGGTGAAGGACTACCTGCAGAAGCTCGCGGCGGACACCAACAACATGAACATCTCGACCTGTCAGGCCGCGCAGTCCATCGTCGGCGGCCTGTGGCCTAAAACCCAGGCGGCCAGCTCGCAGATTTGCCAGGACCTCGGCACCAAGCACGACGTGTTCTCCGACTGGGCGGCGTCCCGTCAGGGCTGTGGCGTAGGCGGGGAGACGAACAGCGTGTTCAGTAAGGCAACCGAGGAGGAGAAGAAGCGCATCCCGCGCAACCGCAACCTGACGTGGGATACGTTCACGAAGCTCAACCAGTTTTTCAGCAACGATCGCGCGCTGAAGGAATTCATCATGTCGATGGTCGGTACGGTGATTTATGACGCGAACGGCAATCCGACGTTCCTGCAGCCGCGCGGGGGCAGCGAGTCGATGTTCAACACGCTCTTAAACGGCGGCACCGAGAAAATTTACCGCTGTAACGACAACAGCACCTGCCTGTCGCCCACCATTGCAAACCTGACCCTGAGTGAAGATGAGGGCATGACCGGCCGGGTGCGCGACATGCTTAACGACATTTTCGACAAGAGCCGCAGCGATACGGCGCTGAATGAAAATGAAAAGGCGCTGATCAGCAGCACCCGCGTGCGCATCCTGCGCTACACCATCGACTCCGCGTCGGTGGGCATGGATCAGAGCGTGGTCAGCAGCCTCGCGGAGTACATCGCGGCCGACATGGTGATGTCCTACATCAACGGCCTGATCGACGTGGCCGCGAGTGGGGCGGCGGGCACGCTCGATACCGAAGAAGAGAACAAGCACTTTCGTGAGAACCTGCGGCAGGTGCGCAACGAGCTGAGCCAGCGCGTCGCGCGCATTCAGGTGCAGCAGAACGGGCTGGCTGAGTACGACCGCAGCCTGTCCGAAACGCGCCAGCAGCTCTCTTCGTCCGTCTCCGACAGCGTGCTGTCTAACTATCAGTTCGGGGGGTAAGCATGGCACTTGATATCTGGGTGGTCAGCTCCGGCGGCATGATCACGATGGGCCTTAACGCGGTTGCGACCGTGATGGAAAACGGCGGCTGGAAGAGTACGATCTGGGTGGCGGAGATGCTGGGCATCGCCTTCTGCGTGATGACCTACCTGCGCACGCACAGCCTGAGCGCGATGTTCGGCTGGGGAATGACGTTCGTGATGGTCACCGCGCTGCTGCTGACGCCAAAGGTCACGGTGGTGGTTAACGACCTGACCGCGCCCGACACCATCGGGCGGGTGGATAACGTGCCGGCGGGGCTGGCCCTGCCGCTGTATCTGGCCACCGGCGTCGGTTACACGCTGACGACAACCTATGAGGACATCTTTCACTTTCCCGACGAGCGGTCCTACACCAAAACCGGCATGCTGTTCGCGAGCAAGCTGATGCAGGACAGCTTCAGCATTGACAGCCGCAACCCGGTGCTGGCCTACAACATGGGTGAGTACGCGAAGAACTGCGTGGTGCCGGACATCATGCTGAACCACAAGTACAGCATGCAGGACGTGATGGAGTCCGGGGACGTGCAGGCGCAGATCTTCGGCAATCCGAGCCCGCTGCGCGCCATCTACTGGCGGGACGCGACCGGCACCACGTTTATGGTCTGCCGGGACGCGGCGCCGCGCCTGAAAACCCTGCTGACGGCGGAGAGTAACAACACCGGCAGTACGTTTATGGCGCACGCCGTTCGCATGTTGCCGGGCAATAACGCGCCGCAGACGGTGTACGCCGAGCAGCTGGCCGGGTCCTATGAATACTTCCTCGGCAGCAGCAAGTCGGCGCAGGCGATCATGATGCAGAACATCGCCGTGGCGGGCCTGCGTCGCGGGCTTAACAGCTACGTGAAGGGCATGAACGACACCGCCTCGATGGTGGACATCGCGTCTGAGCAGTCACTGATGAAGCTGCGCCTGTCGCACGCGGTGAGCTATACCATTGCGACCGAGGTGCTGCCGCAGCTGCACACGGTGCTGCTGCTGTTCTGCATCTGCATCTTCCCGGTCATGGTGCTGGCGCTGTACGTACGTGAAATCGCCTGGGCGGTTATCAAAAGCTACCTGAACTTTATGGGCAGCCTGATGCTGTGGCCGGTGATGTTCGCCATCTTTAACTTTGCGGTGAACTACAGCACCCAGAACAGCTTTCACACCACGGGGCCGACGCTCTCCAACATGAACCGGCTGATGGAAACCAGCACCACCACGGCAGGCATCGCCGGCTGGCTGATGCTGTCCATTCCTTTCCTGGCGTTTCGCCTGTTCACCGGTCTCGGCCAGAGCTTCGCGAGCCTCAGCTCAAGCCTCGGCAGCGCGCTCAGCAGCGCGTCGGCGGCGGACTCCGGCGCGGTGGCGTCGGGCAACATGAGTGTGGGTAACGTGCAAATGGATAATATCAACGGGCACAAAACGGACCTGAACCGCTCATATCGCGAGGGCATGACCACCATGCAGCTGGGCAACGGTGCCATGCGGACCATGACGCAGGACGGGCAGACGGTGTATGACGCCTCCGGCGCAACCAGCCGTCTGCCGGTCGATCTGCACCTTGACCGCAACCTGGCGAGCGCGGCGCAGCGATCGGTGCGCGACAGCATGGCGCAGACCGAAATGGCGGCGCAGGGCTACAACCACTCGGTCCAGGAAACCGGCTCGCAGCTCAAACAGTTCCATGAGCAGTATGGCAACAGCGACTCGAAAACGCTGTCGGCCTCAACCGGTATGAGCATCACCGACGCAGAGCGCGTGAACAAAATGCAGAACGTAGCGATGGATTACGCGAACCGCAATCACATCAGCCTGAATGAGGCGTATTCAGAGCTGGAGAATAAATCGCGCGATCTGGCAGTTAACGGCGGCACACGCGTACAGGCCGGCTTTGACAGTAATAAATCACTGTGGGGTAAAGTGGGATCCTATGCCACGGGCATTTCAGGTAAAGCTGACGTACACGGTGGAATTGAAAAAACAGGACGTGTCGGCTCAACGTCACAAATAACAGAAGGCGGTCAGAGCGGGAATGACAACTCTCAGACGATTTCAGCGCGCGAATCGCAGGACTTCAGTCAGGGCATGGACGTGCTGCGCAACTACAGCACAACCTATAACGGCCAGCACGTTGATAACAACGCGTCCGGCCTGATGAATCAGATTTCCTCCGGTATCACCACGTCTGACAGCAAATACGCGCAGTACACGGCCAGCCAGTCGCACACGCATGAAATGCAGAAGATGGCCTCTGAAACTGAAACGCTCAGCGCGGGCGCGCGTGATAACTACACGCAGCAGTTTGTGCAGTGGGCGATGCAGCGCTCCTCGGGCAATGCCGAAACCATCCTTACCAACACCTCTGATGAAGGCGTACAGAAACAGCGAGACGGGCTGGTTCAGGAGTTCTTCGCAGATAAGCTGCAGGGACGCATTGACGGCAACTATGAGCGCAACGCTGGAAACACGGGGGAAGGTATGGGTGCTCCGGCAAACACTGCAGGCGCTCAGTTCGGCGGCGCATATAACAGCGCGAATGAGAGCATTGAGGCAGGTGTTACCAGGAACAACATTCGTACTGATGTTAACGGAGAAGTTGAAGCCCAGCAGGGTGTGGTTAACAATAGAGCGAACACCGCGCAGCAGGAGCTCTATAAAGGACAGAGTGAAACGGACAGTGCAATGGCATCCCGGAAGGGTGAGTATACGGTGAGCTCTGATGAGTATTTAAGACATAAGGAAGCGGCAGATGCTCATCAAAAAGAGACTTCACTAAATATCGCTGATTCGAAGAGCTACAAAGATTTTGAGAAAAACCTGAGTAAAAATAATAAAGGTGACAATTGAGGTTAGTTCATGAAAATAACTTACGATGAAATCAAAAGAGATTCAGAAGTGATAGCGGTAGAGATTTCTTCAACTAACAGAGAAATCCCTTCATTCTTTTCACCTATAAAGCGAATTAAATATCACCTTATTCTCTATTCTTTTTTTTCATTTTTATCATACTTTTTATCGCCTGCAAGCGAAGATAAACTTGTTTGGTTTGGTATATTAGTTTTTGGTGCTCTGAATTGGTTTTTTTTGATGGGCTTTATCTTTGGTTATGATTATTTGTTTAGCATGATATCTTCCCAAAAGATAAAAAACTTAAAGCTAGTGAAAATCTTTAAGAGAAAGCTTATAAGTTATGGTATAGCATGGTTCCTAGCCATAGGCGTGTTAGGGGTGATCTCTTTATCAAGCGAATTGAGTATAGGTGCGCTGGTTATAGGTAATTTCCTAATAACTATATTTGGATTATTTATATTTAATATAGACGCATCGCGTTATCAACTGGCTGGCTTGCTGGGTACGGCATCTGCAATAAAAGTAAATTTCAAGAATTAATTTTACCATCAAGCGATGACGCGGCTCTAAATCGGGCTGAGTTGTTTGCTTTTTTATTGAGGTTGAAAATGTTAATTCATTTAACTCCATCTTTTTTTCTCGATTACTCTGATGTCTCTGTTAACTTAATAGACGTGCAAATCCCTGAGTTAGGCCTGCATCTGAAAAATGAGAAAGATATAACTGTCCGGTTCCCTGCGCCCAATAAACGGCTGCATTACGTCTGCCGTAAAAAAGGACGCAAAGCCGTGTACGGTATTCTGCTGAATACGGATAAGCACGTAACGGACATTACCGTCATTACGCGCTGGGCCGTGCAGGGTGACGTTTCCACGCACCGGGTTCACATGCACATTATGGGCGCCGACGATGCGGCAACCGATGTGATTCATCTCTGGAGCGGCGTTTTCAATACCCCCTTCGGGGATAAAGCACCGGGTCTGACTAAAAACTGGGTCCCGGCGTCATGTCAGCCGCGTCTGAGCGTTTGTGCCGGCGACAGGCCGTCTGAGCGCGAGCAAGCTATATGGAGGCTCGCAGATCCGGCCGGGATTATTCGTCAGCAGACGGAATACTACACAGCAGCCACCGTTGAGTCTGAACGACTGACTACACCCTGGCGTGATTATGATCGACTGCCGGCACCGGAGGACGCGTTCGACTGCACGGTACGGGAGTATCCGGATACGCTGCGCGTGCTTTATGCCTACCCGGGCGTGACGGTGTGTCCCATCACGGAGCATGAGGAGCTTATCGAAAGCGACCTGACAGAAGAAGGAAAGCGCGATGCATTCACCGCGATAATCCAGCCCGTGCTGCAGGAGGTTCGTGCGGTTTGTCCGGTATTTTTTACCAATACCACCAACCTGATGAACAGCATCCGCCGCTTCTCCACCCATTTCCGCGCGCTGAGCGACGCTGAAAAGCGGTTTGTCGAATACCAGATCAATCAGCCCCTGTTTCGCGTTTCAGTGAGCTGAGACCGCCCGCCGCACGGCCTGACGCACCCTGCGTCTGGCGGAGGAGGCGGAACATCACGTCAGCCCATCCGGGCACGTTCGCACTGTAAGTAAACCCCGCGCAGCAACCTGCCTGGCTTTCGCCTGCCCGCAGCCCTGCGCGCCTGTCTCTGTTTCCACGTAAAGGACTTTTCAATGAGCCTCAATGCCCGCGACTTTACCCAGGGCGGTCAGGTGATGAAATACATGATCGGCATGTTTGTGCAGATCATGAATATCGCCTCCTACTGGGTCGTGCTGCTTTCCGCACTGGTGTTTTTCAGCTGGATGCTCCTGCGGCTTACCCTGCAGGAATTCATTCACGGCAGCGCCTACTGGATGGTCAAATGGTTTGTCATGCCTCTGTCGAAGTTTACCGGCGGCAATTCAAAGAGCGGCTGGACCTTTCACTTTGAGCGACCGAACGGTGAAGTAGTGGCGTTCAAACACACCGCCCGTCAGGTGATGAACGATCCGTACTTTATTCAGATGGGAGAGAGCGTAAAAGACGCTGCGTTTTACGGCTGGGGCATCTCAACGTTTTGCTTTGTGGCATCCATCCTCGGTGTTACCTGGTTTCTGGGCAGTAAAGGCGCGAAGCAGCGCGAGAGCGAGCTCACCGGCGGCCGTATTCTGGCCACAAGCCCTGCCGTCGTGAATCGCCTGCTCAGGAAGGCCGGCGTAATGTCGCCGCTCAGCATCTGCGGACTGCACATCCTGAAAGACTCTGAGATGCAGAACTTTGGCCTGCACGGCACCGTCGGGTCGGGAAAAAGTACCGCGCTGAACGACCTGCTGCGCCAGCTTCGCGCGCGCGGCGACCGCGTCATCGTGTATGACAAAGGAAACAACTTCATTCCCACGTTTTACCGTCAGGATAAAGACAAAATCCTCAATCCTTTCGACCTGCGCTGCCCGTTCTGGGACCTGTGGGAAGAGTGCCAGACGGTGGGCGACTTTGAGAACTTCGCAACCTCGCTGCTTCCTGACAGCAGCGGCAGCAGCGATCCGTTCTGGGTGCTGTCGGCGCGCTCGCTGTTTGTGGCCACCGCGCGGCGTATGGCCCGCGAAAAGAACCGCAGCATCGGCGAGCTGCTGAAAAAGCTGATGTCCATCAGTCTGGCGGACCTGCGCCTGTTCCTGGAGGGCACGGACGCGGCGAACCTGGTGGACGGCAGCATCGAGAAAACCGCGATGACCATCCGCACCATTCTCACCACCTACGTTCGCTCGCTGCGCTATTTGCAGGGACTCGATCAGGGCGGCCGCCGCCCCTTCAACATCCGCGACTGGCTGCATACCGAAGACGCGAGCGGCGACAACCCGTGGATTTTCATCTCCAGCGACGGCCAGAACCATAACGCGCTGAAGCCGCTGCTGAGTGCGTGGCTCTACATGACCATGTCCGGCATCCTCGGCCTGAAGGCCGACCGCAACCGTCGCATCTGGATTTTTCTGGACGAGCTGCCGTCCCTGCACAAGCTGCCCATTCTGCCGGAGTTCTGCGCAGAGGGCCGTAAGTTTGGCGGCTGCACCGTCGCCGGCCTGCAGAACTTCCCGCAGCTGGAAGAGACGTACGGCACCAACTCAGCCAAATCCATCTGGGACCTGCTCAACACGCGCGTCTTTTACCGCGCACCCAGCGGCTCGATTGCCGACTGGGTGCAGAAGGAAATCGGCGAGAAGCGGCACAAGAAGTTTAAAGACCAGTACAGCTACGGCATCGACATCATCCGTGACGGCGTGCAGTTCTCCAAAGACGAGATCAACGAGTTCCTGGTCAGCTACTCCGACGTGCAGAGCCTCAACGACCTGGAGTGCTACATCACCCTGCCGGGTGAGTGGCCGGTGGTGCGCATGAAGCTGCCCTGGAAACCTTACCGCGAAATTGCCGAAGGGCGCATTCCGCGCGACGTCGAAGATGTGTTCGACCCGGACATTGAGGCAACGCTTGCAGGCGAAACCGCCGACAACCAGGCCGGTCACATTGTCGGGCGGCTGTTTGGTGATGCCGCTGCAGCGGCTGGAAAACCTGAAGACGAACAGCGTGCCGGCAACCCCGGCGCTGCTGCAGGTACGCAAAACGCTGCGGCCCCCGCTGAAAACGTTACCGCGCCTGCCGATACGGCGGCGACAGCAGATGCCGGCGGGCGCGTTGTGGCGCTGTCGCCACCTGCTGCTGAATCAACACCGCCACCTGCCTCCGAAACCACCGCGCCTGCGCCGGCCTCACAGCAAGAGGCTGAACAGCGGCTGCAGGTTCTGGACGTGGTTAAACATAACAGCGCGGATTTTGGCCTGGACCGCAACTGAGGGGAATTATGCTGTCAGTCTCTGCAGTCAAAAGCGCCGGTAAGGCCGGCGCCTACTACACCAACGAAGACAACTATTACTTCCTCGGCGAGCAGTCCACGGAGTGGTACGGCACCGGCGCGGAAAATCTGGGCCTTGAGGGGCCGGTTAACCGCGATACGTTCGTGTCGGTGCTGGAAGGCCAGCTGCCGGATGGCACCGACATGCGCCGCATGGAGGGCGGCGTCAACAAACACCGTCCGGGCTATGACCTGACTTTTTCTGCCCCCAAGAGCGCCTCCGTGCTTGCCCTCGTGACCGGCGACACCTTCCTGGTGGACGCGCACAAGGAGGCGGTGCGCCGCACGCTGGATGAGGTGGAGAAGCTCGCCACAACGCGCACCATGACAGACGGCATCACGGAAATGGAGAAAACCGGCAACCTGGTGATCGCGACCTTCATGCACGATACCAGCCGTAACCTGGACCCGGCGATGCACACACACGCGGTTGTGGCCAATGCCACGCTGTCAGAGAACGGCTGGAAAACGCTTTCCACCGACATCAACGGGAAGCAGGGCTTTACTGACGTGGTCTGGAATGAGCAGGTCAGCATCGGCGCGCTGTATCGCGGGCATTACCGCTCCCTTATCGAGCCCGCGGGCTACCAGACTGAAGACACCGGCCCGCGCGGCGAGTGGGACATCACCGGCGTGCCGGTTAAGCCGTTTTCCTCGCGCCGCCAGGATATTCTCGATCTGGTCGGCGAAAACGCCACGGCAAAGCAAAAGAGCATGGCTGCGCTTGATTCCCGCCAGGCCAAGCACTTTGAAGATCCGGAAACGCTGCGCGAGCACTGGCAGTCGGTATTAAAGGATACCGGTTTTGACGTAAAGACGTTCAGGGAAGCGCTCGAAGACCGCCGCCAGCAGCGTGAAGCTGAAAGCGCCGGTGAAGAGAAACAGGTGGCCACGCCGTCCGTACTCGACGGCGCGGTGCGTGAGGCCATCGGGCGCCTGTCGTCGAAAAACGTACGCGTGACGTACGACGACGTCATGACCAGCGTGCTCAATCATGTACCGATTGCAGAAGGGGTCTACGGGCAGGCGCGTAAGGCCATTGATAATGCCATCGGTCACGGCCAGCTTATCGCCGTGGACAAAAATCAGACGCTGTTCACCACCGCCGCCCACGTCCGCGACGAGGCGCGCCTCGCGCAGCTGGCCGGCGGGCTCGCGGAAAAGCAGGGTGGACTCAGGGCGCCGGCGGGCGAGCGTGGCGTGCTGGCGCAGGTGGCCGACGCCGACCGGGCCGTGTCGCTGATTGACGTGCGCGGGGGTACACAGTTCATAAGCGATCTCAACCGCAGCATCATGACAATGGCCAGTGAGAGCAAACGTCCGCTGATCGTGGTTGCCGCCGACGGCGCCGCGCGCAAACGCCAGCTCGCGACCTTCGGGGACAAGCCCGGCGTACAGCTTATGACGGCGGAGGAGATGAACAGCGCTGAGCTGCCGGCGCGACCGCTGGTGCTGGTTGCGGAGGCCGAACGTTTCAACACCTCGGGGATGCACGACGTGCTGAAGACGGCGGCACAGCACGACGGTGTCACGCTTGTGACCGATACTCACGCCCGGCGCACGGCAGGTTTTGCATCAGAAGTGCTGAGCGCGGCAGGCGTGAAGCAGTTTACCGCCTCGCCGAAGACCGAGAACGTGCGCGTGACGATGGTGCAGAAGGACACGGTTGAAGACCGGCTCAGCGTGGCGGCGCGCTACTACGCGCAGGAAAAGGCGCAGGGGCGGCCGGTGTCGCTGCAGGCGGGCAACGCGCGCACGCGCGACCAGCTCACGGCCCGCACCCGGGAGATCCTTACCGACGAGGGGCAGCTCGGGCGGGTACTGGGTGAGGCCACTGTGCGGGTGCCGGTGTGGCTGGACGCCAGCAACCGCAACGACCGCAGCGTGTACCGCCAGGGCATGGTGCTGGAGCATCACGAGGCTGAGGGCCAGAAAGCGGTATTTACCATCGCCGGCGTCAGCGAGCGCCACAACCTGCTGACGCTGAAAGACGAAAAAGGACAGACGCAGGGGGTGAGCATCAGCAGTATCGACAGCCATTACCGGCTTTACCGCGAGAAAAAGCTGGAGCTGCGGGACGGTGAGCAGCTGCGCGCCACGGCCAGGCTCGGCAGCCGCGCCGGCAGCGGGGAGCGGCTGACCGTCACCGGCGTGAAGGAGGGGCGCTGGCTGTTTAAGGACGTCATCACGATGGAAAATGCAAAGGGCGAGCGCCTGAAGCTTGACCGCAACGCACCGCTCTATGCGGACTACGCCTACGCCGAGTCCTTTGGCGCCACGCGCCGCACGGAGGGGAGCGTGGTGGCGGTGCTGGCGGGCAAGGAGGTGAACGACGCGACCGTAAACATGCTGCGCCGCAGCGGCTCGGACGTGATTGCATTCACCCCGCTGGACGAGGCCACCATCGGCCGCCGGCTGGAGGAAAACCGCCCGGTGGTCAGCGTAACGCAGGGCATCCGATCGCTTGCGGGCGAAAGCGACCTTGCGGACGCGCTGCGCGAGCTGGAGTCGCGGAAGATGTCGCAGCCGGAGCGCGCCATGCGGCTGGCCATCGAGAAAGCCACCGGCACCGACGTGACGTTCACGGGCGTCAGGGCGCTCGCATCCGTTGTGGCAACCGATCGCGTGATGACGCCGGCGCGCGCAGAAGAAGAGCTGTCGCGTCTGGTTCAGCGCGGCGAGATTTTTGAGCTCAGCGCGGAGCAGGGCGCAGCCGGCAGATACATCTCGCGCGAGAACTTTGAAAACGAGGTTGCCATCCTGCGCCACGTTGCTGAAGGGAAAAACGGCGTTGAGCCGCTGCTGGCCGGGGGGCTGAGTAGTGAGAAGGCCGCCGGTCTTACCGACGGGCAGCGCGAGGCGGGCAACCTCATCCTGACCACGCGCGATCGCTTTACCGCCATTCAGGGCTATGCCGGCGTGGGTAAAACCACGCAGTTTCGCACCGTGGCGGCTGCACTCGCCGCCGCAGATAACGCTCCGGACATTCGCGGGCTGGCACCCACGCACCGCGCGGTCAGCGAGCTGTCCGGTGCGGGTATCCCGGCGCAGACGATTGCGAGCTTTCTCAGCGAAAGCAGCCAGTGGCAGGCTGCCGGACAGGCGCGCGACTTCCGCAATACCGTATTCGTTATTGACGAATCCTCCATGAACGGCAACGCCCAGATGGCCTCCCTGATGAACGCTGTCGCCGAAGGCGGCGGTCGCGCGGTGCTGAGCGGGGATCAGGATCAGCTGAAGTCGCTGGAGTCCGGCGCGCCGTTTGCGCTGGCCCTTGAGCGCAGCGCCGCCGACGTGGCGGTAATGAAGGAAATCGTGCGTCAGATCCCGGCGCTGAAACCCGCCGTGGAGGCGGTTATCGCCGGGAACGTGCGCGAGGCGGTGCGGATCACAACGGACACCAGCCCGCAGAGCGTGCCGCGCCAGCCGGATGCGTTTGTGCCGGAAAGCAGCGCAGTGGACGGCAGCACGCTGGCACCGGTGGCGGAAGGGCCGGCAGGGGCAGGCGGTGAGGCTGAAAAACCCGACCTCACCGGCATGATTGCCGACGACTTTGCCGGGCGGACCCCGGAGGCGCGCGACAGTACGCTTATCGTGACAGAGCTTAACGCCGATCGTGAAGCCATAAACCGTGCGGTACATGACCGGCTGCAGGCGCAGGGGGCGCTGGGTGACGGTGTCACGGTGCCGCTGCTGGCACGCGTGAACAACAGCAATGCCGATCTGGGCCGACAAAAGTTCTGGGAAGCGCAGGAGGGCAACGTAGTGCGCCGGGGCGAGCAGTATTACCGGGTTGAGGAAACCGATACGGACAGCGGCGTGGTGCGCATGAGTGGTCTCGACGGCGCGCCGGACCGCTGGATCAGACCCGCTGAACTGCGTAATGAAGACGTGGCGGTGTTTGAGGAGGTTACGCGGAACATCAGCCCGGGTGAGAAAATCCGCCTGACGACGACGGACCGCGACCGCAACGTGCGCGCCAGCGACATGGCCGTGGTGTCAGGCATTACGCAGGAGGGAAAAATTCTGCTCGATACCGGCGACCGGCATCTGTCTTTCGATCCGGCAGCACGCTATGCCGACCGCCACATGGACTACGGCTACGCCGTGACCACCTACAGCTCGCAGGGCGCATCGGTGAAGTATCTCATCGGCCTGTTCGGCGAAGAGGGTGCCAGAGGGCGGATGGCGGCGCTGGACAGCACCTACGTACAGCTCTCAAGGGCAAAGGAGCACGTTCAGACCTACTTTGACAACCTGTCCGGCTGGGCGACGCAGGTGGAGGGTAAAAGCGGGCGGCGCCAGACGGTGCACGACGTGCTGATGCGGGCGGAGGACGTGAGGGCGGACCGGGAGATACAGGCGTGGGACAAAAGCCTGCCGGTATCCGGCACGCGCCTGGCAGACCGGGTCGATCGGGACCTGACGGCGGATGCGCGCTTTATGGCCGGAAAGACGCCAGAAATGCTGTGGCCGGTCATTAACGAGCATGGACGGCAGCGAGGCAACTGGCACGTTCCTGTGTCACCCTCCAGCGGGGAGGTGGATTTTTCCGCCGCCCACTATGAAGGGGCCGCAGACGGTGAACGCATAGTTATTCAATGCGGTGAAAAGTACGGAAAGGTGCTGGAAGCCACAAATATCATGGTGGCCCTACAACTGATTAAGGACAATCCGGACAAACAGGTAGTGCTCCCTGCTGACCACTGTGAATGTTCAGGTAGTACAGTCACGCCATCAACGACAGATCCGGCTGGCGAGGAACTGGAACTGCGCGAAGCCGAGGCGCTCGAGAAAGCCATTCGTGCCGTGTATGGTCAGGAAGAGAAAGAGCCTGAGTACGCCTCACCTTATGAGGTACGGAGTGCTCCGGATGAAAAAGTCAGAGAAAGGGAGGCTGTGTATGAGGAGGAACGGGAGGAACTGCGTAAACAGGAGGCATTTAATGACCGTGACATCGACCAGTCACTTGAACGGGGCGATTCTGTAACAAGAAACGGTGATGTCAACTTGGTGCGCCATGAACACATCGCTTCTGAACCTGATATTGTTCATGAACCCCAAAAAACGATGGAGTAATCCATATGGTTTTATTACTTGCTGGCTTTTACAAATCGTTGACGTGATGATGCTGCTTGCCTGGCTGCTGAAAACCTTTAGCTGAACCTGCTCTGTTACCTCTGGATTCATGAAGTAAATGTTCGCCCGGTTTCAACCATAACTGTTGATAACGCTATCAACAGTTTTTTGGGTAAACGCAATCTGCCAGGCATGAATGGGGCGAGTCAGTAGGGCATGAAGTCGCGGACGAGCTTGACGTCGATGCCCCCCTATCCTGCATGCAATAGCTTTCTCCGGCTACTTCGCATCAAAGAGAATTAGTTACAACATTCTAATGGGCTCTTATTAACATCGCCGGAGCCGAACTTATCCCCTTTGCCCCTCTCAATCAGGCAAGCACCATATCTGACCGCGTAACAACAGATTAAACAGCGGTCCCATAAAAATGAGTTCGGAAAGAGAGTACAAATTAGGGTTCTAAGCCGGACATTCAGAATTCAACGTACGTTACGATTTTCCCGGAATCTGCTTGTAGCTTTCCGTCAGAGGAAGTATACCTATCAGAGTTTACCGGTTTATCCCTAATTCCCGAAATAACATACTTAAGAGCAGGGTTTGATGCTGACAAACATCAAAATTCCAATATTTTCGCCATCAAAGTCGTAAAGCATACGGTAGCCCACGATATCAACATCGCCATGGTACTCTGATGAACTTTACCAGGACCCTTTCAGGCTATATGCGGGGTAACATTCCGCCGGGGAGCAGCCTGGTCTTTGAGCGCTGGCGGAATACTAAGAGCGGCGAGCGTTTCCTACACATCTATTTCCAGGGTCAGAGCCTGGATGACCTGCGGCGCCTGCAAACGATCGATAAGGAACATCCGCTATCGGTGGAAAAGTGGCATCAGACTGATTGCCGGTTAAAAGAAGTGGGAACGTTGTGTCCGATGAAGACATCTATAAGCGCACTCAGGCGTAATCTGGGCCACACGGCTATCACGCCGGTGATTTATAGCTAAATAAATAGCATCGATTGAAAGCGATGGTTCACGGTATAAGATATCTTAAAAGCTTAAACTGTCTTATAAATAGGGATGTAATTGTGCTCAGCAAAGGTTACGATCAACTTCTTGTTGAGCTTCATATACCCTATTCGGACGGAACGGCATCTACTTGATGACGAAGAATGATTAGAAAATGAATACCCCAAACCTTTATGTCGATCATCTTGCCTGGTGCGGTCTTGTGGCTCTGAACCTGGCCCGTCAGGCTGGCACGGTCAATTCTCCCGCGCAGGAAAACCTCTTTTTGTGCCGATGGCTGGCGACGGCAGAAAAGAGGAAGCTATTCAGGCGTGAACTGGCTAGCGACATACGCTGGTTGCTTAAAGAAGGCAGAGATAAGGGGCTTAGGGCTGATCTTCCTGGAAAACTGGAGTATCTATGGCGGGCAAGCAGAGGAGATTTGCTGGCGCAGAGTGATCTGTTCCGCCTTCAGCACGTAATGCATGCTATTACGCTAACGGGTATTAATTACGGCATTCTCACGGAGTCCGAATGGGAAGGGCGGTACGCTGTAGAACTGAGTTCTAAAGTGCCGGGTGTATTTATAAGAAAAAGTAATCTGCAAACTGGCTTTAATGCTGATGGATGTCAGATAAGCTCTATTGATGTCCGTATAACGGCAGAACTCTCTGCGGTGGATGATCTGCTATCCCGTGCCGGGTGGAAACGTATATCAGATACTGAAAGTCCGCTATGGCACCAGCTGGTGGCTGATAGTCAGGAACATTAACCCAAATTTATTTCGGAATTTTGAACACAAAAAGCTGGCAGGTCAGTCAACTGTTGAGCAAAGGGGTAGTTTTCATTGCGTTGCAACGTCAGCTACCCCTTACTCATCGGTCGACTGAATAACGTTCTAAAGGCTATTAATTTAACCACCGGTATTATCAACAATCTGATGAACAAACTAATCGTTCAATCTTCTGAAGTACTGTGGCGCTTCATTCATCTACGTCATAGATCTCATCTAAATTTTGGCTCTGGCCTTCCCACTCAATTAGTCTACGCTCTCTTTCACTTTTAAAAGTTGGATCAATAGTTGTTTCAGAGGGCGCTAAGATATATTTTTCGATGAATTCTAAGTTGGGATTGCTTAAAAGGCGTTGTGCCAGCCAAAGAAATGGTTTTTCAACGTTGTAGTTTGATTTTGCGCAAACATCATAGTACTTGATATTTTTCTTTTTTAAAAAACTCAGACCAAGGGACGAAGATGAATCATTTAAAAGGCATAGTTTATTTCCAACAGCAACAATCGGAATGTTTTCACAAATCCTAACTAAATCCCGGTGCCAATATTCAACATTTTTAGAAGAACGTTCACTGAGTAAATCCCACATAATAATAGCGCAATGAGTATTGATGTAATAACTATCCTTGAGACGTCCATATTTTTCTTGACCAGAGGTGTCCCAAACTTCAAAATTTATTTCTCCCGAATTCGTATTAAATGTTACAGGGTGTATCTCTGAGCTGGTAATTGAATGATAAGATTTTTCAAGTTCTGCGTTTAGAAAACGTTTGATGAAAGTTGTCTTGCCTACGCCGCCATCGCCAATCAGAGCTACTTTGAATGTTCGCATACCATCGTAAACAGTCATGAATGTCTCCAGGAAGAGGTTTGAAGTTAATTTTAGCAGGATTTTTTTAATTGAGCTTCTGATTTTTAATATCTGGCTTCTTTATTCTGGTAACTAAATTAAGGGGGCTGGATGACAACTATTAATTTTTTCGCCAGTATTGGTTATTGCCGAAATATTAGCTATGCTCGCTATGTTGTGGCAGTGTAGCCCTAACCAACTCAGGAGGCTTATAGCTGTCAAACAAACCCTTTAAAGCGTTTGTCGAAGAGCAACTTAATCTTGCAGCAAAAAAATCATCGATAAAGGCGATACCTTAATACCCAGTCCTTGATTAGGTGATAATACGGCATCTTTTGATTTTTCTTCCTCTTCGACTGTCTGAATCGGTAATTAACGGCATTCAACGGTGATGGGACAACTTTATCAGATTGACAGAATTTAGAGCTGCCAGATCATACCCCCTACGCAGGGCAGATTAACCCGAAATACGGGCAGAAGCCCTTGCATAGGTTTTATATCCATATTTCGGAGAAGTACAGCCCGTTTATTTATTAAAATAATCGAGACAGGGGTTTAACGCATGTTTAACACGGCTTTGACCCTGACCCCGAATATGATCCAGGCATAATCAGGAATAACCGGCTTCAGGTGGGTTGTTTATTCTTGCAACCAGCAGAGTTTCGGCGAATTCGGATCGAGTCATCCAGCCCAGCGCAGAATGAGGGCGACTCTGGTTATAGTGTATGCGCCAGCCTCGATTTTGCATCGCGCATCCTCCAGAGACATGAACCCGTTCTCGTTCAGGCACTCCTGCCGTTGAACGACTCTACCAGGGTATTATCCGTGGCCGTGCCAGGCCGTGAGAAGTCAATCCGAATATCACGTTCGTGCACCCATTTATTCAGCATTTCAGCCACTTCTGAAGAGCGCAGGTTCTGGCCTACGCAGATCCCCGGACACTCACGCGTATAGAGATCGATTACCGTCAGCAGGCAGAGCCGGCGACCGTCAAACAACGCATCGGAGACAAAATCCATCCCCCTTACGTGACCGGGATACAGCCCCTGCGGCTGTGGCTGACGTTTCAGGGCAGATTTAGTTTAAGCCGCAGCGGTAGCCCCTGCTCACGGTAGAGCCGGTAAACACGCTTGTGATTATCGCGCCAGCCTTCCCGTTTCAGCATGATGTGGACCCTGCGGTAGCCATAGTGCACGCGGGTTTCGGTTATCTCCCTGATGCGCAGTCGCAGCGCGCTGTCGTCTGCCGCAACGGAGCGGTAGCGGAACGAACTGCGGCTGACCTGCAGCGCAAAGCAGACCTGTCTTTCACTGGCACCGTAGCGGGTCTGTAAGTCCCTGACCCATTCGCGCAGGCCTGCCAGCGTCAGCTCTTTTTTGCCAGCACGTCCTGCAGCATGGCCTTGTCGAGGCTCAGCTCGGCAACCAGCTTCTTCAGGCGAAGGTTTTCCTCTTCGAGCTGCCGCATATGCTTCAGTTCTGAAGGAGAAATCCCGCCGTATTTTTTGCGCCAGGTAATGGGATGGACTACCTCTTCCCTCTGCGCTTAACTGAACATAATTCATCCAGCAGGAGTGTGACTATGAACATCGCATTTATGGGCATCGACCTGGCAAAAAATGTTTTCCAACTTTGCGGACTGAATCAGGCAGGCAAGCCGGTTTATACCCGGCGTGTTGAGCGAAAAATTTTACTTCAGACGCTGGTCAATATACCCGCCTGCCTGATTGGTATTGAAGCATGTACGGGAGCATTTTACTGGCAAAGGGAATTTGAAAAACTGGGTCATAAAGTGAAAATCATCAGTCCCCAGTATGTTAAGCCTTTTATTCGCGGACAAAAAAACGATGGCAATGATGCACAGGCAATCGCGGTGGCACTGATGCAACCAACAATGCAATTTGTCCCCCCGAAAAGCCCGGAACAGCAGGATATACAGGCGTTACATCGGGCCAGACAACGTATAGTTAATCACCGTACTGCAACAATCTGCCAGATACGAGGGCTTTTACTTGATCGCGGCATCTCAATTGGTACGGCGATGTCCAGAGCCCGCCGTGCTGTTCCATTAATACTTGAAGATGGTGAAAATGGATTAAGCATAAGAATGCGAAAGACAATTGCTGAACTTTATGAGCTTTTCATAGATCTTGAGAAACGGATCAATTTTTTTGATAAGGAGATCGAAACTGTGTTCAGGCAATCAGCAGAATGTCAGCGCATAGCCAAAGTTAAAGGGATCGGCCCGAAAACGGCTACAGCTGTTGTTGCTGCGATCGGTAATGGTCAGGAATTTAAAAACGGCCGTCATTTTGCGGCATGGCTTGGACTTGTCCCGCGGCAGCATTCGAGCGGAGACAGACAGGTGCTGATGAACATCACTAAGAAAGGCGATAAACATTTAAGAACACTTTTAATTCACGGAGCCCGCGCAGTTGTCCGGGTAGCAACAAATAACAATGATGGTTCTCTAAACCAATGGGTTAATCAGTTAAAAGAACGACGGGGTTTCAATAAGACTACTGTCGCGGTGGCAAACAAAAACGCCCGGATTATCTGGTCGATCCTACGGCATGAAACTGAATATCAACCCGCATTGAATTAAGGCTTACCTGATGAAAGTTGCAGCGTACTGAAAATGGTAACAGGTTGCACCTGCACAGTCGGAACCTGATTTTTATACTGGTCCCTGAGACCGTCCAAGTGTTGAGGCGACTGTGTGCGGATTTCCCATTTGGGCACAGGCATATTCCTGATGCCGGATAGATGTTAGCAACAACCTAAACCTGACCCAGTGCTTGCAAAACAGAGGTAGTCCATAGATATAAAATGTGGCGTCGGAGATACCCAGCTTGTGGCAGACTTCCGGCACGGACGTACCACGCTCAGCCTGCTTCAGGGCAAAGACAATCTGCTCTTCGGTGAATCGTGACTTTTTCATCGGCACAACCTCCGCTCAGGGGAGTTATCATCATGCCGGAATTCTGTTTTTGAATAGCGAACGATTTCGGGTCAGGGTCAATTTTGAGAAGATATTATTCGAGATATTCCCCCACTTTTCCAGAAAAGTGACGTAGAAAGAGCTAAGGGAATGCTACATACTTTTATTAGAAACGTATGATTTTCCAGTAATCTTGATCGAAGTCGAATGACCCCCCCCACCGCCTGAGGGTAAGTACGGCGCTTAGCCCGCCTGCGCTGGAAGACTTTGACTTGCCTTTATTTTAAAGGGAGCGTCAGCGTAAAGGCGTGACATCCCACCAGTTGTGGGTGGCTGCATAACAGGGCCTGCAACTAATACAGTCTGGATATAATGGTTCAATGCCACTAAAATTTAGAAGGTTTCTTCTAAATTTTAGTGCGAGACAGTGAAGATAGTGAACTAAAATTTTATAAATAGTATAAGCATCATTTAGATTGACAGATTAATGTCAAATCCGTATTTAAAATAACATGCATTATTTTGCATTCAGTATTTTGAGGGGCAGTTAACGATTGACTAGTCGCACGGATTTAATTTAATTGAAATTATGAATGCCGCTAAAAATTCCTGTTGCATGACTGCTTAAAAAAGAGGCGCAAAATGAGTGGTGAGGAAAAAATAAATAATGCAGAGCTCGTTTTTATTTTTTTCAAGGATAAATTCGCGGGCGATCTTGATGTTTTCTACAAAAACCCCAATAATTTTCTTAGTCTGAAAACGCTCAAAAGACGAAATTTACTAGGCATACCGCTATCTGATGATGATGTGCCTGTATCAAAAGAGTATATCGCAATTATTAAAAGTATGAATTTTGATGTCTTAGCCTCCTCCAAGTGGTTAAACGGTGTTGCAGTCTACGCATCGACTCATCAAATTGAGGAGTTAAATAAAGTATCTTTTGTTGAACATGTAGAAAGCTTTGTTAAGAAAAACAAGGGCTTTAACATGCTTCGTAAAAACAAGTATTCAGTGAATTTAAGTACTAGTGAAGAGATGCCATGCATTTCATCAGCCCATAATGATAAATTTGATTACAGGCAACAGCTTGAGCAGCTAAATCTGAATAAGCTTCATGCCATGGGCTTAACTGGTAAAGGAATATCTATTGCAATAATTGATGGTTGGTTTAAATCTGCCGAACGTTATGGAAGTAAGATTTTTAGAAGGCTTTGGGAAGAAAATAAAATTAAAGACACATTTAACTTTATTGAGGATAATCGTGATGTATATTCAAAAGAACTGCCTAGTAATCATGGCGCTAGGGTATTAAGTATCTGTGGAGGGTACTATGATGGTAAGTCATTAAATCAAAGTTTGAGGGGGTCTGCTTATGATGCCGATTATTATCTTTATCTAACCGATGATGATTCAGATGTTCCAGAGGCAGAAATATATTGGATTGCTGCAGCAGAAAGAGCGGATATGTTCGGTGTAGACATAATCAACTCATCATTAGTTTATAATATATTTGAAGATGACCGTTACAGCTATACATATGAACAAATGGATGGTAAGACTTCGTTCATAGCCAGAGGAGCACAGATTGCCTCTGATAAAGGTATCATCGTCGTTAATGGAGCCGGTAATGATGGTGAAGATGATTGGCATTATATTGGTACTCCAGCAGATAATGAAGGAGTGTTCACTATTGGAGGGGTTGATTGCCTTGAGCATGTTTTTAAGAGCAGCTCTTATGGTCCCAATTCGTCAGGAGTTCCTAAACCTGATGTTTCAGCTAAAGCTTCATTCGTATTTGGGTCTCAAAACTATCCTAAAATAAATGTTGGTCATAATAATTTCGGTACCTCTTTTTCAACACCATTAGTTGCCGGTGGGATCGCCTGTCTACTACAAGCTATTTCACCCAAAACACCTCGGTATATCATTAAAGAAGTGCTGAAATCGAGTGCTTCTTTACTAATGGCATCCAGCAAAGTGCAATTAGGTTGTGGAGTAGTTGATTTTGCCGTAGCGCTTGATAAATTATTATCTGACATAAACAACGTTGTTAATGATCCTGATAATAAGTGGAATTGAAAATTACGATGTACTATAGGTAGGGTGAGCCGATTAATTTGTTAAAGCACGTAGAAAAGATGAACCCTATGTATGACGTTCAATTGCATGTGCTGATTTCTAAAAAGAGGACATATCCATTTTTCTCCAGTGCCTTACAAACGTTCATGTTATAGATATGGAAAAAGAAGTTTGGTATCAGGAGTTTTGCTCATCTGAAAGATTTGAGCTGTTTAATGCATAACATTATGGGTCAAGGCCTCACTTGGCTTCTGGCGATGATATCATTAAAAACAGAGATCTTAGTATCTCAGGACGGAATTTGGAATGACGTTGACATTAAACCAGGGAGTTCTCTTCCCGAGGCTATGGCCATTGAAAAAAAATCAAATACTTACTTAGGGTCCAGTGATTTTTTCAAAATGGGAAAATGAAGAGGGCATTTATTCCAGTACTTTGGCAGCACACAAAAACAATGATTTTCCGGCTTAAAACAAACAAAGTTTTAAAAAGTTCTGGGAAATCAAAAATACCATTTTCCAAGTCAATCCTACGACTGATAATTCAGAAGAACACTTCAGACTTGCATCAGAAACTGCGGACTCACTTCACTTGTCCAGGGTGTTACCCGCCAGAAAGAAAGGGGTACATGCGTTGATTGAAAGTAGCGAGAAGTTCAATAATGGTAATCACAATGGAGACAATTTGCGGCCTGACAATACACGTAGTGAGTATCATCCGAAGTTATTTAGTTTGTGATGTAAGACGCTTTTCCTTTGGACAAAGTTGATGGCACCGACATTGTACGCAATGGGGCGCGAAGCCGCCCGCAGACTAATATGCACATTCGCCAATAATCTGCAGGCGTGTTACCGCAGTTGGTAGTGTTAGGATCTTATGTGTGAGCCTGGAATGAACGCCGTAAACGTACCTTCATGCAATGTCGCTTAGGTTTTCTGACTCATATGCTGGCGCTCTTCATCCGGAATGTCTTCCGCTGCTGAAAGAAAGGTGTCTGCTGAAGCCTCTGCCGGCTCAATCGCGATTATCGGCTACGCGTGCTGAACTCGGCATTCAGCCAGTATGAGAATGTATATACTCTGCTGGCAAAAGTCATGATGTCACCGCGCGGGCGGTGACTGATACCGAGCAGGTAATCCATTTCTTCCGCGAGGGCAGGGTAACGTTCATTAAACTTCAGCGCATGCTCTTCGAGCGTCATCGGCCAGTCTGTATCTTCCCTACCACGCAGTATGCTGGTAGCACGGATGGCTTTGCGCGCTGCTGCCCTCTGCTGACGCAACCGCTGGGGAAGACTCAGGTCAGGGGTCAGTTGCTGAATATAGCCATCAAGTGCAGACATAAAATCACCGTTAACGGAAATCGAAATTTCCCGGGATGGCCTGAACGCGTGAAAATGATCACGCAGGTCTTCACCGTATACACATACACAATGATGCTTAAGCCAGTAACCCCAGCTGAGCTGGTTTTCGGGATCCAGAACATCTTCAAGGGCACCGGTATCAAAATCGACGCCAGAAATCACCGGATATTGTTGCTCAAGAGCCTCCTTTATAGCGGAAAGTCTTTCCTGATCCTCAGATAAGGGATGTCGATTAAGTACAACCGTCATATCAAGATCGGATATCTCTTCCCTGGCAGTGCCTGCCTGAACGCTTCCATAGACATAAACACTGTGGATGAGTTCATCTGCGCGAAGCATCTCCAGTGCCTTTTTCACTAACGGTCTGAAAGCAGCCTGAAATGTCTTCAAAACCGGTACCGTTATCAGCCCGTGATTATCAATGGCCATATTGCCCTACATACTTTCCTGAAATACCCTCCAATGGTTTACACCATAACCGAATATAGCTTCAACTGCAGTAATGGCCATGCGTTGGTGAGCATCCCTGACCACGAGTCTTTGGCGTCACAACAGGGGCTATGTCGTTCGATGTAAAAAGGACCTTAATGTTAAGTGGTAAATGTATATGATCATCATTAAGAGGTCGCTGCATAATCGATAAGGCATAGTGAGCCGTAAATTAGATTGCGTGAGCCGAAAAAGCTCAGTCTGAGCCATAAAGTTATGAGGTGAGCCGTAAATTTGGAGAGGTGAGCCGTAAGTTTGGTGAAGTGAGCCGCAAATATGTTAAAGTCGGATGATTATCTCCTATGTTCAAGAATGCGTCCGGTCAGATGAGTCGGTTTGAGAGTTTTAAGCCCGTTATTTTATGAAGCGCAGGATAATGAAAAAATGATCTCCCCGCAGGACATTCGGCACAGCATCCTCATCACTATTGTGAATGCGGAATCTCCGGTCAGTTCCGGTGATTTGGCGGATCTGCTCAATATTAGCCGCGCGACTGTAAAGCGCCATATCGAAGTGTTAATGGCCGAAGACAAGGTCATCAGGCACGGCACAGGGAGAGCCACCCGCTATACGGCACAGGACAATGTTAAATCTGGCATCCAGCCTAAGGTGCCGGCGGCAGAAGAATTTTCTGCGATCAAGACACAACCAGTCCACTCTGCAAAAACACTTCTCGATTATCTCAACTCACCTCTAACGGTAAGGGAGATCTCCGGTTATGATCGGGACTTTGTCGGGAACTATATTCCTAATAAAACTTTCCTTCTGCCACAAGAGCTGGCATCCGATCTGATGGAGGAAGGCAAAATGATAGGACAGCAGCCTGCCGGCACCTATGCCCGAAAAGTCCTTAAACAGTTACTGATCGATTTGTCATGGTCTTCATCTCATCTGGAAGGTAACCGGTTTTCCTTACTGGACACGGCAGAACTTTTCAAAAATGGTGCGGCCACGGGCGACCTGGATGCGGTCATGCTGCTGAACCACAAGCAAGCCATAGAGTTCATGGTTGACGCAGTACCCGAATCAGGGCTGACCGGTGCGGTTATCAGCAATATCCATGCTTTACTGATGCACGATCTCCTCTTAGATCCAGACAGTCTGGGCGCAATCCGACGCAAGATAGTCAACATCACCGGCTCGACCTATACACCTTTGCAGGCTCCCATGATGTTGCAGGATATGTTCGACTCTATTCTGGAGAAAGCGAGACTGATTCATAACCCCGTAGAATCAGCCTTTTTCCTGTGGGTGAACATTGCCTATCTGCAACCTTTCGAGGACGGAAATAAAAGAACCAGCAGGCTGGCGGCCAATATACCTCTGATGATCCATAACAGCGCCCCTCTCTCATTTCTGGATGCAGATGCTGAAGGTTACGCCTACGCGATGATGGGTGTTTATGAAAAGCGCGACGTCACACTGGCGATTGACCTGTTTGAGCATCTCTATCGTCGTTCGATAAAACGCTATGCTGTTACCCTGGAAGCGATGGGGGTACCGGATCCGTTTCGGCTTCGTAACAGAGAAAACTTAAATACCACCATCCGTTTTATTGTGGCCGAAGGTGAGAGCCTTGAGAAAGCATTACAAAGAATAAGCCTGCCCCCTGAAGACGCTGAAAGATTCAGGCAGCTTTTGCAGCAGGAACTACGCGTTCTGAATACCAATAACTGCGCCCGTTATCGCCTTTCAATTCGTGTAACCAAACAGTGGATCGGTCAGGGCCGACCGGATTAACATAGGAAAGAACCACTGCAATACTGATGGTCAGCTCTGACAATTACGGTGTTCACCTTACCGAATAAGCATTAATCGCGCTTAATATGAGCCCATCATTTACCACGCAGAAAATCTTTTTCTTTGCAGGTGGCTGGCAACCGCTGAAAAGAAGCGGCTGTTTGGCCGTGAATTGGCTAACGATATCCTTTGGTTGCTGAAAGAAGGGAGGGAAAAGGGGCTGCGGGCGGTTTGCGTGGCAAGCTGGAGTATCTCTGGCATGCCAGTAGCGGCGACCTGCTCGCACAAAATGTGCCTTTTCAGGCTGCAGCACTCATGCACGCCATAACTCTGACAGGGATTAACTATGGGGTGTTCAGTGAAATCGAATGGGAAGGTCGCCATGCCACCAAATTAAGTCCGAAAGTGCCGGGACTGTTTCTCAGAAGGGCAGATCTTAACGCTGGTTTTAATGAACACGGGGGCCAGATAACACCTCTCTCCGTGCGCATCACTGCCGACCTTTCAGCAGTGGATACGCTGCTGTCACGAGCAGGATGGAAGCGTGAGCCTGATGATGACAGTTCATACCTGCACCGTCTTATCGCCAGTGGACAGAGGAGTAGCGGCAGTTAATCACCTCCAGGCAAAAGTAATGAGCTGTCTGTGGCGGTTTTTGCTACTTCGTCTTCTGACAGTCCAATCATCTCTTTGACAGATTACAGAGACATGCCACTTCCATGCAGTTCCAACACAATATCTAGCCCGCCTATTATAAGGATAAAGACTGCGTCGACCTGTATAAAACAGAACCGGAATTACAAGCGGCAGCTTTTTATTTCCCGCATCAAGATGTCGCTGCATAGCTGCTATGGCGTAATGCATCAGGCGAAAAGCCATTTACCTTTTGTTACTGGTCATAGGAGTTATCTATAACCAGCGCGCCTCCACTTACGCTGTCAGCCTCATGCCACCTGAAGGGCAAAGAGGCTCCCTGATAAACAGGGATGAGATTAAAATCTACGCAGGTTAGGATCGGTTCTTAAACCTGCATATCAACAAAAAACAATCAAAATATGGATACCCCAAACCTCTACGTCGATCACCTTGCCTGGTGCGGACTTATCGCACTGAACATGGCGCGTCAGGCCGGAACCGCCAGTTCCGCTGCGCAGGAAAATCTCTTTTTATGCAGATGGCTGGCGGCGGCAGAGAAGAAGCGTCTGTTCCGGCGTGAACTGGCTAATGACATTCGCTGGTTGCTCAAAGAAGGGCGGGAGAAAGGGCTTCGGGCGGATCTTCCAGGGAAGCTGGAATATCTCTGGCGGGCGAGCAGCGGCGATTTGCTGGCGCAGAATGTTTTATTCCGCCTCCAGCACGTGATGCACGCAGTTACCCTTACGGGTATTAATTACGGCGTTCTCACGGAATCTGAATGGGAAGGACGCCATACTGTAAAACTGAGTCCTAAAGAGCCGGGGGTGTTTATGAGAAAAAGCGATCTGGAAAACGGATTTGATGACGATGGGCGTCAGATTAACCCTCTCGCTGTACGCATCACCGCCGATCTTCCTGCCATGAATGCGCTGCTGGAGCGTGCGGGATGGCAACGTCAGGCAAGAACACCATATCCTCTGCTGTATCATTTAATGACCTGTCCTCAGGAAGGATAAGGGGGAAGCTCCGGTTACACTTTGCCGCTTTTTACGCTCCACATATAACCTGACTGAAACTTAGCAGGTTGACGTTTCAGTCAGAACTTCATCAAACAGTGCCCGTCGTGTCCTGGTCATTCAGAACAAGTATAGCTACCTTGATCCGTGACCGGTCTCTGCATCACCGCTGACGCGTATGAAATTCTGCATTCAGCCAGTAGGCGAATGTCGTTATCCTGCCAGCGAATGCCATTATGTCGCCACGCGGGCGATAACTCATGGCCAGCCAGTATTCCATCTCCTCAGCCAGTGCCGGGTACCGTTCATTAAACCACTCGCATTGTTCCTCGAGCGTGGCCGGCCAGTCCCGGTCCTTTTCAGCCCTCAGAATACCCGTTGACCGGATGGCTTTACGGGCCGCAGCCCTTTGCAGCCTCTGTCGTTGTGCGGGTTCTGAAGATGGTTTCATCTGTGCAGCGTAATCATTAAGCACAGTAAAAAAATCACCGTTAACGGCTATGGCGATCTCCTTCGAAGGCCTGAAGGCTGCAAAACGTTCGCGTAGATCCTCGCCGTATACGCAGACACAATGGTGCTTAAGCCAGTATCCCCATCGATTGAGCTGCTGAGGATCCATTACAGTGGAGAGGGTGCCGGTGTCCAGGTCAATTTTACTGATTATCGGATGCGCCTCTTCGAGCGACGTGATGACCTCAGTCATTGCAGGGGATCCAACCCTGATGCTTTCACGGCTGAAGATAACCGTAATGTCCAGATCAGACACCGTAGCTACGGCAGTTCCCTGAGCCACGCTCCCGTAAACATAGATACTGTGTATGTTATCTGCCTGAGAAATGACAAGAGCTTTAGCAACAGCGCTAATCACATTGCTGAACTGAGGCTGCAAATTGTTTCCATCAGGGACGGAGATAAAACCAGTTCATCAACAGCCATTTTACTCAGCTTCATCAAAGAACATGTTTACATTATGAAGGATAGGCCTGGACAGTTCACCCGATCTGTAAACCCCGTGCAGGTGAAGAGTGCGAGACAGTACAACTTTACCCCGCGCTGCTGGCACATATTCTGCCAGAAGTCCCTACCTGCAGCGTTAAGCTACACGTCACACCATAATTCGGTTGCATAAAACACCATCATTTGCGAAAATTTCGAATAATTGATAAAGGAGGTATTCATGACACAACTTCATAATAAGCTTCCTTCCCTGCAGGAAGCGGAACTTGCGCGCCTGTGCAGCCGGGAGCTCTCCGCCGTGCTCGAAACACGCGCAGAGTCACAACAGGTTTCACTCACTGACAAACGTGGCCAGACCCACAATGTCAGCATTCCAGTCAGTGCGCTGCGCATGCTGGTTGATGTACTCACGGAGCTGGGTGAAGGAAATGCCGTGCGCCTTGTTCCAGTCGGGGCAGAGATGACAACGCAGGAAGTGGCCGATCTGCTCAACATTTCGCGTCCAACGTTGATTCGTCTACTGGACAATGGTGAACTGCCTTACCATCGTACGGGTAACCGTCGTAAAATCCGCTATGTGGACGCGCTTGCATACCGCAACAAACTGTTGAACCAGAGGCATGATGCGCTTGGTGAGCTGGGCGCGCTCGATCAGGAACTTGGGCTGGGTTACGAATGAGTTCTGGTTATACCATAGTATTTGACGCCTGCGTTCTCTACCCTGCACCTCTGCGTAGCTTCATGATGTACCTTGCTGCCGGCGGGCAGTTTCGTGCGCGATGGAGTGAAGACATCCATGAAGAGTGGATCCGTAACGTGTTACTCAATCGCACCGAGCTTAACAGGGCTCAGCTTGAACGTGTCCGTGCATTAATGGATCGCCACGTACCGGATGCACTGGTTACTGGATATCAGTCCCTGATTGAATCCATCAGGGGATTGCCTGACGAAGACGACCGTCACGTCGTTGCCGCTGCGATTGTTGCTCAGGCAGAAGGCATTGTTACGTTTAACCTCAGGGATTTTCCTGACGAGGTGCTGTCGGTGTGGAACCTGCGTGCTATTCACCCTGACAGCTTCATCACTGATCTTACCGACCTGAACATCACCGTGGTGATCGACGCGGCCCGGCGCCAGCGCGCCAGTCTTTTGTCTCCGCCTTTCACGCCCGATGAGTATCTTGACTGCCTGCTGCGGCAGCAGCTTCCGGAAACCGTCTCCCGGTTACGGCCTCTGGCAGCATTAATCTGAATACACGCACGTTAATGACATTCGGAGCGGGCCGGGCAGATGATTAATAAGGTGCCACCTTTAATCAGGCCAATCGTCCGCCTCCATCAGTCCGACCATGGCACCTTTGTGTGCTTCAACCATACGTATGTACCGCATGACAATCTGGGTCTGAGTCCAGGTGCCCTCCTGCATAATTTGAGCGATTGAGATTCCTTCTCTGGCCATATCCTGCGCGGCCCCGACGCGCGCGCTGTGGCCACTTCAGCTGGAATAGCGTCCCTTGTTAGTATTAAGGGGAGTTTTAGCACCCGCCTGTTGTCTTGCGCGGCGCCAGATGTCTTCCAGGCACGGGGCACTCATAGGCACTTCAGTGACTGACGTGATTTTGTTTGACCGGTGTACAGGGCAGAACAGTACCGCATCGGGTTCGCCCGCCAGGCCAGCCGCGTTAATCCATTCCATCAGCTGTTCAGAAGAGCGGGTGCTGAACGCCTTAACGATACCACCAGACTGAAGGATGGTTTTGGTCCAGCCCACGTCAAGGATAATGCGGCCATCGGCCGCCCGTGAAATGTCCCGCACCCGCAGGCGGGATAACTCACTCATACGCAGCAACGTATCATATGCCACGTGCATGAAGGCAAGATCCCTCAGGTGCTGAAGCCGGTAAGAATGCTTCCAGGCAGCATCGAGACGATTCGGCTCCGGCCGGCAAAAGGGCACCGCCTGCCCGGTGCGCTCGCCTGATACGATGGCGGTACGGTTAATTTTCTTTTTGGAGCGCACCACGTCGGGCGATATAGTAGGAGGCACCAGTCCGGCGTTACGGTGTAACATTGATATAAGCGCAGCGTGCACTGATATGGTTGAGGTTGATCGGCCAATCGCCTGCAGGTGGAACAGATAATCCTGCATATCCTCCGGCGACATCGGCAGAAATGAACGGCGTTTGTCCTGCGACCAGCGCCAGCAGATCCGCATCACGCTCAGCAACTGGCGCCACGTGTTAAGCGAGAAGGCCTCGCGGTGCCGGACGAACGCGGCCAGCTTCGCGTTGAGATTGTCACCGGCGCTGCCGCTGAAGGCCACGCCGGTAAAACCGGTGATATCGTTCATGTATGCTCAATATTTGCCCGCTTATCAGACGGCAGCGCTACGTTAATTCTGCGGGAAGAGCAGGGGTGATGGCCGACAGATTTTACGTAGCGCTGCCGGAGTATTAACCATCCGCGCCCGGCCCGGTCATCAGCGCAGCGCTCAGGTCTCGCCGTTTCGTATAAATGGCCATAAAGCTCAGCGCACGATACAGGGGGTTTTTGCCGTTTGTCTAGCCTTATATAAAAAGATAATTATATGAAGTTAGGATTGTATGTGATGATCTTGCAATAGTAGAGTGCTGATGATCAAGATCAAGATTGATAAAGAGTTAATTAGAAAAGTTTATATTTTTAATCATCGCTTATTCTAGAAATAAGTGAGAGGTAGTCAGAGTTCCTACAAGTCTAATATAAATTAGGATATTGAGCTTATTCAATTGGTTACAGGGCAGTGATGGCTTGGGATGGGCTGATAAGATACTTATTATATAGATTTGGGTCATTTTGATGGGTCTTGTAAATGATCCATTTGGAGTCCATTCCCATGAGTAAGATTATATAGAAGGGTTATCCTCACGAAAATGAACGATGTGTTCAGGCTGGGGTAACAAGCATATTAAATTAAAATGAAAAATAGACACCCCCACCATATAGATCTCTTATAAAGCATAAAAAATACACAGATAATCTATTATAAATGTAAACTCGTGCCAGGGTTGTTAGGTGAATTGAGGCATGCGACTCGCTTAGAAAAAGATAAGTTTTGATTGAAACAATTTTACATATTAGGATAAATCTTATACTATATGGATCGCGTGCAAAAGGGAGGCTCTAGTGAGAAAACCATTGGGTGATGGCCGAAAAACTTTCCTATTCGGTTTAAAAAAACATCAAAAAGAATTACTAAGAAAAAATAAAACTTATCTTGGTCGAGAAGTATCTTTTGAAGAAGAATATGAGCCTATTGACAACCCTGTATTGAATTTTGTTAAGTCAATCTCATCCAACAAAGAATTATCCAAAAGATGTATTCGTGATGAAAAGATAATTATACCTAAAACCTTTAGTCTATATGAGCAGCCTGAAGTGGCTCTCAATTTTATTTGCTCAGTTGCAAAGGTCTTAGCTGTTGGAAAAAAGAAATCATATACAATCGATTACTCAAACACGAGATCTTATTGTTTAGGCGCTGAATGCTTGTTAGGCTTAGCCGTAAAAGAAGCTCGTTTACTTAGCTCGCAGAATAATGGAAGTGTACCTCAGATTCATGGAGTCTACCCCAAAAACTCTCAGCACCTTGAAATTATCCGAGAGGTTGGAGTAGTGAAAGATATGTCTGATGATAACTCTCATACTATTCAAGATTTCACTCGAGACGATAAGAAAAAACAGAAAAGAAGGATATTTAGGGAGGAAAGCATTGGTAAAGAAGATCCATCCGCTTTCGCTAAAGATAAAAAGAACTCAACAGCTGAAAGTTTCAGCAAATATATCAACCAATGTCTCTTAGACCACCGACTTGAGTTAAAAGAGGAGGCTAATGATTTTCTAACATCCTGCATGGGTGAATTGTTAGATAATGCAGAAAGACATTGTGGGCTGACTCAGCGATCTCGATGGTACGTAAGAGGGTATGTCAACAATAGTGATAAGAATCCAATGTGCGAATTATCTGTATTCAACTTTGGGAAGACTATCGCTGAAACATTTAACGAACTACCTAAAGATCACTATTCGCTTACAAAACAAGTAAAACCTTATGTTGCAAGGCACCTATCTAAACCAGGCATGTTTGAAGAAGGTCTGGTTACAGTCGCAGCCTTACAGGGTAGAGTGAGCTGCAAGAATATTCTGGAAACTGACAGTTGCGGAACGGGTACAATTGAGCTTCTTAAGTTCTTCCAAGATATGATTGATGAGATTGAAAGGATGCGAGGACGTGGTAAGAAACCACCCAAAATGTCACTAATATCAGGGAAATGTCATCTATCATTCGATGGTAGATATCCATTAAATAAACGATTAGTAAATGATGGGGATAGTGAGTTTTATACATACCCGTTTAACATGGAAGGCCTTGAAAAAGAACCCGATAGAGCCTATCTTAGAACGATGAGCGGGGCTAGATTCCCAGGCGTGATGATAAATATCCGTTTCCCTCTTCAAAAGACAGTCAGTATTTGAGGTGAGAGGTGAAGATGAAAATGTCAAAAATTAATATTGATTTCAATAGAATAGCTAAAGATCAGAGCAAAAGACTTTTCGCTGGTAGAGCTAATGGTCAAGAAGCGTACAAATATTTTAACATATCGAGCTTTAGCCATGAGAGTAACGATAGGCTAAACCTATCAATCCCTGAGGGAGTTGTTGTTTCTAGCTCATATTTTTTAGGTATGCTTGAAAAAGTTTTGCCCAAATTTCGTTCACCTAAAGATTTTTACGCTATTACCAGCATGGACGGCAAAGATTACCACGAAGGCATGCTGACCGAATTAGACCGGGCAGTAAGAAGGGGTCTGCATAAGAATGAGCCTTTCTTTTAAAGCAGTATGTTCACCTATTAAATTTAATAAGATAACGCACCATTTACTGGGCGTTATCTTTATGTTTTCATCCACAAATAATGTTTACTCCTACGAGCTTAATCCGTTAATTAGTAGAATTAATCAAAAAGAGAATATTGATATTTCGAACTGCTCTAACTCAACAGATCGTTTCGACCCAGTATTTCTTCTTTCTAAAAGGTCTGAAGTTTCCGTACTGGCTTATAATGATTGCAACAAAAAAACTACCGATAAAGTTAATGATGTAAATTCTATTTATAACATAGTCAAAGTTCCTGATGGTGGCCCCGAATGGGTGTCAATAATAATCTCAATGTTAGCTTTATTGGCATCCATTGGCATCCCTGGCTATCAATTTTGGCGACAAAGAAAATCATCTGTTAATGAAGGTTTTTGGTTGAGGGAAGTTATATTCCCAAAATTAAATGAAATCACTTTCTCAGTAATAAATACATTCAAACAAAGCTTAGATTTGAACTTGCCTGATTTTGCCATAGCCTATGGAAGAGATTTAATTCCTGCACTAAACCAGTTGAGGGATGCATCATCTCTGATGAATTCTTTCCCCAAAAACGAAGATTTCGTTACAAGAATGGAAACGATTTGCGATTCATTTGAGAATGAAGTCGATAACAATCAAAGTAAAAGTAAAGAGATTAGATTAACAGATATTAACGATTTTCATAATAAAGTAATATCCTTGTTCATCGAATATCACTTCAAAAACCTTTGATAACTAAATCTTCTTAATTTTTAATGATCTGATTTATAAAATTGCAAGAAGGTTAACCAAACTTAGACACCTGATAATCAGATAATTACCTACTATTCATAGCAGAATTCGTTGCCAGCGAACCGCTGCCGGCGGAAAAGGTGTTTAGCAAAGAGAAAGCTAAGAGTAAAAAGAAATGATGTGGCCGGAGCCTTGAACTTTAGATGGTGCCGCCGTTCCCAACGAACTTAGAACCAGATCAGGGGCGGCGCGCATTCGATGATGAAGGTGAAATTTTTATGTGAAGGAGAGAGGTCAGCTTAGTCTGTGGGGCGCCTTCACATATGCAATTTAACATAATTCACGTTATGCGCACTTTAGTTGTGAGTGCTATTTGATAATGTCACTTTTTAGCTAGTTCATAATGTCACCCAGATATGGCGCTTTTGCCACCTTTTCTGGGAGATCTCTGCTGATGCTGGTGACCATGTCGAACAAAGAACTTCACCGCCTTCCCGTCATTCAGGCTGTTATCGAAAAACGTCTGCGCCGTCGCGATGCTGCTTCACAGTTGCAGCTCACTGAACGTCAGGTTCAGCGGTTGATGAACCGCTATCGCGAGTCCGGCGCTGCCGGGCTTACGAACGCGCGCCGTGGTAAACCCGGCACTCACCGGATTGATGATGCGCTGCGATGCCAGATACTGACGCTGCTACGTGAAAATTACGTCGGTTTCGGGCCCACACTTGCCGCAGAAAAGCTCCAGGAGCGTCACGGGATCGCTGTCTCCGTTGAGACGCTGCGATGCTGGATGACTGCTGACGGACTCTGGATCCCGCACGCTCGCCGTCAGCCCCGGATTTATCAGCCACGCCAACGGCGGGATTGTCTTGGCGAACTTATCCAGATCGACGGCTCTCACCATGACTGGTTCGAAGGCCGCGCACCAAAATGCTGTCTGCTGGTTTACATCGATGACGCGACCGGTCGTCTGATGCACCTGCGCTTCTGCCAGAGTGAATCGGCCTTTGATTACATGATGGCCACGCGCGATTACATCGACAAGCACGGCAAGCCGGTGGCGTTTTACAGTGATAAGCACGCAGTATTTCGCGTCAGCCAGGCAGAAACACGCCGTACCGGGATGACACAGTTCGGACGCGCTTTGCACGACCTGAACATCGACCTTATCTGTGCCAACAGCTCGCAGGCTAAAGGCCGCGTCGAACGCGCCAATCTTACGCTTCAGGATCGGCTTGTTAAGGAGATGCGGCTCGAGAACATTTCCGGCATTGATAACGCGAATGCCTGGCTTGAGACATTCATCAGTGACTTCAACCGCCGCTTCGGCAGGCCGGCAACATATCCGAAAAACCTGCACCGGACCGTCTCGGAGAGCGGTCCGGAGCTGGACGATATCTTCGCCTGGCAGACGCTGCGTACGCTCTCAAAATCACTGACTTTTCAGTACGATAAAATTTTATATCTTGTTGAACCTACGGAGGAAAACTCGCGCATTGCCGGGGAGAAAATCCTTGCTTTTGATTACCCGGACGGTACGCTCGCATTCCGCCACGGCAGCAGAATCCTGGAATATCAGATGTTCGATAAGCTGGAGTGTATCAGTCAGGGGCGCATCGTTGACAATAAAAGGCTCGGCGCAGTGCTGAAGCTGGCGCAGGAAAAGCAGGATGAACTGGAAGCAGCAGGAAAAAGAAAACGCAGCCGTCATATGCCTAAAAGACGGGCGCAGGTTCAGGAACAACTCAGGGCAATCAATCCGGTTCTGGCTGACCCGTCACTTTTCAAATCCAGCCTGAAAAAGTGAGTTCACTGCCCTTTTCTCTTCATCAGAAGTCAGCAGAAAGTGACATTTAAAACCGGGAAATCAGGGTGACATTATCAACAGGGATAGACATTAGTTGTTACTCCAAAACGCTAATGTCGTACGCAACAACTCACAGATGTCGTCTCTGAACTAGCCTTAAATCTCCACAGGCTCAGCTCAGGATGCAGACTTTATGTTGGTGACTATGACAGATAAAGATCTTTACCGGCTCGGCATCATTCAGCGCGTTCACGACCACACTCTGTTGCAGCGTGAAGCTGCTCGCCTTCTTGAACTTACCGTTCGTCAGGTGCAACGTGTTTTACAGCGTTATCGTGAACACGGCGCGACGTCGGTTGTTTCTGCCCGCCGCGGTCGTCCCGGCAATAACCGCATTCCCGAAGATTTACGCTGCGCTGCTTTGCAGCTGATCCGGCAACACTATGCGGATTTTGGTCCGACGCTGGCCACAGAGAAGCTTCTTGAACGACACGGCATCCCGGTTTCCGTTGAGACAGTTCGTAACTGGATGATCTCTGACGGACTCTGGCGGCAACATTCACGGCGTCAGGTTCACATCTATCAGCCGCGACACCGTCGCGACTGCCTCGGCGAACTTATTCAGCTGGACGGCTCACATCATGCCTGGTTTGAGGATCGCGCGCCGAAGTGCTGCCTGCTCGTGTACATTGACGATGTCACTGGCCGCCTGATGCACCTTCGCTTTTGTGACTCTGAGTCTGCGTTTGATTATATGACGGCCACGCGTGAATACATTGTCTACGAGAAAGCCAGTAATTGACGATCCTTCAGTTGCAGATTTTGCCTGACGGAGAAGTTTATCCCAATCATCCGGAGCATGGCCCGCGTTCAGCATCCCGGTAAACACCTTATAAGCACCCGTTTTAGAACCATAGGCACGTAGCGTGTCAAAGCCATTCACCCAGCCAATCACAATGGTTTTGTGTTCAGCACTGCAACGATAAAACAGGCGAAATTGCTGCAAAAATTTTGCACGGAACCAGTGTTTATACTCATTGCCAAGCGTACTCCCCTGACGGAACTGCGCGTGAAGAGGATCGGCAGCGATACGCTCTTCAATGACTTGCTCGATAGCTTTCAGGAGCTTTGTTTCTTTCTTCCGCTGATACTCATCCGGTTTGGGTGCCTTTAGCTCGGTCACAGTTTGCGCAAGCTGACCAATTTGCTCTAGAAAGCAGTTGTGAAAGCATATTTTCCAGCCGTTAATCTCTAAAACATCCATGCAACCTCACTTACACTTTAGTCGTCTGTAAGCGGCGCATCTAAATCGACTTCAACTCCGGCAGTCAGCGCTTTAATACCTGCCCAGAACGCTTTCGGCACCTGATGAATATTCTGCGGATTTTTTATCATGTCGTTTTCGAGAAAAGTGAGAAACTGTGAGATTACAGCATCGTCCTGCTCTTCTTCTTGCCGGGACATGATGACTTTTCCGCCAGCCAGGAGTGTATAGTGGATATACTCACCTGGCTTCAGATGCAGGGCATCGCGTATTGCTGCCGGGATCGTGGTCTGGCTGCGTTCGGTGAGCCGTGACTCAGCGCGCAGTGATGCGTCCGCCATATTTAAGTTAGTTGCCATCGGTGTACCTCTTTACTTCCATCCCTCAGCGTAAGGGGGCGAATATGCTTCGCCGGAAGATTTATTCCATCGCTACCCAGCACACTATCCAGGACAGTGCTTGGATTACCAATCCGCTAGGATTTACACATTGTGAGTGATTTTATGCTCGAACAGGAGAATAATAATGCACGCAAATAGAGTGTGAGTCCATAAATAGTAAGGCTTGGCCACGCTTTATTTACAGTCACGCTTAAACGTCTCAGTCGACCTGTCTAAACATCCCCCTGTCCGATCATAGGTTAAACAGCGGCTTTTAAGGCGAAAGGCTTAGGGCATTGTTCTTGCACAATGCGCGCAGCGATTCAAACGATGTGACGCTATATGTGAGCATGCCATATTGCTTCAAGCAGGATCCATTGCGCCGGATATTACGGCGGTCGGTGAACCGCAATGATATCCGGCGGGCACTGAAGGGTTGTATGAGCTGGAGCACAAACTCGAATTGGAAATGATTGATATTGTTTTAAGGTAGGCAGCAACCGTTCCATGGTCACAGTAGGTGCGCCGCAGTAGTCGAAGATGCCGATGTAGATCATCAAAATTATGTAAAAACAAGTTGTTTTCTTAAATGCCTATTAGCCCAATGCGGGACAACAACGGTTTTAAAGACCCATTTGTAGGCAATGTTATGAAATCATTGAAAAAACTGCCGGAGTGGGTTTAGATGTTTGAGTTTGAAGTTAAGGCACGAATCCAATCTTTAAACTTGTGCCTCTGGAGATGATCAGCACGATAAACTTCTGGATGGTAGTTTGAAGCTCATTGGGACGCCACCCTGACACATCACTAACTCGCCCTCGGTTCCAAGGTAGAAACCCTGTATGCCGCCCTATTCCCTTCTCCCCAAGAACATCTTCAAATACTTCACCGTTCTCGTTATAGATCCGAACCTCACCACCGCGAATCAATGGACCTGCCCAAATCTTTGCGCCAGGTATTGTTTGCATATCATCACAGACAAGATGATCGTACCAATTGAGTAAGAAGAGATAGGTTCTGCTTATTATCCCTTTCCTGTGTGCGCTAGGCATGGTGAAGGCACCAGCAACTTGATAGCACTCAATACGGCTGCCAGTATCGACAAAGCTATAATCTCTAAGCCCTATTCTGGCCGCAACAGTATTTTTTGAGTAGTCAATCAGAGTGGACTTAAGTAGGGTTTGAATGATTTCCTGCTCATTTTTACCATCATCTTCGAGATCGAGAATTTCTGTACTTAATCTGGCTTCGCTTACTCTTGAGCCAACTTTTTCGATAACGATATAGCGACGGATCTCGTCTTCGAAAGGCGGAAGGATTTCATGCTCAGAGATTTTGAAGAGGAAACGAGACGCTAGAAGATAGCCACAACGAATAAAGCGAGTGTCTCCCGGATGAGGCCACTCGCTTAGATCTTTTGAATATCTTAATATTAGTGTAGGAGCCATTTCTCAGTAGAATCAGTAGCTTTATCATTGCTATGAATTCTACCATTGATGTCAAAGAAACGACGAATAGAATGTTCAATGACCTCTGCGAACATCTCCATATCTTTGGCTAGCTCAGGGTACTGCTTAGCAGGTTTAACAAGGAAGCGAACGCGACCATCCAAAAGAATTGCTTCTGCTAACGGTTTTACAGTTGCGTCAGCATTCTCAACATCGTCCTTGAAAGTTACGATGAAGTGAAGATCTTCAGGCGCAGTGATCCCTTCATTATCGAGAGTACGCACCTCAAGCATGTGTTGCTTCATAGTATGTGTCGCGATAACGCTCGTATGATCACGGATTGTCTGAATTGAACGTTTTGAGTTCAGTGCGTCATGCATGTTTCCACCTTAGCCGAGTGCTATGCAGCAATTTCGGCGACCCCCAATCTGGGGATTTAGAGGCTACGAGTATGCTTCGTAGGTCTAGATAATGGGTTGACGCATCCGTCAACTGTATAGCAAATCTACGCAATACGACTGTATTATGCAACCACAAAAGTGGTAAAACCCTTTTAAACACTAGGTAAACGTCGCCTTTAAGTGGTGTCGAGATGCCGCTGTGACAACGTGATTTAATGTGACCTTTTACCCCAGTGGCACCACGTAGTTCCCTTTACATTTTGTGAAAGAACTTCACGTTTCGTTTCTTGAGTAAGCTGATCGCCATGGCTCACGTAAATGGGATTTGCTGCATAACGGTATGTCTCCTTTTCCTGTATTCGCCTCTCCGCTATCTCTTGGGAATTTCGCTTCTCAGTAGATGGGGATGTTGTGAATCACGGATGAGAAAGTAATGGCTGTTCCTCCTATACATTTGGTGAACTGCCGCAGCGTCATGCCCTGCTGACGCGCATGTTCGAGCATCGGGGCGAAACGTTCGCGCCGCCTTAGATGATCGAGGATATCTGGCACGGCTTCATCAAGCGCATGCTGAGACCAGTCATAATCCATGGTATTGGATAGATGAGTCAGGGTTGCCAGCGGATGATGCAACTGCCAGCAACCCATCTGCTTCTTTTTGTGATGCACCAAGCACCGGTTTCAGACCGGGTAGCACTTTCAAGACTCAGTTGCGCGCCCATGCGCAACTACACGGTCCTTGATATGCGCATAATATGCCTGAGCAGCCGCCAGGCTCGGCTTTTCAGAGGCAAAGATTGCGTCAGCATGTTGTGCAGCAAGTTCGGTAAATGCCCCGGCTCCACCCGTCTGAATAGGCCTTGTGGTGAGCGTGGAAGGTTCAGTGGATCCTGTACGTTAAACCATTCGTTACTATTGTGGGTGAAATGGATTTTTCTTGCATTGGCATAAATCCCGTTCAGCCGATCACCGACAATTGCGTCAGGTTCCTAGCTATCCCACCAGCTACATAAGGTCTCGATGAAAGATTCGGCTTTATGATAGCGCTGCTCATGGCTCATTTGACGCTTACGAAAGGCCATATTCTGCGGGCTCAAGATTAGCATTTAGAAGATTTACATAGGACGCGTTGAACGCGCCAATCTGACTCTGCAGGATCAGTTGGTTAAAGAAATGCGGCTGGAGGACATCTTCGGCATTGATAACACTAATGTCTGGCTTGAGACATTCATCAGCGAATTCAACCGCCGCTATGCCAGACCGGCCAAATACCCAAAAATCTGTACCGCATCGTCTCGGAAAGCGGCCCGGAGTTGGATGATATCTTCGTTTGACAGACGCTACGCACGCTCTCAAAATCACTGTATTTCCAGTACGATAAGATTTTATATCTGGCTAAGCCTACGTAAGAAAACTCACGCATTGCCGGCGAGCAAATCCTTGCATTTGATTACCCGGACGGCACGCTCGCTTTCCGCTACGGCAGCAGAATTCTGGAATATCAGATGTTCGACAAGCTGGAGTGCGTCAGTCAGGGGCGCATCGTTGACAATAAAAGGCTCGGCGCAGTTCTGAAGTTGGCGCAGGAAAAGCAGGATGAACTGGAAGCTGCAGGAAAAAGGAAACGCAGCCGTCATATGCCTAAAAGACGGGCGCAGATTCAGGAACAATTTAGGGCAATCAATCCGGTGCTGGCTGATCCGTCACTTTTCAGATCCAGTCTGAAAAAATGAGCTCTCTGCCCTTTCGTCTTCATCTGAAAACGGCAGAAAGTGACATTAATAAATGGGAAATCGGGGTGATATTATCAACAGGGAAAGTCATGGATTATTACTCCAATGTTACTCCAAAACGCTAATATCGTACGCAACTACTCACAGATGTCGTCTCTGAACTAGCCTTAAATCTCTACAAGCTCAGTTTAGGATGCAGACTTTATATTGGTAACTATGACAGATAAAGATTTATACCGGCTCGGCATCATTTAACGCGTTAACGACCAAATTTTGCTGCAGCGTGAAGCTGCCAGCCTTCTTGAACTTATAGTTTGTCAGATGCAAAGTGTTTTACGGCGTTACCGTGAATACGGTGCGGCGTCGGTTGTTTCAGCCCGCTGCGGGCGTCCCGGCAAAACCGCATTTCCGAAGATTTACGCTGCGCTGGTTTGCAACTGATCAGGCCACACTATGAGGATTTTGGTCCGACTCTGGCCACAAAGAAGCTTCTTGAACGGCACTGCAACCCGGTTTCCGTTAAGAGAGTCCGTAACTGGATAATCTATGTTGGACTCTGAGCACGCCTGAAGCAGCTAACGTATTAGCCGCTGGGTTCATGGCAGACTGTTACCAGCGTATTACGGAAGATCCCGGCATGATTCCAACGTTCACCAGGCGCTTGATGCAAGCTATAGACTAGATTTGATATTTACATGGCGAGAGTCGAGACGTGACGAAAAATTGCTCAAGTTCAGTATGATAAGATGCACTATTTGCTTAATGACATTAATGTTCCGCGCAGGTTACAAAGCGTGCGAACAGCTTGGGCTCTTTCATTCGGGCTGAAACATTTGTTTGCTTTCGAGTGAATATCCAGCGGATGTTATACTTGGTGAATCTCTATGAACCAGGGTTTAAGCACTTAGGCTGATGGCGCGGCAAGTGGCAGCATAAGTTCTGGCTGTCAGGGTTTATGAATATTTACTATCATTTTTTTAAAGTAAATTTTTGAATGGCCTCTGTGGTTATCTCCTCCAGAGAGTTAGGTGTTAGCACTAAATGATAATTATTGAAAACTGCTCTAACGTCACCGGCCTGTATAGACACTTTTGCTTTACGGAGTACGCTGACAGACTTACCAATCCATATAATTAGAACAAATACATTCCGGCTGATCTCCGGCTCAGAATTTAAAATTATTTTGGCATATGCATAGGTTATCTCATCATCTTTGATGCTCGCTCTGAATTCCCTGAACGCATTATCCCCTCTGAAAAACAGAGGGTCTGTATATTCATTGCCTCTTAACAAATTGATACTGCAAACAGTCACATCATTGCTGACATCTCTGACTTCGTTATAAGCAGACTGTATTTCAGCAGAATGAATATCTGGCATGTCGACGTCCCGTTTAAGTGAATATAATAAAAGTTTAAAAGCCTCCTAGAATTTTACTTTCTTTTTTTTGCATTATCGTTTCTGATTTTTAAAGAAGTTACTCGTTCTTAATAGTTCCGCGTAGGGCTCCAACGGAGGCGCTCATAACGGAAGTAATCCGGCACTACACTAGGGCCCGTCCAGTGACGGTCCTGGATGCTCATTTTTTCCTGTCACACATATAGGTCCTAATATCAATTAGCTTCTTTTCATTTGATCTGCGAGTGATCTGCGAGGTCCAAAATTTCTGGCGAAAAGATAATCAGGTACATATATGTACTCTACGCAGTAAGCCCTGTAACGACGCGCTCCAGCTGATTTAACAGCGAGTTGCTTTTGAGTCATCAACCTGAGTAAGATTTTATCGATGGTATACGTATTATTTTCACGCATTATCGCATTGAAACTACGGTAGCCCTAAGAACGGAAATTCCAGTCAAATAATATTTTATTTCCATGGTAACGTTTGAATCAGCTATGACGACACAGCTCGCAGCTGGATAAACAAGGCGGCAACAGTACGTGACAGTGTCACTTCCTTCGCTTGCCCATGACACAGAAAGGTTCATGAAGTCTTTTGCGATTTACCTCATGCAGCGCCAGTTACCGGTGAAAGTGCTTCAGACGCTGATGGGCCGCCAGGATACTAAGCCTAAAAAAAAGCATACACGAGTATTCGCTTTGCATGTAACCCGCCCGCTCGGGAGCCGATTTTCATTGGGCACCGGTGAGGCGAGATCGCTTCTCGGCTCGCTGCGCTGACGCCTGATTGAATCCCTACACTATCTACCAAAATGCACGCTACCCTCATGGTGAATATCGGGTAAGAAGATTTTTTTCAGAAATGCATTTATTCAGTGACCTGTGCGCTTTTTTTGTCCTGGCCGCTAAAAACAATCAGCCAATTCATTCTGCCATCAATATTTAAAGCCGCGCGTCGCTATATACTGAAATACGGAAAACCTCTTGCAATGTACATCAACATGAGAAGAGGAAGCGAATCAGCATAGTTTACACATTCATTAAATTGAGAGGATAAAATGCCAATCACTAACGTCACACAATACCTAACATCTTTTTTCTCTGAAAAAGAAACCCAGTCACCTAAAAATGAATTTCTTGGTGTAATCCATTACATACAGGATGCATTTCCTGGGAAAGAGTCACCATGTTATCTCCGGGGAGCTTTGCAAGGTGAAGGGGTTATATCTTCCTATAACAGCAATAAAGATGATAACTATCTTTATTCGTTAAATGCACAGACTTGCGTAATCGCAACTTTATACAATCATAACAATCGCACTGGTGCTGTTATTCATTTTGATCATAATATATCACATCTTATTGATGAGGCTGTTAATACTGCGATTTGTGAGTTGAAAAAAAATAGTGAAGGAACAATAACATCAACTCTTTCTGGTGGGGTCTGGTTTATGGGAGGTGATAGTATAGGAGATCCTGTAAAAAACTCGCTTGTAAAAAATCACATTAAGCCCTCATGGGATCAATGGTCATTTTCTCCCTGTACAGAGCATAACTATGGAGTAGTACTGAATCTGGAAAATGGTAAGGTTGATATTTTTGAACACTCCATGGGGCTGCTTGAACAATTTCAGACACCACTATTAAAGGACGCAACAATATATAAAAATGATGATAAGCCAGAATACAAAAGAGCCAGGGATTTTATGACCCGCTTCAAACAACCAGCAATAACCGAAAAAGCAAATGGCCCCATATTTACTGATGCGACTATTAATGAAGAAATAACGGATAACCATATCCATAATTTTCGCTTCCCTATCCATCACATTATCTGACGATGCTAGAAGTGAATCCATACCTTCATATGTAAAATAAATCGCATTTTGCAGCAATAAACATGCTGTTGTCCCGGGTAAAAGCATGGGCACGCCCACCACAGTTGGGACGTGCGCTGCGTAATATGAGCATCAAACTTATCTTTGACAACAGCCGCCAGGCAAGACGCGCGTTGAGCGCGCCACAGACGATACAGGACCAGCGGGTCACTCCCCACACCGTGCGGATAGACTTCAGCCTGAATGAATACAATTTTTTGTAAGCCACCTTACTCTGCCGGATGATAACGATTTGCTGGCTTAAAGCTTTATTGATCTCGTGGCAGAGAAATTCCACTCTGTCATTCAGTAGATGGTCAGGCGCTACTCACGCAGAAATTATATTTATAAACTCATCCTACTACTGGGCGCCGTTGACATTGATGACCAAGATAGCCTGCTCATTCTTGACAGCCTGCAGGAAAAGTCCGCGGGCTGCCTCAAGCCGGGCTTTATCATTTTGGATATGTTTAAGAGGCGGGTCATCCGTGAACTCTCTAAACGTGAGTAGCTGCTGCTGGAAAGTTATGTGGCGTGCCAATGGCCAGATTTTGACGCGGCATATGATGCATTTACGATGTTATCGCGCGCAGTCAAGGGAGCTGATAATAAGAGGGCGGTATGCTGACCAGTAATCTGCCACACCATTATACGGCACAGCGTCGGCAACACATCAAGCTTAAATCCCTTCCACTATAGTGGCTATAGCTGCCTCAAAGCCCCATAACCTAATGCTCCTCTACAATGTACATTTCGATAAAGCTACCATCCGAATATCGGATTTTTTATCTTTTATATCAGAAACCTCTTCAATCGACACACGGTTGGGCGAATTATAATTTATTTTGAATTTTGTATTTCTAGGATATAATACTTCTTTCTCATGTTTTTTATTAGAAAAACTAGAAATATCAATTCCTGACCAACCTTTAACGATAACTAATGTGGAGCACACTTTTGGGGATGTAAATCCCTGAGCAATTTCTTCTGATGCAGAGGTTGAGAGGTATGCTTTATCAGAAACAATTTCTCCTTCTTTTTTATTTTCATAAGGATTGAAACCTTTTAATCCCCTATATGTTATTTTTAGCTCCTTTAAGTGAATGTTGTCTTTAAAGAAACGGTCAATATCCAAGCGTGACTGCTCAAGTGGAAGGGAAAGTTCTTCACCCTTTCGGAGGGAATTGTTTGTTTTTTCGTAATGCAAACTATATCTATAAATGGCATCCCTAGTTGAGGGTGACAATACCAGCCCTTTTTCGATATGAGATTTTGCTAAAATCAAACCATAATTTTTATAATCAACATTGTTATCGAGTTTTGGAGGCGCTGAAAGTGGAAGCGGTGGTGGTTGACTCGAATCCTGTCGGGCGAAGATTAACTTCTGCCCCATTGAGCCATGATGACTTGATTCATGTAAGCTATAGGGTATTGTAAATTGTACTGAATTAGATTGATTAATATTTATCATGTAAAAAATAACTTTGAAAATGATCCAACAATCCTATCTTATAAGCAAGATTAGAACATGATGAAAACCCCAAAATCCCTGATTATAATTGTTCCTTATTTTCAATCCGTTAGGAGTGACGCACCCCGCAATTATCATGCTGCAATTAACCATAAAATAGCAAATCGTCCTGAAAGACTGCTAGTACTTAAGGTAGCGGCGCCATGACAATTTATTATGATGAATCATATATTTGTCTTGCTGCTCAGCTTATTGGCAATGGGGCTCTCAGTAATCAGGATAATCCCGATCAGCAGGTGACGTTTATTGATGACTGTACTTTCATGGATGTTCAAACTTCCGTAGACGGAATGCCGATATTTAAGTGCGATGCATTTCTGCGTACCATTGCTTAGAACCACGTCGCTTTAGTCTTCTCATCCGGGACTACTTAATCTCTTAACTCTGCAGGAGTTTCAGATTATACCGATTATGGCCAGCTGACCTCGCCATTTACGTTTGACAATGAAGCCAGCAGTAATGATCTCGGGATGCTTGCAAATCCTTCAGCGACAAATCAGACTCTCCTGGCCTGCTGGGGTGCAGACAGTAGTGATCAGATTTTTCAAGTTGTTGTAAACGCTGAGGGCTTTGCGTCTCTGTGTCTCTGTGTCTCTGTGTCTCTGTGTCTCAATGTTAACCTCGATAATAATGTACCCCGCTTTGTGTGACTGATGATAAAATCTCTTTGATGGTAACCCTAATCACATCGCCGCGACCTGGCAGACTGCGCAGTCATAAAGTGACAACACTAAACTTGTATTACAGGTCAGTCTATATGTTGATGGCAGCCCGATTACGTCCTCCATCACTTCGCCGGCAGCTTATTTAATAGCACTGGTACAGTCTCAGACTCCTCTTACGGTTGGTAACGCAGCGCTGGACTCACCAGAACTTGAAATACAAGCCCCCTTTTCTGGCATGCTTGCAGCCGTAAGAATCTGGTCTGAATGTCTGAATGTCTGAATGTCTGGATTCAGCACAAATCTCTTCTGCTTAGTCAGAGGGCCGGGCATTCACTCAAGGTGCGTTACTATCCTCATGGTGGTTTGATGAAACCTTGGGGAAAAATGTCATTAACTCCTCAGGTGATCTCGACGTATTAGTTACGTACAGTGATCTCTGGTGCACTTTCCTGCTTACCTCCGTACTTAGCATCTATGCTAACGGTATCCTTTTACCCAGTACGTTATTTGGTCGTGCTCCGGATATTGCTCAGGGTTGTACCATAGGCGGAGCTGCTGACAGTTTTGGTGCACTCACGGGACAATTACAGGAACTGCGTCTCTGGTCAGCAAAACGAACCCAGCAGCAACTTGTGCAATCCATGTTCCACCCATTAAGTGGCAGCGAAACAGATTTAGCCGCTTACTGGCCTGTGAACGATACACTGCCGATTTGACTGGCAGTGGAAATAACGGAAGTGCCAGCAATCCTCAATTCATACTGTCTGATGCCCCAGTGTCTAATGAAGGCCCAGCCATACGAAATATTTATGGTGGCCCTGTAATGGCTTTCCACGATGCCTTAAGTGGCACACCTGCAGTGGCTGAATTTGGACGGTTGCTTCAGGGACAGAGCTCTTCATCAATTGGCGCCGCCATGAGTCGTGCATATCTCTATTTCAGTGGAGGTGACCCTGACCCGAAATCCTGCTCCATTCAGAAACAGAATTCCGGCATGATGATAACTCCCCTGAGCGGAGGTTGTGCCGATGGAAAAGTCACGATTCACCGAAGAGCAGATTGTCTTTGCCCTGAAGCAGGCTGAGCGGGGTACGTCCGTGCCGGAAGTCTGCCGCAAACTGGGCATCTCCGACGCCACGTTTTATATCTATGGACTACCTCTGTTTTGCAAGCACTGGGTCAGGTTTAGGTTGTTGCTAACATCTATCCGGCATCAGGAATATGCCTGTGCCCAAATGGGAAATCCGCACACAGTCGCCTCAACACTTGGACGGTCTCAGGGACCAGTATAAAAATCAGGTTCCGACTGTGCAGGTGCAACCTGTTACCATTTTCAGTACGCTGCAACTTTCATCAGGTAAGCCTTAATTCAATGCGGGTTGATATTCAGTTTCATGCCGTAGGATCGACCAGATAATCCGGGCGTTTTTGTTTGCCACCGCGACAGTAGTCTTATTGAAACCCCGTCGTTCTTTTAACTGATTAACCCATTGGTTTAGAGAACCATCATTGTTATTTGTTGCTACCCGGACAACTGCGCGGGCTCCGTGAATTAAAAGTGTTCTTAAATGTTTATCGCCTTTCTTAGTGATGTTCATCAGCACCTGTCTGTCTCCGCTCGAATGCTGCCGCGGGACAAGTCCAAGCCATGCCGCAAAATGACGGCCGTTTTTAAATTCCTGACCATTACCGATCGCAGCAACAACAGCTGTAGCCGTTTTCGGGCCGATCCCTTTAACTTTGGCTATGCGCTGACATTCTGCTGATTGCCTGAACACAGTTTCGATCTCCTTATCAAAAAAATTGATCCGTTTCTCAAGATCTATGAAAAGCTCATAAAGTTCAGCAATTGTCTTTCGCATTCTTATGCTTAATCCATTTTCACCATCTTCAAGTATTAATGGAACAGCACGGCGGGCTCTGGACATCGCCGTACCAATTGAGATGCCGCGATCAAGTAAAAGCCCTCGTATCTGGCAGATTGTTGCAGTACGGTGATTAACTATACGTTGTCTGGCCCGATGTAACGCCTGTATATCCTGCTGTTCCGGGCTTTTCGGGGGGACAAATTGCATTGTTGGTTGCATCAGTGCCACCGCGATTGCCTGTGCATCATTGCCATCGTTTTTTTGTCCGCGAATAAAAGGCTTAACATACTGGGGACTGATGATTTTCACTTTATGACCCAGTTTTTCAAATTCCCTTTGCCAGTAAAATGCTCCCGTACATGCTTCAATACCAATCAGGCAGGCGGGTATATTGACCAGCGTCTGAAGTAAAATTTTTCGCTCAACACGCCGGGTATAAACCGGCTTGCCTGCCTGATTCAGTCCGCAAAGTTGGAAAACATTTTTTGCCAGGTCGATGCCCATAAATGCGATGTTCATAGTCACACTCCTGCTGGATGAATTATGTTCAGTTAAGCGCAGAGGGAAGAGGTAGTCCATCCCATTACCTGGCGCAAAAAATACGGCGGGATTTCTCCTTCAGAACTGAAGCATATGCGGCAGCTCGAAGAGGAAAACCTTCGCCTGAAGAAGCTGGTTGCCGAGCTGAGCCTCGACAAGGCCATGCTGCAGGACGTGCTGGCAAAAAAGAGCTGACGCTGGCAGGCCTGCGCGAATGGGTCAGGGACTTACAGACCCGCTACGGTGCCAGTGAAAGACAGGTCTGCTTTGCGCTGCAGGTCAGCCGCAGTTCGTTCCGCTACCGCTCCGTTGCGGCAGACGACAGCGCGCTGCGACTGCGCATCAGGGAGGTAACCGAAACCCGCGTGCACTATGGCTACCGCAGGGTTCACGTCATGCTGAAACGGGAAGGCTGGCGCGACAATAACAAGCGTGTCTACCGGCTCTACCGTGAGCAGGGGCTGCCGCTGCGGCTTAAACTAAATTAATCCTCAGATAGGTCGGCGTTATCAGCCTGTTAATGACGGGGTCGCTATCGTTGAATCATTGGTTGCTGACCTTTATGCTCTCACCATGCCCTCAACCGGTGCAATGATTGGAAAATTGCTCTACCAGATCTTTCACAGCGGCCACAGCGAAATGTCCTGACGTTCCGACTCATTCCGGGATATGTCAAAAACGGATCGCTTGATGGAAAAAATGGGTGTGCTAATAATCCTTCTTATCCAAATGCGGACTTCGAGCGCGGAAGCTATTACAAACCTGAAAAAGCAGGAATGCTAAGAATAAATATCATCAGTGAACAAGCCGCACCTCAGGCTTATTATGATCAGTTCAGCGAGTCCGCAGGACAAACGTTTAACGCCGATATTTCGCCTGCAGCGTCACAGCAGTTTTTCGCCCCCACTACACAGACGGCGAAACGTGGGCTCGTTAATGACTATGTTTGGGATGCCCGGGTCGGTCTGGTAAAGAATGAAGCACAGTCACAGCCCACCTTTGGTCGTAAATTTACCGGAGCGGGCAAGTGGAGGTTTATGGGTGGCGTTCACGCAGAAGATGAGTTCACATTCTTAGGTGGAGTGTATGGCGGCCTAGACACTTTATTTGGCGGAGGAGCAAAGGTTAGCGTAAGCCGAAGTGAAATCTCGGGGCAAGTATTAGGTATGACAGCCGAAGTACTAAGAGAACCTTTCATTCTCTCCTACACTGGAGGAGATACCAATGACGGCTATTCATTGTCTCTCGCGCCAAGCAAAGTTTTAGGTTATCGGTTCAGTTCTTTCTGTCTTCCTCCCGATACGCAAAACGGCAGCATACTCCTGTCGCAGGTCATCGACCCTGTGTAGTTACAGAACAGTGATGACCCTAATACGATTGCGCTATGAGGAGAGAATTTTGCAACACAAAGTCCTTGGCAGGTTTTAAATCGCGCCAGTTACGTTTCACGGGTTCCCCCTGGACCGGATGCCTCTCCGCAGCAGAACGGACAGGCGGCGTTAGACCTGACATTTAACATTGAAGACAACATGTTGATTAATCAACTCGTAGGAAATGCCATTTCGTAAGGTCCGTTTACTCCTCTTACAATCGGGGCTGCACTGCAAAAGGTGCTTATAGCTCCGGAAGATTCTGCTTCACAGTTAGGTGCACTCATACCCCTGGTGGGACGGTTTTATTAAAGCCGCTTCAGCTAGTCCTGCATCTGAGCCGACCTCATGCTAACGAACATTCAGCAGAACTACCATCCGCAGATCCCATACAGTGTGGAGCAATTGGTTTTACGCCACTACCAAATACTGAAAATATAGCCAACCCGGTGTCTTTTCCTCTCGATTGCAAGCCAATATAACCTAAATTACCGTTAATGAACGGTATACTGCATTGCATAAAAGAACCCTCTTTCTTATGGAGAGTTTTCTATATATCTTTTCCCGAATCTTGCTTATATTTGCTTGTAACATTGGAATAATCAGAAACTCCGCAGAGTTTGCAATACTTGTTATCAGTAACGAACTGGCAATTTAACCTAAAACGACTATTTGTTTTAAACCCATTCCACTACCCTTTTCATAAAGATTATTGAGGACTTAACTCATACCTGGAGCCCTTCTACCCTTTACAAAGTTACGACAGATATTCTTAGAAGGGGCGCTGCTTATCGCCATCACATACACACTCAACGACTCCTCGCAACTTAATTAAATAAATTTGCTGGCAAAGCTTTATGCTCTGGCAATATAATCAAGCTCAATAAAAGCATGAAATGTCGCTGGAATGGATTTTGAAATTAATGTGCTTTCTCAATATTATAGAAGGATATCAGATCCTATTATGCATTCTCGTAAAGATATATACCAGGTTTAGTACAATGTAATACTTCATGGCTATGCAGTGCATGTGTTCGTTTTAACAGTTTAAGAATTGATAAGCTTATGATCTCAAGAAAATTTTAATATTTCAACCATGGCAAGAGTGCTTACTTTAAACATTTCGGATTAGCCATTTCAAACGCTGCTGAGACTTGTTTTGAAAGCTTCAGCTATTTTGGATATGTCAGGGTCAGTAAGATTTGAGTTAATAGTTAGCCTGATTAACGCTTTGTTTTTTGTTGTGGCTGGATAACAAAAAACGGAACCATGTACACCTTTTAACTGCAGCTTATTTTGAAGTTTTTGTACTTCGGGTTCGCTACCCACTTCAACAGCGATAATTTGTTCTGTTCCGCTGGACACATGGTAACCTAAATGACTTAATCTCTCTCTTAATTGTCTGGCATTTTCGTGTAGACGTTTTCTTTTCATGTCGGCATCTATCACTGCGGGAACTGCATTAATGAGCCATGCCAAATCGTGGCTCATTAATGCGGAGCTAAATATAGACGGGTAAGACTCGTGAAGAAAGTATTCTTTAAATTCAGACGTGCAGGTTATCAATCCTGCTCTGCCCGCAAACCCCTTAGCCAGGCTAACAGTGATGAAATCAATATTTTGATTGAGCTTTAATCCATTAATCACGCCTCGTCCTTCAGGACCGTGCGTCCCTGCTGAGTGAGACTCGTCAACCACTAAAATACAGTCTAATTCATTCGCTAATGCCGCAAAATCATTTAATGGGCATAGGCTTCCGTTAGTACTGTAAACTGAGTCGACAACAATAATGCCCTGCCCATATTGCATTATTTTTTTTCGCGCACTTCTGGCATTATTATGTGCAAATACATAGGATTTGGCGTTAGCCAGACGTACTCCAGCATGAAATGACATATGAGCTAATACATCAATATAAACTGGAATTGTTTCATCTGCTAACGTCTGAATTAATCCCGTATTCGCAGCCCAGCCAGACTGGCAAAGAATAGTATCATTAACATTAAAAAAAGCTGAAAATTCCCTTTCTACTTTGGACTGAAGGCTGTTCTCATTAAGAAATACAGATGACATCAGCATGTCATCTGCGGATATATCATCGGGTTTTAATTTCAGAGACTTATCGCTCCTGAGACAAAGGTAGTCATTACTCGTCAGAAGCAGGCCTTTAGATAATTGGGATTGAATCTTTAATAAGTGCACACCTCCCCACTCATTAAAGAATCGGTCCTGATAATGTTCTTTCATTCTTTTTTTTAGAAAATGGGGAAGTGGTTTGTGTGTCATACATCACCATAGTAAAGAAGTTTCTACCTAATATAGTCACACAAATCAGGTAACTGCCTCGTCATTTTTAGTACTAATCTGTCAAAAATCAGATGTTACTTGTATAGGAGATATTTTTTGTTTGTTGAGCAAGGTATTAGCTCGTTCTTAAAGTGTTGATCTAACCCAATCAAAAACGTATGTTGTAACTACCCTCACCCACGGTTTAGGCTTCCCTTTAGGAACGAAAAATCGCATCTGCTCCAATGATTGGGAGAATGTATTTACAGAGCCAATGTTTGAAATGCTATGTTATCCGTTATTTAATGATGCATATTCTGTTGATTCCGGCCAGTGATTACGGCAATTATGACCAGCTTCCCGCGCCGGCGTTTTCACTACTCCGATTGTACCTCTTACTCACCTTCAACAGGCTGATGATCACCGTGCTTCCCCTCTGATACGGAGCTTGCGTCTCATTCAAAAGATCCCATTCCTGCTGGGTTTTTAACGTCTCAGGCTTCCAGTCGTTAAGGATAAGCAATTCCTCTTTTTGACAGCTACAGCAGCTATTGCTGATAGCTGCCGTCTCCGTGCCCCACGTTGAGAACATAAAACAGACGTGTTAGTCGGTAATAGTCACCTGCTTATGCTGTGATGACACACCTGTCAGTGCGCAGGCAACATACGTCTGCCAAATCCTTATTAACACGCTCTCATATCTTTGCACATACCCTACCGTTAGCCGCTACGACTACAACGGACGGCTCAGTCCCCTATCTGCCCGGTAATCAACCCAAGGGGCAGCGTATACAGTCGTAGCCGTTATTCGAAGCTCAGCGATTACAGGGTGGCCCTGCTGTTAAAGTGCAATGCCCATGTGCTCGAACTGCAGGGCGCATATTTGTTCCAGCAGCTTACTGTTAATGGTGTTATCCTAAGTAGTACTACCCTGCGTCGCGAAGACTACTGTGTTCAATCTTGGCCCCATCCGACAGACATCAGGTGTTCTGCCCAATAGTCTTCATCTGTACAAGATCACCTCCCGGCTGGTGTGATTTCATGCCTCTTTGCGCCATATTCGCGAATTAGACTGTGCAGATCCAGGGAGGCCTTGTAACCTTTCACATATGCGAGCTAGCATGCTGTGCAGCTTTCCATTTATAACCAGCGGATATCACCAGCCAGCAGTTGCCTGAAAATCGCTAACTCTTCACAACATCCTGCCATTAGCGCAGAATGATATTTCCTGAGCACACGAATTTGCAGCCTTGATAACCTGACCATGTTTAGTCCCTGTTGACCAAGCCAGGTTAAAGCGTAATACCTCAAATCCAGACAGATTGGTAGTGGCTTTTTTGAAACTTTTCATGTACACCTAAAAGCTGGTTTCGCTCTCAGAAAACTAAGGTTATACAGCAAAATTGGCATCATTTATGATGTTTTGATGAATGGTTATTCATTCAAGAAAAAGCAATATAAACAATTTTATATTAATCCTCTTAATTACTTTAAAGAGGAATTATTACGTTCCGAGTAGATTTACAATCAAATTAACAAAAATATAGTCGCTATTTCAATGTTTGAGTTGGTTCTATTGTATCTTATAGGGCACTATTAACAGATCATGAATATCCCTATATACATGCCAAGATTGCCTCTGCAAGGAAAATAAATAATTTTGACGAAAGAAAACGATTCAGCGGCAAATTATTTAAAACACCATTACTTGTGATAAGAAGAACGTCCAGCCCAAGTGACAAATTTAGAGCTGTCGTGACATTGATAGTGAGTGATGAATAAGTGGCAATCGAAAACCATTTGATCGACCTTCAGCCTAAAGATGGGGATTTTATCACATGTGAACATTCTTTGAATTCGCTTAAAAGCGAAAAAATTAATGATCACCTCAGTAAACGTATTAGGCTACGGCATCTGACCATAAATGTAATCAGAGAACTACCTCTGGACTCAAACTATTAGGGCAATATTATAAGATAGTCATCCAAAATCGGTTAATCATATTACAGTTGTAATAAGTAACGTTTTATATTAATTAAACTGTACTGAACATGTTACAGAGTTCATGTCGTTAAATATGAGGTTCATTCAATACTCATAGAGAATAAAACTCAGGATTGTAAGACTCAATACCTACCTGTAAGCCTCACCAATATATACCCAACTAAAATATTTCGCCATTTATTTCTGATTAATTAACAAATCAGCATATGACTACATTTTACATCCCCATGAGCATCAAATGTCGATGAGAGAGGGTTTCCGATGATTTCGCATGCGAAATGTTGATATTTATTTCGACCTTTTGCCTCGTTTCATTCAGGCAATATTCTCTACATCCATCAAAAAATGGTGCCTTCCCAAAGTAAAAATCAATAACTGTTGTGATCCCTTCCAATTGTAAAATTTAGGACTCAAACATCGTAGTAAAAAATTATATTAAAATAGTGGTGATGTTAAGATTTATTTATGTACTGAAAACAAGACTTAGCATTAAATTTTGAATAACTCCTTTAAATCGTCATCTATAACTACCTACACTAAACATTTTGACAAGAAATGGCAAAATTTTACATTGGTGAAAATTACAGTGGAAACTGTTAATCATATTATTGTAAATTACTCATTAATAAGTGGGAAGTAACATTACTCACATCCTGCCGCTTTTTATAACGTTATAAATCTTACTTCATAAAATTTTCATAGTAGAAACTTTAAAGAAGCTTTTAATCAAATTTTTTATAGTGTTCTTATCGATCATATATCAGGGGAAAATTCATAATTAATGAAAGTCGGTTATACTTTATACTAAAATAGTATGCATTTCGGAATGATCGCCAGCCAAATTTATAAAAAGGACATAAGGGTGAAATTCGTTTTAAGTGGACTATGGGTATGCCTTTCATGCTTAATAATCATTTTATTTACCGTTAAAGGTTATTACTTCGGCTATCATTGATTAGGTCGATCATAAATAAAATGAAAACGATAGAACATACAAGGCACATGCGTTCAAACTCCGTTTTTAACATGGTAAAAGGTACTACTATTCTATGCACACAGAAAAATTACGGTCACTCATATTTAGAAATTATGAAACTAACCCACCAAATTAGCTTAACTTGTCATTATGAACACCATGGGTGGATTGACGAAGTCATCACTTTAGAATGACCATGTAACCCCCATCGATGCTGCACTATCAGAATATCCATCCTTACCTAACTGTTGAGAAAAGTAACCTGATACCGTGGCATTATTATTAATACGCCCCTCAAGGCCCACCTTAAGCTCACCAATATTTTTACTCCCCGGCTCACCTATCTTTTCATCATTCATCTTAATCGAATTTGACTTAGTATTGTGCAACCAGTTTGTCTCAACAAAGGGTTTGAAATCCCGCGATTTACCATCATCAATAGAATTATGCGTTTTATAGTATGCTTTTATACCAGCTTTAAATGTCATAAGATTGCTATTGACAACTGTTACTTTTGTATCGTTTTTTTCCACATGTTCATCAGCAGTGATTCCATTCCAGGATATTTCAGTCTTGGGTTGGATAAACCAGGTAGATTTGTCGCTTATTATAATTGGATAAACATAGCCATTTTCAAAGGTTGAAATGAAACCTGATGATCGGTATTTTTCATCATTAAGACTTTTTCCCTGCACGCGATTTTTGAACCATCCATATTGAAGTAAAACATCAGAATAGAACCCCTTCTCACTTGAACCTTCAGCAAACCATGTTCCATAAAGACCAGCTGTATAACCTTCAACGTTATGTTTTGCATTAAATTCAGTAAATTCAGATACGGTATTACCCTGGCTATTACCGTAACCTGCAAGTATACCTGCTTGCCATTTGCCATCGCTACCAGTAAGCCCACTGGCAATGTTTCCGCCAATCAATGCTGTATATCTGTTCGATTGTGTTTTAAGCTGACCTGAACCACTGGAACTCCTGTTATGCCCCCCACGCTGAATTAACCAGAGACTGGAAACTTTCTTTTCACCTGTGAAAGAATCGACATAATGAGTCTCACCTGAACGTACATTTAGTGGCGCATCGAACATTGTACGAGCCGTCCGTAAATTCGAGAGATAGGCCCCTGCCTCAGGACGAATGACTTTTACAGGTCTTATTCCAGGTGGAGTGCCTGGATCTGGGTTACCCGGATCCGGATTTTCCGGGTCAGGATTGCCTGGATCTGGATTGCCTGGATCCGGGTTTTCCGGATCTGGTCCTGGGTCTATCACACTAGCTTCACTGGTTAAATACCAATTTTGATTTTTTCCATCCTTTCCGCGCACTAAAGAGTAATCATAGGCACCTGCAACAATACGGCCTTCCTGGAGAAATTGGCCTGCTGATACCCCGCCTACAGATATCAGTTCAATGCCATTAATTGTCTCATTTCCCGCCCCACCAATGTTTTCTACCTTAACGCGTGAGGTACCAGAAGTATTGCCCTGAACGTTCATTTTATCAGTGACTGAGTTATCATCACTTAATTTGGTACTAAATATAAGAAGGCCATTATTACCTTCATAATCCCCCGTTAAATTTAAGACTCCACCCGGGGTGGCGCCACCTATTATAACTGTACCTCGATTACTTAACGATGACAGTGTCTGTCGGGTACCATTTAGTGACAAAATTGCATTATCATTTACGTTATAAGTCGACTGTGGACTAAAGGCACCATCCACACCGGCAATTAATTCACCGCCATTAACAAGGGTACTCCCCTTGAAATTATTGACTGCGTTCAAGATCGTCGTACCGGAAACTACATTTACCAAATTACGATCTGAAGTCTCAGGCGCGCTAATAGCATTATTAAAAACATAATCCTTTGCGTTGTGATTAAAAGATAACGAGCCATTTACAAGGACTATGTCATTATTTATGTAACCCGGTGCAACTGGCAGATCAGAACCGGGAGCGCCAATAGTAATACTGCGAGTAAAAGTGAAATGTGGCCCATTCAGACTACCACCTGTAGAGACTATGACATCTCCATTTAGCATTGAGCCAGAGGCTGACGTGATTGAATCATTAACAGTAGCTCCATTTTGGATGAGCAGTTTAGCCCCAGCCTGCAAATCAAAATTTCTGTCAATGGCTAACAGGGCTCCATCATCTACATTTACAGTACTGCCATTTAAAACTGTAAACTGCCCGCCCCGATCCAAAACGGATGTTCGAACATTCAGCACTGAATCTTTACCTGTGATGTTCAAAACGCTTCTGTTTTGAAGGCTAAACCCGTTAGTAGTTATTTTCAAAGAGGGCGCATCAACATGTGCACCATTTGATATATTTAACGTGCCATTCCCATTTAAACCAAGATAGAGACCACCAGGTGTCCTGGTACCTGAGTTAAATTCAAAATCGAGTATCGTGTTCGGACCCGAAATATTCAATATGCCATAGGTGCCAGAAGCACTACCCAATGTAAGATCACCTATAGTAGAAGTTCTGCTACTGATTGTGTAATGTGTGCCTCCATCCATTGAAACGGTGGCCGACGGCATTTCAGGTGTACCCTGGACAGATCCACCTACAACAGTCAATGATGCCCCTTTAACCGGGCCCGAATTCTCATAAGATTCAATATTAGTATCACCAGTTGCTACAACAGCAGCGTGCGCCTGATAAGACAAACAAGTAAGTGCAGCAAGGATGTTCATTTTGAATCGCATTAACGCCCCCAAAGGTATCCGATGGCCATGCTAAAACATTAAAATCATTCAAACTGAACATTATCACAAGCGTTAAAAAAACAACTAAGCCACTCTTTTTTAAAAAAAAACCGGAATTTTATTTGGAATAGCACATCATTGATGCGTTAATAAGGCAGGCGACATCTATGTTCTTTCAATAACATTAGGTTCAGAAATTGTGAAGAAAATAAAAACATAACAATGTCTGTAAATATTGGCAAGAAAACTAATCTTATCTCAAGCGTTATTTTTCACTTATCACAGGTGATTATCTTTCCTTATACAAAACGTGCGGTATATTAATTTATGCCCTTGGCACTATACATTCATCTAAATAACGGAATGATAATAATGAAAATCAATCAATTCGCTCATAAGGTTATAGTTATTTCTTATATCCGCAGTGCAGCACGACAATCTGAGATGGCTCATCGGCGACAGGCTTGGGATTCACTTCTGAACTATACCATCCAAAATATTACATGTAGAACCTTCCGATGCTGGGTTTTTGCGACTTATGATAAGCAACTGGACAATTTTTGCATGATCAACTTAGAGCATAAAAATCACGTTATAGTTAAAGAATTAGCTAAAACAAGATAATGATTTGAGAATCATTGCTAGGGGGTTGATTTTGGATTTTACTTTCACCCCCGGTAATCTTCTACTTGAATGAATCTGGGGTGTGATCTTCCTGCAGTTTATCTCTCAGCGCTCTTCCAATCTCTTCTCTTAATTGCTTCAATCTAATTGATTCTAAGCTCAGAGACTCAAACCAATCGCTCTGAGTTACTTCACTAAATGAAAGTTCCAAAAGATCCATTTTTTCTGAGGTGTTTTTCACTGTCATATATAAATCAAATTTAGTTGTCCATTCCTGTGAAGATAGTAACCTATAACTTCATTTTTAAACTTGCATTTTATGCATTGGACTTTACATTTTTTAAAAACTCAACATTTTTATTCTACAACGTAGTAAAGAGGCCTAAACATCACACGTTATTACTCGTAAAAGCATATTTACGGTTTTCTAGTAAATGTATATTTTAATCAAGGCCTTCCAATTGTCAGCAATCATTAGTAATGAATTGACCTTTAATGAATGTAGGAATTTAATATTTTAGATACAGATAATACATAGGGGGGTATTATTAATGATGCGAGGACTGGCTAAAAATTTAATAATACGCACTATCTTTACAAGTAATAGGATTTCAATTCTATTATGTTTATTCCGCTTTAGGTTTTGTTTGACAAAATTTTATTTTATCAAGTTCTCACTAGATGAGTTAGATTATAAAAAAAGGGGTAATCCTTTCCAGACGATAATGGAAAGGATTACCCTAAACGGACAAATCGACAACTAGATGGTTTTAAAGCGCATAACTACAATGCAAACACTACAACTCACGTCTCCAGACCACATAAGTATCTCATTCGCACCAATGAATGTCTTGTCATTTAAACCTAATAACTGTTATAAATCAGAAGATGAAAGCACCGCCCCCCTTAACACTGACTAGATCGCAGTTTTTTTTCATAATTATCAAAACCAGATTGCATTCCTTGTAACACGCACTCATTACTGAATGACAAACCATAACACACACAACATGTTAATGACGCTGACTAATGTTATTTAGTTATAATTTAATAAATCCTGCATTGATTAGCTCAATTTTGGTGATTATATTTAATGGAACCTTAACCACTAATCATGAGAAATCTATGCCATTTAATAATTGCGCGCTGTGTAATAGCAAAGACCCTTTAGTTCGAGGGCATTTCTTACCGACAAGAATACATAATAAAATGTCATCACCACCTGATAGAGCACATGAGTTAACCATTTTAACAGGACAATCACAAATTGCTCTTTCAAAAGACCTTAATCGGTTTCTTTTGTGTTCTAATTGTGAAGACGATTTTAACCACAATGGTGTTGTTTATTTCGAAGAGAATGCTTTAAGTGTTAATAAAGTTTGTTATCCTGGTGATTGGGAACCCCCCTTTTTGATGAAGGAATTAGCAAAAAGATTGGGCCATGTTCGTAATATGACACTTACTTCTGATATACTTGATAAGCATCAACGGAAGAAGTTATTACATTTTGCCACTTCCATTTTTTGGCGTAGCACATTTGAGTGGCCAGGTATAGTTCCTTCTGAGATCCCTGAAGAGTTGCGAAGTGATTTACACAAATTCCTTTTAGAACCTGACCATGTTCCTAACTTCAAGATCATTATCACATTATTCCCTTTTCCTAATCGATATTCTTCTTTTCCTTCTGCCTTACGCTCCTCGGGGAATATTATTGAATATTTTTTCTGCCTCGACTCATACAGCTTCACGTTAATATCAGCTCAAGACATGAAATCTATGTACTACGGTAATGAATTTAGTGAAGCATTACTATTTTCTCGTGATGATGTCAGGATGTATCGATATCGACAGGTCATTGAATTAAATCACATTAAGAAAGACAAAGAAAATATTATATCGATGTTTCATCAATAATGGAACTGATTTAAACTTAATTTTCCACGTTATAAAATTTAACACCTGAGCGCTGTTCATATTAAGTTCACGCCATACATTTATTACGTTATTATTTGCTTAATACAGGGTTATTGAAAAATCAAATCATGTGTTTTGCGTAGAACATTCAAAATGCAAGCGCAAATATAAATAAATTTGCGTGATTTAAATATTATAACTGTAACTTAGACTCTAAACACAACTATATACATTGAGAGGGTCAACATTATCTTCGGGCAACTTGCATTCATGTAGAACTGGAATTACATGTAATTTATTTTAACGGCCAAAAAGCTTTATATGGCGGTACACCAGGTGATGGTTTTGTAATATATATTTTGCTGATGCAAGCTTACGTTATTTTTCTTGATGAAGTATATCAAATGTTATTTCTGGCTAATTAACAATATTGTTACCTTTATCATTGTGCAGCCATGATTGAAAGAAGACAAATATGCCTGATAAAACTTTTACGTTAATTTCAGAAATAATTGGCATTCCTTTTATTTCTGACATTTTCCGATCCGCAGCTCTTTTAAGGTTGATTACTGATTTTCGCCAAAGCCGTTTTGGCTTCCGTAGACCACAAGTTGAATACCTCAACCCTGAGGTCATATTTATGGACTTTCGTGCAATTAATTCCAGAGCAGAAGTTAGCTATCCTAATTATGGTAATCTGGATGCACAGCGATCCGCACTGTTGAGTCGCACTAAAGATAAAGTGCTCAAGACAATGCCATAATGGGTAAACTATTTTCAGTTAAACGTTAGCCCACTTCGAAGGCGCTCCAAAGATTACCAGCCTGACAAACAATCTGATCCCACTGGTTATTTTTTTTTGGAGAACCGGCATTTCGCAGTGAATCCGGCCTGGAAGAAATTATCATGCATGAGATGTCTCACGTCTGGCTAGGTCTTCTATTTGAGGGGGATGATATTCAAATTATACCGTGTAATAGCCGGTATAAACTGGCTTGTGATCCCTCAGATTCAGAGGGCCGAGGCGTTTTTTTGCAGCACATTTTGCCGCTACCCTGCTTATGTATCTTCAAAAGAAAACAAGCCTGAAGACCGCAACTGATACAGAACATGTTCGCTGCTTATTTTTAAAAGCATTACTGAGTGAATGCCTAAAAACGCTTGCTAACATGCAGGAACTTACACCAACGGGAAGATCTATCGTTGAGCATCTGCTGAAGAATCACAGTGTTTGAATGACATTTATGTTCCAAGGCAAATTCATATCGTTAGTTCATGACCGATGATCTTCATTGGTTATAAAAAATTAAAGTCCTGACATTACAATTTGGCATTCATGCAAGTCAGAAGCATAGTCATTCAATGTAAGAATACGCTGATTTCTCTCCTGAGTTTTTTATTGAGTAAGAAAGTGGGTAGAGCATTACTATCCAAAAGAACCATAACATTCGTAGCAGCCCGGAGACATTCCATCCTCAAAAAACGTTTGATCAACTGTCTTTAATGAGAACTCGGAACTGTTTAAAAAGGAAAGGTTTGACTTATGCCTTACTGTAAATTTCTCGAAGCAGGATCTATATTCACTATTGTTCCTAATGAAACCATTATGAATGCAGCTAGTCGAGCAGGCGTACAGCTCCCCTACCGTTGTGTTTCCGGACATCATGGTCTTTGCAGGTTGTTACTTGATCGCCGCGAGATTAAAACGGTTTCTCGTTCAGGCGATCCTCTAATACACAAGTATTCAGAATCTTCATTACCATGCTGTCACTTTCCTATGCATGATGTTGGGTCTAAAAATCAATAGAACGCACAATAAAAGAGGATTTAAGAATTTATATCTTCAGATACACAAACATTGCAAACGCATATTTTTCACTACACTCAAAATGTTAGCTAGTTTTTATTAATTTAATCTTTCCGATTGAGCATATGTTGATTTTTAGCAAACACCTAATCACAGAAAATTTCTTTCATTGCTCTGTATACGAAAGTTTAATTGTATAGATCCGAAAAGAGATGAATAATTACAATTTAGATTCTTCGTTGCTTGCCTGATTCAAACCTTTGAGAAGAATAAAAAAATCCGTATATCAGCCCCGAGGTCCAGCAGCTCTTCAGCTGAATTTTTAACGGTGTTTTCTGATTCTGCTGTTGTGAGTAAACGGGGTACTGAGGTTCTTACAAGTCCCACGAACAATATTCGTCTACTATCTTGTAACTTGTATGCATTTTCATCAAAAAACGAGAACAGTATAGGATTGTTATCTGCCTGTCTAAACGTTGTCGAGAATTCCCGGTCAGAGAAAAAGAAGGAGCGTACGATCTTTTGATGTTATCAGTGATAGTCACTGCACCCAATGAAAATATTACAATGGCATCAGATGCATAACGCTGAATCTCGATAACATTTAATTCCTGCATAGCAGTATATAATTCGGTTATCGCATGCAAGAACTTTTTGACCAGCCATTAGAGCGCCGTCTTAATCTTCGTTAATTTATTTTTAAAGTTACTCAGTTGCATACTCTGATATTCACGACTTGAAAATAATGTGATATCAGCCTTAAGGATAATCTTCGCGAAAGAAATTTTAACCATATCATATAATTGTAATTTTATAGCATTTTTACTGTTCGTGTGAACTTTGTTTAACAGACTAATCGGACGGGGCAAGCCAGATGAATTAGCATTTAACACGTTAACCTGGTAGGTTTATCGATGATTTTTCTTGATTCAATGATCAATAAATTAATATGTAACGCTCTCAATTGCCAGAAGATACATATACAATCCGACATCAATCCATAAGTAACCAATTTTTAATACTTACTAGGTCCGTAAAAAATCTTGCTCTCAAAATGGCCAGATTCGCGCTTCTCAAGCTATTTTTTTAGGAAAATTGTAGGATACAAAAGCTCCTGGGAAAGGAAAAGATTAAAGCAACATGCTGTTATCCAAACCTTTAATTGAATAATCGCTTACGTTTTAATGTAATCATATCGGAATCACATGATGATTTCCACGTGGCTTTGGTTCATCACTCGCCTCTGTCATTCATTAATAAGAATCTTTTACGGTAAATCTTTCCCTAAATATTGACTATATATTTTCAGAACACTATATTATCCGGATGTAAAGCTCCCCCTTAACTTCCGAATAATGAGGTCAATCATCAAACTCAATAGCGAAATATTGTGCCCCCATTGTGCATCTTCTGTTATTAGAACGTTTGGTTTTAACCGTCGTAAGACTAAACGACGTTATCGTTGTGGTGAGTGCATGAAAACTTTTCAGAGGGAATATGAGTTTATAGGTTCGATTCCGGGCATCGAAGATGACATTATTGCACTTAGGAAAGCAGGTAAAACTTACCTTGCTATCACGGCCATTATTGGGGTGTCATCAAAAAGAATTAGCAGTGCAGTGCGCAAATATCGGCTTTCTCAAAAAACTTAGAGCCATGATTTATTTACTTTTAAAAAGATAGTAAAAAGTTTATATTAAGGTATTTTAGACAGAATTAAAATTTCTACTTATCATATTATTAACCGTAATGTTAATGTGATGTACTGAATGCTAAAATCATACCGTTGGAATTTACTGTGACCATTTACAACAACTTTATCAGCCTATCGATCAACTTGTCAAAAGTAGACATATCAAAGGTTCTTAATTGTTAAGGCCGATTGTTACTACACTAAAACCCATTAATCGCTTTTAGGGTAACGATTTTTCTCCATCATAAACAAAAATATGCCTCAAATAGCTTAGAGCCCGAATCAAGTAAATTAATTAACTCAAGAGAATTACGTTTGAAAATTTTCAAAATTCACTTTTATTAATGCTCATCCAGTAAATCAATTTATTGAGTAGCTCAACCGACAGATCCCGAACAGAGCATATACAAATCCCGGAGGGAAACCCACCTTTATCAAGCCTCCTTCGTATAATATCAATTCAATCAAAGTAATTGACTGATGATGAAATTCAGCAGGAAAATACACACCCATAAATCAGTTAATTTATTCTTCTCGATAATTATTAATTAATAAATCTCCAGACCTCTGGAGGGATCCTGTCATAAGACCTTTGCATTCGGATCTCAGCCTTACGATGATCGAAGGCGCCTTCAAAAGAAGAACGAAAGTCAACCGGGACGCACTCTCTCTTATGCTTAGCGACCTTTTCCAGAATCTCATAGCTTGAACACCTGCGAAACTTCTTTAAAAAATCAGTTTTAGTCATTGGTGAATGTCTTATCGTGTTAGCAATAAGTTGTTTCAATCTTATCCAATAGATTCATCACGCTATATCATTATTCTGAAAACCATCATATTTGTCATTTTTGTAGTACATAAAAGTGTAAGGGGGTCGACTGTAATGTTTTTTTGGTGTTAAGATGTTGATGCAATGGCTCCCCACATAACTTAGGTTTTATGCAGCAATAACTGTAAACATGCGAATGCTACTTGCTATAAGTTTAACGGAATCGATTCAAAATTTGTTATCCGAAAGATCACACACATTCAGGATAAAAAACAGCCAGGTAGTTGCAAATAAAGCGCCTGCTATTCAACACCGGATCGATGGAAAAGTATTTATTGCAATGTCAGGAACTAACATCCATGGCCTTAGTACTTCCAGCATGGCAAACTATGTGCTATATCATGGAACAATGCCATAGCCATCCTGTTTGAGTATTCCACAAAACAACACTTGCGGTCATTATTAATACCCAGAATCCTTTTTATAATGTTATAACGCAGATACCGCTCTCGCTTCGTCACATTCTAATGTGTTAGTAGTTCCCTGCATATATCTTGCACGATAAATTAACGCCTCCTCCCGGCGAAGTCGGTCAGATCATAAGGAGCTGCTAAGCTGTATCGCCCGGCCCGGTCGCAAGCCCGTGAGCTTACTTATGACCTGCCCCCAATATTAGATACACCCTTCAGTTAGTAATGTCGGTTGGTTTTTCTTCATGTTTCCCGTTTCGCCAGCATGCTGCAAATTCAAACGGCGTCTGGTAATTCAGCGATGAATGAGGTCTGGACTCGTTATAGTCCTGCCGCCAGTCATTAATGATTCTCCGGGCATGGAGAATATCGCTGAACCAGTGCTCATTCAGGCATTCATCCCGAAAGCGTCCGTTAAAACTCTCAATAAATCCGTTCTGTGTCGGTTTACCGGGCTGAATAAGCCGCAGCTCCACGCAATGCTCAAAAGCCCACTGATCGAGCGCACGGCAGGTAAATTCCGGGCCCTGATCGGTTCTTATCGTTGCCGGATAGCCACGAAACAGCGCGATGCCGTCCAAAATACGCGCGACCTGGACGCCTGAAATACCGAAAGCGGCGGTGATCGTCAGACACTCCTTCGTGAAATCATCCACGCAGGTCAGGCACTTAATCCGGCGGCCGCTGGCAAGTGCATCCATGACAAAATCCATCGACCATGTCAGGTTCGGCGCATCCGGGCGGAGAAGCGGAAGCCGCTCAGTCGCCAGACCCTTACGGCGTCGCCTGCGTTTTACACCCAGACCGTTAAGGTGATAGATGCGGTAAACCCGCTTGTGGTTGACGTGAAGGCCCTCCCGACGCAATAACTGCCAGATGCGCCGGTAACCAAACCGGCGACGTTCAAGTGCCAGCTCTGTGATACGCAGAGATAGCTGCGCGTCAGTAGCCGGACGCTGAGCCGAATAACGGCAGGTTGAAAGGGACAGACCAGCCAGCCTGCAGGCACGGCGTTGCGACAGACCTACTGTCTCGCACATGACTTCCACGGCTTCCCGCTTCTGGTCTGTCGTCAGAACTTTCGGCCCAGAGCCACCTGAAGCGCCTCCTTATCCAGCATGGCTTCAGCGAGCAGCTTCTTGAGGCGGGCGTTCTCTTCTTCAAGTGACTTGAGCCGCTTCACTTCGGGGACTTCCATGCCGCCAAACTTCTTGCGCCAGGTGTAGAAGGTAGCGTCTGAAATAGCATGCTTGCGACAGAGTTCCCGGGCCGAAACCCCGGCTTCTGCCTCGCGGAGAATACTGATGATCTGTTCGTCGGAAAATCGCTTCTTCATGGGGATGTCCTCATGTGGCTTATGAAGACATTACTAACATCGCGGTGTATTAATCAACGGGGAGCAGGTCAATCCAGTTTTTCCGCTCAATGACGCACTGCGCGATTGTCATGCGCATCGCTTAACTGGCTGGTGCAGAATGGACAGCGTGTCGTATCTTTCAAATAAAGCTTTGCTACGGCCATTGCCTGCAGATGCGTATAAAGCGTACCGATGAATATCCGTTCCCTCTTTTCGTCCAAAACGGGACATCCTTTGGCATGAAGCATTCCTCCCCCGTTGGCCCACGGACAAACATAGTAATACGTTGCATCCAACATCTTTACTCCTTTAGATAAGCTGCGATAAAAGTTAACCATTTGTTAACAACTGGTCGTTTAGGACAGTTTAATCATGACTGAAGGGGTATCAAATGGGTGGAGGCCGCAACTATTTCTCTTTCAGAAAATACCGTTCAAGACTGTTAACATCCTCATCAGTTTTTGGCTTTTATGATCAGAACTGACGGCATTAAATCATATTGATTTTTTATATAAACTGCTCAACCCAGATAAAAACAACAAATTAACCTACTTAACATATTGATTTTCAGAACTTTTAGATAAATATGAGAGAGGCGTCTTATGAGAGGGTTTCGTTTTACTTAACAATAGTGTTGGTTAGTTCGGTTATAACACTACCGCTCTTTTATGTTTTCACCTCAAAGTTTCTGATGGTGAAGATGCACGTGATCGTGTTTTTATGTATTTTAAGAAAGTTAATGCCAGAAATCAGGGCACAAACGTCCATAATCGATTGCACATGGTTCCCATCATTTGTCACTGTCTGGGGTAGCTGTGTTCTGGTGAACGACAAAAACTCCCGGATGTCTGGAGCAAAAATAAGTCTATTATTTATCAGTAAGTTATTTCTTTGTTTCCCTTATTTATACAGTTGCGTTTGCGCCATGCGGCGAGGGAGTTGGGAATATTTCCCTCTTAACAAAAGCTCAGCTAAATTCTGCGGACTGGGTTCAGATTAATTCTTCGGTTTTCGCAAAAGACTGTCACTACCTTCGCAGCTTCAGGCGCCCGCAGATTGTCGCTTTACACAATCCGTGGCCAGCAGGGAACCATAATCTCAAAAGATGAAGCTCTTTCAAAAAAGCTGTTCTTATCATGACAGAATTGTATAGAACAACTGAGCGCGTTTAGCAATCTGATGATTTGGTCAATTTCAGCCGCCTTTTGGATGAGATGACTCAGGCATTTTTCTTTTCACTATTTCCAGGGGCATTCGGTAACGGACTTCAGCGCTGGCAACGCGGGTTTAACACTTCAGGCGCGTGACAGCACTGCGCGCGTCAGTCTTCAGCCCTGGGCAACAGAACTGGTTGATACCCTGCTGTCAGCAGCCAATGCGCCATCTGTGATACTCTGCCTAATCTGGCCGGCAAAACTGACATCGCTCCCTCTGCTGCATGCTCTGGCAAATCTTGAACGTCAGTTCGGAACCGACCTGCGCGCTTTTCGTACCCTGCTTTATCCTGTAACCCATGCTTTCACAGGTCCCCTGCACAGTCTTCTGATCGACAAAACACAGTTAAGCGAGTTATTCCGCTCACTCTGGACCGTTAAGCATGGCACCTCAATTGTAGAAAGCAGGACGTCATCTCATGCCTTCGTGACCGCGTTGAGTGCCGTAAATAATATTCGTATTCATCATTCTGAATTAACAAACCCTTCACTCTCGGAGCTGGTCCCTACTTTTATTTTTGATCCACTCGGAAACAAATGGCGCACGCCTGTCACCATACCGCTTGAACGCTCGCTGGCAAAATTGCCGCGTCTTGTAAACAGAAGTGATCTGCGCATAAAGGTAAGCTCGGAGTGGACAGTTCCTCACTTAGCACCCGCAGCACTTATGGCCCTGCATTTCACAGCCCAGAAAAAGGTCTGGCGCGCAGCCCTTCAATCTTCAGCATTAACAAATGAAGGAAAACCGGATGTTATTCTGTTTGATGCTACTGAGCGGCAGCAAAAAAACTACTCCGCTATCCGGCGCATCCCTGAATATCTGATACTGGTGAGAGAAAGCGGCCTTTTAGAATGTGGAACTTTTATCATGACGGATGATCCCCGGACATTCTTTAGCTTACGTGCCCAGCTTGTCGAATCCGGCCCCCTGTTAACGAAAGTCCTCGCGGCGGAAGCGGCTCATGTGTTGCTCTCGCCTCATCCGAAGGAGACTGACTGGGCGCCCGTTCCGCGAAGCAATGCTCATATCAAAGTCAGTATCGTAGATCAGGAGGCATCACGTCTTGCGCTGACTTTCCAGCACCTGATGGCGTCTGCCGGCAATGAAGAAAGCCCCGAATATAGAGTGCTCCTTCAGGCATTTCTATATGTTCTGCGATTATCAAACATGCCGGCAGGTTATACCGACCTGACGATGGCGTCAGCCGACAGTACGGGACAGGGGTACTGTCACACCCTTAATGCCTGGCCCCCCATAAAACTTGCACTTCTGGATGCACTTGCCTCCGGTATGCTGAGTCTGTTGCGGGCATCCATTGAACAGGCTGTAAAGCGCGCCGATAAGCTCATTGAAGACTGGAATGATGCGACGCCAATGGCTGCCCGCCTGCTTGCTGAAAAAAAAATATCTGACCGCAGGATGTCCGCGGTTAGCTGTTGTATTACCTTATCGGCATTACATTTTTCTCGCAAATCGTTTACTTGAACGACAGTACAGTGATGAGTGGCCAGCAACCGAATTTAAGCTCAAATGTCACACACTGAGCACCCTGTCAAATCACTCACTGATAAAAGTAAGAACGGATCTTGGATTTTTATCGGAGTAAGCCCTGATTTGGTGCGGGTCCTGCTAACGCACCCGGAAATACCCCACGGAGCGTTAGTTATGATGCCCTACCGTCAGGCGGATTCTCTGTTTAAAACCTTAACGGGAATGAAGATAATTGAGGCGTTCAAAGCGTATCGGGGCCGCATTGGATTGTTAATGCAAGAAATTGAACGCCGGCTCAATGAAATTCCTAACCCTGTCGCCATTGGCAAACTCCGGGACTTCTCCATGCTGTTCACGTTTGGGGAACATGTGAGTGAGCGTCAAGGTCCCAATTCATCGTATTACACGTTTGAGCTGGAAGATCATGCCCGCATTTATGCCAGTGGCTGGGTTTACCGGTACGAGCATGATGAAGATCCCCCTTTCAGACGTATCGCTGCCAGCGCTATTAAGCCCGGTGATTTTATCTTCATTTTTAGCGATGAGTTGCGCACTAAACTCGAGTCGTCGCTGATGCAGGAGGGGGAAACAATGACATCCGTTGTGGATCCCGCCCGCATGCTTTTGAAACTCTATCATGATGATGTTCAGACGCGCTGTCGCTTGTTGTTCAGATCACTTAAGCGCGCGGCCCTTGCACGTGAAATACGCGCCCGAATGGTTGAACTTCATCCCCTGTGCCTTCACTGCCGCAGCGGGCGCGTGTATTACTGGCTGGCGCCGTTAACCCACCACGGTACACGACCTCATGCATCAAAAGATGCGCAGTACTTCAGGATCTTTTGCAAAGCCCTTGGGATGAATGATGACGCAGCAGAACGACACTGGCATTTTATTAAGAACGCCCGTCGCATGAATCAAACCATGGGTTGTGAACTGTCAGCTCGTTATGCCGAGATTCTTTTTCAGCCGGAAAGTGCCGTTATCTATCGGAAGGTTCCTGTGCAAACTTTGCGCTCGCTTCAGGAGGATGCCCTCCATTGCGTGTCCAGAGTCGAACGCGTGATCCCACCGTCGGCGTGTGTAGCCACCAATAAAAAGGATCCAATGAATGCCTGTTCTCAGTGAGGACCCGCGCAGTATTCATCCCGCCTTCAAAGAGGCCGTTGTCGACAGCTTACTGAACGGTTTGTCCGCACGACTTTCCGGTCGGGGCGAGTTTTATACCGTCATTTACGGCACCAAACCTGTCAAGGCTCTCCTGTCAGAGTTTATCGTGCCCATGCCCGCAGAAGAACGCGAAGGGGACGAAGAAGCCGATCCTGTGCGCATAAGTGCTCACGGAATGGACTTTCAGATACGTTCGACGGCGGAGAATGCACGGCTTACCGTTTCACTTACCGGCGCCCTGTACTTACGCATACTACCGACAGAAGATGACGTGAAGCCTGGAGGCCGACTTGCCCCGACATTTACTCTGACGCGCGAGGCCCGCGCCATGCTAGGGGATGCGTTACCTCAACTCGCGCAGACGCTACCCGGTGGAAAATCGGACCCCGAATGGGAAGCAAAAAGCCACGAGGTCCGAAGCCGCATCTACGCGTCAGCACGTTCTGAATCTGAACATCACATGACTGATGGCGCCGAAACCGAAGAGGAAGAAGAGGATGAGGAAGATATTGTTCATGCCGGTGATGTGGGGCATGAAAGCCTCGCCGTTCCGGATGACATGATCAATGACATTCCGCCGCCGGCGAAATGGGTGAGGCTGACGCTGGATTTGCCCGGGATTACGTTTACCCCCGCTACCGCGGAGTCTGACGCGCAGATTGCAACAGTTGCCCTTAATCAAGCGATTAAAAGACAACTCGCCGACTGGGCCGCAAGCACTGATCCTGAGAGCGGCGGCATGATATGGGGTTAAGCACGATGGTGAAAAGCTGACTCAATGATGTTTTAAATTTTACGTAATACGCATGCGCGTGGAGAGGAGGAAAATCAGTGTAGTTCTGTTCCAGATGTCACCTTTTTCACGCATAGCAATCCAAACTGTGAACAGCATCAATAATCGTAAGCATCAGAATTCACAATAAAACAGTTTTTTTTTGATAGCACCACAGAGCCAATGATGGAAAAGTAATGAAAATATCATGGAATGAGAAAGCCCAATGTTACCCGTGTCCTCCAATCCCAGTACATCTGCATACACAGCAATACCTGTTGAATCTGGAACAACTAACACTAACGTTTCGCTTCATGAGACGTTCAGAGAAGCCAGATCTGAAAGAAATTTATGTCTGGACACTTTATTCCGAAGTGAAGAACAACCGCATTCAAACTGGAACGGCTTAAATGGCATTTGCATGACACTAATAAAAGCGTCAGCTTTGGTTGCAGGCGTATATGTGGGCTATAAGCTAATAACAGGCGACTCACCGTTGACAGAAGAGCAAATACCACACGCAGATGCCTGGAAAAGCCGCACAGAAACGAAAATATTAAGCGCCTGCTTAAGAGAATCTTTTATAAAAGCCTGTACCTCGCAGCTGCGTCAGCTTCGGGAACATCAGCCAGAGGCCGAAAGTCTTATCATAACAAATGGGCGATCGCGATGTGTCTGCTCTGACAGTGCAATTTTTGCAGCCGAAGGTGAAATTAACCGATTAACGACGACCATAATAACAACGACTACCAGTACGACATCAACGACATTGCCGAGTATAAGAGATCAAGGGTTTATAGCACCTCATGGATGAAGAAGGTATTAATGATGTGAAAATATAACTCTATAAAAGACCCGATGGAAATAGGTTATTAACCATATCATACATTTAATATTGCATAAGACCTAAACGTTACGGCTTATGTGAAAAAAGTTAACTTTATGGATTAAGTGCAAATGATTACAAGAGGTAGAAACAACACCAAACCGAATAATTGAGCTGAAGAGTCATTATTTATATACCATTTAATTTTCCATTCCTCCAGCCTGCTGCAAATTCCGCCGGCGTCTGATATAATGAGGCTTGGACTCATTATAGTCATAACATCAGTCATTTATGATTTTACGGCCATGGAGAACATCGCTGAAACAGTGCTTATTCCGGCATTCATCCCGAAAGTGTGTAAGCGTCTGGTGAACTCACCTTGTTGATTTACACGCCGATCGCCATTCTGCGTTCTCTTCTTTATATTATGGGAACTCATCATGACGAACCGGAAGCGTATGACCTACGAATAGCGTCAGCGCCATTATCAGCAGTGGCTCAGCTGCGGCATGAATAATGCACAGAACGCCCGCGAGCACGGCATCAACATCAAACCTTCTGCCACCTCTGCCGCGCGATGGCCGGCTAGCACAAAGCCAGATTGAGACCCTCACCTCCACCGGCGCTGTTGCCAGTGGACATCCGATCCGCTTCGACGGAGAGCATAAAATTCAACCCTGCCGCGCGCGAGCCTCACCGGTTCGCCGTAGGCACTGGCTCCCCTTATCCGCGAGCTGAAGCTTTGCTGAGCGTTCAACGGCTCTGGCTGGTCCGCGCGCGCCGACATCGATACCCCTCACGTGCAAAACCACGCCTTTCTGTTCAAAGGCAAAAACCACAACCGCATGAAGCTACTGCTGTGGGACCGCCACGACGACGAGCGCTGGGCCCTCACCCCGCAGCAGTTCGACTAACTCGCCACCAAGCCGCTCGTCCCCCGGGCGGAGTAAAACATCTTCTGCAGCAAAAAGTCGCACCATCAGGATGTTATCCCTGCATCCTGTCATCATTCCCGGTATGACACCCTATATCCTGCTCTCCACACATAACCTCGACGAACTTCGAGAACTTGAGCAGCGGTTGCTGGCTAAGCAGGCGACCCGCATCTACACCCTCGAAAATCTCAATACCAGGCACGAGCAGCGGATCGGCTCGCTGGAACCCCCAGAACGCAGCACTAAACGCGTAGCCGCTACCTGGAGGAGCAGCTGAAGCTCGCGCAGCAGTAGCGCTTCGGGCGGAAGAGAAAACAGCTGCCGGCGCGCTGAGCCGCAGGTAAGGCCGGTACGCCTGGCGCTGCCTGACTCTCTGCCAAGCGAAACGGTCACGCTGATGCCTGACGTTGCCTGCTGCCCGGACTGCAGCGGCGCTGCGTCAACTGCGCGACGAGGTCAGCGAGAAGCTGACGTACGTGTCGGCGTGCGGCACGGTGCTGAGCGCAGACCTGTCACGCCTCCCCGGTGGCACCGGTCAGCATCGCGAAGGTGCCGGACCACCTGCTGCCGCACCGCCGGCATAAAATGTACGCTCGCGAGGGGGTGAGCCTGCCGGTGAGCTCGCTATCCGGCTGGTTCGGCGAGGCGGGCGCGTGCTTGGCGCCGCTGGTGGCGGCTCTCAGGGAAGACCTGCGGCGCCAGCGGGCCATCTACGCGGACGAAACTCCACTGCAGGTGCTGGACTAGAAAAGGGCAAGACGGTTAGCGGGTGCCTGTGAACGTACGTCAGCGCGGCGGGGTCGGACCGCGACAAGGTGGTGTACGACTGCCGTCCGGGGCGCCGTAGGGAGTACGCCCGCACGATACTAACCGGCTGGCCGGGCAGGCTGGCTGGCTGGCTGGCTGGCTGGCTGGCTGGCTGGCTGGCTGGCTGGCTGGCTGGATAGAGAAATAAAAACGTAGCAACATTATCAAAGGATAATATAATGATCCCTGTAAGAAACTTTCAACAATACACCCCCAATATTACTCAAACATCCCATCTGACGAGCGTAAACCGGCAAACATTTTATACTCCTCAAGCCATACACAACTGTGAAACACAAGTACTACCGCAAAGTTCATTGTTAAGGGCAGTAAAGCGAGTTAGTCTTGCTGAACTAGTATGTATTTATAATGTGACACATGATGATTTCCAGAGAAAAAAATTTGATGAAACGCCCGTTCAGCGGAATCATAACTTAAGCAATACTGTTATGGTCGATGAACTGATAAGTCCAGATCAATCCTGTGTAAGTATTAACAGCTTAGGATTACTCCAGCGCACGGATATTATAAAATTGTATCGGGCTATGAGCTTATCAGAAATAGAAAGATCAGGTATTCCCTTTGAAAACGGTCAATTTTTAGTGATTGACGACTTTCAAAGAATACCAAGAATGATTGAATCATCAAATGTTTTGATTGCATCTCATAGCATAAATGATGAGATTTATTTTGCAAAGAAAGAGCTTGAACAATTTAAATTGTTTGAGATATGTACCAATGGTTCACCTTGGGTATCTCTTGAGAATAATGTCAACTTCAATGCTGCAACAATCGAGAGTCACTTAAATTTAACAAATGGCACGCTTATGCGACTTAATCAGAAAGAAAATCTTCTTAAGTTAGGAGATGATACCATTACCTACAGTGAAGTACACGTTAGCAACTATGGTTTAACTATTAGGGAAATTCAGCTTCATTAATTAGCAACGCGAACTACTAACCCACTTAAAGAAACTTAACCCGGATTGGCGATCTGCTTACACTCCCAGCATCGTCAACCGAACTAAGCGATGTCGCAAGAGTGTTTTGCTTTAAAGAGTTCATCATCGAGCTCTGAATTAACTAGTAACGATATCATGTAATGATGGCCTTGAAATCCTTATCCACCGTGTGTTACCGCCGCTGGCCGTTTGATCACATGTGCACTTTATTACGCGAACATATTAAACTCACACTCCAGCGGAATATCAGCTATTCTGCTGAAGTGTGGACCAACAAGAAATAAAATGACTAACAGAATGTTATTTACAAGCAGTAGCCGTTGAACGCCTACTACCTGCTGCCGAGCTTGTTGTTTGGCGTAAAACGACACTACCGCAACCTCTCTAAGCGTCCTTTGTGTCTCGCTTATGGTGGTCACCAGCAAGTTTTCGCAAAAAAATGACGGATACTCACAATGCAGTAGACCCGTTTTGCTTTAACAACAGTCTGCCTTTTCCACTCAATTTCTTACAACAGAACCCTAACGCGTTGATAACCATGCGTGTGTAGGTCTGCCACGGCTGTGTTTATCTCAGACAAAGCCACTTTATAGTCAAATCAAGATTGTCATATGAAGCCCTGCCAGTCAGACAACCAGTGAACCCTGATACTCAACTGCACACACCACATACCAATGTCCCGGCAGACGTTGGTTATTCGACATCACCGGGCAACGATGGCGCATGCGTAATACATTTTATTTTTGGACATACTCCACAACCCATTACAGTTTTTTCAGCTTCAAAAGTTTTTTGTGCAAAGAAATTTATGAAGTTTAAAGATTTATTAAATTAGCGGTAGCAAGTTCAAAAGCTGGTACAACTTCTCCGCTAAAGGCAACGGTAGTTGCCGAGCTGTCTTAGCCATTTGGAAATCTGTTTTGCTTTGATGCCGTGCAGGCGCAGAATGTGAGACACGGTCATACCGTGTCCCATTATATGCTGAATAAGCGCTATTATTTGTGAGTTGTAGGGCGACAGAATCGTTCAGTTCAAAATTACACGTCTACCATTTTAATATTTAGATTGGTTTAAAACACAGGTATTGAACCCCCTTTACCTTAAAAGAGGTGCTGTGTCTGGTGATCCAGGGAGGTCCTTTTAGACGATAATAACTTGAGCTTCACTTTATCATAACGCGAAACCATCAGTCCCGTGCAATACGGTAGTAGAAGTAAAGGTTCACCACATTATTGAATCCTAATTCCATTCCCGGGAGGTACACATGATAAAGCGGTGTCAGACGCAGCTATTAGCACCTTTTTATAATATCAGTCGTATCCAAAATGGTTCGGTACAGCGACCGGCGAAGTTTTGAAGCGGAACGCAAAATACCCTCCTCACATTCATTAACATTCTTTAATAACAACAGAAGTTCCTTAAGGCTTTTCTTAACCTTTGTAGGATTAATACCGTCCGGGGCTTCAATTGTTTTTTCAATGTTGGCAAACTTCAAGCTCGCGTCGCTCACTGGTACGCTCATAGTAAGGGATTGTTCACGCAGAAGTTTAATTGAGTTGTTTATTTTACTCGCCTCTGACATTTTTATAGTTCCATTTTTGAACAATTTAAATACAGGTCTAAAATCATCACAATATGCTGCAATTCTGTCACATTTATCACTCGCAGCATCTATATATCTCTGAAAAGCCAAAAAATTTAATTTCGAATCTTTTTCTAATACATCAAGTACTCCATTCAGTTTTGAATCAATTATATCCCACTCGACAGGAACACTGTCTCCTGTATGTTTATTAAATTCATAAAGCGCAGCTATCATCCTTGGAAGGGCTCTGCATGATAAGGTTCGTAACTCCTGATTATTTCTCTGCTCTGCAGAAATATTTACATTCCTGACCCGCTTTAAGCTGATTAATGCATAATTACGATTGGCATTCTCTCGGTTAGATGCCCTTTGAAGTCGAAGCTGAATTCCTGCCGATACTTTCACACCCCCTCCGTTATAGCCTTTACTAAAGCAATTAAAATGAAAATTCACATTTTTAATTTCTAAATCTAACACCCGGCAAATGAGCATTGCCGGGTGTTAGATTTCTGATTACTTATTGAAGACAATAATAGATAGTATTATCAGTCATATAATCGGAGTTTAGACCTGATACAGGAATAAACTTTTCACCTTGGACAGTGCTAAAAGGGGCAGATAGAGTGCCATGTGATATACTCCGTTCTCCTTTATAACTTTCTGTAATGATAGTGTATGAATTGCTTTGCATTTTGGTATAGAGGTCAGCATTTTTTTGCATTGCCTCATGTAACCCGTGCAGCTGAGCATTGTTCAATTTCAGCGTTTTATTTAAACTTACCCCCCATCTCGCTAAGCATACCTCGGCAAAGTGACGAACAATCATTCCAGGTTCATATAGAGCTCTTCCTTCGCTAGCACCATCGATAGAGGCATTCCCGACCAATGTGGCGTGGCGTCCAGCAAGTGGATAGATATGAACTAAAGTAGATGCGTCCGTTTCGGGTATGACACAGCTGAATCCTTTAGAACGCTCATCTCTGGCATAAAAGGCGACATACTCTTCGACATTTTTGCCTAGTGACGTCTTATCCGCCTGAAAATTGAACGGCCCGGGAACCGGATCTACAGTAAATATATTCACTGGAATAGCGGCCAGCTCTGGGTCAGCCAACATGGCGTTAGCAAGCATATGGCAGCTTATGCCACCTCTGCTCCAGCCCACCAGATTAACCCGGTTGGGAAGTAATCCATCTTTCCGGAAGGTTTTGATGATTTGCTTTTGTACATCCTGCTGAGAAAGCTTACGATCACCGTAATCATAATGCCGCCATAGCAACGATCCGGTAACTTCAACATTATTAATATTAATCCCAGATTTTTTCAAAAGTTCATACTGTTTTTCGGATAATTTTTCACGCTTCCAATTGAAGTTTCCTTTAATCATGTGCAGAGCGTGATTTATGTTTTCATACCAGCCCGCGCCGAATGCATTGCCCGTCCATCCATAATGTTCACCGCTTTTTACCCACAGGTCATCATCCTGCAGATTACCACTGCCAGGGCCGTCGATGATAATCCATTCGGCAAATTCACGCCCCAGATTATTTGATGCAAGTGTTGATATAAGCTCACCGTTCCAAAAATTAGGATTTGAGTCATCGAATTTGTTAGATCCAGTACCGCAAAAATAAACAGTCAATACCGTCATATACAACTCCTGGTGTAAATATAAATAACCTTAAGCAGACAGCGACAAATACTGCAGGCCAAGATCCAGTAAGGAATGACATATTACAACTTTGACCATGTTCAAAATCCGCTTTGTCAGGCGATGTGATACGAAGTACCAAAACTTGTCAGGTTCTCCATGTCGTCTTTAAAGCTTGCATAATAGAATTTCACGCATGACAATTTAATACAGGCTAATTTTGAAAATTAAGTCTGGTCATTTTTAATAGTGACCACAAATCGATAATGTCAGATTTTAAGAGGCACATCATGATGGAGTTATAAACGTAAGATATAAGTTTATCAGAACGGCGAAAAGCCCGCGTAACTAAGCCTCAAGGATAAAAAACTTTTTATTCCTGATGTGGGCGAATGCAGCTTTGCATATGTCTTTTTTTGGCGTGAGCGTTTTTTGCAAGACGATTGGCATAAGTCATTATTGAAATAAATTCTGAGTTACGCGCGCACGATTGTGATAAGCCTAAGAACCCATACATTACCATACCCAACATTTGACAATTAAGATCTGCCAGTCGAATACAACATAATTAACGTAATGATATTACAGACAATAAGAGGGATTGATATTTCGTACACATTCAATTGTTAGGTCAATCCCTGACCCATTTTTTACTTGAATCGGCTAATTTGTACCTTGTTTAGCATACTTTCACTTCAAACCCTAACGGTAGCTGATTGTGACGGTTCTGATATTAGCTCTGTTTTTTATACTGACATCACCCAAAGAATAAGGGAGCGTTTGATTTTGTCCTGTAAGCTTAATCACCCTGTCGCTTTTGACGCCCCCTCGCATACAATGCGCAGTAACAGTTTTATTTACAGCATTCATCTTACATGCCGACTCCACTATTGAACCCGTAAAATGTATTACTCCCTGGGCAGCTAATGCACCCTGAGAAATTGTGGACAGCATAATCACTAAGGATAAAGCTTTCATCGTTTGTCCCTCCAGGTTAACTACCTGTATATCGGCACTAACATGAATAACCTTAGTTTAAACTGGACCTAACATGCTTTATTGAGAGCACCAACTAATGTAAATAAATATTTACACGCACTGCTTACTCCAGAACTTTCCTGCCCGGATAAATGTTGGAGTGCAATGTTTAACCTTAAAATTCATCATGTAACATCTTAAGTCGCTTCAAAGCATAACTGGCATCTGGTCAGATCACAGGAGGTTTCATTGCCATTTACCAGCATATAATGACAAAATTCAGTTAAGACATGGTTCCAGGAAATGATAGATTTTACGTTGAAGCGCTGAGCAATTGCGCATAGTAATGCAGGCAATGACAAATCATTACAGCCTAGCACGTCATCTTACGCAGACATTATGCTGTCTGCTTCTGTTATCGATCATGCGCGCCCTTAAAAATTGTTATGTTGCACGATGAATTACCACTTTAAAGCCCTGATCATCGCTGACGCCAGCCACCATTTTGTCAACTGAGCGATAAATTTTTCATTACCAGCTATCAGGATGTACTCTAATGCTTGTTGTTACTGTACCCGCTTAGCGCAAAAGGTTGCTCATTCAGACATCAGGCATAACCGGCTTGAAGGCAATGTATGAAAAAGATAGCCACTTAAATCAAAACGACACAGTTACGAATCGAGAGAGAGATATTTAATGAAGTTATCTCGGGATGAAAGCGCGCATAATTTCCTGCAAATAGTTCATTTACTCACGTATTAGACTAAGAGATTATTTCACATACCCGCCTCACACAATGTTGCAAAAGTTGGGGGTTAAACAGAAATGACAATTCAAGAGTGAGTTTCACTTAGTGGTCACTGCGTAGCAATGACCACTACTATCATGACCAGCCCTAAAGGCGGCCTATTAAGAAACTCGTGTTTTTACCTATGTGTCCCAAATTACAAGCTCTCTATTATTCATATAAAGCATCATCTGTAATGGATGATTGCTTCATTTATAAGCTTTAAGATATCGAGGCCAAAACACTGTTAACTAGTTACGTTTCGCCAATCAATTAATTATAAAAAGTTTAAAATTTCGTGTTATGCAGGCACTTGCAAATATTCATTATTGATATGCCGCATACGGACCGACAAACAGCTTACAGCTATAGCACACACTTAACTATAAAAAAAGATAAATCTGCAACAATCTGGCATTTGCAATTTTTAAAATCTGTTTTCTAAAAATTGCAACGACTTTCATTTATAATTAAAAGCGAGTTATCTGTCTGCAAAAGAGAGCTATCTGTTACTTTTAAATTAAGATTGCAAATATTTACTTTAGCTTTAATGGTTGTACAGCAGCCTTTGCAGCGCAAAAAACAGCACCCGCAACCCATTGAAATTCAATCATAATTCACACCCCATTGCGAAAGCTTGTTGTTGCTGAAAATCAATAATAACCAATGTAAACACTTCACATCTTACTACATTTAAATACATCAACTTTATGGATTAAATTTTTTTCTAATGTACTTAATTATAAATTCATCCATACAGATGCTTACGAACCCTGTTTACACGCAATAATTTACTGGTAGAATATTACTGCAAAATACCTGTGCGCTGTCGCGCACGAGAAATTCCGGGCTCTTTTGGCCTAACCCGCTCAGCGGGTTTTTTTTGGCCTTGTGAGAATACAGGCATACGTTATTTGCTAATCCACGTTGATTTATCTCGTTGTCTTATGGTCAATTACTGTCCCTCTCTGATGTCACAGGATTCACATCTTATATATATTTGGGGTCCTTTAGCCCGCTTATGCTTCGGATATAATACGCCTGAAGAAAGATTTTTTAAATGATACAAACTTCACTGTTTTAAAGTGGCCTCATCGAATACATGTGAGCTGACTATTTACTGGACTGCCTAATCATTGATAGTCGAGCTTTTGCCGCCAGGTTTGCGCCCTGACTCCGTCAGGCATCGGCACAATGCTAATGACCATTATTTCCACGAATATCGCCCCACTTATTGCATAAATACTCAGACCCGTTATGACGCTTGTACAACTCATTTTTCAGGCACCCAAAAGCCCCCTGCAAACGCCACATTATTGTTAGCGTCCGAAAACTCATGTTGCGCAGCAGCGTAAGTCAGTAGCGTGGGTTAAAGTTCTGATTCCAGTGCTGAACGTCCGGATGCGGGCGGGTACGGCAGCAGCTCACGCAGTTTTGACCGGGGCCACGACGGCAGGTCCGCCAGCCGCTCCCCACCCCGCAGCGAGCCCGCGAACAGTCAGCTCTTCCTGCACACCGCCACCGGACGTATCATCTGCTCACACCGGTTGTTGTCCGGCGGCACCAGCCCCTCATTCAGATATGCCAGCAGCGACGGCCACCGCTACAGCGCGTACGTGACGGCTCTGTGCAGCGCGTCGCCCGGGCTAGTCGCTAACTGCATGGCCAGCAGCCAGTCATGGAAGGTCGCCACCGGGCTACCGTTCATATTATACAGCGCCATGAATTTCCGGCGCACGTGCGACCAGCGCCCCGCCTCCCGGATGGCGGATGCCAGGGGGCCCTCACAGCGCGCCGTAGCCCGCATACCCGTCCGCAACCATCGGCCCGACCTGCCGGTCAGCATCGCGCGGGCGTCCCCCCCGCGACGACCCGGCCGGTAGTCGTACACCACCACGTCGCGGTCCGACCCCGCCGCGCTGACGTACGTCCTCAGGTACCCGCTGACCCCCTTACCCTTTTTCATGTCCGGCACCTAGTGCGGGATTTCGTCCGCGTGGATGACCCGCTGGCGCCGCAGTTCTTCCCTGAGCGCCGCCTCCCGCAGCGCCAGTCACGTACCCACCTCGCTGAACCAGCCGGACAGTCCCCCATCGCGGGCGTAGATTCTCTGCTGGCGGTACAGCGAGGTGGCCCAGCACCTTCGCGATGTTGACATGCGCCACCAGGAAGGCATCGGCTGCACCTTTTTCAACAAGCAACGGCGGCAGCGCCGCGTTCTGCACCGCAGCTCATCAGAGGGCGGACGGTGCGCTTCACCGTGAAGCGCGCCGGCACGTAGATCTGTTTTTCGCTTTTACGCCCAAAGCCATTAGTGCACAAAAAGCTTCAGCTTCACCTCCAGGTCGCGGATGTGTGTTTCGTGTCGTACCCCGGAGGGCTTCGAGGGTGGTGATACGGTCTTCACAGCGGCAGGGCTGTTTAGCCACCAGCCGCTGCGCCAGCCGAAGCAGTTCATCGGGGTTCTGTGTGGAGAGCAGTTTCGGTTGTCATGCCAGGGATTATCACAGGATGCCGGGATAATATCCTGATGGTGCGTCATTTTACTGCAGCAGACGTTTTACTCCGCCCGGGGGACGAACGGCCCGGCGGCGAGCCGCTTCCAGTCGACGCCGGCGGTGAGCCAGGTGAACTGCTCCGGGGTGAGGAGCCGGCAGGAAGCTAGCCAGACGCCATAGCGGTCCCACAGCAGCAGCTACATACGGGTGTGGTTTTGGGTCGTGAGTATAACGATGCCGGCGCGCATGTCGGCGGTCACAGAGCAGGTGAGGCTGACGCGACGGAGGTTGATGCTTTGCAATGCCGAAGCCGCACCAGGTCGGATGTCTGCGGGCAGCAAGGCAGGTGGCAATTAGGGGAATGTCTCGGCGTTGTACTCATCAGGCAGCGCGCGGCAGAGGTTGCCAAAGGTTTTGATGTTGATGCCATGATGACTGGCATACTGACTTTTGCTCCTCCCACTCTAGCGCCACAGATTATGGATATGCTGACGCCGTTCGCGAGTCATACGCTTCCGATTCATCATGATGAGATCTCATTATATAACTTCAGCACTAACATTAATAACATAGGGCATCTCGAAAGCTAAACAGACTAGCGCAGGATATTGCGATAGCCTGTTTTATTATGGATTAACAAATTAATGTTGACTGACAAAAATTCTTTTTGTTTCGTTGTCGATCTGGTTAATGGTAAATATTGAAGAGCGACTAGTAAGAAACTCCTCCTCATCCCTCCCAGGATAGTAATTATTCACCCTAATCCCGCGGGTCTTATCACTCACTATAACCCACCCCGAGCTAAAGTTCTCCGCTCGTTTTTCATTAAATGAAAATGAGCTGAAACGTTCAGGCTTAAAATCGTTTCCTTCCCCTGCGCGCCTCCAGAGATCGGCTTCATAATTGCTAACGCCGCGGTAAAGATTATTACCGATGATATATCCAGATTCGTTAATGGTTTGGTTGAGCTCGTCCCCTAGCTGGCGGAAATTTTCACCATCCAAATTTTTCAATGACTGCTTCAATCCTGAAAAGCCTCCTTTGCTTTCAGGAATGTTAGAAAGCATACGATGTTTCTTATATTCGCCTTCGTTTACGAGTTTTGCCAGGTCGTCAGCAGCATTTTTGCCATTAAATATTTTATCAGATCTATTTTGAATTTTATCAGAGTGCAACACCCAAGCGGCTATGAGACCGCGTGGAATATTAGAATTAGATTTTGATGTATTTAAAGTTGACACCGCTACTGTCGATTGCACAGATGGTGAAGGATTTGTTGCTGACTTCTCTCTCTCTTTTCGTCTTTCTTGCCGTACTAACTTATTGTGTTTCTTTTCCTCGAACTTCCTCGTAGCGTAATCATTGTAATTTTCGGCGAGGTGTTCCATAAATGTATTAGAATGTATGTCATAAAAATCAGATGAAAAACTTTTTTCGTACACATTATTGTTATCACCGGATTCGCGATGAAAATATTCATTCAAAGAGTTCTTTAACGCTTCCCTGCCGTTAGTGTATTTTTTTCCTATATCATCCCCGGGTGTCATATACATGGCTTCAAGTGCGCTTTTCAGGGCATTTTCAGCGGCAATTTTGTTACTTTCAAGTTTCAGCGATGCAGGATCAAAAGCATGTGAATCATAATTCCTATTAACAGAAGTGAGGATGTCATTCAGCTTAGCCATTTTTTTATTCAGAACTTTTGAATTCTGAGCCTTAAGCGTTTCCTTAAGTGAATTGATTGTTTCTACTGCCTGTTTATGTAAAGAAGAAGGTAATTTGACATTTGATTGAGTTACTCGATTAAGAGTTTTCAGTGATGCAAAAGTCACTTTCTTATTATTAAGTGCGTCATGATCTGCACGTACAAAAATATGTAAATGCTGTTTTGATAATGGTGATAGCGTATGCATTAGATGTAAACCTAAGATGATTTATATAATTTTGATAAAAATACAGCAAAAATTCTTTTAAAAACATCAAAAAACGATGATTTATCATAATGTTCGACAAATTTAAAGCTAAAATCGGGATGGTCGGGTGCAATGTTGATAATTTCAAACCATCGGATTGTAGCCGTTCCTGAATTACAACCTAAAATGTTAATGGCATGTCACAACAATGTTTACTTTTCATGTCTGCCAAATTTCTTGAATATTAATTTATCAATCTCCCTCATTATATAGTCGTCTTTGACACTATCAGCGACCACCCCATTTATAACGAATATGGAATACCCCCGCTTTACCTTATAATGCAACTGGTAAGAACCCCAGAGCGACAGATAAATCTACATTGTATTTTGAGCATCGCAACTGTCTTTAATCACTCATTACGAAACATGGTGAACCAACGATGAATCCCATGCTTTAATCTTTTAAAGTATTTCATTCAGAATGGTCTATAGTTTTCTGATGCAGGCTAATACGACCATTTTGTGCTTTGCTGCAGCAACCTGACATTCGTAAAATTCTTTAATTAGAGGATTGTGTCTTGTTTCTACCAGAGCGGACATATAAAGGGCTGTGGGAACTGAAGCCCGCCCAACAAAGATCGTTCGTCGACCACGCATCAGTTGGGTAGTACAGCACAAAGGTGGGTGTGATCGACCTGAAGAAAATGTCGATCACCTTGGGTAAGAATGTTAAAAAGTGTTCACCATGTACCTGAACACCCGTTTACCATGTCTCCGGAGCGTAACAGCAATACTGCTGGAGGGCATCGATTTGAGCCATCCAAAACGCCTGCTGTCGCCACTCACCTTGCTGTAATCTGCTTTATCCTGGCCACATGGCGGGCAACCTGGTAGCTTGCCCGCCATGAGCGACAATAACCCCGTCGACATTTCCCTCCTCAAAAAGGTTTGGCCGAACATCAGTTGCAGATACTGGCTCTTTAGGCCAGATTTGCCTCGCGCGCGAGGTCAAGAGCGCGGCCTCGCCGGTACCGGTCTTCTGGCGCGGGTGCTGACGTCAAAATATGCGTAGCACTCGTTGCTGAACCGGCAGTCAGATGTATACAAACGTCAGGCCGTCACGCTCAGCCGCTCGCCACTGACGGGATGGGTGAACGCGTTCTGACAGCTGCTGTCGCCTCTGGACGAGGCGCTTTCGCGCTACGTGCTCACCGAGGTCAAGCTGCACGCCGACGATACGCCCGTGTTGCTGCTGCTGCCGGGCAAGGAAAAATAAAACCGGCAGGCTGTGGACTTACGTGCACGACGGCCGCAACGCTGGGCCAGTAATGGCTACGACGCTATCTTGAGTTACATGACGAAATCGCTGAGCTGGTTGTCATGATTGCGGCTATTGTAAACAAACCGGCGATTAAGCTGATAAAACGTAATGTCGCTGGATACAAAAGTACTACGCAGTTGCTGATCACTGCCGGACACAATCTGCAACGACTCAGTTCTGAATCATTATCTGCAGCACTATGTGGCTTTAGCCCTGTTCCTGTCTCTTTGGGAAAAATGAACTGTATACGACTCAACCAGGGCGGAGTTCAAGCTGCGAATAATGCACTCCATATCATCGCCATGAATCGATTTAAACTGAAGCAAAATTAAGTATTATGTCGCCCGGCGAGTAGCCGAAGGCATATAAAAAAGGAAACAATACGGCGCCTAAAACAACATATCTCGATTAGTTTATAGGTTACTATGAAATCAAAACTGGCAGTTCGGCAGCATCCCGATAATGGCTTGACTCTTAGAAGGTCCTCCAGGGCAGTCTGCATGGCAGCGATGACTTTCGAAGATTTTGCCAGGTTAAAAACCTGTTACCCAGCATGAGCTGGCGCGTCAACTGCCGGGATAAAGCCGTGGCATAATCTTTCTTCAGATCACCAAAGAAAAGAGCTTAGCAGAAAGCGGATATATAAAAACCGGGGACATGGTCCTGCCTAATATATTTGATAACGAAATGTTCTGAAACCGGACACAACGCCACTCCAACCTGGAAAGCATCAGTCCTGATGTCTTTAAAAAAGACCTCGTCATGGGGATAGTAAATGTCTACGGAAACGGGGTCACTTCAGTTAGATTTTTCTAAAGTCAGAACATTAGTAAATAGTAATTATCTAAAACTTACCATCTGTCTGGTGATGGGTTTTCGTGTACAAAATTGTTCCTCTTCGGCTTTGACCAATCTATTGATGATTGCTTTGGCTTCTACACCTATGTCTACCCAGGTTTTGGATTCCCTGCTCTGTTGATACTGCCTCTGTTTTACTCTTCCAATTTGAGCCCTAACAAATTCTCCAATAATTTTCGCATTAGCTATTTATCCAGTAAATTGTTCAGTATCAAGACTCAATAATTTATTCTTTGCTTCTGACTGGTTTTCCTCGGGTAAATGACTTACCAGCAATGCTAATCTTGAAACAGGATTGGCTAAATTATGTTTCATCGCAATGATACGTGAGTCGTTAGCTTTACTTTCATTTGATGAGATATCCAAAGTCTCAGCACCTAAAGGCCAGTTAGCAAACATACATCTCTCTTCTACAATCCTGTTTATTGCCTCAGTTTTATTAGCCTTCTCATGTAATTTCTTTAATTTGAATTCAATAAAAAAGCCATGAAGCTTTAACAATTCTTTATTAAAAGACTTTGACTATGTGTTCATTATATAAATCCGGAGATAGTAAAGCACGCTTGATTAACATACTTAATTTTCGTGTTATTACATGCCCTCTGGTTTCCGCATCTTTAACAGCGCTGGCACAGGCGATAAGAATTGAATTGCTTTTTACTGAAAACTCATGATTCACTTAAACACCCACCCTACCATTATTTTAATGAAATAATCTCTAGCAGCATTCACATAGCGCAGATATAAAATAACGACGATTCATAATGATGGGAATTGGTAAAATGAACTACTCGCAAGTTATTCAGGCGGCATGGCACTGTGGCTTATTATAATTACTTACACATCGAGCAATACACTACCCCTCTCGCCCCAAAAACCTTACCATTTTATCCATTCTATTTTTATGTGTAATTACTCACGCTTCAAGGATAACTAATTTAAATTGCCCTCGGTAGAAAAATCTCATTACCTGATTAAGATGAAGGGAATTGGCAACAGCTAAGATTTGATTCGATATTGTGTTAAAGGCCCCATGGGCTGTCACTGCATTTTCCAGTGATTCACGTACCCCGACGATTCGATCACGCTTTCCGCACCGGTTTTTCGTTACTCTGTTTGAGCCATGATGATGGATTTGCGCAACGACACTACTCTTTGCCCTGAAGGAAGTCCGTTGTGCAGGAGGATATGCACTAGCGCTTCCGCCACCGTTGGATTGCTCTTCAGTCTATTACTCACTCACCCGCAACCTGCTGAAGATTGCTGAGCTTTCCTTCTGAAAACGATCTTCCGTCAATTCCATAAGTTTGAATGTCTGCCTGGTGTTCTGCTAGTTACACCCACAGTCGACTATGATTAGCAGCTCCTTTTTTCAGCTGCAGCTGCAGCTTTTAGTAGCTGCTACTCCGTGACTCACGTTCAGGTCATTTAGCAGACACGCCAGACGGCAAACCGACACGTGATATGCTTGTGGCGCGCCTGTTCACAAGGTGCGCAGGCAACATAAATATTGCCGCATCCTGTCGCACCTGTTATGCGCCGTTCTCATGACAGTACATACCCTCCCGTTACCAGCTGCGGCAATTTATCTGGCAAAGAGAGTAGCGAGAATTATTGCAAGCCCCTATTAAAGATAACTTATTTGGGATATTCGTAATGCGTAAATTTTTCTTTTGGCAACGTCATGTGTTCTTTCGGAATCGCATATGTAGCAAATTCTGATACACCATCTCTTTCCATTCCCATCACCATATTCCCCCTCATATGTTGATCGAGTGAAGTATCAACTTTTCCATCAGGCATGATGGTTGCACATCCTCTTATACCACGCGCCTTGTAAAATGTGCTGTATACAATAACCTCCTTACCGTGCTCATCTATCATGGGGGTACAGATTTTTGAAATATTCACCGTTACAAAAGCCTTCTCTGCAGGTCTTTTTCCGATCAAATGTTCGACTATTTCCTTTTCAAAGGGCGTATGGGACGCCCGCATTGTAATTGTCTCTGCATAAGCATATTTTTTTTCTGTGGCGTAAGGATCCCTATAAGTAAAAGACTCCTTCTGGCAAAATCTGGGCTTAAAACCCAGAGAAAATGTCACATTCAGGACTCCGCTCAAATATTTAAACAAATCTGTTTTTGATGTATCCTCATGTGTGAATCCTGTATTATTAATGAAATCGAAATTAACAGAGCTCTTTAAAAAATGCGCACTTAAATTCATAAATAACCCTTGTGATGAAAGTAAAAACCAAAAGTACTTTACTGACTGGCTTTCATTGATAACCATCAGGTACTGAATGTTTATTCGAACCAACTCATAAAATGCATCATTAAAAAAATTTCAACAAGCCACATCCGATAATGCGGCCCATCAGCCATAAATAACCTCAAAAAAAATATCTGACATTTATTTATCAGCCTCATTTTTGAGAAAACATATATTTTCGAAAAGGCTGAATATTTGATTGAGATCATCAACACGTCCTATATTTACGCCTGAACACTTCTTTTATAAGCAGGTATAAGACGCAATAAAAAAGGTTAAGGGAAAAACTCTGATACTTGTGCATGTTTGTTTACTTTTTTAACAAGCCGTTATCACAAGAGAGCTGCTACTTCAGAGAAACCCTGAATACTTTATCTATGCAAGGTTTTCCCTCGAAATGACCGAAAACTGTTATGCCTTGCAATGGCACCTGCCATGCTGAAGAGACAAGGGGATAGTTGAAGATAATTATTCCAGCGATACTTTACATTTATGTATTTATGGAAGACGGAATAAGAATGCAAGCGCCATATAAAATAAGAAACCCCATTTTTGTTTTACGTAATTCATTTACCATTTATCCACAGGACAGGAACAAGCAATTTAAAAAAATCGTTATTTTCACAAACGGTTTTAGAATTATTTATTACTTCATCTGGCATGCTGATAGAAGTCTTACTCCATTTGGAGGAGAGATAACTCATCTATCACAACGGACATATTTACATTCATCAATTACAGTGTGATGGTGTTCAGTTGAGAATAGTGCAAACATGTCCCTGAAAACGGTCTCGTTGTTTTCATAAGGGTGGGCTTCTTGCGGCCGTTGCCTCGCATTTATGATTTCAGATCATGTTGTCATACCGTGCCAGCCAAAGACGCTAGATAGGGTTTTAACAGGCCCAGTAAACCAACTGATATATCTTCCTTAACCAGAGACTGTCATTCATACGGCACTGCATGATTTGGCTTCACAGATAAATAAAAGTCATGGTATTGCGAGCTATAGGGTGTTTTCAGCTGAATTGACATACTGATATGCAATTAGACTAGCCTCATAGATCACCAGACACTTCGCATCTCTTAAAATAAGAGGTAGTCTTAGACCTATGTTTAACACCAGTCAGAATAATAAGATGGTTGAAGTGTTATCAGGACCTGAGCGGCGTCGCCGCCGTACACCGCAGAAAAAAATAGCCATTATTCAGCAGACAATGGAACCCGGTATGACCGTGTCTCATGTCGCCCGCCTGCATGGCATCAATGCCAACCAGATTTTCAAATGGCGCAGGCAATATGAAGACGGCTCGCTAACTGCCGTGGCTTCAGGCGAAGAAGTTGTGCCTGCTTCTGAACTTGCTGCCGCCAATAAGCAAATCCGTGAACTACAGCGCCTTCTGGTCAAAAAGACGATGGAAGCTGAAATACTTAAAGAGGCCGTGGGGTTCGTCCGGGCAAAAAATGGATTGCGCATACGCCCTTGTTGCCCGGGGACGACGAATAACCGACGTCTGCCGAAGTATTGGTGTGTCGCGTGCGCAGCTGAGTATCAGGGTTCACCGGTTGTCTGACTGGCAGGATCACCGGCGGCAATCCCGTTTTGAAGATAACGCGGTGTTGTCCCGGATAAATACGTCCGTGGCCAGCCTGCCCACGTACGGTTATCGACGGGTATGGGCACTGTTGCGACGAGAATCTGAGCGGGACGGGCAGCCTGTAGTTAACGCAAAACGAGTGTACCGGATTATGAGTACTCACCATCTTCTTCTTGGGCGAAAACCTGCGGATAACCATCGGAAGCGGGCCCATAAAGGACGCGTTGCGGTAGCCGAGAGCAACCGACGCTGGTGCTCAGACGGCTTTGAGTTCCGCTGGGACAATGGCGAAAAGTTGCGGGTAACCTTCGCACAGGACTGCTGTGATCGGGAGATAATCGACTGGGCTGCAGGCACAGGTGGCTATGACAAAGAAACCGTGGAGGATGTCATGCTGGGTGCGGCAGAAAACCGCTTCGGGCAGCCTCTGCCGTCAGAGCCTCTGGAATGGCTGACGGACAACGGTTCGGCCTACAGGGCACATGAAACGCGGGCGTTCGCCCGGATGCTGGGGCTGGCACCCTGCACGACAGGAGTGCGCAGTCCTGAGAGCAACGGCATAGCAGAGCGCTTCGTGAAGACGATAAAACGGGATTGCATCAGCATCATGCCAAAAACGGACAGCCAGATGGCGTTGATCAATCTGGCAGTGGCGTTCATCCATTACAATGAACATCATCCGCACAGCGCGCTGGGATATCGTTCGCCGCGGGAATTTATACGCAGGAAATTATCGCAACCGTAAGAGAGAAAATGCGTCTGGATATAGAGGGTCAAATCCAGCAATGCTGAACATTTGCTGCTGGCATTTCTTACGCGGTCATTACTAGTGCGCATCGCTAAGGCAGGTTAAAGATTTATTGTGTTGATACGTCACAAAACTTTTTCTGACCACGGAACTGCTAGCCCTGCCCGATTTTCAGCTTAAGAACGGGATTTCGTGGTTCTTCTCACAATACCGTATGCATCGCATCGCTACACTCCAGTTTGGCGTTGAATACGGCTATTTTATATTACTGGCGGGGCCACGGTAACGCAGCAGGCAGGGCACTGCGCCAGATGTAACCAGCTTACCTGAGCCTTCAACGTATTGAGATGCAGGTAAATGACAATCGATTATCTCCCCTGCTTTTAATGATAATGTGCCTCACGCCATCGGGAGCGGCGATAAACAATAATCTTCAGGATAGAATACGCTCAGCTATCTTAATGACGCCCGTACGCTCAAAGGGCCAGTATTCATTATGCCTGGATAACAGAATCTGGAGCTTTAAGGCCCTATAGCGCGTTAACGCGTTTATACGTATCCCTGAGTCATACGGTCAAAGCAACGCTGTTATGGCGAAAATATTGTCGCGTTCTCACCTATAGATTCAGGAACGTTTCAGCCGCTGGTCATGAACTTTACTGTATTGAATGGATGATTTTTCTATCAGGCTTCATTCACTGCGGAACACGGTCACATTACTCATCATCGCACAGTCCGCCAGGTGATGTGCCATGTCTGACTATTGTTCACATCCCACAACGCAGGCTGAGTTTCCTTCAATAGGTTACCTGTTCGTGAAAGCTTTGTAGCGGGGGCGCCAGGATCTCTATGCAGATGCCCACAATCGCTACCTGTCAATCACGGCTTAATGCATGCTGTCGCAGAGGTCAGTCGCAATCCACATTTATGAACACTGTACGGAGCTTGTCCTGAAGTATGTTCGCCTCAAACGCCATCTGAGTGAGCATTCATAAAAGCATACCCTTTACCAGTACGTCCTTAAGTAAGGAGACACCTGAACGGTTTACATTTTTTTGCAGTGCGAAATCATATCGTACAGCAGCAATCACATTGTTGCTGTACCGCTGTAAACACCCGCAGATAAGACTCAGGCATCGACGTAAAAGATTGACGTCAATTTGCGCTTTCGGGGATTGGCATCACTACAGGAAGAAGTTTACAGGGATGAGCAATAATGTGTATTACGATAATTCAGGCAAAAGAAAATCGACTAAAATTAACGGTTTTGCCGTAGCCATAAATCAGATTTGCCCTATCGATGTAACCTGACAGAGAAAGGTTGAATGCTGCGGGATTCATTTTCCGAGAGGATGCGAAAGCCGCAGTGTTACGCCTGAGATGGCTGTGGTTGAGTAATATAAGCGCCCACTTTGATATCGTAAATACGATGGTAGACAGTCTCAATGGTAAGCCACCAGGCATTTTGAAACTTTTTTGCTGCTGAGCAGCATTAACGCGCTCGGCAACTCTTACAATCAATGTGAGTGGGGAGCATCATCCGACCTCTTAAACCAGAATGCACGTAACACTGGCGTATTCCTCACGTCGAAATGATGCGAGCCGCGATATTTCAATCTATCACCTGGATTATTACCGCAGCGTCTGCCTGATGCCAGTAACAATTTCAATCTGAAAAGCCCTCAAATACCTCCCTCACGCGCGGGGATATCATCATAAGGCAGGATTGCTCCTACCACAACTCACCTGAAACCTCCCCCAGTCAACGGTTAAACCCTCATGGAGTACCGATGATGTCTTCCAGGTCCGAATCACATTCAGTGAACTCATCTGTAATGGTTTTGATAAGCCAGTCGTTATAGTCAAAATTATCGCACCGGGAATAAAGGCATTCTGAGCGGTAAAGCTTTTTTGGGGCGTGTTTATTGACCCCATAACGATAAAACTGAACCACCGACTTGTCTGTATCAGGCAACGTGATGGTAAAACCCAGCGCTCCTTCTCTGTTGTAAAACATCGTGACTGCATCAGCACGACCCAGATGCATTTTTTTATATTGCCGGTTTTTTCCATTAGTCAGTGCCGCAGTGAGCGTTGATTCGTAGGGAGTCTTCATAGCCGCTATATGTCAGTTAATAGTGAGTATAGGTTTGCCCATGATTGTGTTTTAATCCACTCATAAGTTTAGTAATGCGTGCAAAGTAATGCCAATAACACTATTTACTGAACATCTGCAATGTTTCTCTCTCATCTAACGTGTCAGACTTTCGTATCGTGACTCATCTGTTTAACACTTTCAGAACGGGCATTCGTATATGGTACTTCCTGCTTAATATAGATTTGATTCATTAGCGTTAATCCGACTGTCATATACACTTGAAAAGCACATAACGAGCGTATGAAGTTCAGTATGTATAAGCTAAAGAGAGAGGCATTAAGAATGCATGTTAATAAGCAGTAACTAACGCTTTTAACATGATCATGTTATCGCATTACTCTTTCCAAATGCCAATTCAGCATTAAATTGATAAAAATATGTTTACACTGAGCCAGATAAAACTTCAGCTACCTGAACAGATGAAGCCCAGTGGTGACTGCGATAAGTGAGTCTTTGTTAATACACTGTAGTTAACCCGTCGCGAACAAAGAATTAACCGGAGAAGCGAAGTTCCCCGGTTAATGTATTTATCGATATCGATCCGGCCAGATCTCAGCAGGGTCCTTCTTCAGGAACTCCGCAATGATCCGCTCTGCTCTTGGCCAGGGGCGATAAAATACGTTAGATAAACTCGAAGAGGATAAGCCGGCCTCCCGGGACAGCGCTGAGAGACTGCTGCCGGCTTTCCGGATGGCGCAGAGAATATCGGCTCTGTGCCAGTTACAAGGGGGAGGTGTCGCCGCTACCGGTACATTATCAACATTATCAGTACCGGTCACAAACACCTGTTCAGTACGCTGCTCGTCGTGCATGGAATGCTCCTTGGGTGGCGAATCGAACAGGGTTTGCACTACCAGCACAGGATACTGGTGAGGCCGAAGCCTCCCCCATCCGACCCGCCATAGAGACGAGCTCGGACCGGCGGAATGATAAACATTCTGCCTTCCTGTGTAAGGGGTGCAAATCCCTGCCATCCTGTTGATGGCGCGCAAACTTTATAACAAAGACAATAAGTAAGCAACGTAACATTTAATCGTTAGCGGAACAGCATACTACATTAAGTCAGGCGCAACTTGCACAGCCTCCGCCGGAACAACGGTTAATTATGCAAGGCATGCATATTTGAAGTAGTAATGAACTCTAAGATGTAAGATTGCAGTTGTTCACTGCCTTAACGCCTTACGTACACCCGCAACACTGCAAAATCCCTTTTGCAGAAACTGATGGCATAAGTGCAGAGCGTGTTTTTTACTTATGCCCGGGATAAAACACTCCAAAAAAAATTAACCAGTAGCATTGAGCCTGACAAGCGCTAATGGAGGAGGAAGCACACCGGTAAATCTATGCCAGTCCATATACCCTGCAAATCCAGAACAACGAATCAATTAATTAAAAATGAATACATCCAGTCTCCGCTCAGCAGAACACAGAGAGCAAACCCATAATTGTCTTTACAGATAAGTTGACATGACGCCTGAATCCTCCGGAAGCTTGATAAGATTATCTTCAGCAAACAGCATCATCTCTTTTTGATGTAAGGAAAGCATCAGGTTAAACTTCTCGTCACTATTATCGTATTTTAAATTGAATTCATGGTTACGATAATTATCCATTGATTTAAGAAATGACTCCGCCCTTTGGAGATCCTGACAATATTTACCTAAATTAGTCCAGTAAATTTTACCAGGGTTTTTATTATTCAGGGAATTGTTAACTTCATCCGCCGCCCCACCGCATGCGGGGAAGTGTGCGTTAGTTTCAGGGGTATTATCACTGAATGCTTTAAAATTGCTTACGGAAATCAAATCGGATGCCGTCTTAGCAGCTAAAGGCATTGAGGCCTCTAAATCTGATAAGACCCGTTTAGTCTCTGTGACTAAATCAGAAACAATACTATCCTGTTTCTTAATCAACCTTTGAATTTCCAGTGCAACATGCTCAACATTGTCAAGCGTTTTTTTATTATTTAAGATTCTATACGCCTCCCTCTCTTCAGTGGGGAGTTTTGTGTATGCTCTGACTAACGCATCGCTAATTTTTGCCTCTTTGGCAGGCTCTACTTTTGAAGATTGTAACTCCAGCGTTTTATGCAGGGTTTTGTTATAATTATTAATTACATAAAACTGATTAGCCGTCAGGTTTACGGGTGACCGTTTAATGGCCCTCAGGAGATCAGCAAGATTTCTGTTACTTACTCTCTGATTATTTCTCACTTTTTTTATCACGACTTCATAGGCTTGGGCCGCGTCAACCGGTCGCCTGCTGAAAACATTGGTTATAATACTCATCATTATTCGCGCCTGTACGTAAGTATAAAAGTTGGTTGAACTTATAGCAGTGCCTGTATGCTTGTATTATAAAAAAGAAGCATTCCATCACTATGCGCACTTCATCCATAATCACAAAGTCGTAACATTTCAAGCGTATATCTGAAATCATTCATAAAATGCCATTGGCGACATAATCCAAAGAACTGATTTTTATGAGTTTTACGAACCATAAACATTGATTAAAGACAATCAGGTTTAACATTAATCATGCTTAGAACACCTAATTTTTGCTTCCCCGCATTCTGATTCGGAAAAGCTATGATTTCGCTTAACGTGTAATGCATTTTAAATTTATCAGGCAGACCAAAAAAAATTTTAAAATAATGAATGCAATGATGTTAAATTAGCCGTATGCAAAATTTGCGTGGGTTATACCTCCCCTCGCGTGAATAATAGTGACTTTATGCAAAGCCATTTCATCGAAAATTCCCTCCAACCAGTATAACTCTGGATCTTACAAAATTCATTGTCTACTGTTTGTATCGCCCGGACTATAGATCTGGCGGCTCCGATACCATTGCAACTTGCGCAGGCATTTGATGCGATACTTAAGCTCATTGATTCTTCAGGAAAGAAATCGCTTCAATCCGTTAAACAGGTAAGAAAACACACGCGTAGTTTCTTCATGCCTCTTTATGGTGTCAAATCATCATATAGCTACCTAACTAAAATATTTTCACAAATAAAATAACTCATAAATTAAAGATGATAACGCCAACAAAAAAATCACCAGATATTAATTTCTTATCGAATGTTATTCACTTGTTTACAAGCTTCAGCTGCGATGCATTTGATTAATTGCGACTAATACACTTCACGTTATATTTTCAGACAAAACTTGTTTTTTGAATAATATAGAGAGAGGATGTCCTGACATTAGAAAGCAATAATTTAACACTAAAAATTGACCACATCGGCAATGCCATTTTTATCTTCATTTGCAATACATCGTAAGTGACCGAATGATTTAATAATGTTTTTTGTTTTCGCAGCATTAGCTCATGATTCATTTATTACATATCTAAGTACCAATTAATTATTCTCAAGATTATTATGGATAATTGAAACAACCTATCAAAAAGGTTACATCTGTACTGACCACCAAGTCAGTAGTGTTCACCATAGGTTCTCCTTAGATTAAAAATTTCAAAACCAGGGATAAATGCTCCCGAACGCGGAAATATCTAATTAACATAGAGGAATAACGCCACCTTAGTAAGATTGATAAATACCCTGCTGTTAATCGTGACAACCCAATCACACATAAATTTATGAGGCCTATTATGTTACCTTCAGTAATAAATAACCCAGGCAGAGTTGTTAATACATGCTCAGTGGCTACACAAACGGAAAATCCCCCGCCCTGTGACATGAGCCAGGATCTTACAGGAGTTACAAATAGCTCAACGACTCTTAAGCGTAGATGTTCCGATTCGTTAAATGATTTACAACTGGCTAAGCTTACGAAAAAACTTGATCTGAGTGATGCTATAAAATTTTATGAATCTGAAATTGCAGCTGAAAAATGTAAATTACAAAACAGCAACGAACGCCTTCAGTTTCTTTATGACCGAAAGTCAAAGCTGTGCTTTTCTGCAAACTCACATGCGCCTTTGGTTTCTCTTTTCTTGAGTGATACCATTGGCCTGCGCGAAACAATTTTAGAGCTGCCTACAAATGATTATATGAAGCTCGCTCTGATTTCCAGACATTTCAAGATTGATGATATTACAGCGAAATTTCCTGATAATCGTCATAATATCGACGGTTGTTTTAAATGTTCGGCGCCCCCCAATGATTTAGTGACGTTGGATTTAGACTTTGTCTTAAATGAATTTTCTGAAATGGTAAGTCAGGATGTGTACCCGCCAGAAAGAGATTATGAACGCGACTTTGCGCATTATTACTCAATGGTTTATCATCTTCAGGAAATAGCACTGGGCATCAATCCTCCTGATACGTCAGGTAAGCGTTTTATTCCCTCTCAACTCTTCAACCCAGAAATGACCGACAGGGTTATTACGCCAAAAGACATCCTTATCAGGGATTTTCCACTTGATGAGTTAATTAACTGCAGCTTCGATAATCAAAATGCCAACAAAGTTTGGTACAAAACGATATATGACAGAAACAATGAATATGCATCTAAGTTTGGGCTTGATAAACCAAAAAACAAAAACCAAAGGACTTAATGCACAATTTACTTTCGTAATGTAAGTGGACAAATACCGTCATCAAAGCTCAGGCTTTGATTGTCGGTATAATTATGTCCCAGCCAAGTGCAACATCCTGTGCAAAACGCTTATCGCGACAAGATCAATACTCTTTTTATGCATGATTATAAAATTACGACCATAGTTTTGGATGTGTGTGTGCACTTGCGGGAGCTATCAAGTCAACACGGGTTAACACAACGTTTATTACACAGGTAACTTTGCTCATCTGCATTTACCGCACTCGCTTACGTTACCTTTCACTCAGGAAGCTAATCAGTTGCTTCAGCTCTGAAGGAGAAATCCCGCCGTACTTATTGCGCCAGGTAATGGGATGGACTACCTCTTCCCTCTGCGCTTAACTGAACATAATTCATCCAGCAGGAGTGTGACTATGAACATCGCATTTATGGGCATCGACCTGGCAAAAAATGTTTTCCAACTTTGCGGACTGAATCAGGCAGGCAAGCCGGTTTATACCCGGCGTGTTGAGCGAAAAATTTTACTTCAGACGCTGGTCAATATACCCGCCTGCCTGATTGGTATTGAAGCATGTACGGGAGCATTTTACTGGCAAAGGGAATTTGAAAAACTGGGTCATAAAGTGAAAATCATCAGTCCCCAGTATGTTAAGCCTTTTATTCGCGGACAAAAAAACGATGGCAATGATGCACAGGCAATCGCGGTGGCACTGATGCAACCAACAATGCAATTTGTCCCCCCGAAAAGCCCGGAACAGCAGGATATACAGGCGTTACATCGGGCCAGACAACGTATAGTTAATCACCGTACTGCAACAATCTGCCAGATACGAGGGCTTTTACTTGATCGCGGCATCTCAATTGGTACGGCGATGTCCAGAGCCCGCCGTGCTGTTCCATTAATACTTGAAGATGGTGAAAATGGATTAAGCATAAGAATGCGAAAGACAATTGCTGAACTTTATGAGCTTTTCATAGATCTTGAGAAACGGATCAATTTTTTTGATAAGGAGATCGAAACTGTGTTCAGGCAATCAGCAGAATGTCAGCGCATAGCCAAAGTTAAAGGGATCGGCCCGAAAACGGCTACAGCTGTTGTTGCTGCGATCGGTAATGGTCAGGAATTTAAAAACGGCCGTCATTTTGCGGCATGGCTTGGACTTGTCCCGCGGCAGCATTCGAGCGGAGACAGACAGGTGCTGATGAACATCACTAAGAAAGGCGATAAACATTTAAGAACACTTTTAATTCACGGAGCCCGCGCAGTTGTCCGGGTAGCAACAAATAACAATGATGGTTCTCTAAACCAATGGGTTAATCAGTTAAAAGAACGACGGGGTTTCAATAAGACTACTGTCGCGGTGGCAAACAAAAACGCCCGGATTATCTGGTCGATCCTACGGCATGAAACTGAATATCAACCCGCATTGAATTAAGGCTTACCTGATGAAAGTTGCAGCGTACTGAAAATGGTAACAGGTTGCACCTGCACAGTCGGAACCTGATTTTTATACTGGTCCCTGAGACCGTCCAAGTGTTGAGGCGACTGTGTGCGGATTTCCCATTTGGGCACAGGCATATTCCTGATGCCGGATAGATGTTAGCAACAACCTAAACCTGACCCAGTGCTTGCAAAACAGAGGTAGTCCATAGATGTAAAACGTGGCGTCGGAGATGCCCAGCTTGCGGCAGACTTCCGGCACGGACGTACCCAGCTCAGCCTGCTTCAGGGCAAAGACAATCTGTCTCTTAGGTGAATCGTGACATTTTCATCGGCACAACCTCCGCTCAGGGGAGTCATTATCATGCCTGAATTCTGTTTCTGAATGGAGCAGGATTTCGGGTCAGGGTCAGGATCCGACATTACTAACTTAGCCTTGTGTCTAATTCTAGAGGCAGGATACTTCACCTGTAATTGATTCATAGCGTAATTAGAATCGTTGAAGCTACGTGAATACCCTTAACTTCAGTCCTCAGTTGTCCAGTAATGCTGCGCGAAAGTAAAGCAGTATAGGTCACCTTTATGCAGAACGCCTACTGGGACGCTGGTGTCATTTTAATGCTGAAATAATAATACGTGAAACAAACTTTTCAATTAGCACTCACTCATCATTGTTTATATTCTCTTAAAACTTCTTCATTATAAACATAGCCTTATTTACACCTCTAGATTTGACGTTTGAAACCCACATTTTTTTGAAGGTATCCATGGATGCTAAAATACTCCCACCGACCCAGCTTTGATAACTTGTTTCATAAGGTTGCTTAATTATCACACTTACAGATTCTCCTAGCTGCAAAGTGAGTTTTTCTTCGACTGCTTTGTAGAAATCGGCTGGTAAAGGATTATTTATATCTAGCCTGCCGGTCAGCACAATATGGCTTAATAGCTTTGCAAGTAAATCTCTTTTGCATGCGTTCATTGTTTTTTTTACGGTTTCACAAATGTTATTAATCAGATGTAACTCATGACCATCAGCGACGGCATTCTTTCCACTGTATTCACCTTGTCTGACCGACTCATCAATCAGTGTTCCCTCATGATAAGCAGTGACTTCTAATAAATCCTCTTCTATATATATTACAACACCTTCCCTACTGCCTGTAGCATATAGTGCAAGTTGACCTGCATAAGCAAAAAAAACAAGTGGAACCTTAAAGCCATTGAAGAAGACATTGCTTAACCTACTTTTATTTTCATTTGTCAAATAGTTCACTGAAGTGATAATGAGAATAGGATGTTGTTCTGGTACAATACGGAGTTCTTTTTTAGCAATTATAGCAAACGTCTTTGCAAAATCTGCAACAGAACGACTCAATCTGATATCAGAAAGAGGAGCGTAATTACCAGCAAAGCCGGATTTAACCCATCCACCTGATATATCAACTATTAATGATTGAACGTCGCCTGTATCAGCTTTAAGAGTAGCACTGGTTGACATATTGACCTCTAATTTATTGATAGCATTGACATAACCATGTGTCGCAGACTAAAGTACTTCTTTTGCAGGTACATAAACCTTTTAAGCCCGACTGTGTGAGTTAAGCACTTTTCATTAAATCATACATAAGCTAAATTATTGTAGTCAGTTCATATGAATTTCCGAAAAATTTTCAATTAAAATTAAATATTCATTCTATTTTTAATAAAAACATCAAATCGCTTTGAACATTATAAAGATAGCTACGTTAGAAAGGGATGCCCCCTGACCATCGCAAGACCCTCCCGCCTGTATATGGATTCGACCTGTGTATCAAAAAAACTTACGCTACAAAATTTTTCTGCACGTACTCCTTTAGTGAAGGGTATACCGTCCGCACTATGTGATGGGATGCTTATGATATTGACCGCTCGGCACGAACAGAATCATCCCTATCGTCTGACTGTCCGTTAATGTCACGATGCTTTCATCATCCCTTGTTATCGTCTTCACGAAGCTTTGCTATATCGTTGCTATTCAGGCGCAATAGTCCGTGGTACAAGCGCAGATAAGCGAACACAGGTCTGGTACAATGTATATCATGAGCCTTTATCCCTGAGCCGTTCCAATGACTCTGATAACCGATGTTTACCGAAGTGCGTTTGAACTACCCGCAGCCTCATCTTTTGCTCGTCTTTTTATCGTAACCATTAGTACTTGCTACCCCGTCCGATAATATCTCATCACAACTTGCACAGAGGTCACCGCAGTTTTTAGTTATGATTACACTGGAACACCTCATTACCCTGCCGGCGGTTAATATCAACTATATCCATAGATTTGCAGCTTAGGAAAAACAGCTTTCATCAGGATCAGCATTTTAGAGTCTTTAAATCACTGTTACTTACTTCGTCACTGCCATTTGAATACCTTATCAGGGATGTAACTGAAAAGCGTATGTAACATACGTTTAGTCCGGCAGGCGTTGGTTAACCGTTCTTATCGGGCGAGGAGGGAATGAAGACAGCGACAAAGAATTCAATCATACCGGGTTTGATTGGCTTCTAAGTGAAGTAATATTTTAATTGCGGGGCGCGTGCTGACGCAACGCTGGCCTGGAAACACTGCAACAATTTTTTATTCTGGCTGACGTAAAAATAGTTCTTAAATTACATCCGGCTTGAGATCCGAAATGTCCGGTGAACAATGGAACAGTATTAAGTGGAGCTTAAAATTTCATTGCATACTCTTAATTAAGACTCAATTCGAAAATCAGTCGCAGTGTCGAGGCCAGTGAGCCCTTTTCTTTTTAAAGCATTGTTGATGGTGTCTCGGATCCTCTCGTGCATCATAACGATATCTCTGGAGTTAACCGCTGCGGTCTGGAGCTGAATATCATCAAAATCGATGAGATTAATTCTGTTGCTCTTAAAGTCATAAATGATATTGCCGGGATTGAAATCAAAATAAACGATTCGATTCGCAACAAGTTTATCTACAACATCATCAATCAACTTACCCTGTGAATCATTAATCGCTTTACGCATTTTTAAGAGCGCGTTCATATCGTTTTTCAGACACATATTTTTCAATGTCGACCCTTTAATCCTGTTCATTTCGACAACTGCTTTGCTCCTTCGTTGTATGGTTTCCAAGCGCACAACTGCCGTGTTTTCTCCATAAAACAGATTCATACCACGCGCATTGTTCCTTGCCTTAAAAGCGCAATCAGTGTCAGGCTTTCCAACTGGATGCTCAAGTGAATCACTTCGGAAGTTCTCATGATAGATTTTCTTCACCCTGTTTTTGCTGACATTAACAACATCACCACTGTTCCCCTGCCCGATGATATTTTTATAGGGTGAAATTTTTCTCCTCTGATTATGACTGGACCACGCCTGCCCCCCGCCCAACCCCGGCACTTCGGCGTGTATGCGCCATGTGTAATTGTTCGTTATTCTGACTGGAGGTTCGTAACCTCTGGAGGGCGGTATTAATCTCCATGTGTGAGCGTAATCATCCCATCTTATCCTGAACCACTGTTCATCCTGAATAAAATAAAAACCCTTATTATAGTGTTTAAATAATTTCACCCCTTGCTCTTTCACATACTGGAAGTCCCGCACATAAACGTCGGGATCGGCGTATCTCATTGGAATCAAACTTTTTGTTTTTTTAGGCAACGACACCCGCGGTACTGGCGACATAACATCAAACGCAACCGCAGGAAGATGAGTAATCATCTTATTTGCCAGGAACCTTATGGATGAAAAGAAAACATTCCTCGCAGAGGACTGATACAACTTCGTTAACACGCGGCGTGTAATTGCACCACTTTTAATGGCGTGCCCAAACCCGGGTAAGAGCGAAGCTAAATCCACTGCCACACTTTCAAAATCAATCACATAGTCTCTGTTGTTCCATTTCATCGTAATGGTTTCATAAAAAGGAATGAATCTGTCACCCAAAGATTCCCAGTCTGAACGCGTGGCCAGATTTGCTCTCAGAAATTTGCAGTTAATTTTCAGGACGGCTTCACGGGCTATTCTGAGCGTTTCCAGCACATTTTTACCCGATACATAGGGTAACTCTGACTTTACCGTGGGCTTCTGAAGCAGTAAAAAAGGTGTCGCAACCGGCGATGAACGCTCCCGCACATCCCTGAAAATTTGCTCGAATGTCTTATCCGTGACAATTTTTATTGCGTCTTCCTGAATGATTTGATCATAGGTTAAATGCCACCGACTTTTATCGTGGTAGGAAACGGCCTGTGCACTTTCCAGGACTTTGAGTACGGTATTCGTTTCGTCGGGCTTAAGTCTTTTTACAATATCATCGCCAAGAACATCCGATATGAGAATGCCACTTCCATTATCTAACTGCATAAGTATGACACGCCCATAGGCCGTCAGTTTATGGGCACCATACGGCGCTGTATATCCAAAGGCCATTATATCAGTGCGCCGGGGAGAGGACTTTAGTTCACTTATTGTCATGTTCAGTGATATCGCTGCCATGCCTACATCCAGTGCACTTTCTTTACCGACATGTCCCTCATCAAGATAACGATCAAATTGAGCGTGGTATTCGCGATCGTTGTAACTGAGACTGCTTCGTGATTTTACTGAGCGAATGGAGAAGATATCCTGAACGTCGTCTGCCCGAAAACCATAAATCTTCGCCGCGTCATCGATCTCCTGTTCATAAAATTTGGCAATATCCTCTGCAGGAAAACCGGGCAATTTGTGAAGGGTTTGTGCGTGGGTGGTGGACGTGGTGTTCACCCGAGCCGCTATTTTGCACAGAAGCGCCTCAACCAGCACGAGTCCGAGGCTGTACTCTTCACAATTACGAAGTTCAGCATAGCGGTCAAGCCAGTCATAATCGCTGATGTTTTGTCCTGAACGGGGGGCCACTATTTTAGCGGCAAGGATGCGCCTTGTGTGAAGTGATTCAAATCCTGAATGGGGGGATTTTTTGATAAGAGACGCCGCTGCGGGATAAGCCTTTACCCGGTCATTGGCCAGCGTGATTTCGTTGTCCAGTTGCTGCAAGGCAGTATTAATGAAGGAGGCATAATGCACCTCGCTTCCTTCCTTTTGGATCTGTTCAGCAAGGGCATTCAGGTTCAGAATCTTATTTAATGACGTTTGGGTGAGTTCGTTAAGCGCCACTCTGGCGGCGTCTTCCTGAAACAAGGCGATGATGTCAGGAGCCCAGAGCCGGGAGGACTGCCCTCCATCAGCGTTTAACTCCCTGACCTGCAGCCAGTACAGATATGCCTCATTCAGTTCAACCTCACTCTTCAGGTCATTTTCGGCCATAAGGCTTTCGTAGTAGATACGTATATCTGTTATCTCTGAATTTTCCGGCATTCCATACTGCTGAGCGATAGCAAATTGCCTGACCATAAAAGAAGGATATTTCTGGCTGAGCGCGTTCCATCGCATTGTCCCGGGTTTAAGCACATCCTCTCGCTGAAAATAGCGCTCAGTTTTACTCAGTGCACGGCCCAGCACGTTAAGTTTGTCAAAGAACGCCACGTCGCTCATATGCCGGCTTTGCGGCAGAGGAACGGAACTCACTACACGCAGGATACGATGGTCACGGCCCCCCGTTTCTGATACGAGTCGCAGCCAGTCATCCCTCGTAAGCGATCCGGCAAATGAAAAATAGTCAGCCTGCTTTTGCTCCTCGCCCTGCGCCATGTCTCTGGCTAACCTGATTAGCCTTGAACAATCCAGGCCATCATCGGATTTTTTCGGGGAGTCTTTGTGGATGCGGTGCTTCAGATGAGGTTTAGCGATTTCTCCACTTCTGAGGTATTCATGCACAGAAGCGTCATCTTTTATCGTTAACAGCTGGCGATGGTATTCACGCCAGTCCGGGTAACGCACGCCTTCATCCCTTTTTGCCAGTGTCAGCAGCAAAAAGTCGATTAACTGAATATTGGCGACATGAGTATTGAACTTAACCGATAAGAATTCTTCAATCTGATGATACAGATTCTCCGCTGCAGATTTTAGCGATTCTGACCTTAACGTCTCGTTTAGCGTGTCATAAAAGGCCTCTTTCTGTGTATCATCACCCTCTCCGGTTACCTCATTTACCTTCATGGCAAGTTTATAGTCAGCTTTAATACCCACTTTACTTTGCTGCTGAGCACTTTCAGCGGCGGCTGATACCTGTCTGTGGCAAGGCTCGCCCGTTGTTTGCTGAGCAGGATAGGTGCCATTTCCCTCCGGGAATGCAAGGACCAGCGGGTAATACGCTTGCGGCATATTCATTGCGCTTGATCCCCGGTCAATCAGTGTCCCGACACCCGTGCCTTCAGATAAAGTATTTTGAACGGCATTGAGGGCCTTCATTTTGAAGGAGGAACGCGTCAGGGCTTCAGCAGAAGAAAAGGCACTGAGGACAACCGCAATTGTGGTTAAACTTTCACTCACATTTCTTACACGTAAAATATTTACAGAGCTGCCGAACTGCTTCGATATGCTATTGAGCGTATTCTGCACGGGCTGTGCATGGGTGAGTGAATTTCTTTTTGCATATTCATTTCCGATAGAAAGTCTGTAGCAGTCAATTGGTGAATGTTTTATTTTTCCCATTCCCTGAGCCTTATTATCTCAAAACCCGTTCTTAATTTCTGCACTGCACCTGACACTTACATGAATATCCCAGGCTGGCCGTAACGTCTGCGACTGATGCTTTCGTCAAGCTGCGTGTATCCTGCGCCGGATTAACGTTATCCAGGCTTTACAATAATAAGCACCCTCACGACAGCCAGCATTGACCTCAGCACGGGTTAAGACCATCTTTTGGATGATGTGGGCATCACTAATAAACGGATATTTTGTGTCGAACGCACAAAAGATCGTAAACCGTGCCTGGAGGCGCAAATCACACCTGAAGGTGTTCGGGAGGGTGTGGCTTTACAGTGTATGGGGCCGGTGAACTGACGTCGTTCGCAACGTAAATTCACCACACGCTTCGTTAATGATAGCCGGCAAATAGGTTATACAAAACACGTATGAGCGGTGTCAGGCTTTCTGAAGGCGAGTGAAAACAGAGAAGTGATTATGATTGACGAAAATCAAAAACGACAGCATGAACTGTGTATTTTAAAAAACAGGTTACGGTAACACTTGAAGCGGTCAATGAGTGAATCGCGTCTGTAGCAGCTTCGTAAGGGACGTAAGCCTTCGTTATCCAGTACGGCATTTAATACATTAACCGTTGTATTTTTCCGGTATTTACAAGGAAGGCTACTCATCCCCATGAGTTATTCTCACCATCCTGTGTCTGAACAAAAGTCTGAACTTTAAAGAAACGATTACGTTCTTGGGTTTCCAGCATCACGCCATACCGGTAAGGCATTAGCGCAAACTGCAGTAACGGCCCTGTGATGAGGGGCGTCATCATAGTCTCAGTAAACAGCTCCGGGCCTGCTGAAGTTTTTGCCAGCCGGATGAAATAATCCTGTTTTGCAGATTTAGAGGCTTTTACAACGTCGTCCATGGGGGGGACCGGTGATGCTGCCCAGTACTTGCTTGCCAGAGCCAGAACGTTTTCAGGGAAAGGATCCTTCTCGTGTACCCCGAGAGCATCATTACAAACGAACGTCGAATCGCCAAAATTCAGGGTTTTAGAAAGGCGCCCCACCAGAGGTGCATCAGGAGCCGTAGAGAGATTCTCAGGCGTGAAAGCACCAACTATCCTGCTGTCAAGGTCAAGGTACATCCCACCGCCATGCCAGCCGGTATCGTGAGTCGCAAGTATTCCAAGCATCAATACGTCTTTTTGAAAAGCCGGCCCGAATTCGCCCAGGTCGGCCAGCCGCTCATGTTCGCGGGCGAGTTGCGCGTACTCTCCCCCTTTCCATTGCTGAAAAGATTTCATAAACGGAGAGGTTTCAAGCTCAACGATCTCGGCACCCGGTGCTGCACGCTTCAGTTCCATTCTGTTGTATTTAAACGCCTCTGCGTTCCGGGAAGAGAGATAAATGATATGTTTTAATGCTGATGGCGCACGCGCCATTTTCTTATGGTTCGCAGAGACAATCCGCAGCACTTTTTCCGGGATTTTTTTCACACCAATCCAGAGCTGATTGACGACAGGCGGTAATGGTTTTCGTTCAGGAGTATCCTGTGTGTCAAATAAAGCATGGTGAGGCCCCGGAACGCCAACCGATGTCAGCAGATTTGCTTTTTCTTCAGCGCTCAGTGCGGGCGTATCGAGCAAATCCACTCGCACAAGTGTATCGGTACTACCCTGCCTGAGAGCGTAAGGCCCCTCACCCATAACGTCAGCGCTCAGTGCACGGTAAAAATAACCATCTCTCAGGCTCAGGTAAAAAGGAGAGTATTTTGCTATACCAGAGTCTCCCGTATCGTTAGCGATCCGGAGTTCAAAGACTTTCACGATTTCTAAACCGCCCCGGCTGGTAGGCTCGGATAACGCAGCGGATTTTGTGGGTGCCCGCCTCAAGGCATCAATGTACTCATCGGTTCCAGGCTTAAATGAAGGCATCACCGTCAGGCTGGCCTGAGAATTCATTTCCACCTGAACATGCTCATTCCGCAATGGAGCCCCGGCGGTGTCCACCTTAGCAGGTATCAATGAAACAGGATGTTTCACGCGATAACCACTTCCTGCCGGCTCGCTTCGCATAACAGCCCCGGCGTGGATTAATGCTGAAACATACTGTTTTGACGAGGTACTCTGATATGCATCGAATGGATCTGACGGGCAACCGACAGTGCGCGCTGGTGATATATCCGGACCTCCTGCCTGTGTATTCATAACCAGCGCAAGCGTCTGAATAGCGGCATACCAAAACTGTTGTTTATGCGGGTTCCCGCTATTGAGACCAGGCTTTCGTGATAAGGCGTTCAGGTGCTCGCTCTGCTGCTGCTGAGTGAGCGTCCCAATTTTATCGCCTTGCCGGGTCTTTTGACCGGACGTGAAGATTTCAGTCAGGAAAAAAGAATTTGTTTTACCTGAGTGGGCAGCGTCGATGGGCATCAAAACCTCTTGTTCGTTTACTAGGGCAGCTACGCCAGGGCGCACACCAGTCAGAGTTAACCCAGAGACCCTTCCGCAGGATGTACACTGAGCGATTTAATAAACGTGTATAACTACAGGAAGTCCGGCATAAGGACCGCGCTGGCACGTTACCTTTTCATATGGGCATAAAGTGAGGCCGGCATCCTGATGAAATGCTCGATATCACTGTTTGCTCCCTGGCCAGTATGAAAAAAGTGAACAGTACTGGTTACATCGCATCCCCTACTGACACTGCCGGTGGGAAAGATATAAGCCTTTTAGGGGGATTATTGCAGGTCTTAGCCAGCAGGAATTATGTTTACTGAAGCGAAAGCCATTAAGGTAATTAACTTCAGCCCGGCGTAGACCACTCATAATTTAAAACCTCGAAATGCTGAATTGCCGGCAGGAAGCCTTCTGAAAGCCATATCAATACCCGGAGAAGTGGTTCTCTCCGGGGTAGCTGATTAACGATATCGTTCAGGCCAGATATCTGCAGGATGCTTATTCAGAAAATCCGCAATGATCCGCTCTGCTCTGGGCCAGGGACGATAAAACACATTTGATAAACTCGAAGAGGATAAGCCGGCCTCCCGGACAGCGCTGAAAGACTGCTGCCGGCTTTCCGGATGGCACAGAGAATATCGGCCCTGTGCCAGTTACTGTACGGTCCGGGGACATGGTAAACGGGTGTTCAGGGACATGGTGAACACTTTTTAACATTCTTACCCATGGTGATCGACTTATTCTTCAGGTCGATCACCCCCACCTTTGTGCTGTACCACCACACTTCGTAGTAACCGTCTTCACGCGTCTCCTTCAACCCAACCCGCTCTCCCCTGAACGCCTTGCCTGTCTTCAGGCTGACGCCTTTTACGCTCAGCTTCCCGCTGATAACCACCTTCCTGACCATCACGCCCTCGTCGTATTCCGGTGACGATACGCGGGCGTTGTACTGCCGCGATGATGGCTGATAGCGCGACGCCGGCACCGCCATATCCAGCGCCTCATGCGGGCGTTCGAGGTTGTAGACTGCCGCCAGTGGTCGAAGGCGCGCTGCAGCTCTCCGCTATCCGCGAACCACTTTCCCTGCAACACTTCCGCCTTCAGACTGCGGTGAAAGCGCTCCAGCTTGCCCTGCGTCTGCGGATGGTAAGGCCGGGAGTGGCCCACCCGGATACCCTGCCCCATCAGCCACAGCTCCACTGCCGTTCAGGTCCAGGTCCCGGTCGTGTCGCCCCACGGTGAGCCGTTATCCATCGTCATCCGGTCCGGCAGTCCGTAGCGCTCAAAGACGCTGACCAGCTGCTACTGTACCGTCTCGCGCCGTTCGTCAGCGCAGTGCACAAGGCACAGCGAGAACCGGGAATGGTCGTCCAGCAGGGTCAGCGGATGGCAGCGGCCGCCGTCAAAGGGAAAGTGGCCCTTAAAATCCATCTGCCAGAGCTGGTTGGGGGCCGCGTGTTCAAACCGCCCCGTGGCTGGAATACCCGGAGCCAGTCCCGGCAGCAGGCCGTGGCGGGCCATCAGATTATGGACGGTGCTGAAGGCAGGCATGCGGTGTCCGCGTTATTCGAGCCAGCGCTTAATCTTGCGTGCTCCCCAGCGCTGATGAAGCTCATGCGCCATACGCAGCAGGTCAGTGATGTCGTCGGGCGACCTGCCGGGGGAATGATGGGGCGTGCGTGAGCGGTCCTGAAGACCGGACGGCCCTTCCTCAGCCCAGCGGCGAAGCCACTTATAGGCGGTGGCGGGAGAAATGCCGTAGCGGCGGCACAGCTCGCGGATTTTCGCCCCGTCTTGCGAGGCGGGCAGAACAAACTCAATACGTAATGACATGGTATCTCTCGCATCCCAGGGCATAAGCGACTCCATAAACGGGTTCTTATGCCTTAGTTGTAAGTATCTACCACTTCCCCGAACAAGTGTTCACGATCTCCCCGGACTGAACATTACAAGGGGGAGGTGTCGCCGCTACAGGTACTTGTATGACATTATCGGTACCGGTCACAAACACCTGTTCAGTACGCTGCTCGTCGTGCATGGAATGCTCCTTGGGTGGCGAATCGAACGGGGTTTGCACTACCAGTCAAAGCAACTGGCGAGGCAGAAGCGTCCCCCAGCCGACCCGCCATTGAAAACGGGCGCGGATCGACTAAATATTTTATTATTCAGTCTGCTCTGATACAGGGGTGCAAATCCCTGACATCATGTTTATGGCGCGCGAAATTCATAAGAAAAGCTATAAATTCGCAACGTAACGTTTTATCTTGAGCAGCAAGATTAACTGCATTTCCTCTGGTTTAGAACCCAACTGACCAATTCTTAATCTCAAAACTCCACTGCAGCGATAAAAACCACTTTATTGTTAGTTATTTACCGAGCCTAATCAAAAGCATTTAAGGTAATCTCACATAACCCGAAGGCATTCAAAATAATCATGAAATAAAACGTCAAAATTTGCACATTTTCAATATATACCATTGCTCTGCGGAATAAGATGCAAGTATATTTCAATATAGCAACTCAAAACTAACTTTATGGTTGACTACATAAAGAATTAATAATGGTAGCCTTCTCTAGCCCGCTATAATTCATTGCAAGAGTCCTTACTATATAGTTCAGAAGCAAACAAGCCGCCGTTCAAAAAGGCTACTAGAATGTAACTGGTCCATAAAGAAACTATTTTGCTTAAAATGGCTACTGATTAGTCATTGTTAATACGATCTGGCCATTTATGACACCGCTGTTCACAGTTTCACCACGCTGGACATATGCCAGAGAATAAGGAAGTGGCTGTTGTGTCAGGTTGTTTTCCAACCGGATTCCATTTCTAGCATTGATGCAGTTGTTAGTATCCGTGTTCAGGATACAAACACCCACACCTGTTTCTGAGCCGGTATTAGGAATAAAATATCCCTCATTGTCGATGTTCCCTGATAAACGAATTGAAACATCGGTCGTAGATATGGTGGTGACAGAAAGCCCCAAAGGTTGAGCCTTATCTCTTAGAACAGACCCTTTACCATTAAATTCTTTTGGTGATACCTGCGGCAAGTTGATGCTTGAATTTAGGCTGTCAATGTTTCCCACGATCACTGTGTAATTACCATTAATAATAGGTTCATAGCGGAAGACACCTCCAGGATTATCTGGTGTGCTTTCAAATTCTGCCAACGTATAATTATTTATACCTCCAGTTTGAGGAGCAGTAAATGTGTACTGCCCACCAAGAGATGCTGCAGTTGACCCTACTCCAATAATTGCGTTTGCCTGAACAGACGTCGCTGAAAAACCAATCAACCTTGATAACACAGGACCTCCTTCTCCCACCGTGTAGAAAAGATAAAAAGGGGTTCCTGAAATCAGTCTAGCGGTGAAGTTACATCCTCCATTTCTTGCAATAAAATCCTGACGCGGTGTTGAGGAAAGTGTAGCAGTTATAGTGCCCCCGGGAGGGCCGCTAATAACGCCAAAACTACCTACTGTTACAAGTCCTGAACCCGCAGAAGGTATGCAGTCCGCCAACACCATCGCAGGCCCCCCCCCCGCAAATAATGATAACAACATTAGTGTTTTCTTCACGCGCCCCTCGAAAAAAATCAACATATTGTTTGTCCTCACACTTTAAATTGGGGAATCATTCGTGCTCCGGCAAGAAAAAGTTTTTTTTTGACTTGCCATTAGCTGTATTTAAGGCTGATTATAATTTTTAGGCTCATCGATTCGAAACACCTTCATCCACCTAAACATTATCTAATAAATACCGTTTAAGGTATTGAGCAAGCGCGTGAATATTTATATCGGTACACCATCAATAGGTTATACATTTAAAAGATATTTTAAACACTAATAGCGCAGACTAATCTAGCCGCCCGAAATGGGATCGACGACCTAATTAGCTGCGGTCAAATTCGTAACCTTCACGCCCGCGAATCTACCGGTTTACCGCTATTGATTAACTATGCTTAAGGTGATCTGACCTCGGATATTTCCAGATTTGACCGTCTCATCCCGTTGAACATAGGCCAGTGAATAATTAAGGAGCTCTTGCTTCAGGTTATTAGCTAACCGTATAGGTTCATTCGCATTGATACAGTTATTACTATCGGTGTTCAGAATGCACACACCCACGCCAGTATTTTCGCCTTCATTAGGAATAAATAGTCCGGCGTTATCAATGTTCCCCGTCAGGCGCAGGGAAATATTGGTCGTTGCTACTGTAGTCACAGAAAGTCCCAATGTCTGTGCTTTGTCCCTTATAACGGACCCCTTACCGTTAAACTCTGTAGATGACACCTGTGGCAAGGTGATGGTTTCGTTGAGACTGTCGATATTACCCGCAACAACAGCATAATGCCCGTCTATATAACCATCATATATTAGTGAAACGGGAGATTCTACTTTAGATAGTGTAACCCAAGTAAAACTACCTTGTTCTCCGGCTGCAGGAGAGCGAAAGGTAATAATTCCATTGTCAGTTCTCACGCCAACAATTTCATAAGCTTTGATATCAACTCCAAGGCCATTGCTGGTGAAAAAAGACTTAACGGGACCGTTTGGCTCTGTTGTGTATAAAATGTAATAACTACCAACTGGTCCAGCGCCTATAGTCGTTCTTAACCAACATGTACCCGTATTTGCAACTCTAATCCTTGGTTGAGCAGAATTTACAACAGCCGTCACAACTGTATTTGGAGGGCCAACGATATCGCCATATGAGCCAATTAAAGATTTGGTCATACTAGAGCTGACACAATCTGCCCAACCTTTTTGAGCTCCACTGAGTCCCATAAGCATCAACACCGCAAAAAAATGCGTTTTATTGTGTCTCTTAAAGTAATTCATCATTAGTCCTTCCTCATTTATGATGAAGATAAGTCCATTCGCAGCCATAGCTTATCTTAGCTCCGGTTAAAGACTTATTGACACACCGCGTTCAGGGTGCGTATACGCGCCTGCTCATCCGTTCCGGCAAGTTGCAGCGGAGCCACACACTGTTCATCAGCGCCTTTACCCCAGCTAACTTTCACACGGTCGCCCTGGTCTTTGACGCCACTCAGATAAAGCTGACCGTCTTCAGCCACGATGCCTGAATTTGCTGCGGCCTCATCACCGGATAAGAGACTTGCAGTTGCGCCGAACGGTACCGGCTTACCACGATGCGTCAATGTGGCCAGTACACGCGCCCCGACGTTCGGTTTGAAGTCGGCCAGTACCAGCGCGCCGTATGTCGGGATTACCAACTGCGAGGACAGCGGGACGTCGACATTATCCGGCAGGCTGGTGGTGTTAAGGTCAATGCGGTTACGGTGATAAGCACTCGCATACGGCACAATCGCATAACCACGCCCGTCCGTTTTGACACCGCGCTGGTTCTGAATCTCTACCCCGGCTGCGCCTGGTGCACGAATCAGGGTCGCTGTCTCACCCACAGGCTGAGACAGCGTGACACCATAAGGGTGCGCCGTTACGCTGCCGTTAAGACCAATTGAGGCTGTACGGCCATTGCCGTCATATCCATAACTACCAAGCACATTTGCCACAGGTGTGTACCAGGTCGCACCTGCCGAACCGCTGTTTCCTTCCCCTTTATTCGCCCAGCCTTCCTGCACGTTCCAGTCAAGGGTTCCATTCTTCAGTGCCGTACCGTTAAGACCCACCTGGTTACGCGTACGTCCGTCGTTGTCACTGTAAAGTGAGTAGCTCACACGGGTTTTACTCAGCCAGCGGTCAAGCGGCACCGACACGTTGAAATATGCACTACGGTCAGGTTTAAACTGCGGATAGCGCGAATCGTTCAGCGTCAGGCTGTAGTAAATGTCATTAATACCAACTGAATACCCAAGCGACGTGGTGCGCTCAGTGCCTGACTCACCCCAGTAATCCTGCTTGTAGGCAGAGACATAAAGCGAGCCATAGTCGCCGAGCTGCTGGCTGATCTGAGCCTGCAGACGGTTACGCTTGGTGTGCGTGCGACGCCAGTAGTCATAAGGGTCATTATCATCATAGGCCGCTCCTGCAGGCAGCCTTTGGGCAGCGTCACTGAAGCTGTAGTAACCTTCCGTTGAATAGCGGTAACCTGCCAGCACAAATGACGTACCGCTCTGAAGAAGGTCTTTACTGTATTGCGCGCGGTAAGACTGGCCTGTACGGGATGGCCCGCCATCAAGGTGCGTGCTGGCGTGCGTTACATCAAGCGACACGGAACCAAATTCGCCCAGTCCCTGCCCGAGACCCAGCATGCCAGATTTGTAATCCTCTGCGCCAATAACGCCGCCATAAACCGACGTGCCATCAAACAGGCCATACTGCAGTGTGCCTTGTATAAAAGAAGGTTCACGCGTGGTATCGGAATAAGCGCGATATTTACCTCCCGTCAGAGAAAAGCGCATCTGTCCTTCGCGCTGCATGCCCGGTACCGCTGAAAACGCCTGAGTAAAGCTCGTTACCGTGCCATCCGTTTCCTGAATGCTGACGTCAAGGTTTCCGCTGTTCGCAGTGGGATAAATGTCACGTATTACAAACGGGCCCGGGGCAACATTGGTTTTATAAATTACTGCCCCATTCTGGCGCACGGTAATTAGTGCGTTAGAACGTGCCACCCCTCTCACGACGGGCGCAAAGCCGCGCATACTGTCAGGTAACATACCATCGTCAGATGTCAGGCGCACACCGCGGTAAGTGATACTGTCAAAAAGGTCGCCCGGCGTAGAAGAGTCGCCCAAAGTCAAACGCGCATCCAGCGGCGCAATATCATGATACGCATAGGTATTCAGGCTCTGCCAGCGTGTTTCGGTTTTCTGACGGACAATACGATTGCCATCATTGTCATAGGACGGTTGATCGCCTGTATTGCGCGTAAAAGTCGAATCATTACGCAAGCGCCAGCCCCCCAGATTAATACCGCTACCAAGACGCAGGAACAGGTTGCTGTAATCGCTGTCCGCCTGATCACGCCAGCTGTTATTGTAATTCAGACCATAAGTAACCATCGCAGATGGCAAGCCATCATCACGCATGCTCGGACTGATGTAGTCGCGGGCACGAAAACGTAATGCCGACTGAGGAATACTGATATCCAGACGCATACGGTTGTACGTAAAGGCGGTGGTCAGATCCGGTATAAATTTCGACGGGTCATCAACGATGCTGTCGTCTGGCATCGCTTCAAGAGCTGCAGAGGCTTTCGGGCTGATGCCCAGTTCACGCCAGTAACCCGCAGTAAAAGCCGGCGCCAGCGTTTTGCCCGCTTTGACATACGTCACATCACGAGCACCAATAAACGCGCCGTTGACATAAATTTCCGAATGGTAGACACCCGGTGGCTGCGTACCGTCGTTGAACGCGCTCAGATCGGCCACGGCTTGCTTATCACCACTGCCTCCTGATAAGGCCGCGGGGTTAAACCACAATTCGGTATCTGCCTGCGTAGTTCCTATAAGGGAGAGACCACATAAAATGCAGCTACGAGCAAACTGTCGCGCAACGAATAAAGAGAGCGGCGCAGGGCGCGGTAAATCCTGAGTTTTATTAGGCATTGTCGTTCCTTATTATTTCAGGGCTTAACCTACCGGGATACAGTAGAGGTGATTGCGCCATAATCATCCAGAGCATTCCAGGAAATGGTTCCGGGCGTGGTATTTTTAATGCGCACAGTACCTCCCGGTGCAAGTGTGACGGGATATTCGATTTTTTTACTTCCCACTGTCAGCTTGCTGATGGAGATATAAAAAGCAGTGGGGTTAGCCAGTAATATATCGCGCCCCTCACGCGAAACCTTTACCTGCTGATATGCAGCGGCAGCATCTTTTGCACTAAGGGATGAAGGTCGGTAAATGAGTTTTATACGTGTATTAACGTTTATCTGGAACGTATTCCCATTGTTATTCTTGGGCGTGGCCGGAATAGCCAGCACATTAAGCCAGAAAACACTTTCTCTATCTTTTGGAAGGCTTTGCGTATTTACCGCAGTAATCCGAAGATTATTCGATTCACCTGGTTTAAGCGTAAAAAGAGTAGGCGTTACAATAAATGTTGATTTGTCTTTCACCGGAGAACCTGAAGGGCTACCTGTTTCGTCACCGGCCTGCCAGCGTTCAAGCCATGGCTGGATCAAAAAATTGCCTACGCCATTGCCTTCATCATTTTTATTCGTATTATTAACGGCAACAGCCACCTCTTTATTGCCTTCACTGTAAACCACCCGCGTGCCACTCAGGTTAATTCCTGCCCTGGCGACCTGTATGTTTGCAATCAATGCAATGAGTAAAATAATCATTTTTAAAAGGCGCATTTTTATCTCACCGGTGAAATGCCAATTGATAACTCTCCCGAAAGTAATTCCGGGAGAGTGAAGGTATTAATTATAATTCACAGTTGCAGTTGCCTGCGCATTTGCTTGACCGGAAGTGACAGTAGCTGCCAGAGCCTTATATGCTGCGTTAAAGTTAAGAAGAATACTGTTGTCAGGACTTTTAGAAATTACAGCAGATGCCTGATTAATTGGAATCACGGTAGTTCCATCTTCTTGAGTGATCTCCACGCCAACGGTCGTATTATCTGTAGTGAGGGTGCCATCAGTAGTGGCATCACCTGAGAATGTAACGCTGGCGCCATCAATGTCTGTATTACAATCGGTTAAAGAAATGGAGAACGGTGTCTGACCCACCGTTGTGCCTACACCATCAAAATCACCGGCATCTTGTTTACCTAGATTCACGGTTTGCGTAATATTGGCACTTGTATCCACTGTACAGGTAGCGTCTACAATTGATCCTTCAAAACTGATAGTTCCGCTGGTTGCTGCCTGAACAGCAGTTGTGCCCATGGCTGCGACGATTGCTGCTGATAACATAATTTTTTTAAACATGTTCATATTCCTATTCAAATATAGTGTGACCAGACGATTTTGCTCAAAACGCCCACCTGAAATTAATCAAGCAATAACATTGCAGATAATCACCTGTTAATTAAAGGAGGTTCATGTCAACGCTTTACCTGTCTGAATTAAACGCGCTCTATACCTGTCGCCCTTTACATCTTCTGACGACCGGAATACATCACCAAGTTAAAGTACGGTTTAACGATGCGAATGGTAATGCCTTTAAAGAAAAAAACAACACCAGACAATGTTATTTAAACATCAATTAAACACAGTAAGCTCTCTTTTTATAGCAACTCGTCTCTTATTTTTAAGGCGCTAAGTTTGTCAGAGGGAATATTAACGAATTAACAGGACCGCACAAAGCTACAACCCTCTTACTGCAGCGTGTTGGTAACGACTGTAAAACCAGAACTTTCCGCAAATACCCGAGGAAGCCCCATGCTTAAAAACACTTATAAATGGTATTATTTCATTACGCCAACCGTCAATTAAGGCAAATAAGAATGCAAATATTGGTGATTCAAAAAAACATCATCACTGAACTAAGTTCATTCATTACAATCAGCACATGACGCTTCACCTACCAATTAACAAAATATGGTAAGTCAACGATAATAAACTGCAAACGAAAGTAACTCATATGGAGGGTGCCCTGTGCAAAATGTCACCATTTGCGTTCATAGAGATTCATTCCACGCATGCTAAGAGGCTGACCACTTCTTGGATTCATTTCACCTTCGGTGTCATAAAGTGGTGTTGCATGTTATGAATGATTGCTAATTAAAAGTGCGGCAATGTGAATTTATACCTATGCCCAACATTGCTTAATGCCAATGAACAATTTGAATAAAAATCATTGACAAACAAACCAAAGATATTTCATGTTTTTTATACCTTCTTGCCATTTTCATTCGCCCGGATCACGTTTTGTATACTTAACTCAAGGCCATGTCAGATTTACGAACCTCAGATAACGTAGCGCTGCTGAAATTTGTGTATTGCGGTCGGTTCTCTGAGATGGCCGTTCATCAGATCCTGTTTAATGCTTTTAGGCTGAACAGAGCCGGGTATTGCAGTCTGACTTTCAATACAGTTTAAGATGATTCGTCATCAGTTTTAATAACTATACACATAATTCATTAGCGTCGGCTAAATCTGTTCACTGAATCGCCACGGATAATCTAGACACTTCTGAGTCGTTGATAATATAAGTTTTCATATTCAGTCGGTGGCATCTGCTCGCTAGAACCATGCCGACGCTTACTGTTATAAAACATTTCGATGTAATCAAAAATATCGCTTCTGGCTTCGTCTCTCGTTCCGGAGATTTTTTTCTTAATCCGTTCGCGTTTCAGTTGCTGGAAAAAGCTTTCCGCAACCGCGTTGTCGTGGCAGTTACCCCGACGACTCATGCTGCCTTCAAGACCGTGTGATTTCAGAAACGACGGCCACTCATGGCTCGTGTACTGACTGCCCTGACAGAGTGAACCAGTACCTGTTTTTGAGGATTACGCCTCCATACCGCCATAAGTAATGCGTTCAGGACAATCTCTTATGTCATGCGGGGTTGCATTGACCAGCCGATAACTTTTCGGGAAAACAGGTCAACCACCACGGCCAGATACAGCCAGCCTTCGTGGGTTCGGATGTAGGTTATGTCCGTCACCCAACACTCATCCGGTGAGTCAGGATTGAACTGCCGCTGGAGCCTGTTGGGTGCCACGATGCTGGTTTCGCCTTTACGTGACCGTGGGCTACGGTACCCAACCTGAGCTTTTATTCCGGCACGCTTCATCAGCCGCCAGACCCGGTTCACTCCGCACGGCTGCCCGGTATCACGCAGATCGAGATGGATCTTGCGATAACCCTAGACACAGCCAGACTCAAGACAGAACTGTTTGATCTGCCCGGTCAGCATGTGGTCTGCCTGGTGACGCTGTGAATGTGGCTGCTGAAGCCAGAAATAAAATCCACTCGGATGGACATCCAGAACCCGACAGAGCAAACGAACAGGCCAGCAACGGCTGTTCGCGGATAAAGGCGTACCTCAGTCGGACAGCTTTGCGAAGTACGCCGCGGCTTTTTTTAATATGTCCCTTTCGTCGGTAACCCGCTTTAACTTTTTCTGAAGACGACGGATCTCGGCCTGAGCATCTGACTGTTCATTATTAGTGGAAGAATCCGGACCGTAATTCTTTATCCAGGCGTAAAGGCTGTGGGTGGTGATATCGAGACGTGTTGCAACGCTGGAAACAGAATGACCACGATCAACAACCTGTTTGACTGCTTCAATTTTAAACTCTTCAGGATAACGCTTACCGCTCATGGGCACCTCTCTTTAAGTCATCTTAAATGACTCTGAGGTGTCTGTTAAACCCGTGGCGATTCATTCTCATTTTTAGCCCGTTGATTTTACCTTTATTAAAAGTGATATTTACAGATGATCAGCATAATTATACTTCATCCTCGTGCTATGGTATGAGCGTATTCAGGAATACGACGGCGTCCTGTAAACCGTCGCCCCCCGATATTCCTGCCCCCTTGACAGTGAGATCAAGAATAGCAATCAGTGTACGGTTCATCACAGGATTTTCTGAGTGCGAAAGCGCTATCAGATTTAAAGCTAATCTCTTTTGTAAATTCTGACTGCCTGAAAGGTTTCTTTGTGGTGTTTATACATATCAGTAAACCCATCACTCCGAAAATTAATTAATAACTAACAAGCCATTAAACCACCATTTTAACAGCGCAGATCTGCCCCTTCTCCGAATCCGACATGAGGCATTAAGTCACTGACAACACAGCCAAACACGTGCCAAAAGAACCATAATGGTACATTAAAAAATTAGGGGATCTTAGAAAGCATGAAATAACAAACCCCGGCAAATTACGCCAATTTTAATATAAAAACACGCTACAACCCTCCCTTAGTTACCGTGATTTCTGATTAAATAACAAACCTTAACCTTGAAGTGGATACTCCGGATTTGTAATATGCGCCGCAACGTTTCGCAGACATGTTTATTTATTCAACACTCTACACCCGTTGTTTATATTCAACCGTTTTATTTTTTGCGCAAACGTTACAATTTAAGTATCAGACCTGGTCTGACTTTAGAGCTTATTTCTTTGCTCCATGCAAAGAATGACTGACGGCTCGTTATCCACTTTTATTTGAATGGAAATTATCTAAATGATGAAAAAATCTATCTTAGCTGCAGCGATTATTCTTAGCTCCGTTGGTAACAGTGCTTTTGCTGTTCAGGATGCCACTATTACCTTCACCGGCAAAGTGACCGCAACAACCTGTGACGTAAGCAGCGGTGGCGATCAGGAAGTTAACTTCGGCCTGATTGCAGCAGATAGCTTTAAAGGTGTTGGTACTCCGGGCGCCGAAGTGCCGTTCTCCATCAAACTTTCTGGGTGCGAATCAATTTCTCAGGCCACCGCAACATTTGATGGACAGGCAGACAGCACAGATAAAACCCTGATAGCTAACACCGCAACCGACGGTGCAGAAGGTGTCGCTTTCGCTATTTATGAAGCAGATAAAACCACCAAAATCGATCTCAACACGGAATCTAAGCCAGTGGCGGTAGATCAGGGCGGGAACATTGAAATGAAGTTCTGGGCTAAGCCCGTTGCGACAGCAGAAACCATAAACAACGGTGATCTGAAAGGACAAGCTGTCGTCAATATTCTTTACAAGTAATCACCCTCTCATATCACCCGTGCTTTGTTGCGCGGGTGTTTATTTTTTTGCTGCAAGTGGTCAAAGAACATGCGCCTGTTTAATAAACTCATCTTATGCGCCCTATTTATGGCGAGCATTCAAACCGCGACCGCCGGCGTAAGCCTTGGTGCAACGCGTGTCATTTATAACGAAAAAGATAAAGAAACCGCTCTTGAAGTAAGAAACGCGCCAGATGAAGGTGCGGCAGAAAAAGCGTTTCTAATTCAGTCATGGGTCAGTAATTTTGACGAAGCGAATAAATCTAAAACGCCATTTGTATTCACTCCGCCCCTGTTTAAACTCGCGTCGGGTAAATCCAACCGCCTGCGTCTCACGGTCACTGATCTGGCTGCATTGCCCTCAGACCGGGAAAGTATTTTTTTGATTAATGTCAGGGCGATTCCCAGCACCCAAAAAGAAAGCTCATCGAACGCACTTGAGATCAGTTTCCAGAACATTATCAAGCTCATTTATCGTCCAGCCGCGTTAACAAGTGAAAAAGCAGCAGTGGCTTATCGGGAATTAAAAGTCTCCCGCGAGGGTGACATTATCGTAATGAAAAACAGCACACCGTATTACATCTCAATCGGCACGCTCATGTCTGGCGATAAAAAAATTGATAAGTCGATTACGGTCCCCCCTGCCATTAACGGCAAAGATGGTGAAATCCGCATTGAATCAAAAACGCGCGGAACCCTTACCTGGAATGCCATTAACGACGGTGGCGGTATGACCAGCTCAGTGAGCAGCGCCGGCTAAATCCTTTCGCAATTAAATGAGAATAAATCATGTCCTGTAAAGCGCAGGGGACGCCAAGGCTCACACCCCTATCACTTTTCATCTCCCGTCAGATTGCCCGGGGATGCATGCTCGGCTCACTCGCCCTGTCAGGCACGGCTATATCTGCTGAAGGCGAATGGTTTAACCCTGCAGCCTTATCCAGCCTTGAAGGTACACAAGCTGTTGCTGATCTGAGTGCGTTCAATGATGGAACACAGCCTCCGGGAAAATACCGAACAGACATTTACGTCAATGGCGATTACATTGAAACCAGCAATGTGACCTTTGTCAGCCGCGATAATACGCTCGTGCCAGAATTCACTACTGGCTACTGGATGTCGCTGGGATTAAAGCCCGAAGCGTCAGCTGAACTGACCGCTATGCCTGCTGACAGTGTTATCACGGATCCCGCCAGTTACATCAGCGGCATTACAACGTCGTTTGACTACAACATCACACGGCTTGATATCAGTATCCCGCAGGCTGTACTGCGTTTTCGTGCACGCGACTTTGTCGATCCGGCCTTACGCGATAACGGCATTCCTGCCGCAATGGTTAACTACAACCTCAATTACAACAATAACTGGCGTAATGAGGCAGACAGTGATTACAGCAATCTCTTTCTGCGCCTGGATAGTGGCCTGAATTTAGGTGGATGGCGGCTTCGTAACAACTCATCATTCACGCGTAACACCGGTCAGCAGCCATATTACGACGAAAATGGCAGACGCATCGTCCGGGAAAAAACAGTCAACGACTGGCGAAGCATGAATACGTACGCCTTTCACGACATTGCGCCGTGGGATGCGCGACTCACGCTCGGGGATTCTTCAACGCCAGGTGATTTGTTCGACAGTATACAATATCGCGGTATACAGCTTACCTCTGATGACAGCATGCTACCGGACAGCCTGCGCGGTTTTGCGCCCGTAGTGCGGGGAATAGCTCGTTCAAATGCTACGGTTACGGTCAGACAAAATGGGACAGTTATTTATACAACATCCGTCGCACCCGGCCCGTTTGAGATCAGGGACATTTATCCTACAGCAAGCAGTGGCACTCTCGATATCACGGTAAAAGAGGCGAATGGATCACAGACGAATTTTGTTCAGCCCTTCTCCGCGGTGCCCGGTATGCAGCGTGAAGGCCGGTTGAGATTTTCATTAACCGGCGGCAAATACCGTGCGTGGTCTGATAGCGTTCGAGAACCTGGCTTTCTGCAGGGTACGCTGCAATATGGCATCCTGGATGGTACGACAGTCTACGGCGGAGCCATCGCTGCACAGGACTATAAATCGGCGATGCTTGGAGCGGGTCAGGGGCTTGGCAGATTTGGCTCTTTGTCCCTCGACGTTACGCATGCAAACACCCAGTTAGATGGCGGTCCCGCGCGTTCAGGTCAGTCAGTACGCGCACAGTACAATAAAGACATTTTACAAAGCGGCACCTCGTTCGTTCTGGCAGGCTATCGCTATTCTACATCGGGTTATTATGACTTTACTGAGGCTGCTCAGCGGTTGCCACAGGGGACAACATTTGATGAAGACGACCCGTTTGACTACTGGCGACGCACGCACAATAAACGTAACCGGCTGCAGGCCCAGGTCAGTCAGCAACTCGGCGATTACGGCTCACTCTCCTTTACTGCTTATCAGCAGGATTACTGGGGAGAGTCTGGCAGTGAACGTACTATGTCGCTCGGGTATTCATTTGAGTTCAGCAACCTGTATTTCAATATCAGCCTCAATGACTCGCGTTATCCGCAGTTTGAAGCGGACCGCAGCGTCTACGCCAGCGTATCAATACCGCTTAGCAACTGGCTCAGTAACAGCCGTGCCACTTACTCGGCCTATCACGATAATGAGGGACGCAGCCGTCATCAGGTTGGCCTGAGCGGTCAGGCGCTTGAAGACAGAAGCCTCAACTGGAACGTACAGGAAGGCTGGGCGAATAAAGGTGAAGGTAATAGCGGCTCAGCGTACGCAAGCTGGAATGCTCCGCTCGCCAACCTCAATGCCAGCTACAGCTATGACGGTAACGGTCGTCAGGCTAGTGCCGGTATGAGTGGATCAGTGATTGCTCACCCTTATGGCGTTACGCTCGCCCAGTCGCTGGGCAATACGGCAGCGCTGGTACGGGCTCCGGAGGCAGGGGGTGTCAGCGTGCTAAATCAGACGGGCGTTAAAACTGACTGGCGTGGTTATACAGCAACTCCGTATATCACCCCCTATCGCCGTAATAATGTCAGCATTGACACCATGAGTCTGCCAGACAACGTGGACATCGAGCAGACTTCCCAGGTGGTGATCCCTACTTACGGCGCCCTGGTACTGGCTGACTTTAAACCGACCGTGGGTGCACGCGTACTGGCCACCCTGCGACATAACGGAAAACCGGTACCGTTTGGAGCAATGGCAACGCTTATGTCAGGTCAATCTGACGAGGTGGTAAGCAATAGCATCGTAGGTAGTGAGGGTGAGGTCTACCTTAGTGGAGTGAAGGGGACATCGCGCGTGAAGGTGTCATGGGGCAAAGAATCCGGACAGCAATGTGAAGCGCCCGTCACGCTCAAAAAGCAGGATGAGGGCGCCAGACTGCGCATGGCCGAGCTTAACTGCAGATAACGGAGAAAAGCCGGGCGGTATGGCCCGGCATATCGCATCATGCCTTTCTCTCCATAAGACAATACCAAAACTTACGAGCTTTAGTTTATGGCGTCGGGATTAAGTAAAAAATAACATCAGGTTAATGACCGTCGTGTTTAATCCTGTCTACATAGGTCGCGTGCGTTTTTTGAAATTCAACAACTTGAGTAAAATTAAATGAAATGTATAACGAATCTACTGCATCCTCTCAAAGTTGCACCCAAAATATTCTTCAGTATGCTCACGCTAATGGGATTAGTAGTTAGCGCGAATGTTAAGGCTGACTGCAGTAACGGGAAAGAAACTTCCATAGAAAGAACCATAACGGGTTACTATTATTTGGGTGAATGGTCAGTCTTTAGCATCGAGCCGATACGCGAAATTTTATTCAATCCGGTGGATAAAAAATGTGACATTGTTTTTGAAAGAGTTAATGGAACTATACCAGATTCTTGGCAAGTGGATTACCCGGTGAGTTACAGATGGATAAATAGTCAATTCAATACCCAGACATGGCGTGGGAGCCATCCCCTCTCCATTACCTCAATAGAAAAAATAATTAGCATGGGAGTTGGCGCTAAATTTCTCGTAAATAAACCGACTAAAACTGAATGGAATCGTGAGCCGCTATTTCGCATCCTTCGAAAATCAGACAGAGCAGTCATATTAACAGTCTATATTACCGGAAAACTTGAGGCTTTTCCTGCAGATATCGTGACATTTAACCGTTCGGTGTCTCTGAAAGCAATCTACGCTCCAGCCTTTACGGGAATAAATCAACCTGTAGCATCGCATGCGGAATCTATGGGTATCAAAGTCACTACCAATGGTACGCAAAATAGCTACATCGACTTCACAAGTGCGACCCTTACCAGTGATGGCGCTTTCATTGTTCCATCTAAAGGAAAAGAAACGGGAGTGGCAATTTGTGTTTATGATCAAACGGCTGGTCAATGCATCAGGCCCAATGAAAAGGTTAAACTTGAACGAGGTTTAAATCAAAGTTTGCTGCCCTATTCGTTAACTTATGTAAAAACCAGAGAGTCAGTCGCGGCAGGTGATATTTCTGGAACACTTACAGTGCGACTCTTTACTGATTGATAAATCCATCAGTTCGCTGCAGATGACCGCCCTTCGATGCCCGTGACTGAATCTGTGATAAAAAGGGCGGTCTTTAATCAACAGAAATATCACGCACTCTGCCCAGCTCAGTGCAAGTTGTAAAGGTTATAATCCTGTCACTGGCGGAATTTACGAACACGAGTTTCGGAGAAATAAGAGGTAAAAATCAGCCACTGTACTGGCTTAATCTCCAGCCCTCACTTCCCCCTGCTCGCTGTATTAATTCTATTGTGCATATCGTCCCAATTACTTTAAAAATTCATTAACATGCTGGTCAATGAATTCAGAATTCACTCAGCTTTGCTGGCCGTTGACCATGGTATCATTACTGGATAATTAAGTCTTGTAGCGGGTTTTTATCAGAGAGCCACTGGCCATGACGTTACTGTACAGTCTGCTCCCCCTTAATTCAGGCCATTCTGTTCTAAAAAGTTTATAAAATTAAAGCTGTTCAGCTCATGTGCATGTTGTTTACGCGCAGGCAAAGCGTTGAACGTGTAATCTGCTTATTCATCACCCTTTTCTGCGGTCAAATCCTGCACTCATGCTACACACCTTCTCTTGAAAAGCGCGTAAAAAGACATTTACCTATCAGGCGAGGTTATTATTCAAGCGGGAGCAGAAGTTGAATTATTATTAATTGATATATCAGACGTATGGATTTAATCCGGGTTTACCGGGGATGATATTCAGCGTTACGATGCAGACTTAAGTCATCTGATAGCTGATTTCGAAATTAAAGTTGCAATAATTGCATATGAGGAGATCCATATTAGCCCAGAAGAGCACCCATTTCTGATCATAACCGCAGGCAAAGACCTCACTAAATAAATAAGCATGTTTTACATTATATTCTATTAAATAAATTTAACGCACCCGCTGTTTTTTTGCGTCTGCCGGTCTGCTCGCGCCTTATGGCTCGGTAAGAACAAGTAGAATTACGGTATACATCGAAGAGGATATACTGAGATTAGCACGCACTCCGAAGCATTTATAGTCGGACACTTGGCTGGAGAGGATGCTTTACTGGAAAAGATGCAGTTAACAACACATAACTTCGGACTCTGCCATCAGGAACTGCGCCGCAAGGGTATGGCATTAATATCAGCATGATGAGCCAGAAAAGGCCTACTGCTAAATCCAGTTCTGCGTGCTCTACCGGGACTAAGTGAAGAAACAAAAGCGCAGCATGCGGAAGCTGCATATGGCCGTTGAAAAGCTGTTCCTGGACTACTGTGCTCCCATTGTGCCCGTGGTTAATCCCGATACTGGCGTTATCCGCCACGCGCAGATCTACGTTGCCACGCTTGGTGCATCAAACTACACCTACATCGAAGCCAGCCCGGCGCAGGATCAGGAAAGCTGGCTGATGGCGCACGTGCGGGCCTTTGAGTTCTTAGGCGGCGTGCCGCAGCTGCTTGTGCCTGACAATCTTCGCGCAGCGGTTAAAAAAGCGGACCGCTACGATCCGGTACTTAATGAAAACTATCAGAAATTTGCGCGACACTACAATACAGCTGTACTGCCCGCCCGTCCTATCATCCTAAGGACAAAGCAAAGGTAGAGAACGCGGTGCTGGTCGTCGAGCACTGTGTGCTGATGCGTCTGCGCCATCAGGTGTTCCACACCTTCGCGCCCTCAACGTGGCGTTGGGCGGCCTGCTGAAGGAACTCAACCATCGCGCGTACCGGCATTATCCCGGCAGCAGCCGTCAGACACGCTTCGACGCGCTTGACCGTCCCGCCCTGACCGCGCTGCCGCGATGCCGTTATGAATACACTGATATCCGGCGGGCAAAGGTGGGGCCAGATTACCACGTGCTGTACCAGCGTCACGCATACTCCGTCCCGCACGCTCTCGTCGGATCCCATATCGATATCGAGGCGGGCACGCGTCTGGTCAGGCTGTACCATCGTGGGCAGATGGTTGCACAGCATTCAAAAGCGCTGAAAGAAGGCGGCTTCACAACGCTCAACGAGCACATGCCCGAATTACACCGCCATTAGCGCTGGAGCCCGGAGCGTCTGCTCAGCTGAGGTGAGAGCATCGGCAGCGTGACACGCACGGTGGTCGCATGGAATCTGAATGAGCGGAAACATCCGGAACAGGCTTATCGCAGTGCCTGGGGCTGCTGTCGCTGGTGAGGAAATATGGAGACGCGCGGCTGGAAACGGCCTGTCAGCAGGCGCTGCTGCTGGAAAGGCCCCACCGGCAAGTCATCGTGAACCTGCTGGCCAACCGCCGCGAAGGCGAGTCAGCACTGCCGCCTGAAGCAGAAGATGACATCGCTGAGCACGAGAACGTGCGCGGCGCGGGTTACTATCACTGACGGAGAAAAACGTATGCAGGATAATAGGTTGCAGGAACAGATACGGTCGCTGCGGCTGGGCCATATGCTTAGCGCGCTTGAGCTGCAGTGGACACAGCCGGGCACTTACGGTGAGCTGGGGTTCGAAGGGAGGCTGAGTCTGCTGCTGGAGCACGAACTGCTCCAGCGTGAGGCGACAAAGGTCTCGCGGCTGAGACGGCAGGCAAAACTGAGGCTGTCGGCAACGGCATCGGGGCTGGACTGGCGACCAGAGCGGGGTCTGAAACGACAGCAGATGGGCGAGCTGATGACGAGTGGCTGGTATCACCGACAGCAGAACATCCTGATAACGGGTCCGACAGGGTGCGGCAAGACATATGTCGCCTGCGCGCTGGGTTAACAGGCGTGCCAGCAGCATGTTGCGATTGGCTACAGGCGTCTGTCGCGATTACTGGACGGGCTAAATACGGGGCATGCCTACGGCAGCTACCGTAAGCAGCTACTGCAGCTGTCGAAAAAGACGGTACTGTTCCTTGATGACTGGGGTCTTGAAAGGCTGACGACGCGGCAGTCATCAGATCATCTGGAAGTCATGGAAGACAGGTACGTAAGAGTCAGTACGCTGGTGATAAGCCAGCTGCCGGTACCGGAGTGGTACAAAATGGTGAGCAATCCGACAGTAGCGGATGCGCTGATGGACCGTCTGGTGCATAACAGCCACCGTATAGTACTGAGAGAGGAACCACTAAGAAAAGTGACGTAAACCAATCACGCAGAGTAAAAAATAAGAAAGTGAAAAAAGTGCAGAAAGCGGGTAATCGGAATCAACAATACAGTGATCGCAACCAGCGAAATATGCACTTTGAACGGGAGCCATGATCCCGGCATCAGAACCCGTGCTCACAATGAGGCAGGGTATAACACGCTAAATTGAAACGCATTTTTGCGATGCAGGCTCCCTATGGCAGGGCTGAAGCTAAGAACTACTTCACCGTGCTTTGACTGTTGCCTTCCCAACCAGTGCCTCTTCGCCTGACTGGACAATGGGGCAGCCCTGTCTCTTATGCCGTAAACGCCTCTGTTCGCGTACATAACCTGAGCGGCAGTTGGACTGTTAATCCAACGCCGGAAGGGGGCACTGATTCTGGCAGCGTGTGTGCCCTTTACCACAACGTTACCTGACACCAGATCGCAGGCTTAGCATATGCCAGTAGCTAATTGCGAGCGAAATACGGTTCAGTAAATTCATCTTACCTACCTTCCCTATCGTTAATCCCGGTACCGGAATGGTCGTCTGGCGCATGAGGTGACATAAAAACGCTGAGGGAAGTTCATGCAGTCTGGATAAGGGATGCCCGGTCCGCTACGGTCTGGTGGCGTGGCGGGTAGACCAGAAAAAAGCCGCCCGAAAAAGGCGGCTTGTCATTATTTCTTTGATGTGGAAGAACGGCATTTTCGGCACCAGCTCTGATTGGTAGCACCTGAAGGTACAGTTCTTAAACCAAACAGAGCCGAAAGTTGCGATGCCGTATGCGCTGTGGTGGCGTTACAGCATGGACATGTATGAGGCAGACCAAGATTTCCGGACATTTTTACATCATTCCTTCTTTCAAAAAAAAATTAAATAGCAGCATCATGACTGATGCTGCGTATTCTGCACTTACTCAGTGTTATCCGGGGTACGATAAATCTGTAGCCAGTATCGACCAGCAACGCTGGTAGGTGGAGCGAATTCATTATCACGAATGGTGCAGTATCGCCCAAACTTCTGTACTACCGAATGGTTTGTTGTATTCATGGTGCATTCCTGAAATGAACCACCATCACGGCCAACTTTGTTATGTGGCGCGACATAAATTGCCATTTGTCATCCTTTTCCAGAGGTTAAAGGGCACAGTGCCCTTTCTTCATGTGTGGTTATTAGATCCACTTTTCAATGGAGAGGTTTGAGTTTTTTTCATGGTGAAGCGTCTCTCTCCTATTGCTCAAAGACATCGAAATGCTTACACCTCAGCCTGCTCTGGAACAAGATAGATACATCACTTGCACAGTTAAGCACTAGGGAGAGAGAACGGGTAAAGTTCGTTCATCTTTAGGACATGGGGGAAAGTTCTTTGGCCCTGCCATTACTCACATGGGAAGGCTGAAACCCAAGACACGAAAGTTTAGCTGATACATGTAGTTATGGTTCAGGGCAAATCCTTAACATTAAGTTTGATAATGAGCAGTGAGACAGCGTCCTGAGCTTTACCAGCCCAAACGACACGTTATCGGTTAGTCCGGAGAGCGGAAAGCCTCGAGACTGCTGATGAACGGGTCATTGTTGTGGTCTGTAACCTGCCTGATGCCGGAAGTGAAATGTGGAGATGCAGGCGTTTTCCTGACTCTTCATTCATCGCCCTTTTAATGATGGCCAACCCGATTCAGCGGATGCACATCTCAAAGTGGCATGAACGTTAATCACCTTTATCTGCATAACGGACATCATGTGGGACCTGAAACTGAATGAATGCATAACCCTCAGCAAACCGTTCGGACTACTTAAAACTAAAGGTCTCCTGGACCCCGAACGTGATAATGTTTAATTGCCATAGAACCGATAAATTATCAACCATTTAAATAATGTACAGCTATTATCACATACTATTACCATCTACTTACTTAATTGTCTTTTTTGATGTAAATATTCAACCACGACCCAATCGAATTTAACAACACGCCTGTAGTCACATTACCCACTCATTTACCGTAATTGCTGTTGACTACCGTATTTAATCTCGAGATGGATTGCACGCAAAACCATAATGACAAGCAACTAAATATTTTAAAGCCATAAAGTTAAAGTTTATTAAACACAGAAAGGTAAAATAGAAGAAAATAAATGCGATTGCCAGTTGAATAATTATGCACAAAATAAAAACATAAAAACATATTTATAACATAACCACAACAAACGAGGTGCTGGAAAAATAATCCTGCATACTTTAATTCAATAGTTAACCAGTATGCATTTATATATACCGTATGCCGTATTATCACCCGATTGAACTCTGAATCCATTCAGACACTTTAAAACCTATGTATTTATGAAAAAAACAAATCCTTTCAGTTTTCTGAAACACGTTAAAAAACAGCACCGGAGAAAAGATGTTATTAAAGACAATGCACTCATCCCATCCCTATGATACGGCAGGTTTAATTAAAGCAGGCGTGGTTTCTACCAGTCTTGATACCTTTAGAGCAAACATAACACATCAACTAACGGCAATACAGAATTGTTCAATTACCATTTCGCCTGAAGAATACAAAATATTAACAAGCGGTAAACTGTCGGAAAATTTCAGCGAACCTTTAGTTTTTGATAAAACTCATTTTAAGGGGTTGAGTGTTTTCAAAGATCTGGTAAGTCATGAATCGACTCTGAAGGATAATGGCCTGTCGAGATCAATACTGGGCCTGATACAAGGAAAGTATCCAGAAAAAGCATTCAGTTTCACATGTAAAAAAATTGTCTGTAGCGGGCTTAAAGCCATTCCTCTGACAGCAGACGAGTACAAGGCTGGCCTTCCCTTCCAGCTCAGCCGCAAAACAGGGCACTGCGATTTCCCGGGGCTGGCTGGTGGGAATTACCCCATAGCTGAATATTTATCAGCCGATCTTCTTTCAGTGAAGATTATTGACGAGAAGGATAATTATATTGGTCACTTTAACATCTGCAAAACAACCGAAAAGAACTTTTGCTTTGGAACGATTGCTATGAGATTGCTATGATGAACATGCATAAAGGGAGTCTTTATAGTGCTAAACATTTGCAGCACCTTCTGCTCAAGGTCGCCACCCAGTTACTCAAAGATTATCCTGAGGCAAAAAACGTTTCGCTGGGATTTGGAGGAAGTAATCTTAATGTTTTATACCCTGGTGTGTTCAAATCCCATACTCACCAGTTTCAAAGCCTGGGCTTAATACGCCACGCAGATACTTCCCTGCTTTCGGAAGCTAAAAAGGATCCCGCTAACAACCATAAATTATCTCTGGCAATAAAAACTGTTGAACGACTTATAAACCGACCAATCAATCTGACATCAGTTAACATCGAAAATCAGGATGCCATCGATATGCGCCCTGAGGACAGAAAAGATTTCAAGAACAGTTTCACATTAGTCACTGCTGAAAACAGTGAACAGTATAAAACGGGAATATTGACCACCAACAGGGTTATAGAAAACTACGAGAAAACGCGCCGACCCACTGATGAACAAAAAAATAATCGTCTTATTGGCAGTCAAACGGTCATCGAGTATAAGGGTATAAGTACCACATATTGGGCTGAAAGGAATCTTGCTCAGGCAAAACGCTAAATCCGACAGGCTTCTGTAAACACGTGCTTCCTAAAATACGCCACAGATTAAAGATTGTAAGATGTTTATAGTCATGTTGATTAATTATGGCGCAGGTAAGGGACAGCTGGCTGAAGCATCCGGCGCATGAGAGTTGTACTGTTACGCTTTGAGCGCCACCATTCCATCTGTTGCGACCTGCACACTCGTGGCATCGTTGATCTTCGAAAATCAGGCCCAAATGTCTGCTCATGCACCCTTTCATTACATTGTGCAAGGAATCAGGGCATATGGAGCCAGCAACAGCATTCAATCAGGCTGGACGTACCTCACCGTAATATAATCCCGTTACCCGCAGAGACCATAAAGTCCGGAGAGGATAACCTCTCCGGCAGATATTACTAACGATATCGTTCCGGCCAGATTTCAGCAGGGTCTTTATCAAGGAACTCCGCAATGATCCGCTCTGCTCGTGGCCAGGGACGATAGAAAACATTGGATAAACTCGAGGAGGATAAGCCGGCCTCTCTGGACAGCGCAGAGAGACTGCTGCCGGCTTTCCGAATGGCACAGAGAATATCGGCCCTGTGCCAGTTACAATGGGGAGGTGTCGACTCAACCGGTACATTAATTACATTATCAGTACCGGCCACAAACACCTGTTCAGTACGCTGCTCGTCGTGCATAGAATGCTCCTTGGGTGGCGAATCGAACAGGGTTTGCAGACCAGTGAAACCAACTGGCGAGGTAGAAACCTCCCCCATCCGACCCGCCATTGAAATTGAAGACGAGCACGGCTGGACATGATGAATTAACATCCTGTCTGGTTTCATTAAGGGCTGCAAATCCCTGCCATCATTTTGATAGCTCCTAAACTTTATAATATCGCAGAGCATTTAGCAACGTAACATCAATGCGTTACTGCCTTTGAATAAAGAATTTAATATGCTCAGAGACATTATTCGCGAATAATATTCACATTATGAAAGCATCGCCTTACCTGAGACATTCTGATAAAGGGCAAACAATTAAACGCGTAATGACTGAATGTTCTGGCCCCAAAGGGGGTTAACCGTGCAGGATGACCTGACTGATTACAGTCATCATGAACAAGTTGTATCCGATAAAAGAGGTTTTCACATATGCATAGTTTTAACCATCTCAGCGCCGGAGCATGCGAGCATACCAACTACAGTGAAGGCTAGAATCAGTCACCGTACCGCCATTTGCGTCACGTTATGAGGTCGCTTCGGAGCTAAAGCCTACAGAATCCGAGCAAAACCTGCACTCAGATTTTGTGTTCACTGTAATCAGTAACTCAAAATCGCCTGTGACTACCGTTTAAGCGCAGGTTATAAGAGGCAGGGTGCAGAATGCCAATAGACAAGCATAAGCGTTGGATGAACTCGCGTTGAGCATAAACGAGAGCTGTGCTCGTGGTTTAAGCTATTGATTCTGGCGGGGTCACGTACGTTAAGGCAGCAACCCACGCAGTTTTGACTGCAGCCACAAGGTCAGCTTCTTCAGCACCTCTCCCAGCCACGCCTGAGGCTCATGAGCGTTCGGCGCGCCGTGTGCAGCAGCGTCAGCAGGTCCACCATCCTTTCCCCGCCGCTCAGCGAACCCGCGAAAAGCCAGTCACGCTGGCCGACCTCCACCGGACGTATCAGCTGCTCACAGCAGTTGTTGGCCAGCGGCAATAGACCGTCCCCCTTATTAGTCAACAGCAGCGGCCAATGCTTCAGCGCCTACATGAAGGCCTTTATGTAACGCGCGCCCCGGGTTTCTATGGCTGGTTGCTTCACAGCAACCAGCCATAGAAACCCGTCAGGTGCGCTTCGCGTAGCGCTGCCATCACCGCCGCTTCTGCGCCGGCGACCGGGCTGTTATTTTTCGCCCAAGCTGATAAAAGATAACGCATCTGCTCCAGCGCCTCCTTTGCCTCCAGGCTGCAGTTCATCTTGTACAGCGCCATGAACTTCCGCCGCATGTGCGACCGGCAGTCGGCCTCGAGGATAGCAAAATGCAAAGGGTTGCCTTGGGCGGCAGTAGTAAGCCACCACGTCGCGCGCAGAACCTACCGCGCTCACGAACGTCCGCAGGTATCCGCTGAACGCCGCTAGGCATGCGTCCGCCTCGCCGATCCAGTTCGAGACCGGACTCACCGGCGGGTTTCCTCTTTTGAAGACGACATTTATACTGACGGTGCAGCGGCAGGTGGTCCAGCACCTTCGCGATGATGGCCTGCGCCCGGACGACTTTCTATGGCAGGTTCTGACTGCATTACAGATAACTTCAAAGTACACGAGCCCTCTTTCGAAAGGGATCTCAGACTCGTCAATCAGCCTCAACTGGAGGTAGAGATAGGAAGTGAATAGCAGGACGGATATACAGTTCTGCGCATAACCCTGAATTATGTCACTCGCATCAGCCTTTCTGCCATAATCCTTGTTCACTGCTGCCACTCTATTCGGGCAGCAAATACGACTCGTATTAAGTCCTGGCAACGCCCTCCTGAGCCTGAATCATTACCCGGTAATGGTGTATCTATCGGAACATTAGTAAAATTAGCCTGGTTTTTCTTCCCAGGATTGAGACGGCTTTCGGCTAAAAACTGCGCTACCTGCTCAATACACTGATTACGGCAGCTGGAGCAAAAGCTATTAAAAAAATCATCAGCACCAGCCATAGCAATGGCTTGTTTCAACACCCCGGCATAAACCATTACGCTTGCATTCATTTTGAATACAGTAACGTTGAACTGAAAGAATAAGCCGGAATATCACCGGCTCATTCAACGGTTAAACTTAATCCTTATCTTCAACCTGTATAGTCGCGCCACTGCTGTCAGTAGAAATCAGAGTGATCAGTTTCCCTGAAAGCGTATCATACAAGGTTTTGCCCGGCATCAGCGGGGCATCTTTCATATCATCCGTCTCTGGAGTAGCATCAACGAGTGTATTTGTGAGAACAGCACCATTGTAAGTTGCAATACGTACTGTCACCCCCTTAACAAAGGGATTATTTTCCGGCCAGTTTTCGAAACCGTCACGCGGCTGCCTGAACTCCAGAACTAAAACAGACCCATCTGAGCGGGTAATTCTGTAACCCTGAGCTCCACCATCCTGCCAGAGGGGTAACAGATAGTATGTACCTGCATTTTTAATTTCTGGCACGTCCTTATCCTGCAACCATCCCGCGAATAACTGATAATTTACCGGATACATTCTGCCTCCACCTCCGCCCATCGTATCTCCCGCATCTACACCTGACCCAATCGTGCATTTGCTGCCGAGTTCAACGGTATCTCCGTTAACAGGGCATTTACGAAGTGTTGTAATGTGCTTCAAACCGATGTTATGACCAAACTCATGTGACCACATCCAATATTTGTGACCTGAACCATTCCCAATAACCCAGTTACCCGGTGTAGCGGCTAGTCCATCCCATTTACATGTGGATAAAAATGAAATATCTACAAAAAGATAATTATAATCGTTAGGCTCAATTCCTTTTTCACGGGCTGCTTTTCGCGCACTTTCAAGGAGTTGTGAGGAGGTACATGCTGCAGGACGATCACCAAGGTTTATGTCCTGCAAAAATGTGCCATTAATGCTTAGCTTCCCGCGTGAAGCGGATTTTAAATAATGCTGCAAGGATACATTATCATCCCCGTCACCGAATACGGCTTTTCTGACTAATTCAGGGTTTGCAGGGGCGACATCGTTGAAATGTGTCGCCATCAATAATACTTTTTTATTGCCTGTCACAGGATTTTTTGGCGAAGGTATCTCACCGGAATAATCCCAGCTTTTAGATTCTGTATCAGCTGAAGCAGACATTTTGACTGTTTTAGTCTGCGCTTCAGCGACAAAAAATTCATTATGACCTGCGTCATTTTTGTACTTGTTTTTTAAAAAAATCACCTGGCCCGCACGCGTGACACTCCATAACCTCATAGAGGTGTAACCATCGCCACTGCATGTTCCAAGCTGGACAGCACCTCCACTCCCTAAAGTCCTTAAACATTTTCCAGGCGCTGATTCATTGCGAATCATAAACATGCCTATAGTTGATGGCACTAAGGTCCATTTCTGTTCAACCGAATCTTTGCATACACTGAAATTGAGATCGGTTTTATTGTCTGAAGAAGCGAGACAGTATCCATCACCAACCGAAAGGTTTTTAAAAATTGATTGCTCATTATGAAGTTGAACATTTGCACTTAAAGCAGGGAAAGTCATCATTAATGTTAGCATTACATATGTGGATTTCATAAAATGAACCTTATAATGTTAAAACAACATGTTATTGATAAAAGGCGTAAGCAATCATTCGCGAAGGATAAACTGCTTATGAAAGCCAATAAATTCAATAAGATTATAGCCCTCTACATCGGGACTAATCATACGAACTTATCGCCAGATGTCATTACATATACACTGGTACTTCGCACGACTAAAATCATCATAAGTAGCAAATAAATACGCATGCAAATCATGAAGGTTGACAATTATATTGTATAGATTTGCGTAAGGTTTAATCTAAATAAATAATCCGTAAAAACAAATGCAGTACGCTACCCACGTCTCACGCCTTCTGAAAAATTTTATCCAAGTCATGAATTATACAGTTTTACACCATTATTTATAACAGAAACCGCAATTTCTCAAAGATCATAATTCAGCATCATGACCTGTAAAAACAAGCAAGTTAAAACCGGATTTTTTAATTATGAAATAGCGCTCTTTACTAATACAATCTCTTGCAAAAAAAACGTAAGAGGCGGTAGATTTTGCGGTAAATCTTATCGGCACATAAAAAACTCACAACTGAGTGTATTTAAAAAAACACTTAAGTTTATCGCCCCAGTCATCAGGCAATGGAGATTAATTATAATTAACATTCATTCAGAAAATCCATTGTAAAACCGAATAAATTGATAGGGGGTTTTTGATAACCCCCCTCACTTAAGAATGCACTGACAAAAATTTATGTACCCGCACAATTTATTACTTAGCACTGATGAACTTTTAAGCGAAACTATAATTAATCCAGCGTAGCTGGTTGATTAATTATCACGTATAAAGCTGATGCAGGTATCATTTACTAGGAAACATTTGAGTTTTTATCTGAAACCGCCTGGCATATCCAAATAAGATTCAGGCCTCTAACATTCGTAAGTAATACTGCAAAGCTCAAAAACCACTTACGATAAAGTTAAACGTAATAAATATAAAAATTGACCTGGATCAATAGCAGTTACTTTAAATTTAGATATCCTAGGCGGTTTGAACATGACAAAAAAATGAATCTAATTGCAGAGTTTTTCTATAATCACTGGCAATCAGTAAAGATTGCCAAAATATTTTCATTGGCGAAGGTATCGATTTATTAAAATTTGATAAAATCGTTGAATTTCAGAAAACTGTTTTCAGCATTCTGCGCTGACGATACCCATGCAACTCTAACCACTCGAATTATTTTTCTACCCGGAGCCCCACTTATTATGGAATTAAATGCTGTTTCTCACAGATTAAAATCCACAATTTTATCTGAACATGACAAAGTGCAAATCAAAAAAACAGCACTTTTTTTTGATTTCACTGCCGCAAGAAATGAGGCCGACAAGATAAATGATATCAAAACAAAAATACTTTTGACTTCACTTGAGCATACATTGGCAAATTTTATTATTAGTGCGCGCAAATATGACACATTGAAAGCAAATAAAAAAAACGTCATCAACTTTCACAAACATAATTTAAAACTGAGTGAAGATTTAGCCGTACTGAGCGTTAAAATAATCAATTCCCCACCTGGAGCTTTTAAACAAGAACTAGTTCAGCTCGAAGAAAAATCTAAGAAATTATTTATTGATAGGAAAGATTTTGAGTTAAAACACTTGGTATTTAAAACCCCCACCACCTAAATCCGGGAATAAGCATTGACCGGTTGACTCCGATTAACTTAACAACACCGCGTCACTTTAAATTTATATTCTCTTTATTTTTGCTCAGTCATATTAAATCTCAATTTAATCAACCCTGATACTCCTGATGGGTTGGTTGAAATAACTTATAAAAAGTTTTCCATGAAACCTAAAAGGTTGTAGTCAATACTCATGCAGAGGAAAACTAATTTTTAGTCATCCATTTGGAACCAGTACATTCATCATAAAACGTACAGAACAGACTGACTCTCACTCTTCATCGCAATTAATCAGTCTTAAAAACCTGCTCATGAAAAGTATCGTTAATCAGACATTACTTAGGTTTATGGGGCTAAAAATTCATAACAGTGCGGCCATGGACATTTACCAAAAAGAACTTTCAAAAGCAATTAAATTTTGAAACTTTACCCTTATTGAGACGTTGAGATCATTAAATATTCCAAAAGTAAATCTCATTACTTTTAACCCATCAAATAGTTGCATAATATGAAAGCTTTACAGCTAATTAATGCAAACACCACCAAGATTGTTTGTGTCATGCTATCATCAGTTTCTGCTAAATTGTAATGCGGCGCACACGAGTAACTAAAGCGATATGGACGTAAGTAATGAGTACGTATGAAAATATTGCTGACATCTTAAAATTGCGCCTGCATAGGATTAGTATTAGCAGGTATCGTTTCGATAAACAATGTTACGAAACATTGCTTGTTATTTAATAATATTCAATTAAGACATCTTACATGATTCTATGATGTTTGTACTTTTGTATCTGAGTACCTTGTTTATGGTTGTTGTGTGTAATTGTGTCCAGTGTACCCTCTTAATTTATCAATTCCTGTTGATGACTTTACGGCCTAAACTGGCCGTTTTTTTTGCTTTATAAACAGACTTTAGCGCCATTTCAATACTCATCAGTAAGGGTTGAATACGCTGGAGTTGGTTAGTACAATATTCGCTGATAACATTCAAGACTCTCATAAGCCAGTTTATGACTCCCCGTTACTAATTATTGCTACCAATCAGTGGTAGACAGCTAAAGCCGGGGGTTAACCCTTTTCACTTTCAACATGAGATAATGAATGTTCTACAACGATTTTTGTCATGGTGCTGTGAAAGTTAGTTTGAAAATTATTTACTGGAGGATGGATACTCATTCATACTTTTGAGAAATTCATGTTATAAAGTGTAGAGGCAATAGTTATCAGCTTTCAACTCTCTCGCGATTTTTAAGTATCCTTTTATTATTTCAATCCAAAAGATCCATCGTGCATATTTATTCGAAGTTTCAATGCCAGCATTAACTAAAAATTGATGAATCCCATTATCCCGGATCTTATTTATTTCAATAGTTGTATCAGCTCATCAACGGATAGCTGATGACCACTATTCTTATCCAGATAATGGCTTTTCCGTTATGTACACGATGCGAAAAGAAACTCTTTATTCATCATGTTCTCTAACGAAAGTCTATATTCATTAAGAAGACCAATAAATACTCACTCCGTCAATTGCAAACATCAGTAACAATTTACTCATTATGGCGCGTATTACACTTTAAATATTCGTAATCACACTCACGCCATCTTCATGTTTACAACTCTTATCTCACGTCCTTCAATGAGTATGGCTAGATGGTGTTATAATTGGTACACCTCAGGTGTCAGATTGTTTGGTGACTTGTGTGAAGGTTCACAATTATATCCTGAAAACCACTGCATTGAGCTTTCCCGTACTTCGTTTAGCATCCGAAACAGATTGAAATCGAGTATTGCTGTGCTGTACATACGGTTAAAGCGTTCAATAAATGTATTCTGAATTTGTTTCTTTGGTTCGATAAATTCCAGTGTAAGCATACCTGTTTTAGTTCCATACACTTTTTGAGATTCCCGGTTTCTCAGCCATCAGCCGGTATTCTTCCGACGTCAGGTTATTCAGGGGTTCATGAGGCCGCTCGTTGTTGTATTCATTCAGCCAGCGCTCCGTAATTTCCCGGGCTTCATTCAGCGTTCTGAACAGGTAAAAATCCAGGATTTCTGTCCGGTACGTTCGGTTAAACCACTCTATAAAGGCGCTCTGCGTTGGCTTACCCGGCTTAATAAATTCCAGCGTCTCTCCGTGCTCTTCAGTCCATTATGCCAGCGCCAGTGATATCAGTTCTGGCCCGTTATCCATCCGCATTTTCAACGGATATCCACGGTTTGCCACTATCCTGTTCAGCACCCGAACGACCCGCTGTGTCGGGATATTCAGGTCAATTTCTATCGCCAGAGCCTCGCGGTTAAAATCATCCACGACGTTGAAAGTCCGAAAACGTCGGCCACATGTCAGTGCGTCGTGCATAAAGTCAATCGACCAGCTCTGGTTGAGTGCTTCCGGCGTGGCCAGCGGAGCCGGATTTCGCACCGGCAGACGTTGTTTACCTTTACGCCGAAAATTCAGTTTCAGCAGGCGGTAAATCCGGTGTACGCGCTTGTGGTTCCAGACGTGGCCCTGCCTACGAAGCACATGAAACAGCTTCTTAAAGCCGTAGCCGGGATAGCGTTCTGCCAGTTCAGTCAGTGCCTGGATCACCGGTTCACCACGTCGCGTGTCCGGTTTATAGCGAAAAACTGTCCTGCTCAGCGATAACGTCCTGCATGCCTGGCGTATGCTCATCGTAAACTGCGCGGTCAGATAGCTGACGAGCTCACGCTTTATCGCTGGTTTTAAAGCTTTTTTTTGGTAACGTCTTTCAGCGCCCGGCATTCCAGACTCAGGTCGGCAAACATCTGCTTCAGGTGGCGATTTTCGTCCTCCTGATCTTTCATCTTCTTGATATCAGAGGCTTCCATACCACCAAACTTCGCTTAGCAGTTGTTATACGCGGCCTCGTATATTCCCGCTTCGCGACAAACATCTTTGACTGCACGTCCAGCTTCGACGGACTTCAGGACGGCAATGATCTGGTGTTCGGTGAATCGGGCTTTGCGCATGGTAATCTCCTTCGGGGACATAGTCAGTATGTCGGAAGATCTCTAAATGTGAATGGTCCGCTTTGCAGGGATGCTTACACGATATGCTATTAAAAACCGACTCCACCGTGATTCGTATCCAGAAAACCCACCTAGAAAAAAATATATCACTTGACTAATTATAGAGTAGAAACTAATTGGCTAAAATTTAAAAATACACAGATCAAAAGTCACATGTTTGCAGTTTATAAAAACTTCGTTATCATTTTATGCAAACACAATACAAATGATTTATGCAATACTCTTTACAACAACTTCTGTATTTCGCTGATATGTTTGCTTTCAATTAAGTGCTGATAGTAAAAGTAAGTGGTGCAGATTAATGGCTTATAAACCATAGCTGCTCTATAGATTGTTTTTATTAAATAATTTTTTAGAAAATTCTGTTAATCTGGTTAATGTGCCAACTACGGGAAAACATCACGATTGTGTTTTAGAATTGATGTAAGTAATTATATTTTAAAATATCCTCTTTAAATAGTACTTAAAACCTTGTTGATTAAGGTTAGCTATGAATTTACAACTGAGTGCTTTCGTGTGTACTGTGTGTTCGTGTTCGTGTCCAGAGTACCCTCTCTAGATATTTTCTATTTCTCTTGGAAAATTTCCGGCCTGAAATGGCCGTTTTTTTTTGCAAAAAAAGTAAAACAACAGTACAAATCTTTTGAATGGCCATAATTTACAATACAAAATCGCCCCTTTAAAGACAATTGTTATTGTTATAATCCAGAACGCGCCAATAAATTTAACGCACCATCCTTCCTGATTTTATCCACTAAGAATGATCGTTAATCATCTTCTGTCATACTATCAGATTTTACTGGAACCATCTGATGATTAGCACCAGACTTCGACTTGATGGTTTTATAATAATAAATATATTGATAAGCATTTCATTTTGGACGGTAGTTCACTCTTATCGTTAAAGAACTTTTATCAGATGAGTTGCAATAATATTTATTATTAACCCCCCTTAAGCCCAACTATATATCTCTTCTTTCCTGTTTTAATAAAACTTTCGACAGCTATATATATTTAATTATTTGAGCTTTCGATACCGGCGTTGACTAACAATAAATCTATATCTTCCTCATTAACGTTTATCTTCCTCAAGAGTATTATCAGATCATCTAATGATAGTTTACATCCACTCTTTTTATCCAGATAATGTGTTTTTCGCTGGGTACCCGATGTAAAAGGAGACTCTTTATTCATGATGCCCTCTGCCGGTAATATTTCCTTCCCCAGAAGACCAGCAATCTTCTTTCCCGTCAATTGCCTAAATCAGCAGCAACTTACTGATTTGGACAATCAAAAAAACAGGTTATACCTTAAGTAAGACTAAACTCACCCTCAAGCCAGTAATGGCTTAATTCTTATTTATCGCCATTGCCACATTATGTAATTAATTGTTTTTTCTATAGTAAATAAATCTTCTTTGTAGTTTACGCTTAACCTTAGAATTAACCTTTACTTAAAGTACATACCCCATTACCAACATTACCCAAAATAATCGACTGGCATTACTAACTAATTCGATTATCCATGCTTTTTAGATGGCGACCGTTGTGCACCATAAGACACATAGCTCCCGCGTTGTAGGGTTGCTCACCTTCTATAAATGGCGTTTTTCCTGATATTGTCAGCCGGTCCCGCTGGAGGAACCAGGTTCAGTACTGACGGCAGATACTATACGTTGCAAAGAAATAATCGTCGTTTCAAAGTTCTGAAGGTCGTACCAGTTCATGCAACAATCCGCATTCCTCGGGTAAAATTCAACGATAAGCGGCAGAGCGGTACGGGCACGATCAGATGCATACGAATACACCGTATTGACAGATTTAGAACAAAAAATACCGGGCAGGTGGGTTCTCCCTGACGGAAAAGGTTTCAAACTTACATGAGTGGGCCCCACGTAAAGCCAGACAGTAGAAGTCTCTTAACTTAAGAGATAGGCTTGAATATATGTCTAACACTAACCCTAATTTTGAAATGACCGAAATACTGTTGGGCCAAGAAGCCCGTCGGCGTAAAACGCCACAGGAAAAGATCGCCATTATTCAGCAGTCGATGGAGCCGGGAATGTCGGTATCCCATTTCCCGTCTGCATGGCATTCAGCCCAGTCTGCTGTTTAAGTGGAAAAAGCAGTACCAGGAAGGCAGCCTCGCCGCAGTGGCTGCCGGAGAAGAGGTCGTTCCGGCTTCAGAACTCTCCGCCGCGCTGAAACAAATCAGGGAACTTCAGCGTCTTCTGGGTAAGAAGACGATGGAGAATGAGATCCTGAAAGAAGCAGTGGAGTACGGTCAATCGCGAAAATGGATAGCGCATGCGCCCTTGTTGCCCAAGGACAAGGAATAGCACAGGTCAGCCGGGCTTTAGGCGTGTCGCGTGCGCAGTTATCCCTTCGGGTCAATCGTCCCGTCGAATGGCAGAACAGGCGCTGTAACAGGCGGAATGAGGAAGCAGATGCAGAGTTGCTGCCGCGCATCCTTGCGATAATCAGCGATATGCCGGGCTATGGTTATCGACGGGTGTGGGCGATACTGCGGAAACAGTCGCGCAATGAAGGGCTTCCCCCCGTGAATGCCAAACGGGTTTATCGTGTGATGAGCGAGAACGGCCTGTTGCTGTTGCACGATAAAGCGCAACGTCCGCAGCGTGAGCATAACGGTAAAGTTGCAGTGTCAGAAAGCGATCTGCGGTGGTGTTCAGATGGCTTCGAGTTCGGCTGTGATGACGGTGAAAAGCTGCGGGTAACGTTCGCACTGGACTGCTGCGACAGAGAAGCCCTGGAGTGGGCTGCCAGTACAGGGGGTTACGACAGCAGCACGGTACAGGATGTGATGCTGGGTGCAGTGGAAAAGCGGTTCGGTAATCAGTTACCGGAAAAATCAATCCAGTGGCTGACGGACAACGGATCTGCTTATGTAGCGCATGAAACCCGCTGGTTCGCGAGAGAACTGAATCTGGAGCCGTGTACAACCGCAGTGAGCAGTCCGCAGAGCAATGGCATGGCTGAACGGTTCGTTAAAAACGATGAAAAGTGACTACATCGCCTTCATGCCAAAACCGAATGTGAGAACGGCGTTAATAAACCTTGCAGCAGCGTTCGAGCATTACAATGAAAACCATCCGCACAGTGCACTGGGATACCTCTCGCCGAGGGAATACCGGAGCCGACGGATAACGCTAACTTAGAGACAAAAGCTGTCTGAATATAGCGGGTCAAGATCAAGTTTCAAACTTACATTTATTGTTGAGTTGGCAGCAACATCATAAGGTTTAGGTTTGTCATGCATACGGTTATTGATGGGTGAATAATCTCTGAATAACCTTCTGTATCTGTTGTTGAATCGCGCTTCGCGAAGTAAGTGCATATGGTAACTCTCACTCTATCCGCCTTGACTGCATCTACGTACAAGGTATTGATTTGTTTTAAAACAATACAGTAACAGATGCAAAGTTGATTACTGATACAGTTTGCACACTTTCATAATCTAAAATACGATGCCAGATAAGGATAAAATAATTTTAAGATTATTCAAATTTCAGATGGTGGTTATCAATATTAACAATCATGCAAATCCGCTTATTCTTTGTTTATGCAGATTCGGTCCTGGCGACTTCACCTACATTCTGGCGCAGCGCAAATACAGCCAGTGCCACAACATCTGGCGCTTATCTGAAATTCGTTTGCTTTTAACTGCCCCTTTCATATGTGAGGCGCGATATCCAACGCTTTCGCGATCAATATCCGCCGGAATCCCACTCTTTTTGGCTGGTAGCCCATGTAACTTGCTCTGTTTGTAGGCTACTTTTAAGAAACAGACATCTCGATCCTTCCGCTTCAATTACTGAAATGGAGCACTTATGACTGACCCATTACCCCAGAACCGCTTGAAAACGGGCTATTCTGTCTTTGGTTTCACAGATGGCCTTATGCAGGCTCAGCTCAGGTTGTCCCCCCGCGAGATAAGAGCAGTATCCAATGAAAGTAATAAAAAGGAGCTGATTGAGCCATACATAATTAATGCCCTCCTTAATTCATACACGATTGTTTCCTCAGATGACCTTTATGAAGGCGAAATGAAACTCGGCGGTCAAACGGTCACTGTTTGCTTCAGTGAAATGATTGATCCTTATCTTTTTAGCGCTGAGTTCGATTTGTGTAACTCTGAAAAAATTTGTATCGGCAGGTTGTCGAAAGGGGTAGCTCATAATTTTTCACACTATGAGAGATTCACCCGGACATGGATCATTGACTATGTTACCTGCGACCTGTCAGCGCTTTACCTCATCGTGCGCTACCGGATGGAAAAATATGTATTTCCTTTTCCTTCAACTGAAAGCCTGTCATTGCATAGCCGCATTAAGGCGTTATTTAAGGATGCCACCTTATCCGCTCTGCTCTCCCAGATAGAGCCTCAGGATATTGTTTCATTGCAAAAAGAATTACTGACCCTCGACCTGAGCGTACAGGAACGGGAAGAGCTTTTAGGCCTGCTTAACCATGCACATAAAATGCTGGATACCCGCGTGAAAAACCTGAAACAACGTATTCGTATGCTGTTTACTGATGAGACTCGTAAAGCGTTATTAGCGAGCATAACGCAGGCGGATATCGATGAAATAGGCGATGAGGTTCAGAATGAATTGTCATGGTGCGCGGATTACGCTGAAATTCAGCACCAGATTTCGGATGCGCAACAACTGTTGCTAAATGAGACGGTCCTCAACTGTAAAGTGAACACAAAAAATCATGTAACAGTCACCTTTAGTCAGACGCAGACACGCCATTTCAGGGATTACCACTACTTCCTGCGCCTTAACGATGAAGATCAGTCTGAACTTCAGTCAGGTGAGCCTACCTACCCCTCACGCCTTGATGCCCTGTCATGGACGGTGCCACTTACGCCTAAACTTACTGATGCCTTTAGCCTGGAAGTACGTAAAGCTGGCAACACTGGCGAAACTTATACATTGTACAAATCTGCGCATAACGTGTTCTATGAGTCATACGATACGAAAAGTGAAACTGAAGATAAAATGAATGCTTTATTTTCCGATGTCGGCTTTACAGTCCTGCGAAATGGCGTGGTATTAAAGGATATCGACATGCTGGAGCAGGAAATTAGTGGCAGAAAGTTTGATGCCGAATTTTTATCAGTCCTGACAGAAAGGCTGCAGCTGGCAAAGCATCTGCTTAAAAAAGAGCAGGAAGATCTAAAGCTTCGTATACATGCTCTGTACGCTGATGAAACAAAAAAAGTTCTGCGTACGGGCGAAATACAAGTTGAGATAGATAGCATTCTCGCTTTGCTGGAAAGTAAAAACTCCACAGCTCCTCCCTACGATACTTTGATGCATGAAGTCGATGCAGCACAGTTAACACTTCTCAAAGAATCACTTTCCAGTGTCACGATAGATGCGCTGAATAATGTAATTGTTGTCTTCAGCACCACATCAGGCAGAGACTTCAGAAATTACGATTACGATGTGTTTCTGAACGAAAAGCGCCTGACAGAACTCAATCAGGGTATCGCCGTTAGCCCGTGCTCGGTGAAAGGGACTTCATGGATAATACCCACTACAGGCGGCCCCGCTGACACCATGCGTATTGAGGTACGCAGAGGCCCCCTGAGACGCGTCATTCATACCTCCAGCGCAGGCGTTTTTTATACCTCTGCCACTGATCAGCTGTCACTTGAAAATAAACTCAATGCGCTGAAAAAAGGAAAGGCTCTGGTACCAGGCGTAACTCAGGATGGTTTGGACGCACTTTGGCAAGAACTTTCTGCGATGAAGCTCGCTGGCACGCAGCGAACAAAACTTACAGCCATGCTTGATGCAGCATTACCACTGTTGCTTAACGACACTCTTTCAGATGTTATGGTTGATGACTTTAACAAAGTGTTAGTGAAGTTCAACAATAAGCCCGGCAGGGATTTCAGAAATTATGATTATTATCTGATAATTAATGGCCGTTATCAGTCAGAGCTTAAAAAAGGTAAAGCAGCCAGTTCGACGCTGAATGAATTTATCTGGTCTTCTGCCACATCAGCCGGCCCTTCAGATACTTTCCATATTGAGATCCGCCACTCTGTTCTTGGTATAAAACAAACCTTTATCGTCCACTCATCCGGAAAAAACGTTTTTAATACTACCGCAGTCGAACAGCAGATTCTGGAAAATGGTATTAAAGCGCTTTACAACGGAAAAGCACTCGCCACGAGCGTTACACAGGCAAATCTTGACGCACTGAGAACAGAGCTCATCGGGATGAAACTTAGCCCGGAGAGGAAGAGTCATATCAGAGCGCAGATTGATGATGCGCAGATCCTGATGCTAGATGAAGCCGTGAGTGTAAGTATTAGCGGTGATCAAGTGTCTGTTACCTTCAAAAAGGCAGATCACCGGCAATTCAGAGATTATTATTTCCACGTGAACATGAACGGTAAGCACAGGGATGCATTCAGATACCCGATTAATGCAACTCCATCCGTTAAAACCTACACGGTAGGCCCAACGGATACTTTTTTATTTAAGGCTCATCTGGAGTATAGAGCGTATGTTCTCTTCACTCTTCGTGAGACTCCTGCAGCACGGATTTACGTCGTTTAATCCTGAGGCCACAAAATGAAAAAAGATTACAGCTGGATTGCGTTGACGGATGTAAAAATTGTATCAGACCGGGATGCACATGAGAGTGAAACCGTGACGGCGGTTATCTGTGACCCAGATACCGGGGCCATCAGGGAGCAAATTTCTCGAAGTCTGCCTCAGGACCAACGGGGAATGACGCAATGGCCGACTCTCTTTGCAGACGTAATTAACGAGAACAGCCGGTTCATTGCTGCGGGAACGGAAGGAAATGATGGCGAGCTGTTAACGGACTTAACTCCCGCCGGGATTCCTGTATGGGATTTAAGCGGCGAACACATCAGTGCATTCACGACAAGCCCATATGCCGATAACTGGCGAAATGGGCTGCGTAATAATCAGGCTCTGCTTTCGACCGGAGACCTTGTCAATGGTGAAATCCTGCACATTCAGGTCACGGGGAAGGGGTTTCTCTACGAAAGTTTTAGCCTCTGTCTTCCTGAGCCGGCGAGAAGGCAGTTTCACTGGCCATTCTATTTATGTAACTATATAAACAGCCATAGCAGGTATATCCGGGCCGGTGAAAAAAATGCACCTGATGAGAATAACTCGGATCGTCTGTTCTCTCCCCGTTATAGTGACTGCCTTAATTATTTATGGGTACCTGCCAGCTCACCATTGGTCATTGATATGAAAATAATGGATACAAACGGGAGGGATGTGACTGTTATCAAAGACTGGATACGTCCGGGGTTGAAGGACAGACTTAACGCATTATTCATCGACGATATGCAAACATTGCTTGACGATGACGTAATGGGCGAGGACTTAATCGCTCTGGAGCAGGAAATATCAACTGTAACACTGGATTCTGATACAAAAAAACGATATCTATCGCTGTACCATACCGCACACCGATTACTGTTGGAATCAACAATTATCGAGGTCATCGTCGACACGAAACAGACTATTCAGGTTATCTTCAATCCTAAGCTGAGCCGGGATTTCAAACAATATCATTATCATCTTATACAGGAAGAGAAACACCAGTCGACATCTATCGCCGAAGTACACTATGGCGACCCCGTAAAATCAGTGGCAGACGCGAATGGCGTCTGGACAATCCAGTCAGATTTCCGTATGGCAGATAACTTCCGAATTGAGATACACTTATCTGTAGAAAATGCGCTCAGGACGTATATCGTCTATCACTCCGGTAAGCAGATAACCAGCAACGCGATGTCGATCAGTGAAGCCCGGCTTAATGCCCTGTTCACTGATGAAAATTATACTCATCTCGCAGATAACGTAACACAGGAGCTCATCGATACCCTTGAGGAAGAAGTCATCGCGCCGCAACGTGAGGATCTCAGGCCCGCAATGATGAACTTGCTGGACGCCGCCCAGCGACTATTGCTGCAGGAGACGCTTTCTTCCGTCAGCCTGGGTGACTCGGATGAAATTATCGTTGCTTTTAGCAGTAACGAAGCGCGAAATTTCAGGCATTACATGTATGAATTGGTAATTAACAGGAAGAATTATTCTGAACGTGTTTCTATTCTTGATAACGGTAAACCAAGTGAGACATCAACAGAAAGTGAAGGTCTTTGGATGACTGGCCCTGATTCTCACATGGAAGATAACCTGCATATTTATGTGCGTCGCAATGTGGGCGATAATACGAAACGGTATCACTTACTCTCTTTTGAAGATAGTTTGTATCATCAACATAAGTCGATGTTTGAACATTATGAACACCGGCTTGAAGCATTGTTTAAAAGCCCAGAGCATACAGAGCTGGTAGAAAATATTGTTCGGCCCGACCTTGATTCCATTGAGAAAGAGATATCTACTTTAATATTGAGACCAAGTTATAATAAGAGGCTGTCGTTGCTGGTTAAAATTGCCAGACCTCTACTTAAGCAGATGGAAAAACTTGATGAATTAATTACACTCAGCTATTCCATAGACATTGAATCAATCCCATGGCTCAGAGCCGAAAATTATAATAACATAACCGCTGAATCTATATTAAACTTCTTTGAAGGTCAAGATAGTCTTGGTAATGAGATCGTAATGATCAAGATTATTATGAATTCATACTTCTGGGCAAAACAAATCACTCTGCCACCAGCATCAGCACTACCGTGGGGAGTTATTCATATTAATAATTACGCTTACAATACCACAACAATTGTTTTTAGTGACGGAAATCCATCTGTATCGGCGCCGGAAGACTTCCAAGGCATATATATTTCAAGACCACTAGGGGATAAGTGGCACTGGGATAACGTGCATATTTGAGTTATTACCCTTTTCGTCATGCTCCGTGTCATAACGAAGCATAATATGCACTAATTCCATGAGGGCTTTTTATAATGCCTTTTCATTCATACCCAGCAATCCACTTTAGGAAGACTTCAGCAAAACATATTTCAGCGTTCAAGAGCCCTATGAAAATTCACTAAAAAATTTGAGAAAGCGTCTCCATTATCTAAAAGTAAGCATGAGTGAGATATTGCGTTGACTACATGAACTCACGTTTCGACGGTTTGTACGGCTACTTTAAACTTATCGGTCCTGTTGCACCTGGTTTTATAGATAATCTCAGAGTCAACAGGTGCAGATATACCTGATGAAAGCCTTCAACAGGTATCTTCTAGCCTTGTGATTCGTAGATGTGAGCGCGTCATCAACGCCATGTCAGATTTTGCAGCAGGTCTTCCTCACTCAGCCCAGTCATACTCTTAACGCTACTGCGGTCCAGTCCGTTTTCAAGCATACGGCGAGCAATTTTTAGCATCGCCAGTCTCTCTCCTTCTGCAATCCCTTTTTCAACCGCCTTTTCATAACCGCTCAATTCAAATTGTTTTGCAATATTCAGTAGTGTCTCCTGATGGTGCGGTACTCTGTGCGCCAGCTCTCGGACGAAAGCCTCTGCATCAGGTGTCTCGCCCGTTTGTATCAGATAATTCATCAGTACCGTAATGAGGGATGGAGACATCCTCTTTTCCTGCAGAACAGTGTCAAGCCTCTCAATTAGGTACATTGAATCCGTTCGATGACTACGATGATGCAGCAAATTCAGGGCAGCAAGCCCATTATGTACTCCTATTTCATCATCCTTAGTCATTGAAAGATCAATCAGGGGGAATGGCTTACTATAGAGTTTTTCAGCCAGTGAAGGGTCACTGAAGTCGTCAAGCCACCGGCGGGGAGAAAGACGGGAACGGCATGTACCAGTAGTAATTAATAGTGGGATGACCAGCGGTAAGTGTTCATAACCAGCATCCAGATGTTGCTGCATAGCAGCGACCGCGTATTTAAGCATTCTGAAAGCAATATGCTTGTCCGGCGCTGGCTGATGCGTAATAACGACATGTACATAGCAAACATCACCCGAGACCATACTCAAGCTGTAAAATACATCTCTAAAATGCTGCCGGGCTTTATCTTCTGTAAATGTTTGGGGTTCCAGTTGGAGCGTAGTGAAGTCACAAAGATCTTTCACTTCTTCAGGAAAATGGCATTCAAAGAGTTCACGGGCTATTTCTGGCTGCATCATAAAATGTCGATACATGGCATCACGGGGAGTTACGCAGGTCATATTCATCACCATCAATACTGACAGAATTTTTTTCAAAACTTTCCATATTATTGCATCATGCCGGGAGACGATGTGATCCTGCAACCAGTTGTCAAAAAATGCAAAGTTAATTTCATCTCTTGCAAAGAGTTTTCTCTGCAGCCCCTTTGCCAAGCCCGATTCACCAATACCTGATTGAATACACAGGCAAATCCCTTTCCTGAATAAGTGACTATCCCGCTATACTTATTCGCAGGTCAAATTAACGGCCATCTGAGAAAGTACCCCTCAGTCAATGAGAGACAACATGGTTGAATGTCAGCATGATGAAGTAGTAGTAAAAGCGATGACGTCCTTGAATATTCAGATAACCAGAGAGTTAACTCATTGCATATCCATACAATGATTACATAGTGCAAGCACCATTTCATTATTCATGTAGTGATAAAAACGCATTCATTACGTTGCTAATCAGCGTTAACTTTCCGTAAGCAAGACAATCATTTGTTTGTAACGCCTTTACATTCACAGGCACCATCATCTGACATTTAGGCGATTGTAATATGGCTACGATGAAACTACGCACGCCCCCGTTTAACCATGAGTTGTGATGCGCGTTCCAAAACCGGGGCATTTCATTCAGGTACGTTATGTTTATATCGGGCAAGCCTTTGAAGTGCTTCGCTAAGGCCTTCCGGAGCGAGTGATGCGACCCACTCCAGCATGGCAGCACTTTCAGGGGAGAGGCTACGTGCGCCGGCAGACGTTTTTTTTACACCTGTATCCTCTCTGACAATGAAGGCGATGTCACACAAGCCCTGAAGAAGAGGCTTTAACTTTTTCATCAATGCTACTTTCCGGGTGCTTAGCAACAGCATCTCTTTTTGAGAGCCTGTTTCAAGTACCAGTTTGCCCTGATTAAAATTTGCGACTTTCACCCGCTTACGTGCCAGCCCCGGCAGATAGCACTGAATCTCTTTTTCAATCCTGTTTAACAACATCGCGTGGAGGCTCAGCGCCTGCAAGCGTTCGCCCATCGCAGAATTCTTGACAACAAGTTCGTAAAGCGATGCTGGCCCCGGCTCTTTCTCAGCCATGCACGTCACCCCTTCTGTAATCAAATAAAATTACATTAAAATCAAACATCACTCGGCCATCAATCTTAACCCTGCTCTGTTCTGAAAGGACTTAATACCACAAGATATCGACTAGCAACAAATTCATTTATCAGGGATAATTCATTGTCATTTTACTTATATCGGATCTTCATATGTCTAAGCGTGAATCCTCACCCTCGGAAAGCGTTCCCAATAATCTGGCACAGTTAAAATTAGTGCCTTTCAGCCTTGAGGCTGAACAGTCAATATTGGGCATTCTTATGCTGGACAATGACTTATGGGATGACGTAACTGAAATCATAAGTGAAAACGACTTTTATCACAAAGTACATCGTCTCATTTTTCGTGAGATGCGGACCTTGTTAGCCCAGGGTAAACCTATTGATCTCATAACGCTCACCGAAAGTCTTGAAATCAAAGATAAGCTTGAGACCGCGGGCAGCTTTGCTTATGTTGCAGAGCTTTCAAAAAGCATTCCCGGCATCGCAAATTATCGGGCGTATGCGGAAATTATTCGCGAGCGCGCGATTGTTCGGGAAATGATCTCCGCAGGCAATCAGATTGTAGATGCTGGCTACAACACTGCCGGTCGAAACAGTGATGAACTTCTGGACACGGCGGAAAAGCTTATTTTCGAGCTGTCAGAAAGACGCTCCGCCACGGCAAAGAATGCTGTCGTTAGTATTGCACAGGCGTTAGAGTCAACTGTAAGCAGGATAGAGTTACTTTACAGTAATCCTCATGATGGCGTTACCGGTGTTAATACGGGCTTCAATGCCCTTAATGAAATGACATCCGGATTTCAGAGCGCCGATTTGGTGATTATTGCTGCCCGCCCCTCTATGGGTAAGACCACCTTCGCCATGAATATCTGCGAAAATGCCGCAATGGTTCATGACAAACCCGTGTTGATATTTAGCCTCGAGATGCCAAAAGAACATGTCATGATGAGACTACTGGCATCGCAATCAAGGGTGGACTTGTCAAAGATCATGAGTGGTAAACTGGAAGATGAAGATTGGGCAAAAATCTCCAGTACCATGGCATTGCTTCTGCAGAAAGACAATATTCTGATTGACGACTCATCAGGCCTGACACCCGAACAGTTACGAACCCGTGCACGGCGCGCCGCACGGGAACACGGAGGATTAAGCATGATTATGCTCGATTACCTCCAGCTGATGCGTGTTCCTGGTTCCGCCTACGAAGGTAATCGTACACTTGAAATTGCCGAGATTACGCGATCATTAAAGTCACTGGCTAAAGAGCTGAATGTTCCTGTGGTCGCCCTTTCCCAGTTAAATCGTGCCCTTGAACAACGTGCTGACAAGCGTCCGATAAATTCAGATCTCAGGGAATCTGGCTCCATTGAGCAAGATGCGGATGTGATAATGTTTATTTATCGCGATGAGGTCTATGACGAAATGAGTGCTGACCGCGGTGTTGCCGAAATCATTATCGGTAAACAAAGGAATGGCCCTATTGGGAGTTTGAGACTGCGTTTTCAGGGACATTTCTCTCGTTTTGACGATCTTTAATCGTCCTCGGGTAGCGGTTTATTGATGTTATAAAGGCCCGGTAAAACATTTTTTAAGTCAATGCGTTTTGGCGTGACATGACGGGCCATCCTCTTCGCTTTACGGAGTTTTTATGCCCGGTAAGTCATTCTTTAAAGCATAGACTACGATGAATGTGCCCAGCCTCATTTTAATCCTTGCATGTAAGTTCTCTTTGCGTAAGTGATTAGTATAATGAAATGCTATTGGCCATTAATATCCACAACCCAATAATAACTGATATTTATCGCCCCCCGTAGAAATAATTTATATTCAACCGAAAAGTTTTTCTTTATGAATCAAACTTAATACCTACGCTGATAAACACTTTGGAATAACCAGCCCCTTCAGTAAGGTTTACTAAAGGGGCGTTGTAACTTCACAAGAATTTATAACCGTTTACCTGTAAGCCAATGCTCTACTTTTTGACCAAAAAACCAAACTATCTTCTTTTCAGTTGCGTTCATACCTCATATTAGCAGCTTAGACCATATTTACATGTAAATTATTGAGAAAGAAAGCGTTTAAGCCATGTTTACTTTTGCACATCAAAAGACTGCAAACACAATCTTCCGCCAGATTGCAGATGAATGTCTTTTTATCGCTCATGCTGCCTCTCAATATAGAAACTATGGGAAGGATAATAATCAGGATCATATAAGCTCGAACTTTTGATAAAATCATCCAGCGTAAACGTCACCATATCGTTCTCATCGCCTGGGGTGCCCTCATAACCCAACTCTTCTGCAGGCGCCAGGGTTTTGAGCTCATAATCTTTCCCATTTTTACCCGCCCAGTGTTTTTCAATGAACTCCAGTTCGCTCATTTTTGCGCATGAGCCTGGGCCGCCTACATAGGGATCAATAATAAACCGTTCGTTATTAAGATTGACGGTAAGATACACATGGTAACTCCCTGACCACGCCTCTCCATCTTTTCCCTTCATTTTGATAGTTTTTGTCGGCTCATCATCAATAACCTTCATTACTCTTACTTCAAGTTTATCTTCAATGGCCTTCCAGAGTTCTTTATCTGTCCGCATAAATCTAAGTACGCGTTGCGTCTTCTCGTCGCAAGCTCTTTCCTTATCAGCTTCTTTTTCGTAATTTTTTTTGTTACGTTGGAGTTTATCCATAAGAACATCATCACTGACTTTCATACCCCCTTTTAGTCCTGATGAATCCTTCACCCATTTTTGAGTGTTCCATCTTATCCGTTCACCTGGAATAGATGGATCAGCAGGATCAACTACACGCACCCCGCCTCCATTTCCAATGGTTACTCTATAAATCAAAGGCGATTCCCCCGTATAGCCTCGCTCTCTGATGTACCATTTTCCATCCAGCTCCCAGAATTCGCCATCAGGCTGACCACGCGGTTTGCCCTTCTTCGCCGTTTCAAGGTCCACTGTTAAAGACCAGTCCCGCTTCAGCCACCCCGCTTCAAAAGCCGATGTATGCCTTGTGCTGGCTTTTAACGTGTTTGCAAACGTCAGATGGTCCCCTCTTTTAAGCATCCCCTGCACGCCACCTGAGACGCCTTTCAAGACATCTGGCGTACGCTTCACTATGCGCGTCGCAGCCTGTATGAGACCCGCTCCGCGCCCAAGCACTTTTAAGCCTCTGGTAATATCAGTAACGTCCAGTGAGCCCATCAGTCCCGTCAGTATCGCCAGGCCCCGATCCCCACGCTTCCACAATTCCATTGCATTATGAACGTCATCCGCAAGAGTAACAGCCGTCAGCCCTGCACACGATACTGCTGCTGCAGGACCTGTCGCCATGCACGCCGGCAGGACCATAATACCGAGGCCTGTCATCGCTGCATCACGGATTACCTCCCAATGGCTGATGGTCATCTCATCCGCATCAGCAATCTGTTGTTTCACCATTTCACTGTACAGGTCATAATTTGACGAAATGGTATAGCCTGCACCTGCTCCACCGGATGCAGCATGTCTGAACGCATTATCTATTCTGTTCTGATCCGCGAGCGTGACCCTTGATTTCACCGCATCCTGGGCTTTCTCCGAATGCATCATCAGCGCATTAAAATCCTTAAGCGTAAAAATATGGCTACCGTGGATCGCCTCAGGAATATAAACATATTGAGACTGAATAAATTGATTAAGCTCCCACTTTGACTGACGATCCCGCACTGTAAACATCACCATGCCAGGCACGGGGACGTCACCAACCGTTAGCGGTGCCATAAAGTCGTTTCCTGAAAAGGTACTCTCCGGGTAGGCTTCAATCAGCCGGCCTAAGCGCATAGCATCCCTAGCAGGTAAAATCGTTCCCCATGACGAAGCCGTATTTTGTTTCGCCATGTTTAACGCAAGCTGCATTTTGGAACATTCCGCGGCATTCCATGCGTCACGAAGCGCTGAGTTTTGCGGTTTACTGAAATCCAATTGTCTGCTGAGATGTGCCTGATAATCTGTGCCAGGAAAACCTGTTCTCAGCGCCTCATCCAGCCCACTCTTCACATCAGGGTGATTCAGCTTAAGGAACAATTGCATCGCCAGGTTGAGACGCTGCTGCTCATCGGGCTCAAGCGTTGCGATATAGCGCCTATCTGCAGAGTTCGTCGCTCCTGTCACAATTGGATGGGCGATCGCTCGCTTAAGCACATCAGCAAAGGCATATTTCTCCCTGATCGTCAGTGCGCCGACATAATCATCATCTGCCACTGCCTTTGGCAAGACTTCCATACCCAGCGCAAAGGTATCACCGCCTGGCTCCTGGCGGCGCCGGAAGGCTGAAAACTCGGTTATTGTCCCGATGTTGCCACCGTGATGTGGCTTGATTAAAACATCATCCGGATCAAAATCCGCGGCGTGTTCAAATACACCTTTATCCTGAAGAAAACGTCCGTATTCATTCCTGCTTTTGATCCACTGTTGCGTAAAACCGAGCAGGGAGAGCGTCGGGGAATTATCCATTACGCGAATCAAGTGGCCCTGAAGTCGTACAACGCGGTTGGCCAACTCCTGAGTGGCCACATCATATTTAAGAGTGGCAGTATTTCTCGCTAACAGACGCCCGGCAAATGCACCCATCGCCCCCCCGTAGGTAACGCTTTTCCCCGGAGTGAAATGGAGTGCCGCATTGCGTTCGGACCAGACACGTGAATCCTTTTTAAGCGCATGAAAAAAATCCCCCAGTCGCCATGCATCCTCCGCGTTTTCTGCACGTGCAGCCGTTTCAAGTCGGCCCGCCTCAATCGTGTCATCCTGCAGTCTTTTTTCACTCACGAACTGCAGCATTTCCTTTTCGCTGCTGAAATAGTGACGGCGTTCACTGGCATCTGCGTCATAAAGCACGCAGCTCCCTTCATCGTCCCGCAGTACCAGCCAACCTGACAGGGGGATTTGCATGGGCTGACCAGAGTTGTCACGCGCGCTGAATGTCAACTGACCTGCTTTGACATCGTTGGCACCTGCACGAAATTTACTGACGATTTGCAGACCCCGAATCTGATCGTTGCTTCTCAATTCGCCTTTGAGCTCAGCCTCTAGGGTGCTTAGCTCAAAGCGTGCTTCAATAAGCTGACGGAAGGCCAGCTGAACGTGGTCATTGTTCACTACCGCCGTTATATCAGGCGGAGCGGTTATCCCATTAAATGCGTGACGAAACGCATCTCGCCTTTTCCCTTTCATACGGCGGCGTTGGGATTGAATATCAACTTCGAGATCAGGTGCTTTTAACATTTTATCGAGCATGCCCGTCTGCCATGCTTCATCAAGTGTAAGGCTGAACGAGCCAGGAATTGACAAACTTCCCACGCGCTCAGTGAGAGTGGCGTTTAGGCGGATATACTCTGGCTGAATAGGAAGGTGCAACTGGCGCAACTGCTGGACTATATGCGCAAATCCAGGATGCTCCACCAGCACTTTATGCGAAGCAGACGCCATCGCGTCTTTGCTCGTGGCTACATAGTCCAGGAGTTTTTTGTAGGCGTGTTGGCGGTCTTCGGGTGCATAACGCAACCATGCGAAATTTTCACCTGATGGCAGCCTGTCCCGCCATTTGGAAAAGTAGAGTTGTTCATTGTTCTTTGTTGCCTCTCCTGATGTAGTGATGAGGCGATTCAGCACAGCCAGTTGTGCCGTCTCGTGTATATCCACATGAGGCGGTATTTTCATTTCAGCAGATTGCGCCCCACTTGAAACATCTCGTCGGCGGCGGACAGATAAAGAAGACGATTCATTCTGAGCAGGAAGGAGCAGCTGATCCAGTGCATGCAGTAGCCCATGATCCAGCAGCATTGCGCGCGCTTCGTTTATAAAATTTTTACTGTCACCGTGTCTTTCATGCAGTTCGCGTAATTGATCGCCCAGTGAAAGAATACTCAGGCGCCCCTCTGCATCGGGTTCGACCGCAGCCATCTCCTGCTCCAGTTCATTTTGCAGCTCTGTGATCTCTGAGGCAGACACTCTATTCTCAAACACGGATTCAGATTTGCCATTTAGTGAATCTGTGGCAGGCATGCGTGCCGTATCCGGAACGGTGTAAATTTTCTTCAGCATCGCGAAGGCACCACCTCCAGCAATCAACGTTCCCCCGGCCAGTGCTGCAAATAAGCCTCTACGCCTTACCCCTGTTGCGACAATTCCAGTGGTTGTGCTGGCCACGACTGGCGGGAGTAAAGCCACAGAAGATTGACCAGAGTTTGTCACGGGATAAGGGGCTCTTTCACGCTGAAGCTCATTCCGCGTACTTTTTCTGCGCTGGCCGAATTCTTCAGATGCCTGCAACGCCGTGTGGAATTGCTCCTGAAGGATGCGATCCTCCGGATTACGAAGCAACGCTTGCCAGAACTCCAGACATTTTGCCTCAAGTTTATCTGCCCGTTGCTGCATACGCGTCATACCTTCACTGCGTGATCTTAGCGCCGTTGCCTCATCATTAAGAGCTTTTATCTCATGTTTCAGTGCCCTTACTTCTTTCATCTCCATCTCACCCCGGCACAATATCGGGCTAAAAGTCGTAAGTAGCCATTCGAACAGCGCCACTGCCGGCGTGATTTTTACTGTAAAGTGGAATTTCCCGTGTTGAGCAAGATGAGCTGCAGCACGTGCATTATCAAAGATATTTTTTTTGAGCGGCCCAGAGACAAGTTTATCCGGGGTTAAATGAAGATTGTTGAGTTGCGTTTGTTTAATCGTCTTCTTTAACAGTCCAAAGTCTGGAGGAATATCTTTGAATGCATCCTGAATAATCGCTGCCAACTCGTAACACGGACGCTCTGCCCAACCCGTCAGGTTTCTGATAGATTCTGCAATTACAATCCCAGTATTTTTATGGAGTTTAGCGTCGTTTTGTTCAGCGCACCGGGGAGAGAATATATTCTTTGCCGCCGTCCGAAATGTGTAAAATTCGCTTATCTCCTGTAAGGCATACTTAACATTCTGCCTGACGTTGGATGTCACTGAGAAAGTACTGTGGCTGGGTATGTCATGATCCGTCACAGCTGAAAATAAAGATTCGGTAGAACCGGGAGAATTACCGATACTTTTGAGTGTACGAAAATGGGATGTACGAGGGTTTACGGTAGCGATTGCCGTATTCGATACTGAGATCTTGGAGGATGGCGTTACTACAGGCATTTACTGACTCCATATTTATAGCTAATGTCTGCAGGCAAGCTTTGAAATTTTCCTACCCTATTAAGCAGAACCAGCGTATTAGTTATACGTTTTTATTAGCTAAAAACCACACCCTCGATGTTGTCATCTCTTGCGTAGATTTTAGGGAGCCGTATGGTATAAGCCTCAGTGAAATATTGATCTAAAAAAATGACAAGCAATAATTTTAAATATAATGATGATGTAAAATATGAAGTTATATATCTGATAAATGTAGGTTTTCTTTAGCTTGACGCGTATTTTATGGAAAGGGCACCGGCTCGGGCGAGCCCGCACAACTCGCCACCAGAGCGACCATCAGTATAGCAATGACATCCCTGTACAGGACTCAATAACGTTGAATCACGCCACGGATATACCTCTGATGCTTCCCGTGGCTTCCTCGGAATATCTCGCGAATAGTGTGTAAACGTCTGCCCACCGCTTCAGCATATTCGTGATAATGTTGTAAAGCATCACATTCTTTAAACAGCACCTTCTTCATACGTTGTTCCTGATGGATTTATCCCCGCTAAAACGGACACGGTTAATTTATAATTAGCAGCGAACTTCTGTATTCCCTCAGTGACTGCTTTTTCAGCTCTTTATGGGGATGCTAGTTATTATAGTTTTCCATCCATACCATAAATTTTTCTATTAAGGTCACCGCATCCGGCAGATCATTTACATACACGTATGTCACGCTTGAACGTTTTCACAAACGATTCGGCCCGCCGGACTGCGCACTGGCGTCGTACACACGATGAACCCGCGTGAGGCGGCGAACGTGATTGTTGAGTCCGCTATGTAGCAACTGCCGTTATCGGTGAGCCGGGCTTCTATCTGCGCGATGCGCTTCGCCACCTTTTCAGTGCGGCTGCTGAAGTACATGTAGCGCAGCTTATCCAGTTACGCCTGCAGGTAGTCAACTTCGCGCTCGCGCTCATCCAGCCTCGCCTGCAGGAGGCGCTGTTTAAGAAGGGCAATGTCGTCGGTAAGAGATTCGTTCATGGCGGGCATGCTACCAGGTTGCCCGCAGGGTGACCAGGATTACAGCAGCGTGAGGGGTGACAGAGGCGCTTTGGCTGGCGCCAGTCGATGCCCTCCAGCAGCATGGCCAGTTGAGCGGGTGTGAGGAACACTTTGCCGTAGCGGGCCGACGGCCAGTCGAAGCGACCACGTTCCAGCCTTTTGGTCAGCAGGCACAGACCGTCACCGGTGGACCAGATCAGTTTGACCTGGCTCCCGCTGCGCCCAAGGAAGATAAAGACGTGACCGGACATCGGGTCATCTCTGAGGGCAGTCTGGATATTTGCGCCCAGGCCGTTAAAGCCGTTGCGCATGTCGGTGAAGCCCGCTACCAGCCAGATTTTTGTGCCGGATGGCAGGTTTATCACGGACGTCCTCCGCGCATGATAGCCGCCAGCATCGCGCTGAGCAGCTCCGAAGTGGGGTTATGGAGCGATATTTCTCCGCCCGGGAGCCGGATAATGCAGTCTGCGGTGGCGTCAGGCAGCGGCACTTGAGCGGGCAAAGGATGCACTATCTTAACCGGTACCAGCGCGGGCAATGCAGGATTTTTTGTTTTACGCCCCCCGGGCTTAGCGACGCCGCTCTCATTTTTCCAGAGGCGCATCTATTTATAGAGGAGGTTGTGGTTAACATTATGCTGTCGTGCCAGGGCGGCAACACTACCATTTTCCTCAAGGGTTTTAAGAGCCATGTGAACCAGCCGGAGCTTAAATTCGGGCGTATAGCACTGGCGTGTCAGAGATGTAGAGTCAGTCATCAGGCGTCCACCTAACCGGAATAAGTGGACGTTTACATTACAGGGAGAGACGAAATTAACCTGACGGTGCTGGCTGCACGCTTACAGTTCTCTTAAGACTTCGCGGGACAAATTAAGGGCACAAAAAAGCCCGTAGGGCTTGCACCGTGCGGGCTCTTAGGACTTCATCGGATGACTCTGGTAATCACCGATGGAGAATTTTGGTGGAGCTGGCGGGAGTCGAACCCGCGTCCGAAATTATTACACCGTCGGCACTACATGCTTAGTCAGTCTTTACGTTCGCCGGTCAGCTGCGGGCAGACACGCCACTGACAAACTAGCCTGATTAAATTTAATGCTTCAACCCCAGGCAAGGCATCCACACGATCTCTTTTGGGTTTGACCTCTCAGGATCCCCGTCCTAAGAGCGGAGGCTAGGGTGAGAGGACACCTTCAGTTTATTAAGCTGATTAAGCAGCGAACGCTAATGGATTATATTTAGCGTCGTTTGCAGGTGCAGTTGTATAGTTGATTGCAACTATTTTTTGCGGTTTTTTAACGAGGCCAACCGCACCTCGGCATGCTCCTGAGGCTTGATAATACCGTCGAATCCAGAATCAGCCCCTGAGTTTCCTACACTGACGTAGTAGGCACGGATGTTTGCTTAATCAGACCCATCATAGTCCGGTCGGTTTGGACTCTAAGGACGACACACTCCCTCATACAGCTACGTACTCAAGCATTCTGAAACAGAACGTGGCATTAACTGTACCTGACGAGAACTAACTCAGTTGCATGCTAACCGCGATGCGCTAGGACAACTATAAAAAAACGGCCACCAGATTTTATAGTTACATCAGATTTTTGTTTTCATACATTAGTTATAATGTAACGACCATAGGTCATCAATATCCTCGCTAATTTTGCCTATTACATTAACCCCCGGAACCAGAGTTGGGGTTTATTTTCCACCAACAGGTGTATTTTCTTATTGACAAATGGGTTTTGCTAGAATTACCCAAGTGTGAATTATATACCTAGCAGATATACATAGGCTAAGATTTGAAAATGAATAAGAAACATCAACTGTGGAATGGTTAGTTTCATTAAAGGTGTGGAGTGAAAGGTATAGTGTGTCAAATGGCATGAATAATAAGTGGATGTTGCAAGCTTAAGTCGTTAGCTAATAGTCTACTCTGAATTAAGGGCATTGAGAAAAATATATCAAGTAAAGCATTAGGTTTGTTAAAGTGTATTGCAGATTGAGACGAAAGAGGTTTGAATTCAGATTTTGTAAATCATGCATGTTAAAAAAAACCCCGAGCGAACCGGGTTATCAATAGAAGGGTCAAGGATCAATTTTTTTTCAAATCATAACTCTTTTTATAATTTTTGAAAAGCTCCTACCAATTTTTAGGAATTGTTCTTTAGCGTAAGTTTTGACAGTAAGTAACTAATTTGGCTTGCATACAATAAATCGTTATTTTATATTGCGATAAGCATGCGGGGCGTTTTTTTATGTCGATTATCATAAGATTTTGTCATATTTGAATCAGCAACATGGCTCATCAGTGAATTTGAAATCTATTAAAGTATAGGTATATTAATTTCGCGGGGTAATTACATGGCGTGTTGGTGAAGGAATTTTAAGATTAGGAAGTACATACGGTAATTGTGCTCAGCAGTGACGATTGATACTTGGTCGAGCGACATATGTTGAAACTATTTTCATGCAAAGAATACATTCGACATTTAAAAAATAAAAATTTATTAAAGGGTGTGTGATGTTTGAGAAGCCAGTAATGTTAAGTCAATACAGAGATGGAATGAACAGCTATCTTGCTTACTCTAAAGAAGAAAAGATAATCAAGGTTACATCAACGCCCTATGTATGGATTTTAGGTTGCGATAAAAAAGCTTCATTTATTGATGATGATACGCTTTTCTTTGATTTCAAATTAAAAAAAAGCGCAGGGCGGGGATACCTATGTCCATATGAGATCGATGTTCCAGGCAACCAACCGCTAAGTACTGAAATTCGTATTAACGGGACAATGTTATTTGCAGAACTCTTGGATGTAGAAAAAAAATCCTTTAAGATTTACGAGCCAGTTGGCCTGAGAGTATTAACTGTAGATAAAAATTCAAGAATAATATTTTCACCCGACTCTAAATCGTCGGAAATGTACAGTTCGTGGATAATTAACTATCCATCATTATTTAAGTAAGTTTGCTGTGCGTCAATCTTTTTCTAAAATAATTTCACTCGGTGATATTTACACTAACAGTGTTAATATTCAGAATTTTTGATATCAATTCTACACTGCTCTTATGTTGTTCACCTTTTGGTATCATTAAATAGAGTGGGATATTGTAACCGGTTTCGTTAACCACAAGATTTTCATTTTTCCACTGAGATAGATTAAGTGTACTGCTTGTGACAATTCCAGATCCGTAACCTTGTCGGATCATTTCATAAGCTGAGGCTTCGCTGCTTACAGTTTTGACATTAGAGTAATAATACTTTTTCATGATATTTTCAAGATTACTCTTTATGGTAGTATGATATTGTTGTTCTTTATGTAATATCAACAGCTTATCAGGATTATCAATTTCAAAGCTTTTGTGATGATAAATCAGTAATGAATCATGCATTTTGAAATGATAAATATCATGAAAATTCGACGGTACTATTTCTGATGTAAGGTAAAGCATGTGGTTGTCAGGGGGAAGGATCATCTGCTCCCCGATTTTCATAAAGTCAAAGCCCTGCAACTCCGTATGCTTTATGAAATACTCACTGAGTTTGTAAATGAAGAAGTCCTTCCCCCAATCGTAGACCAACGTATTGATTTTTTTCCTCGCACTCACCTTAAGATTGGCCTCAATTTCGGCAAGTCGATCGTAATAAAATTCAATGTCTTTAAGTAACTTGTCTCCTTCAGGGGTAATAATAATTTTGTTACCTTTTCGCTCGAAAAGCACTTTATTGCAATAAGCTTCAAGCTCGGTGACAAGTCTGCTGACCGGAGACACTGTTAATGACAGGGATTTAGCTGCTTCGCTGATCGAATTATGACGAGCAACCAAGATGAATGCTCTCATTCTTTTAGAAATAAGGGTCATACGGCAATAACCTTTTAGTATATTTACTGTCAGAAGTTGTAAGAATCTTTGCGTTTGTTAATAAATTTTGCAACTGAAATGCTGCCTATGTATCGAACCATGGTGAAGAGATCTGACAACTACATGACTTTGATTTAAAAAGTATTCAAAATGGTGATATTCCATTGTTTTTAAAAGGATAAATAACATAAAGATAAATTTATGTTTTCAGGGTTTACTATGAAAAACTTCCTTTTGTCAGATTCTAATTGTGTAGGCTGTCTAATGGTTACGGCTTCACTTGCGCATTAACGCAAATTTCAATGCCAAAAAAAGATGCTTTAGGGCTCTTTTGAGAAAAAAAAAAGAAATTTTTGCTAATGAAGGAAGTTTTAGAATTATATGTAAGATATATTTATGGATGCCGAAAGATAGTGAGGGTTAAATATGACTGTAATCATCACGCTAGCGCTAAAATTGCTCTTATTAAAGGAAAATCACATTGAAAAAGTTTATATTTGAAACTGATTGCACTACAACGTTATAGCTAAATCAGTAATCTTATATCTCAAGAATTAGCCTAAAGGCGATATTTAATTCTAGAAAGTGAACTTAGGTTAGCATTTTAATCGACGCAAATCTGTGGATTTGGAGTTGTACATTGAGAACTTATTTATAGTTATTTTTGGCACTGGTAAAGATTACTATAAATTGGTGTTGTTAACATTGAATGACTGATGATGACTTTGAATAGTCAGGATAAACCCAATTACTCACCCTGAATCGCCACGGGTTTAACAGACACCTCAGAGTCATTTAAGATGACTTAATGAGAGGTGCCCATGAGCGGTAAGCGTTATCCTGAAGAGTTTAAAATTGAAGTAGTCAAACAGGTTGTTGATCGTGGTCATTCTGTTTCCAGCGTTGCAACACGTCTCGATATCACCACCCACAGCCTTTACGCATGGATAAAGAAGTACGGTCCGGATTCTTCCACTAATAATGAACAGTCAGATGCTCAGGCCGAGATCCGCCGTCTTCAGAAAGAGTTAAAACGGGTTACCGACGAAAGGGACATATTAAAAAAAGCCGCGGCTTACTTCGCAAAGCTGTCCGACTGAGGTACGCCTTTATCCGCGACAACAGCCGTTGCTGGCCTGTTCGTTTGCTCTCTCGGATTCTGGATGTTCATCCGAGTGGATTTTATTTCTGGCTTCAGCAGCCACATTCACAGCGTCACCAGGCAGACCACATGCTGACCGGGCAGATCAAACAGTTCTGTCTTGAGTCTGGCTGCGTCTAGGTTTATCGCAAGATCCATCTCGATCTGCGTGATACCGGGCAGCCGTGCGGAGTGAACCGGGTCTGGCGGCTGATGAAGCGTGCCGGAATAAAAGCTCAGGTTGGGTACCGTAGCCCACGGGCACGTAAAGGCGAAACCAGCATCGTGGCACCCAACAGGCTCCAGCGGCAGTTCAATCCTGACTCACCGGATGAGCGTTGGGTGACGGACATAACCTACATCCGAACCCACGAAGGCTGGCTGTATCTGGCCGTGGTGGTTGACCTGTTCTCCCGAAAAGTTATCGGCTGGTCAATGCAACCCCGCATGACATAAGAGATTGTCCTGAAAGCATTACTTATGGCGGTATGGAGGCGTAATCCTCAAAAACAGGTACTGGTTCACTCTGATCAGGGCAGTCAGTACACGAGCCATGAGTGGCCGTCGTTTCTGAAATCACACGGTCTTGAAGGCAGCATGAGTCGTCGGGGTAACTGCCACGACAACGCGCTTGCGGAAAGCTTTTTCCAGCAACTGAAACGCGAACGGATTAAGAAAAAGATCTACGGAACGAGAGACGAAGCCAGAAGCGATATTTTTGATTACATCGAAATGTTTTATAACAGTAAGCGTCGGCATGGTTCTAGCGAGCAGATGCCACCGACTGAATATGAAAACTTATATTATCAACGACTCAGAAGTGTCTAGATTATCCGTGGCGATTCACTAACCTCGGTGAGTCGTTTCAACCTGCATAACATTAGCTCGGTAAAAAAACCAATTACTGATAACCTTATTACAGGGCATTTTTGGTTTATCCCTTCGTATATGTTAAAATCTTAAATAAGATAAGCTTTTGATAAGCCTGTTAACGGTGGCTTATCAGAGGGAGAAGGCCTCGATGTTCAATAAAATTCATGTTCGTAATTTCAAGTCGCTAGTAGATGTAAATCTGAACCTATCTTCTTTCAACTGCCTCGTCGGTATGAACGGTGCAGGTAAGAGCACGCTGCTACAGGTAATTGATTTCATCTCAAGGCAAATGCATGGCGATCTGCAAGGTTGGTTAAACGGACGCGGTTGGGTGTCAAAGGATTTATATTCCAAAACCGGCGATAAACAAGCTGCCAAACAGGGGATTTTACTCAAAGTCGGGTTCACCCTTGGAAAGGGTGAACGCCTTCAGTGGACGGCGACATTCAACCGAACCAGTTTGCGCATCACTCGTGAGCGCATCATTCACCTCGATAAGCAGGAAGTGATCTTCGAGGTCAATGATGGAAAGTATCGGGTGGGTGATGAACACTTACCCGTTACCTTCGATTATTCCGGTTCCGTTCTTTCACAGCTTAAGGACAATTTTCTCTCACCAGAAATCATAGCGTTTCGTGATGCCGTGCGAAATATAAAGTCTTTAGAGCTGCTTTCACCACATTCCCTGAGAAAACGCTCTCGTCTGCCGGATACTGATGTCGGACCCGGAGGGGAAAAACTATCGGGATTTCTGAGCACGCTGAAACCGCCTGCCAAGGCGCTACTATTGGATGAACTTCGGCGCTTTTATCCCGAAATCGACGAGTTTCGCATTGCCACTAGCAAAGGTGGCTGGAAAAGGCTTGTCATTTCTGAGTCCCATCTGTCAGAAGGACAGGTAAAGGCTGTGAACGAGATCGATGCAAGCCAGTTAAATGACGGCCTGCTGCGTATTCTGGCGATACTTGCGCAGAACACGGCGTCCGGTACCAGCCTGCTTTTACTCGACGAAGTCGAGAATGGAGTAAATCCAGAAATCATTGAAAAACTGGTAGATACTCTTGTAGCTAGTCCCATGCAGGTGATTGTTACCACACATAGTCCAATGATCCTGAATTATCTTGAAGATGAAGTGGCAGAAGAAAGTGTTCAACTGGTATACAAGTCAGAGTCCGCTCAGACTCGTATAAGACCTTTTTTTGGTATTGCATATACCCGGGACAAATTGAAGTATATGGGACCGGGTGAAGCGCTGATTGATACTGATCTCTACAAGCTCAGAAACGAGCTTCTGCAACTGGATAAACTCAAAGACAAGAACCAAACGCCGGAATCGTCTCATGATCATCTTGCTTAGTGGAGAGGGACCCACAGATCTTGGCACCTGCGTTAATGGTCAGGGCCTATGCCGAGTGCCTGATTTCCAGTATGGCCCTATGACCTTGCTGGTTGATAAAGAGTTAGAAGCGCACAATTATTATTCGCCTCTTGAAACCTCTGATGAGAGCTATATTTTTATCAGTAAGCCGAGGTTAACTGACCTCATGGATGAAAAGAGCGGACGAAACGTCGCTTTCCGGGGAAAAAAACAAACAACTCGAGACAGAGGCTACTTTTTCGACAACGCATGGATGCTGGGTGAAGAAGCATTACGACTTGCAACCGAACATGATAGCCCGGTAATTGCCGTACTTTTTCGTGATTGTGATGGTAATAATCAAAGCGGCCAACAACTCTGGCAAACAAAAATACAGTCTATCCGGGACGGCTTTGAACGTTCAGGACTTTGTGAACGTGGCATTGCAATGGTTCCGCGTCCGAAATCTGAAGCCTGGCTGCTGTGTGCCATTCGGAACAACTATCAACATTGTGCGAGGCTAGAGGACACTTTGCCGGGCAATGACGATGCGCCTAACTCAGCCAAACAGCAGCTTGATGAAGCGATGGGAAACGCATCAAGCCGACTCGAGCAGGTCCTTTGGATCAATGAAAATGGATTTGATGGGGCTGCCGTCGCGGGTGAAATGGAAAGTTACCGATCATTTAGTCTTGATATGCAGCGTGCTCTGCGGAGTTTGTAACCAGCCCACTGACGGGCATCTCTGCAACATCCAGACACCCTCTGCATATCAGACGAAGCAGGCAAAACGGAGATGAAGAGAACTTGTGTCTTCAGTCCTGCTTTACCGTATTTTCCCTGTAAGCGTTCAGCAAATGCGTATGGCCAATTTCTCATCTCCCTATAAATGAGGTGTCCAGTTTTCCCGTAAGTCAGGCAACTGATGACCGACACAAAATTCTTGACCCGCCAGCGCTATACGCCCGAATTTAAGTTCCCGCTCGTTCGCATAAAGCTTAAAGTAAACGGCAGCGTTGCCGCCCTCCCGCGACAGCATGACGTCAACGACAATATCCTCTTTGAATGGATGCGTCTCTGGAAAATAAGGGCCGTGTCGCTAAGCCGTGCGGGCGCAAAGCAAAATCACCTGCGCTGCAGCGCTGGTCCCGGATCAGATAGTGCATCCTTCACCAGCATCTGCACCGCAGTCTGACGCCATTGCGGACAGTATTATCGGGCTTTCGGGTGACGAAATATAGCAGCATCACCCTTCCCCGCAGCAACCCAGCGCACTGCTGCATGCCTCGATGCGCCGAGGACATCCGAAATAAACCTGCCATCCGGCACAAAAATCTGGCTGGTCGCCGGCATCACCGACATGCGCACGGCTTCAACGGCCTGGGCGCTAAGGTCCAGACCGCGCTGAAAGACGCCCCGATGTCCGGTCACGTCTTTATCTTCCGCGGGCGTTCGGGCGGCCAGGTCAAACTGCTCTGGTCCACCGGCGACGGCCTGTGCCTGCTCACCAAAAGAATGGAGCGCGACCGCTTCGCCTGGCAGTCGGCCCGCGATGGTAAAGTGTTACTCACGCCCGCTCAGCTGGCCATGCTGCTTGAGGGCATCGACTGGCGCCAGCCAAAGCGCCTGCTGTCACCGCTGACGCTGCTGTAATCCTGGTCACCCTGCGGGCAACCTGGTAGCATGCCCGCCATGAACGAATATCTTCCCGACGACATCGCCCTCCTTAAACAGCGCCTGGCCGAACAGCAGGCGCAGATACTTGCCCCAGAGGCGCAGCTGGATAAGCTCAGGCGCATGAACTGCGGCAGCCGCTCTGAAAAGGTAGCAAAGCGCATCGCGCAGACAGAAGTCCAGCTCACCGCCATGCAGAAAGACAGCGACGCGCGCACCGGTCGGGTGGACGACCCGCCGGTGCCGCGTCCGCTGCGTTAGACCCGCACGCGCAAACCGTTCCCTGAGTCCCTGCCGCGCGATGAAAACCGTCTGAAGCCGGCGGAAGTCTGCTGCCCGGACTGCGGCGGCGCGCTGGCATACCTGGGTGAAGACGCGGCAGAGCAGCCGGAGTTGCTGCGCAGCGCGTTCCGTATTATCTGCACCGTGCGTGAGAAGCATGCCTGTAAAAAGTGCGACCGCATCGTGCAGGCGGCTGCGCCGTCGCCCATCGAGCGCGGCATCGCCGGGCCGGGCCTGCTGGCACGGGTGCTGACGTCAAAGTACGCGGAACACACGCCGCTGAACCGGCAGTCAGAGATATACGAACGTCAGGGCATGACACTCAGTCGTTCGCTGCTGGCGGACAATGGAAAAACCAAAACCGGCAGGCTGTGGACGTACGTGCGCGACGACCGCAACGCGGGGTCAGTGATGGCCCCGGCGGTGTGGTTCGCCTACTCGCCGGACCGCAAAGGCGTTCACCCGCAGACGCACCTGGCCGGGTTCAGCGGCGTGCTGCAGGCGGAAGCGTACGCGGGGTTCAACGACCTGTACCGCCAAGGGCACATATAAAGGAAGCGGCGTGCTGGGCGCACGCGCGCCGTAAAATCCACGACGTGCACATCAGAACACCGTCTGACACGACGACCGAAGCGCTGCGGCGCATCGCCGAGCTGTACGGTATCGAGGCGGACATCCAGGGTAAAAGCGCCGCAGGTCGTCTGGTGGTACGCCAGGAAAAAACGCTGCCGCTGCTGAATGGGCTGGAAGGCTGGCTGCGGGAAAAACAGAAAACACTGTCACGGCACTCGGAACTTGCGAAGGCGTTCACGCACGCGCTCAATCAGTGGGAAGCACTGAAATATTACGCGAGCGACGGCTGTGCTGAGCCGGATAATAACATCACGGAAAACGCGCTGAGGACGGTCAGTCTGGGCAGAAAGAATTACCTGTTCTTCGGCTCGGACCACGGAGGCGAACGTGGAGCGCAGATGTACGGGTTAATCGGGAGCTGCCGCCTTAACGGTGTCGATCCTGAACATTATCTTCGTCACGTGCTGTCGGTGATAGCAGACTGGCCGGTCAACCGCGTAGGCGAACTGCTGCCATGGCGCGTCACCCTGCCCGGGGAGTAATCTCCGGGTCATCCTGTCAATACGGTTCGCGCTGTACGCTTACGTCCATTTATAACAAATCTGACATCAACATGATGCAAAACGTCAGTCAGCAAACACTTTAAAGGGAGAGTATCAGGAAAAAAATAAGCACCAGGAGGGGATGATGGCTGCCCGGTGTACACACCTTCTCCCTGACACGTATCATGATGCGCTTGAGTACCGCTCACCTCGAAAATTTATAAGCAGGAAGTTATCGCATCAGTATGAGAGTAGCAACGTTGTATGTATATAGGATCCAATCCGATGATGGCGGTTCTGAGTAGTCACTTACTCAAACATAGCAGGCTGTCATATTTTTTGTTGGAAGTGAAGTGAACGTTATCTCATCCTTAAAGGTTGAAACGAAGTAAGCGTCCAGTTAACTCACATTGCGCAGTAATGTGAGTTAACTGGACGCTTACAAATTTTAGCGATGCGCTCTTATTGCTGCTGCGTAAAACAGATTGTACATACCTCCTCATAATGCACCTCTAATCCAGACGTTTTACCTGTGCACTTTGAAAAGAGTTAGATTCGCCTAACTAAGATGACTTAAGGCTTTAACAACAATAACTCGCGAATTACAGCATGGTGAGTGTTTTTCATGGGTACTTCTTCAATTCTGAAATGATGTTTTTTTGCCAGCTCACGCACTTCCGGGGCATCATCATACGTCATCATAACGGTGCCGTTGACTTCTGACATCAATGAAAATAATCCTTCATGGTCGACTTCATTATGGGAGTAGAGCCTGGACCCCGCTTTTTTGCCACCCGCAGTGTAAGGTGGATCAATGAAGAAAAAGGCCTTGCTCTCATCCGCATAACGGCGAACAACTTCGAAAGCGTCCGTTTGTTCGAAGGTAATACTTTCACGCAGACCTTGCAAAGCGTCGATACGCTTAGCTAAGGTCTCCGGATACCAGCGCGACTTCAAACCACGCCCCGCTTCTCCGGATTTAATTAACCCTGCCCCAGCAGCCATAATCCCTCCCCGTTGCATGCGATTTTTAACGATAGTACGAAACGCACGCCCGGTGACGGTATGTGGATTACCATCAAGAATGGCGCGTACATTTTCCAGATTCACTTCAAAGTCAATTATCGTCTGACGCAGCCAGGCAACATCTTCTTCTTTTTCATGGAATATGGTTTGCCAGACCGCTGCGACATCATCATCTAATTCCCCTAATAAAACACTATCGACCAGGCCTTCAGCTGCCGCAGACAGGCCTATCATCGCTCCACCAGCAAACGGTTCAATCAGAACTGATGGACGGATGGCTGACGCCATCAGCCATTTGCGCACTTCGGGCACAAGCCATGTTTTCCCACCCGGATAGCGGAAAGGACTGAGTTGCCTCACTTGTGCGACATTGGTTGGTTTTTTCTTGTCGTGCAACTGCAAAATAAGTGCGGCCAGCGCTTCAGCTTTATGAGGGTCAATCAGGTGGTTTCTGAGATCTTCAAATGCAGGCTTACACTCTTCATGAACGAGTACAGTAGTTTTATGAATATTCTGTTCTTTAAGTCGGTCTGTACGACGTTTTTGTCGCTTTGATGCTGTCGCGTCAATGGTCATTATTACTAGTCTCCGTGAATATTCACGGAGACTAACAAGCATTAAATAATATGTCAAACCCGTGAGTTCTCACGGACATCTCTTTTGCTGATATTTGCTAGTTTGAGGCATCTTCCTCACTTCCTTTTAAAGAAAGTGTATTGCGAGGCTCAGCCAGAGGGGTTGTTAGCATTGCCTTACCGCTTATTCTGTTTTCAAAAATGGATAACGCTACCGGCTTACCTCCTGTTAACCCTTCAACTGAACGCTCAAGCGTCGTAAACCTTACCTCATCACGGACAATGCGCGTACGCTTCTCACCTTCAACCTCTTCAAAACGCACGATAAACCATGCTATGTCCGCATTCGATATGTCAGCGACATTGTCCATTTCACCAATCGAATCAAAAAAGGCCCTGTCAACGACCACGGCCATCTTTTTTCCCCATCGTCGCAATGTAGGAACTTTAATCTGCAGTTGCGGCATTAATCTTTTAGGGCCGCTGCTTCGGTAATCCGGACGACGACGGCCTGTGGGAAAAATAACCCAGTCGACAGCATTATCGGCAAATGCTTCAAACTCCCCTCGCATTGCATTACCACTGAAGTACACGGCCTGGATTTCCAGAGCTGCCCAGTCCATCGGCGCGCCTGCGGATGTTTTTGAACTCACCAGTACCATGTCTATACGGCCAACATCATCGCCGCCCTCGCTATCCGTCGATGCGCTCGCCTCCAAAAAGCCAACTTCTCCGACAAGCATTGGCTCAGGGTCTCCCAGGATGGTTTCCCCCACCCACCTGAAAATTTCCAGATCTTCATGAAACCGATAAGGGCAGGTGGCACGTAATTCGCCCTGCTTTCCTGATACAGGCACACCTGTGGCCCGTCCGTTATCCGGATGCACGTCATAAGAATAGAGGCGAAGAGAACAGACTCCCCCATCCTTTGAACAGACGGCACCCTGTTTACGGGCCTGAAAAGGGCATGGCTGCGCTTTTCTGTCTTTCTTGGGCTTAAGTACTTCAGAAGCGTGATGCTGACGCTCATGACCGGAAAGCTGAATTAAATTATCTCCAAACCACTCCCCAATACCGAATCGCGGCGTTAACTCTTTGAATTTTCTATCCATATTTAATAAGAATGCATTGGTGAGTTTAACGAAACAGATCACGTTAACTAACGAATCAGGCGAATTATTACATTAACATCTTGTTTTACTTAAAAACCGGGAGGTCCATTTTACTTATCTAATATCGTTAATGATACTCACATCCTCCTTACCTGATTAAAGTGCATTATCCAGACCTGTATGAATGGCGGCACTTTGCGCGAAGGACCGACCTTAACATGGCCACCGCACACGGAGATGACCGCTAACGTACCCGTGTTCCAGGATACGGCAGAGGTTACCACCTTCCGTTGCCATCCGGTTCCTGTTGCAAGGTTCAAAATGCGTCCGGTGATCTGTTAGCAACACGGTGCCGCCCTCTCCATCATTTAACACGAAGGGTCAGACGAAGAGACTTTGCCGGGGCCAGGGGCCGGGCAACCTAAGCCTTATTAACATTCTATTTGGAATGTTAAAATCAGACTTCAGCCAATATGAATCTCTCGGAAAGGTAAGTGCCGGTAACGGCAATGTTGGTTATTGCCTGAAAGCCAGAATGGGTAAAAGCATTTACTTTGGCACTGAATGCGTAAGACCGCAGGAAGGCATAACGAGGAACGTGCAGGCACGGCAGAGACCAGTCCGGAAAAGGTTCGTCCCTCGGTTTATACATTTGTATCAGTTTTAAGCTGCACCCGATTTTAGTTTTCAGATAATTTCAGTAAATGCTGACAACAAATTTAATTCAAAAAAAAGGGATTTAATTTTATCAACCATGTCTGGTAGGGATAATGCAGATTTAACGGTACTGGTTCCAGTTATTAAGTATAACCAAAATCACTAATAGATACCGTAGAGGGGAGGCAGGAGGTAAGAAGACGTTTAATTAATGGCATAACAGACTTTACCCGCTCCCAAAAACATCTTATGGTATCAATAACTCAGCCTGTTGAAATCTTAGTAACCCCCAGATTAACAAGGCATTTATTTTCAACCGACAATAATCACTCGCTATCATTAGCTGTTCTGTGCGAACATAAATTCAAGGCCCCCTATGAACCTGATGGAAAACATTAAAAAACTCGATATTCAACATAATAAATCACACTATCTGTCAATTATTTATTTAGGCTTGTTTTATTATTTGAGCCTGAACGCCCCACTTTGGGAAAACAACGTAAATATAGCACTACCTCTTTTCATATCCTCGACGGGCATTCTCTTTTTATTATACTTTGAGAACAAAGAGACACTAAATGCTGTGTTTAATAATGGGATTATAAAATGGGCTTTTACTGTTCTTATCTATTCAGCGTGCTTATGGTTTGTAAAGTTAAAACTTAATATTACCTATGGGATTTCAATTGAAAACATCAACTATTCTGCCTACGTATACGCGTTTTTCCTCACTGTACCTGCGGGTGCATTGATCGCAGGTATTTTAGCTTATGTGTACATCTTCACCCGCGAAATGTCTTTAGTAAAATTAGTGGTTTCAGCGCTTATTTCGGTATTAATCGCAAATCCAGTGATTCAGGCACTGCATTTAGACAATAACGTCGAACGACTTATCCTGATAGCATTAACTATATTCATGCCTTACAACCTCCTTAATTTCCTGACGTTTTCCACCACGAAAAAGAGAGCGTTTGACGCTCAAAAAGTATTAACGGGCGCATCCTCACTGGCTGTATTTGTTGCCTTGTTTTTTATTGGCTTTAATACGATGCGTTACGTAGAAAACTTTCAGGAAATATTTCTTTTCCTTGATGCGCATGCATCAACGACATGCGCAAAGTCAGATAATGGAGATTTATATATCATTAAAAATGAAACTCAGTGTTATAAAATAACAGGAACGAAACTATCTCATATGACATTATCACTCGTTAACAGGGAAAGCTCAGGGCAGCACGAAGAGGAAGCCCATCAGTAGGTCATATAATGAGTCCCATGAAAATCGCAGGTTTCTGCGTAGTATTTTTGCAGAATAACGCGGGGCAGCATCGGTCACATGAGAGTTAATACACTTGCTGCGTATTTTATCGCCCTTACGACCCGGACTATTTGATCAAATGGACACGTATACTGCTTCAGGTCACCAGAGAATGAGGATAATCATCCGGTATTTTTCCAGTACCTGCGTGAAAAGCATAATGCCCGGTGAGTATCTGCCCGTGCTGAGTCATGTCCCGCATCTGACGGGGACCACAGATTAATCGTCAGAATTACCCGCCACTGTTATAAAGGACATTTTATGGCATCCACTCTTGTCTGGCTCGATCACGTCAAAAATGCGCAGGATGCCGCGTTAAGACTGCTGGCTCAGTTTAAGGAAAAAGAAAGCCGCGATGAGCTTAGCCTGGGAGCAATCAGAGACAGTTTTGCCGGCCAGCTCTTTCCCGGCACCAGCACCATTCAGACACGTTAACGTTACATGCTGTTTGTACCCTGGGTTTCTCAGGAGCTGGAAGCGAAATATATTCCAGCCACTCACTTCGCTCGCCTTACTGAGCAGCAGGAACGCACGCTGCTCTTGCACTTACTCAGTTCCCATGATGTCGACGGCACGTTTGGTAAACGAGCGGGTGAACATGTCAAACGACTGCCCGCGTCAGTTTACTGGTCTGGCCTGAAGCAATGGGGCATTCGTCAGGTTTCGCTTTCGCAGGATGAGTATTACCAGCATGTTGATGAAATCTACATCAGGCTCGATGTAAATGTGGCATGGGAAAGTGCTGAGCGTGAAAGAGAGGATGACCTTGATACCGATCGCCTTAAAATCGCGCTCATCTGGCACTCTGGACTGCCGTTCCTGCCGGATAATTTCCCACATGATGCCAGTTTCGATTTAACTCGCGAGGAAGCCAGTTTTCTTCGTGACCGGATAATGAAATCCTGTCCTGGTAGTCTGATGGCGCACCTGTCACGTTGATGCAGAGGCGCCATGGATGCATCCCGAATACGCGACGTTCCCTGCCACATCTCAGGAACTACTACACGCTAGGCAATTCCCGGACATTATCTATGGCGCAGCCCTCTCCTATAATCTGCAGCTGGCGCGCAAACTTAATGCCACCCCTCATCGATGTTCATGTATCTAACATTGACGACTGGCTGTCAATACTACCTATTGTCGATATCCGGGGATGGAATATCACCCGACTCTGGCAACTTGCTGAGCAAAAGGGTCAGGTTATTCCCCTGAAAACCCGTGCTTTTATAAAATACCTGGTGGCACAGATTCAGCGCTCACAGAAGACGTTGTTCAGTGATGAACAATCCCTTGCACTGATAAGAAAAAAAGATGGGCCTGAAAGGCACTCAATCACGTTTCAGAAACCGTCGCGCAATTGAGCAGTGGGGGGCTATGCTGGTACGGGAAAATTCACTTACCGCTGGAACACAGCCATAACATTTTAAATGGCCTGGCGAATGGCCTTATAGGGAGAGAGGCATGTTAAACCAATACGTCCGGAGCTTGTATACCTCTGTACTGAAGACGCCACCTTCGATGATATTTGATAAGGCCATCGCTACGGCTTTATCACTCGATCCTGGTTTTCTGTTGCAGGCGTCGGTTCATCTGTCGCTGATGGCGTCCAGCGATCCGCAAAAGGCTGATCCTTTCAGCCATTTTAAAGCGATAGGCCGCTACTCAGACGTTATCTCTGTCTAAATGCAAAGAGGCCGGATACAGGTGCCCACCTCAGGCAATCGGGGTGCGCTGCTGAGTCTGCTGGAAAAGATGATTGTTGAAGTTGACGTGCCTGATGGGGGCGTATTTCTTCCTAATATCTGGGCTATCCGTTTCGTTCATCCCGACGTCCCTGGTAATGTTATGTGCAGGCTGGCAATACTGACGCGTAATCTGACGATGGATGCCTCATGGGATCTGTCACTTCATCTTGAAAGACGGATGACAGAGCGTAAACAGAAAACCAGCAATGCGCTGAAATATCTGTTTAGCCTGCCACTGATACTAGTGACGAGAGAAATCCTTTCACGCCGTCAGTAACAGGTAATCTGTTTTGCTGATGAACTTCAGCGTATTAAATGCGATTGCCCGAATGGGTTTAGCGATCACACGTTCTACCTGCCTAGCGTGTAAGGTTTCGGCTGGCAGCCTCCTGCCGCCTCACGCGTTGCCATTATATCCCCCTATTGCTCGGATAAAGCACTACACTTTATTGTCAAAAACTGCAGACGTAAGGATGACCCATTTCATGCCCGGAAACCCTGCAGGCACTGAAGCCCGAAACACGTGAACTTTTCAGCCGTAATCTGCATCTCAATGACGCGGCTGATAGCAATGATCCGCATCGTCTCTCCCGAAACAGGTCTATAGCGCGACCGGTCTGCATGCTAAAGCCTACATTTTCGAAACGGGCTGGGACTGCGAACTGGTGCTCGGCTCGGCGAATGCAACCAATGCCGCCATCCTGCGGGGGATTAATTCTGAGATACTGGTCTCATTTAAAGGCAGGAAAAGCCGGGTCGGCACACTCGATAAGTTGCTTAGTGTTAAAGGCTGGGCAATTATCGAGTGGATTTTGATGCAAACCAGCAACCTGAAACCGATGCGGAACGCTAAGAAGCAAAACGCGTTGCCGTATACGCCCGGGAACAAGTGGCAAGAACATCATTACGGATACGTTGAGCTGAAGGAAATTCTGGGAACGCCTGGGTGCACGTATTAACCGGTGTCCTGCCCGGACTGGAGCGGCGCCCTGCGCCACTTGCGCGACGAGGTCATCGAGAAGCTGGCGTACGGCCGGCGCGCTTCATGGTGCAGAGCGTGGCGGTACCGCCGTCGCTTGTCGAAAAAGGTGCAGCCTGCGCCTCTCTGGTGGCGCAGGTCATCATCGCGAAGGTGCTGGATCACCTGCCGCTGCACCCCCAGCAGAAAATCTTCGCCCGCGAGGGGGTGAGCCTGCCGGTGAGCACGCTGTCCGGCTGGTTCGGCGAGGCGGGCGCGTGCCTGACGCCGCTGGCGGCGGCGCTCAGGGAAGACCAGCTGAGCCAGCGGGTCTTCCACGCGGACGAAACCCCGCAGCAGGTGCCGGACATGAAAAAGGGCCAGGCGGTCGGCGGGTACCTGTGGACGTACGTCAGCGCGGCGGGGTAGGACCGCGACGTGGTGGTGTACGACTGCTGACCGGGGCGCAGCGGGGAATATGCCCGCTCAATGCTGACCGGCTGGTCGGGCACGCTGGCTGTGGACGGGTACGCGGGCTACGGCGCGCTGTTCCGCGGGGACACTGACGCGGAGGGCACATCCCTGGCCTCCGCCATCCGGGAGGCGGGCTGCTGGTCGCACGTGCGGCGGAAATTCATGGAGCGGTATAAGATGAACGGCAGCCCGGAGGCAAAAACCGCGCTGGAGCAGATACGCAGCCTGTACCAGCCTGAGCGAAAAATGAAAGCCCGTTCGCCGGCGCAGAAGCCCCGGTGGCGACAGCGCTACGCGAAGCCGCACATGTCGACTTTATATAACTGGCAGCTGGCCACGCATTCAGCGTCCAGCCCGGGCGGCGCGCTGCACAAGGGCATCACGTACGCGCTCAAGCGGTGTGCGTGATGCCGGCTTATCTGGATGAGGGTCTGGTGCCGCCGGACAACAACCGGTGTGAGCAGATGATACGTCCGGTGGCGGTGTGCAGGAAAACTGGCTGTTCACTGGGTGGTGAGTGGCTGGCGGACCTGCTGACGCTGTTATACACGGCGCTTTGAACGGCCTGGAGCTGCAGTCATGGCTGCGCGACGTGCTGAAGAAGCTGCCGTACCGTTCTTGTCCCATCAGCATCCGGGTGTTCAGCTCCGAAACAACACCTTAACCCACGCTACTGACTCACTCTGCTTCGCAATGTGAGCTCACCGGACGCTTACCGGAGTCTGGCCACACACCGGCTTCATCAGGGTGCCTTCCGCTGGCCCCGGAATGGCAATGACCGTTGGCTCTTAACCCTGACGCATACGATGCGACAACATTGTATTTTGGCCCAAACAACGCGTTGTTATAAATGACAAAAAACCAATTATGATGATTTACTTTCAATATAATATCACGCATGAGCGAATGATAAATGCACAGGATTTAACTATTCCGTAATATGGTTTAACTTTCTAAAATCAAAAGGAATAAAATTATGTCAAATATCGGCTGTATGACCGGCGTTAAAACCGCAATTTCTAGTTGTTTAAATAACTTTGCACAAGCTATCAGGCACAGCTTCACCCGGACATTGAACACAATAAGGCGAGAGGCCATGCCGGAACCCATTCCTGGTTTCAGTTACACCAAGAGTACGCATAGTTTGAACGACTTACTTAAGTCTGTAAGTGAAGCGCCAAATGAAAAATTTACGCCCCTCAAAGAATAAACTGATTTGATTACTTGCACTCTTGACTATACGTTTAGATTTGCAGGGCTTACTATATTAACTCCATCTTAGAGCCTTCAATTTTCATTGAACGCTGACAGTTGCTTTTTTGCAATCTGTCAGCGATTTCGTTATCGGATCAAAAAAAACACCATACTTCATATCCACCCCCGCCCCGGACAGTCACTCCAAAAAAACCTCTTGAATAAGTTACAAAGCACATAAAATATAAGAATAAATTATTTCAGGTGTTCCTCGTTAATAAAAACTAAGTGATATCAGACTGATTCAAATGCCTCTTTGTATTAAACTCGCTCATTCTTAAACCTGGAAATATTTGTTATGGTAACTTATGTAAGCCATATCGACTGAACCGTAATAACAAAAAGATATTTACCCGGAAAGTGGCTCATCTACGCGCTTATCCGACCATCCGGGAAGTTCCCAACCCCCCTGCCACCTGCCTGGCAAGCGAGACTGAAGATCGGTTACCATGTGTTCGAATGCCTGAGCTAAGCCTGTACTGATTAACCCGCCTGAAAAAACCGCGGTGGCGCTCTAAGCACAGGCAACAGATCATTTGCGTCGGGATCACAGATGACTTTCTGAAATTCACTCATGGTAAGTTCAATTTCTTCAGGTCTGAAATCACGCGTAATTTCATCCGCAACCAGCCTTTTCACATATCCCTGCGGCACCGTAATGTCCTTATTGTTAGCAGCAATGGAATAGTGGGTCTTCCGCAACTTAGGTGGAGTTGTTTAAGCCAGAGGGCTCATGACTCGTCGTCGCAGTAACTCGAAGCCAGCTCGACCGTACATCTGCCGTTTCAGCATTTTTAGGCGGTTTACATGGCCTTCCACAACGCCATTACTCCATCTGCTGCTTATCGCTTCGTGTATTGCTGTTGCATCCGCTTCCATACCGGACGCAACACGCTGAAGGTCAATGAGCCCACTTTGACTGACGTCAGAGAACCATTGATTTAACTGCGATTTATTCTTCGTTTTCAACATTCGATAGAAGTCGAGTGACAGTTGTTGCGCCATTTTCAGTTGCGGTTCTTTCTGGCACATCGATTCGATGAAGCGGGATGCATAGTTTTCTTCTCCTCTGATCATTCGCCAGGGCATTAACCAGCGGCTTACCCTGGATGCTGAGGGGAGTCGAACTGGGGCGATAACGGGACTGTTAACCTGCTTACGCCACTTAGCTACAGCATCCCTGACCGTCGTTTCGCTCCCGGTGAAGCCAACATTTACCATCTCCCGCCATAGCTGCCCGGCATTATGGTTACCGTTTATCCGTTGTTCTTCCAGCCACTCCTGCCATGGATCAAGTAGCCCGGGTCTGGGTGGCTTAGTTGATATTTCAGGGAACGCTTTTGACTGTATCCACCGGCGAACCGTCACCCGGGACAACCCGGTGATACGCGATATTTCTCTTATCCCACAACCCTTTTTATGAAGAGAGTCTACCTCAGCCCAGCGCTGATACCGTTTGTCACGCCGCTCTCGTTTAATACGTTCAGGGCGACGTAACGTTGAAGCTGGCACCAAAGACGCTTCAGCGTTCTGTTTTTTGGGCGATAACCCGGTGGCCACCAGTCGTATCAATGGCATGTGTCTGTACATCATGCGCTCCAGCGCATCACCAATATTCTTCAGCAGATGCCAGCGATCGGCCACCTGTATTGCCTGCGGTGCACCATCGCGAGCAGCTAACGCATAGATCCCCCCACGATCGCGTGAGACGACCTGTATCTCCGGGTATTTTTTGAACCATGCCGCCAGAGTGCGTTGCTCCCGGCCTGGCAGCAGCACCAGGGGGCGATGGGTATCAAGATTTACGATCAGTGTGCCGTACCTGTGGCCCCGATGCCATGCCCACTCGTCAATACCAACATGCCTGGTCCGGTTCTCTGTTTGTTCCGGAGCATGAATCACTCTGCGTAGTAAAGTATCCGCGCTGATCTGTATTCCTGAAGCTACTGCAGCTCGTCTCCCTGCTTCACCACCTGCGATAAGCCCCAGCTGATGCTGCAGATTTTTCAGCAATGCAGAAGACTGCTGCTGCGGATCTGCAAAGGGAGCAAGCGATTCAGCAAAAATTTTACGTGAACAGGATGGGTTACGGCAGTACCAGTGCCGGATGGCGAAGACTAACCAGAGGGCCTGGCCTGAGCATGGAAGATGCTGTATTCGCCGCCGCCGGCAACTATGAACAGAATTACTGCGCGCGAGGCACTCAGGACATGATGCCGTTTTACGCGTGCCGCGGAGATGGAGGGTTATTCCATCAGTACCAGTAATCTGTCGGCAGGTTTGCCACCCGCGCGGTAGCTGTAAAAGTGTCTTAAGTGAGGCCATTTTGTTATCCATAACTTAAAACAGCTTAGATCCTTGTTAACTAAAAAGTTTCATCAATTTTTGTCCACCTAAGTTACGGAAGACCCAAATTACAACTGCTGTTGTTAAACAAAGGTGGGTCAAAGTTCGACTGCTGTTGACACTTATCCTTACGATTGAGTATCGGCATCTTCTCGCCGCGGCCCTCATTACTCTGCAACCACCCCATGTTTTCGCCACGACAATCGTACATGCTGGCCATTAAGGTCGTTTTGCCAGCACCCTGCGAACCGCCCATCGCGATAATCCAGGTGTCAGCAAGCACTTCGGCCAGCAAAAGACGTCGCATGACATCAAGCAGTTTCTCGTCGAATTCATCAGTGCCGAGTTTAGTTGCCGCGTCGCGCAATCCGCTTAAAGCAATATTCAGCTCTCTGAGCTGAATTTCAGGGGATTCCATCGCCATACAAACTCTTAAATATGTGAATGTGCTAAAACGGCATCATGGTTTACGTCAAACGGATTTTATCGGCACGTTTCACTTAGTTCTTGAGTTGATATATCCCTGACGAAGCAATCTCTCGTGGTTAACCATTAAATGAATTATATTGACCATATGCACAGGGCTAATGATTCTGCGGCGATTAACGGACATGATCACGGGCGCGACTGAGGTCAACGGGGTTTTAACAATGTAGGCTTCCTCCCGGCATCTCAATCTTTTGGAGAAGTGATTTCATGGATATCCGATCGCCGAATTAAATTTCATTACCTATCTACCAGGTTTTTAATAGCGAAAACGGTAAAAATCCAGCCAGGGAAAGCTATAACCATAATGATAACAAGGCTATCACAACAAGAAAAAATGGCATCAAAATTTTCATTCGGGTGATTGCGATCTAAAGTTTCTCAGGCAGATGTCGTTAACACAGGAGTCCGTTTAACGCGGAATTTTATACCTGATGGTTGTTATTTTTTTAGCCAGCCACTTAGGCTGGCGTTTTTTTTATCACTTCAGCAGGCACAGATGATCTTTACCAAAGTAGACATTGCATTTTGATACCCGATCTTACTATCCGGCATCTTAATCAACATATATAAAGTCATTTGAGTTGCAGCACGCCGGGTGTGCCCGTTCAATTTTTGTCAGAAATCCCATCTCAGCTGCAAAAACGGGCTCGTAAAATACACGCATGGGCAGACCAGAGCATAGTAGGGATTAAACAGATCAACCTTGCGTAACACAATCCCCTGCCTTTAGCTTTTTTGTCTTTACGTCCTTACTGTATAGCATTCGGAACGTATGAAATCTTGAATGAAAAGACAATGCTGTCAGTTAACTTCAATAGTATAAAAAGAAAGCAAGTTTTCATCCGCTGCCTTTTTCTTAAGCATGAAATAGTCATCATCACTAATGCAGTCAGTGATGTTTACCGGTTTACTTACTGCATCAACAATCACCCCATCTTCAACGCGCTTAAGCTCACTCATACCTTTAATGGGTTGCCAGATATTGCCAACAGCAAAGCCATCATTGCGATAAGAATACTGGACTGATAATGGATAACGTTTATGTTGATTCAATGTCATTGCGCAGGCTAACAAAAAGTGAATCTTTGGTGCCGGGTTTAGCCATTCATTCATCCTGAAATCTACAGCTTCATGATAATCCGCACACAGACTTATCATAAAGGGGACATTGCTTAAAATATCATTATAAAACACAGAATCATGCGGATTTTCATGAGAAGCTTTGCTGGCACTTTTTGCTTTCACATCCACTATAAATGTTTTCCCGGGTTTTCCCACTTTAAACCTGACAGGGTCACCGGCCTCCATTGAATAGCCGTAGTCATAACCAGCCAGGTTTGTTTTGGGCCACACAGAGACACTGACCTGCTCTTCTGGATTGGAAAAGTTATTAACACAAAAAATACAATTATAGGCTGTATAAGTGCTGGCGTTCACGTTATCAGACATGACTTTGTGCAGAGAGCCAGCTGTGCCGGGAAGGAGTATAATCTTACCAAATTCGCTCTCAGGAAATTTTTTGATAAAGCTCTGCAGATAAGATTTTATTTCATAATTATGAAAATCAGCCAGCACCGCCAGCTCTTCCTCGTGCCAAACTGCGTAAGGACTTATGTTCCAGAAAAATTCTGGCAGCGTAAAAAAAAGACACTCAGCATCTGTGCGTTTATTTTTATCAAGTGCAGCAGACAAGCCATCCGTTAAAATAATTTTCTTTTCTTCAAACTTTTGCCAAATATATTCATTGAATGATTGCTCATCCTTTCTGTCAGGCGGTTCAACAGGCTCAGGGAAAGGAACATCAAAAGGGACAGGATGAAAAGTGCAGACATTAAGTGATGCGATATTGATTTTCATTTCAACCCTCAATTTAATATCAAAGCAGGTCAATGATTATTTGACTTTCAGTTTTAACAAAAAATGAACATCATATTTGACGCAGAAGACAGAATCACACACTCCTGCCAGAGCATTTCGTTCCTGTCCTTCTCATTATCAGTAAAACATGTCGAATCCGGACGAGGTTAACACAAATCACATTATACAACGAGCAGACACATTAAATTAATCTGATGCCATTGTTTTTTAATACCTACCGATTAAAAAAAACACTCTTCCTTCATTTTAACCGTTCGCACCTTCCGGACTTGTTACATTACAGGCCTCTTTATTCACAGATATTGAAAAAGCTGTTTTGCGCCCTCTCTACGCTTGGCCGTCAGTTGTAATGTCTTAATCAGGTTCACCAATTCCTAAGGAGAAAACATTCATATCCCAACCGTTAACGGTCAATCTTTTGAAATCATACTGAGAATCAAGTTGAGGCTATTGCAGTAAGCGAAAGGTATTCGAGAGCATCAATTGAAACGATTCATGATGTTTACTATGGGGTCTGATGGTGATGTAATGATGCTAAAATGCATAAGTCAGGGCGCTCTGAGAGAGCAACGCCCTTTCAGGATCAAAAGGGTGCTACTTTATGGCTTTGTCCGCGCTCCACTCTGGGTTAGCTGCATTGGTTTCGGTATTATTTTCCAGCTGATAAACACCATTTTGCTGACTAATTTGCTCTCCCGTATCAGTAATAGCATTTTGAATAAAAATACTGCGATCACCACCGTCTACAAACGTCAACTGATGATAAGCAGTTTTCTTTCCCCAATCCCGGGATGGCATCGAGATATAACGTATAGTATACGACTGATCGCTGAACTTACCCTGTAAAACGTACAGCCCAAAATGGTCTTCACCCTGAGAAATAATTTTGTAAATTCCATTTTGATAGTAATAAATTACTGCATCAGGAAAGGGCTTCTCTTCATAAAGTTTACGATAATGCAATGTGTGTTTAAAGGTAGGTTCTCCCACCTGCACCTGCAACGCACCGTCTTTATTGATTACGGTAAGGTCCGGTTCCTCAGCCTGTACTGATACTGTTCCCATCATCGCCATTAACATTATGCCCAAATAATTCATGTCGTTTCCCATATGATTGAAGTCGCTGTTAGCCTAAACGATCATTCAAGGCAACAGGTTGACTAAAACCTTAGTGGGAACATTATTGCAAGGGTGATCACATTACCTGCGAGAATGCACCATGTTATTAACTATGATTTAATCCTTAACCTCTCCGACTGGTAGAAATTATAATCTTTATAACGGTCCACATCGGATGCATACAATATAATCACGTTCAGTCGTTGAATTATAAGCCTCGTCGAGAGATGACGATAATGAGGTCTGTCATGAAATTAAAAACCAGCAATTACAGTCAGCAGTAGCACTGATTCTTGCCTGTATTCAGCCGTAATCAAAATCAGTTTCGTGCCAGGCTGCAATTGCAGAGCGGGCTCATGAGATGGGCGCCAGAGTCATTAAAACGGACATTAACGCTCTAACTGCGGCAATCAATACGTTAGCGGCGGACCTGCGAGACAGTCGCGTCGAACTCTCCCGCTATGCTGACAGCGATGTCGAAAGTGCCGCCAGAACCGCTTAAGAAATCAAGAGCCAGGCTATTCATGTCGCCGGCATCGTCCTATCCTTCGAACTCATGTTATCCGAAAAAGATATCATCATGACCGTCGATAAGAACCCAGTTGAGCTTGCGTTCGTTAAAGCCATCAGGATGTTCAGCATTGCGACCAAAAACGACCTCGGCCCTAAAGACCAGCTTACTCGTCCAATGGATACGCGCGTTAGCCTTATAGCTATAAATTATCTTCTGGATACTGGTAATAAGTCAGCTGCTATATGGCTTTAAGGTTGAATATAGTCATGTTACAAGGGGTGTTTTTTTCTGCCTACGTTCAACCTTTATCCCGATCTCAAAGATCAGCGCAGAGTAGGGTTCAGCGCCTACAAATAAATTGGTGCTCCTACAAATCTTCCCGGCCGGGATGCGCCGTTTGACTTTCCTCCGTTCGCTGTTGATGCAAACGTTCATCAAATTAACATTAATCTTGATTTTTCAGCTAACCTAAAAGCTGTGGCGGCGGGTCAGCCTAACCGGAAAAATGTCAAGTCAGGCATCTGATGTTGCATAGCGATAATGGAGGTCCAATGAAATGCCTCACGTTGCAGGCAAAGCTTTATGCCCTGGGCTTCACGCCGATGCATCGTCGCCCGAAGGTTCAGACCGATGCCTGTATCAAACCTGTAAGACCTTCCGTAGTTTTAATCACCTGAAGGCCAAAAGTGGAATGAAAATCAATGTTCTGATTGGAACTTTACATATAGTTCTTCCAACTACCGTGCTCGAGACTTTGTATTTTATTTTTAAACTCAGCGTCGTGATTAGTACCTAAATATTTTACTTTTTCTATTGTGATATCTTCAGGGTAAACATGGGCTTCAAATAAAAATATTGCACCATTAGTTTCATACCCCCAATCAATATCCCCCCCTTTTTCGGGTGCAACACTCAGATATTTCTTTACACCTTCACTGTTTCCATTGATGTTCCCCCGAAGCGAACAGCCTCTGACATCATCCGCTGAAATCTCGTAGAGATGATATGTTTCCCCCTGAGAAGATATATATCTTAAAACTCCCTCAAGACTTTCTGACACAATCAATGCCTCACCTTCAGCTCGCATCTTTTCAATAGCAGTAAAGTCACCCGATGGTCCAAATACGTCTGTACTACTCAGTTCGTCAGGACTTCTCTTATCTGCGCGGTAGAGTTTACCCGCAAAACCCTTCTGTTCAACTAACCCCAGAGAGTTTACAGTTCCGCTAATAGTACAAGGCGATCGTTTTGCCCTGTGAATATTAATTTCACAGGCATTCTTAAGGTATAACTCCCTCTCATCTTGATACCTTCTTATTTCGCTCTTTATCACCCGAAAGGGTATAAGTTTTCCTCTTTTAGATAACACATAGCTTTTACTATAAAGCTGTCCAGTCTCACTGTCTACACGCTTATAAATGTCCCATCCATTTTTTTTACGCGACAACATAAAGCCGCCAGGGGTTTTATCGCCAGATATATATCCAATGATTGACTTACCTTTTCTGACCCTGTACCACTCACCACTATTATAGGAATAGGATATCTCTTCATATCTGCCCTTATAATTCGCTTTGACCTTGTTGTTTTCGTACAGTACATCCCGGTCAATTCCATTGATATTGACTACAATCTTATTATTTTTGAAATTCATCCCTCGGGGTATTTCTAATTTGTTTTCGATGACATTTCCATCGTGACCTCGCGGAGCATAGTCTGCTATCGACCTGCCTAAAGTAAGCAGCTGTTCATCTACGTCAAGTACATCATCCTTATTAAGCTCCTTATTATCAATGGCATCACCAAACATCTCGAATAGTTTACCGCCCAATCTTTGCGTTATTATCAGCGGCTGGCAACCCGGAATAAACCCCGTGACAAACGATATTGTTTTATCCACACCTGACGCTATCGATATTATTCTCTCATTTTCTCCTGCCGTTGGACAACGCCCATAACGACTATAATGTAAAACCTCAATGTCTTTTACCAGTTCCTTGATTGGACTGCTAAGAGTTTTGCCTATCTGCCTGAATATATCTGCGACAGTTAAGTTGTTCATTTCTTCAATACATGAAAAGTCTATTTTTTCAACTAAAATATCAACAGGTTCCGGAGCAGCGGGGCTCGTTCTTTTTTCATAAACGACATGCCTTGGAATGCGCTCTATTTGTTTCAACCTTTCTCTTTCAAGGTTTACAGGTAAAGCGTAAGCACTCGGAAACGTAAGTGGATCATAACGAATTATTAATTGCTCAATTTCATGCACTACATTAGCAGCCTGTTCCCTTATCACACTAATAGAATTAGGAGTGTTATCGTGATTAACAGGAACCAGGGGAGCAGAATCGGTTAAGTCTTTAGAAGATATAAATGCTGGATTTTTACACCCTTCTGCACCGGGATTGCCAGCAAGTCTTACCTGGCTTAACAACAAAAACAGTGGAACTAATACGCTTTGACGCTGAGCGACATTCTGGTGTGTTGGTCTTTCCAGCTCCTTTTGACAGTTGGTGACATTGCAAACACGATTTCTGAAATGAACTATTTCTGACGGAATAGTAGAGCGATTTACGCTGACACCCAGCTTATCAAGAAATATTTTCGGGATATTGTCGTGACGTTTATTACAATAAGTTCCGACTGTTACTCTGCTTTGTGATGTAGAAATGGTCATGATTAATTCCAAGTTAGACAAGTCTTAATCACATTTTTTTCAATGAATTGCTATCAATTAACGACTAAGATTTATAATTAGATTATTTATAAAATGACCTCTCCGTATCAAATCATCACAATGTAATCAGGAGCCTGATACTCTTTAAGTCAGACCAATGAGGTACACCACTTCCGTGTATTGAGTCGTTCCTGGACTGATAATGCTGACTTATCCGCAACTGTATCATCCTGCAACTGCAATGTGTGCCCATAAGCCCCAGCCAAATATGCCTTTTTAGGTTTAGTGTGCATCCTTTACGGTCCGGAATTCGTAGCTGTCCTAAACTCTACTCTGACGGAGAATCGCTTTCATTCAAGACATAACAACTGAATACTCCGAGGTAATGCCACGCATCAACGATACACTTTATCAGTAAATCGTAAGCTTACAGTGAGCATTGTATAGACAGCGTGAGACAGAGATGGAGTTGCCCCCGCTAAAACGGACACGGTTAATTCATAACTAGCAGCGAACTTCTGTATTCCCCCGGTGACTGCAATTTCAGCCCTTTATGGGGATGCCAGTTATTATAGTCTTCCATCCATTCCGTCAGTTTTTCTAATACAGTCACCGCATCCGGCAGGTCATTCACTTACACGTAGTCACGCTTGAACGTTTTCACGAACGATTCTGCCATCCCATTGCTCTCCGGACTGCGTACTGGCGTCGTACACACGATGAACCCGAGTGAGGCGGCGAACGTTCTTGTTGAGTCCGCTATGTAGCAACTGCCGTTATCGGTCAGCCATTCAACGGCATGTGGCAGGTAAAGCGTATTGCCAAAGCGCTTTTCTACACTCTCTGTCAGCAGATCCTGCACCATAACGCTGTTTATTCCACCTGTTGTCGCCGACCAGCTGATGGCCTCGCGATCACAGCAGTCAGGGCTGAACACCACCCGCACGACCTCCCGATTCCAGCAGCGGATTTCGAAGCCATCTGAACACCAACGCGTATCTGGCTTAAGTGTCACGACGTTGCCGGTATGACAGCGCTCTGGCTTTTTATGGCCAGATTTTGCCAGCAACAGGTTATTCGCCCGCATGATCCGGTAAATACGTTTAGGGTTAACCCGCCAGTTTTGTTCCTTCAGCGCACGATTGAGGTGTGCAGTCACGCGACGATAGCCGTTTGTCGCCCGCTCGCTGCATATCTGGCGGATAAGCGGTAACAGTCGACCGTCATCATCTTTGTTATAGCGGGCTGACCGATGCTGGCGCTGCTTCAGTAACCGTTCATAAAGATTCGGACGCGATACACAAAGCACTTCTGCTATTCGGATGAGGGGGTATCGTCCGGTGGTAGCAATGGCATGCGCGATATCAACTTTTTTGCCTGGGCAATCTCAAGCGCGTCCCGAAGGATTTCGGCTTCCATCGTTTTGCGCCCCAGCATTTGTTCAAGCTGTTTGACTTTTTTCTCCAGCGTTTTGACTTCGGAGACGCTGACCACCTCGTCGCCTGCGGCGATCGCAGACTTCCCACCATCGTTCATGAGCCGTTTCCACTTAAAAAGAAGACTGGGTGTGATGCCATATTGCCGGGCAACGAGTGAAACGGTGTAGCCGGGCTGCATGGAGAGCGCAATAAAACGGGCTTTCTTTTCGGGAGTATAACGACGGCGCTTTTGCTCGCCAGTGATCGCTTCGATTCTTTGCACAGGACACTCCTTAAATATAGCTCTATGACTATGTCTTACTGGTGAAGTGTCCGGTTTGAACGGGGGCTAATACAAGAGATGACTACCTGCGCATGATGACGCGACACAGTATCAGTTTATCAACTCGGATGGACGTGCAGCAGGAGATCACCTACTGCACGTTGTTGCGATAATGCTCCGGTATATTATTCATGCGGCAGCTACTGATGAACACTGACAATTGGCTACCATGCGCGCCGCCCTGGCTTTAACATTAAGAGAGTGTTCTTTCCAGACTCACCATCCGCGTCGCGTTTTTCCCAAGCTTGTTATCTGGCTCTTAACAGCAATCCCGGGTGTATGCACCTGTCACTGGTTTAGCGCATACACCATGCATCTTATAAAAATGATTCAAGTTTTACTTTATGCTGATCTGACGATGCTGATGACCCTATATGCAGCACCCCAGGGCCATTGGTAAAGGTCATGCTGTCCATCTCCATTGCTTTAATGAAGTCCCGGGTTGTGCGGAAACGTTTTCCTTTAACATGGCCCCAGGCGTCAGGACAATCCTGAAGGGAAAAGTGCCCACTCCCGGGATGCCAGATTATTGGCGTCGTCTGAATCACATCGGGTTGTAATGATCTGCGATATGAAATAACGCCCAGCGGCGAGATAAAAAATTCATCCTGCGCTAAAAAAGGAGGGTGACGCTCAAGGCTGATTCCAGTCGTCATTCTTATGTGAGCATCATGTCTGACGATCATTGACTCCTCCTCATCGAAGTAAATAAAGAAACTTTCTCCCAATGTCACACGAGTGTCTCCCTGAACCTGATCGCTGACACGTACGGAAGGTACCCGTAATATTTCTGATAAACCCGGTGTGCCGTTCACCTCGCTGGTATGGGCGAGACCTGTGAACGCGACCCAGTTACCGGGATATTCTTTCTGGTCGTGCTGAATGATATTGGCAGCAAGATAATTAAACAGAATCAGTCGTTCGATATAATCACTTTGTACGGCCATACCAATATCACTGGCGAGTGCATCAATACCTACGATGCGGATACCGTATGCATGTGCAGTCTCAATCAGTTTTACCCGATTAAAGGATTGGGATTGATGATTGTAATTACGGTCAGCAATCCCTAACCCGGTACGTAATGCCTCTGGTAAAGGGGTGCCGGGTGGCATGGCGTTATATAAATGCAGATCGTCTGCCCACAATTCTGTCGTAATCCCCTCAAGATAAATGGTTGAAACACCCGCAGCTTTAAAAGCTGCCATATATTGGTAAAAGAATTGTTTAGCACTAACTGAGGTGTGGTTTTCGCCGACAATCATGCCTCGTGCATGCTGATAAGTCTGTTTAATCATATCGTCTACAGTGAGCTGTCCGCTGACGCTTGTCAGATATGACCAGGTAGCCGGTTTTCGTTCAAGCATCATTACCAGCTTCATTGCACGCTGAAAAAGCGTGTATTGAATACGATAAAGGCGCCCTCTGGTCTCCTCAGCTTCCGGAATGGTTAATGCTGGCGCTCCGGGTATAAGTGCCGAACCATCAAAAGAGTAAAGCAATTTTGCATCTGCGTTGCTCATGAAATATTCATCCGGTTTACCATTCAGTTCAACGGGCATTCCCCCCTTGAGACCGGCAACAAGTTTCCAGTGATTATCCACCTTGAACATAAAGTGCCCGGTATTCACTCCGGCAGTTTTATCACTTTTCAGGATCTCCAGTTCACCCTCGTGTTGCTTTAATACGCGGTTGAACACTACTTCACTGCTCTGCTTCTTTGGGTAGGTCAATATATGTCGAACATAAGATTGACCGTTAATCCAGTGAAGCTGCGCGGGATTATGTTCTGACCAGCTATTATTTATTAACTCCGCTAACAGCTCAGGATCGCTGACGGCATAGCGCTGAATTACCCTTCTCGCATGTCCTTCAGAGGTAAAATAATGCGCTGTATCAATGACCATCCATTTACCCGAAACATTGATAGCCTGTGCCACAGCGGAACCACCAGAGTGCAGGTCAATCAGATATAACTGCCCTACCCGGGTATTAAAAGTTTTGTCCAGATATTTTACTGGCCAGTAATGATTAGGCGTTTTGATATAGCTCTGGCCGGAAGCTGAATGATACAGGTTGTCGCTGTCCGGTCCGGTCAGCGACTCACTTAATGATGGCTGCGGGTGAAATGACTGCAGAATTGGTGCATCCTCAGGAGAAACCATATTTAAATACAGGGGAGCGAGCAATTTTTTACGATCCATCAGGTGCACATGTAAATCACCAATCACGCTTTCAGCGTCTGGAAACGATTGTGCAAATGTCCGCTCCAGCTCGTTTATGGTCTTGAAGTTAACTTCCGAATCTGCCATTGGGCGTGTTGCATGGTAACGGTTGAAACCAGCAGCACTCCGTGTCCTGATGATCTGAATGATTCTTCCGGCATCAGGGGGCCCCCAGAACTCCCCAGAACCAGACTTGCCTGCGTCAGAAACCATCACAGCCGTATCGACAGGGAAACTGTCGAGTGCAACCAACGTCGAGTAAAAAAGATTTTCCGCATCCGTAGTCAGGCCAAAAGACGCCTCCTCACTCAGGATGACTCTTGCAGAAGTCAGCCGCCTTTCGTCAGAAAGCTTTGTCAGATGCTGCCAGGCTTCACCTGCGATTTTCAACCCCTTTTCCGAACGGGTTGATGCAGTAATGACATCTGAATAACGTGAAATTTCCTTGATATCCAGATTATTGAAAATACAGCGCACCAGCTGACTTTTACGATCCGGCTCGCTTGCCATAACCTTCTGAGGCATTAACTCACGCACATGTGGATTCATTTCCTGTGGCAAACGACGAGCATTGATCAGCGCATCATAAACTAGCTCCTGATGATCAATTGCACTGAACCACCTGCCAATATGTTTATGTGCCCGCTGCTCGATGGATTCTGCAGATGCTTTTTGCACTTTAGGCCGCTTGAGTAGTAAGCGATGCTCCCGCCCGGCAAAAATTTTGAATGGAGAAGAGTCGGTTATTTCATCTGATCCCTCTGACCAGCTATAGCTCCAGAGACCATGCCGTACGATATTAAACATTGTATATGCTTCCCCTCCATTGGGGATGTAAATGACCTCTTTGCCTGAATCATTATCTTTGACTAATACCCTTACGTTAAACATGCTCGCCAGACGAGCTAATACAAGCGGTTCAGCCTGCTCAGGGAGCCGTTCGAGCTGACCAGAACTGACGTACTCACCGATTTCAAGAGCTACTTTCCTTGAACGGAGTTCCCGAAGCGCCACCAGCAAGGCATGAGGCGCGAGCGTGTCACAACGCCAGTACGCCATGAGCGCCTCGAGGGTGGTGTCACTGGATCTCATCATTAATTCAAGCTGTCTGTCTGACAGGGATGAGACTGCAGTATTAACGACTGAGGCCCTGATGAGCTTCATAATATCCTGAGAATAGTGCCCATCCAGATCGAGCGCCCAGCGGTCAATACTGACGCGTTTTAATACCGGTTCCACTCCATTCAGTTCCGAATGTATAATGACAAGATGCTCATCCTGACATTTGACTTGTGAAACCCTTACGCCACTCGATGTATCGATGTAAACATATTGTTCCCCATCCGCCGTTCGCCAGATACCGTCTTCACTGAGCAGTGCCGAACTGGGCATATAGCTAAACGTATACACTGCTGATGCGGCGGGATCCCACACTGCGGGTTGCCCCCGGTTGTCGGCAGACACTCGCCATCCCTTCAGGCGGGATTTAATTTGTTTTGATAAATACCCCTGACTTTTCCTCTCTATGGTCAAATCCAGTATATCGGTTAATGTGCTCAGTGCTGCAGGTGGATCAATGGCTAAATCTGACGGCAGGGTAATGACATTCGTTACGATTAATATTCGAAATAACCAGTCCCGCAGCGGAAACGATACTTTTCCGGGTAATGGCATTGTAATGAACTCAACGGTTTCGCTAACAGAGGCCAGGACGCGACGATAATAAATCTGCAGGCTTGCTTCCCGGCTGGTCTGGATGTGATTCATCGGAGATTTAAAGCGTTCAACGTTGAGAAAGACTACGTTATCGATGAATGGATACTCACTGTTATTACAGCTATTAGTCGTTTTAACCGCAAAGGAAAGCTCCTTTTGTGAATTAATAAAATAGTATAAGATTTTTGCTAACGGGTTTAAGTTTTCTTCGTCAATAGCGGAGTCTTTAAACACCATTCTGAATTCGTGTAACGTTTCCAGTGAGATGGCATTAAATATCCAGTGACCTGTAATAGCCTTCTTTTCCAGTTCGTTATTTATTTCTTCTGTCAATTCTCGTTCAGCCTCTTTTTGAGAGGCGTGCATCATAAATTCCCTTCCGATTCTCCCTGGGATATAGCTGCAGTAGTCAGAGCCTGAACTACCATTGACGTGCAGTAACCAGCCCGCAATTTGATCAGGGCGCGCCATGCCCCCATTACAGTCAATGTATCTCATGGGCATAGCAAGCACGTCCTCAACAGCGTCCTCAAAGCTGTTGCGGGGTGCAGCAGGTCTTTCAAACAGATAAAACTGATGCCATCGTATTGTCGAGGTTAATCCTGATGTATTCTCCCTCCTTATTCGTTTAAGTGATTCAAAAACTAATCGGGTGATTTGTCCTTTACGCATGGCATCAAAAAGAGCTATTTCAAAGTTCTTTTTATTGTATTGCGGTAAAGAAGCCCAGATGCCTGTGCGGTTTGCCTTAGCACCATCTCCTGTATATTCCGCCCCCCAGCGTCGTAATTGCTTACCCATATCAAATTTACGTATCTGCTTCAGCAGACGAAGAATATTTTCCTCTCCGGAAAATTGATCGTTTCGCCCAGGCATCGTCAGCCATGTTTTATCACGAAAAATTTTTGCATCAGGCCCATCGCCAGTTACCGAGTCAGACACACCGGTGCAAATAAAATCCCACAAAGATCCCGATGATACGGAGGGCTGGATCACTCTGGGGCGTCCCTGACTGTCGATAGTGATCCCTCGCCGGCCTTTGTCTCCCCCGCCATTGGCCCGAAAATCCTGGGGAGGGTTTTGAGTATGAATAAACACAGTGGTGAAATCGCTAATCAGCATGCCCCGGTCGTCTTCAAGGTTTAGTATCCTTGCCAGTCGCAGCTGCAGTTGATTTATATTGTCTCTATAGTCTTTGTAAAACTGCGGCTCTTTCTGACTTTTTATCAGCTGGTAGAACCGGGTAAGCTCATCCATGTTTAAATTACCCTGGAATTCATCAACACTGCTCTTAAGCCAGCCAGCAAGCCGGGTTGCCATTTCATCTTCACTGTTCATCAGCTCAACAGTGACTTCATCGCTGTCCTCTGAGGCGCTCCCCGCCAAAACAGGAGCCGAAATCGTTGCTGCCATTGAGTATGATGAATCCGCAGTAACATTGTCCTGCAGGGAGCGGACATGCCGCGCGTAACGCAGACTTAGCTTCTCAGGAAGGATTATCTGCTCAGCATGGGGGAGTCTAAGATTGTTCTCAGTATGAATGAGAATATCACCCGTTAGGTCATGCATCTGATGGGCCGTTTCAACCAGGTCGGCACTGCCCTGATTTGCCTGCAAGCCCGCAGTATAAGAAGGAGCGCTCTGTTCTGAAATCAGAGAATGGAAACCTGCAGGTTGCGTCAGTCTATCCAGAGAATGCTTTGCCTTATTCAGCAGCCAGTATCCGGCAGTAACCGCTGAATAAGGATGCGATGTGAACATTGTTAGCGCTTTCTCTGCCCCCCACACGCCAGCACGATATAAATCTGCCCATATTCCCGAAGGGCGTAGACCGCCCGTAGCCGGCAGGCCTCCTGAAAAAACAGGTTGCATCATAAGACTACCCACGCCTGTTGCTGTCGCAAGGAGTGAGCTGGCATGACGACTCGCAGCACTGTCCGAAGCCTGATTCGGGGAGGGATCCCAACGTCGAATATTCTGGTGTTTTTTTAACGCGGTTCTCCTGAGCGATCTGAAATCATGAAGTTGTTCTTTTGCGTCATGGAAACGCTTAAGAGTTTCTGTACAGCCAGGCGCGGATAGCGTCGCCTGCCAGCATCGCATCAGTTTTATCTGTTTGTTGATTTCTCGCTCTTTCAGTCTCAGGTTCTCAGGATTTGAGGAGGCAAGATAACGAATGTCGTCATCAATATCAGCGAGCATCGCCTTTACTTTGTAGCTGACTTCAACACTGGCTTTTCCATACATCATGAAAGGGCCGGAGAAATGCAGCAGAAGTTCCGTAATAAGGGCTATAGGGTGAGGTGAAGATTGATAGCTAAAAGCACGTTGTTTATTTTTATGATCTGCCCGCGCATTGTGCCTTAACCGCCTCGTTAATGGCCCATCTATAAGTTCATGAATGGTTTTGCCGGGATGTGATGTAATGACGTCAACAATGCTCCCGGTTAATGCTGCGAAATCAATGTCTTCGAAGTTGAATGCCATCAGTACGTTTTTTGCCAGCGCCCTGCAATCATTTTCATCATGCCAGCCAGTACATCTGCTGATCGCATTTATCAGTAAAGCTGTTTCAACTAAGGTCTTTGCCTGATGATATTCAGCGTCTTTTTCCATCGCCCAGCTGTAAGAAAAAAGGCTGTTAAAAGCGGTATACCATGAGTAATGATTCATAAGTATCCGCATAGAAGAATCAATTTCGGGCTGTTGCTGACTGCGCCACGATGCAGTGTCGGGACACAGAGAGTTTTCTAATACTTTCGACCGTAGATTACGCACACTGACAGGAGTGAATGCATTACGGGTTCGGTTATTATCTGGGTTAATTTGCGATGATGATGATGAAGGCAGTGGAAGGGATTTTAATCGGGTCAAATTTGTCATTGTTCAACGTCCAGAAATGGGACCTATGGGTTTTACCAACAGAATTTCTGACCATTGGCATCACCAATGTGATAAAAATAGTGTGTAACCAGCCATACTGTCTGTGACTAATTTCATACGGAATTCGGCTATTCCGTTTGCTCAACGTTATCGATGGCAGCAAACGTAATTATCTGGCGAAACTCACTTCTGATCTCTTAAGTTCAGCTCATTTGAAATACTCGCAGCAGGGCTAACATGAATTGAAGTCCCGACTCCTGCGTCAAACAGACGGAGTGTGTTTTTTGCAATGATAGTAAAGAGGATAAATTCATAAACACAAACTGGCATGACCTGTAGTGGACTAATAAGGAGAAGCCAAATATTATCTGGTTCATCGGAAACGGAAGATTCCATTCCATAACAGCTCGTTAAAACTAAACAGAGATATTTAACAAACCATAATAAAGGATTTTCAATGATTATAATGTGGATTTCAGACACCACTCTAACCCTGTCATAAAGACAGTTCAGACCTGAATCAAAAAGATGTTATTAAACTGTAGGATCAGCATTATCTTAATCAAAGATGCAAAGCATGGTCTGAAAAAGGCACGTTCAGGTGTAGGTATACTGGAAAAAACGATAAAATCGGACATGATAATTTCATTATTTAACAATCAAGTTACGGCATACTAAAATACCCATCATCATAATGTCACATATGATCGTTTGATTATTCAAAATTTAAAGTTAAGTCGCGACGTGGCATAAGCCGTTAATTAAGATGGAGGATATTTCCGCTATAAATATCTTTAACGACCACCTCATCATGAGCCAAAGCTTTTTTCAGAACGACCAGTGTAGCACTTTGCACCGTATCATCACCTTCAATAAAAATCATTTCTGAAATGCAAAATAATTCACCCGGATTGATGAGAATATTATCAGGTATCAATTCGTCTGAAGCTTTTTTCTTATGAATGCTTTCATCAAAAATAAAGAAAACAAACTCACTTGGGGTTGAACAGAATAAATTTCTTTCCAGCCAGAACTCCATCCAATGAATGGCATTTTGAGGTAATGCGAAAGCTGACATGATACCTTTATCGAGAATGAGATTGCCAGTTTTGATCTTTTTACCGTATACCCCCGCAGGAACAGTAATGGCACGATAAGCATACCCATTGTAATCGTCCATAAATTTCATGGCATGACACAATTCTGCATGCAACCGCGCTCCGGGCTCAGAACAATTACCCCGCCTCAACCATGAATTAATCATAATATGCGTATTATTATCAGCCTGAACATATTCAGATAAAATCATTGACTCAACACTACCAATGCTTACGTCGTTTATTACCTGTGAATCTCTCAGGGTTTCATCCGCAGTGCGTTCACGGTAAAAACCTCCATTGTATTTTTTATAGAGTCGGGCGAACGTTAATGAAGGAGAACACTGTGATGGAGACAGATTTTCGTTATAGACAAAATCAAAAAGATTTTTCTTAAGCTTTAAAAAAAAATCAGCATATCTATCTCGTACATAGCCTTTTCCTTCGATGACCGGTTTATCTTTACCAAAAAGAAAATCCACAAATGACCCATAATTCCTTGACATGAAATCTCCTCTTGCAACTACTTATTCGGGCTATGCGTAATGAAATAATGCTACGTTAGTTCACCATCAACGTTATGGCGATACATTGACATTACATAAATTGGATATAACAAGGAGAACTAAATAAACTGAGCATGTGGCACGGCAGGTCTCATATTGGTAACGTCAATTGACAGTAGCCTATTACAGTGTGAAAAGTCACGAAATATCGCATCATTTAATCATGTATTCAAGCGGGAACATTATAACAAGCATTTTAATTCGAAAAAGGGATGCTTCATCTCCTGTGATTTTTTGTCAATCTGTTAAGCCTCTAACATTAGACATAGATTCCGCTCTATTTTATCTCGCTTATGCTGCATGCCAGTAACGACAGTCATACGAAAGACGTCTTAGTACGTCAAGAATCGCCCCAGCCTTAACAAAATAACAAATTAATTGAAGGTAAAACTAAGTCCTTTTATGAAAATAATATACATTACGGATATTCTATAAGTAATACACCTTTGCCGCTGAAAGGACCATCGTTCGCAGGCTTACCCTGAAGCGTTACATTGAGTGGAACCAAGTTCAGCCCTTTTAATCCTCGTACGGGTGTAGTCAGAGGTTTTTGGGATGACGTTAAGGTAAGCAAAGCGTTCATTCCATTGTTAAGTGGTATGCTATCTTTACCATTGTTGAGTTTCAGTATAAACATTATTTCATCTGTGCAATCTATTCTTAAATCCTGGGTCTGGTAACGCCCCTCTGCTTGATTCGTCCTGATGACATCAAAATCAAATTCCCGGAAATTATCTCTGAATAAACACCATTCTGCCGCAGCAGGGACAGGTAAGCATCGGTTCAGAGCACGTACCCCGGAAGGTAGAGTAGAAGATAGCGAATTTGCAGTGTGATTGTCAGCCTCCCCATGATACTGAGGAAAAAGGCCGAACCCCAGGCATAATCCATCCCCCATCATTTTTTTTGACACTGAAGAAACAAAACTGGCTTTACCCCCACCGATTTTTCCGGTTTGACCGACTAATTCTCGCCATGTTCGATTAGTATAATTAGCAGCAACATAGGGTGCGTAATTTGAAAGGTCCATTATAAAACCATTGCTGGGACCGTTTCCTTTAAGAAAAAAAGAGGCAATAAAAGCACGACTACCGATGTTGATCGTTTGATCTGCTTCCGATTCCGACAACGTCAACGCTGCATTTTCCCAATACCATGTAATATCAAATGTATCAGCATTAACGTATTTCATCTGGACGGATGTCACCACTGGCCATAGTCCGTTTACGTTCCCGGATGCTATTCCCCTGGCCGAATATGCTGTAAACAATATAAGGGTCATCATGAGAGAACGCACTACTGCGCAATCCCTAGTGAAATTTTTAATCTTCTTAATGTTCAATTATATTCTACCTTAATTGTACCTGTAACCTGGAAAGGGCCTTCCTCAAGCGTAGCGCCCGGACGCATTGAAACCTCAGCCCGAAGTTCCGGTAAATTGGCGGGATCTATAGCTTTCCAGCTGTTAATCCTGAGAGGTTTATCATCAAGAGTTAGCCTGATGCCTAAATCCGTATGTGTGTCAGATTCAAGCGTTGCTCCACTCACATCAAAATTAGCGGGACGTCCTGCAACTGAAATTTCCATCATCCAATTATCAGAATTCTCAGCATCACATTCCACTTCAAGCGGAACCACTTGTGAGTATTGACCGTCGGAAATTTTTTGAACGACTACATTTTGACCAAAGTTAACGCGAATGGTTTTTCCCTGATTTATTACACATGTCGGTGGGGTTATAAGCTTACCAACAACGCCAATCTCAAGTGTATTATCATGTGTTATCGCCATCGTTTCGGGTGCAAAAAATATTACATATATAACCCTTAGGAACCAAAGCAAGGTTGTCCGATTCTCAATTCGCATCACACTTTCGTTCCTGGCAGTTGAGAGTAATTTTTTGTCTACCGCCATAATCATTGATATAAAAAACGTCAATACGCCCTTTATCCGGCAATTTTAACTCACCTAAATCCATATTACTGTACGGATCGGACATGAAAGGTTCAAATCTATCATAGCTTTTAATTCCATTACCATTTCTGATATCAACTACCGTTAAAAAAAATGGAGTGTTATTTTTCAGATTGGTTGCATTTCCAGTTGTCATTACTGAGATTTTTTTATAGGCGTTTTCCATTGATTCTCTGCTGACAGCTTCAGGTCTGTACATGACTTTTAACCTTGTCTGTAATGATAAAGTGAGAGAACTGTTGTCTGAAACAATAGGTGGGATCTCTCTAATGTTTAAGTAAAATACGGTCTCGCGATCTGTCGGTAATTTTAATGCCGCATCGGTTGAAATAATTCTTATTGTGCTTTTACTACCGGCTTCGATGCGTTGTAAAGGGGGCAGAACAATAAGAGGACCATTTATGACCTTATTCCCATTTTTATCCTCCAACCAGGATTGCGACAAATAGGGATGATTTTCATTTCCATTCGTCAGAGTCAAAACAACCGATCGATCATCTTTGCTGACTATCGCACGCGTTCTGTCGGGACTTATGGCAGATAGCACCTGAGAACTATATAAAACCACAGACAACGCGATTAATAACCGATTAGCATTCATATTTAATCATATCGCATAGTAAAAACAACATAACCATTAAAGCTCCCTTCTTTGATAATGTTTAAATTCGGACCTGATAAATAAGCCAGCCAGCTAATTTTGTTAGTCCCCTCATTCAGGGCAGCAGGATAAGTTTCTACCCCTGGCTTGACGATTTCACCGTTAACATGTCTTATTGCGACTGCAACACCCTCTGAATCACCATGTAGTGCAAACATGTCTTCCTGCACGGGATCTGTTTCGCCCTCAAACGTCAAAGCAACCACGGAGTTACCAGATACAACACAGTCTTCAAGAGTTATATCAAAATGAACAGATTTACTTTTCCCCCCATCCCTGAAGTCCCTTTTATTCACCTCACCGAAGTCCAGAGTTTGTTCCCGTGAAAGTTCAGAAAGACGGCAAGGTTGGTTAACCAGAACTCCCTCGAATATTAAATCAGTATCAGCCATGCACGGTTGGCTTAAAAAGTGAAGTGCAAATAAAGCTATCAAAGCTCTGTCTGAACGACAAGAATGTAACATGTTAACTTTCATCATTTTCTTTAGGTGTGCACGTATCCTGGTTACATTCAAATAGAAGTACCGGCTTACCTCCATGATCGGTAATTGTCTGCATCGCTGGCATTAAGTAATGTGGTGAGTTTACCTTAACGCGACTATGCGGGTTTATCATGACCGGTGTAAAACCGGAGCGTTTCTCTTTCGCCTTGTGTTCGAACAGGTTTATGATTGTGGTGTTAAATGGAGTAGGATTGACTATATCGTACCCGGTTTGAGTTTTGACGAGCTTCAGATCGATATCCCAGTGTTTCCGCGCATCTTTTAACAATGAGTCAGGCCGATAAAAAACTTTTATTTTTGTCTGCAGTGCAAGATGTAATTTATTAGATTCCTTTGAAACCGGAGGTATTTCTCTTATTGCAATATAAAAAGCACTTTCTATATCTTTAGATAAAGTATTGATGTTTGAATCTGGAACTATCCTGATAACAGCTTTTTTATCGGCATCAACACGCTGCATGGCAGGTATGGCTCTCAATGGGATTCTGTCTTTTTTTCCATCTAAAGTCTCCAGCCATACCTGTACCAGGTATGGCTTATCACTACTTGAATTATGAATGTTAATTAATGCCTGGCCTTTAACACCTTCTACTATTGCTCTGGTACGATCTACTGATACAGCAGCCAGGACATTACTCACCTCAAGCAGAGAAATTAATAACGTAAACATTACCCTTTTCATAAATTTTGAATCAAAAATCATATTTCTCTCATCCCTCATAGTTTTTATCCATGCTCAAACATCTGATGGTCGTCGTATCCTGAGATGCGATATCAACCTCCGAGAGTAAACATTGCCTTTCTTCATTCCAGTGAACCGCGGGTTGGTCTCTGGTGTTCAGACCACTAAGCCATACCGCCCCATTATCAGAAATGATGCCCAACTCCCGACCCTGGCGATTTCGGACAGAGGCGCCAAAGGGAGGATGTGTTCCATCATCAAGTGTTATAATGGCAGAGAGTTTTCGTCCCTGGTTAACCTCAAAGCGCCTTAGCCCAATTGAGCCATGAGATAATGATACGTTAGATACGTGAGAGCTAGATGCTTCAATATCTTCCGGCAATCGGGATACATCTATACCCGCTTCGTAGGGGTGATAGCTTGGTACTCCCGTCAATACAGCAATACCCTGACTGTTAGTTATCGTATTCCTGCCTACCGGAACATTCTCGACCCCTTCCGTGGAAACAAGTAATCGGGTTTCGCCTTGTCCACCACTTCTGTGGCGCGCAAGTCCCTCTTTAGTAAACGTCATTCCACCATTTATCGTGCCTCCGAGGGAGGTATAACGCTTTTCAGCCCATGTCCCATTCATGGTAATGTCTTCACGTCCGGCATTGTCGTAATAATAACCGCTGAGTTGCGCGAGATTTTGGCTATCATGCCCATTTTCAAAGGCGCCAGAAAGCCGATATCCCCTGTTGTCGTCTTCGAACTCACTGTAAGTGACATTATTGTTCATGTTGCCAGAGTCGATTGTTCCACTGTAGCTGCCAGTTCCATCACCAACTGGCAAACTTATTCCAAGATATGCGTAACTGTCTTGTCGGTTATTGTATTGACTGCTTATAACACTGACATTCAAACCAATATTTTTGATATTCATGCAATCGAGATATTTGCTAAAGGATATGCTATAGCGATTTCGGCTAGCAGCTTTCCCCCAGTATGTTTGCCGCCCCCAGTTTATGTAAATTGATGCCCGTTTTTCTCTGAAGTGCTTACTACCTGAGACCGTAAATGATTGCTTGCCACGAAAGTATTTGGTTTTTTTATTACGTTTTTCTTCATAGAAATCTTCCAGCGCATAATAATTTCTGTCCATGAATCGATACCCTGCAAATGAGAATTCAGAGTCTGATTCGCTGAATCTTTTGGAAAAATTTACCCTTAATGCCTTTCCCTTTTGATCTGAATTATCAATAGTGGCATTAGAAAATGTAACATCTGCTGCAACTGCACCAAATGATTTAAGGTCATGCCCTATACCTGAAGCCAATGACTGATAGCCTTGTGCAAACGCGCCACCACCATAGACTGAAAGATTATTACTAAAACCCCAGGAAAACTCCCCCAGACCAAAGGCAGGTCCATAAGTTTCACGGCTTCTTGAAAGTGGCCGTCCGGTTACTGTTTTAAAGCGAAACTGGCCCGGTCGTGTCAGGTAGGGGACTGTGGCCGTATCGACTTCAAAAAAAGTAATTTCACCATCTTGTTCTTTTACCTCAACCTGTAGTACACCACTTACTGCACTACTTAACTCATTAATTGTGAAGGGACCAGCAGCAACTATCGTTTCGTATACCACCCGTCCACTCTGACGGACAGTAACCAGGGCATTTGTTCTAGCGATCCCCCGAACCTCTGGGGCATAACCGCGTAACGACGCAGGGATCATTCGTTCATCACTTTGAAGTGAAACCCCTGCAAACCTGAAGGCTGAAAAAATATCTGAATTAAGATAATCTTCGCCAATCTCTAATTCCCCGTTGATTTGTGAGATTGCACGATACATATAAATCCGATCCCAATCGAAGGATAATTTTTCAGAATAATCATTCTCGTATGCTGAATGAAAGTCCGCTCTTAATCGCCATGGCCCTGCATTCCCGCCAAAGGTTCCATACCCTCTTGCCGCCTGAATATTATCACGCTGATAGTATTGGGTTGAGGATAGTGCCAGATTATAATCTACGAGTACTCCCGGAATTCCATTTTCCCAGTTTGACGCTTTATTCCCTTCACTTTTTAAGTATTTCTTAGGCAACATAAGATATAATGTAGAATCTGATAATTCGCCCTTTGCAGTGAAACCCGGCAAATCGTCTAATTTTGCACATTTATTATTGTCTTCATAGACAAGTTTGTCTTCAATACGATCCTTCAACCCAAGAAATGGTATTAGTTCTTTTGTAATGCATGCTGAATTCCCTCTATCACCTGCTACTTTTTTGTTGATTTTTCTATTGTAAAAGCGTAAGTCTGCCTGCGTGACGATTCGTCCATTTAGACTAATATTCATTACATACATACCTGGCATGATATATCCCTCTTCAGAGAAGGCGGACATATCCAGATTTTCCTTATCTTTCGCATCAATTAAATCCGTATAAAACTCAACAGCGAAAGCTGAGTGACTAACAGTTATGAGACATGATAGTGCTAATGCCCTCTTACTTCTGCAGGACAGTTTCACAAAAAAACCCTTTGATACTTAAAAATTACAATGGCGACATATCACTATCATCGCCATTACTCTTATCATTTAGTTACCACAGCATATGAAACGTCTAACGAGCTCGTTAAAAATGTCACATATATGTCAGAATAAAGTCCGATACTGCGGAAAATTCTCCAGTTCGTAATTCACCATCCATGCCCTGAAGGTGTGTTGAAAAATACAGCGTATTATTACCATTGATTAGTGGTTGTGCGGGTGTAGGAACACCTAAAGTAACCAACTTTCCGCTTGCATCAGTAATAGCAATGCCAGCTCCGGATGCTGTTCCTGTAATACCAAGCAATTTATTTGTACCATCAGCGGGCATACCACCAAATGTTACAGAAACACTCGATTCTATATCAGTAACACAGTTTTCAAGGTTTATTTCAAAATTGCGAGGCGTTGACATCCCACCATTATTCAACTCTGCCATCGTAATTTGTCCAAGATCAATTTCCTGACGCGTTGAATCTGGATCTATCGAACAGGCGGCTTCCGTAATTGCTCCTTTAAAATCTATGCGTCCCTTTCCTGTATCTGCGGCATTAACATTCATACCAGAACCACATAATGCAATGGATAAAGCTACTATCTTCTTCATTGAATATACTCACTTCGAGGCCATTTTTAATTAATAAAGACTCAGGATCATTTACGTGAAATGTAAATACACACTGAAGATTTCTATAATGCATTATGCCAACATCTAACCTGAAGTGATTTTTATATAACAGTGAAAAACATAACACTTTGAATGTTTTTAAATTAAAACCATTCTTAAATTAATAAAGTTAATTTATTAATCATTTAGTTTATCAACAATAAACTGGCCTCTGATTATCACTAGGGGAAACGTAAATTTTCACTCCTACCCTAACTCAAATATGATGTGTTAGTTATTGTCTTTTTCCACTATAATATGCTATTTCCATTATGCCCATGCCCCAACCATTATTTGGGCCATACGAGATTGCCTACGTATCTTAAAGTGTTTATATTTTAGCAAATGACATCCGGTCCGTTCATTTAATAATTCAGATTACTGCTTGAATTATAAGTTATTTTTGGATTTTTTCTACTGTGACATCACCTTCCAAAAGTTTAATTAACTGTTCTTTATATGTAAATTTTGAATTCACGCCCTCAAAATTGTGTTGCATAACTGCTCGATATGATTTTTTTATTATAAATGTCATGATCTCCCTAACTTTGCAGACGATTCAATAAGTAACTTCACTTGATATAATACATATCAGGACTTTTGATTCAGCGAAGGGCGCAACCGATAATATTTTTTGTTAGTTCAAATGTTCATCATCAAAATTAATCACGGCTACGTATCTTAACTTTTGACCCGGACTGTTAGTTTTTGCTATTAAAATCGATACAAATGTATAGACAAAAATGTAACAATTGCATTCATAAGCCAGCTGTTTAACAACGTTTATATACCATCCAGCATCAATGCTCCCATTTGGTAATGGCCCTCACAATGTTGCAAACAGTAACAATGAGTCATAGCCTGTAGTGAACATCCTAAAGCATATTCATTGCCACCGGTAAGCCGATCCGGATACTACCGTTATTTGCTTTCACTTCCACTTTCCTTTCAGTGCTGCACCGTTGATGGCTGAGTAATTGGCATATGTTACGGATTTCACCCTGTCTGTGTGAATGCGTTTTACCATTTATTTTTTGATATTTACTGCTCAAATACGTCCTGTATGATCAGAAACATCGCGTACATGCGTGAGATACTTACTGCAATGACTGGACTTAACTACTGACATGTACTTTCCGGATCAGGTTTGACGCTTATGTCTGTCCTGATGTCCGCTTCATATATCTCTTTGCGATACCGTGAATTTCTCGGCTGATCGCTTCCGTCGACTGCATCTTCAGTACTGGCATGCGTGCGAGCGCCCTTGCAGAAAATCATTCATGAGCCATTTTGCCGCTATATCCTGCTCCCCTTTAACAGAGCCAGCATAACGGCCCCATTAACATGCACGTCTCTTACCCCTTTCCGGATTATTTTTAAAACGACCTCATAAGCAGAGTTGAGCTGACATCGTTTGATCGTTTTCACCGTACAAAGAGGCACGTGCGGAATCAATGATTTGCGCATAAGTGCGTACTCCTCCTCTTTTTTAAAGCTCCATGGCTGCACATCCAGCTATGCCCCGAAACGTTGCTGTTTACGGTTTGCAGAGCCGCTGCGGTAAGCTTTGATGCAGGCGCCGTCTGTCTATATGATATATGCTGAACGCCTTCATACGGTCAACATCAGAATTCGTCACGTCACATCCTATAAAGCATTGAATATTAGGATTTATTTTGTGGTCGCCGAAAGGGGTTGCGCTCGGGGCTTAATAATATGTCTCCTGTAAAATCTTTGTATTAGCCCCGTTTAAACCGGACACTTCACCAGTAAGACATAGTCTTAGAGCTATGTTTAAGGAGTGTCCGGTGCAAAGAATCGAAGTGATCACTGGCGAGCAAAAGCGCCGTTGTTATACTCCCGATGAGAAAGCCCGTTTTGTTGCGCTCTCCATGCAGCCAGGCTACACCGTCTCACTCGTTGCCCGGCAATATGGCATCACACCCAGTCTTCTTTTTAAGTGGAAACGGTTCATGAACGAGGGTGGGAAGTCTGCGGTCGCCGCAGGCGACGAGGTGGTCAGCGTCTCCGAAGTCAAAACGCTGGAGAAAAAAGTCAAACAGCTTGAACAAATGCTGGGGCGCAAAACGATGGAAGCCGAAATCCTTCGGGACGCGCTTGAGATTGCCCAGGCAAAAAAGTTGATATCGCCCATGCCATTGCTACCACCGGACGATACCCCTTCATCCGAATAGCAGAAGTGCTTTGTGTATCGCGTTCGAATCTTTATGAACGGTTACTGAAGAGCACCGGTCAGCCCGCTATAGCAAAGATGATGACGGTCGACTGTTAACGCTTATCCGCTAGATATGCAGCGAGCGGGCGACAAACGGCTATCGTCGCGTGACTGCACACCTCAATCGTGCGCTGAAGGAACAAAACTGGCGGGTTAACCCCAAACGTATTTACCGGATCATGCGGGCGAATAACCTGTTGCTGGCAAAATCTGGCCATAAAAAGCCAGAGCGCTGTCATACCGGCAACGTCGTGACACTTAAGCCAGATACGTGCTGGTGTTCAGATGGATTCGAAATCCGCTGCAGGAATCGGGAGGTCGTGCGGAAGGTGTTTAGCCTTACTGCTGTGATCGCGAGGCCATCAGCTGGTCGGCGACAGCAGGTGGAATAAACAGCGTTACGGTGCAGGATCTGCTAACAGAGAGTGTAGAAAAGCGCTTTGGCAATACGCTTTACCTGCCACATACCGTTGAATGGCTGACCGATACGGCAGTTGCTACATAGCGGACTCAACAAGAACGTTCGCCTCCTCACTCGGGTTCATCGTGTGTACGACGCCAGTGCGCAGTCCGGAGAGCAATGGGATGGCTGAATCGTTCGTTAAAACGTTCAAGCGTGACTACGCGTATGTGAATGACCTGCCGGATGCGGTGACTGTATTAGAAAAACTGACGGAATGGATGGAAGACTATAATAACTGGCATCCCCATAAAGGGCTGAAAATGGAGTCACTGAGGGAATACAGAAGTTCGCTGCTAGTTATGAATTAACCGTGTGCGTTTTAGCGGGGGCAACTCCAATCTTGCGACTGGTCTTCAATATAAGGCTAAACGTGTCTTTGATTTTAAGCAGTTTTTCATGTCTTGAGCTTAATGGGCCCAGTTTATGTTTAAGACATATCTAAACGATGTTCGCTCAATCAGGCATATTAGAGGGGGATGAAGATCCCGGCGATACTTTTTGAACGTCAGTGCAGAAATACAGGGTTTTTGTTGACAATATGAACTCATAAGATTCGATAAGTGGTTAGTGTGGAGGAATAAACTTAGGTGATAGAAGGGCATCCCCCTCTAAGACTTTTCCGTGTTCAACGTCTTATGAACGTGTGAATCATCCTGATCAAGGAACAATTGAGGCCCTCTGTATGAATATTATTATGGGAAGATGTATGGTGTCTTTAAATGGCCATTATCCAGGGGAACAGTCGAGCTAAATGATTTACGAAGTTATTTAACGCAATGTAAACAAAATGTTCTGGAGGGGTGCCTAACCTGCGTAAATTCTCACAGCAATTTAACACGGTTTAAGTTCGTTTTGATTACTCATAAATAATTTACCGTATCGAAAGATCTTCTTTTATGCTTAAACTAGGTAGAATCAGGTCTTTCTTTAAGACGACGATTTAAACATAATGGGTACATTTACGTAATGAGCTACGTGAACGGCACTATGCCGTTCACTCCTCGCTATTAAAGCTCCAGCAAATACAGTCAATGGAGATAGCCATGTTACCACTAGCTATCACCCTGCCCTGCCATAATCTGCAGAATCAACTTTTATAGCTCCACACTTAACGCAAACCCAGTAAACTGACTTCAGCAGCTTCTATGTAGAGTTCACCTATTGGAGTCAGTACCCATACCATGCCAAACTCATCAGGCGTTCTCTCTCCCATTAAGCGCCCTTCCATGCCATCAGCCTTTACGATTACATCCAGATGTGATTTTTGAGCATAGGTTCCACTTTTTGCAGAAGATTCAGATTCAAGTGGTTTCGGACTATTTAAGAATTTCGCATGCGAAATTTCATTGGACTCATTTTCTGCTTCTGTAGTCGGTACCTTGTCACCATTTTTAATCCGCCGCAGTTCCTTTTTTATCTGGGCACGAGTGACATTTTTGCCTTCATTTGCCCGGTCAATATATTCATCAGCACACGCTTCATCAACTTCGTTCAGCTGAATTAAATTATATATAAGCTCTACATCAGACAATTTTTTCTTTTTGACCAGCGTTCTTATCTTCTCAGGTGAAGAACCTATACGCATATGCTTACTGATGAACGCTGTCGGTTTACCCAGCGCTTTTGCGATATCTTCACCGCTCATTCCAAAATCATTTTTTAAGCGTTCAAACGCCATCGCGGTTGCTAGCGGTTTTAAACCCGACTGCTGAAGATTCTCAATGAGCTGTCCCATAATACGCTGTCGTTCATCACGTGGTGGTGATCCAACATATATATCAATAAATTCATCGCCGCGGCGCTTCATGGATCTGACCCGGGTTGCGCCAAACCATACACGGTAGCCCTTTCTGTCCTTTGGAAAACAACGTGGGGGTGTCAGGTTGCCGAATTCAGAAAAAGAATCGACCATGCCATCAAGCACTTCATCCTCAAAATCTTCCTCTGGCCGCACCTGTTCAACTTCATAAATTTCGCTTGCTCTTACTCTGACAATCTGACCTGATGGTTCCATTTCAGGGCGACTGATTTCACTGCGAATACCGATTGAATCAACACTTCCTGCCGGAGCAGATGCACTACGCGTGGCAACGCTGCTAGCTACCTGTGGCATGGAAGGAGGAGCAGATTTTTGCTCCTGAAGTTTTTTTTGAAACTTACTTGCTGCCATGATGTTTACCTCCAATCAGTTCAAGTAGCAGATTGGTAAGTGCCTGATATTGAATGGCTGGTTTACTTGTTGGGGAATATTCTCTAATAGTCATGCTGAGTTCGATGGCTTCTTTAGCAAGGTTTTTTACCCACGAAATGAGCCCTAAAACCTTATCTTCGCCGTAATTCTTTTCTTCAAGAATTTCGTAAAGTCGCTTCAGATTCTCCGTTTCTACGGCTGTCAAATAGCCTTCGAGCAAAGGTTGTGTGTAGCTTTGTACGCTGGCCTGAGTAATATAGGTGCCGAGAAATTGCAGATCAGGATTATAGTTTTTGCGAATACGCTGCATATAGTTAAGCTGTTTGCCTACGCCAATACGCGAGCCTTTCTCAAGTAAAGTAGGTATTAATAGGTAGTCGCCTACGATATGGGATGCAATCAGCAAATTGTTATAATCCGGAGCGGAATCAATGAGAATAAAATCGTACTGCCCTCTGAGAGAATTGATACGCTCTTTAAAATCGAATACGCAGTCCTGCGGACGATAGTTGACTTCACCCAGTTCATTGGTAGAACCAAAAATATGTCTTCCATCTGGCAAGGCTTCAGGCCTAACCTCAGTATCCGGAAAAAACAACTGATATGCGTGCGCAGGCCCCGGAGAGAACTTATTCCCCATAGGGTCAACATCAATAGAAGATGGGATTTCTCCCGGAAAGATCCTCTCAGTCAGACCTGAAGTGCTATCAAAATCAATCATCAGCGTTTGATAACCCAGTAACTGGAGATTATATGAAATCTCATTTGTTGATTGCGTTTTGACGACTCCGCCCTTTTGGTTACCTATGATGATAACCTTTCCAGCTTTCCCATTTTGCATATCTGAGCCTTAATATTTCGCATGCGAAACTTACGTTGAGAACAATTTCAAACGTAATTTTCTTGAATTTGAGCAGTATGCCTGGAGGGAGTTAAGTAATCAATGCTGAAGGTGCTGAACGTCCAAAATTTCGCATGCGAAATTACATTTCTACTAGTTAGCATTAGCCATTATAAATGTACGCTTTACATTTTCCATCTTCTTATCACGCCTGATTCCGCATGCAAAATCTTTTCTCTTCTACACTTCAACACCGCTTTGTGGTTCTATCAGTATTAGTTTAATACGTTACTTTATGTAGTTATTATCATTATGAATTTGAGGAAGTACGTCATCAAGTTGTAGCTTTGTATAGCTGGCTAGGCGTCAGGATGGCATGGTGGAAGTTTTTAAATTTTTTCTAATTTATAGTTAATGGTTTCACAATTTATATTGATTTGTATATACAGCACAGTGAATTACTGACATTTCGCATGCGAAATCGACTTACTTAAGGTACGTATCTTTTGTTTTCCAGCACATCAGTGACATTCGGCATGTTAATATTGTCCCCAATCGTACATCAGTGCAGCGACCATTCTGACGTATACGGATATTCCGAAGATTTCACCTTTATTCATGCTGCTTTATTGTCTTATTATCGTTGGCCATTATTGTGAGTTACTCAAAGTCTTTCAACATATGTCCATATTCTACTATTCAAAATTTCCATTAATCACTAAAACCAGATTTGTTGCTTTTTTATTCAGCGTTACCATGTATGGACGGGCAACATCGAAGAAAGCTTTGAGTGTGAACAACTAGTGAACCGTTAAGTAACTAACATGCCGTGCATGTATAAGTAAAAACCAAAGCTTGAACTTCAATATATACACTGCTGATATTTAACATTCTTATATTCGAATCAAGTGCAATCATTATGAGAGTTTGATTTCGCATGCGAAATCTTTGGGGCATTAACCGGAATCATTTTACATATTTGAATGCGCATACTTCATGACAGTAAATACGTGGCTTTACATTGCATTCGTGATAATTATTTCAAAACATTATAAAAAGCTACTTCTACGTGTGTAACAATAGGTTATAACAACGAATATTAGGTTATCGCGGGTTATGCTCATATCTCAAGCAGCTTCCTATCCTTTTCACAGGATAAATGCCTCATTTTTATTTTGCATTGCATTAAGCTGTGGGTTAGAACTTGAGCTATTTAAGCACTTCAGTTAAGAAAACGCCTCGTTCTTCTTTTTTAAATCCTGACAGCATTAATTTCGCATGCGAAATACGGGATTATAATTTTCTAAGATGGCAGCACGCAGGAGGCTCTGATCAAATTTCTGAGCACTTAAATGTTCTATTTCAGTTGCAATATCTGACTTAACTATACTATGGACTTATGTTTCAACTATTTCATTATTTGAAAGTAGCTGGCTGCCGATTAATAAGCGCTTGATGAATCTTCGGCCTTGTTCAAGCTGAGTACTGTGTACTATCGTAATTTCCCGTTCATTACCAGAATGAATCAATAAATTATGGTTATGAACAGGCGGCAAGAGTAATAACAGATGTATATGCAGAGTTAACTCTACGCGAATCACTTTAATCATATTGATATCCTCCCCCCTGTATTTGATGGCCCCGTTCCGGTAGACATTTGCTGTCCTCGCGAAGTGGCTTTTCAAAGGCCTCAGGACTGACGGCTCCCAGGCGGCTATGGTGTTGTGTCCGGTTAAAGAACACATTGATGTTATTAAAGATATAAGCTTGGGCCATATCCCGGGTTATGGCTCTCTGATACGCTCTTTTTTTACGAGCTTAAGAAGGAATTTTCCACGGCATTATCCCGGCAATTGCCGCGCCGGCTTAAGCTGGATGAAAGGTAATTAGCCCGGCAGAACCAGGAACCGTAGCCAGTCCTCGCTTACATACTGACTGCCCTGGTAGCTATTAACGATAACGGCATTTTCAGTTCGTCCTCTCAAGACTGCCATCTGGATAATATCCAGCACCGGTTCGCGCGACAGGATTAATTTCACTGACCAGCCGCAACATTGCGGGTAAACAGGCCTATCATCACAACTAGATACAGCCAACTATGCAAGGTCTATGTGTAAGTAATATCCGTTACCCTGACCAGTTTCAATTTAATTACTGAGAACTCCCACTATTTCTGATCAGGAGCGATTTCTTACGGTCGTTCCGATTTTAGTTTCGAGATTTTATGGCTATACACCCCCGATATTCAGTTCTGCAGCATAACTTTCGCTCCCTGTTTTTAATGCACATCTCTCCGACTCCTCGCAGGTCACTGTGGACCCGCCGGCATCCAAACGCCGCCACTCAAGGTGCAAGAGTCTCGGATAAGCGTCAGCAACCGCTGAGTATCCTGCTCTCCAGCTGATACCGGTCAATGGAGCCAGACGCAAAAACCAGAACGGACAACCTTCATAACCCGACACATTAATATGCTCGACCAGACCTGACGGTGATCGTTAATGAAGCGGTACTTTAGTCGGCTCCATTTGAAAATACCGCCCCCCCTTTCTCACGATATTCCGCTCCTCCTCAACTCGCACGAGTGCACTTTGAATCAGGGGATCTCCGTCCAGGCATCCGTCAGACCCCGCACCTAATATCCGTTGACTTTAGATTATATGGAGCGGCCCCTTTAAAGTGGTTATATTGCGAGACGACAGGGCGCTAACAGAAACGTCGATTAGGGAATAGCCCCGTTCGGTAATCAGGCGGTCAGTTTCTTCTTTAAACACATCAGGGTTAAATCGTGGCATGCCCACGGACTCCTCCTGTGCTTAAATATAGGGCAGATTTGTTTGCGGGCTAGGGTCACTCAGGAACGACTACTTTTGGCTGAGCCCTCTGAGTAAAGTATGAAATAAACCGCTCATATCTCACCAATAAGGTGTGTTCAGAAAACGTTGATATGTCCTTTTAAGTATTCTTTCCGGCATTAACACTTTTAAGATTTCAATCCGCACATGCAATATCAAAAAAAGATGAGTTGATATTCATTTTCTGCATTGGGAATATCTGTGTCGGACGTGAATAGGGGGAGGGTAGTGTTACAAAATCATTGCGCAAAATTTCGCATGCGAAATTTTGATCTCTGTGTACGTTCCCTTACACGGGCTTAAACCAGGTTCACTGGGTCGACTTTATGCACTGATATATAGTTCCAAAAAAAAAAAGTAACCACTGCAACAGAGGTTACCTTTAAATTAGTTATCCGCTAAGGCGATCAGTGCTTGTGTGAATTTTTGAGTTTAACCCAGGCATCTTCCCAGTTTGAACCTTTACCCGGTACATAATGATGGCTCTGGATTTTACACCAGCCAGAACTAGGGAACGGCTTACATTCAAAGATTTCATTTGTTTCACTGACAAGTACCTTAGTACCCGCTGTGTAATCATCAATATTCTGAGGATAAATGTAATCGTAATGACGACCATCTTCTGAGCTGATTAAAGTAGTTTCAAAGGTTTTCTGATAGCTTTTATCGTCTTCAGTAGTACCTGTTACCACTACGCTAATTTTACCTGGTTCCGCTTTCCAGAGGTTAACCTTCATGCTTTGAGTGGAGTCCTGAGCTTTAATACTGCCAAACCCAATGTTTTCCTGTTTATCATTATAAGCCTTAGCATTGATAATCATATCCCCACGAATCTGGACACTGAACTCAACCGGTGTGAGGTTATCAGTGACTTTGTAACTATCAGCAAAATCACTTATATCAATACCCGGACGCTTGTCCGCGGCCGCACTGACCTGAATCTCGACTCTAACGATTTTACTATCCGCTTTTGCGTACACGGTATTCGTACCTGCTACAGGTACCACGTTGCCTTCGCTATTTTTAATGCCGGCACGAATATCTTCAAAACTGCTGTTAATTTTCTTAGCGATTGCCATAGACCATGTGTTCGGCTCACCGGATTCTACTGAATCAATATCGAGCTTAACCGCCAGGTCCTGACGCTCACCATTTGCATCAAAGAAACGAGCCAGTACGTAATCACCCGGTTCCAGTACGCGGGACGGCAAAACAGAACCTATATTGCGTTTCCAGACAGAGGCAACCTCTTCGTATTCAACATCAATAACTTTATAGAACGTAGCAGGGGTGTCAGAAACATCCCAGGCACCATAGATTACCTGGTAACCACTTCTCTCAGGCAAATTACAGGTGTGCGTTGCAGTTCCCGTCGAGGATGCCGGCCCACCCGGGATCACACAGAAGGGTGTTAGCTCAAAAGATTCACGGGTCAGGGCTTTATTTGGGTTCCAGTCGGGCTTCGTGATGTAGTACTTATAATCAGCAATTGGATGCGCAGCAGTAAAAGTCCAGGTGATATCAATAGGACCAGGAGAAACCTTATGCTTTACCCAGCGGTCACTACTCTGGGCATTCAGCGCAGCGCCAATCCAGTTAGTTTCTCCACTCGCGCTGACAAGCTCACCATCTTTTGGACCGGATGAAGGGAATCCGTCAGGGCCTTCACCTGTGCTTTGTGGTTCATATTGAGCCTGACCACAGTTCAGATTTGGATTTTTACTATCTCTGCACATCTGATCGCGTGAGGCCGGCTCGCTAATATAACCATGTGCAAATACGCCACTGCTGAAAACAGTGGCGTAGAGTGCTAATGCTATTTTACTCAGTTTCATTATTTCCCCACCCAACTCGAAGTGATTAAGGTTACAGAACGTCTGTCAACCTGCCCTGAAAATTCAGGGAAAGACAGCTTAAAAAAAAAGAGGGAGAAACGGGACTCAATAGATATTAGAGTTACTATTTTTAAATCCTTAAGTTGTCACCTGAATGTAAATAACATCAGATTAACTATTTTGAATTAATATCAATAGCTTATTTATCCTTAACACCAACCGAAATGGCTGCTTATTCGTTTACACTAAAACGTGTTAACGAAAAGGAATGAGAAAAATGACTTTTACTCTACGTTTTGGCTGTATTATCGCGACACTATGTATTCTTGCGGGATGTGAAACATCAAAACACCCTCAGCCCCCACAATCTATTCAGGAACAGCAGCTTGCCGCCCTTATTAGCGGGAGTAACTGGGTTCGAAATAACTGCAATCAAAAAGAAATACCGGAACAAAGCGTGCTGGTACAAAACGCACTGGTGAGCGCCAAAGAGAAAGGATGGAAGGTTGAGCTTATTTCATCGCAGATGATGAGTAGTCTGATAGACGAACGCTACCAAAAACTTAGTGAAGATCGTACACCCGTTTCTCAGAAATGTGCCACCCTTAGTAGCGCATTGATGCCGTTTCTACAAAATATCAAATAATTGAACACACAAACAGGAATGCGCCGGCTCCAGCTAAAGCTGGACCAAAAGCGACTGGCTGCTGCAGCGACCGTTGAAATGCCAGATGCATGAAAATCACCTGTAAGATACCGGCGCTGGCGGCGTACAATAAAACCGCCGGTAGCTGTTGCCAGCCTAACCAGGCACCTAAAGCGGCAAGTAACTTTGCATCACCCATGCCTAATGCTTCACAGCCACGAAAACAGAGGTAAGCTTCAGCAACTAGCCAGAACACGAAAAACCCCCCCGCAGCTCCCCACACGGCATCCTTTAAGGTTGAAGGAAGAATGCCAGATGACTGGAAAAGTAGCCCTGCCCATAACAGTGCAAGAGTTAAGGCATCGGGCAGCAATTTATGTTCCAGATCGATAGCGGTAAGCGCCAGAAGCATCCAGAATAAAATCAGCGTACAAAATAACGCAGGTGAAAAAGGGATGAGCAGCGCCAGCAAAATACCTGTTAAGAGGGTTATCAATTCAATAAGCGGATAGCGGAAGCTTATTAAATTTCTGCAGTTAAAGCATCGGCCTCGCAGCAGCATCCAGCTAAATACCGGGATATTATCCCTGATACGCAGCTTGCTTTTACAGTCCGGGCAGTGTGATCGGGGTAATGCCAGCGATATGTTTACATCAGGATCCTGAATTCGCAGCGGCAAACGATATATGACGACATTAATGAAGCTGCCCACAGAGAGTAACAGTAATGCATACATCAGCCATATCAGGGATTCATAGAGCATGGATCAGTTCCATCTGAATTAATTTGATATTTTGTTTCTCCCGGACAAGCTTTAATCGACTTGCCTGAACACCCCAGCGGTGCTCAATCTGCTGTAACCAGCTGAGTAACAGTGGAAACGATACAACTACACTCTGATCCAGTCTGATAGTATCCTGGTGCTGAGTAAGCTGCAGTGCCAGCCCCATATCAAGCGCCTGCTTGTGTAAGTCAGCAACGTTGACGACCGGGAATTTCTTAAACGTTATTTGCTGCTGTAAAACCCGCTCATACTCAGGCAAAGTGTTGAGTGCTTTCTGCTCCAATTTCAAACGCTGAAAACTGTTATCCCGGTAACTGGTCGCCGCACGAAAACTGATAATGACCAGACCTAAAACACAGACCGAGAAGGCAATAATCAGCAGGCATCGTTCACGTGCCTCGCGTGAGTAAAGCCATTGAGAAAGCACTTTCATGGTTTTTTACTCATAATCAATTGCATATTTTTGACAGAGATATCAGTTTCACCCGTGGATGGTGAAATGAGATTTTTAGGCAGTACATCGCGAAAGTTAAGCTCAAGCTTATGCTCTTCCAGATCCCATTCCAGTTCCCGTAAAGGGTTTTTATTCAGTGAATTAAGCATGCGTACATTTTCATGAAGTACTCCCAGCAGAGTATTCGAATTCTGCACTTCTTTTGAATTTGCGATCCTGCGGCTGAACGCACGAAGAGGAGCAGAAGGGGTTTCATTCGGGAAATAATGCTGATACCGGACAAGGGCTTGCTTATTAAGTTCGTCAATGGACCTTTCAGCTTCCATGCCCTGAATAAGAGGTATGCCGATAAGCATTGTTGTATAAAACAGTCCAGCAAAAACCAGTGCCGTCACTGGTCTTCGCAATGATCTTCGGACGCTGAACGGCCCCTGAAGCATATTGCCAGCGCACGCGTTTACCCCTTCAGCAATAAAGTTCAGGGGGTCTGCAATTCGCTCATGCAACGACATCAGTTCAGGAAAAGACGTCAGGTCATTCGTGCTGAGATGTAAGCCTGTTCCATCCTGTAGCCTGAGTAACCACCCATCGTGTGTAAGCCAGCGCTCCCCGGGATTGACAACCATGACATCCGGTAGCACGCGATGCGGATTGATACCCATTTCACGCATTTCATCCAGCGTTTGCTTAAACCACTCAGCATCCGTCACGGCCATCAGGTGTTCGCCCCCTGTGGTTTCCAGCCGTGTAATGTGAAGCTCGTCGATCCCCTGAGTCGCAAGCGGCTCAAGCTGCCATTTCAGTGCTTCATCACGCGCGTTCAGGAGTGAAACCTTCGCAAGCGTGACGCGGTGAACAGGGATAAGCATTACAATTTCATGATGCGTCAGATCAGGCAGACCGTCTGCGACACAACCCTGCTGTACAGGATGTCCCGGCATTTTTCTGAGCCATACAAAATCCTGCCTGCTCTGGTAGAAAATAACGACGGATCTGTTAGTTTTGCCAAATAATCTCACGGCGCGTCACTCACTCCATATTGACGGTGCTGGAGGCTAAAAAGCCCATTATCATGAACAAACTGGCTACGGATCGCCGCAAAACGCTTTTCATCTGCAATCCAGGCCATAAATTCCCAGTGCTGGCTGGTAGTCACGGCCACACTCTGTAAATCACTGACGGCTGATTTTGCTGTCTCGGGTAAAAGGGTTATAAAGTCATCAGTATTCGTCCATCCGTTTTCTGGACGCTGTTTAAACAGCCGGCTTACCTCAACGTCATCGAGTACGTTACCTAACACCGCAACCATTAACGGGATCTCCTGATCGCTAATAGCGTTAATGTTGATGCGTAATGCATTGTCAGGAAGCGCACATAAAATGGTTGATAGCTTTGACCAGTGTTGTTCAGTGAGAGCCCGAAGTTCCGTTTTATCTGACAAGTGCGCCCATTTATAATCTTCATTGGGATTGATGTACCGCCGAATCATATTAAGCAGCTCAATACGCTCTTCAGACTTAACATCGAAACGCTCAAGTAGCCTGAGGAAAATACGGTGAGCAACAGGGGGTGGGTGAGTAGTACCTTCATGAGGCGGGGCAACGGCTCCCAGCGCATTGACGTTGAAACAGGACTGCCTGTCGCGCCAGCGATAAGACAACTGAAGATCTTCAAGTTGTATTTTCTGCACAGGTTCATTTGAATTCATTATGGTTACCCTTTTTAGCAGAATTTTTTCAGCATCAAGAAGCGTCCATCTGGCTTGTTGCTGAAACTGAAGCGTATCCACCCGACGCATGGCGTTGACCCATTCTCTCTGTCCCGCTACCGCCAGAATCGTCATCAGCGCAATAATCAGCATTACGGTGATAATGGCCATACCTTTTTGTGTTTTCATCATTCATGACTCAATCGGAGTACACGGTTGATGGCTCCCCACCGGGATGTGATGATTGTGATATCGATGGCCTGTGGCAGGCTGTAATGAGACGTCCATTTATTTTGCCATTTGCCCGCTGAAAAGAAGCGCATCTGGACGTGTTCAATGCCTTCAAAATGCACAATGTGCGTGCCCTCCGGCAGATGTGAGCGGACCAGCGATTTGCCTTCTGTTCGCCAAGTAACCTGCTGCAGTGAGGCGCGGCGTTCAGACAGGGGATTGAGCCAGTTTCGCCGGGTTAGCTGCAATACAACCTGGTTTTCACCCGCCCTAAACGCGGGTTGCTGACGCGTCACTGCGGCTGGCATGATCAAAGCGTGCAACAAGTCCTGTTCCAGCAACGTGAAAAGCCGGGTCAGTTCACTTAACTGCAGCGTCTGATTTTGCGTGACCTGTTGAGCCCGCAATGTGGTCTGCAGTAATTGAAAACCGGTCAGACTAATAACTGAAAATATAGCCAGCGCGATAAGCATTTCGATAAGTGTGAAACCATGCTGTCTGCTCATTGCGCTATCCAGGAATGTAATCTGATCAAAGGGGCGCCTTCTGCTTTCTCGTGCCAAACGGCTATCTCCCGCATTTGCACGCCAGACTCTGTAGATGGCCGTTGCGCCACTTGCCACACCCAGTGCTCGCCAGCTAACTGTGTACTTGCTGGAGGTTCGGATGTGGTGAGTGTCATCAGGATCATCTGATTTTCAGCAACCCACGCGGCAAACTGTTTTTTTTCAAGGTAATGCACATTCCGGACCTGCTCACTGGTCGTGTTCAGAAGAGCCAGACCCGCTATCGCCAGAAGCGCCATAGCAACCATGACTTCAATCAATGTCATTCCCCGCTCCTTCATCAATGACGTAGCCCGGAAAACTGAGTAGCATTGAGTTTCAGATGAACAGCTTCACCTGTTTCCGGACGGTATATGATGTCTGCCTGGGTCATCTCTCCGTCAGGCATAAATAATAGTGAAGCTGGCCAGGCGTCCGCCGTACGTCGGCTAATCTGAAGTTTTCCATCACGAACGCGCCCCTGAGCCTGCCCCCCCCTCACAGGGACCCAAACCGTTCCCGGAAAAGGTCCGCTCTCGCCCGATTCTCCACCGCTCAGGTTAGAGAGTTTCCAGCTGTCTTCATTCAGCTGCATACGCCAGATGCGCCCTTCGATTTGCGACTGTTCCCACGCCATGCGGGCACTGCGCTCAATCTCATCCAGAGGCAGCCTGTTCCGTGATTCCGGGAGCGTTGAGACGATAAGCTGGGCGATGAGACTCAGCAGCACTAGCACCAGCATGACCTCGATCAAGGAAAAACCGTGATGGTTGAGATTCACGATGCTTCACTACCCTCAATCTGCCAGTTACTGATATCGTCACTGCTGTCAGCCATACCGTCAGGGCCATCGGATGACAGGTCAAACGCGGCATGTTCACCGGGGCTCTTCAAATGATATTCATTTCCCCAGGGATCCTGAGGGAGGCGGCGTATGTAGCCATCGTTCCGGTAGTTTCGGGGCAGGGGAGCAACAGCCGGCTTGCTGACAAGCGATTTGAGTCCTTGTTCGGTCGTGGGGTAACGACCGTTGTCAAGCCTGTACATGTCCAGTGCATTTTCCAGCGTGATAATGTCGCTGACTGCTTTTTGTTTATCTGCGCGGTCTTTGTTACCCATAAGACTTGGTATAACAAGACTTGCAAGCACTCCCAGAATGACGATGACAACCATGATTTCAAGTAACGTAAAGCCACGTTGCTGTTTAGAGGATGTGGTGATATCCATAGCGTGATTATCCTGTTAATGAATTGAGCTGCAAAATGGGTTGAAGAATGGCGAGAATAATAAAAAGCACAAATGCCGCCATCACAATGATGAGCAGAGGCTCAAGCAACATAACCCAGGTGGTCATCTTGCTGATGAACATCTGTTCCTGAATATCAGCGGATCGTTTTAACATGCCATCAAGTTGACCGCTGCTCTCTCCGCTGGCGATCATGTGGCACATCATCGGTGAGAGCAGCGCAGTTTCCTGCAAGGCCTGTGTGAGCGTCGAGCCTTCACGAACACGATCGGCTGCGCGCTGCAATCGCGAGCGTACATACTCGTTATTCAGAACAGCAGCGCTGATTGCCATACTTTCCAGGAGCGGAACGGATCCATGGATGAGAATACTCAACGTCCGGGCATACCTTGCGAGGTTAAGGTTAAGCACAACGGTACCCACAAGTGGGAGCCTGACAAGATGCTGATGCCATTTAAATCGTATAGCAGGACGCTGTAATAAAAGCTGGAAACATACAATGCACAGCAGGATAAAAAGTAACAGTAGCAAGCCGTATTGCTTTGTTCCGTCACTGATAGTCATGAGCAGGCGGGTTGTAGCCGGTAAACTTTGCTGCATGTGATTAAACTGAACGATAACTTCCGGTACAACAGCAGTTAACAGGATCCCTGCAACGATAAGCGCAACACTCAGTAGCAGAATGGGATAAAGCATGGACTGAATCATCTTGCTTTTTAACTGATGAGATTGTTCACAGTAATCGGCAAGTTGCTCAAGCACGCGGTCAAGACGTCCGGACGCTTCACCTGCACTGATCATTGCGCGATACAAGGGCGAGAAAGTACCAGGAAACTCGGCAACAGCTTCGGCAAGTGAATCACCCTTCAGCACCCGCTGATATAAACGCTCAATCATACTGCGCACGGCAGGTTTCTCATTTTGTTGAGCCAGCGCATCAAGAGATTCTGCAAGAGGGAGGCTTGCACCAATAAGAGTAGAAAGCTGGCGTATCAGAAGAACCAGGTCGCGGGGTGCGATGCGTCGGGATATGCTTCTCTTACCGGTCACTTTCAGTGACAGCGGCTGCAGCTGCTTTTCACGCAACATTTGTCTGGCTGTTTCGGGAGTTTCAGCGTCAACCAATCCCTTTATTCGCCTGCCATCACGGTTAAATGCTACATAATGATATTTCATCAGAGGCCCTCCCGGGATACGCGTAAGACCTCTTCAAGTGAAGTAATACCCGCCCCCGCTTTATAAAGACCATCCTGCATAAGCGCACCCCGTGCCGAACTCACAAGCCGATGTAATTCCTGTTCACTGGCTCCCTGACTAATGGCACTGCGCAAATCGTCGTTAATGATAATAAGCTCATGAATACCCGTACGGCCCCGGTAACCACTGTGATTACATTGTGCACAGCCCTTAGGTTGGAAGAGGGTGTTCGTAATGGGAAATGCATCGAGTAGCCCCGGTAAAGAAGAAACCGTGTCGTGAACACGTGGTTGCTTACAGTGAGGGCACAGTTTCCTGACAAGACGCTGGGCAATAATGCCGCTGAGTGCATTGGCAAGCAAAAAGGGTTCAATCCCCATATCCCGCAGACGTTCAATGGCGCCTAATGCACTGTTCGTGTGTAAAGTTGAAAGAACCAGATGCCCTGTTAGTGAAGCCTGAACAGCAATTTGCGCTGTTTCAGCATCACGAACCTCACCAATCATGACAACATCCGGATCCTGACGAAGAATAGCGCGCAGTCCTCTGGCGAACGTCATATCGATGCGATGATTAACCTGCGTCTGGCCTATACCTTCGAGTTCATATTCAACCGGATCCTCGATCGTCAGAATGTTCTTCTCAGGGCGCCAGATTTCACGAAGTGCGGCATACAAAGTTGTACTTTTTCCAGATCCGGTAGGCCCGGTTACCAGGATAATGCCGTGAGGGAGGGTCAGTAGCTGACGAAAATGCTCACATATGTTCTGGCCCATTCCCGTATCATCCAGCGTCAGCCCCAAACCGCTGTTATCGAGGATGCGCAGAACGATGCGTTCGCCATGACTGGCCGGGAGCGTGGAAACTCTGACGTCGATACTTTTTCCTGCAATGCGCAAGCTAATCCTGCCATCCTGGGGTAACCGCTTTTCCGCAATATCAAGTTTTGCCATGACCTTGATACGGGATATCAGATATCTGCTCAGCTGCGCCGGGGGAGTGAGTACTAATCGGAGCATGCCGTCGGTACGAAAACGCACATTAAGCGTTTTTTCGAAGGGTTCAATATGCACATCTGATGCACCTTCGCGGACAGCTTCGGTTAATACCGCATTGATAAGCCGGACGACCGGCGCATTATCATCATTATCAAGCAGATCTTCTCCCGCAGGGAGTGTTTCCACCATCTGATTAAGGTCAATTGCCTGCTCAAGTTCTGTAAACATCTGCGGAGAAACGGTATTGCTATGGTAATTCTCCTTGACGAGTTGAATGAAGCATTCCTCAGAGACAACTTCAATACGTGCATGCAGAGAACGTCGGCGTGCTTCTGCCAGTGCGACAAGACTTGCTCCTGCCCTGACGAACAGGCATGCGGGGTCGCTCTGCAGAAAAATGCCATGATGATTGACCCAACTCCACGGAAGAAGAGGAAGCGTCATTTCGCATTTGCCTGATAAAAATCAGTAATAAGCCTACGCGTCTCTTCCAGCACAGGATAAGACGGATTAGCACCCAGTATCTGGTTATAGTCGCGCTCAATGGATTTCGCTGCCGCAGACGGCACAAGTGCATCCCCAAACTTATTGCGCTGCAAAGCGGTACTATCCGCATAGTCATTTTGTGAGCGAATAATGGTCGGTCGGATAAACAGCATTAAATTGCGTTTACTGGTTTTATCTGACTGATAGCGAAACAAAGCGCCAACCAGAGGAAGTTTGCCAAGAAATGGAACACTGTCAGTATTACGGGAACCATTGTTGTCCAGGAGCCCGCCCACAACCACAGTGTTGCCGCTGACGACCTGAACTGCATTTCTGACAGTGCGTGTATTGAATGTCGGTCCAAGATTATCTTTATTTGCGGCTTCAGACAGGCTGGATACTTCCTGCTCAATTTCCATCACAACAGCACTACCCTGACTGATTTGCGGCTTAACCTTAAGCTTGATACCAATACTACGGCGTGACACCGTCTGATAAACATTATCGCCAGTAGTGGTTTGAGAGCCGGTTAGTACCGGAACATCCTGACCTACCGTGAATTCTGCTTCCATATTATCCAGTGTGACGATACTGGGCGTGGCCAGAATATTACTTTCAGTATTGGATTGAAGTGCGGTGAAAAGCCCTTGCCAGTTTCCATGATAGAAGCCAGCCGTCAGCCCGCTGGTGCTGGCTATATTTTCACCTATTCCTCCAGGAAGCCATCCCGGAAGCGAAGCACCACTATCCGGGAAATGAATTCCCCCATTCCGGGAATGAGACCACTGCACGCCAAGCGCCAGACCATCTGCATCCTGAACTTCAACAATGATGGCTTCGACCAGCACCTGAGCACGTTCGATATCTAATTGCTGGATAACCTGTTCCAGCTCAACCAGAACTTCAGGAGGGGCATTAATGACAAGAGAGTTGGTGTGTTTGTCTGCTTTGACTACAACATCTTTCATTACGCTGATAGCAGGGACTGCCGCATCCTTTCCGGCCTGTGATTCAGTTCCTGAATTGATACCGGTAAGGACATCCAGCAGATTTTCAGCTTTCGCATGTTTAAGGTATATGACGCGCGCATTACCCCTGCGTATCTCTTTTTTATCCAGCTCCAGAGCTGTGGATATCATAGCTTTTCGCGCGGATCTCTCTCCGCTGATTAAGAGCGCATTTGTACGGCTGTCCGAAACCGCTTTTGCAGACGGGTTGTTACCACTGCGTCCCCCGCTTTGTAATGAATTCAGTAAAGCCGCTATCTGTGTGGCAGAAGCATTTTCAAGTTGCAACTTATCAAGGCTATGGTCATCTGAAATATCCACACTTTTAACGATAGCGATGAGTTCATCAATCACAGCTGAACGTCCGGTCATAATAAGCATATTGCTGGGATCGTAATGAACAACGCTTCCTGCAGCGGCATCGTTTAACTGGCGGAGCAGGGGAGCAAGCTCCTTGGCAGTAACATATTTTAAGGGCAGTACACGCGTGATAAGTTCATCACCCGCATGGACCTCGCCGTCTTTAGATAAAGGTATCACACCACTTCGTGCATTTTTTGATGGCACTACTTTGAGAACGCCATTATTCATATCCAAAACGGCGAAGCCATACACATCCAGTACGCTAAGGAAGAACTGATAGTACTGCTGATCATCAAGCATTTCATGACTACGTATGCTTATATGACCTTTTACTGAAGGGTCGAGAATAATTGTTTTATTCAGATTCTTACTGACAGTATTAATGAACTCTCCAATTTCTGCATTTTTGAAACTGGCTTCAAACTCAGCAGCACAAACGGATGAGATTATAATATGGAGCAGAAATAAAAGGATGGCGAATGATGATTTCATAATATTTAGGGCAGAAAAGCGCCTTCCTGAGTCATAATAAGTGACTGATAAAGCCCCTGGTGGGAAATAATCACTCTGTCGTTAAATATCCTGATAATGCGAGATGAGTGCTCCTGGACTATGTCACTCACACTCACTGTAAACTGAGATGAGGCTGAGTCAATTATAGCCAGATCCTTTTTACTATCACGCTGCCTGACAATACCTACAACTTTTAAAGGCAGTTTACTTTCTGGAGAATAAAAAATCGCTTCATCATCTGGAGACATTTCACCTACAGTATAAGGAGTCCATGCATCCGGCTCGCTAAACAACGAAATACTTAATGGTGTTTCGTGTTGAACGTAAGCAGCAGGTATAGCTGGAAGCGCTGATACGGGTAATGTATATGACCCGAAGCTAGCATATCCGGTATAAATTGTACTGACAGCAAGGAGATATGCAGCTCCCATCATGAGCCAATAAACAGATTTCTCATACGGAAAAAACATTAAGCTCAACAATTTCATTGTCTTAAGTGAGAATATTATTGTTTTTGTTTAGCGTAAATATTGCTCAAAAAACTAGTTTTCTTTTCATTGATTTTAGTTTCTGAGAGAGTTGATGTGATCAAATCATCATTAAATCTGGATAATGATTTCAGGCGATTTTCATTGATCGTTAAACCATAGAAGGGGATGGTTGATATCAAATCACGTGATAAACCATTTTTTTGGAAAAGGCGTCTTAACTGAAAAACCAGTTGATGATAATTATTATCGTTAACATACATATGTTTATCTGGCCAGACAATTCGAATAATCTCACGCTTACAATTTATATTATTCATGATACATATCATCAATCTTTTTTGGTATTCGTTAACTTTTATCACTATCGCTCTGGCAGGAATGATGATTTTATTGTTCTCGCAATCAAGCTTTATTAAATAAGAGATATCAAAACCAGAAGCGCCTAACAAATTTTTTATTTTCTCATCAGTATGCATGATCGTTTCCTTTCTACGTTATTATTCGTTGGCGAAATATATTTCAATTCGCATATAATAAACATTCTAATATTTACAGGCTCATTTTCCGTAAAATAGCATGGCCTTTTATTTGATGTTTCACAACTGCAATAATATGAAGGAAAATTAGAGCCGTTAGTGTCATGCATGAAATTGTATGAATATGTCGAAAAACAGAGGTTAATTCACTATCTTTTACAGGTTGACTAAATTCAAACCATCCAAAAACGGTAATAGGACTTTCCATCATTAAGACACCGGTAATCATAACAATGACCATGTTTATGTAAATCAAGACATGGGCGCAGGATGCAATAAATTGCTCGAGCTTTTTCAAATGGGTGTTCTCTGGCTTCCCTCTCAAAAAGCAAAAAATTATCCTGAGCAGCAGAATAGGTATGAAAATCGTGGTTAAAGAGACATTGATGTAACTTATCAAATCCTTGTAGGGAAAAAATATATCAAAAAAGGCGACTGAAAAGCCGGACACAATTGCCCAAAGGATAATAATTGCTGAGATCCAGTGAAAAACAACCTGTATTGGAGAATATTTAGAATTCATTTTGTTTTTCATATTTGCACTTTACGTTCGTAGTTAAGAGATTTAGTTCTGCATAGATACATTGAAAATCATACAGATAAAAAGTGAAATTATGCATTTGCGTAAGTATTTTTAATCAAAATTTAACTCAAAAAACAAAAACACTAAGGGTAAATAATATATGAAATCATGATTTGCCGATTTGCTTCATGTAATAACAATGATTCCAGTGAATGCTTATGCAGGAAGAAGCAGATTCTTTTTATACGAAATGACAGGTTGGGACTTCCGAAACGGAATGCCTGGACATTCTTATTCTAACCCTTAATAGGTAGATTCTGATGATTACCTGTGCGATCTCAAGAGAGGGGGGTTAGCTGAAACTTTGAAGTAAGAACTAAGCTGAGAATTTTTGCATTCTCATAAAAGATCGATCTCTATCATTTGATGCTTACTGATTAAACAAGCAGTTCTGATGTTTAATGCAAACATAATAGGGGTGGAGTATTAATATTACGGAAAATAGCTGTCTCAGGAATGTTTAGTCCATCGTGCCAGTATGAAAGGAGAGGCAGTGCAGTGTTAAAAAAAAATTTAGTGACATTCAGACCTGTTGAAACTCTGGTATGTACCGCTAAAAAGGTTATGGCTTACCGGCTAAGCTAAGCTTCTTCACTTTCCGCCTCATCTCTTCACTCACATGCTAACCGAATTAGTGTATTTTTAAGTTGTCGAAATGACCTGCTCTCCTCATAAAGATCGAAAAAAGATCGTATGAGTGTTAAGAACCGTGATTTTTGCATGAATCGATTTGATCCCACTACTGAACACATAACTTAAGGTGTTCTGCTGACCTGCTCCCCGTTGATTAATACACCGCGATGTTAGTAATGTCTTCATAAGTCACATGAGGACATCCCCATGAAGAAGCGATTTTCCGACGAACAGATCATCAGCATTCTCCGCGAGGCTGAAGCCGGGGTTTCGGCCCGGGAACTCTGCCGCAAGCATGCTATTTCAGATGCCACCTTCTACACCTGGCGCAAGAAGTTTGGCGGCATGGAAGTCCCCGAAGTGAAGCGGCTCAAGTCACTCGAAGAGGAGAATGCCCGCCTCAAGAAGCTGCTCGCTGAAGCTATGCTGGATAAGGAGGCGCTTCAGGTGGCTCTGGGCCGAAAGTTCTGACGACAGACCAGAAGCGGGAGGCCGTAGAAGTCATGTGTGAGACAACGGGTCTGTCACAACGCCGTGCCTGCAGGCTGGCTGGTCTGTCCCTTTCAACCTGTCGTTATTCGGCTCAGCGTCCGGCTGCTGACGCGCAGCTATCTCTGCGTATCACAGAGCTGGCACTTGAACGTCGCCGGTTTGGTTACCGGCGTATCTGGCAGTTATTGCGTCGGGAGGGCCTTCACGTCAACCACAAGCGGGTTTACCGCATCTATCACCTTAATGGTCTGGGTGTAAAACGCAGGCGACGCCGTAAGGGTCTGGCGACTGAGCGGCTTCCGCTTCTCCGCCCGGATTCGCCGAACCTGACATGGTCGATGGATTTTGTCATGGATGCACTTGCCAGCGGCCGCCGGATTAAATGCCTGACCTGCGTGGATGATTTCACGAAGGAGTGTCTGACGATCACCGCTGCTTTCGGTATTTCAGGCGTTCAGGTCGCGCGTATTTTGGACGGCATCGCGCTGTTTCGTGGCTATCCGGCAACGATAAGAACCGATCAGGGCCCGGAATTTACCTGCCGTGCGCTCGATCAGTGGGCTTTTGAGCATGGCGTGGAACTGCGACTCATCCAGCCGGGTAAGCCAACACAGAACGGGTTTATTGAGAGTTTTAACGGACGCTTTCGGGATGAATGTCTGAATGAGCACTGGTTCAGCGATATTCTTCATGCCCGGAAAATCATTAGTGACTGGCGGCAGGACTATAACGAGTCCAGACCTCATTCATCGCTGAATTACCAGACGCCGTCTGAATTTGCAGCATGCTGGCGAAACGGGAAACATGAAGAAAAACCAACCGACATTACTAACTGAAGGTTGTATCTAATACTGGGGGCAGGTCACTGCCCCTAAACCAGAAATCGAAGAGAACTAAGTTTAATAAGGTTAGTGCGCATCCACTAACTTTATTATGTTATTGTTTTAATTGAACTTATTACTTTGTAACTTTGGGTTTGTAACATTATTAAACATCTCATTTTTGCCATTCTGCATTTCAATAATAGAGGGGTGCTTAATTTATATGGCTTCGATCTGGAAAATGAAAAGAAGGTAAAATATTCATATATATCAATCAATTAACTATAGAATATATTGATCCATTGAAATCCATTCCAAAGGGTATCAATTTTCACTCTGGTTATTATGAGCCCGATGCCGATTGAAATTGAGTGAGCATAATGTCCTGAGTCCTCGCTCCATTACTTATCAAGCCTTGCTAAGAATATTTGGTTTAGCTGAGCGACTATGCCGGCCTCAATTAACACTCAGTGACAATGTCACCCGCATGATTTGATTAGATGATTTTGTTCAATATCATCAGGTGTTAATTTGTTATTCCCTTTTAAATCAATTAAATAGAGAGGTGTGGGTTTGTATACGTGGAAAGATTTTCTGACCTCCTTTTCTTTAGAGCGTTTCGTTAACGGTCTTCACAAACGTTGAACTTAAGGTATTCATTCTTCTGATATTGCTCGTAAGTACGCTCATGAGAGCTTAACGAAATAGCGCGATATGTGATTTTATTAGAACCACCCGAAAATCTTTCCACGTTAAAAAATCTATCATACTGATAAATAAGAATAATTATTTTAGCCATACAGCTCTCATAGATTATGCAGCAACTGGTATTACGACTTCCCTAAATTTGAGGCTTGTATTCTTTTTAGTTTAATCTTTAACTTTAAGATTATTTTATTCCTTATTAATCAGGGTGTTACATGAGTAATAGTGGAAGGATTTTCTGCGCTGTGTGGAGGGATTTTCTGCCTGAGGTGGAACTATTTTATGTTACGGGTGGAGTTTTTTCCTGTGTATAAGTTGAACATAACAGGGAAACAGATTTCAGCATTAAGCCGAATGAAAATAAAGTTGTTTTATATCAAGCTATTAAGATCAAATCTATCAGTTGTTCGCTTACATGTGGAGTATTTTCCTGATGTCAGACATCGTGTTTGCACGTCAGGAAATTTCAACAGTTGGGTGCGGTAGTAACTAATTTACGAACTATCAAGTCGTCAGTCCTGAGGGAGCCGTTTTTTACGTGGAGAATTTTTCTGATCCTACAAAAAGCTTATGTGGAGAAGTTTTCTGTAATTACTGAGGGGCGGGGAATTAGGGCTCTATTGAGGTTATGTGGAAAAATTTTATGTAGATCAGACTATATGTGGAGAAATTTTCTGTGAGGTTAGACGTGTTGGCATGAGGGACGTTTTGAATTGATCTGACTAACGTGGATAATTTTTCTGTTCCTGGATTCATCGTCTCTAAATCAGTTCGGTTGATTTCTGGACAAATTTTAGCGCCACGTTGAGGAGATCTTGTAACGATCCAGGGCGATCGTTTGCCATATGTGGATAAATTTCATGTCGCCCATAAAAAGGATCCTTTGTAATGCATTGATTTATAATGATTAAATTTGCTGTTTTTTTTCTTTACGATCATAATTTTTATGTGGAATACTCAGCGTGAAATCCACAAATGGATCTAAGGCTATGGAACTGAACAAATTAACGGTTGTTCAAGGGAATGATCTTCTCGAAGGTGCATACAGTGTAACGCTGGACGAAATGAGGTTGCTCAATCTGGCTCTTGCTCAGATTGACAGCAGAAAATCGCAGCCAGAAACATTATATCGCCTTTTCCCGCAAGACTATCAGCGTATTTACGGCCTTAATCCTACCAGCAGCCATCGGCAGCTGCGTGAGGCTGCTGAGAGCCTGATGAAAAAACCAGTCACGATTTACCAGCCTGACCGTAAAACAGGTAAATTGCGAACAGTTCAGCTTTCATGGTTTTCCAGGCTTGAATATGTCAGTCAGGATGAACATAGCGCCGTCGTGCTGCGTTTTGGTCAGGATGTTGCGCCTTATCTGTATGAATTAAAAGAATCTTTTACGAAACTTAACTTCACAAACATAGCTAAATTGGATTCACCATTCTCAGTAAGATTGTATAGCTGGCTCATCAAGGCAAAAAATCTTTATGGACGAAAATGTTCAAAAGCGGTCGAAGTTACTCTTGAGCTGGCCTGGATGCGTGAAAAAGCGGGTTTGATGGGGAAATATGAAGATTATCGTGATTTCAGGCAAAAGCTGCTTGAGCCTACTGTCGACAGAATCAATGCCAATACTGATATATCCCTTGTGTGGGAACCCATTAAAAAGGGGAGAACGGTAGTAGCTATAAAATTTGCCTACGTTGATGAAGCTTCTCCGCAGCATAGTCGTCCGTTACGACCAAGGCTTCCTCGTCGCCCAGCTGCAGTTACCGGCTCTGCGCTCGAGGGAGAATGGGCTCGAAAATGTATTCACATCATGGAAAGTTATATAGAGGAACTTGCTCGTTATGACGAGGATGAAAAAGTTCCCATGACCGATATCCGTAAGCTTGCCGGCTGGTATCAGATTACCGGTGATAAAAATGCGTTGAAGCGCGTTAATGCTGAGATTGAAAGCAGACTGAACCGTGCGTGATCATGCCCACAAGTGGAGAGTTTTTATGTTGGCTGCATGAGGTTATCCTGTTAATACACGTACATTCCCGGTGTCATGATCGCTTGTAAAAGATCCTTATCCAAAAAATCACGATCTTCTGAGATTGGTGTCCATTTTGGCAGGACAGCAGGAAATGCAGAGTTAAGATATACGGTATGATCAGAGCTGACGATGGAATGGAAAGTGCATTAATGGCGGCTTTCTGAGCAATTTTTTCAATGAATCCCTACGAAAAAAGCCACTTCCGCGATTCATGTTATAAAGGCTCATTTCTTTTTTAAGCTTATTATGGGGTTTCACCTCTTAAATCGCGTGCCTGTTTAGGGATATGCTACCACAGACTTTTGGATAATGAGGGGTAAGAAAAGAGAAGATTCTCCCTCTTGCTGCATGAGTGAAAGGGTATGAAAAATTATGCATGAAATTCACTAATGGCCAAAACATTGAAGGTATGTATTGTAGCAGCATGTAAGAATGAGAAATTAACATGATAACCTCCTCGCTCACTGAGTAATTAAAAAATAACAGCACTATTAAGCATTGGGTAATTTATATTTAATACTGTGCGATTAACAATCAGGCCTCCCAAAGAAGAATTAACAAATTGAGAGATCCTCATTTTTAATGACCTTGATGTTGGTTTTTTTAATTCAATCACTAAAATATACACATTCCTTCATTTTCTTTTGAAGATATAACTTCTGTACGATAAATTACGCACCAGTTGCGCTATAAATGCATCCAGCTAAAATACGGTTATATGTGCTATCTGGGGGGAAGTTACATCTTCAGTAAATATATGAAAATTTCCAGGGTATTTTAGTGAAATTTCGTCTAATCAGCTTCGCGCTGAGCGGCGTTCTCTTTGCTCAGGCCTGTAGCCCCGCCGGTGATACAGAACTACCGGTAATAAAAAGCAGCCTTGAATTTACAAAAACAGGTCAATCTTTTAGTTGAACCGCGGACAGCCTTGTTCATTAAAATGTTCGAAAATGTCGACCTGTCTTTTACACCAAGTAAATCCAGTCAGTGGATTTATCCAGCGAATCCCGAAACGTTCTCCGCATTTCTTGTTGGCGATGAATCACGTCCAGTGGCTGGTATAAGTTTTGGGGGTAATGGCCGGGCAGTTGCTTACGGAGATACCATATTTCATCAGCTGGCCACTACAAATATTGCACACAAGCCTCTTTTTAAACAGGTAATACAATTCTTATCACTGGAAATCCGTTGACCACGTTACGAGGCTTTTAAAAGTCAGTCTGGTAGATGTTGATAACACAACGATTATCGAACATTTGAAAGGACTCAATTTTAGTCCGGTAGAAGCAAATTGTGACGCTATCGAAGATGACAGTTGTGCCAGCCGGGTTCAGCTTCTGGTTGTTAGGAGCAGACTCAGCATGACGCCAGATTTGACCGCAGAAATAAAGTTACGCATGCAAAAAGGATCACCCATCTTTTTCCTACATGCGAATGGCTGCGAGCAGATAAAGACATCTGCAGCAGCGTGCCTGGGCTTAAAGATTTTATTAATGGAGTGAATGATATAAAACTCATTATCGACAGTTAAAATGCCGTGAGCATCAACATCTTCAATGAGCAGCAACAATATTACGTCTCTGGCATCTATGGGCAGATGCAGCACGCCAGACTATACAATACCCTATGGACAAGATTAAAGACCCAGCCAGAATCCAGGAAGCTATGGTAGCCGATGCCATCTTAGATTATGTGCGAACAAATCGACTGCCACAAAAGGATTTGGATACTTATGCTGGTTCAAGACAGTTCACCATGCCTGTATCTGAGGCTGAATAAACTTTAACCATCACGCTTCCGGCGTCTGCCTGATACACATCCATCGGAAGAATGGCTGCGCCAGGTAAGGCCATTCAAATCAGCGCCAGGGGGAAGGGGATTCAAAAACTGCGAATTAAATATAATACCCAGCGTACCGATACAACCAGACTGTGGAATCCAGACCAGTAGGAGCGTCCTCGTTTTCTCCAAAGTCCTGTAATCAGCCTGAAAAATGATCCTATACAGCTCGTATCACCTTATGGAGGATCACTGATGCTTGTATATAGTGATGCGACACCTGGGGATAAGGTTGAACTGAAGGTAAAAGGTGTGGCAAGCCAACCCTTCCTTAATATCTTTGAAAAGACTGATACCGATAAACAAATTACGGACTTCAAAACTGCACACGAAGCGAACAAATTTGACTGGCTGGATATGCGAATCGGAACGGTTGAGATCCACGCGCAGGCAGATAAAACTCGCGATGCCATTGATAATCGCTATGATAGAGATGTTAAACGCTATGCAACAGAAATCAGCGACCTGTTTGTAGGGGATGCTTACAGACTCGCCGGTTTCGTTATGCATGGTGAGTCAATGGCAAATTCAATTGCTGAAGCCTGTAAGACGTTTGATTGGGATTGTGAAAATCAAATGCTGCATAAAGCACCTGATACGCAGCACATCAACATTGATACTTATGCGCAATGCGGCTCGGCATGCGGTGGTAATTTTTACGATCAGACATGGGGGCTTAGACCAAGAGGCTGAGGAGAAAGTCACGAACTGGGACATAATCTGCAGGTCACTCGTTTGAAAGTGTATGGCACTCGCTCAAGCGAAGTTTCAAATCGACTCTTCCCACTTCAAAAAGACCGGACGCTTTTCAGAAAATACGAATACAATCAGGAAGATAATCGCGTAAGTTATAAAAAAGCATTCATTATTATCGTTGCAGGCCAGTCTGAACCCGACCCGGTTGAGTCCGTATATAAAAATTTATGGGCTAACCCGGATACCTATGGAATGAACGGGGAGCGAATGGCATTTTATGTACAATGGGTTCACTACTGGTCTGACCTGAAATCCTCCGCCGATCAAGACTGGGTTATCTGAACGCTGATGTATCTGCACCAGCGGCTGGTTAATTCTGCAGACTGGGAGAATTACAAATCCCGCCTTGGATACATCCATTACCAAAACCGACCGGGTAACAACGGTGATGCAAATGCGACTGATGGCAACGATAACCTCTTAATTGGTCTCTCATGGCTGACAAAAAAGGATCAGCGACCTACATTCACATTATGGGGCTCCGTACCTAGGATGAAGCAAATAATCAGGTTGAAAGCTAAGATTTCCCCGTTCAGCCTGTGTTCTTTTACGCGAATATGACCACCAATGATTGCAGCAAAGTAAGAAGAGTGGATATGAGCAAAGAGAAGCCTGTATGGCCGTTTCTGTGTATACTACCAGATTTTCGGATATATCATAAATTTCCAGTCACGTCAGGGGCTTACTGCTTTGCAGTAAGCCCCTGAACTGTGTCATTCTCTGTGTTCTTTTTCCCTGTAATGGAAATTAGGCAATAAAATATTTTCAAATCACAGGGAGATTATGAAAATTGATAGTGCAAAAGTAACTTTTAATTCACCATCAATGTATCTAACCATCTGATTTACCGTTGAATACAGCCCTTTTATGAGTGTCTGGCGTCAGGATATATGTATATAGTCAAACGCTAAAATTACCCATTATTGCGCTAATAAGCCTATTCACCTGAGCAGATCAAAGTGATCTGTAACAGATTCCTCTTGGGCGGTCTTTGAGACCCGTCAAAATAGACTGTCCCGTGCTGAAGAGATACACCCCTGCGCTGAAATTTTTTTCTGCTGCTGGATCAATATAAGCGCCTGGCCATACTGCACTGGTTTCAGGACCGGATATACGAAACGCATCGAGAGTATTTACCTCTGTGAATGAAGGCATATAAGTGAATCCAAATTCGAATGTTCTTTCTGAGTTAACTCTGTCTGTCAATTTTCCATCAATGAAACGGTAAATAGTGGATGAATAACTGATGTGCTTTCTTCCATCAGATGTGAGCCATCGTGCATCAGTAATAACTGTCTGATCAGGTTCATCATAAACAACAATGCTTTGTTCTACACAACTGTAAGCCATCAGATTCAGGATATAAGGAAATGTGTACCACCCTCCAAAAAAAGTGAAGGCAATGAGTAATGAAATGATTCTTTTCATTATTTGTTTTTCCCCAAAACATTCATCGTGATGCAGCGGGCATCAGGAGCATCGATTTGCGAAGTGCATAAAAAAAGTGATAAATTATGGTCCTGGCTGATATTAACGTATACTTCTCTGACGGGTTTCTGGCTAAGAACAGCATTCGCAAGCCACTTTTCGACTCTGTTAACCGCCTCTGCTTTGCTGCCTCTGTATTCATTCTGGAAATAATAGGAAATCTCTCCGCGAGATGCGTACTTTGCATAAGTGACGGGTGTAATCATAAACTCATAGCGGAGGAATAAACCACTGCTGAAGCTCATAATGACGCCAAGTACTACCCACCAAAAGTTAGTTCGAGAGCGGATGGCGGGAACAGCGACAGGGAGTGGGTCAACGGATTGATCCTGCTGTTCCTGAATTTTGTTTTGGGCCTGATCCTCCGTGCCAGATCTGGCATCTGCATTCAAAATGACAAATGAAACATCAGGAGAGAGTTTATAGCCTTTCTTAGGAATGGTTATCAGCGTATCAGGAGGAGCACCAATTTCATCTAATGCCCTTCGTAACTGAAAAAATGTCTGGCGTACAGAGTTATCTGTTACCAGATAACCATACTTCTTCCAGCATTGTTCGATAAACTCATCTTTAGAAATGACTACATCGGGGTGCTTTGTCAGTAACTCAAAACATCTAATGCCTTGTCTGTTGAGTCTAACCTCATTCTCACCCGAAGAGAGAACGCCTTCTTCCAGGTCAAATGTCAGTATGCTGTCAGGCTTCACATCAGATGACATTGTTATAAGCTCCTTTATGGTTTCTTAATGATTTGATGCGCACTACATTCAGTGAAGCGAAAAATCTGGTTAAGTTGTTAAAGTTGATATTGCGCGCCCTCCAGCATGTGGGTATCAGGTGTAAACCCCGTGGGGGGGGGCGTTATTAACGTTGTGTATAACGTTAATAATGTTCACATGGGCATTTTTTTTCACGCGTCAACGTTGCGCTTTGGGGACTAAGCCCCTGATAGCTTGTGATGTTTGTTTTCAATCGTTTCTGATATTTCTTAAAAGTCATTTTTGGCTTAATACACGCAATACTCCTTTAAATCATCATTAGCCGTATAGAAAGAAGCCTGATGCAGTTGTGGCTTTTACATACCTTCATATACCACTACCTTTCTTAAGGGAAAGAGGGGGGGAGTTTACAGAAAGAAAATCAGAGATAAAACAAAATATTACATTTGTTGTAATCCTAATACTTAATTTACTGGCGCCTTGTGTCAAATATAACATCCTGCATATAGGCCTGCAGATACACTAACTAACTGAATCCAAAAGGGCGAATACCTCACCTTGCATTTGTTCAAAATGATTAAGCGTTGGCACCCCAATGCGTTACCAGCCCTGATGCACAACATCGATGGCTGCAGGGGCCTTTTGGCTGATGAGGTTAAACCATGCGCCTTAGTTTTGATGTTAATTTTTAAATGAGAATACATTAATTTCGGAATACTGCACGGCGTAAAGCAAGCTATAAATTGCTTGTCAACTTGTTAAAAAAAGCATGCTGTGCATTTTTGATGTGTTCATTTTCACATTCAGAAAATTTCTGCTAAAGGGATCTCCTGTGCTCAGAGGGGGTTGTAGGCTTAATCAGTTAATTTTAGCGGATTTCTATCATTATTAATTTTTGATAAGTCGCCCATCAAGAAACTGCAGGTTGTTTAATTTGGTTTATTTTAGCGTGATTTTATCAATTCATTATTTTTTTCATTGGGCTATTTATCTGTAGGATTTATTGCATATAATTTGACGCGTATTATTAAATTCAGAGGTTGTGAGTATGAGAAAATACATCATTAATTCTGATGATGCGCTGCTATCTTATGGTTTAACTAAAATAATCGGCATTCTTGAAAAGGGAAGTCAGGTTATGTCTCATAAAGACTGGCTGGAGTGGGGCAGTAAAGAAAAAACAGCAAGGAACTCTGTCATTTTCATTCATTATTTTCACAGATACACCGATGTGCGGCTGATGTACCGTAGCCTCATTAAAGCTAATCGAGTAAAAAAGACATCAGGGCAGATTATTCTCGTTGATGAAATGGAAGAAGTTTTCAAAGCGATGTCTGATGTCTTAAGAAATCTCGTGGTGCTCAAATCGGATTGTACTCCTGAAGCATTAATGCTGAATCTTGTTAATCTAAGGGAATGTACTGCCTCAACGTCTTCAGGCGCATTGTGCAATCTGCCTGAATTTGGACTTAGCCCTGCACAAATAAATGTTGCACTGAAACTTGGGGCTGGGATGAGCCAGATATATGCAGGTAAAATGTGTAACCTTACAAAGAAAACAGTTAGTACACATAAGCGTCATATATTTAAAAAATTACGTCTGAGAAATCACTTTGATTTTTACCGGCTTACACTTTTAATAAACGAGTCCTCGCGAGTATAAAAATTTGCACCGTTAGCTCAATCGGATAGAGTAGTTGCCTTCTAAGCAATTGGTTACAGGTTCGAGTCCTGTACGGTGTGCCATTTTACTGTATGCTTTTTTTGAATAGCTTTTTCACAAAATGAGAGAAGCCTGGGCGTGACCGCCCCAATGCATCAGGATTTATCTTCAACCCATGCCTTGGGATAGTCTGTAGTAGTTCAGGTGGTAGACCTGTTCTTTTGAGTTCTCTCCTGACCTGAAACACTAACTGGTGGTAATTGTTTTCCGCATTGATGCCTGGCGAGTTTACCCAAACAAACTTAATAATTTCTTTTTTTGATGTGAATCCATTTGCTAGAGCCGTAAAAAAGCGCGTCTGCGTCGCGCTAAGGCAGATTTTTTTCTTCCCAGCTATAATGAGCACTGAGTTTTTTGCGTCCAGATATACTTTTCCGTTTGGCGCGTCGCAATAAATACCTTTCATATCATTCTCATATTATAACAGGTTAAATATGGATAAATATTTTGTCTTACTTTGAAGAGATAGACAATGGATATTTTATATTTTGTTCTTTGTTTATAATGGCTTACTTAAACTTATTACGACTTCACCTTACTCATCTCATTAATGATTTTCGCTAAAATAAGTGGCAGCGATCGTTACTTATATAATTGTTATAAACAGGTTTTGTATCGAAAATTTTGTTCTTAATCAGAAAATCGGTCGTGATTATTTTCTCGTCATGATCGACGCGCGAAATTTGCGTAACATCCCGCTCCATCTGAACTTCAACATATGATCTTAGAATGAGCATTACCGAAAATGCAGAGATAGAGGGCACCTGTGGGGCCTTGGTAATCCGTCTGCTCAATACCCAGTTAAGAGACTGTCAGTACGAAGTAGGGGCTGAAGGCTTACACTTTGTCGTTGCTCCTGCGAAAGAACTTGAGCAGGACGAGTCATTACTCCTTTCTGATACCAGTATCCTGGTACCAGATGAGAAGCTGCATGCGAGATTTCATTTAAGAAAAAACGAATGTGGCACCTTGATGCTGATAACTGATACGGGTGAACGCGAAATCCCGCTGCAGACCATAGCCAGCCACAGTCAGGTCTTTTTTGCTGCTAAGGCGAGCTCAGAAGACATCTGGTCTGATGAAGTGCAGTCTTTCAGTGTGCCCACAACGGTGCCTGCAGAAAAGAGAAATGCTCATCCATTACGGGAGAAAAAAAATCTGCTCTGCATTGCCGGAGTGTTTTTGCTGCTTTGTGTTGCAGGCTTGCTGTGGTGGCTGCAAGGCATCGAAGCGCGGGAACAATCGAGTCTGGGTAACATCATCAGCGGTAAACAGGCGCAATATGACATAGTTCGCGGAACGAACAACCGTTTGTATGTTGTGGCACAGAATTTTTCTGACTACGTCTGGGCTGACCGGGCACTGCAAAGAAGCAAACCAGATTATAAAGTGAGTATCCTGCTCAAAAACGCTGAGACAAAACGCATCGCCGAAAAATTAAAATCTGAATGGCCTCTGCTTAAATTTCATCGTGTCAATCTGGATAACATTGATTCACCAGAAATTATCTTAAGTCTCGAACGGAATAGTTCTGTAGGTGATGCCTTAATCGAAAATGTGAGGACGGAGCTATTAAATGTGATGCCTTATGCTAAGAAGGTCAATTTCAAGAAAATCAGCGACATTGTTGTTTCTGATCTTGCTGAGGACGGTCTGAAGAAAAAATCAATCACGTATGTTAAATCGGTCAATAATGATTCAGTCATGTTCCGCATTAAAGGTACGTTACAGGACAATGAGTTGAATGAACTAAAAGGTGAAGTTCTTCAGTTCAATGAGCAGTGGCAGGGCATGTATGTTTTTTACTACGTCGAACTTGAGAATGACTGGCTGAAAGGGAAATCTTTTCAATACGGCTCAGACGGCTACGTAAAGATAACATCAGGCCACTGGTATTTTCCATCTCCAATTAACAGGTAACCCATGAGCGAATCATTCGATAAATTAGCATCAGCTAGCCATCTCTTTTTATATCAAGCTTCCGCGAAGTTTGATGCGGGTGTAGCAGATCTTAATACACAACTTACCGCGGCATTAGAAGCATTAGCCAAGAACCCATCAGATCCGAAGCTCTTATCTGAATATCAATCGCTTTTTTCTGATTATACGCTCTATCGTAATGCGCAGTCCGGCGCAGTAAAAGCGTATAAAGATGTTTCGTCGGCGATTATATCTAACTTCCGCTAATATTAAGGATTTATTATGCAAATTCAGATGCCGGATTTTGCAACAGGCATGAGCGAAAGCCAGCCTGAGGTATCCGCCCTTAATCTTGAAGACAGATTGGTTTCAGCGCTGAGTCAGGCCAGTGAAACGCAATATGTTGCCAAAGCAAACGAGTTATACCGCGTGCAGGACCCCGCTAACACCGGCTCACCGGAAGATCTATTTTTATTCCAGACGAGGGTATCTGAATACAATATCACCATGTCCCTGTATGCGGCGCTGACGCGTAAAGCAGTGACGGCGATTGACACGGTGCTGCGAGCATAATATGAAGCTGTTCAGTGTCATTACTGTGATTCTGTCATTGTTACTTGTGGGATGCAAAGAGGAATCACTACTCAAAGACCTTAATCAGACCCAGGCTAATGAAGTTGTTGCGTTGCTTGAAAAGAATAACATCCGCACCACTAAAAAGGATACAGGTAAGACGGGCTATGTGATATCGGTTGAAAAAACCGATTTTGCTACGGCTGTCGATCTTATGACGACTTACGGTTTACCTTCGCGTGCTCGTGTAGATGTTGCTGAAATGTTCCCGTCCGACTCGCTGATTTCATCTCCCCGGGCTGAAGTTGCGAGGATCTATTCTGCCATTGAACAGAGGCTTGAACAGACACTGAATCTTATGGATGGTGTGGTTGCCTCACGTGTCCATGTCAGCTATGACATGAATAATGTTGATGCCCAGAAAGGAGGCCATCCTGTCCATATTTCTGCCCTGATTCGCGTAGCAGCCCAGCAGGCCGATGGGGCAAGCCTTATTGCTGATGCTAAACGTATTCTTGTTAACAGCTTCAGTCATGTGGATTACGAAAAAATATCGGTAGTACTTGCGCGCGCACCTGAACAGGCCTTCTATGCAAGAACTGAACGGGAACATGCTGGCTTTAATACAGAGATGTTTTTTCTTGTCATCGCCTCTTCACTTCTGATAGTGGGCTTAGCTTTTGCCGGGTACAGGATAAGCAGAAAAAAACGCTCTGATTCTCAAGAGGGTAGCCAGATATGATGCTCTCCACCGCTGAGCAAATCAGCTATGACCCCCTGTCATGGATGCATATTGCCTATACGGGTGAAAAAGCTATCCATGAAACAGGTGTGGTCAGGAGCATATTGAATAAGGCTATCAATCAGCAATATGCTTTTTTGCCAATTACTGATGACGTGATGAATGATGCCCGAAGTTATTACGCCTGTGAAAACTGGCATTATCTTCCGGAGGCTGCGCGCTGCATCGCAGCATATCTATACCGCGGAGAACTATGCCGGTCCGGGTCTTCCGTTTCACTGGAACCTGTGGAACAAGACTTTATGAACAGCAACCTTCGGTATCCGGTCATGTGCAAAACGGGCGTGGGGCGCACGGGGGATATGAGTGTACTCAGTCGGGCAGTAGGTCTGAACCTGTGCAAACATTTCCCCCCCGTTCTGGCACAACGTGTGCCTTATCTCTTTCAACCGGGAACCATCACCTTTGAATCGGTGTTGCTTCCCGATTTGCTGTTACTCAGGCTGGCCATACAACATGTCAGAAATTATCGAAAACACACCCAGGCTGCAGGCCATTGATGGCGTACTGCTGACCCGGGACTATCTGCAGCGACGGGCACGTGCAAGATCGCTCGAAGAAAGTGCTAAACGTAATGCTTTAAAAATCATTCAGCAGGCGGAGCGGGAAGCCCAGGCTATCCGTAACACGGCCAGAATGGAAGGTTATGAAGATGGCATACTGATGCATATGGATGCCTTATGTGATTTTTTGACCCATCTGGATGTTAAATCCCGAGCACTCACTGAGAGCCTGCAAAAAAAGGCAATGGTCAAGCTCGAGACAATTCTTCACGCGCCCGAAGTTATCGAGCCTTTTCTGTCGGAATGGTTTCAGCAGTGTTCTGTGGAAAAAATCGGGAAAGTAGAGATAAGCCTTAATCCATCCAGGCAGAAACTGCTGCCTTTTTTCGAACGTTACTTTAGCGACAGAAGTATAGACGTGAGTGTTGTGACCTCTCCGGATGATGGGTACGCATTTCGTTCAGGAGAGTTTTCACTTCGCTTCAGTCCGGACAGACTGTCCTCACTTATCAGCGAAGAGCTTTTGAACTGTAAAGGCGAGTACAACAGCCTGTTCGATTCGATGAGCAGGGGGCTTGCAGAAAATCTTCGGTCGCGACTCTATTCAGCAATGGAAAAATCAGAATGAATATTACACATGAACTACAGTATTCACATGTCATGTCAGAAGGAAAACCTGCCTCTCATGAGGGTATGGATAATGCCTATCGTAAAGCGGCGGAATCGCTATTACTCACTGAAGAAGGTGATGAAGAAGCCGGCTATGACCCCGGTAAAGTGATTATCGATGCCATGATGAAACAATGGGCATATAAAATATTAATGGGTGAAAATGAAATCGAGGACAACTGGTGAACCTGATTAAATGCATATTCATTATGGTGCCTGTTTTTCTTCTTGCGGGATGTGCCACCCCGGGGCAAAGCCCGGAGACCGGAGAGAGTAACTTTTGCCGGTCTGCATCAATAAAAGAAGAAGCTGCCATGTTGCCTGAAGTGCATTACAGGGCAATGCAGGCTTGCTTAAAAGAGAGAAATGAAGCCAGGACCGTAGATCATTTTGCCATTGCGGGCACAGATACCTGGTACGAAGCCATTGTTCGTCCTGGTCCGCAAACGGAAACCCGCCACAGAGCGCTGCTAAGTGAATCACTTTCGACGCTGAGTAAAGCGCAAAAAAACCAGTTCTGGGAAATGCTCAATACACGTTTACGCGATCTGATCGAACATAAGCGAGTGTGTTCGAAACTGGCAGCCATTGGTGATGAGCGTAAAAAAACGCAGGTTTTTGACGAGCTGGCGTGGCTTCAGTCTTCGGAAGGGTATATGCACTGCAATGCTTTGCAGGAGTTTTAACGACGCCTGCTGTTAATTTGTCTCGAAAATAACAACCTTGAAACGGGTGCTGCATTCACTTAGTTGAGTCTTACCTTTTCATTAGTGTTATTGTTATTTTTTCTTAAACCCTCTCTCATTGTTTTATTTTCAAGATGTGAGCTATCCCGATTTCTAAATCCCGTGATATATAATTAAACCCTGAACTGAAATTAAGTTTTAAATTTTTAATTTATTCTTAATCACCTGCAGGTAGGTTACGGGGGAAAAGATGAACTGTTACATATTCGGTGATTTTATTTTAAACGAAAAGGATGGTCTTTTTCGTAATGGTAATATTGTTAATCTGCCACCAAAAGAATTCTCTGTGTTGAGTATTTTGGTAAAAAATCAGGGTAAGCTCATCAGTAAAGAAAAGCTGATCAGTGAAGTCTGGAACAATTCTTGTGCAGTTAGTGATGAATCACTGACGCGATGCGTTTATATGATCAGAAAAGCACTGGGAGAAACCTCGGCCAAAAAATTTATCGATACCATTTATGGTAAAGGGTACCGTTTCACGTCATCCGTATCGCGCAAGAATATAGAAGAACCAACAGAAGGCAGAAGTTCACTTGTCGCAATGCTTCCTTTTAGTCTGGAAGAGAGAAAATTCTCGAGAGTCTTATTTGATTATTTATCTGGTGTAAGCAGTCGTTTCGACAAGTACGGTTTTACCTTCACACCTGCAGCTATGACAGTTAACAACATGGATCTTAAAACTTGTTGTGAAGAACTTAAGATGAATGGAGTCGCGTATTTTTTAACGGGAATGGAGGTGGTCGCTGGCAAGGAGCGTATCGCAAAGATTGAGTTGACCGGAAGTCATTCATTGAGAGTAATTGAGCGAAGCAGTGTGACGCTGAGCGGCGATGTGGCAATCGATCTGATTAACTGTACAGAAGCCGTTGATGGATTGCTTAAACGAGCTTATATCAATGCAGATAAAAAATATATAAAGAATATCGCTGATACCCGCTCATGTTATTACTTCTATTCATCTAAAAGCAGAACACCGGCGGTACTGTCGAAAGAAGGACACGTTTTCCCAACGGATATCATGGATTACGATCCAGATATGTTATGTGTTCTCGCCGGATCTTTCCTGTCCCTTTCATTTCTGAATGCAATGGAAGAGAGCAGTGCAATAAAAGTCATTCTTAACATACTTGACAGAGCCCTTGAAACGGAACCCCGTCATATGCTGGCGTTGTCTCTGCGGTCGCTCATGCTTAACTCTGAGCTGGCTGAGAACGTGGAAAATGAATTTCATCTTGCGATGGTGCTTTCTCCGCTTTCAGCAGAAGTTTATTACTATTATGCCTGCTACTTGACACGGGAAAATGACCTGGAAAGAGCAATGCGCCTGATTTCGATGGCCATGGCACTGAATGGGGAATTTATGGCGGCAAAAATACTTTATGTTGTCATTACTTATCTGACAGTAGGTTTTAAGCAGGCAGTCTCAGCCTCACGCGCGATAATTGGTAATGATAAGGCATGTGACGTCATACTCAGGGGTATAATGGTGGTGCTATATCTTGAAAATGATAATGGGATAATGGCTCAACAATGCATTGATGAAATCAAGCGCTATAAAGACGATTGCCTCTTTGTCAGGCAGGTTTATGATTTTTATCTATCAAGAAGGAAACACAAACCGTTAGTTCTCACTGGATTGAAAAAAGTCGGGGAAAGCGTAATTAAATGATTCTTTGCAGAAGATGTAATTAAAAATTCTGCATCAGACAGTTTGTAATTTAAAAGCAATAATATATTGATTAGTTTTTAGGATCCACTTCAAGATTTTATGAATGATAAACATCTGTATATTACACATTCATAAGTTCTTATTGAAAATTCACCATCATAATTTAAGACCTTTTTTTTAGCGAGTGTTGCTATAAGTCATACTAAACTGCAAAAAGTTGGCTGATATCTTACAATATGGTAGACAAATATGTATCTTCTGGAAGATAGGGTAGTTTTCGATCCCGAAAACAGCTTGCTGTATGAGGGGAACAAAAAGGTCGTCCTTAATGCGAGTGCCACGCGTTGTCTGGATATCCTTATTCGCTCAGACGGGAAACCTGTCACACGTACAGAGATGATTGAAAAAGTCTGGATTAACCAGGGAGCTCTTGTAACAGAGGCATCTGTCAGACAAACTTTTCATTTGCTGCGCAAAGCACTCAGCACTTTTTGTCTGTCCGAGCATCTCATAAGAACAACCCGCCGACAGGGTTACAGCATTAATAAAACACTTGTGAGAAGGAAAAGAATTCTTAATATTGAAAGTCTCTTTGGGTATATTAATCAGTTTTGGTTTTACATGATGATAGCGTTGATCATTCCTGCAATCGTCACAAGTATTATGATGTATATGGTCAATATTGGTCGCTGAAACCTGATTTCAAAACATTCAGCGTCGCTGGACGCGATGAAACTATAATAATATCCTGCGCTGTCGTACTTTGGGGGTTGCAAGCAACCCCCTTTTTTTCAACTTAAATTTGTTAAAACACCGTTATAGCATATTATCTTGTTATTATTTTTCATCGCGAATTATCAAAATTCATGATAATCAGTGGGTTGCAGAATTGTCATCATAATTTACACTCCGGGCACTTGTGGATGCAGAGCGTCCAAAATAATATGTTGTCACTTTATTAATTACATACCGTAGAGGATGATGATTAAACATGACTAACATGAATAGTCCTGAAATGGTTGAAAGTGAAATGCTGAATGCTGAAAAATGCCACTTACCCGGTATTTTCACACTTGACTGCCGTATCAATGTTCTTAATGTCCATGGTACTCAGCAAAGCATATATCTTTCAGAGTCTCAAAAAAGGCTGATGCAATGCCTGATGAACAACATAAGTTGCAAACGAAGAATTATTAAGTTTGTATGGCATGAATGTCATCAGCGCATTCGTGACAACAATTATCACCAGCTTGTATATCAGTTTCGAAATACCCTTACACGTCATCAGCTCCCCGGAAATTTGCTTGTGACTATACCGCATAGGGGGCTGGTTTTAAATACGGAAGTGTTATTACCTGCAGCGACTCAGGACGGACGCTTTGACTTTACAGGAACAAGGTCGTCATCGCGTTTATGGAATCCATTGTCTGTCATTGTGCGTTTTTTTCAGGGCCTACCCGGGCTAAAAAAGCAATCAACGGTAAGCAAGGAATGTATAACGGTCTCTCGTCAGTCAACACAAGGTGCCGATACTCTGAGATGAAATCACGGGCAATACAGCAGGGCTGGTCCAAATGGCGCTGCTGCCCATCCTTTTTCTTGTCCAATTGTACCCTTCCAGAAAACCGTGCTGCTTAATCCTGTAGTTTTAATTAGTCTTTAAAATTAGCTAAACGACAGTCTTCGTCTCATATCAACACATTTATTCATTTATTAATATATCCAGTCCGATATCTGCATAAGCAAACGGCAAAAACACATTTTACAGCAACGTAAATCATAAGCAGTTGACCCGGCATGTCACGCCGCCGAGCTGCGCCTAAGCTTGGTTTAAGTTTTAATTTAGATCTGGTTCAACAGGTCCGCTATCCGTAAGGAATCACGTACTGCTACAGTGAACAGTACGTTAAACCGGATTGCGGCCCTAAGGCATATCGGCCATAACAAACCGTCATTATGATACACCAGATGCGACGGCAATCTTTTGGGACCCTATCTGAAGATTTACGCATTCGCTAATTGTATTTACCGGTTGCAGCATATCATCAGCATGGTACACGCAGTCAGATGATGGCTGTAGGTGTCGTCGTAATCTTTCACATGCGGGATGAGGGTGTAATTAATAACACTTTGGGCTCACGGTTGAGAGTGGGCAGGGTATGCATCAGCCGGTTTGATGATCAGAGTCATTCGCACCGGCATCATATTCATTGTCGGCGCTAAATGCCTACAGAGTTTGATGGTACAAAAAAATGATGTTGTGGCTTTTTCGTGCTGCGTTCTGTGCAAGTCTTACGCATGCGGCTTTCATGTATGGTGGTGGTGAAATTCATGTGGCACGCGTTGGGTTTAGTCGTGGTGATTTTTCGAGGCCAAAATAGTAAGGAGCGCATTATTAAATTAGTCATTTGGTTTAGTTAAATATCCGCGCGCAAATTTTCATTTCGAATTTTCCTTAGCTCATACTTCGACAAAATGCACTTGTTATTTTTTGAAATGATCATGCTGAATTTTGCGATGTTTTCCACTGTTTTTTTGTGTAGTCTGGATTGAATTAAGTCTGTTTACAAACCTGATATCGACCAGGGAATATAGTCCGCTTCCTCTCTGGAACACAGTATTGTTTTGGCGTAATTTCTCCGTACGTCTCAGTATAATGCGCAGGTTTTGATGAAAACCTGGGTGGCGTTTTTTCACTTTTTTAACAATGCACCTTTTCTTTCTGTATGTAAAAACTAATCATGAGAGGATTTACCATGGCCAAATTGCTTCAGAGTGACCTGTATACCGAAAAAAACAATCAATTGACAAAATTTGATGCGAAAATAAATTCAGTGCCGGATAAGAGTGCTAAGAATAAAATTTATTACAGTAATACATCACATCGTGTAACTGTGCCTGTTTATAACACTTACAAAAAAGATTCCACTAAACCCAAGGTGTTTGGCTATTACACTGATTGGGCAATGTATGATGGTCGTAGAAGCCTTATTAATGCGGAAAAACCTAATCAGCCTGAGAGTTGGAAATGGAATGATCTTTTTGATGTCGAGCTTAGCGAAGCGGGACGCGGTGTTGATCTGGGGAAAATTAATCCGCTGGCATATGACAAAATTATATTGGGATTCGTGGGTATCGTAGGGGATCAGGGTGAAAAAAAAGGATCAATTGATTTAGGCTGGAGTCATGTAAAGGGAGGAACTCCTGACCAGGTAAACGATCTAGGCAAGATTACTTTCCTGGACGAGTTTTCTGATGCTGAAGTAGGTTACAACGTCAATGTACCGGATGGCGCGGCTTGGCCGGGAGGAACACCAGCCACTCAAGATCCTAACAAGGGCGACTGGTACATGGAAGGTAAGACGAGAGGACTTTTTCAGGGTTTGTTTAACATGAAAAAAATAAACCCTGACCTTGAGCTGTCATTCAGTATTGGTGGCTGGAGTATGAGTGATGGCTTCTATCATGCTGCAAGAAGCGAGTTGGGTCGGGAAAATTTCGCAAATTCAATTTTATGGCATCTCAATCGCTTTCCGATGTTCACCGAAATTGATATTGACTGGGAATATCCTGGTGCGGTAGGTGCGGGGAACAATTATGATGAAGATGATTGGGAACACTATGTTAAGCTTATAAAAAAACTTAAAGAGACCCTTAAAGACACCCCACACAAAAATCTTAAAATCAGTATCGCGATATCAGCCGTGCCTGATGTGATGGCGTTATCTAACCTTCCAGCGTTAATTGAGGCTGGCGTTACCGGCTTGAACGTCATGACATACGATTTCTTCGGTACCGGCTGGGCCGATCACGTCACACATCATTCTGCACTGAAGCCGACCGGGCGTGATTACCCACCGATTGGTGGTGATATACCTCAAGCTGTGTCCAGCGTGGAAACCGCGGTGGATTATCTGGTTGATGAACTAAAAATCGACCGTTCAATGATTTTTGTTGGGTATGCTGGCTATTCACGTAATGCAATAGTTGACAGTCTCGTAAAGGTTTCGCCGTTGGAGGCAGAATATGAAAAATCAGCAACGCAGGATGTAATGGGCACGTTCGAAAGAGGAACGACCGAATGGTACGATCTTATTTACAATTATTTTGACCTTGAAGACCCGAAAACCACTAAGGGAAGCAAAAACGGCTTCAAGCTTTACACCGACACCGTTGCAAACGCAGATTTTCTTTATAACGCAGAGAATAAACTGTTCATGTCGCTTGATACGCCGCGCTCGGTAAAGGCCAAGGGTGAGTATGTTCTTGAGAAAAATCTGGGTGGGCTATTTACCTGGACTATTGACAACGATAATGGTGTTCTCGTGAATGCGGCACGTGAAGGCTTGGGCTATACCATAACAAATGAAGTTGTTGATATGAGCGAGATGTATTTTGAAGGGGATACGGGTGAGGACATTACACCGCCAGTGACATTTGACCCTCCAAGAAATCTGACATTTGTTTCTGCCACTGCGGATTCAGCGACCGTTTCGTTTGATAAACCCTCTTCTGTGCCTGAAGGCTATACCGTGGTGTATCAACCTTATGCAATGGTCCTTAATTCTGGCAAAATTCATAAACTCAATCCTATATCGACTGGTTCGCGAGCAGATTACATTCAAAAATTGTATATAAACCTTAAACCTGAAACTAAGTATCAGGCATGGCTGCAGGCAGTCTATAAAAAAAATGGATCTCCGGACAAAGAGTCTGAACCCAGTAACCTAATTGAGTTCACAACGGATTCAGCCGACTTGCCAGAGGAGCCTACTAACTGGCAAAAAGGTATTGCCTATAAAACTGGCGATTTGGTTAATTACTCTGGTAAAGTATGGGAAGCTATCGCTTCGCATGTGTCATCAACAGCCAACAGACCTCAGGCTGGTGCGACTTTCTGGAAGGAATACACGGTGTCAGACGCTATAAGAAGTTTAGTTAGTTCATCTTTGGGGAAAAAAGTGACGTTAGTTCTAAAGGGAACTACCGTGCATGGTGATCCTTCGAGCGTGGCGAAACTGATTAAATTACTTAAGCTGAACTAAATCGTTATCCCGCGACATAAGCTTCAGGCTTATGTCGCGGAAAACTATTAATTACTGCACTATTGTTGTCTGTTTGTGATGCATTCAGGAGCCAGTAAACTTTTACTGGATATGTCAATCAGCCCTTTTCCTGGGCGAAAAGGTTTTCGACTCTTTTAGGGACGGGGACACAACGGATGAAACGATGCCGCCACTTTAACAAAGCGGTAGAGCCGAAGTATCTGTCCTGTTCAAATCGACAGTAATCTTAGCTGGTTATCTTGCAATCCATATCCCTGCACGAGACTACCAGTCATTCAGCGTATCCATACTTTTGCTTCATCTTACTTATTATCAGAAATCCTTTATCCTGTATAAACTAATACTCGCTCGTCAGAATTGTCATAAGTCTGTTACACAGCTGTCTTCCCTGACTGGTTTAGGTGATGCATAGCGAACATCGATTGTTAGACAGACTACTATTATTGCACGAAGTGCTCGTTAACGGTGAAATATCCTGGCCAGTGCGGCGAGGACAAAACTTGCGGAGTCAATATTCGCAATCTTTACCATTGAAGGATGTTCGGCTAATCAGGCCTTATCCAGATATATTCAGATGTCTCATCATGAGCAGGGTGGACTGTATATATTCAAAATGAGGACGACACCCAGTTAGTGTTAGCACTCAACCAGAAAAAATATGCGTTCGAAATTTTGCGTTTCACCACTAATGGGATGTCTTAATACTTTTAGGTGGTGACAGGCCATGTAATTCATTACCTATCGGACTGATAATTTGATGCAGTGATTGTACGCAATAGTGTATAGCGTCAGACCGTATGATGGCCAGACAGGTAGCCCAGACCTTTAAGTATTAACAACAGTGGCCTGCTGAAAGTCGGTCGTGATAAAGACTCGTTATGTAAATTTTATATTGTTCAGCTCCGAAATTAATAAATGCACTCACGTATCATTGTTCAGTGCTTCTTACTACATTTCTTTATATTTACCTTATGAACCATGTCACGGATAGATTGTAGATTCTCCACCTCTTCACTAGAAAATGAAACATCAAATTTTTGCTGTATACGTAAAATTATCATTTTGTACATTGGGTAATCAGCTCCCAGCGTTTCGTTAAGATTGTCACCAGACTTTAACTTTTCACTCTTTGTATGCATAAGTTCCGCCAGGATCAACCGGATTTGTTTTTCAGTTTCACGCATGATGTTGTCCCTTCGAAGATTTATAGTAACGAAGAATTTCAAGAGTGGTTAAAAATGCAGTCCGTCTCTTGCAATATTTAGCTGAAAGTGTCACGTCTCATCTAACAAAATTAAATGCTAATTTTAATAAGAGAGGCAAGCAAGTTTAGTTGAAAATTAGTGTTGGCGTAAAGCTTCTTGAAAGTGCGCCGGAAAGATTTTTGAAGAATGATAAGGAGTTTTGACTTTAAAGATTCCCTAAAAAAAGGGTAGGCGACCAGCAATAAATGACACCAGAGAATGTCGATTATCGATTATTCTTACGTCAGAGCCAGCTTAATTTAATTCGTCTAAATGAACTTAGCGGAGCTGCTCAGTACCAGGATTTTATTATGTATCGTCAAAAATTAAAATTAGCCAATAGTTAATTCAGTCTGTTGAAAGTCCATTTTTGGTGCGGTTGTTTTTTTTGTCAGGGGTGTTTGCATTTTACGCAACACCCAGGGATTGCATAATTTATGCTGATCAAATATAACTCTGTGGGACATGGTGTCGCGTAAACCTGTTATTTATGCCAGCTTCTGGGCTGAATGCAGTGGTTAAACAAATAACCATTAGTCAGTGTTAACAGAGTAAATTGTTCAGGATGTGGGATTTCATGTCCTTAACACCTCACCGGAATGAATTTTTATTATTCTTCCGTTGATTATCGCTCTTTAATTTAACTCGTTTTAACTGCTATTCAGGCAGATGGAGAAATTCTATGAAATTAAAAGCATCAGTGGCCCTTTTAGCCCTGGCAGGTTTGTGGTCAGTCAACGCATCCGCAGATGGCGTTATCACTGTAACGGGTCAAATCACCAACACACAATGTACGCCAGTCATTACCGTGGATGATCCTAACGACCAGGTCAGTGGCCAGGACGTAGCGCTTAACTACGGTAAAATTCCGGCCACTGATTTAACTGATGGCAAGTTTAAAGAGAAATTTGTGAACTTCACCTATTCGGGATGCACAGGAATTAATACGGCCTCTTTAAGCTTCATAGGTTCAGCCTCTCAGAGTGATCAGGCAGCATTCCAGCTCGCAGGTAATAATGACATTGGATTATATCTGAATGCTATAGGGGATGGCGGGGACCAGGCCATTACCCCTGATGCAGGAGCGACTGATCCAATTGATTTCGTGAACGGCGGTGCAGCTCTAACAGTTGCTTTCTCCATAAAAGCATTTGAAGGTGTCACGCCTACTGATACTGACTTCTCCAGCAGCATTCAGTGGACTCAAACATTGCTTTGATTAATCGTCTCTCCGGTGAGTTTCCGGAGAGACATTTTATTGGAGATGCAAAGTGCTCAAGAGTTTTTCTTTAAAATTAGTCTCCGGATTATGTATTTTTCTTTACACCCTGAGTGTTAACGCAATGGTCACCTATGACACTACCCGGGTAATTTATGATGAACGAGGCGAAGTAAAATCAGTTTCTTTTCTTGCAAATAATACGTTGTCGACACTTGCTGTTGAAAAAAAGGTTAAGCCTCAACCCTTTCTTGTTCAGGCGAAAATGTTGTCTTCTTCCTTGTTCAAGAAAAACACAGGTAGTAATGAGCTACCTTTTTTTATAAGTGCGCCATTGCAGGTAATTCAGCCGGGTATGGGGGGGACGTTTACGTTTTATAAACGTGAATCCTCTCGTCTTCCTGAAGATCGTGAATCCCTTTTCTGGGTATCACTTAAGCAAAAACCCCAATTAGACAGTAATAAGAAAAATCAGCTGGCAATAGATGTAACAACTGAAATGAAATTTTTTTACCGGCCAAAAAATATTAAAGGTAGTGCTGTTGAGGCAGTTAAAAATCTTGTTGTTACGAGATCGCCCGGGAAATTAGTCATTAAAAACCTATCTGCGTTTTATGTAAACTTTTTTGAACTCAATATTGGTAACGACGCTCTCTTTTCCCTGAAGAATGGACTTAGTCCTGAAATGATTGAGCGTGAAGCCATGATCGCTCCCTTTGATCAAATGACGGTTAATCTTCGTCCGGGACAGCGAGGTCCAGTAACGTGGCGCGCAATTAATGATTTGGGGTCGGTTGTGGGGCCATTTACTTCTCCGTGACGCAGAAGGATGCTTATGTTAAGGTTAAACAAAAATAAGGCATGGAATAGGCTGGCCGTTGAACTTCGCTGGCGGTTAATGATGGGCTGGGCTGCCGCAGGTATTATTTATGCCCCACATGCCAGTGCTGAGTTGTATTTTGACGTTTCAGATATTAATGAGTCGTCAGGGAACACTGCCAATATTGATTCTTTTAAATACGGGACTATTCCTGAAGGCACTTACCGGGTTGATGTGTACGTCAATCAGCAGTATTTCCTGAATCAGGAAATTGATTTTAAAAATCAAGCTGGCTTATATGGTTTGCAACCTGTATTAACCGTTAAAGAATGGGAAAACATGGGTGCTCGATCCCCGGGGCTTACCGCGGAAAAAGATAAAAATACCAAGTTGACCGACATCGGTCGTTATATCCCCGGTGCGGCTGCAGCTTTTGATTACAACCATCAAAAGCTCGTAATCACCATCCCGCAGGCTTATCTCAATACTCGTGCGCGAAACAGCATTGATCCCTCACGGTGGGATAATGGGATCAATGCTTTTTTAATGAGCTACAACATAAATGCATCTGAGGGGCGTCAGAGAGATGACGATACCCAATCTGATAGTCTCTATGTTAATTTGAGGCCGGGAATAAACCTGGGTGCCTGGCGTTTAAGAAATAATTCCAGCTATACCCGTAATGTCCAGAAATTTGATTCGGTTTTTTCAAATCGGACTCGCTATGTTACGGATAAATGGCAAAGTCTTTCGACCTACGCTCAGCGTGATTTAGTATCATTGAAATCACGGCTGACGCTGGGTGAAAGCTATACACCGGGTGATGTGTTTGAGAGTTTTACTTTTACAGGTGTTCAGCTTGCTTCCGATGACAATATGCTGCCTGACAGCCTGCGCGGGTTTGCGCCGGTTGTGAGGGGTGTTGCTGCCACTAATGCGCAAGTCATTGTTTCGCAGAATGGCGCAATTGTTTACCAGACTTTTGTCCCACCAGGCCCCTTTGCACTTACCGATATTCTTCCCGCCGCCAATGGTGGAGAACTGAATGTCAGTATTAAGGAAGCGGACGGCAGCGTAAAAAACTTTATTCAGCCTTTTGCCTCGATTCGTGGCATGCAACGTGAGGGAAGGGTACGGTTTTCTGCCACGGCGGGGCGTTACCGATCCTTTTATAATGGTGCGGACAAGCCTGCATTCACACAGGGCGTGGCTCAATATGGATTCAGTAATGACATTACCTTCTTTGGCGGCAGCATAGTGGCAGAAAAATATCTAGCCCTGAATGGAGGTATTGCAAAAAGTTTAGGGGATTTTGGTTCGGTTTCACTTGATACAACGTTTGCTTCAACAACGCTTAAAAACGATGAAAAGAAAAAAGGCCAGTCCTATCGTCTGCAGTATTCCAAAAGTATTCCTGATACCGGCTCGGTTCTCTCGGTCGCCGGTTATCGCTATAACACGTCTGGTTATTATGATTTTGCTGAAAGAAATCAGATGAATATAACTAACGATGACAGCTGGCAGTGGCAATATAATAAACGCTCCGGACTGCAGGTCTCACTCAGCCAGTCATTGAGTGACTGGGGAAATCTGAGCGCCAGTTACTATCAGCAGAATTACTGGAATACAGAGGGTATCGCGCGAACCGCCTCACTAAATTACAGCAAAAACATCAATCAGATAACCTGGAACCTGAGTTTGCTGAGCTCGCGCACGCCCTATAACCCTACGGATAATCAGATTGCTATTTCCGTACAGGTGCCTCTTGACCAGTGGCTTACAGGGGCAAGGGCGCGTTATTCATTTAGTCACTCCGATGATTCAGGAACGTCCAATCAGGTTTCGCTTAATGGATCCCTACCTTGGGCGAAAAACATTGATTACGGTATACAACAGGGTGTGAATTCGCAATCCCATGCAAATGGCGGAGTATCGGGCTCCTGGCGCGGAAGCGCAGGCGTCCTGTCGGGGGGATACAGTTATTCCGGGGATAGCCGATTGGCCAATGTGGGACTGACCGGCTCTCTGGTTGCTCATAAGGGAGGCGTGACCGCAGGTCAGCAGATTTACGAATCAGGAATTCTGGTTCATACACCCGGAGCATCTGGTATCTCCGTTGAAGACAGCAGCAATATAAAAACAGACTGGAACGGTTATGCAATTGTTCCTGTAGCCACAGCCTACCGTGCCAATCGGGTGAAAGTGTCTCCGGGCGATGTTGATACGGATGCAGATGTCAGTAATCCGCTCACCACCGTCGTTCCTACGCGAGGGGCGCTGGTGCTGGCGGAGTTTGAAACCAACATAGGCCGGAAAGCACTCGTGCGTCTGATGCACAATGATAAAGCGGTACCGTTTGGGGCCAGGGTATTTATAGATCGAAAACAAAATTCAAAAAATATCACGATGCCTTTCTATGTTGGAGATAACGGTGACGTCTATCTGACAGGACTATCTGATAATGAGTCAGTCAGTGTGGAATGGAATGAAGGGGAAGTCACCGTTTCCTGCAGGACAAATATTGAGACGGGTGATCTCAGTCGTACCCGTAAAGGCATTATTGAAACCCGCGCGGAGTGCAGATAATGAATGTCATTACAGCTTTTCAGTCCTGCTGGAACAGGAAAACGCAGGGGCGTCTTCGTGTCATACGCGCAATAGGGTTCTTCAGCCTGATGTGTTTAGCAAAAGAAGGCGTTGCGGCTTGCACAGTCAACAATGCATCACAGCAACCGGATTTTCCCGCGCAGGTTACTGTCCCCCGCAATGCGGCTCAGGGAGATGTTCTCGCAGAGAGTAATGTCACGCTTACGGGATTGTGTACAGCAGACAATGCGGACGAGAGTAATGGTTTCACCGTATTTAATGATGCTTCGAACCCACCATGGACGCTTTCTACGCTGCCAAATACGGTATATGACAGTTCAACAGGAATGGGGTTGTTGCTGGAGTTCTCGACCGATTCGGGAATGAGCTGGCCAACGGCGGGTGCTCTCAATGACGCCAGTGTTGGCTCTGCAAAACTTAATGCAGGAAGCGAACCTGTTCCGTTTAACCTTAATGCAAGAGCGAAATATGTTCTTGTTGAGCAGGGCAAATTGTCTACGGGGAGCTTGCCGCCACAGGTTATCAATTTTAACCAGCGTGCAACCAGTGGAGGAGAATCTCAGCGTTTCTTCTCCCTGAGCCTCCCTTCGGTAAACGTCATCCATGAAACTTGTGATATTACCACTGCAGATATCACTGTCGATATGGATACCGTCAGTATCAGTCAGTTTCGGGGAATCAACTCGGTTGCTGGTAGCAAAATGTTCAACATCGACCTTCAGTGCGATGGCGTTGCAAGCATAGGGTTAAAGTTCAGTGGAGCCAGCGCTTCCGGGCGCACCGACGTGCTGACGTTGACGGGCGGCAGTACCGCTACAGGCGTGGGTGTTCAGATACTTTATGATGAAGTACCGGTTCGTTTCGATAATACCACCGTACCCTTACAGGACCCGACAAATGCGGGGGGGTACAGTATTCCGCTCACCGCCCGTTATATACAGACGGATTCTGAAATAATCGGGGGGAAGGTCAGCGCAACTGCAAGTTTTGGTATCGTATATCTGTAAACATGCCGGCATGTGAAAATACTGCGTTTGTGATTATTCTTTCGGGAATGCAGGCTGATGTTCCATATTATTCAGGTCCTCTTGTGACCATAATAAACCAACAAGTATTGTAATGCTCAGACACACATAAGTGAGTCTCGCTGGCCTTTTGGAAATAATGCGGATTCACACTTCTGAATAAGAGGAATTCACGTGATAATTTTCAGCGCAGCCAGTATATATGGACAAGGATTTATGTAAACTGCCGTGAAATGAACAGCACTGGTAATAGGTATCGATAATGTGAAAAGAAATTAAACTGATGAGTCCGGATTATAGACTTCGAAGTGTGGGAGGGTATTTAGCAAGCCACGCAATATTCTGTCAATTTAATGTGTAAGCATTTTAAAGATGTCTGTACCCATCGGTGCAGACTACCGGGTTCGTAACATTAACCTGTTATCGGAGTGATTTATGAAAAAAGTAGCGAATGATAAAGCTGATATTGAGGCTGTAGCACCAAAACACGGTTACAGTAAGGCGTCTCGAGCATACCTCCTTAAAGAACGTTTACCTCCGGGAAAATTTCCTATCGGTGGAGGTGTTAATCAGCTTGAAGCGGGAAAATTTTTCCCTGCGACGGAGAGTAATATTTACGAGGAAGAGCCGTTTTCTAAGGATACGCCTAATAACACTCCTCCTAAGGATGAGCAGATAGCCAGTGCAGGCAACACGGTTGCTATAGAAGTCGGTATGGATGACGTGCTAGATCCAGTTAGTAACAAAGCCTGGCCAACTATTGAAGTGAAAAATGGTGTCAGGCTGCCTGTAGTATGGACATGGCAGGAGGGGCAGATCCATGTCACCCGACGTTATAATTATTTTATTACAAAAGCAGACTGGGATCCGGCGAAAAAACTGAGTCGCGCGCAGTTTGAAACTAAACCTATATATCAGATTCAATTTCCTGAAAATCCACATGATGAGTATAGAGATTCTGCCCTCTGGCCGAGTGAGCCGACGATTCACAATGTTCTCTTACCTGAACGCACTGGGTATCATGTTTTGCTAAGCGTATGGGAAGTTGCGGAAACCGGGAACGCTTTCTATCAGGTATTTGATTTGAATTTCAGTGGCAAAGAAATTTCCTCAAGCATATATCCACCTGAAGGATTTCGTCTGGGAGACAAGACGATTAACAAATTTGAAGGGGCGATGATCTCTAAAACGCCAGTTAATCTGAAATGGCTTTCACCAAAAGAGCATGGCGCTTCGCTGCCAGAGTTCTTTTATATCTACCGAGACGGGGTCAAACTTGGTCAGGTTGAGGGTACAGAGCTTGGCTATTCTGACGCCACGGCTAAAGCGGGCACGCAGTATGAGTATTCCGTGACGTCCGTGGAAGGAATAAATGAATCCACGCATTCGCATATTCTGAAGATATTGATTGAGAGTCAGAGCGAACCGGAGCCGGAGAAACCCCTCCCCCCGACTAATCTGCACCAGATGGGTGTTCAACCGACCAGTATTAATCTGATGTGGAATAAGCCTTCTGATGTGAGAAATGTGAGAGGTTACATTCTCTATGTAGGTGGACAAAAACTGGTTTCGCTGAATGGGGCAGAAACCAAAGAATATATGCATTCTGGACTCACTCCGGATACGGAATACAACTATTATATTGTCTCTGTATCTAATACTGATAAATTGTCCGAGCCGAGTAATACGTTAACGCAAAAAACATTGCCTGAAAGCAGTGGCGAACAGAAGCCGTCAAAACCTGTCAACTTGTCCGCTAAATCAGTCTCATCAAGTAAAGTTGTGTTGGTGTGGGACAAACCTCTTGAAAATCCAACCCTGGTGCAGGGTTATCAGGTACATCGCGATCCGGATTCACGAAATGAGCAGAAGTTCAGCGTCGGAGTGACGGCAACAGGAGGCGAATTTACTGACCCATCAGTTAAGGCTAACAGCGAGTATAATTATTCGGTCACTGCCGTTTACGATGGAAGTAAAGAATCTGAAAAAAGTGATCCGCTTTCTGTTAAAACGCCTGACTATGCAACGTGGTTGGCAGGCACATCCTACGTTCAGGGCGATATAGTAAGGTATTCGTCAATACTCTGGGAAGCTAAGAACGCGCATGTGGCAAGTAACGCTAACCGTCCGCAGGCGAATTCGCAGTTCTGGATAAAATATTCTTCCTGATAAAATGCTGGTATCGAAAGGCTGAATACTAGAAATGTGATTTCAGGCAGTTTGAAAATGCTTATAAATTCCATTGCGCTATATCAGGAGTATATTCAGTTGATTTTTGATGCCGGTTTATCTCTCTGACGTTTCAGGTACGTCAGGAATATATTCGGTTTTCTTCTTCTGATAAGTATTCAGTCCCCACTTTGCAAAAAGTGGGTTTTTTTTGTCTTGCACACAGACGCAAAACCAGTTTGTTTCACGTGGTCATTGATCCGAAAAATGTTATAAAAAAAGCCACTGGGCAGTTTTCAGGTTAAGGTGCAGCGCTTATAACGGAATAACTTTGATGGCTGAAGTGAGATTCCACAGGGTCTATGTGTTCAGACTGCACTGAATAACTTTGCTTATTTGGCATAGGCCAGGATATGAGTGTAAAGAATGCAATAATTGTGAGTGCTCACCGCACGACCGGCCACGACGCTGCCTATTACACTGAGATAAAAGGGAGATTGAGCAGCTAATGGACGTCGACCATCCGGTCTTTGGTATCGCTGAACAATATCCTTTTTAAGGCTAGGCCGAATTCTTGACAAAACCGGCTGCAGTGAATTTCAGAAGTGAATTAAGTTGATGACATCCGTATTGTTCTGCCATATGAGAGTCGACCGTCGATTCAGAACTTTAAATTACAACGTTACGTCAGAAGATGTCTGATTAATGCCGTAATCCGTTACGGCGAATGCACGAAACATCCTCAACGTAAAAAGGGGGCTAACGATAATACGTTTGAAAGTAAATAATTCGGCCACAATGATTGTATTATTCAAAACTGCGGCTCAAATTCAGCCAGCAACTGCGCATGCCGAAAACATAAATTACAATGTCTTTACTCATAAATGCCGATTACCATAAATGTAGGTGGAGCTGATAGTGTAAGAGGTAATAGCTGGTGTAAGACAGCATAAGGAAAAAACAAAATGTGAACATAAAAGCAAGCGTAGATGTCGCACTACGTTCAAAGACCGGTTGTTCACGAGGGCTCGATAATATTGCAATAAGAGGAACAATTAACAGGAAGTGGCCAATGAAATCTGTCATACCAAAAGGAATAAAAGCGAGCGTCACCAGTATGAAAAGTATGACAAGCGAGGCAAAACTTGCCAGTTTTCCGGTCAGAATATGCCATGTCAGACAAAACTCAACGAAGCCTGCCGCTTTAATATATAAATCCATGTCGATACCCATTAACAGATAATCATGGTTGGTTAAGAGTTGCTCGTAAAGAATCGGTTGCATAAACTTTTCAATTGCTCCCCACATAAAGGCAAAGCAACTGGTAAGTCTGACAATTTCAAGAGCAAAGGTAATAAGTCCGGTATTTTTGACAGATTGAACAATAAGATACACTGCGGTGCCTACGAAAATCAGATAATCTATCATGTGGAAAAGGCCGTATAGCTGGATGGCATAACCGTACAAAAATAAAATACCCAGGCCCGCAATGAAACTTGTTTTATAATGCGGTGCTGAGAGCGCTATGAGCAGATGAACCCAGATCAGCCCAGGGTTATCGATCACCAAATCGGGCGTAAGAATGATATCAGGAAAGAAAAAGAACAATAAAGCAAAAAAGACACTGGTTCCCCATCTCATTAACGCGGGGACAAAATTTCTGATTTTCTCAACAAGTGGACGCCATTTGGGCAGATCAGCCGGTGCAGGCCATAAACGGTCAAGACAGGATGTCACATATATAACACCCAGAGATAGCGCCAGGAGCAAAAGCATGGGTACCGTTATGAATGTTTCATAAAAGGGAACGGGAGCACGTGTGGTATCGTAGTTAACGAACCATTTAACGTGCGCAGAGGCCACAGATGAAAAGAGAATTAAAACAGCAATAAGGCTATATTTCATATCAACTCATCCTTTATAGATTAATACGTGTGATTTCATTATGAAACAGATAAGCACTTGGAGTTTATTGTTATTATAACTATAATACTTAGTTAATCGGCATAGTATTTTGCCTTTGAGAATCTATTTTTTGATTCATCAGAGACCATTATCTGGACGCTAAAGATGCACGTCTCGAGAATGGCCTGTTCTTTACTAAGATAGATATTGTCCGGTATGAAAACTTAATTTAAACGAAGGGGGGAGGTTAACAGAGTGTGGGCTATGCAACCATCATCTTGTGGGGTTTGTTAAAGAAGGACACATGGTGGTTCAGTTTAAAGCTATTTTGATAATTCTGAGAATGACGGCAGCTGTATAAAGCTATCACTGTGTTTTGTTTACTACGGACAAAAGTCTTGTAGCAATGGTGAAGTAGTTCAGAAGAAGAGGGCAATACTATAGCAGGCGGCTCCTGAGTGACTGGGAGCAAAAGTCGGCCTCCTGCCTGATATGTGTGGCATCAGATTTCTGCATAATGTGATCAGCCAAGGCAGGGAGATTAGGATATATTGCTCTCAGTATATGGCGGTCGAGGTTTCTTTGCCCGTAGTTAATAATAAATAAAACACACAAGCCTCTGATGATGCCTAAAATTAGCTGCAAATATGATGTCCTGCTTACATCCCGTTACAAATGCGCTTATAAATTCAGGGCCAAATAAATCTTACTTAAATTTATTAAAGTATAGTTTAGCATCATCTGCACGCGCTCACATCTGCCTGCCTGACGTAAAAAGGCAGGCAAATTGTCAATTATTGGTTACTTATTGCTGCTCAACTTACCTGCCCAGCGGTACTATTTGATATGCATCCGAACTAAATATAAATAGGTCACCGAAGCTGAAGGAACTATAAACAGATAATTTCATCATGTAATATGTCTTGTGATCATGTTAACGTGGTCGAAATCTGATTGTCAATTAATTACAATTGGTGTAAATAAAGTAACGAGGTAGCATTATATGTTGAGTAGTTCGATTATGAGCAAGGTCGCATTTAGTCGTAATTTAACCCTAAGGCAAAAATGTGAAGTTTTACGCAATCGGGAATTTACGAAAGAATTTATCAATGTAAGACAGTCATGTAAGACTGAAAAATTCTCTGCTGATGCGTCAAAAAAATTAAGAAAGTTAAACCACTCTCTTGATAACGCCAGTGCGTGTTTCAAAGCTCTCAGGTTTACAGAGGAACTCACCGGTACCCAAAATCATAGTATGATGAAATTCGCTCTTAAACATGCCCTCATTTACCGGGACAATATGGAAGTATTTTCAAAAGGGATTAATAACGGCGAATTCAACAAGCTCTGTTTCTTAAATTATCACTTATTATTGCGCCATCATAAATTGGAAGGGGAAGTGCAGGCACTCATTCTGAAGCAATAATGTCCACAGAAGCTCGGGTGGATTTCTCATCATAGATGCAGGACGGGCACTGTGTTTCAGAATGCTTGCGGGGCATGCACTCGGCGTTCTTATGCTGAAAATGAGTGTCATCGTGCATATACTACAGGCATCGGCGCATTCATGAATACGATTAATGAGCGTGTGTTATTCATCACAAAGTTATTATTGTTGAGATGCGTGCATATATTAACTTTGGTGTTTGAATCATTATCGCCTGCCCAGCCTGTTTCAGGCACAGTACTCTTGAATAATAAATATCCCCGCAGGAAGGATAAAGAGCAGCCGAAGGCTAAGAACCCCCGGCTGGATGATCACCGATAACGCTCAGGCCAGATTTCAGAGGGTTCCTTTTTCAGAAACTCAGCGATGATGCGCTCGGCTCTGGGCCAGGGTCGATAAAATACGTTGGATAAACTGGAAGAGGATAAGCCGGCCTCCCGTGACAACGCTGAGAGACTGCTGCCGGCTTTCCGGATAGCACAGAGAATATCAGCTCTGTGCCAGTTACAAGGGGGAGGTGTCGTCGCTACCGGTACAGTGACTTTGTTATCAGTACCGGCCACTAACACCTGTTCAGTACGCTGCTCGTCGTGCATGGAATGCTCCCTGGGTGGCGAATCGAACAGGGTTAGGACTACCAGTCAAAGCAACCGGCGAGGCCGAAGCCTCCCCCATCCGACCCGCCATTGAAGACGAGCGCGGACCGACTAAATATTGCTATTCAGTCTGCTCTGATTAAGGGGTCCTAATCCCTGCCATCCTGTTGATGGCAGGGCCATTTTAGCTGAGAGTGGTGCGGTTCGCAACGTAACCTTGAGGTGTTAAACGACTCGATAACATCATTGCGGTTCGGTGAGTACCTCTTTTAAATCAAGCTTTTCAACTTTTCTCTGATGGAGGGCATAATTGATAACACCGGTCAGTCTCAGTTTCATTGCAGCTACTGTGCCCGCGTCCAGTTCGGTCTTGCTGTAAATAGCGGAATCAAAGTCAATCAGGTTCATTTTTTTTGTGCGTCGGTCATACAATAAATTGCCGGGATTGAAATCTTCATAAAAGATTTTTTTAGATGACAGCTTATCGATAAGCTCATCAAGTATCAAACCGCCTGATTCTTCGATATCACGTTTCAACTGGATCATCTCGCCCTGAGCTCTCAGGCTGGATAAGGGTGTTCCATCGACTTTTTGCATATAAACCACGACTTTCTTACTGTCGCTATTCTCCTCGATTTTTGCGCTGGCCCCTGAATTTCCGTAAAAAAGGTTCATCCCTTTCACATTAAGCTTAGCTTTGGTTGCCACTTCTCTGTCACCGTATCCCTGCGGACTGTCTAAAGAGCTTCCCTGATATTCAGTGTGATAGATTTTTTTAACGATCTTCCTGCCAGCAGTGATGACAATTCCGCTTCCTCCCCGGCCCACCTCAGGATGACCAGCAACACGCAATGATTCTTTTATCCTGCGGGGCATCCCTTTAAGTACATCGGGCATATGTGACACCGCGCGTGCCAGGCCTGCTCCACGCGCCAGTATTTTTATGCCTCTGGTGACGTCAGTGACGTCCAGTGTTCCCAGTAGTCCCGTTACCAGGGCCCACTCCCGCTCTCCGCGCTTCCATAACGCTACTGCTTTCTGAATATCATCAATCAGTGTCATCGTGGTTAAACCGGCACAGGAAATGACTGCCGCAGGACCCGATGCGATACACGCGGGAAGAACCATCATCCCGATACCTGTCATCGCGGCATCCCTAATCACCTCCCAATGGCTTATAGTCATTTCGTCCGCATCGGCTATCTGCCTGTTTATCATTTCAATAAACAAATCGTAGCCGGGGACAAGCTCATAGCCTGCCGTGGCTTTCCCGGAGGTTGCCTGCCTGAACGCATGATCAATAAGTTTTTTATCGGCAAGTTTTACCCTGGCACTGACCATCTCCCGGGCCGGTGATGAGCACCTCATCAGGGTATTAAAATCAGCCAACGTAAAAATGTGCCGGCCGTGGATAGCATCAGGTGTATAAACATATTGCGTCGTGATGAAATCATTCCGCCTTCCTTTCATCTTCCGATCTCTGAGTGTAAACATCACACATCCCGGAACATGCACATTCCCGACCGTAAGAGGAGCCTTAAAATCATCACCTGATGGCGTATCTTCTGTGAGCATGGCAAGACGTCTGGCATCGTTCGCGGGCAATGTTCGTTCTTTTTCCATACTCAGCGCGAGTTGCATTCTGGATATTTCCACTGCATTCCAGGCATTGCGCAGTTCAAGATTCATCGGCTGGCTGAGGTCTTTTAACTTCTGAAGATGCGACTGATAATCCGTGCCGGGAAAGCCAGAGCGCATCGCCTCATCCAGTCCTCCCCTGATATCGTCCTGATTTAGCCTGAGGTATAACTGCATTGCGTCGTGTAAGTGCTGCCGTTCGTCGGATTTAAGCGTTCCGACGTAACGTTCATCAGCCGTTACTGGCTTCTGAGCCTGTTGGTCTGGTGTTTTAATAATGCGCTTTAACGTAGTAGCAAAGTTATGCTTTTCTCTCTTACTGAGACTGCTGACGTAATCGTCATCAGCAACAGAAACGGGCAAAACTTCCATGTCAGCAGCAAACTGATCACCTCCCGCCTCGTGGCGACGAAGATAGGCAGCGTACTCTGTGACAGACCCGATATTTTTTCCGTTGAACGGTTTAATCAGCACCGCATCCGGATTGAACTCTTCAGCCCTCTCGTAAATGCCCTTATCTTGCAAAAAATGACCATATGCTTTGTTTGCTGTGATCCAATGGTGAGTAAACTCTAACAGACTAAACACCTTTGCATCGGCCCTCAGGCGCTGCCAGTTTGCCTGCTGGCGGGAAAGCTTACTGGCTGCCCTCTGACTGACAGCATCAGGATGAAGAAAGCCGACATTTCTCACCAGTAACGCTTCAGAAAATGTCATCATTGCCTCACTGAACGTGCGGCTGTTTCCCGGTGTAAATACAAGGCCGGCATTACGCTCTTCCCATATGCGCGCATCACCGTTCAGCGCACTGAAAAATGCTTCTGCTTCAAAAAGGTTATGCGGTTTTTCCGCCCGTAAAGCCTTCTCCAGACTCCCGTCTGCCGCCACGTAGGATCCAAGCGCTTCTTTGCTGTAGAACTGATGCATATCCTGTTCAGAGTTGAAATAGTGACGACGCTTACTCGAATCAGCGTCGTAAACCACAAAGCATCCGTCGCTGTCACGTAAAACAAGCCAGCCAGTGAGAGGGATCTGGAACTCACGGCCCGCGATGTCCTTCGCCCTGAAGGTCAGTTGCCCCGCAACAACGTTTCCCTTTTCATTTCGGAAGTTGTTGATAATGTCCAGCCCGCGAATATTATCATTGCTTCTCAGCTGGCCTTTGAGATCGGCTTCCTCTGTGCTCAGCTCAAAATGCGTTTCCGTGAGTCGGCGGTATGCCAGCAGAACGAGGGGATTGCGCAGAAACGCGTCTACACCCGGTGGAGCGGCGATATCTGTCAACCCGTTACGAAATGCCTTTAATCCCTCCTGATTTAACGCGTTATCGCTCGCCCCAAAACTCACCGTCAAATCCGGTGCATAAAGCATTTCTTTGAGCATGCCTGTCTGCCATGCATCTTCAAGCGTAAGGCTGACGCCTGAAGACAGGCTAATCGTACCTGCCTTTTCAGTAATCGTCGCGTTCAGATGAACAGTTTCAGGCTTCTCATGGAGCTGAAACTCTCCCAGTTTCTGCACCATCTGTACATATCCCGGATGCTCATGAAGCACCTGTTGTAAGGAAGATCCCAGCGCAACCTGATTACTGGCAACGAGATCAAGCAGCTTTTTGAACGCTTTCTGACGATCTTCATTTGCATAAAACAGCCAGTGAAAGTTCTCCCCTGATGGCAGTTTATTCCGCCAGTCATCAAAATATTTTCTCTCGCTTTCCGCCAGTTCCTCCGCTCTGGAGCGCTCCAGTCCTCCCAACGCCTTCAGTGCTGATGCTGTATTACTGGCTGAACCCGTTAGTAAGGTAAACGCTGAACGACGAAAACGCGTTTGTTTCTGATCAGTCGGGTTATTGGCGATAAACAACGCTGTATCAAAAAAGTGCTGTAAGCCGTATGACTGCAGTAGTTTTAAAGATTCGCTGACAAAAGCAGTACTATCACCAAGGTTCTGGTACAACTCTATTAGAAGATCAGCCACCGAGCGTACAATCAGTTTCCCTTCGGCATCTGTTTCAATGCTTCCGAGATCTATCTCAAGAATGTTCAGAAATTCCTGTAAAGGAGAGGTTAATTCGGCAGCTGGCAACGCATCTGTCATTGTCATTTTCACGACGCCCTCATTACCCGTCGCGGTTTGCCCGGATGCCGTGAGAGCATTTCTGTCGGAACGTGTATACCATTCCACCGCCGTTTTTCCCAAAAAAGTCAGTCCCGCTACGCTGACTCCGGCTAACGCAAACATCGGCGTATTACGTCGTATAACTCCAGGATTAAGTGTTTCCAGAACCAGTGCGCCAGCAGCAGCAGCTTTTTCTGGCAATAACGCATCTGTAACTTGTTTTGCATTGTTCACTGCAACGGGCATCGGGAACGATCTTTCATTGAAATGCGTTACAGGTTGAGTCTGAGGAAGCGTATTTACTTTCTCTGGTGTGATGACAGACGAACAGATGGTCTTTTCTGACAATCTGTTTTCCTGATTGGCAAAGTCCTTGCCATTTTTTAAGTTCAGACTGTCGCCTGATATAACGCGGCCAGGCGCTGGCAGGGTAGTATTCAGTACTGCAATCAGCCCTAAAATTGCTGCCGAGGTGTTTTTTTTCGATGCATTTCCAGCGTGACAGCCGGAATATGCTGAAAGCGCTTTCAGCTTTTCTGACTGCATTGTGCTGGTGAATTTTTGTATCTCACATGAGTTTTTTTTTCCGGGATCTGTTCTGAGTTTGCTGTTAAAAATTTCGCTTTTTAGATTCAGATTATGGTAATCAGGAGGAGTTGGCGGTACTTTCATCATCTATCCTGTAATTTTACGGTAACAATTTTGTAATTTATGCTTAGGGTGATTTTGCAGGAAGCTTGCATGAAGTCCTGTTTGCGAGCACATGTATTGAGATAGTTATGATGGATATACTCAGAGGTCAGAGACCACTTATTTAGGCTGGTGGCCCCGGGTACCGACATAAGCTTGCGTACTCTTCTCTCGCTTCTGTGTTTATTGATTATTCACGTTATTCTTTTTTTCCGTGAGACAGTATTCAGGAGTGTTTAAGGCTGGTTTTCAGACTCAGAAGGGGTTTTTAAGCACCTTGATAAATATCAAATCGAGGGGGTAAGGTTTGTCACGATGTGAAGCCTGAACGCCGTATTCGTGCGGTCTGTTCCTGCAGCGCACTTCCGGGATACAAATGCGTTATCAACGCTGACTGCTTACGCCTGTACAGCATACATCTCAGAATTACTTACAATTTTTTAACTTCACTGAGATGGTCAGGGTGTCCGACACGGTATAAACGATAATGGCAGAACGCGAAGACAGCTTCATGATGGCGTTTAAAGCAATAAAAAGGGCATGGATAGTACGTTATATATTGCTAGAATATTCCGGCGATATTCAGGATATCAGTTAACCCTGACGAGAATCTGCGCCGACTCACAGGCTGGAGTATGGGAGGACAAACGATTGCTTAATTAATTTCGTCAACGGTGCAAAATTTCACTGGCAGTGTTAAACACCTAACACGTTGACCCTCTGAAAATCTGAATCAGACTTAACGCTATGTTTCAGACCCGTCACGAGGCTAATAGGAGTACGTATTATCCAGCCCTGAACGTCGCAGACTTCGTTCTTCGTAGTTAAAATTGCAGTTATTAAAACCTATGAAGCCCGGCATGACCGTGGCCCATGCTGCTCGTCTGCACAGGGACAATGCGAATCAGACCCGTAAATAGGGCAGGTATCAACGGTCAGATATTTTTTTATGCATTCACTATACTGGCGGCCGCTATTTACAAGTGATGTGGAAAATTTCGGGGATTAAGACTTCGCGCCACTCAAAGCTGGGGCTGAATCGCTTGCATTAAGACAGGATATTCCGCCACCACGGGATTTTGTCGTCCCCTTTAGGCTCTATAAAGGGTGTAGTCTGTATGCTCCGGCATTGGAAAGTACTGATAAAGGGAACAACAACGACTGAATAGTTTCATAGTCTGATAGCCGAAAAAAAATGACAGCAGAATATACATACTATTTACTGAACCAGCTTCTCTACGACCTGAAAATGAGCATATGTGCAGGCACATGTAAATGATGTGCTAATTAAATAGTAAGCTGCTGGAGCTGAATGACTGGAAGCTTCTTTATTTGATAATCAGGTTTTGCGACAGGGAGCGAATCTTATGTAGGTGATGTGAGAAAGGGATATACGAGGAAGTACGGCGTATATAAGCTAACTGGAAGCAAAAATTATTGTTTGTAAATTTCTATGGTTTGCATAAATTGGTTGCGAAAATATTAAAAAATGCATGGAAGTGATTTTTTTACGCTATAAATATATGCAGATTATATACGAAGGAAGAATCAATGAATAACGCAAAAGAACAGGTTAAGAAAATTATTTGTGACGAACATGGATATACTCTTGAACAATGTATTGATAGTGCTTCATTAAGAACAGATCTTAAATTAAATGAAATTAAAATCATGAAATTAATTTTCCGAATTGAGAAGGTTATGTCAATCAAAAGTCGACCCGTAACAGCTTTAGGGAATATACAAACTGTAAAGGAGTTGGTTGATTATGCAGAGAGATTATAATAAAAAATACTAGGCAGCCAAAGTAGGCTCTCTTTATAATGATTTAAGTTGGCTGTGTGTTTCTTACTTTAATATTTTTTGGTAGCGCATGATGTGCAGGCTTTATTTTAAAGCTGAAGCGGCAATGCTGCATACAAAGTAAAAACGGCTAGTAATTCCGCAGGTTTTTTAAATTATGATTAACTACTTTTTTCTGTATTACATGAGTAGGAATTTAATCAGAGCGACAATCCTGATTTAAATGCATTGATCATTTTTCAATGATACGAAGAATTAACTCCAACGAAATCTTTTAAGATTAAAATTGTGAATTCATTTTCAAAGGTTAAATACTAAATAGCTGCGCCTGATACCGCTACACTTTTGCCAGTCATGTTTTCTTTCAGGGAATGGACTGACGTTTTTCATAATTTGATGAACCTTTTTCAGTAACTGCCACACTGGACGACATTGGTGATTACGCGTTATCGTGTCGTGAAGTGCCTGCCATGATCGCTTGTCGTGGTTCACTCATGCCGAGTAAACCGCCTGAAAAATTACCCTATCTTTGTGTTCTTACAGCCAGCGCTGGGTTTCATGGCTTTTGTGGATGGTGTAATTATCTACGATAAGCGTGATGGTTTTTGCCCGTCAATATGTAGCTTTAAGATGCTTTAACAGACTAATAAGTAACGATGAACTTTCTTTGCCCGTTCCACTGTGCAGTGCTCCGGCCAGATAATATTTTTCATTCTACTCGGTGTTACCACGCGTTTATGGTGTAGCCGCAACCGTCAGTCTGCACCGATTTTGAGATTGAGGTGGATATCCACTTCGTCTTCGTAAAATACCGGATTTTTTGCGCTGCATTCGTCCAGCGCTTTGCAGTTGGCGACCATATTTTCATCTTTATACGGATAACGAATTCGCAACGATGGTGCTGCCCTGCGTCACACAAGACCGGCAGCAGGTTCTCGCGATCATATGTCACCCACAGAACATGAAAACCAGTATTATTAACGGCTACAAAATGTCTGGATTATCCGTGGCGATTCAGTTTGATGAGATGACCATACCGTGCACTTGCTGCATAAAACCTTCCAGGGTGGGTTCCGGCCAGTCGCACCATTATACATCTCTTTTTTTTTGCGACCTGAGACCCCTTTTTGATATTTGTTTTACTTAGAAGTGTGGAAACAGGGGGGAGTCAAGCGCTGTGCAGGTAAACGATATGCAGCATCCATGAATGAGGTGATATTCAACAGCGGCCTGTTTTTCGCCACAGTATAACGGTGTTTGCGTGGCAGGCGGTACAGGTATCTAGAGCTGTCCTCCAGTATATGGATTAAGCGCCTGAGATTGTGTTTGGTAGGAATGCCAGGGCGCGATGACGATAGTAAACAAACACATCAGGCCAAGCTGTGCTGTCAAAGCTACAACCCGTAGCATATATATTTTATTTAGCCAGTGGCTTGACCATGGCTTGCTTCATGTCTTGCCCGGAGCCCTGGAAATCTATTCTGTTAGGTTTATAAAATGTAAGTATGAGCTGTAAAGCTCATTATCCCCAGCGTGCTTGATGTCAACACGTTCGCTGTGGATGATGCCGTCTGCATAGACGGGTGAATCAATAACAGTATTAATACAGTTAAATTCGATGCTTTCAGGAGACATTATTCTCCGGATAAGGGCTATTAATTCTACTCATCAACACTAAGAGGTTATTATGTCAAGTGAAGGAGAGGTTCAGGGGTTAGTTATTGATATATCAGGCGGATGGGTTAAGTCAGGATTCGCCGGAGATGATGCTCCTCGATCAGATGTAAACTTAAGCCATCTGATAACAGATTTTGAAAGTACATTTGCAAAAATTGCACATGGGGAGCTGCGCATCGATCCGAGTGAGCATTCTATATTGCTTATTACATCCGGTAAGGATTTCATAAGAGAAAATCTGTATAGTTTATGCTCAGTTTTATTTAATAAGTTTCATGCACCCGAGGTATATATAGCGTCTGCTCCCCTGCTTGCGCTTTATTCATCCCAAAGAGAAACAGGAGTCACGATTTACGTTGAACAAGATATAATTGAGGTCAGCGCGTATTACGAAGGTAATTTAACCGGAGGAGTGGTAAAACATGGGCACTATACCGGAAAAGACGCGGTTAACAACAATGATGTTTTATACCAGGCAGACAGTATATGCGAAGCAGTAAAACAGTGCATGGATTCATGCGAAAAGAGCCTGCATGAAGTGCTGTCTGGCAATATCGTGATGGCCGGGAGGCTGGACAACAACACTCCGCTACCTGCGGGTTGTGAAAAATTACTCAGCGAGAAACTTACCTCAGCGCTGGGGGTACCGGTGAATATTGGCCCTAAAGAAAGTAATGAAATAATGTATCGTAGCTGGAGAGGTGGAAGTATATTAATTTCCCTGGGAATTTTCAAGCAGACATGGATCTCTAAAGAGGAGTATGATGAATGTGGTGTAGGTATAATAGATGAGAAATATTTTTCAAAATGACGAATCCCCTGGGCTTACTGATGAATATTCTAATTTCATATTATAGCATTCGTTCGTGAGGGATTTCTCTATATTTCACCGAAAAGGTTGGCCGCCTGACAGACTAAGGTAATTCAGGGGCTGAGGGTGAATTTCTTTTCGCTAGAGTTTATATATAGGCCGAAGGTTAGAGGTTCAGGCGCAGTAAAAAGCATGATTTAACACTTAAATTCAATGTTAATACTGAATTTAAGTGGCATCTTTTAAACCTTTATAATTGTATCATTATGGGTAAGCAAGTAAGGCCTATATATATTAATACGTCCGTAAATAAATGGAGGAAGTGGCGATATAAGTGCCTTATTGAATGAGAAATTTGCTTTTTACCGCACAGTGAGTTGGAAGGATAAACACCGCACTTAATTAAACATAAGCTTTTTCTGAGGTTATCTTTCGGCTGTGCGTACCGAATAATACGTTACGGCCTGCTGCATTTTATAAAGTTCAGTGACACCTCGCCGGAGATTGTGATACGACTATCTTTCAATTTATCCATCATACTGTAAATTAAGATGGTGTGGTAATTCAGCGATGAATGAGGTCTAAACTCGTTATAGTCATGCCGTCAGCCATGAATAATTTATCCAGGCATGCGGAAAATCGCTAAATCTGTGCTCATTCAGGGCACGCCCCAAGCACTCAATAAATCCGTTCTGTGTTGACTTCCCCGTCTGGATTAAGCGCAACTCAATACCATGCTTTAAGGCGCATTGACTGAGCGTTCGGGAAGTCAATTCTGGCTCTAAGCGGTTTTATCGTCGCAGGATAGCTACGAAACAGCGCAATGAAGTCCATAACGCGTGTTACCACTACGGATGTAGTTCCGAAAGCAGTAGTGATAGCGAAATGATCCACAGTGTCAGGAACTTGATTTGGTTCCGAACCCCTGTATCAATTATAAAATCCATCGACCAGATCAAAATGCATTTACATGCAAATGGGCATGCCTGAACTTGTCTTACGGGCCTGATAATGTGCTCTATATTGTCAAAAGCCTCTATCGCAGAGTTTTGAAGGGACAGATGGTACTGATTAAATGTTAAGAAATGAATACATCTTAAGTATATTAGCACCATTAGACGATTTCGCCGACATTGTTAAAAACAGCATTGAGATATCAGAGCGTATTTGCCTCATATGAATAACGAACGTCCTGACCCATTGTCACATCTGTTTCTCAGCATTACCATTATGTAGATGGTCGAGTATCTTCATTTTTTATGTCGCAAACTCACGATTCAAAACGAGTTAATTATTTTTATAAATAATTAACGCAGTAAGAGATGGACGCCGGTATTCATTTCATCAGAAACAGAAGTGAATAGCCTTGCATGGCTGGAAGTAGCATCCATTTCCATAAGGTCTATAACCCAGTTATGGAATCGCTGAGATTCCTGTTTTATGGCGTCTTCAGGTGTGCTTTTAAGTGGGTTATACATGATGGTTTTTCTGCTGGCGTAAAAATTTCGTGGCAGAGAATTGTCATCGAGTTTTGCATCACGCATAAATCCATCAGACATGAAGGCATCATTGATTCGCTGATGCGCTGAAGATGCATCCTTGAAATCATAGCTAATCAGATAAATAAGATTGATGCCATTCAGACTTTGCAGCTCATTCATTTTCCGGTTCCTCACAATAGAATATTAGAAATAAGAAAATCAGCAAGTTGGACATTAATTCAACAATAAAAATGCACATGCTTAACTATTAAACACTACAGGTAGTGCGTCAAATACATTAGCGGAAATGTGATGCGATATAACCGGTGCAAACATATAACTAGCATGCGAATTAGGTCGAAAATGAACTGATTTCTGTAATTTTATGCGAGTATGCGAGCGTGCGCAGGACGTTTAACGGACAGCAGGGCCTGGGTATGCGTGTTGCTGTGAGAACCATTAAGGACACTTATAACAGTTAGTAACGCATGGTACAAACGTGGTCGCACACAATGAGTACCTTGACATCGGTAGCCCCGGAGGGGTGGTTAATATGCATTTCAGTGTTAATGACTTATATATTTTACAGCGTAATGTGAAGGGGGACCCGGTGTCTTCCGTCGTCATCAGAAATATAACCTCCTGCGATCCCCGTTTATGTCCAGTGCCTCATCCTTCTATAGATAAGGGGATAATTCCACAAAATTATCATTACTATTTTTTACTTCTCAGGGTTTTTCGGTCAAGCATTGATAGCAGAGCTGAACACTCATTAAATCTGTCATGTAATCTGTCTGAAACAGGAGATTCAAGTTTATTAAGCACGGGTTGAATCTGTGTAGTCCAGGTATGTTGGATGACATTAAAATGCTCAGAAAGCAGGTTCAGATTATACTTTTGTTTTTTTTCAACACGTTTACGTTCTCTGACGGTTTTACCAAAAAAATGCATGAACAAAACATGATGGCATTTACGTTTATAGATATGCAATGTGTCTCGTAATTCTGGTTTAACTCGCTTAACATTTACCCTGAGTAACCAGCCATTTAACTGTTCGAGGGGAAGAAATAACATTTTTTTTTGACCTTGTGGAGTCATTACTGTTGTTATAACAATGTCCTCACTGAGAATGTCATCACGGAGGATGCGTTTACGCTGATAGGGCCAATCCAGCCCAGCTGCTTCGCATATCGGTTTTATAGCCACATAAGGTCTTCTTCTGATGGTCGTGGCAATCATTGAATCATGCGCAAATGGGATTGTGATTAAACGATTCTTCATGTGTCATTTCCTTTTGTATCGCAAAGCCTGACTTTTATGAGATCTGCCATATAAATCAAGTAAAAGGGCCAGAAGACCCATGCCCGAGATACTCTCTCTAAGTCGCGATGAAGAACGCAAACCTGGAAAAACATATTTGCTTCCGGTTATGCGCAATATAAACACCAAAGTAAGGTGCATGAAATTGCCTCCAATTCTTATCACTTAATAAGTCACGCTGCTGAAATAATGCTCAGTGGTATCGACTCGCCAGCAGCGTTTAGCTTTACAACGATGCTAGCGTTGTAAGTAAGGATATAAAAATGATCAATCCCACAAAATAGAACGTCATTACAAAAAGATGTTTAAATCACGGTAAAAATATCTAATATGGGTATTCTGCCCCAGTCTGCTTTTTAAAAAGTGATAGTTCAGTTTGACTGTTTGAGGACAGAGTCTCGCTATACTGCCTGCAACATTTGTTCCCGGGCCTGTTGCTGTAAAACGCTGCAGACTTCTCAGCAAGGGTATGCAAGTACCATGAGTGTCTTATGATCGACGATGACACCTTCCGCCACTTAAGTCAGATAGTCTTGAATCCTCGCCCAGAGCGAGGGATATTCAGAAACTGAACCACTGTCAATTTTGTGAGTTTCATCCTAAGCCTGTATTGAATCGATATTTAAAGGTTGCAGAACTGGCGAGATTGATAAATGTCTGATGAGTCGATGGGACATACCCCGATGATGCACACTGCAGCTCTTTACTGCGGGGACGTAGTTTCGCAGGGGGGACATAGCCTGGATTGGCAACCGGCTTCTTTAGACGATGATTCTCCTCCTGGCATAATTTTTTGCAGATTTAAACCGGGGCACCTGAAACCAGTTTTATGTATGAGACCCGTTACAGACGTGTCTCAATCTTCTTCATGGCAAATACGATCTGCCTGCTGATAAATCATATTAAGCCGAAAAACTTACTGACAAACGTGAAATCATGCAGGGTTAGTCTGGGATGTAATTGCGTAACATAGCCAAAACGCAAACTTCCGGGATAGGGATAGACGCCAGTCAGGTGACATTTTGGTCTGAACTCTTTATTGGAGCCATCCTATAAACGTGTGATGTCAATACGCTGCTTGAGGATGACTTTTCCAAGGGGGGTAAAGAGCGTTACGTCATCATTATCAATATACCATTCCCGGTATAGGGGGTTATCAGATAGTACCAGTAACCTGTCTTTTTTCATTTGAAGGCGTTTGATATGCAACGTGTCCGCAAAGAAGAAAGCATAAATGCCATCAGTGGTGAACTGAGTGATTCGCGTATCAAGATAAACAAGATCGCCAGTATCTAATGTAGGAGACATACCATCGCCGTTGACAATCAAAAACCTGACTGCCTTAGGTTCATGTTTACCGAAAAGAATTTCCGCATGTTCAGGTGTAAATTCCAGAGCGCGAATACCTGCGTCAACATGAGGTGTAGGGACCATCTTAGCGCCACTAAGGGGCGCTACATCGAGTATTTCTACCCGACAACATTCTGGCGTGCGGAACTCAGGCAAACCAGTGTTTGACATATTCTTATCATCAGCACCCAGTAACCAGTTTAAATCCGCACCAACATAACCAGCGAGTTTTAGCAATTTGATACGACGTGGTATGGATTCAGCGTTAAACCATTTGCTTACCGCCCTGGGTGAAACTTTCAATGCAGAGGCTATCTGGGCCTGTCTGCCCTGTATTTTAATCCCCGCATTATCACAAGCTAACGTTAACCTTTGTGAAAATACCTTACGGGTAACCTCGTCATGATTTTCGATTTCCATTTTTTTCCTACTTGTAAGTACTGTAGGTTCCGTTATAGCATGAACTTGTAGTTCACCTCAATGGATGACATGCGAAGCCCTGACAAAGAGGAGCGTAGACTGATTACTTTCTATATGTCTGAAACAAAACTCAAACAGTAAAGTGCAACGCCCAGGCACCAAAACTTTAAGGTAATTAGTCATGTTTTACATCAGATGATAGATGGTAAGAGAGACAAGGCTTCTGCCGCTACAACTCATTTGAAATCAAAACTAATTAATCCAAAGGTGATACTTTATGTTAAAAATATCCCGAAGCATCATCGAGCTATATTGATAGTGTTACGCGCAGCAAAAACTCAAACATCACGGATCATATGAATCCAGCTTGGGAACGAAGACTCCTGTGCTACAGCACTTTACAGGAAAAAATAAATAAGGTCGCTAAAGCATTCATGAGCAATACAACCTCAGCCTCTTGACATGAGGATTTAATTAAAGAGGTAAACACTGTGAGCACAATGAACAATAGAGACACTCCACATCTCTGCCAAAATTATTTGAAAAAATGTCGCGGTCCCAAGGTTGTTATAATCACAATCTGATTGCATTCAAATCATATTTGATGGAAGAGTCTGAAAATATGATTTTTGTATCGTGCAAAATCTGATTAATTGCTGGAAAGAAATTGTCTGTCTGAGGACGTAGACCAAGGTTTATCTCAGGCACTTTAATACAGATAACCAATGGTTAAAGAAAACGCATTCAAATAGATAGGTATAAGTTCAATACAGGTCCTTATAACATATTTATACTTGCCCGTTAACAAACTGAAGGTGAACAATATGCGCGACATACAACTTATACTGGAACGCTGGGGTGTATGGGTTAGTTGTGGCGAATCTAATTTGGGTTATCCACGGATAGCGGCAGGGTTTTCAAGATTGCTACCAGCCAGACGGCGACATCTTGCATCCTGTTCTGACAATGACGGGTTATTTATAAATGAAGCGATGATTCGTTTAAGCAAATATGATGAATATCTTTGTACACTTATTGAGTGGCATTATATAAAACATATGACGTTGAGAGAAATGGCGTCCAAACTTGGAATATCACACAATCATGTTTCAGTGCGTATTCAGACAGCAGAGGGATGGATTGATGGATGTCTGCATGCTCTTAATATAAGGCTTGAAATGGACCAGCAATGCAGTAATGAGCCCAAAGAAAAAAATAAAGTAAAAAAAGTTGTGTAATGACAAAAACACGATTACCTTGATAGAAATAGTTTTTTTTAATCGTAATCTGGAATTTAAATATCAGGTGTAATGAAGAGTTGTTGCTGATACAGGAAGATCTGTTTGATCACAACAATTCTTGAAGCGATGTATTCTGACCCATAACTTTATTGAAATGAAATTAAGCTATTCTGCTCGAGGTATGTATTATGAAACAAACAAAACTGCGGATTACTTTAGACTGTGGAGATCACGATGGATCAGTCACTCAATGTTGTAACCAGCTTAAACCGTACTGCAATAAATGAAGTGTTAGCTGACTGCCTATCACAGTCAAGCCATGCGGAGATGCTATGTGCGTTGGCCGGCGCAGCTTTATTTGTTATAAGCCGGGATAATCTTAAGGTATGGAAGCAAGCTGCGTTTGCATTAATTTCTTTCGTGGGTGGGATCTTTAGCTCTGAGTTCATTTCCGAACTATTAAGTGGGCTGCTGAATATGATGTTATTTAAACTCGGCCTTGAACAGATAATAAGAGTTCCTCGTGAAACTGGTGCGTTAGTAGCATCCGCCGTTTGTGTGACTGTACTTTTAAGAATAGTAAAAGTGGTGAGGAACTATCCCGATATAATTTAGCTAACTTCACATAGGACGGATGATGAGTTATCAACAAGGTGTAGAGTATCTAAATACAATTATATGCGGACTGATTTGCTTGCGGATTCTTTTTTTTCAGAAAAGAGGTAATTTTCATTTAGGATATTCACTGTTGGCCTATTTGCTTGTATTAATGTCTGCTCGATCAGCATTAGAGCCTGCCGAACTTTCTGAGGTAGTGCTCAATGTTTTTATTTGTACAGTTATATGGAAGGTGAAAGGCAATATAGCCAAGCTGGCAACATGAAATAGAGTGCAGGTTTTAAAGTAAGAGAATGGAACTATGGATAAGCGACTTTTTGCTGACGTAACGGGGTTATCAGGAGGTGATACGGATCGCTGGTATCACGCAATAATGGCTGCTATGGATGAGTTTAAAATACAATCTGCACTGTCTCAGGCGATGTTCATCGCTCAGGTGGGGCATGAATCATTGGGATTTAAACGACTTTCAGAAAACCTGAATTATTCGCCATCAGGGTTGCAGACTATTTTCGGTAAACAACGATTTCCTGAAGAAGTAGCCTGGTCACTGGGACGGAACGAAGAGCACCCAGCCAGGCTCAGGGAGATTGCAGATCGCGCCTATGGAGGTCGACTGGGTAATACAAATCCTGGGGACGGATGGGTTTACAGGGGAAGAGGACTAATTCAGATAACAGGAAAATACAACTATGAACAATGCGGAATCGCATTGAGAAAGAATTTATTGAAAGAACCTGAACTTCTAGAATCCGATACATTAGCTGCCCGATCGGCAGCATGGTACTGGGATTCAAAAAGTTGTAATTCAACATGTGGAGACCTGGTCAGGACGACAGAAAAAATAAATGGGCCAGCGAAAGCAGGTCTCGAAGACAGAAAAAAAAGATTTAATATGGCTTGTAAAGCATTAGGCATTAATTGCTTATAAAAATGGTAGATATGTTCAAGATTTTATTATCAGGGAAATTTTTAGTTTTACCCACATTAATTACGATTATTTTATGGTTAGTGTTCAATCTTAACAATTTACAGGGTAAAGTGAAAACCTACCAGCAAAGAGCTTATCATGCAGAATCACTTGTCGTTACCTTACAAGGGAAAGTGGATGATATGAAAGCACGCCAGCAATCCGTGGCAGATTTAGATAAGAAGTACAGTATGGAATTAGACAATGCTAAAAAAGCTATTAATGAACTTGAATCTGATGTTATTGCTGGCAGGCGCAGGTTGCAACTCAGTACAAAATGTGCGAGTACCACCACCTCCGCCGGCATGGATGATGCTTGCACCACCCGATTTAACCACGCCCTTGAACGAAATTATTTCACCCTCAGAGAAAGAATAGTTTTAAGCGAGAAAATGATATTGGGGCTGCAGCAATACATCGCTGAACAATGCGCATATTGATTTTGCATTCTGAAGCTCAACTTTGCGGATAAGAGGAGGGTGAAAGTTTTTGAAATGAGTAGTGCTTATTTTTTTGATAAGGCGTTACTTTCTTTGTGCAAATATTAATATTCACAAAGTTGGTTAACAAACCTCAAAAATCAACTGCCTATTCCCAGTCACCGCATTATCAACGTATGTATTTAATGTAAAAGTGAGTGGAGATCGTGTCATAAAAATTTTAGCTTCACTATTAAATTAAAAACCACCAGGGAAGTTCTATGAAAACAAAAATACTCGCAAGTCTGGCGCTCTTTGTTTTAACTAATTCTACAATGGCTTCACAGGGGATCATAAAATTCAGTGGAAGTATTATTGAGTCACCCTGTAAGGTTTCACAAAAAAATGGAGTCTTTACTGCAAGCTGTTACAGAAAAGGCGTCATTCAGACTAAAAAAATTTTTCTTAATAAATCCTTTGAAACATTGCCTTTTGGTGTAGGAAAGGTGCTTATCAGAAATTTCGAAAACGTTAAATTAGTTACCATTCAATACCAGTAAAAAGGGTCTTTATACCTGTGCTGCAAAACTGGTTCCGGTGTAATTAGATAACGAGGCAATTTACAGCAAAATCCTGCAATGTATTATAATAGTTCTTATTTCACTTCGGATTACATTTAGAATTTAGTCCAATTATTTCGTGCCAATGATGCATATCTATGATAAGGCAAGTTAATAATATAATGGATGCAGTGTTAAAACGAATAATTTTCAAGCGTAAGGCTCAATAGTAAAAAACTTTTGTTGATTAAAAGAGTTTCAATTTTCAAACCCAAAAATAATCAATACTGCATCTAAGCAGGAGGCTTATCTTTGATACGCTGTTATAAACTGGATTCTGCCCTAATTCACTATTTTATCATTATATCTAAAATAGAGATCCGAGCTCGAGAAATGACAATTATAAGTAATATGAAAATGCTGAGGACGATATGACCTGCCCCTAGGATTAGATACAACCTTCAGTTAGTAATGTCGGTTGGTTTTTCTTCATATTTCCCGTTTCGCCAGCCTGCTGCAAATTCAGCTGGCGTCTGGTAATCCAGAGATGAATATGTGGTCGACACTCGTTATAATCCTGCCGCCAGTCATTAATGATTTCCCGGGCATGAAGAATATCGCTGAACCAGTGTTCATTCAGACATTTATCCCGAAAGCGGCCATTGAAGCTCTCAATAAATCCGTTCTGCGTTGGCTTGCCTGGCTGGATTAAGCGCAACTTAACACCATGTTCAAAGGCCCATTGATCCAGCGCACGGCAGGTAAACTCCGGACCCTGATCGGTTCTTATCGTTGCAGGATAGCCACGAAACAGCGCAATGCTGTCCAGAATGCGCGTCACCTGAACGCCTGTAATCCCGAATGCCGTGGTGATCGTCAGACACTCCTTCGTGAAATCATCCACGCAGGTCAGACACTTAACCCGGCGGCCGCTGGCAAGAGCATCCATGACAAAATCCATTGACCATGTCAGGTTCGGCGCATCCGGACGAAGAAGCGGAAGCCGCTCAGTCGCCAGCCCCTTGCGGCGTCGCCTGCGCTTTACACCCAGGCCGTTGAGATGATAGATGCGGTATACCCGCTTGTGGTTGACGTGAAGGCCCTCCCGGCGCAGTAACTGCCAGATGCGCCGGTAGCCAAAGCGGCGGCGTTTAAGTGCCAGCTCTGTAATGCGTAGGGACAGCAGCGCGTCAGCAGCCGGACGCTGAGCCGAATAACGGCAGGTCGACAGGGGCAAGCCTGCCAGCCTGCAGGCACGACGTTGCGACAGACCTGCGGCCTCACACATGACTTCCACGGCTTCCCGCTTATGGTCTGTCGTCAGAACTTTCGGCCCAGAGCCACCTGAAGCGCCTCCTTATCCAGCATGGCTTCAGCGAGCAGCTTCTTGAGGCGGGCATTCTCCTCTTCAAGTGACTTGAGCCGCTTCACTTCGGGGACTTCCATGCCGCCAAACTTCTTGCGCCAGGTGTAGAAGGTGGCGTCTGAAATAGCATGCTTGCGGCAGAGTTCCCGGGCCGAAACCCCGGCTTCTGCCTCGCGGAGAATACTGATGATCTGTTCGTCGGAAAATCGCTTCTTCATGGGGACGTCCTCATGTGACTTATGAAGACATTACTAACATCGCGGTGTATTAATCAACGGGGAGCAGGTCAGATAAGCACAAGCTTCTATCAGCGCTGGATAATGCTTAAAAAAAATTATTCATCCCAATAGAGAGTACAACAGTGCATGGACCAGTAGACTCATCAAAGAGAGCAAAGAAATGATGGACAGAAAACAAATATCGTGAGGATGTTTAAAGCAACCAGCTTAAGCATACGTCGGTAACAGGATAGCCAGAAGTATTAGTTACATCACCTGCGTTTGAATATATATAATTTCATTTTACAAAAGACTGAGCTTTGATAATCTGTTGGCTTATATAAAGCAAATGTCTATTATTGCTGATATGTGCTTAGGTGCACTTGAGACGTTAATCATAAACTAGTCTCGAATTGATTGTTTAGTTTCAATACTTTTATATGCCTGTTACATTTGAGTAGTCAGCGTTATTACTTTCCATAAGGTTTTAACTGGAAAATGATCAAAAACGGTCAAATCATACGTAAAATGCTTTTTTAAAAATTCGTTAAAAAGTGACAGTCTTTTGATTCTTGTTCTTCTAATCGAGAAGGAAAGATACCGATGCAATCGTTGAGAAAATTGCTTGACCCTTAGTCTGTTCAGAAGGTGAAAAGCCGGTAAATATCAGGCTTTGGAGAAAACTGCTTTGTCTGGGGATCAGGTCCATGTTTAATAAGATGCTGGCTTATTTTTACTATGATTTTTACCTACGAAAAATATCAGGGTTGTCGGGGCATCAGAAAATAAACTCCAGTCAAAAATGGATTATATATTTTCAGCATAAGCTGCAGACTCTTATTTGGTTACGGAGAGGCTTCGACGACTTGTCCAGTCTCGTTTAGGGGGCATTCGCAGGTGGGCGTTGGTTGAGCGATGCCTGGTATCATTAATGTGTATACCAGCAGTGAGAAGATGATTCGTATTTTTAAGCTCATATCCCCAATGTCCAGCAGGTTCCTGCAAATTCATTACCACTATCTACATCTGATGCACTTCTGCATACCGCTGTTCTGACCCATGCAGTTCCCAGACTGTTAATGAGCGTAAAGGTCATTAATCATCAGCGGGCATAGCAGTCGATTGTCATAGTCGTCGTAGCTATAAAAATCCTGCGAAGTCAGGTCTGCATTCCAAAGTCTTGCGCTTCGTTCAGCGCGTAGCTACGTGGACGTTTGAATGGTAGCGCCAGCCCGCTCCACGGGAGTAAGACGGTGAATGCGTTTATAATTTTGCTACAACGCTCCCATGTCATAAGGACTTATTTTTTCAAAACTATGGTGCAAATGGGTTTCGCTAATTTCTCTGAACTATTCGAGCAGGCATTCCAGACCCCGTTTATTTTCGTCAGTACATCCTGCGACAGGCATTTATCAAAGCATAAATCAGAAGTCTGTTTCTTCTGGTCAAGACATCTTCACAGGGCTGATGCATGTCGCAGTCCTGTAGTATTCATCTTGCTGTTAGTGTATTAACAGGTATAAGACGTAATCTTGGAGATGTTAATATTCAAGCAAACTTCGGGCCCGATTATCCGGTGTATGTATAGTGGTAAAGACTTAGAGCGTTGCTGTCTATCTTACATATTGTTGGATCAATCTTCACTAAGGAGAACCAGTATCACGTACTATTTCATTAGCTATTCTGGCAGGATTGATGATAGTGCCATGCAGTGCTAGAAATTCCTTAAATAGTCGTCCGGGCTCATGTGTTGTACAAACTGGTAGCAGGATTTCGCATGCGAAATCTTATATACACATCTGGATTTTTGTCGTTCCAAGGGCAGGGGAAGCAGAATATCATTTCGTTAACTTTGGTAATAATTTATTAAATGAGTATGGTCGTTAAGAAGTCATTTTAAAAAAGCATATCACATGCCATAAAATGGGCATGCCCTAAAGCGGTTTTTTATGCAATTATGTATTAAACATTTAATGGCTTTTATAAAATGAAATAAACTACGTAAGAAAACTACACACGCTAGACGAGTGTTATTTGTTAATGCCACTTTATACAGTCTACCATGATCATTCCTGAGTAGTTTAAGGGGGTGCAACAAATGTAATATCCGTAATTTCTTTCAACATTCAGAACGCATTTGTGGAATAGGGAATCATTGATTTGAAAGTTACGCTATAAAAACCTGAAAAAAAGATTTGATAGCTATAAGTAAAGCAATTGATGAATCTTACGACGTGAGGCGTTGGGTGGTTTTAATTTACAGAAAGGATGAAGAAGGATTAAGTCTTAGGTGCTAAGAAGGAATAGCTCGCTGATTTTTTCATTTGGTACTTCATTATCTTTTTATCAGGATAGTTTGGGTAATGTTTGTTAAAATGAATCTACATTCATAACTTATTGAATTAAAGCCTTTTTTCGGCACCTGTTGCAGTATCTGATTTACCTATTCATGGCCTGAGTCAGGGGAGAGCATGTCCAACATACATTCCAGCGTTACAGAGATAGTGTCGAAGTGCACATGTGTTAAAGACATTTTAATAACAGGTGAAACGCTTCTGATACACGACTTACAAATGGATTCAATGAATCTAACAGAAATGATGTGCTTGCTGGAAGAAGAATTCAGCATTGAAATAAATGAAAGTGACCTTGATGACATGCGGAGCATTAACGATATTGTTGATTTTATCGGTTTAAGCGGCTCCAGAGTGTAAGCTTTGAGAAATTTCGCCAGATCGGCACATGAGCTTAAGTAAGAGATTTTTTGCTAATTATCAATTATAGCTAATAGTTTATAACTTATTTATTAAATTTTTTGATATTTTCTCAAGTATTTTTTTTGGCAGTGACCATTTTTTTAACGGCGACATTTTATCTTTCTTTGTTAGCGGCGGTTTGAAAAATATGCCTGTTGGTGATTCAATCCATCCACGGCTATGATGCCTGTGCGTAATTTTTTGATGATTTTTTAAATATGAAGAAAGGGGCGGATACTGCTCTACCATTTTTTATCTCCGTAATAAAAACGCAACTTGATTCTCGTTGAAAGATAAGATAATCAGTTTTGTAAACTAGATAATGGTTTTGTAGGTTTGTTTTATCATTGTTTTGTATAGAATGAAATGCTTGAGAAATGTTTTAAGAATAAAGCTATGTGCTACACTGGCCTGTTTTGAGTCTTGAAGCTCAAAATGCGTAAAACTCATTAACTGAGTTAAATATTCCCTGGTTTTATTAAAGAAGAATCAACAAAGAGTTAAATAAATCTAAAGTCTTAACTAGTTTTTACGATAAGATTTTGGTAAGTGATAAAAGCTATTATAGAGTTTCCTTACGGCACAGATATGCATGTTTTAATGCGACACATTTAATACACATGGTCAGGCTTGTCCTGAAAGGTTTCTTCTTGTAATATTGATGATTCCTTTCCGGAGGAAAACTCCATTTTATCAATAGATGATGAATGCTCCTGAATTAGCGGTTCAGCCGTGTTAACAGGATGAAAAAATTCATGCGCTATAAAAAGAAGTGATGCTGTCAGAAACGAATAGGTTATTCCTTTAATCCCTGGAAGAAAGCTGTTAACACGTGCAAATACTAATGCTGAACTTGCCCGGGTAAAAATATCATTTTTTACCCGGTAATTGCTGAGCGTTGTATCGTCATCAGGTACTTCTGCGACATTGTTAATTAAATAACCATTTCTTGGAACAGTAGTAATTACTTGTGAGCCTTCAGTGAAGTGAAGCAGTGAGCGACGGAGTATGTGCATTGTCTGACGAACGGCGTTATCTGATACTACGATCCCTTTTGCATTCCATACTCGACTAACGATAGTCGCTTTGGACACAATTTCTCCTTTTTTCTCAATTAGTAACATCAGACACTCGCGCGCATGTTCACCTAAAATGATCTCGTCATCTAAGTTAGATAGTTTGCCAGTTGAATAAGTAAAATATACTTTTTTGTCTATCAGGTACATGTAGGACCCCTACAAAACATTAAGAACCACACTATAAATCTGAGATTTGTAATATCAAGTCATTCTTAAGTGAATCATGATGTTTGTTGATGCGTTAAGTTGTTATTTTATCATTCCTCCCTTTTTTGCTCTGATCACGTCAGCTCACCGTCTGATGCGGCTGCGAGAAGGCGCAGTGTGATGTTACTGAGTGCAATGATTTGTTAATTTATTTTTTTCGCGGGAGAAAAAAATAAATCTCTGCGGTGATTTTTTCATCATGATTAGGTGTATCGAACAGCGTAAATTACAACACTGACAAAATTAGTGGTTATGACTGATGAGAATTAATCTTAACTGCATCGCTACGATATGTATGCTTCTTTTTTCAACGCCGGCTTTGTCTACATGTTGGAATCTTGCAGAGTATACATATGGAATCGATGCAAACCTTCTTAAAGCAATTGCCCATGCCGAATCAGGCATGAATTCGGCTGCTATGAACAGAAATACGAATGGGACCTATGACATAGGTCTTATGCAGATAAACAGTACTCATCTACCACGACTAAAAGGGATAGGAGTAACTGAAGAGATGCTTATCGTCAATCCATGCATTTCACTCTTAACAGGCGCATCCATTTTAAATGGAATGATTCGCCAGTATGGCTACGGCTGGGAGGCTGTAGGGGCATATAATGCGGGAACATCATCAAAACGAGTTAAGTTAAGAAAGAAGTATGCAACAAAGATTGCCAGAATTTACCGCAATTCAAATGGGTATTATCCATGGTAAATAATTCTCTTTCTGCTAGTGACGAACGTACACATGAACCCTCAATTAAAAATTATGCTGATGACCATATTGAAGTGAATTCAGTCTGGTGGATCCAGGGAGATGCGCAGGAAGGTGCGGTGCTTTCGCTCACCCGGACTGATGACACCTCGCTCTACAGGTTAAGACCTGCAGAGACAGGCGTATTATGTTTTAAAGCCTCTTCTGTATCATTAGTAAGTGGCAATATCAAAATTGTGAAAGGCAACTTTGCAGATATTGTAAAGCTGCAGGCATTTATCGATGCAGCTTTTGGTCAGGAACCAGTTATCAGAACGCCGGTCTGGAGTGATTTATATTTAAGCCCCTTTAGGAAAGAGCTAACCGATGAAGGCTTTAAGAAATGGCTGATCACACTGAATCTCAAACGTGAAGGCCGAAATTCGAATATTTGCGATCTGCTGAGAAGTACAGAGTCCTACTGGGTTATCCGGTTCTTACTTAACTCTTATGACAATGAGCTGTCTTTAAAGTCTATGGGTGAACGATATGGATTATCGTCATCTCACTTTCGACGAATCACAAAGCAAGCCCTAGGCAATTCGACAAAGTATGAATTATGCCAATGGCGATTATCTAATGCTTTGCTCGAGTTACTCGAAGGCGATATTTCGATAACTGACGTTGCAATTAAACACGGTTATGCCTCGCTATCTCATTTTTCAAATGAGGTGAAAAGTACCCTGGGCATACCTCCTCGTAAGTTAAAGAATTTAATTGAATGTATTAGTAACAATGAAACTAGTAAATAAATTTAACCTAAGCGTATTAGGTTGTAGCCTGATGTTATGCTTAACGCTTCCTGTCTATGCTGAAAATGCGAGTATTGCTGATACAGTGGGATATACTGCAGAAAAAGATTCGCTCAAGACTTTTTTTGAAGCTGTATCAACAAAGCTTCACAAGCCAATCATTGCCAGCCCACTGGCGTCCAAAAAAAGAGTCACCGGCAGTTTTGACCTGTCGTCTCCGGATGCACTTATTAGCCGTGTATGTAATCAGATGGGGTTAATTTGGTACTCCGATGGCCAGAGTGTATTCATTTATGATGCGTCTGAGACGAAAAGCACGATTGTGACTTTGGTTAATACATCTGTCGCATCCGTTAAGAATTTCCTCGTATCTTCTAAATTATATGACACCCGATATCCTATACGCGATGACGCTGCGACGCAGACTTTTTACATCTCAGGTCCTCCAGCATATATAAAAATTGTTACAGATGCGGTGAGCTATCTTGAAAGCAAAATGGATACGCCCTCGGACTATTCCAGTCTGAATGTGATCCCCTTGTACAATACATTCGTGAGCGATCGCTTCTATCGTTATCGGGATGAGCAAATAACAATCCCTGGAATGGCTACGATTATCAGCCAGCTTACCGGTGCATCACCGAATGCTTCGCATGAGGTTAATATACCGGAAAAAAAAACTGAAGCAGGGGATGAAACTGAACCGTCGACCAGTAAAACACGGTTGATGTTTCCTGAGGCAACGGGCATCCCTGATACGTTACTGACGTCCTCACCGGCAATCCGGTTATCCCGGGCAGAGATCCCGGCTATTGTTATACCGAATCCCGATAACAACAGCTTACTTGTTAAGGGATCGCGTGAGCAGGTCCGCAACATCAGAACACTTATCAACGGACTGGATCTACCCAGAAGGCACATTGAAATGTCTGTCTGGATCATTGACCTTCAGAAGCAGGAACTTGATCAGTTAGGCGTTAACTTTAAAGGTTCCCTGAATATGGGCAATAGCCTCGGCGTATCTTTGAACGGCGGCGGAACAAGCACTGTTGATGGCGCTTCTTTTATGGCGGCTGTGCTGGCGCTGACAGAAGAGAATAAAGCAAATATTGTTTCCAGACCAATGATACTGACACAGGAAAATGTGCCAGCGGTTTTCGATAACAACAGGACGTTTTATACAAAATTGCAGGGAGAACGCGTCACCAATCTCGAGCATGTGACATATGGTACATCGCTGAATGTACTTCCTCGTTTCACTCAAACGGATGATGTAGAACTTTTGCTCAACATTGAAGACGGAAATGAACTTCGTCAAAGCGATTCAGGCGATATGTTGCCGGAAGTAGGGCGTACACAGATCAACACGATTGCTCGTGTACCGAAGGGAAAAAGCCTTTTGGTTGGGGGGTACTCGCGTGAAGAGAAAAGCGAAACTGATTCAGGTATTCCAGGACTAAAAAACATCCCTTGGGTTGGAAAGCTTTTTAGTTCCCGCGTAGAAAAAAATGCAAGCCTGGTGCGTATATTCCTGATTCAGCCTAAGGAAATCTATGGGAATGATTCTAAAGATGCCAGAACTATGATTTCTGATATCAAGGGCAATTCCGCATCAGATAAACTTTTAGACTGGACCGAAAACTTCATGAATGGCATCCAATGGCCGGCCCAATCCAGCACCAAGTAAGCGTTACGCCTGCCAGACTCGCTGAAGTCAGAGAAAGGCAGGAGGCCAGAGGGCAGACTGAACTATCCAGAGATCTTACTGGTAGTCAAAACACGAATATTGCCGATGATACTGACAGTAATGTCCCTACGCTACAGCAGTTTTTGTCATCAGTTGATGAAATATCAGCGTATGTTGCCCTCATAAGGAACCGGCGGGAAATAGAGAAACGTACTGAATTTCTTAATGACCCTGACATTGATTACATCCTTGATGATGAAGGACACGAACATGTTAATTCGCTGATCAACGCGGTACGGGTTGCAGCAGTTAAAGCAAAAGATAAGTCTGAGAGTAAATGGGTCCTGTTTCCTCGTGCACGGGAGCTTTTCAGAGATGATAGCTGCCTTATAGCTGCATTGCGTGTCATGTTAAACAGGCGTCGATTGTTCCCTGAAGAGACGGATATTATTCAGGAAGCATTAAATGAAGCGCAGGAACAATGCAACAGTAAGGCGACCAAGGCTGGACTGAATATTGCGCTTAAAGCCAGGATTTTCGGAAGGAAACTTAAACTAAGCCCCTCAATAGTCAGAAATGCTTACAGAGAATTTCTGGAGGGAGACGATTCTGAAGTGCTCAGCTATGAAAAGTGGGTCGTTCTTTTTGGTGCTTCCAGAAGACATATAATTATCGATTTTATAGAAAGTGCGCTGCTCGCTGATATTGAATCACATGACCCCAGCTGCACTATGCCTGAATTTGGGATGGTGCTAAGAAGACTGACGCAGATTAAAGTTCTTCGTACAAGCGATGACCTATTTATTAATGGCCTGTTTGAAAAAATACCCGAGATGAGTGCTCAGGTTGCTCACGAAGATTTAATATTGTTTCTGTTATGTCTTTTGTCTGATTCTGACAGCTTCGCTGATTCACTGAATCAACTGACGGAAAAGTTTTTTTCTGGTCTGAGTCAATGGCAAAAGTCGTTTTTTGTTCAGATGATTTATAATCACGCGAAGAAGCTACCAGTGGAAATGTACCTGAGCAATGAACACAGGGATATTTTACTTGAAAATATCATTGAGCTTTTGACTGATATATCAAATAACCAGATGCATGAAATGCGAGTGCTTAAAGATGACATTCAAAATGGAGGAGGGAAGTGATTAACCAGTTCCTTTCAAGAATTAAAAATCATCCGGAAATTTTTATTCTTATTCTGGTGATGACTATTATTGCTATGCTGGTGATACCGCTGCCTACACTATTAGTCGATTTCCTTATTGGCCTTAATATCGTACTGTCAGCATTAGTGTTTCTTTCATCCTTTTATATTGACAGGATACTAAGTTTCTCATCATTTCCTGCGATATTATTGATTACGACACTTTTCCGCCTTGCGCTTTCAATAAGCACGAGTCGATTAATATTGAATGATGCTGATGCAGGCGAAATCATTGCCACATTTGGTTTGTTCGTTATTGGCGATAATATAGTTGTCGGTTTTGTTATATTTGCAATCGTGACCATCGTCCAATTTTTGGTCATCACCAAAGGTGCTGAACGCGTCGCTGAAGTGGCCGCTCGTTTTTCACTGGATGGTATGCCAGGTAAGCAGATGAGTATAGATGCGGACTTACGTGCGCAGGCTATAGATTCGTCAGAGGCTACTCACCGACGTACCGTTCTTGAAAAGGAAAGTCAGCTCTATGGTTCTTTCGATGGTGCGATGAAGTTCATTAAAGGTGATGCGATTGCCGGCATAATTGTCATCTTTATTAACTTTATTGGCGGCATCAGTGTGGGCGTCAGCCAGCATAACATGGATATGTCTACTGCGTTATCAACTTACACCATGCTGACGATAGGCGATGGCCTTGTAGCGCAGATCCCTTCACTTCTGATTGCAATCAGTGCGGGTTTTATTGTTACACGTGTTAGCGGTGAAGGTGACAACATGGGACAAACCATGATGTCACAACTCTTCAGCAATCAGTTTGTGCTGATAATTGCATCAATCATTGCGTTGTTGATAGGGATTCTCCCCGGCTTCCCGCTCATGATATTCATCCTGCTGGCTATGCTACCGGGGGGGTTGTGCGCATACCGCTGGTATAAGATGCGTAAGACGACATCAGTGAAAAAAGCTGACATTACCCCATCTGACGAAGTTGACCGTGTAACTCAACGTAGCGGTACCCGATTAAGTATGATTGAGAATCTTGATGAGATAACACCAGTCACGGTTCCCCTGATGTTGTTAACCAGCCCAAGAGTAGGAGCTTATCTTGAAGAACTGAACGCCATCATGCGCTTTCGAAGTCAATTTTTTGTGGATTACGGGATCCATTTGCCAGAGATGGTACTGCGTACAACGCAAAAGCAGTCTGATGACACCGCTAAACTTTTGATCAACGAAATTGAAGCCAGTGAATTCACATTACATACCGACTGGCTGGCAGTGATAAATGGCTCAGATGAGATAGAACAACTGGGAATAAGTACACAGTTAAATGAAAATACAATATGGGTTCCAGCCGAACATGAGCAACAACTCAGTGAGCTCGGTTTTGTTACCCGTAGTGCACTAGATGAACTTTATTACTGTCTGATAAATGTACTTTTACTCAACGTAAATGAGTATTTTGGTGTGCAGGAAACAAAATCGCACCTTGACAGACTCGAAAAAGATTTCCCGGAGTTGATAAAAGAAGCGACACGCCATGCTTCAGTTCAGAAAATTTCTGAGATTTTCCAGCGCCTGTTGAGCGAAAAAATATCTGTCAGAAATACAAAGTTGATTATTGAGACGCTGACCGTGTGGGCGTCGAAAGAAAAAGATATTATCAATCTTGTAGAGCAGGTCAGAAGTGCTCTGTCGCGTTATATTTCATATAAATTTTCAACAAATGGTGTATTACGTGTAGTCATGTTTTCGGCTGAAGTAGAAGAAGTTATAAGGAAGAATATTCGCAGTACCTCAGGAGGCGTTTTCCTTAATTTATCCCCTGCTGAAGCAGAAGTGTTAATGGATAAAATTGAATACTCTTTAGGTGGGGTTTTGATGTCTCAAAAAGATTATGTGATTTTGACATCTGTAGATATCAGGCGCTTTGTTAAGAGATTCATTGAAGCTAAATATCGGCATCTGGAAGTTCTTTCATATGGCGAAATTACCGATAATGTTAAAATTGATGTCATCCGATCTGTTAATTAAAAGGTATTAAAGCAATGATTGATATAGGACAACTTGTAAGAGAAGCACTACTTGAAAGCGGCTGTAATGAAGATATGCTTTCTGATTTTGATAGCCACAGTACTATAGCCTTAGATTTTGAGTCGAGACCCAGCATTTTGATTGCGCTGAGAGATGAGCATGTCGTGATGTTTGCCCGCCTCATGGAACACAATGAATATATACTTGAGCAGAGCTCCGCAAAATTACTTCAACTTCTGATGAGTGATGTGGCTTATTCAATTACGGGTAAATACCACTTGTCAGAACACGAAAACTTCACGGTGCTTAACTATATTGTTACCGAAAATGCGCTTAATAAAAATGACTTCAGTAGCGCCATTGAGGAATTCTATAACAATATTGAATTGTATATTGAGGCTCTGAAATAATGCACCGTCATGATCTTTTGCGACAGCAGGCTCATCCTTTGAAGGTTGCTGGCGCGATGATTGAAGCAAGGTTGCATAATGTTCGAATCGGGGAAATATGCGATGTCTGCAGTAGCTGGGATAAGGCATCTGTTGTCAGTCGTGCAGTCGTACTTGGATTTCGTGAAGACATCACTGTTCTGGGCGTTATAGGTTCGGTACAAGGCTTGTCAAGAAAAATGGTCATCAGTCCAACAGGTGAAGAGTTTGCTGTTAAGGTATCGTCTGCCCTCATCGGAAGCGTACTTACCCCTTCAGGGAAAGTCATCGAACGGTTTTGTGCAACCTATACTCATGATGACTATGAAGTCCGAAGCGCACAGTCATCACCGCTTCCCTGGAATGAAAGGTCACCAATCTCAACTCCGTTCCTGACAGGGGTGAGAGCTATTGATGGACTCATACGTTGTGGCCGCGGCCAGCGTATGGGCATTTTCGCCGCAGCGGGTTGCGGTAAAACGACGCTGATGCAGATGATTATTAATAATGCGGACGCGGATATTTTTGTCGTTGCGCTGATAGGTGAACGTGGCAGAGAGGTTACAGAATTTGTTAACGAGTTAAGGGCCTCCGGCTATGGCCACAAGTGTATCGTCATTTACGCAACTTCTGATTTCTCAGCACTGGACAGGGCTAATGCGGCTTCTGTCGCCATGACCGTTGCTGAGTTTTTCAGAGATAAAGGCAAAAATGTCGTTTTGTTTATGGATTCGGTTACCCGATATGCACGAGCGTTAAGAGACATTGCGTTGATGTCTGGTGAACCGCCAGCCAGGAGAGGTTATCCAGCCTCCGTATTTGAACGTCTGCCACTGTTACTTGAACGACCCGGTGCCGCCAGTGAAGGCAGCATTACCGCTTTTCTGACGGTGCTGGTTGAAAATGAAGAAGAGTCTGATCCGGTTACAGAAGAGATACGCTCAATCATTGACGGGCATATCATTCTAAGCAGAAAACTTGCAGCTAAAAATCATTATCCTGCAATTGACGTACTCAAAAGCATTAGTCGTGTCAGCCAGAGAGTAAGTTCGCAAAACGAACTCCTGGCAGCGGGCAAGTTCCGGGCATTGATGGCAGATATCGAAGAATTGCAGGTATTGATTGATTTTGGAGAATATCAGTCAGGGGTAAATCCTGAGCATGACATCGCTTATAAAAAGAAGGATCTTGTAGGTCAGTTTCTTTGTCAAAACATCAATGAGCAATGCAATGAAAATGATATGTGGAATTTAATGGATGAGGTTGTCAGCTAATATAGCTCTTGTTCATGACAGGACTGCTAATAAAATGATGCTTCAGGATGTTCTGATTGCTAAAACCACTGCGGAAATCCAGAGGCATCATGCTATGGCATCAGAATGCAATACGGTTCTGGAACAGGCAAAACATCATCTTGATTCACTGACGATTTCTGGCATGACTTCGCTGGCCGATATTTTTGATGTTAAAAAAAAACAGGGAACTGCAAAAAGACAGATAGCAGAGGTTGTAATGCGTGTTGAAGAGCATTACAAAAAAATAGAAGAACTTGAAATCACAATCGCAAATGCACGTAGAAAAAGAACTGCATTAGAAAAAAGAAAAGATAAGCTGTCATTACGTTTATCTGCATTAAACCGAAAATCAAATCTCATTATGCTTAACCAACAAGACAACGATACAGAGGAACGCATAAATTGGACAAAGTCATAGTCAAACATCATACCCAGTTTATTCCTGATTTTGAGGAAGGTAATAAAGCTGACAGCTCAAACAATAAAAAAAAGAAGTCGGACGCTGACGCCCTGGTTCCTCTGTCTGCCTATGTTGCAGAACTTCGTCATTTATTAGATGACAGTAATGATCTCAAGCCTTCAATAAAGCCATCCGAAGTTATTGCTGAGTCTCATAAGCCGGCTGGTACTCATCTGGATGTTTTACCTTCAAAAGTATCAATAAAGGAGGTTGTAACACCTCATGTTCGCCAATATCAGCATATGACGGTTAAAGAACTCCCATTAAAAGAGGATACCACTTCACCCATGATGTCTGTTGTGGCTGAAAATAAGATGACGAACGCAGTATTGCCACGCGTTTCTGAAATTACGGTGGAAGAACTAAGTTTTGAAAGTGAAGTTTTGAGCCCTTTTAAGGTGAAATCAGGAGAGTCGCTCGCAAAAAACGCTGAAAATACATTATTAATTCACCACCGTGTGCCTGAGCCAGTGACACAGCAACCTGAAACCAGGATGCAGTCTGCAGTCCCTGTGAACACATTGCCTGAGGCGAGAAGCCCGGCACCAATGATATCTCAAAATGAGCACAGCGGAAGTAAGAGCATTACTTATTCTTTTCGGCGGGTGGATGAGACCGGAAAAACGTCTGTAGATATAAACCTTTCAGGTTCTCAGGCAAACCCTGTGGCGACTATAACACCCTCATCGACCATCGTTCGTGAAAGGTTAGATGCTGCAATGAACATGCCTGATGCCCCTTCATTAACGTTGAAAGGGGAGGAACAAAAAGAGCAGCAACATCGAAATGAGCATAATGATATCTGGGACGAGGAAGAGGTATGAATGTTATCCCATTACGCCGTTATGATGGTGTTGAGTCTAAGCTGAAATTTGGGCTCGGTCATTTTATTGCCGAAGCATATGTTTCTCCTCACTCCGCGATCCCACCCGGAGCGGTAGCTGAAGTGTTCTCCGATGCAAATGGTTTGTCTGTCATTGTGGATCTCAGGTCATGGATGCAGAAAGAATGGTTAACTGCCTCAGGACTTTCTTCTGAGAAATTAAGCGCCGGTGATATCAGAGATTGTTTCCATTACAGTGATTCAGTCTGTGTGGTTAATATTGATGAACAAAGTACGGTGAAGTTGCAAGACCATCATCCGGCAGATGAAAGTGTTTTTTTACGGGATAACCTGCCACAAATAGCGACCTCGTTAGGAACGGGGTGGATTTTAGCTTTACCTGATACACGAATCAGTGCTGATGACAACATTGAATCATTATTTCCTGATTTGACGTTCAATCTTCGTCTGGTCTTAGGTGAAAGCAAACTTAAATTAAAACACATTAAAACTCTGAACGTGGAGGATGTGCTGCTTATTAGCACCCTGCGAGAAGATATTGTGTGTGACGAAAAAATTATCGGTAAATATTTCTCTGAAGGTGACGAATTTATGACAAGCTCATTGTACGAAGACATGAATGAATTTGATGACTTGACGGACATTACAAAAGTTTCTGAGCCGTACAATCAAAGAGGGATTGACAATCTGAAAGTTAATCTTGAATTTATCGTTCATCAAAAGCAGGTATCGTTGAAAGAATTGCTCAAGCTTGCACCAGGTGAAGCATTAGGAATCGGTACTGGCGGTTTGAAAAGTGTTTCTATCCATGCAAATGGTGCCCTTTTGGGTAAGGGTGAACTTGTGTGGCTTGAAGGACAGATGGGTGTAGAAATCCAGGAGCTCTATTCCGGAGTTTCAGATGGAGAATGATATTTCTCTCATTGCATTACTGACAATATCTTCTCTGGCACCCTTTTTAATAGCGGGAGGAACCTGTTATATAAAGTTCTCAATTGTCTTTATAATGGTCAGGAATGCAATCGGGTTGCAACAAATTCCTTCGAATATGACACTCAACGGTGTAGCATTCCTGCTGGCTGTGTTTGTCATGACACCCGTATTTAAAGATGGATTTGCCTATTATAAAGATAATAACCTTGATTTAAGCAAGGCAGAGCACATTGAGGATTTTGTTGATAACGGTTTTGGCGCCTATAAATCGTATCTAAAAAAATACAGTGACCCTGATTTAAGTGCTTTCTTCGAGAAAGCACAGCAGGGACGAAGTCGGGTCATTGATGCAGATGTGACAGATGAGCCCGTACAGACTGCTGAACCTTCACTTTTTTCACTTTTACCTGCATACGCATTAAGTGAGATTAAAGATGCGTTCCGGATTGGATTTTATATCTACCTGCCGTTCGTTGTAATTGATTTGTTAATCTCGAGTGTATTGCTCACTTTGGGGATGATGATGATGAGCCCGGTGACAATTTCAGTCCCCGTAAAATTACTTTTGTTTGTGGTAATGGACGGCTGGGGCCTCATTTCAACCGGACTTATCGAGCAATACCTCTCGCTGGGAAGTCAATAAATGAATGAGATCATTTATGCAGGTAATAAAACTATCTGGCTCGTATTGATTTTATCAGCAGTACCCGTGATTGTCGCAACCACAATAGGATTACTGGTAGGTCTTTTCCAGACAGTTACTCAGTTGCAGGAACAAACACTTCCTTTTGGTGTTAAGTTGTTAGGGGTGTGCATATGCCTTTTCCTGTTATCGGGATGGTTTGGCGATGTTCTGCTTGAATTTAGCTATGAAGTAATGAATTTTGCGTTGAGAAAAAATGGCTGAGGGATTTCAACTCTTTTCTGAATTTCATTACTGGATTTATGGTGTTGTTCTTTCATCGGCAAGACTATTTCCGGCTTTTTTATTATTTCCATTTTTCAGTAACTCGGTGGTAACTGATTTTTCTAAGTATCCCATCGTTTTTATCGTTGGAGCTGTTCTGTGGCCATATTCTGGTGAGTTTATCGGTAGCATTGAGCCAATTTTGTATATCGGCTTGTTAGTTAAAGAACTTATCACAGGGCTGATCATCGCGATGTTCATATGCCTGCCAATCTGGGTCATGCACGCCGCGGGGAGCTATATAGATAATCAGCGAGGTGCGACACTAAGTAGCTCCCTGAGCCCTTTAAGTGGGGTGGATTCATCCGAGTTGGCTAACCTGTTTAATATATTCGCTGCTGCTTTGATACTGGAGTCAGGCGGACTGGTTATCTGGCTTGATATGGTAACGAGAAGCTATGTATTCTGGCCTCCAGATGTACTGACTATTCCTTCACTGGAAGAAATTACAGGTTATATTACGATCATGATGCTTCAGGCAATACGGCTATCGGCACCCGTAATCACGATGTTTCTTGTTGCTGAAGTTTTGCTTGGACTCCTGGCGCGCTACACGCCGCAGCTAAATGCGTTTGCGCTGGCTATGACAGTTAAAAGTATGATCGGTTTTGGGATCCTGACGTTATATTTTTCACCTTATTTGCCCGCAGAAATCATTAAATTATTAACTTACTTATCGATTGATACGCTTAAATGAAATTATATGTCCTCTAATAAAACAGAAAAACCGACTCCGAAAAAAATAAGAGATGCGGCTAAAGAAGGTCAAACTTTTAAAAGTAAAGATCTCATCGCTACATGTCTCACCTTAATCGGTCTTGAGTCGCTGTTACTAACGATTTCTCTGGATGAATTAAAATATGTACTAAGAGTGGCGTCTGAATCTCATTTTACGCTTTCCGCTCATTCATATGCATTAATGTGCCTTACGCTGGGGGCAAAGATCTTAATTCCTGTTCTGATGATGGGGATTGTTGCAACGGTTTTACCCGGTCTGATTCAGACCGGTGCAAAGCTCGCGCTTAAAGCGTTGAAAATCAAATTTGACTCACTTAACCCTGTTAAGGGTATTAAAAAAATATTTAATATCAGGACAGTAAAGGAATTTGTTAAAGCCTTGCTTTTTCTGATTGCATTCTGGATCACGGCCACGCTTTTTTGGGATGAAAACAAAAAGGAAATCATTTCACTTATCTATGCTGATGCCAATAGCGAATTCGCTATTTGGGGAAAGTTGTTACATTCATTACTGATGTTCTTCCTGGGGAGCATCATAATCATTGTCATGCTTGATTGTATAGCTGAGTTTTTTATTCACCTCAAAGGATTGAAGATGGACAAAAAGGAAGTCAGACAAGAGGATAAGGAACTTAATGGTAATCCTGAAATAAAATCGAAGCGTAGAGAATTACATCATGAGATGCTTTCGGAAGAGATGAGATCTACCATTAAAAAATCTAATGCCGTCATTGTCAACCCAACACATATAGCTGTGGGTATTTATCTCAATAAAGATGTTACGTTTATCCCTTTCATCTCGTTGATTGAAACCAATGCTACAGCGCTTGCTGTAAAACGGTACGCTAAGTCAGTGGGTACCCCAGTAATTGAAGATATCGCATTGGCTCGAAAAATATATGCAACACATTCTGTTAATCATTTTATTAATATTGAATGCTTTAAGCCCGTTATGGACATTCTCATATGGCTCCAGTCGGTTGAAATGGAATGGATTGAGTCAATGCTGAGTAAACCCGTTCAGCCAGACAGTAGCGATGAGCCTGTTACAGTTGAGCAGGAAAGTTCGTCAGAACTCCAGCGACATCCTGTAGAGCTGGCGTGTTCAAAGCCCATTGAGACTGGGCCCGCAACCGTAAATGACTCTTCTGAGAAGGAACGCAGGTCGTAATTATTATGAGCGTTATTTATGCGCACCCACCAAAGATGTCTGTTTAAATTTACCCTACATCGGGGGTATAGAAGTCAGGAGTGTGAGATGACACAAGAAAAAAATGAACATCAAGGTAATGATGTTGCCCAGATGGCCTCGATGCTGATGGAGTATGTGCAAAAAGGAGTAATGTTAAAAGATATTGAAGGCGTATCAAATGAGTCTATGGAAGAAATGTATGCCTGTGCATACCATTTCTACCGCGAAAATAAACTTGATGAAGCCGAAAATCTTTTCAAAATGCTTTGCATGTACGATTTAAACAATGCTGATTACGTCATAGGATTAGGTGCTGTTCACCAGATTAAAAAAAATTACCAAAGAGCATGTGATTTTTATGCTCTGGCACACGTAATGGCTGTGAACGATCTGCACCCAATGTTTTACGGCGGCCAGTGTAATTTGCTCATGGGTAATACTGCTAAAGCATTGCAGTGTTTTGATATGGTCATAAGCAATAGTCAGGATGATACGTTAGTAACCAAAGCCCGTGTTTATATGGATACGATAAAATCAAATCGACCAGAGTTCCGGGAAAAATAAAATTTAAGAGGATGCGATGAATATATCAAATCAGTTGTCCGGCATTTTCGCAACAAGAGCTGAGCAAAACGAATTGCTCACTAATGGTAAAGCAGAAAACATCAAGGTCTCACCCGAACGTGTACTGGTACCACCTACTGGCATGAGCCACGATGGGCGTGCTGAAAAACGCAACACCGGCACGGCAGGAGCCTATGCAGCTGTAGCGACGCAGGAAGATTTGGATATAGAAGAAAATAATACGGAAGAAAACGCCCCCGTATTACGAGCACCAACAAAAAATGTTGAAAAGCAGTCTATGTACAACATCTATAACTCTTTGCGCGCGTTAATGCTCAACGAGGATTCAAAAGCGGTTGATAAGTTTCAGCATTCTCTTGAGTTGTTTTCCTCATCAATGGAAGCACTGAATAAACGCGTTAAGGAAATGCTGGATGAACTGTCGGGACAGATTGATGAAGCGATGGCTGAACTCGATGGTGCCGTGTCTGAGCTCGATAATCTGACAGGGCAGGCAAATACGTTAAAAGATAAAATTACCAATCTTCAGGCAAAACTTGACCAGCTCAAAGAGCAGGGTATTCCTGAGAGCGCTGAAGAGTATCAGGCAGTCTCCGCGGCAATTAAAGAAGCTGAGGATGGTTTGCTTTCACTCGGCACGCTACTGAGTGCTGCGCGCCAGAGGGTCAGCCAGCTGTCAGATAAGGTTCTCGTTTTACAGAATAAGTTTAACACCGAGTTAGACGCTGCATTAGCAGGCCATAACAATACAGCTGCTGCTTTTCTGGATATGAAACATATTCAGACAAAAAATGAAGATCAACTCTCTGTCGGTAAACGCCTGATATATCTTATCAATAAATGTCAGGCATTTATGGCAAAGGATGTTTCAGACCGCGCTGAAGCTGAACGTCAGGCAATGGAGTTACGCTCTGAGCGCATGCACGCTCAGCAGGCTGCTCGCGTGAAAGAGAATGAGGAACAAATCCGTAAAGCGGAAGAATCTTCAAAAATTAAAAATTGCATTTCTAAGATCATTGGTTTTGTGGTTTCAGCTGTAAGCGTTGCCTTAACGGTAGTTTCAGGTGGTCTTGCATCTCCTCTTGCGGCAATAGTGCTGGGCATCACACTTGCAGACATGGCCGCTACGGCAATTACAGGTCAGTCATTCCTGGCAAAAGCGCTCTCACCCTTGATGAACCATGTCATTATGCCTTTAATGCAAGCCATGGGGAAAATTGTAGACTTCCTTCTTGATAAGACGGGCTTAGGGAAACTGCTGGAGAAAATTTCTCCAGAGCTTTATCAGACCATTAAAACGGGATTAACGCTGGCAGCAACGATCGCAGCTGTCATTGCTGCAGCTATCCTGTTGAAGAGTGCTGCCACGCAAATTGGAAAAATGATCGAGCCTTTGACAAAAGCAGCCACAGAACAGATTTCCAAAATGATGTCTCAGGTTGCGAACAAAATACCAGAATTCATGAAGAATGCTGGCAAATCTTTTAAAGATTTGAATAGTAAACTCACCTTAAAAAATCATGATAGTTTGATTCGTTATACTACGACCGGTAACGAAGCACTTGGTTTCAGTGGTGTGACCCTGAAAGCTGTCAGTGATGTACAGCAGGGGCTGGCAAACCAACGTTACGAAAAATTCAATGCTGAAAATGATATTTATCTCTTCAATAATGAAGTCGTTGAGAAAATTCAGGATGATATGCGTGAAGCCATGAAAAAAATACAGGAGTTTATGGCTAGCCTGTCACAGATGGCTACAGAAATTGTCCATAATGAAATGAATGCCAGTAATGCAATCATTAACAACCTCAAAAACATGACTAAAGCTGGTTAATGTAAATCATTTCAACAGCAAATAAGGATTAAATATGAATATTACTTATAATAATTCACTGCAATATTTAAAGCACACTGATTTAGATACTTTAGTTGACGAAAAAATTGGTGATTCGGCAGATAAAAATAAGCAATCTCAATCTAATCTCCGCAACAGCCTGAATTTATTAGCAACTGCTGTAGCTGATACGGAGGATTATAGCAGTCTGGTAAAGCCAGATAGCCACCAACACGTGGCGGGCATGATGCTTAATTTATCCAAGGACGATTTCATAAATTTTGGCAGCACAATGGCTAAGTTCATACAAATTGTTCTTGAACAAATGGAAAGAAATGAACGGCATCAAGAGGACGCTAATAAAATTAAGTCCTTTTTGAATACTATGGCCGAGCGTCTGCAAGATAAAGCGGCCGAGGATAAAGTTGCTTCAGCGATCAAGAACGCTGCAACTGCTATCGCTGGTTCATTCGTCAGTGTTGCTGCTTCCGGATTTTCTGTATCAAAAACCGGATTGGCTACCAAAAATGCTAACTCTGCAATAAAAAATTCGCGTGAAGAGTTAGCCACCATTAATCATAGTATTAAAAATCCTGTTAAAGGCACTGATATTGGCAGTCTTAAGAACCAGAAAATTAATCACCAAAACATGATTGATACGGCTGGGCGTATTTTTGAACAAAAGCGTACACAAGCTGACGCGATCAAAATGATAGGTAATCAGATAAGCATGATCACTCAGCAATCTGGAACCCTGACACATGAGCTTGCTCAGGCTGGCATTAGCAGAACTGAATTCAATATGAGCATGACGCAGAAAAGTTCTGATCATGAGAGAGAGTTAGAAAGTAAAATTTCTGAGCAAATTGAAAAGCTGTTACGTACTCTCGGTGAATATTCACGAAATGTACCGAGCGTTCGCATGTGATTTTTATAAGGCGGGCAACCGCCTTTACTTAAGGGTTTTTTTATGCAAGTTGTTAATACATTCACAACATCCTCCAGTTATATCGTTAAACCAAGTGAAATAGATAATCAGGAAGCTAGCCCTGAAAATAAAGAATCTTTGACAGTCGCGGAAGAAAATACGGCGGTTGAGAGCCCGGCTCACCGCGGATCAGCTAAACGGTTTGATGCGGCAGCCCGCCTTAAAGAATTATTTGATAAAGTATATGCGCGATTAGTTGATGTAGCAGATAAAGCACAATCTGAGCCGATGCTTTTAGCTATGCTTGAACAAAATGAATCCATCGTTTTCAAACGTGAAATATTAAAGCGTTTTAAGGATGAAGATCATGCAAGTGATCGAAACCTGATCACTCAGTTTAAGCAAAAAATTCAGGAAACAGCGGAAGAATCAGAATATCACGCATTAAAAAATCTCCATTATAGTACTTCTTCTGATATGTCTGACCAGGATATTGCAGATGCAATCAGCCAGCTTATAGATGAGATGCAAAAGAATTTCCTTGATCCGTTTATGTCGGCGACGCAAAAGATGACAGCCTGGTATGAAACGCTTTCAAAACTTAACGAGTTGGTCACACAATATACGAAGCCGGGCAAGGATCCCAATGAAGTTGAGATAAACGCCAAAGCGCTTATGGATGCAATGGATAAAATGATGAGTGCTTTTGGTGACACCACCCTTTTTGAAGGAAAAAGCGCTGATGAAGCAAAGGCATGGTGTGAGAAAATGGGTGTTGGAAAGGTTGTTGGAAACAAAGTTGTTATAGATACGTCAGGCTTCCAATCCTTTAAACAAATGGCCGCTAATTTATTAGGAAACAGCAGTGATAAAAAATTATCGATGACGGAGTGGAACAACTTTAAATCTTCCATGGACACCTTTTTACAGCGTGAACAGGGAAGGGTTAATAAAATATTCAGTCAGCTTGAATACTACAATAAACTTTTAACGAACGTTCGTGAGGTTTTGGCTGAGTTTATTACTAAAGTGACTGAGACAGCTATGCGATTTGTTCACATATAAAACTAAATGGTTTTAATTCCATTTTTATTAGGTGTTGAAATTGCGACCTGATTTAACATATGCCATTTAAAAGTTGAGAGTTGCCAGTTTGATAGGGGGCTAATCCTTATTAAACCCAGGGTAACTCTCATGTTTCATGCTACCAGTCCCTCTATCTTATATAAAACAGGTTGCGCAAGTTGGCTGAAAAACTCAGTGAGTATTCATAGCCTGTAAAACAGGGTTTCCCGCGTAAAACATTTTATCGTACGGTGAACCTGTCTGTGAGTGTGGTGTTGATGCGTTCACCAATCCGGATCGACGCCCGCCCAACCATAAATAGTAAATATGATGCAACCTGGCGGGTAGCCTTTAAGTGGGCATGTTAAGTATCCTGCACATGGCCAGCATCTGTTCGTAATGAATTGGGTATACGAGCTTTTTGTTTCTTATAACATGACATCCGTTCTCCCTGGATACGTCATGCCCCTGTTAACCAAAAAGCATCGAGCTGCCTTGACGATAACTGACTAAGCAACGCTTACAGTCGCGCTAACGCATAATCAGGGCTTGTGATCTAATTGATTCCGCCATCCAGATGCTTTCTAAGCGTCCGGTGAACTCACGTGGCGCAGCAACGTGAGTTATGATCTTAGCTTGAGGTGTTGTTTCCGGTACCGAAGGCCCGGATGCGGGCGGGTAAGATGAGGTACTGCAGCAGCTCACGCAGTTTTGACCGGCGCCACGACGGCAACTTCTCCAGCACGTCGCGCAGCCACGCTTGCGGCTCGAGGCCGTTCAGACGCACCGTGTGCACCAGCTTTTGCAGGTCCGCCAGCCGCCCCGCAGCAAGCCCGCAAACAGCCAGTTCTTCCTGCCTACCGCCACCGGACGTAACATCTGCTCACACCGGTTGTTGTCAGGCGGCACCAGATCCTCATCAAGATAAGCCAGCAGCGACGACCACCTCTATAGCGCGTACATGACGGCCCTGTGCAGCGCGCCGCCCAGGCTGGACGCTGACTGCGTGGCCAGCAGCCCGCCTCCCGGATAGCGGAGGCCAGGAGTGCACTGAACCCCAAAAGTTGTATGCAACTGATGATGATGCATTTTATGTCCAAAGCTAAATACTCGCCTGAATTGCAAATAGCAGTTGTTAAGTACTGCTTTCACACAAGTTGAGTTCACCTGACGCGTACTCTTTTCTCTGTGTGAGTGCGTAAGAGAGAAGGTGTGTAAACCGGGCACCCCCCCTCCTGGCGCCTCTTTTTCTTCTGATGCCCTCTATTAATGGGTTTACCTACTGTTGTTTAACGTCATGTAATTGTCAGATTTGTTATAAATGGATCTAATTATGGGTCTTATTTCCTGTCTTCAATGAACCTGAAAACATGCACTTAGCTGTTTTTTTAATGTAATTATTTTCGTCAGCGCTCATTTTCCCTCCGTTTCCTGCCGTTGTTCCTGTGCAGAATTCCACTATATATTCCCGCCGGCTCACGCCTGGAAAGTGTGCCCTGATGTGCTTTCCGCACCATTTTTACAAGGAGTTATCATGAGTAATTCTTACCAGAATGAAATTCCCAAAGCCCGAATTAACCTGAAGCTTGACCTGCATACCGGCTCAGCAGCTAAAAATACCGAGCTGCCGCTCAAACTGCTGGTGACCGGCGATTTCAGCAATGGCGCAGAAGATCGCCCTCTGTCTGAACGCGAAAAAATTAACGTCAATAAAAATAACTTCAACAGCGTGCTGGCTGATATCGCACCAGCAGTTTCTTTTGCCGTGCCAAATACGCTGGCCGGCGACGGCAGCGAAGATAACGTGGCGCTTAACTTCCGCGACATGAAGGACTTTGAGCCGGAACAGGTTGCGCGCCAGATCCCACAGTTGCGCGCCATGCTGGCGATGCGCAATCTGCTGCGCGACCTCAAATCCAACCTGCTTGATAACGTCACCTTCCGCAAAGAGCTGGAAGCCATCCTGAAAGATCCCACTCTCAGCGATGAACTGCGTACCGAGCTTTCTGCACTGGCCTCCGTACAGGCCTGACATCCCCGTAATGGACTATTAAGAGAGAATATTGATGCCCGTTCAGAAAAAGAAACCGTCTTCCGGCGAGACCGCCGTGCTGGAGCGTCCTGTTGAAGGGGGCGTCTATGCTTCACTGTTTGAAAAAATCAACCTCAATCCGGTATCGGAGTTAAGCGACCTGAATGTCTGGCAGGACAGCCAGGCGATGTCTGACGCCACCGCCGACGAGCGCGTGACCGCAGCCATGCAGGTGTTCCTGACGCGCCTGAAAATCAGCGGCGCAAAAGTGGAGAAGCTGGATAAAAACCTGCTGGATCACCACATCGCCGAGCTGGACCGCCAGATCAGCCGCCAGCTCGATGCGGTAATGCATCACGATGAATTCCAGAAGGTGGAATCAACGTGGCGCGGCCTGAAGTCGCTGGTGGATAAAACCGACTTCCGTCAGAACGTAAAAATTGAAGTGCTGGACGTGTCGAAAGACGACTTGCGTCAGGACTTCGAAGATGCGCCGGAAATCATCCAGAGCGGCCTTTACCTGCAAACTTATGTAGCGGAATACGACACGCCGGGCGGCGAGCCGATTGGCGCGGTAATTTCTGCCTACGAGTTCGATGCTTCCGCGCAGGACGTGGCGCTGCTGCGTAACCTGTCGAAAGTGGCTGCCTCGGCGCACATGCCGTTTATCGGTTCGGTCGGCCCGCAGTTCTTCCTGAAAGAGTCGATGGAGGAAGTGGCGGCGATCAAAGACATCGGCAACTACTTCGACCGCGCGGAATACATTAAGTGGAAATCGTTCCGCGATACCGACGATGCGCGCTACATCGGCCTGACCATGCCGCGCGTGCTGGGTCGTCTGCCGTACGGCCCGGATACCGTGCCGGTGCGCAGCTTCAACTACGTCGAAGAAGTGAAAGGCCCGGACCACGACAAATATCTGTGGACCAATGCCTCGTTCGCCTTCGCCGCCAACATGGTGCAGAGCTTCATCAGCAACGGCTGGTGCGTGCAGATTCGCGGCCCGCAGGCGGGTGGCGCGGTGCAGGACCTGCCGATCCATCTCTACGATCTCGGCACCGGCAACCAGATGAAAATCCCGTCCGAGGTGATGATCCCGGAAACCCGTGAGTTTGAGTTCGCCAACCTCGGCTTCATCCCGCTTTCGTACTACAAGAACCGCGATTACGCCTGCTTCTTCTCAGCTAACTCGACGCAGAAACCGGCGCTGTACGATACCGCGGATGCCACCGCAAACAGCCGCATCAATGCGCGTCTGCCGTACATCTTCCTGCTGTCGCGCATTGCGCATTACCTGAAGCTGATCCAGCGCGAAAACATCGGCACCACCAAAGATCGCCGCCTGCTGGAGCTGGAGCTGAACACCTGGGTGCGCGGTCTGGTCACCGAAATGACCGAACCGGGCGACGAGCTGCAATCTTCACATCCGCTGCGCGATGCGAAAGTGCTGGTGGAAGATATCGAAGACAACCCGGGCTTCTTCCGCGTCAAGCTGTTCGCGGTGCCGCACTTCCAGGTGGAAGGGATGGACGTGAACCTGTCGCTGGTGTCGCAGATGCCAAAAGCTAAAGCGTAAGGCGGAACTCAGGGATGAAAACAGAACAACCACTCTGGGGCCGGGGCACCCTGATCTCGCCCCAGCACTTTCAGCAGCAGTCCGCCTGGCAGGCGTGGCACAGCGAGTGCATCGCGCGCATGGGGCTCAATCAGCCGTGGGGGGTGCTGCAGGCGGAGTTTGAGCCTGAAGCACTTAAACTCGGTCGTTTGCAACCGCGTCATCTCCATCTGCGCTTCAGTGACGGCACGCTGGTTGATACGCACAACGCCGATCCGCTGCCACCCACGCTGACGCTCGCGGCGGAGCAGAAAGAAGTGACGGTTGTTCTGGCGCTGCCGCAGCTCTATGCCAACGGCGGCAACTGCCTGCAGGAGAGCGACGTGGCCGAGCGCCCGGTGCGATTCCGCCAGCGCTGGCGCGATATCCGCAACCTGTTCGGGGATGACACCCGACAGATTGCGGTATTGCAGCCTGAACTGACGCTGCGTTATGCACATCAGGACAACAGCGACTGGCTGACCTGTCCGGTGGCGCGTCTGCAGCAGGATGCGCAGGGCGGCTGGGTGCTGGACAGCCAGTTCCTGCCGCCACTTTTGACGCTGCAATCCAGCCCGTGGCTGGTGACAGCACTTGAACAGCTGGTGACGCAGCTGGGTGCCCGTCTGGTACGCCTGATGGCGATGCGCCGTGAAAGCAACCAGCGCATGGCCGATTTTGCCGTCGCCGATGTGTCGCTGTTCTGGCTGCTCAATGCGCTCAACAGTGCCGAACCGGTGCTGGCTGATTTTCTGCGCCATCCGCAAAGCCCACCTGAACGGCTTTATCCGGAGCTGGCGCGGCTGGCGGGCAGTCTGCTGACGTTCTCGCTGGAGCATCAGGTGAGCGCCATTCCGGCTTACCGCCACGACAACCTTAATGAGGTATTTCCGCCGCTGTTCAGCCTGCTCGGCACGCTGCTGGAGGCGAGTCTGCCTTCGCGCATGGTAGCGATTGAAATGACACACGATCGCCGGCTGCGTCAGTGGCAGGCGCGCCTTAGCGATCCACGCCTGCGCGAGGAAGCGGATTTCTATCTCTCCGTGCGCTCGACGCTGCCGGTTGCGCAGTTGCAGGAGCAGTTCCCGCGCCAGTGCAAAGTGGGCAGCCCCGATGACGTGATCGCGCTGGTCAACAGCTCGCAGCTGGGTATTCCACTGAAACCGCTCAGCCATGTGCCGGCCGCCATTCCGCTGCGACTGGAGAATCAGTATTTCACGCTGGATCTGTCGCATCCGGCGGCACGCGCCATGCTCGAGAGCGGCAGCTGCATGTTTTACGTCCCCGGCACGCTGGGTGACCCGGAACTGGAACTCTTCGCGGTGCTGAAATCATGAGTACAACATCACAAACCCCGGATATTGATGCGCTGCTGCAAAACACATGGCTGCAGGTGATCAGCCTGCGTCACGGCCCGGAATTTGCCGACGGCGAAGGGCTGGCGCTGTGGCAGCGCTGCGTCGCTGATGCGGAGCGCGTGCAGCTGGCGCTGCGTGAAGCTGGAGTAAGCCGCGAAAGTCGCCATGACATTCTGCTGGCGCAGTGCGCGCTGCTGGATGAGGCGGTAAAAGGGCGCGGCGTGCAGGATGATGCCTGCCTGCAGTGGTATCACATGCCGCTGCAGGGCCATTTTTTGCAAACCATGGACGCAGGCGAAACGCTGTGCGATCGCATGCAGCAGGTGCTGGCCCAGCCGGAAGCCGACGAGAGGGTGCTGACCTGCTTTCATCGCGTGATGATGCTGGGCTTTATCGGCGGGTATGTTTCGGCAGACGCACCGGCGCGCCGACAGCTGATGAGCGCGCTGACGAAACGCATCCCCCCTTTCACGCGAGCGGCGGATGCGCCGTTGTTATCGCTGGCAAGCGGTGGGCTGCGCGCGGGCTGGCTCAGTAGCTGGCCTGCACGTCTTGGCCTGACCGCTGTGCTGCTGGTGGTGCTGTGGTGGGGACTTGATCACAGGCTTGATCACCTCATCACAACACTCCTGCCCGGAGTAAAGGAATGACGCCGCTAATGCATCGTCTGCTGGCGCTCTGGATCTGGCTACTCTGCGCCGCGCTTTGCCTGCTGTTTCTTCCGCTTGCGCGCAGCGCGGCTATTTTGCTGTTCGTGTTCGTGACGCTGATTATCAGCATTGTGATGCTGAAACTGGCGCGTCGTCGTATTCAGCTCACTCATGATTGCTGGGAGGGATTGCCGGACGCTACGTTTAGCCAGCCGGTCGTATTGTGCTGCGGCCCAAGTGGCCTCTGCGATGAAGAGCCGGTACGTATCCTGCCGCAGGGCTGCTTTGTGCGTGTAAAAGACAGCAGTAACCTGCAGCAAGGCGTTCGCCAGCTACTGCAGCTGCGTCCGGACTGGGGAAATCAGCTTTCCATCTGTCTTAACATCACTCCGCAGCATCAGCATGACAATGTCGCATTGAAAAATGATTTATTTGTCCTGCGCTGGCAAATCGGCATGTTAAAACGCGAAACCCACCTGTCGTTGCCTCTGCTGATTAATGTGGCTATCTCCGGTGCGATGACGTTGTGCAGCGCGCCGCTGTGGCAGTTCCAGTTGGCGGGGAGCTGCCCACAAGTCTGGCTTGATGAAGGCTCTCCCCAAAATGTCAGTGAATGGCAACAGTGGGGAGGAGAAAAGGCGATACAGCAGCAAATTTTGTTCACGTCACTGGAGGCCTGGACGCGAGTGCATGTGCTGCACGTGCTGACTGACGCACACACTGATGTCGCCTCCGTGACACCGGCTGCCATCATGTTGCTTCTGCAACCCGGGATGCCTGGTAAAGGGAGCGATTCGCTATGGCATGCATGGCTGTTACAGCACACCGCCATAAGATGCGCAGATATCTCGCCGGGCACCTATCCCGAACTCCCCGAATTTATTCTCCCACTCCTGCCTCAGGGGCGCGGCCTGACACCACGCGATCGAGCCCTGAACGTAGCTGTTCATGCCTTTGCCGTGGCTGCCGTAATGGCGTTGTGTGCGGTGGCCTGGAACAACCAGTCGCTGATCCGGCGCATTGCGTTTGATCTGCAGCACTTCAGCCACATTGCCACAACGGATTACGCGCTGAAGTTGAAGGCGGTCCAGGTGCTTCGCGAAGACGCCAGTCAGCTTAACACCTATGCCCGTCAGGGGGCACCGCTCAGCCTGAATCTGGGGCTCTATCAGGGAGGACATCTGCACCTTCCGGTACTTCGCGCCATCAGTGAATGGATGCCAGAACCTGGGCTCAAACCTGCACCACAGCAGAACCTGGTGAGATTAAATGCCATGTCATTGTTTGATCCCGGTAAACCCGATCTGAAAACCGGCTCGACCAAAGTGCTGGTAAATACACTGTTCAACGTTAAGGCGAGAGCCGGCTGGCTGATTGTTGTATCCGGACATACCGATGATACCGGCAATCCTGCGCTGAATCAGCGTCTGTCTCTTAAGCGAGCGGAAGCGGTGCGCGACTGGATGCGTGACACGGGTGATGTGGATGAAAGCTGTTTCGCGGTGCAGGGCTTTGGCCAGCACCGCCCGATAGCGACAAACGACACAGCCGAAGGCCGCGCGGCCAACCGGCGTGTTGAAATCAGTCTGCTGCCCCAGGCCGATGCCTGCCAGTCAGCGGACGCAATCCCCCCGTCATCACAGGATGGTGACGGCAATTATGAAGAAAAGGAGTAACAACATGGCAATTCCCGTTTATCTGTGGCTGAAGGACGACGGCGGTGCGGACATCAAGGGATCGGTGGACGTGCAGGACCGTGAGGGCAGCATTGAGGTGGTGGCGCAGCAGCACAATCTCTATATCCCGACGGATAACAACACCGGCAAGCTGACCGGCACGCGTATTCATACGCCATTCTTCTTAACCAAGGAAATCGACTCATCAAGCCCGTACCTCTACAAAGCGGTGACCACCGGTCAGACGCTGAAGTCGGCGGAGTTCAAATGGTATCGCATCAGCGATGCGGGTCAGGAAGTGGAGTACTTCAATACCCGGCTTGAGAACGTAAAGGTGGTGAAGGTCAATCCGCTGATGCACGACGTTAAAGACCCGTCAAAGGAGAAGCACAATCATCTGGAGCAGATAGAACTGCGTTACGAAAAAATCACCTGGACCTACAAAGACGGCAACATTATCCATTCCGATTCATGGAATGAGAGAGCCACGGCGTAATTACTCTGGGCTGGCCTAAGCCAGCCCAGCAGATACCTTGTGCTTTCATCCATTACGGGTGAAGCCACAAGTTATTTCACATCAGACCTGCTGACCTTATGCGCTTCGGTTTACGGCGATGGGCGGTAGCGTGTCCGCAAACAGGAGAATCATGCTATGGATAGTCAGTCAGCCGCCTTGCTGCGTCGCCTCAACCCGTTCTGCGCGCAGGCGCTGGAGGCCGCCGCCTCGCTGTGTCAGACCCGCGCACACGCCGAAATCCAGCCCGAACACTGGCTGCTCAAGCTACTGGAGCAGGGCGAAGGCGACATCACCGTGATCGCGCGCCGTTACGAATGGGATATGGACGCTATCTGGCAGGATTTGCTGGCGTTCCTCGATCGTCTGCCTCGCGCGGTGCGCGGGCGTCCGCAACTTTCTTCGTCATTAGAAGCGCTGTTAAAGCAGGCGTGGCTGACGGCGTCAGCATCTGATAACAATCCTCAAATCCGCAGCATCCACTTGCTAATGGCGCTGGCGGAGCAGCCGTCGCTGGTGCGCTGCGAAGGGCTGTGGCCGCTGCTGAGTCTGCGTATGAGCCAGCTTGAGCGTTTAAAGCCGATGCTGGAAGCGCAGTCCGACGAGCGTGCGGAAGCGGAACAGCTGGAGATGCCCGTTAGCAGCATCGAACAAACCATGGCAGGCGAAACCAAAACCCCAGCCGCCGAAGCCCTTGCACGCTTCACCCGCGACGTCACCGCTGACGCGCGCAGCGGCAAAATCGACCCGGTATTTGGCCGCGACAATGAAATCCGCCAGATGGTGGATATCCTGTCGCGTCGCCGCAAGAACAACCCGATTCTGGTCGGCGAGCCGGGCGTGGGTAAAACCGCGCTGGTCGAAGGGCTGGCGCTGCGCATTGCTGAGGGCAACGTGCCGGACAGCCTCAAGCCGGTGAGCGTGCATACGCTGGACCTCGGTATGCTGCAGGCGGGCGCGGGCGTGAAGGGCGAGTTCGAGCAGCGCCTGAAAAACATCATCACCGAGGTGCAGGCAGCGCCAAATCCGGTTCTGCTGTTTATCGACGAAGCGCACACCATCATCGGCGCGGGCAACGCAGCGGGTGGCGCTGACGCGTCCAACCTGCTGAAGCCGGCGCTGGCGCGCGGCGAACTGCGCACCATCGCGGCCACCACCTGGAGCGAGTACAAACAGTATTTCGAGAAGGACGCCGCACTGGAGCGCCGCTTCCAGATGGTGAAAGTCGACGAGCCGGATGACGATACCGCCTGTCTGATGCTGCGTGGACTGAAATCGCGCTATGCCGAACACCACGGCGTGCACATCACCGACGCGGCGGTACGCGCCGCCGTCACGCTGTCGCGCCGCTACCTTACCGGACGCCAACTGCCGGACAAGGCGGTTGACCTGCTCGACACCGCCGCCGCGCGTGTGCGCATGAGCCAGGACACGGTGCCAGAAGCCATCACACGACTCAGAGCAAAACTCGACGCGCTTAACATCGAGCAGCGCGCCATCCTCGATGATGAAGCGCTGGGCGGCGCCATCCCGCAGGAGCGTCTGGCAGAAATCGCAGACCTGATTGCGGTAACCGATGAAGAACTTAAGGCGCTGGAGCAGCGCTACGGCATCGTGCAGTCGCTGATGCAGCAGCTGCTGGAAAGCCGTAAAGACGCCAGCCAGCGCAACGCCATCGCACAGCTCCAGACCGACCTGGACGCGCTACAGCCCGGCGAGCCGCTGCTCACCGCCGACGTCGACGCGCGCATCGTGGCGGGCGTGATTGCCGACTGGACCGGCGTGCCGCTCTCTTCATTAATGAAGGACGAACAGGCAGAACTGCTGGCGCTGGAAAGCCAGCTCGCCACGCGCGTGGTGGGGCAGGACGCGGCGCTCAGCGCCATCGCGCAGCGCCTGCGCGCCGCCAAAACCGGCCTCACCTCGGAAAATGGCCCGCAGGGCGTGTTTCTGCTGGTCGGCACCAGCGGCACCGGCAAAACCGAAACCGCGCTGGCGCTGGCCGATATGCTGTACGGCGGTGAGAAATCACTGATTACCATCAATCTCAGCGAGTATCAGGAAGCGCACACCGTCAGCCAGCTGAAAGGCTCGCCGCCGGGCTACGTTGGCTACGGCCAGGGCGGCATTCTCACCGAAGCGGTGCGCAAGCGCCCGTACAGCGTGGTGCTGCTCGACGAAGTGGAAAAAGCGCACCGCGACGTCATCAACCTGTTTTATCAGGTGTTTGACCGCGGCTTTATGCGCGACGGCGAAGGGCGCGAAATCGACTTCCGCAACACCGTCATCCTGATGACCTCCAATCTTGGCAGCGATGCGCTGATGCAGATGCTGGATGAAACCCCGGACGCTCCCGAATCCGAACTCCAGGAGTGCCTGCGCCCGATCCTGCGCAATCACTTCCAGCCCGCGCTGCTGGCCCGCTTCCAGACGGTGATTTACCGTCCGCTGGCGCGCGAGGCCATGCGCATCATTGTGGAGATGAAGCTAAAGCAGGTCAGCCAGCGGCTGGCGCGCCATTACGGCATCCGCACCACCATCGGCGACGGCCTGTTCGACATGCTCACCGACGCGTGCCTGCTGCCGGATACCGGCGCGCGCAACGTTGACAGTTTGCTCAATCAGCAGATTCTGCCGGTGCTGAGCCAGATGATTTTGCAGCACCGCGCCAGCGGCATCTTAAGCGACAGCCTGACGCTGGATACCAGTGAAGAAGGCGAGGTGACCTTTACGTTCTGAGTGAACGACGGTTTTCTGTACGCGGCAACAAAAGGATTTCACCATGACAGATATGGCCATTCCCTTCTTCAGCCACAGTCACCACCTGCTGAAGGTTAAAGACGCCTCATTCCCGCTGGACGTGCTCAGCTTCGAAGGCACGGAGGCGCTGAGCGCGCCGTTCAGCTGGCACATCATCTTCACCAGCACCGACAAGCACATCAGCCGCGAGGCGATGCTGCTGAAACCGGCGTCGCTGACGCTGCTGCAGTCGCCGCAGAGCCTCAGCGAGCTGACGATGCAGCTACTGCGCAAGCTGCGCCGCAGCCGTCCGCTGGACGGCATTGTGCTGGTTCAAAATTCCAATCCAACTCTGACACCGCAAAAAAGCGATGCGGCGATGCGCTTGCTGGAGAAAATTTTCACGGCGTTGCGCTGGCGTGCCTGCTGCCGGACACCGGCGCGCGCAACGTCGACAGACTGTTAAATCAGCAAATTTTGCCAGTGCTGAGCCAGATGATATTGCAGCTCCTTGTGAATAACCCGGTAACGGGAGATATGAGCATAGATGTTAATGGTAACGGCGAACCCAGCGTTGAATCCTAACTTTTGAGGCTATTTATTATGTATGTACGAACTTATGAATTTCCATCAAGCTTAGTGACTTTGTTGACAATTATTTGCGCTATAGTCTTTGGGTTCTTTTATAAGATGGTTTATGGTTCTGGATATGCTGGAATGGTTTTTATTCCTTTAATCATTGTTTTTCTGCTGGTCGATTTTATTGTTAATACAATTTTGGTTGTCATTTTCTTTCTTAAGAATCGTCCCCTAAGAAACGAGGGGTGGTTGCTTTTCCTTCCCCCGCTGGCACCATTAGCATGCGGGCTGTTTTTAATTTTGACTATTTAGTAACAATAACGTAAGTGGCATTAGGGAAATAAATAAAAGAAAGTCGAAAGCTGGGATGTTTTAAGATGAGGGGGAGTAACCGGTAAGGTTATTTTTGGATTTGATTTATGTCGGATAATTAAAGATTGTTAGTTTGCTTATCTGTTTTGAAAGTATATTTGTGATGAGGTCGTGTAGCAGTTATCTATTATATTAATGGCTAATTAATAAGGAAAGGCGTGCTTTTCATTCTTAGTTATCTGCACTTTGCTATCTGGCAAACTAAAAGGATTTAACCATGACTATAACGGACATTCCCTTCTTCAGCCACAGCCACCACCTGCTGAAGGTTAAAGACGCCTCATTCCCGCTGGACGTGCTCAGCTTCGAAGGCACGGAGGCGCTGAGCGTGCCGTTCAGCTGGAACATCATCTTCACCAGCGCCGACAAAAATATCAGCCGCGAAGCGATGTTGCTGAAACCGGCGTCGCTGACGTTGCTGCCGTCGCCGCAGAGCCTCAGCGAATTGCTGAAAAAAAATGAACCGCTGCGCGTGGTGCAGGGCGTGGTCACCGGCTTTGATGCGCTCGGCGTCTCGGCGGACGAAGCGCGCTACGCCATCACGCTGCAGCCGCGCCTGGCGCTGCTTGCCCGCACCCGGCAGAACGCCATCTGGCAGGACATGTCGGTGCCGCAGATTGCCGAAGCCATCCTGCGCGACCGCCACGGCATGCGCGGGCAGGACTTCGTATTTAACCTCGGCCGCGACTACCCGAAGCGCGAGCAGGTGATGCAGTTTGACGAGGACGACCTGCGCTTCGTCTCGCGCCTGCTGGCGGAGGTGGGCATCTGGTTCCGCTTCACCACCGACACGCGGCTCAACATCGACGTGGTGGAGTTTTACGACGGCCCGCAGGGCTACGTGACCGGGCTGACGCTGCCCGCGGTGCCGCCGTCCGGCCTGCACGACAGCGGCGTGGAGTCGGTGTGGGCGATGGAGAGCCGCTACCGCGTGGTGGAGAAAACCGTCAGCACCCGCGACTACAACTACCGCGACGCCACCGCCGACATGAACGCGCAGGCCGACGTCACCGGCGGCGACGATACGACCTACGGCGAAGCCTATCACTGGGCGGACAACTACCTGCAGGCAGGCGAAGCGCACAGCGCCAGCCCGGCTACCGAGAGCGGCGCGTTCTACGCCCGGCTGCGCCACGAGCGCTACCTCAACGGGCAGGCGCAGCTGAGCGCCAGGTCCAGCTGCGCGGCGCTGATGCCGGGCGTGGTGGTGCGCGCCAGCGGCGGCAACGCGGCGGAGGCGTTCCGCAGCGGCGTGGTTATCACCGCGCTGGTCTGCCGCGCGGCGCGCGACAGCAGCATGGAAACCGCGTTTCGCGGCATTCCTGCGGAAGGCCGCTACGGCTATCGCCCGGAGCCCGCGCCGCGCCCGGTGATGGCGGGCACGCTACCGGCGCGCGTCACCAGCACCACCACCAACGACACCTACGGGCACATCGACCGCGACGGGCGCTATCGCGTCAATATGCTGTTTGACCGCGCGGGCTGGGAAAGCGGCTTCGAAAGCCTGTGGGTGCGCCAGGCGCGTCCGTTCGCCGGCGACACCTACGGGTTTCATCTGCCGCTGCTGGCGGGCACCGAGGTGGCGATTGGCTTCGAGCACGGCAACCCGGACCGTCCGTACATCGCCGGGGTGCTGCACGATTCATCCCGCGCCGACCACGTCAATATCCGCAACTTCAGGCGCAACGTGCTGCGCACGCCGTCGAACAACAAGCTGCGCCTCGACGACACGCGCGGGCAGGAGCACATCAAGCTCAGCACCGAGTACGGCGGCAAGAGCCAGCTAAACCTCGGGCATCTGGTGGACGGCGAAAAACAAAAACGTGGTGAGGGTTTTGAGCTCAGAACCGACAGCTGGGGAGCTATTCGGGCACAGAAAGGAATATTTATCAGTGCTGACGGGCAGACAAAGGCGCAGGGGGCAATGCTGGAGATGCAGCCAGCCATCAGTCTGCTAAAAGGGGCGCTGAATCAGTTAACCGGATGGGGAACTATTACGCAGACTCACCAAAGCGTAACTCCAGATGCTGAGCCATTAAGAGCATTTGTTTCCGGTGCCAGCGAGCTTAAAGAGCCTGTGTTGCTGCTGTCTTCACCGAAAGGTATTGCTGCCGTCACGCCGGAAACGACCCTGATGCACAGCGGGAAAGGGCTTTACCTGCAGAGCCTGGGGGAAGTTAATATCACCGCGGCACAGCGCTTTTCGGTGAACGCGAGTCAGGCGGTCTCATTACTTGCCCAACAGGAAGGGATGCGGCTGGTATCCGCCAAAGGTTCGCTGGAGATTGAGTCACATAGCGATGTGCTGTCGCTAACCTCTCTGAAAGATGTCACCGTCCAGTCAACACAAGGACACCTGCAGTTGACAGCTAAAAATGGCATCACTCTGGGCTGTGGCGGGGCTTATCTTCGTCTCACACCACAGGGGGAGGTGCACATTCACGGGCCAGGATTAATCAGTCTCAAAGGCCTGCACGATTTGCAGGGGCCAGCCGGCGAAGATTTTCCCCTGCCAGAACTGCCCGCATCAGTATGTAAAGAGTGCCTAAAAAAAGCTCAGCAGCTGGCGCAGGGCTTTGTGCCAAGGGAGGCATAAATGACTGCACAATGGATTGAGGAAGTCGCCGGTACCTGCCGGACATCCGGAACTGATTATCTTGATATTATCGTTGATCAGGCCGGGCTGGATTTCAGCGTTATCCCGGCACTGAATGCGCTATCGGTGGAGTGGCAATCACTTTATCACGGGCTTCCGGAAGCGTTTATCATCGATGATGCTCCGTTAATTGCACGCATTACCCTTGACGATATTCAACAGATGCAGTGGCTGAAGGACATGAGTCAGCAGGTCGTCGTTCAGGCTCCGTTGCTGCTGTTGTGTTCACACTGGCCTTTTTCTGCCCTGGCTGGCTGGCTCACGCAGTGTATGGATATTCTGCAGGAAGGACGGAGCGGGATTTTTCGGTTTTATGATACGCGTATTTTCCCTGTGCTATTTACGCACGTTCTCAGTGAGGAACAACAAAAGCCTTTATTGCGCCCTGTACTGTTCTGGGCATGGCAGGATATGGATGGTAATGCCAGAGGCATAAAAGGTAACGGTACGCCCCAGACCCGCGACGAAAAACCTCACAAAATCGACCTCAGCGATCGCCAGCTTGAGCATCTGATGTGTGTCTGTGATGTCATGACCCTCCTTTCACACCGGGCACCGCCTGCGGGCAGTTATGCATCACAACAGGCACTTTTTTCTGATTGTTACCAGGGCATGGTGGAGGCAACCAGTCAGGGCATTATTCCGGATGAAGCACGCGAGGCCTGGGTCATGAAAAAGTGGTTTGCCGCATAAGTAAGGATCTGATGGTGAAAAAGTCCGTTTCACCCGCCGTCACATCCTCCCTTTTATATGTTCTTTTCATACACGGAAATCAGATGAAACATGCATTCTTAAGCCCGCTGCTGGCGGGCCTGCTGCTGTTAACCGGTTGCTCTCAGCCTGCCGCACAGGCTGGAGGCGGTGGTGGCGGAACCATTAAAGCCATCAACCACACCAAATGGGCGATTAATCACTTCAGCGTGGATAACCAGTCGGGCATCGACATTATTGGCCCGTTCCAGGGCGGCGGTGGCGGCTGCTGTTACAGCGTGCCCGCCCGCTGGACGCCGGGTATGACGGTGCGTATTGACTGGGAAAGTGGAGTAGGTGGTTCTAAAGGTTTTCCTGGATTTGCTGACAGAGATAAATACAAAGCTTGGAAGAAAGAAGTTGACGAGCAAAAACGGCAGCACAGTAAAACCGTCCCGGTTCCCGACTATAACGGCCAGGACGTCTGCGGCATCACGGTGCACTTTTTGCCCTGTGATGAGGTGAAGGTCACGACCAGTTGCTGGTCACCGAGAAATGCCAACTACCCGATAAAAGAGCCCATCAGGATGAAGGAGCCTAGAGTATGTCCGAAGTGAAGGAAACAGATTTAGCCTGGTTGCCGCCACCGTTCCCGGCGCAGGGACGCCTGCCAACGCAGGCGCTGCAGGTCGGGCAGAGCTGCCATCAGCAGAATAGCGCCGAGCGGCTCTACCGCCAGGAACTGTGTCTGACGGCCGGACGACGCGTCGAGCCGCCGTGCTGCAAGACGCTGCATATCAGTCTGTTTTTCGACGGTACGGGTAATAACCTGAACAATGACCTGCTGCTGTCTGACCCGAAGCATCCGACCAATATTGCGCGGTTGTTTCGTGCCACTATTGGAACCGGTACGGCTGGCGGGGTTCCGACTGACGGGCAGTCAACACTCTTAGACGATGCAGAAGACGGTGAAGGAAAATATTTTAAGTTCTATATGCCCGGCGTAGGCACCCCGTTCCCGGAAGTGAACGACCCGGACTATTCCACCATGGGACTGGTGGGCGCAACTAAGGGTGAAGAGCGTATTAACTGGGCGCTGCTACGCATCATTGATGTGCTGAAATTTTCTGCTACTGAAAAATGGTTAACCACTGCAGAGAGCCGACAGTCTCTCAGCAATATGAGTACCAGCTGGAACCGCCTGTGGTTTGGCGGCAGCCACAATCGTTACGAAGAGTTCAGTCGTTTACTGAATGAGTTAGCCCCAAAACTGAAACCCCTGCTCACGCAGCCGGAACCGGGTAAGCCTAAGGTGTTAGGCATCAAATTGTACGTTTATGGGTTTTCCCGCGGTGCTGCCGCTGCGCGTACGTTTGTACGCTGGCTTAGCGAGCTGCTTCCCCCACCAAAGGCTGAGGGCGAAAAACCCCCGCAGTGTCTGCAGATCGGTGAACTGCAGTTGCCCGTCAGCGTGGAGTTTCTCGGACTGCTGGATACCGTGGCCTCCGTTGGGATAGCGCACGTGGTACCGATTGCCGAAGGGCATATGTCCTGGGCTGACGACACGATGGAGCTGCCGGACGATGAAACTTATGGCGGGCTGATAAAAAAATGCGTGCATCTGGTGTCCGGACATGAGCAGCGCCTCTGCTTCCCGCTGGACTCGGTGCGTCGGGGTAACGGGAAATACCCGCCCTATGCCACTGAGGTGGTTTACCCGGGGATGCACTCGGATCTGGGGGGCGGTTATCCGCCGGGGGATCAGGGGAAGGCTAATGGTAAGGATGATGCTTTATTGTTATCGCAGATTCCTCTGAACGATATGTATGCTGCTGCTTTTGATATTGGTGCACCATTGAAAGTTCCTGAAGGTATTTTGCCCGATGATCTGAGTGCCCAGCATTGGAGAGTCATGGATGCTGATACCATTTCCGAATTTGATATTGATACACCATTAGTCAATCGCTTCAACGCCTGGCGCGAACTTACCCTGAATCTGACTACCCCAGAAAAAATCACGCCTGAAGAGGCCTCCCAATACGAACCACCGCGTGCCAGCGGCAGTCTGGAAACCGTCGTTGAAAACCAGATTGCGTGGATCACCGCCTGGCGTATCGATCGCTACGCCAGAGGTTCGGTGCTGAAAACACCTTTCTACCCGCGCGCCACGAATACCCAGGCGCTGCCGGCCGCGCGCAAGGCGGCAGAAGACGCACGGGATAAGAAGCAGCAGGAAGTGCTCAAAACGCGTCAGGACCAGATAACAAAACAGCCCGCCGACAAGATGGATGAGCTTGTGCTCTATCCCGGCGTCAAGGATTTTGATCCGGATATGGCGCAGACCCAGTTGTTTGAGGCGGCGAAGGAGTTCGGTAAGGATTACCACGACGGATACCGTATTCCGGAGAATCTGGCGCAGGCGGTGCTGGATACCGTTTTGCAGCCGATGATTTTCGTTCTCAATACCGATGATGAACCCCAGGAATACCGGCGAATAAAGGCAGACGGAGACGCGCGGGTGGCAGTTCTTTTCCCTGCCGCCGGTGAGGCCAGTAATGCAGAGCGGCCTGCCGGGCTGGTCAGGGCGTTGTTCGACGACCAGGTGCACGACTCGCGCGCCTGGTTTATGCACGCGGCGCTGGGTACGCGCGAAATGTGGGGCGGCTACTTCCGCTACCGGATGATTTATTTCAGCGACAAATGTAATAAGTCCCTGTCACCGCTGGTGATCGCCGGGGACCTTATCGGGTTTGCGACCCTGACCACGGGTGTGGTGCTGAGCTTCAGACAAAAGAGCCTGACAGGAAAGCTGGCAGGGCTGGCCGCGACAGGCGCTGTAAGATCGCTGCAGGTTGAGGTGCTGGACAGGATCACCCGTGAACCCGTGCCGGAACTGCCGGGCGGGGAACAGCAGCGGGCATTTACCCGGGAGCCGGGAGTGGTGGTTGCACAGCGAAAAGCGCTTGTGGCTGAACAACAGCTGGCGCGGGCGCAGGCTGCGATACCGGCCAGCTGGCTGGAGGACGTCCTGACGGTGACTGCATAATACAGACAAATCAGACCGATTTAGCCCGGGTACCACCGCCATTTCCCCTTTAGTCCCGCCTGTGTAAGGAAAGTCAGATGAAACATGCATTCTTAAGCCCGCTGCTGGCGGGCCTGCTGCTGTTAACCGGGTGCTCACAGCCTGCTGCTCAGGCCGGAGGCGGTGGCACCATTGACGCCATCAACCACACCAAATGGGCAATTAACCACTTCAGTGTCGATAACCAGTCGGGTATCGACATTATTGGCCCGTTTCAGGGGGGCGGTGGTGGCTGCTGCTACAGCGTGCCCGCCCGCTGGACGTCGGGTATGACGGTGCGTATTGACTGGGAAACCGGGCAGGGTTCATCAGCTGGTTTCCCCGGATTTGCTGATGAGAATAAGTATCTTGCCTGGAAAAAAGGCATAGATGCTCAAAAACGACAGCACAGTAAAACCGTCCCGGTTCCCGACTATAACGGCCAGGACGTCTGCGGCATCACGGTGCACTTTTTGCCCTGTGATGAGGTGAAGGTCACGACCAGTTGCTGGTCACCGAGAAATGCCAACTACCCGATAAAAGAGCCCATCAGGATGAAGGAGCCTAGAGTATGTCCGAAGTGAAGGAAACAGATTTAGCCTGGTTGCCGCCACCGTTCCCGGCGCAGGGACGCCTGCCAACGCAGGCGCTGCAGGTCGGGCAGAGCTGCCATCAGCAGAATAGCGCCGAGCGGCTCTACCGCCAGGAACTGTGTCTGACGGCCGGACGACGCGTCGAGCCGCCGTGCTGCAAGACGCTGCATATCAGTCTGTTTTTCGACGGTACGGGTAATAACCTGAACAATGACCTGCTGCTGTCTGACCCGAAGCATCCGACCAATATCGCGCGGTTGTTTCGTGCCACCATCGGCGATGGCACCGCCGGTGGCGTGTCTGATGCGAGCAAGGTGCCGCTGGATGCGGCAAGCGACAGCGGTGGAAAGTACTTCAAATTTTATATTCCCGGCGTGGGCACCCCGTTCCCGGAAGTGAACGATCCGGACTATTCCATCATAGGATTAGTAGGCGCATCTAGGGCATATTTACCGCGACGGGCGCTATCGCGTCAGCATGCTGTTTGACCGGGCTGGCTGGGAGAGCGGCTTCGAAAGCCTGTGGGTGCGCTAGGCGCGCCCGTTCGCCGGCGACACCTACGGCCTGCACCTGCCGCTGCTGGCGGGCACCGAGGTGGCGATTGGCTTCGAGCACGGCAACCCGGACCGTCCGTACATCGCCGGGGTGCTGCACGATTCATCCCGCGCCGACCACGTCAATATCCGCAACTTCAGGCGCAACGTGCTGCGTACGCCGTCGAACAACAAGCTGCGCCTCGACGACACGCGCGGGCAGGAGCACATCAAGCTCAGCACCGAGTACGGCGGCAAGAGCCAGCTTAACCTCGGGCATCTGGTCGACGGCGAAGGCCAGGCGCGCGGCGAGGGCTTCGAGCTGCGCACCGACAGCTGGGGGGCGATACGCGCGAATAAAGGGCTGTTTATCAGCGCGGACGGACAGACGGCGGCGCAGGGAAATGCGTTGGAAATGAAGCAGCCAATCAGCCTGATGAAAGGGGCGGTCAATCAGCTCACTGAGTGGGGGAGTGTTACTCAGACACACCGGAGTTTTTCGCCGGACGTAGAGACACTAAAGTCCCTACATAAAAATGCAGATGAACTGAAAGGATCAGCGATGCTGATCAGCGCGCCGGAAGGGATCGGTGCAGTGACGCCGGAAGGGATGTTGCTTAACAGCGGTAAAGGCCTCTATTTACAGAGTCTTGGCGAAGTGAATCTCGCCAGTGCACAGCGACTGTCAGCGAATGCATCGAAGGCAATATCGCTGCTTGCCCAGCAGGAGGGCATGCGTCTGGTCTCGGCAAAAGGGCCGCTTCAGGTGGAGTCACATGCCGACACGCTGTCTTTAACATCCCTTAAAGATGTCACGGTGCAATCCACGCAAGGTCACCTGCAGCTCACGGCGAAAAATGGCATTACGATTGCCAGTGGTGGCGCATATATTCGCCTTTCACCAGCCGGTGAAATTGGAATTCATGGGCCGGGATTAATCAGTCTTAAAGGCCAACATGATTTCAATGGTCCTCAAAGCCAGGAGTTTCCATTACCTGAATTACCTTCTTCGGTTTGTAAAGAGTGTTTAAAACGCGCCCAGGAATTGGCACAAGGATTCGTCCCGAGGAAATAAATACCAATATCACTATTTTAAGGCGAAATATATGGTGAATGAATGGATTTCACAATTGGAAAATCAGTGCAAAAAACTCGGAGGGAAACATCTTCACCTGATTATCGACCAATCGGGCCTGAAGTATTCAGTTATTCCTGTCTGTGAGGTTTTGTCCATAGAATGGCAATCACTATTTCAGGGACTTCCTGAAGAGATTGCCGAAAGTGAAGCACCTTTATTGTTGCGTATTGATTTGGATGATTCGCAACAGCGTCAGTGGCTTGATAAAATTTGCATGGAAGATTCAAATCATAATGTATTACTGGCGCTGTGCTCAATCTGGCCAATAGATTTGCTGGCCAAATGGTTGCAGAATTGTGCCGATGGCCGACATGAAGGGCGCCCAGGGATTCTCCGCTTTTACGATCCGCGATTATTACCTCTTCTAACAGCTGATTTATTAAATGAAGAACAGAAATCACAAATTCATAGACCCGTTGTGTTTTGGAGCTGGATTGACAGAGATGGTGTTGCACAGTTGATTGAGGGTAATGGTGCCGCACCTTTAAGTGGTGAAAAAATGTCACATATTGATCTCAGCGATCGTCAACTGGATTATCTAATGTGCGTTTGTGATGTGAATATTATGCTGAACTATCAACAAAGCATCATTCCCGAACACCTGTCACAGGAAACGTTGTTTCAGATTTGTTATAAAGCAATGTGCGAGGCCTCAGATAAAGGTTTTATTATGGATGAAGATCGCGAGCGTTGGGTTGAAGGAAAGTTGGCAGAAGGAATCGTCGGCTAACTAATCGCAAGGACGGAATGTAACAAATGATACTCTTTTCTTTTAATCTCATTGCGATAACTCTATCAATCTTCATTTTGCTACCAAATGCTCAAGCTGTAGGTGGCGTGATTAAAGCTATTAATCATACTCACTGGGCAATTAATCAGTTCAGTGTTAATGGCCAGTCTGGAATAGATATTATAGGCCCTTATCAAGGCGGTGGTGGCGGTTGTTGCTTTGGGGTGCCAGCTAAATGGCATCCGGGAATGAAGGTCGAAATTGAATGGCAAACAGGAGTTGGAGAAATGGATGGTTTTCCGGGATTTGAAAATTGGGAAAAATACCAGGCTTGGAAAAATAAAATACAGGAACTAAATCGCCAGCATAAGAAGACAGTTTATCTCCCAGATTATAATAATGAGGATACTTGCGGAATTAGTGTCCATTTTCTTCCCTGTAATGAAGTTAAAGTAACCACCAGTTGTTGGTCACCACGTAATTCAAACTATCCGATTAAAGAGCCTTTACGGATGAAGGAGCCAGCCGTATGTCCAAAATAATGAAAAATTTTATAATGAAAAATTTTCGCTTCTGTATATTATTCTCTCTCACTTGTTTATTGTCCGCCTGTGCTCAGGGGAATGCTAATGCGGCCAGCGGTGGTTCCGGGGTGATTAAAGCTATCAACCATACACACTGGGCAATTAATCAATTCAGTGTTGATGGCCAGTCCGGAATAGACTCTATAGGCCCTTATCAAGGGGGCGGTGGTGGTTGTTGTTTTGGTGTGCCAGATAAATGGCGGCCGGGAATGACGGTTAAAATTGAATGGGAAACAGGTGTTGGCTCATCAGATGATTTTCCAGGTTTTGCCGATTGGGAAAAGTATTTAGCCTGGACTAAGAAAAACCATGAGCAAAAGAGACAGCACAGTAAGATAGTATTACTTCCGGATTATAACGGACAGGATGTTTGTGGCATCACCGTTCATTTTCTTCCCTGTGATGAAGTTAAAGTCACAACCAGTTGCTGGTCACCACGTAATGTTAACTATCCTATCAAAGAGCCTTTAAGGATGAAGGAGCCTGCCGTATGTCAAAAGTGATGAAAGATTTTCGCTTCTGTATATTATTCTCTCTCACTTGTTTATTGTCCGCCTGTGCTCAGGAAAATGCTAATGCGGCCAGCGGTGGTTCAGGGGTGATTAAAGCTATCAACCATACACACTGGGCAATTAATCATTTCAGCGTTAATGGCCAGTCCGGAATAGACTCAATTGGCCCTTATCAAGGGGGCGGCGGCGGTTGTTGCTTTGGGGTGCCAGCTAAATGGCAACCGGGAATGACAGTTAAGATTGATTGGGAAACAGGAGTAGGTTCTTCTGATGACTTTCCTGGATTTGCTAACAGAGATAAATACGAAGCTTGGAAAAAGAAAAATCATGAGCAGAAAAAGAGTCATAGCAGGAAAGTTTTCATCCCTGATTATAATGGTGAGGAAACTTGCGGTATAACCGTGCATTTTCTTCCCTGTGATGAAGTTAAAGTCACAACCAGTTGCTGGTCACCACGGAATGTTAACTATCCTATCAAAGAGCCTTTAAGGATGAAGGAGCCAGCCGTATGTCCAAAGTGATTGAAAGAGATTTAGTCTGGTATCCGCCGTCTTTTCCTCCTCAAGGACGTTTACCGGATTCTGCAGCGTTAGTTGGATTAAATTGCAAAAAACAAGATAGTGAGGAACTTGAATACCGCCAGACGCTGTGTGTGGCTGCTGGGCAGCGAGTAGAACCGCCATGCTGCAAAACGTTACATATCAGCATATTTTTTGATGGAACGGGTAATAACCTGAATAACGATTTATACTTATCAAATCCAAAGCATCCAACAAATATTGCACGTTTATTTCGCGCTACCATTGGCAGTGGCTATGCAGGTGGTGTTGGACGCGATAACGGCGAACTATTTGATATCAACGAAACCGGAGCTGATAAGTATTTCAAATTTTATTTACCCGGCGTCGGTACGCCATTTCCGGAAATAAATGATCTTGATTACAGCACTACAGGGTTGGCCTTAGCGCATATGGGAGAAGAACGTATTAATTGGGCGCTGTTACGCATTATTGATGTGCTGAACTTTGTTCTGAAAGAAAAGTGGATGAGCAATGCTGAAGTTCGCAAGGCGGTTACGAATATGGGAACAACCTGGGCGCGGCTTGGATATGGCGGCAGTCATAATCGCTATGAAGAATTCACGAGGCAGCTGAGCTCACTCAAGTCTCTGTTGAAACCCGCGCTTGAGCAACCCGAGCCAGGAAAACCAAAACTGCTGGGTATCAAGCTGTATGTTTATGGCTTCTCGCGCGGTGCGGCAACTGCTCGTGCTTTTGTTCGTTGGCTTTGTGAGCTGCTCCCACCGCCTGAGGCAGAAAATAAGAAACCTGAGCAATGCTTAGCCATTGACGGATTAAAAATTCCGCTCAGTGTGGAATTTCTGGGGTTGCTGGATACAGTGGCATCGGTTGGCGTGGCGCATGTTATGCCTTTTGCCGAAGGCCATATGGCGTGGGCAGATGACACCATGGAATTGCCAAATGAAGCCGTTTATGGAGGCCTGATTAAACGCTGTGCTCATTTTGTCTCATCTCATGAACAGCGTCTCTGCTTTCCTTTAGATTCAATACGCAGGGGAAATGGAAAATATCCAGTAAATAGTATTGAGGTGATTTATCCCGGTATGCACTCAGATATTGGGGGAGGATATCCACCGGGCTATCAAGGTAAGTCAAATGCGCCTCATGATGGTTTTTTGCTTTCTCAAATCGTTTTGAATGATTTATATGCAGAAGCATTTCATTCAGGAGCGCCATTTAAAGTTCCCAAAGCTAACCTTCCGTTAATTCTTAAAGGAGATGTGTGGAGATCGATGGATCCAGATTTAATTGAGCAATTTGATGCAGATACCGATTTAATTAATCGTTTTAATGCTTGGCGAGAATTCACCCTCAACCAATCCACCCCAAAAGAGTTCAGCTCTCAAGAAGCCGCAAATTATAAACCTGTACGAGCAACAGCGTCGTTAGAAGCGGTGATTGAAGATCAAATGGCATGGATCACCGGCTGGCGTATTGGGCGATATGCACATGAAACACTGATTAATGCGCGTTTTTATGAGCAAGCGACTAATAGTGACAATGATCCTAAACAGTATCAGATTTCAAAGAAAAACAGAGAGGACAAGCAGGGAAAAATAGAATCCAAAAGAATCTCTGAAAAATATAAGTATTCAAAAGAAGAGCTGAAAGATATCGTTATGCCCGCCGGCGTTAAGGATTTCGACCCGGATATTGCAAAGCGACAACTGTGGGAAGCCGCACGTGAATTTCGTGAAGACTATCAAGGTAAGTTTCGTTCGCAGAATGATGTTGTTCAGGTCGTTATAGATAATCTGGTGGGTTGAACGATTTTTCGCATCAATACCGATGATGAAGTAGCAGAGTTTAAAAAAATTAGAACGGAAGGCGATGTAATGTATAAGTTGCTTTTTCCATTCTCAGATGAATCCCGTAATGCTACTAACCCGTCCGGATTGGTTAGATCGCTATTCGATGATCAGGTACATGATTCGCGCGCCTGGTTTTTGTATTCCGCATTAGGTACACGTGAACCCTGGGGCGGATATTTCCGTTATCGAATGATCTATTTCGGCAATAAAAGTAATAAGTCATTATCACCATTGGTCATTGCCGGTGATGTTGTTGGCGCGGTATCACCTGTGGCGGGTGTTATTATCAGTTTAAAGCAGAAACAAGATTTCAAAAAAGTCTTTGGGCTTGCAGCAACAGCTGGCCTTGAAGCATTCGATGTCGAAATGCGCGACGTGCAGACCAATGAGCTTATCCCCATGCTGCCGGATGCTGCACAACAACAGCAATTCACTGATGAACCTGGAGCAGTGGTTGCAAACTATAAAGCTGTCGCCGGTGAACACAACTTAATGATGGCTAAGAATTCGATTCTTTCGGATTGGTCGGATAAAGAGAAAACTCTATCTGCATAATTTATTTTTAGAAAAAATAGCAGGAAATAAAATAAATGGCAGGAGCCCTATTATGACGTTATATGATATCAAACCTAAGTTTCAAAACTTACTCAGACCAATTGTAATTATGCTACATGCGAAAAGAGTTACCGCAAACCAAATAACATTACTAGCAATGCTGGGATCAATAACATTGGGCGGATTGCTAATGTTTTTTTCACAACCATTACTATTCATTTTACTCCCGCTGTTTTTATTCTTTCGTATGGCGCTAAATGCTATTGACGGCATGTTAGCCAGAGAGTTCAATCAGCAATCAACGCTTGGCGCGATTCTCAATGAAATTGGCGATATTATTTCAGATGCTGCACTCTACCTTTCATTCGCTTTTTTAACCGGCATATCAGCGTGGTTAGTCGTATTAGTGGTGTTGCTTTCGTGGCTTACTGAATTCTGTGGCGTTATTGCTCAGACTTTGACGCACATCAGGAATTATCGAGGACCATTAGGAAAAAGCGATCGTGCCTTTCTATTAGGAGCATTAGGTCTGTTTATTGCTTGCTGGCCACAATATATTGATATCGCCAATAAGGTTTTCACTGCTATGTCGTTATTACTGGTATGGACCTGCATCAATCGTTGCCGATGTGCGATGGAGGTGAATAATGCCTGAGTCCTCGATGATGCTATATTATTGCTTTGGTGGGATATTTAGCGTTTTATTACTCGCAACCCTGACTCTCTTCATTCTGAAAAAAATGCGTCCACAACGTGACTGGCTAGAGTTACAGCAGCGAATTAATAGTTGGTGGGTAATCATCATCTTGTTTTCTCTGGCAATGTTATCACCCAAGTGGTTGGCACTGACCTTCTTTGGTTTACTCAGTTTTCTTTCGTTAAAGGAATATCTGACGTTAGCGCCGACACGACGTTCAGACAGCATGCCTTTGCTGTGGATGTATGCTGCCATTCCGCTGCAATTCATCTGGGTGGGAATGTCGTGGTATGGGATGTTCATTATTTTCATCCCCATTTATGTGTTTCTGTTCTTGCCTGCGCGCATGGTTATTGTCGGTGATACCAAGGGGTTTTTGAACTCTGCATCGATTATGCATTGGGGCATGATGACCACAGTATTTTCATTAAGTCATGTTGCTTATTTGATGATGCTGCCGGGCACGGATGCTATTGCAGGGGCGTTACTGGTTATTTTCCTTGTCGTCTGCACTGAGCTCAATGATATCTCGCAATATCTATGGGGTAAGTCGTTAGGGAAAATAAAAATCACACCCAAGGTTAGCCCAAATAAAACCCTGGCCGGACTATTGGGTGGGGTATTCACCACAACGCTGCTGGCGGGCATTTTTGGCCCGCTGCTGACACAGATGGATTTGATTCATTCTATTGGCGCTGGTGTGATCATTGGTTTAAGCGGATTTTGCGGTGACGTGGTGATGTCAGCCATTAAGCGTGATTTTGGCGTTAAGGACTCTGGAAAACTGCTACCAGGACACGGCGGTATTCTCGATCGTCTCGATTCACTGATTTATACCGCGCCGCTATTCTTCCATTTCTATTATTACTTCTACATGTAGAGGCGCAGATGAATCGGTATTTACGCTGGATATTTACGCTATGTATCGCTTATCCCGTCGTCTGGATTTGGTTGGGTGTACGTGTTAGCGATCGCAAGAAATTACCGGTAGAGGGGCCGGCGATTATTGTGGCAAACCATAATAGCCATCTGGATGTATTGACACTGTTTACCTTGTTCCCACTAAAGACATTGGTAAACGTTCAGCCTGTTGCCGCGGCTGATTATTTTCTAAAGAACAAAGTCATTGGCTGGTTCGCGCTGAAAGTGATTGGCATTATTCCGGTTTATCGCGGCGCCCATTTAGCTAATCCGTTGCAAGCCTGTATTGATGCATTAGCAAATAATAAAATCGTCATTATTTTCCCAGAAGGCACGCGCGGAGAGCCGGGGAAAATCTCGGAGATTAAATCGGGTATCTGGCATTTAAGTCAGCAGTGCCCCGACGTACCTATTATTCCTGTTTACATGCACGGTCTGGATCGTGCGATGGGGAAAGGTCAGAAAATCCCCGTCCCTTTTTTTATCGACATCTTTATTGATAATCCAATCGATTATGACGCGGATAAAAAAATTTTTAAAACATCACTCTTAAATCGCTTTGTCGCTTTAGAGCAACTAGTCACAAGGAAAGCATCATGAGTAAGGAAGCGCGTTTATTTCAGGAAGGTACATTCTTAGCCAGCGATGAAACATCGTTATTTTTTCGCCACTGGCCAGCTACGGAAGTGAATAGCAATAAAGTAATTGTGCTGTTTCACCGTGGGCATGAACACTCTGGACGTCTGAAACATATTGTGGATGAACTGATGATGCCCGATACGCAATTTTATGCCTGGGACGCACGCGGTCACGGCAAGTCACCCGGCGAACGCGGTTATAGCCCAAGCCTGGCTCGTTCAGTATTAGATGTTGATGAGTTTGTACGTTTTGTCGCACAGGATGCTCAGGTTAAGCTTGAGGATATTGTCGTGATTGCACAAAGCGTTAGTGCGGTGTTGGTATCAACCTGGGTTCATGATTACGCGCCAAAAATTCGTGGTATGGTACTGGCATCTCCGGCATTTAAGGTCAAATTATATGTGCCGTTTGCTCGTGTCGGTCTGAGATTAATGCAGCGTATGCGTGGCTTGTTCTACGTTAACTCTTACGTGAAAGGTAAGTTTCTGACCCACGACCCTGAACGTATCGCGAGTTTTGAGCAGGACAAATTAATCACGCGACAAATAGCCGTTAATATCTTGCTAGATCTCTACAAAACGGCGGAGCGTATTGTTGCTGATTCTTCAGCTATCACTCTGCCAACGCAATTACTTATTTCAGGTGATGATTTTGTGGTGCATGCGAAACCACAAAAACAGTTTTATGCCGGTATACGTAGCGCAATAAAAGAGCAGCATATTTTGCCCGGTTTTTATCACGATACGTTGGGTGAGAAAAATCGTTCTCTCGCGTTCGATAAAATGAAAAGTTTTATTGATCGACTTTATGAAGCTCCGCTTTACGCATTCGACTACAGCAATGAAGATCGCTGGAGTCCAAGCGCAGATGCATATCGTGAATTGCAGGCGCCACCGAAATCCCGATCGCTGGAAGGGATGTGTTATTCGGCCTTGAGTTTTGGCATGAAAACCATTGGCAGGCAATCTAAAGGCATGCGTCTGGGTTATGAAACCGGCTTCGATTCAGGTAGTACGCTGGATTACGTTTACCGCAATCAGCCTGAAGGTTTTGGCATTCTTGGTCGCATCATCGACCGTAACTATCTCAACAGTGTTGGCTGGCGTGGTATCCGCGTGCGGAAAGTGAACATCCAGCAGATGATTGAGCAGGCTGTTGCGCAACTCCAGGCCAACAATATGCCAGTGCGTGTAGTGGATATCGCTGCCGGACATGGTCGCTACGTGTTGGATGCGCTAGAACAACAGCAGGGCATTGAAAGCATTTTGCTGCGGGATTACAGCGATTTGAATGTGGAAAAAGGCCGGTCAATGATTGAGCAGCGTGGGTTGAGTCACATTGCTCAGTTCAAAAAAGGCAACGCATTTGACTATGATTCTCTTGCCTCTCTTAATCCAGCGCCAACATTGGGCATTGTTTCTGGCTTGTATGAACTGTTCCCAGATAACGACTTAATCAAAACCTCGTTAGCGGGTCTTGCTGCTGCCATACCTCCGGGAGGTGCTTTGGTTTACACCGGGCAACCCTGGCACCCGCAGTTAAAAACCATCGCTTATACCTTAACCAGCCACCAGAATGGCATCCCGTGGATGATGCGTGTACGTAGCCAGAAAGAGATGGATGCGTTGGTGGAGCAGGCCGGTTTCGAGAAATGCCATCAGGTAATTGATGAATTTGGCATCTTTACCGTATCGCTTGCAGTGAGAAAGCAGCATGTCTGAGTTAACTCTCATGCAGAAAAAATATAGCCTCTGGAAACAAGGGCTATGTTGGTTGCTGTTATTAGGACCGTTTTTCTTCCTCAGCTACGGGCAAGTAAATCTGTACACGGCGACAAGGAGTGATATTGGCAGCATTGTGTTCGATTGGGAACGCGCCATTCCCTTTATGCCGTGGACCATAGTGCCTTACTGGAGCATTGACCTGCTGTATGGCATTTCGCTCTTCATCTGCACATCAAAACAAGAGCTGACCCGTCACGGCTGTCGGTTGCTTGCTGCATCCTTTATTGCTTGTGTTGGGTTTCTACTTTTCCCACTAAAATTTACCTTTATTCGACCAGACACACAGGGCATGTTTGGTTGGTTATTTTATCAGCTTGAACTGTTTGATTTGCCTTTTAATCAGGCTCCTTCGTTGCATATTATCCTCACCTGGCTGCTGTGGTTACGTTTTCGTCAGCATTTAACACACAGTGCCAGACTGGTTAATGGCGCATGGTTTTTGCTTATTGCGCTTTCAGTGTTGACAACCTGGCAGCATCATTTTATTGATGTGTTCAGTGGCTTTATTGTAGCAATGGCAATTAGCTATGTAATTCCAATAAAAGATCGATGGCGATGGAAGGTGCCCTCGTCACACGAATTGTGTCTGGCTGCCAAATATTGCTTTAGTAGCTTAATCTGTTTAATGGCAGGGATACTGATTCCATACGGCTATTTTCTATTTTGGCCTGCCGTTGCTTTATTTATTGTCGCTTCTGGCTACGCAGGGCTTGGCATCAGTGTATTCCAGAAAAGTAATGGAGGATATTTGTCTCTCTCAGCGCGATTCATACTTTACCCTTATTTAATCGGAGCCTGGTTTTCAAAAAAGTGGTTCTCTCATTCACTAGCCAAAACATCATTGATTTATGATGGTATATCTCTGGGTGGTTTTCCTGATAAAACGCCGAAGCAAGAAGCGGTGCTTGATCTTACGGCTGAGTTTCATCGTAGTTCTGGTATGCGGCGTGCATGGTGCGCACATCCATTGATGGACTTAACAGTGCCTGATATTGGCAATATCAGCCATGCTGTCGCCAAACTCACTGAGCTAAAGAAAAAACACCGCACAGTTCTCGTTTGCTGCGCATTGGGTTTATCGCGGAGTGCAACGGTTATGGCTGCCTGGTTAGTAGCAGAACGACATGTTAGTTCCGTTGCTCAAGCCATCGATCATATAAAAAAACAGCGTCCGCAGGTGGTATTGACATCTGATCATATTCAACTGCTGGAATATTTTCAGGAAATTCAATGCAAAACATCGGGCTAACTAATCGAATTGTGCAAATTCATTTATCTAGTTGGCGTTATTTCGCACTGTTAACTCTCCCTCCACTGCTATTGGCTATTAACCTATTATATTCGTTGCAAAGTTTATTGTTGTTAATCCTGTTTTTAACAACGCATTACTTTTGCTGGCGTTTATGGCTGGACGAGCGGCTTTTTACATTGCTGGATAGCGAATGTGATCTTGTTTTATTTGATGCGGGAATGTCGAAATTATGGCCAGGGAAATATGTAACGACCCGCAGCCTGAATGAGCGTTGGGCAGGGGCGCGCGGATTATTTTATAGGGCGATATACGCGCTTATTGCTCTCTGGTTGGTTTCTTTATTTTCAGTTATTTATCTTTTTTGGACATTAGCAGAGTAGGTTTATTAATGATGTTGATTACACCATTTCAACTCTGAATTGCCCTGCTAATTAAATTTGCCTTAATGTTAAGGAAAACATCATGACAAATGTTATTCGTGAAGGCGATACCTTACGCGAGTATGGTGGCAAGGTATTGGCCGGGCATTACAACTGCTTCGGCAAAGGTTTTGCTGTTAAAGGCGATCCGGTGAAGTGCAATAAACACGGTATGACGACCATCGCGGAAGGCAGCGCGTTAACTCGTTTCGATGGTCAACCCGCCGCATTGCATGGGCATAAATGCGCCTGCGGCTGCACGTTGGTCAGCTCATTCCCGGATTGCGGTATCGCATCGTGAGGATGCCGCCCTGTTTTCCGCTACGCCGCGAGCCCACCTCGCCCAATAATAAGCGCTGGTTTGTTGTTGGGGTGGCGTTGATATCGTTCAGCTCTGTCTTAATGGCTTTACTCACGCCCGATGAACAGCGTGGTGTTAATACCCTGGCAGTATCGACGGTGATCGCTGCGCTGTTGTTTCTGGCGTGGCTAGCACGCATTTTGTGTTACCGCTGTGCCATGCATAACGGCCGTTTTTACCAGCAATTGGTCGAGTATGAGCAACAGCTCTGGTGGCATCAGCATCGGCAAGTGATTGGGCTTCAAGACATTGTATTGCTTGGCCCTTCAGGGACTGAGCCACAGCATTGGTCCCGGCTGCTGCTGCGTGAGCATCGTTCACCGCAACCAGTGACCGAATCGACTGGTCGAGCACTGCGATTGCCGCAGATCGTTACTAAAGACTCAGGCACACGTGAAATTCAGTTAGCGAGTTTATTGGTGCTGCTGTGGCGTAAACAGCGGCCTGATGCACTGGCATTATCTCCCAGACTTTTTTACTGGCTGGGATCGCCTGGAGCCTGGCAAGCATTTACGCAGCAAGCATCTGTTACGTTTCCTGAGCTATTACTGCCCGAACATCCAGAGAATTGGTTGGGGGAAGCCTCGCTAGCAACGGTCATCGAGAAGATAAACCATGCAACGGTGGATCAAACCATTCTTATCGCGGGTTGTGCATCACAACCCGCGACAAGCAAAGATCTGCCCGCCGGAGAAGCGGCTGTGCTGTGGTTGGTGGGGCGGGAAGGCGTGGTGCAGTTAAATCGTGGTGAAATTTGCGATTCATCCACGCTGGCAAATGCCTGTCAACGCGCGCTTGAACAGAGTGAGATAAGCGAGCCACCTGACGCCTGTCTGCTTTTCACTCTTCCTGAGAATGAACTTCCTTCCCTCAATGGCTGGAATCTGACACATCATGTGCAGGACGCTAACTGGGGAATAACGGGAAATATGGCAGCGTTAATTCTCATGTCACTCGCCGCACTCAATACGCAACAACAAGGAAAGCCCAGCGCCTGGATTGCACGCGATCTGACCGCTGGTTACACCACGGGAATTATTAAAACTTATGGATAAGGATCAAAAGCCTTCAGTCGCCTCGCCGGTGGCAACCGCAGCCCTTTTTTTTATTTTCGTAACTTTATTCGACATTGTCGGTAGCGGACTCTGGTGGTGGCTCTCTTTACAACTGACCACCGAGTGGGAACAGCTGCGCCCAATGCTATTGATCAGTTTTCTGGTCTGGATAATCACAGGTAGCCTGGCCGTGATCGTGGTGATGTGCTGGCGATTATGGATAAAACGATCTGTTACGTTACAACCCTTTGCATCCCCAAAAAGCGCAACCGATAGCAGCACGCAGAGCACCCTGTTGGAACTGTGTCAGCATCTCAAAACACGTTACGGCTGGTTATGGCGGCGGAAAGTACGCATGTTACTAATCACCGGCGATGAGGTCGCTGTTGAAGCCCTCATTCCGGGACTCATTCATCAGCAGTGGCTGGAAGGCGCTGGCGTAGTACTGATTTATGGCGCCAGCATTGATGCTGAACTGAACACCACCACGGTTCAACTCCTGCGAAAACTACGCCGCAGCCGCCCATTGGACGGCATTGTTCTGGTGCACGGTTCCGATACCACTCTGACATCACAAAAAAGC
>NZ_CP158295.1:0-35906 GCF_040255075.1 Pantoea sp. BJ2
CGCTACTCCGCATGCATGAACTGCGCGGCGCTGTTGATGCCATGCTTCAGCATTACCATCCAACCCCACTGGGGATGTACGAGAAAAATGGACACGTCTATTCGTCTCAGGTGAGCTTCTACAACTACCTTTTGAGCGGGAACTGGCAGGAAGTGAGAGTTGGTAATGCGCCGTATTATGAGCTTATGGGCAGTGCCGACATTTTTATCAGCAGTGATACCGGTCAAATTAATAACTTCGATAATAAGCGTTTTTTCCGCTCGATTGAGATCAAAACATTTGCTTCTGATACTGAGGCGGGGCTGCTCGATGCACTTCAGTATGAACCTGCTGAATATGTTCTAACCCAATCATTCACTGTAATGAGTAAGAGCGAGTCAATTAGTGCGATCAAAGATAAGCAGAAGCGACTCAGAAACAGCGGTGATGATGCGGAGAGTGAACAAGCCGATCTGAAAGTAGCACTGGAGCTGGTGACATCCGGCATCATTACGTTCGGGCGCTATCACTACACGTTGATTGTTTATGCTGACAGCATGGAGCAGCTGCTTAAAGACAGTAACGCCATCAAATCAACGCTGACTGATGCCGGAATGATTGTGACGTTATCAACGTTGTCCCTGTGCAGCGCTTTCCTGTCACAGATGCCGGGTGTATACGATTTGCGACCGCGCCTGGTTCCTGTCAGTAGCCAAAACTTTGTCGAGCTTAGTTCATTTCATTCAATAACGAGCGGTAAGCGCGATCAAACGCCGTGGGGTGAGGCGATTTGCATTGCCAAAACCGACAGCCATACGCCTTATTATCTGAACTTTCACAACACGCAATTAGGTAAAGACGACTTCAATAATAAAACGCTGGGTAACGTGAAGGTTATCGGTACGGCTGGTTCAGGTAAAACCGCGCTGCTTTGTTTCCTTACGGATATGTTGCAGAAATACGGCAACCCGGAATCGTTTTCGCCAGAAGCTAAAACCAAAAAGCAGACAACCGTCTTTTTTGATAAAGATCGCGGTGCAGAAATGCACATTCGCGCCCTTGACGGTGAATACTTCAGGGTGAGGGCGGGTGAAAAATCGGGGTGGGCACCATTCAAGTTAGAAGCCACAAAACGCAACGTTATGTTCATCAAAAATCTGATGAAAATACCGGTTACACGCCGTGGTGAAGTGCTAACAGCGCGAGAGGAGAAACAACTCTTTAAGGCCGTAGATGATGTGATGTCATTGCCGGTTGAAAAACGCAGTTACGGTATCACCAGGCTGCTGGAGCTGCTTGTCGAAGACAACAGTAAGGAAGTACAGGAAAACGGACTCCGTGTACGCCTTGAACCCTGGAAACAGGGTGGGGAATTTGGCTGGGTATTTGATAACGAAGATGACACGTTCAATATCGGGCACGTTGATAACTTCGGCATCGATGGCACCGAGTTCCTGGATGACCCGGACATTTGTTCCGCTATCTCGTTTTACCTGCTTTATCGTGTAACGAGCCTCCTCGATGGTCGCCGCCTGGTCATCTTCATGGATGAATTCTGGAAGTGGCTACAGAATGACGCGTTCGCTGATTTCGTTTACAACAAGCAGAAAACGATAAGGAAACTAAATGGCCTGATTGTGGTGGCAACCCAATCACTGGATGAAGTCCTGAAGCATAAAATAGCTAAAGCTTTGCTGGAGCAAATGGCAACAGGGATTTATTTAGCTAACCCTAAAGCTGACAGTAAGGATTATGTTGAAGGAGATAAGCTTGCTCCAGAACTATTCGATATTATCAAAGGTATTGATCCAGAATCGCGCCAGATGCTGATCGTGAAAAATCCAATAAGGAAAGGAGACCTAACTAACTTCACTTCTCTCGTTTCATTCAATTTAAGCAGTATCGGTAAATACATGCGGGTATTAAGTGGCAGCGAAGATAACTTAGAAATCTTCGATTCAATTTATAAGCCCGGAATGAAATCTAAAGAATGGCTTCCAGAATTTATAGATAAAGCTCTGTAAGGAATTACTATGAACAAGAAAATCATCTCGGTGATGATAGCTGTAAGTGTGTCTTTTTCTGGTACTGCTGTTGCGTTAGGCATTCCAACATTTGATACAGCACTAAATACTCAGACTGAATTGCAATGGGTTGAAAAACTTCAGCAATGGGCGCAAACCGTGAAGCATTATCAAGATCAAATAAAAGCCTATCAAAATCAACTGGCAGCACAAACCGGCCTGAGAGATATACAGGGGCTTGTTTCGCAGGGTATGAACCTGAAAAATGACATTGCAGACCTGGCTAAACAAGGACTGTCTATTAACGATATGCTGACCAGTAATGCGCCGCCTACCGGTGCGCTAAACAGCCTGTACGACAAATACAAAGCTTTTGATGTGTGTAACCCTCAGCAGTCAAAAAGCTATGAGACGATTTGTAAGCAGGAAACCATCAACAAAGCATGGGCAGTCGATCAAACCTCAGAAGTGCAGGGGAAGATTAGCGATGCGCTCTCTGACATTTCTAGTCTTTCAAATCGCATAGCTAACGCCAAAGATACCAAGGAATCACAGGATTTAGCGAATGCAGTTCAGGCTAAAAGCATTCAGCTCAATATGCTTTCTTCTCAATGGGAAATGAACATGAAGGCATCAGAGCAGCGTGATAAACTATTTGCGCAAAAGCGTAAAATAGCCAAGCAGGATGCACAGATTGGCGCTCCTGTTGTTGACCTAAACTAAAGGGATTAATTATGAAAAAGGTAGCATTCATTTTGGTGATTTCTTGTTTTGGACTCTCTTCATGCAATGAAGAAACAAAATCTAAACAATGGTATATGGATAACCAATCAGAAATGGTCGCTATGTTTAATGAATGCAAAGCAAAAGGGACTGATTCAATAAATTGCAGAAATGCAAGAAGTGCATATTTTGAAGTCAAACAAGAAAAAGCTCCTATAGCTGATTTAAATTAATAGCGAGGTTTTATGGCAGGAGGAGTTTTTGTAGGGCTAAGCCAAGCCCTACTTTCTGAGATAGATAACCTCACATCTGGTAAAACTGCTGAATATGCATCTATGATCGGAATCATAGTTACAAGTTCAATTACGTTGTACATGATGGTTGGCGGTTATCAAGTCATGGCAGGTAAGAAAAAAGTCGATGATGTATTTTATGAATATGCAAAAATGGCTTTTATTCTTGTTTTTGTTACCAATGCGGGAGGGTATTTAGATTTATCAATAGCTGCAATAAACGGTTTGAAAGATGGTGTTTCTGGTGACGTATCTGTATGGGCCTTGCTTGATTCATTATGGGAGAAAACTCAACAACTAGCCGATACCCTCTATAAATTAGGTGATGAGGATTGGGTTAATGTTAGAGGAGCCATTGCTCTTTGTATCATATGGGGTGGTGCGATTATTACTATGATCACATCTGCCTTTACTTTCCTAAGTGCTGATATAACGATTAAGTTAATGACTCTGGTTTCCCCAATATTCATATTTTGTTTAATGTTTGGGTTCTTGAGGCAGATGTTTAACAATTGGCTTCAAAATATTTTCTCATCGATTCTTACCTTGCTTTTTGCTTCATTGGTTTTAAAGGTTGGAATTAATTATTTGAATGATAAAGTTGTTAAAGCCACTGCGTTATCTGAAAACGCTAATATAGTTACACTCTCCATTCAAGTTTTAATTATCTATATTGCTGCGGCATTTCTTGTTTGGTTATCTGCAAAAATCGCTACCCAATTAGCAGGTGTTGGGGTTGAAGGTGCAATACAAGGTGCGATGGCTATGGGAGTGGGAGCATCAGTATTTGGTGCTTCAAGATTAGCCAAAGGTGGTGCAGGAGCGATGATTAGCGGAGCCAAAGGCGGAATAGAAGGGGGGAAAGGTGTTAAATGGGCTAACCGGGAGAATAAAGGAGGCGCGGCGTTACTTGGATATGGTTCTGGTCGCGTAGGTAGAGCTGCTATTCAAAAAGTTAAAGCCAGAAATCAACGTAAGGATGCTGCATAGGTATAATGTAATGAATAGTTCAATCTATATGCTATATGGTATTACTTTAGCTTTAATGGTTTGTTTCAGTATTTCCCTTTTCTTTTTATTTAGACTGCTAAACCCCTATGTTGATGGTTTTCTAAATAAATACGTGTTTAGAAATAATTCTTCATGGATTTACAAAATAACGCTCTTTGTGGTGGCTATGGCTGCGTTTAAGGGGCTTTCCCTTCTTGTTTAGTTAAAATACAAATGGATTGTTAAACATGAAAATAATAATTTTCATGGCGCTTTGTCTCGCCCTTACGGGGTGTGTGAGTAAAGCACCATTACCGCCATCAGCAAATGGAAAATTAGTACCTGTAAACTCAGCAGAGGTCATTAATGAAATCGCAAACTATTGAGCAAACAATTAAGGCCGCTCAAAACTTCGAGCAAATCAATCTGGATCGTGACCAGCGACAAAAAAGAGCAGGCTTTGCTGTAGGCGGCGCTGGTTTACTTATCGCAGTGCTGGCAATTGCTGCTGTAATCGTCATGTTGCCTCTCAAACAAACCAGAGTTGATCTCTATGTTCTGGATAAAGCGGCTGGCGTTATTTCCAAAGTCAGTGAGTTTACAGAGGAAGCGATATCAGGTGATTTAGCGACGAGTAAATTACTCTCGGAGACTTATCTTGATTTGCGGGAGAAGTATAATTATTTCTCACTTCAGGATGATTACAACGCTATACAGGCTTATAACTCTGATTCCGTCAATAAAGAATATATCGACCTGTTTAACGGCCCGAAAGCGCCAGATGTTATTTACAACAAAGCTGATTATTTAGTTAAAACTGAAGTTATTTCCGATTTCATCACGGAAGCGACTGATCCAGACAAGCTGGCAACGATTCGTTTTAAAAAATCCATTCGTAATGTGAAAACCGGCTCAGTCAATACTGAGTTTTGGGTCGCTCGTATTACTTTCCGCTTTGTGGACACCAAATCACTGAGCGAAGAACAGCGCCGGATTAACAAGCTGGGTTACATCGTTACAAGCTTTGATGCCATTCAGGAACACGGAGTGACGCAATGAATAAAATCTGGCTGGGTTTAGTTCCGGCTACATTTCTATTTTCTACGCTCTCTCACGCGGCTGGAGTGCCGCAGGGAAGCGCGTATGACAGCAGGATGCAGCAAATCAGTTACAACGCTACCAACACAACGGTGATCACTACCGCTGTGGGTTATCTCTCAACTCTACTCTTTGATGATTCAGAAACGGTTATTGACGCTCGTCCGGGGATGGAAAAAGGATGGGATATTAAGCATGACGCCAACCGTGTTTATATCCGCGCCGTTCCCATTGCTCAGCCTGTAACGGATGCCGATGGAAAACAGGTTAATCATGTTTTCGAACCGACCAGCAAAGAATGGGTGACTAACCTCTTTGTTGTGACAACCAAGCGCTACTACAGCATTGATTTGCGCGTACTGGATGCCGGGCAACCAGCGAATAAGATCTCCTTTGTCGTGACCTACCGTTATCCGCAGGAGGTTAAAGCCCAGGTGGATAAAATGGAGCTGGCGCGGCTTAAAGAGTTGCAGCAACAGCAGGAAAAGAAACGTATTCAAAAGGCTCTCGACAATGCGCAGGCTCCGCGCAATTTTGATTTCTCAATGTTCGTAGGCAAAGACAGCCAGATGATTAAGCCTGATTTTGCTTACGATGATGGTCGTTTTACATACATTGGATTTTCACCCATTAAAAAACTTCCCGCTGCGTTTCTTTATTCCAACGGTAAAGAAGTGGCGTTATCACCTGGTGTGAAAAAAATCGGCAATTACACCGCCTATGTTATTCCGCAGACAAATCCATCTTTTGTGCTCCGCTACGGTGATTCTGTCATTGGGATCGTTAATCAGAGCTTTGGAAAAGTGACCGTTACTGATGGAACAACTATTTCTGAGAAAGTAGAACGTGTTGAGGTAGGGACAAATGGAAAATAAAACCCCTGACGAGATCGGACGTGAACTGGAGGAGCGGCAGCGACTTTTGCAGGAAGAACTGGAGAATGAAGCCGCCGACTATCATCAGTCACCGCCAGAAGAGGCAGAGGAACCCGTCATTACTCAGCCAGCGCAGGCGGTAATTGCGCCAGCGCCACGAATGAAGAGCACGGCGGAGATTGAGCAGGAAATCAGAGCGCGGCAGGCGAAAGCGCTGGAAGAAGAGAACGCAGACAAAGACGACAATCCATTCAGACCAGAAGTAACCAAACAGAAGAAAGCGGCGAGCAATCGCGCTTTTAAAGCGCTGATTGTGGTTGTGGCCGTCGTGATCGTAGTTGGTGTTACCGGCCTCAAGCTTTTCCAGAAATATCATGCGGCAGAACAGGTTGATAAGCCCGCAACCGTCAAGAGCAACGAAGGCGGCCTGACGAAACGTTCCGGGATGGGGCAGGATGTTGATCCATTCCGCGCTGCGCCACCGGCTAATGAGAACCAGGACAGTAATGCTTCTTCTGCATCGTCTTCTGCTGGGGCTGCTGGTTTTGGTTCACCACCGCCAGAAGTGACGTTCTCACGCTCTCTGGCTGTGGTAAGTGATACCGGTACTACGCAACGTGGTTCAGGCGTATCGAGGGCCGCAGAGAGGCAACAGGATGAGATTAAAACCACATCGGCACAACCAGCCAGCGATAACAACCAATCAGGCCTGGATGCTAAAGAGGCGGCTCTCAGTGCGGTTAAATACATCCCCTACAACCCCGACCTGTATATTCCGGAGAATACGCCCATCAGCTGTGCGCTAACCCGGCGCTTTGTGTCTGATGTGGCGGGTAAGCTCCAGTGTGTGATCACCGATGACCTCTACAGCGCCAGCAAACACACCAAGCTGGTTGAAAAGGGAACGGTTGCCACACTTGCCTATCAAACCGGCACACTCAGACACGGGCAAGGACGCGTGTTTATCATGGTGACTAAGTTGCGAACTCAGCAACCACCATTCCTCGATATACCGATGATTGATTCTGCCGCAGCGGGTGCGCTGGGTGAGGCCGGTGTTGATGGCTGGATTGATACGCATTTTGCCGATCGCTTTGTTGGCGCCGCGATGCTGGGGATTATCCCTGATGTCGCGAATCTTGCTGCTGACAGCGCACCCAGCAAGGATGCCAATACAGACTACACATCGAACAGTCGGCAGGCATTCGCCGACATGGCAAAGGAAGCCTTTGCTAATAGCGTGAATATTCCTCCCACGATTTACAAAAATCAGGGCGAAATCATCACGCTTGTTACCGGAAGAGATATCGATTTTTCCGCGATTTATAAGCTGAAATTCAAGGGGTAAATAATGAGTGAAGCACTCGCTCATTTAAGAGATGAGCTATTTGGGCATTATCTCGACATGCCTGGGTTAACTGAAATTGCAGTCAATCGAACTAATGAACTGTTTACGAAAATAGGTGGGGTATGGCAGCAGCATAAAGCCGATCTGACATTTAATAAGTTAGATACGTTTTCCAGGGCGCTCGCGAATTTTCACGGTGACAACCTGAGCGATACTAAGCCTATCCTTTCCGCAACATTGCCAACCGGTGAGCGCGGTCAGATAGTGATTCCTCCCGCGTGTGAGCGCGATACGATGTCAATCACGCTTCGAAAACCATCAACAGTAAGGATCAACCATCAGGCGTATGTGGAACGCGGTTTTTATAACCGCATCACGGGTGCAAGCAAGGTTGAAAACTACAGGGAAACGCTCAGCACAATTTACCGCGATAAAGACTTTCCATTGTTTATGAGGATGGCGCTGCAGCATGGTTTAACCATGATGTTTGTGGGCGAGACGGGATCAGGTAAAACAACCTACCTGAAATCGCTGACGGAATTTATACCGCGCGATCTTCGCATCATTACGATTGAAGATAACCCGGAAGTCCTGCTACCCGATCACCCTAACCACGTTCATCTGTTCTATCCGTCTGAGGCGGGTAACAGTGAAAGCGCTATTGTCACTTCCGGGTCGCTGCTACGTGCCTGCTACCGTATGAATCCTGATCGCATTCTGCAAACAGAAGTTCGTGGCGGTGAAGCATGGGATTTCGTGAAAATTTGCACCTCCGGGCATGAAGGCAGCATAACCAGCCAGCACTCCGGCAACCCATATGAAGCAATCACGGGCCTGGTCGAGCGTTGCTACCAAAACAGCGAATGCAACAACCTTCCCTACTCCGTATTGCTGAGCAAGGTACTTAACTGCATCGATGTGATCGCCAGTATTGAGGTTGAAGGTGATGTGCGCCAGATAGGTGAAATCTACTTCAAAGACGTCGATAAAGCGGCGTACATGAAGCGGTTCAGAGAGGAAATCTGGTAATGATTTGCCAGCATTTTTCGGTGTGCAGCTGTGGTGGCCATCGGAAAATTGCTGGCAGTTAACGCACTGCAGCGGTCGCCGGCGCGTCAGAAATGACGGCAAAAGGCGTGATTGCGATTCAGGAGAAGTGAAAGTGAAGACGTTCAACCGACAGCAATGGATATTTCTATTCATTGTGACGATGCCCCTTGCGTGGGCAATAGCAACAGTCGCGGTTTATCCCCTAAATGGGTTTGGTGTGAAACAAATCCTGAAGTTGTATCAGTTCGGCATGCTATGGCAGATTTTGACGGCGGATAATATCCGAGCCGATATTTTCCTAAGTGGATTTAAGGCGCTGGGGATTGGCGTTGTAGGCGCAATATTGTTGCTTGGTATTGCTTTTATTGCATCAGGCCGCAGCCGGAAATCTTTGTATGGTGATGCGAAATTTGCGACAGATACGGACATTCGCAAATCAAAACAAGTGACTTGGGGGGATAAAAAAGGCGGAATTATCATTGGGAGCCACAAGGGAAAACTGATCCGCTACACGCAGCCCGACTTTATTTCAATGGGAGCAGGCACCAGGGCAGGTAAAGGTGCGGGGATAGTGATTCCGAATCTGCTGGATTTTGAAGGCTCCATGTTCGTACTTGACCCAAAGCAGGAGTGTTACAACATTACCAGCGGCTACCGCCAAAAGATTTTGGGGCAGGATGTGTTTTTGTTTGACCCATTCAACCCCAAAACGCACGGATTTAATGCGCTGTTCTACGTTGATTTATCAAGGCCACAGGGCGTAACAGATATGCTCAGCCTGGGTGAAACGATATACCGTACAGAAGGAATGACCGGCCCTGAAGGCCATTTCAATGGCGAATCAAAATCGTTACTGGTTGGTTTGAGCGAAATGCTCTGGTTTTTAATGACGTATATGAAGCAGGAGCTGAAAAGCTTCAACGTCAAACACTGCTTTTCAATCGGCACCATTCTGGAGTTCTACCATCGCGCACCTCTGGAGGATTTATTAGCCAAGCGGCAGGATTATCTGGGCATGGCAGACAGCGATCATGTTCGCTTTCTACTCAATGATTCATTCGACAAAATAGGGCATTACGTTTCATTAGGTGATGACGCTAAATCTTCAGTCAGTGGGACATTTACTAAAAAGCTGACGCTTTTCTCACTCCCTCTGTTCCGTGAAGCGACTGACCGTAACGATTTTGACATCCGTGACATGCGGCGAAAGAAAATGACCGTTTATGTCGGGATTATGGCAACGGAAGTTGATATAGCAAACGACTTGCTCAATTTGTTTTTTAACTTTGCAATAAAAGTGAGTATGAGAGAGAACCCCGACTTTGTGCCGGATCTTGTTTATGACGTTCTTTTCCTTTTAGATGAGTTCCCCGCAATTGGGCCGATGCCGTATATCAAAAAAGCATCAGGGTTTATCGCCGGTTATAAGCTCAAGCTACTGACTATTTATCAGAACCTTTCGCAGCTCAATGAAATATATGGTCTGGAGGGCGCTAAATCTCTAATGGCTAACCATCCCTGTAAATTGATTTATGCTGTCAGCGAAAAAGAGGACGCAGACAGGTTTTCAGCGCAGCTTGGTTACACTACGGTTAAAAATAAAGGGAAAAACCGTGGATCGAGTAAAACAGGAACATCAAAAGGCGAGAGTGAAAGTGATGCTCAGCGTGCGCTTGTTCTCCCCCAGGAACTGGGAATACTCAACTTTGATGAAGAGTTTATATTACTCAAAGGAGAACCGCCGATTAGATGCAAGAAAGCGTTTTATTTCAGTGATCCTTACTTTATGGATAAGCTGATTTCTGTATCACCTAAGCTGGATTCAGAAGTAAAGGCGTTAAATAAAGGTAAGTCTACTGGAAAGGCTGGGCTTAGATACCCTAAAAAAGAAGTCATGCTGTCTTATGGAGAGCTTGAAGCGGATTTTTTCAAAAGGAATGAATATGCAAAACTCAACTAAAATCCCATGGATTTTAATCTCGATTTATTATTGCTTCCTGTTTTTATCACGGAATGCATATCGTGCATCCATTGCCCTGTTGCTAGTAATCATGGTTTGTTTCGTCATGACAGATGCCAGCTATTTTGCTTCTGTTAGTTCAGAAAATATCGAGCCTATACAGGATTCATTAAAACATTGCTGGATTTTGCTTTTATTTTGTTGTGTGTCATTTGATTTAATATTCAGGAGGAAGAATGTTTAAAACCCTATCATGTATTATTCCGTTGGTAATGTTGATCTCAGGTTGTTCTTCACCACCCCCACCGGAGCCAGTTGAATGGGACAAGGTTACACAGGCGACTAATACGGCGTTACCCTCCTGGCAAGCAAATGACTTAATTATCCCATCCCCCGTTGTCACAGGAGGCTGGTTTAAAGGGCTTTATAGCTTTACGGGTGATGAAGGGAGTTATGGAATTGATGTTTACTATGCCGTTCCTCACTCACAACGCATCGTGGTATCTGCTAGCCGAACAAGTGACTACTTCGCCGCTAAAGCATGGCTTCGTCAGCACGGCGCAAAAGGCGTGATTGAATATCAGCATAAGCTGGCTGGATTCGGATTCAATCAGATAGACATCTTCTTTTACAGGTAACGCTGTAAGTCACAGATTTTTAATCTGAGGCTTACAGGGTTGAACAACCGCAGGGCGTTAGATGGCAAGTTTATCTATTCGTAATCTCAATGATGAGACTGATAAGAAACTACAGAAACTGGCAGATGAAAATTTCCGTTCTAAAGAGGCACAAATAAAATACGTGCTTGAACTCTATGTGAACGGAAAGCTTTCTGAGATAGGGAATGAAACAGAGTATAACTTATATGCATCAATCGACAAACTGACCCATGCGGTAAACCATCTGGCAAAAAATCACCTTTGAGGATTTCATCATGAATAAAATTTTACTACTAACATTATCGTTGGTTATGACTTCTTTGTCTCTTCACGCGAAAGCCGATGAACCTTGTAATATGACAATATGTATGTTTGGGCTCTTAAGTGGCGAACAGTCTAACGAGTGTAAGAGTCAGGTTCGCAAGTTTTTTGCAAAACAGGAAAGTAACAAGCATGGTTTTTTACCTGACCATACATCAGATGCAAGGAACAAAATGCTGCAAAAAGAATGTCCTGCTACTTATGGGGTAAACACCCAAATTGAATCGATAATCTCAAAGTTTGGAAGAATAAAGAACATTTGAATTAGCAATCAAAAATTAAGGATGCTGCGGTTTCAATCGGGAATACATCAAATGAAGTTAATTCTGATGTGCTAACTACGCCACTGAAAGAGTCCCACACCAATGGAAAAATTAATCTATGGCGAGAACTAGTTAACAAATAAATTTCATAAAGCCTCAGTTTTTTAAGAGATGAAAATGATTACAGAAAAAGATTATAAATATGCATTAAATATGATCAGCGAGCTTGATTGGAATGATGAAGCATTCCACCAATATCTAGAAATAGCATTAGACTACGAGACCGTCCGTTCTGCTGTTTGTTCGAACACAACTCTGCGGTTTTCATTAATATGTCAGCATAAAGTCGAGGTTGTTAAGCGTGCGGCGCATCCGATTACTGGGATATTCTGAGGAACGTTTCATGTAATTAAAACCAATTGTTTACCCTCCCCCTATATTTCGAAGGATTGATATGAAACTTTATATTGCTGAAAAACCGTCAGTAGCGAAAGACATTGCTGAAGCGCTGGGTGGTAACTTTTCCCGTCATGACGGTTATCTTGAATCTTCTAACGCGGTTGTATCATGGTGTGTTGGTCATGTTGTTGAATCAATCCCACCTGAATCTTATAACCCAGCTTATAAAAACTGGAGTATTGATACCCTTCCCTTGCAACTGTTTCCTGTCAGGTATCAGGCAAAAGAAAACACGGCTAAGCAGGTGAGCATTTTAAAAACGTTGATTAACCGTTCTGATATTAAAACTATCATTCATGCAGGTGATCCCGATGATGAGGGACAGCTACTGGTTGAGGAAATTCTTCAGTTCTCCGGGAATCGCCATCCGGTTAAGCGAGTACTGATTAATGACAACACCATCCCCGCAGTTCAAAAAGCGTTAAGCAATGAGCGCAATAACAACGAATTTCAGGGACTTTACCGTAAAGCGCTGGCACGGAGTGCAGCGGATGCAATTTATGGTTTTAGCATGACCCGAGCCTATACCGTTACTGCTCAAAAAAGCGGTTTTAAAGGAGTTCTGCCCGTTGGTCGTGTTCAGACACCTACGCTTGGGTTAGTTGTTCGTCGCTGGAAGGCCAATAAGAGCCACAGCAAGAGTTTCTTCTACACCCTTGATGGTGATTTCAATTTGGGTGAAGCATCGATTACAGCGCGTCTGATGACGCCTGAAGATGCACCCGTTGATGATAAAGGCAGAGTGATCCAGCGTAGCTGGATAGATGGTGTTGCATCGACTGTTACAGGAAGCTCTGCAAAAGTTACCGTAGTAGCGGTAAAACAACGTGAACGCGCCCCGGCCTTACCCTTCAACCTCAATAAATTACAGCAACAAATGAGCCGCCAGCATGGGCTTTCAGCGGCCCGCACCCTGGAGATCACACAACATTTACGCGAAAAATATCGGGCAATCACCTACAACCGCTCTGATTGCTCGTATCTCTCGGATGAGCAGTTTGCCGAAGCACCTGATGTGGTGGCGGCGCTAAAAGCGTCACCTGAATTTGCGGATGCACCGGTTGACACAACACGCCGAAGCAAAGCATTTGATTCAGCGAAGGTAAAAGCACATACGGGCATCATTCCTACGCGTAGCATCCCTGCTCTGTCTTCAATGACTGCCGACGAGCAGAACGTTTATCTTGCGATCGCCAAACAGTATCTGATTCAGTTCATGCCGCCTTACGTGTTTGAGGAAGCCTCCGCCACTATTGAGGCGAACGGTCATACATTCCGCACCAGGGCAAGCCGTGAGCTGGATAAAGGCTGGGAGGGGTATCTCAAACCCGCGAAAGAGGCTCCGTCTGACGATGATGAACCAGAATCTCCATTTGACGTTGTCAGCAAGTTAACCGGGGAAGAAACAGGCAAATGCGAATCGGCAAATGTAAGCGAGAAAGAAACCACGCCGCCAAAACTGTTCGATGAAGCCAGCCTCCTCAATGCAATGACCCGAATAGCGGATTACGTCGATAATCCAGAGATCAAGGCGCTACTCAAGGAAAAAGACAAAGATGACTCTCAAGCTAATGGTTCGATTGGTACGGAAGCAACACGCGCCACGATTATCGAAAACCTCAAAAAGCGGCTTATCACGGTAGAAAAGGGAAAACTTATTCCAACAGAAACCGGGCTGGCGCTTTATGATGCATTGCCGGATATTGCAACGTTGCCGGACATGACCGCGCTCTGGTTCTCAAAGCAGCAATTGCTTGAAAGTGGTGATATGGATGTTGAGACGTTTATCAACGATCTCTATGGCGACATAACTACGCTGGTTGCAGACGTTAAGGTTGATAATCTACCGGTAACTAGAACCGCGCCTGAAGGCCAGGCAGAACGTTTATCGGTGCTTTGCCCTGGTTGTGGTAAAGAAATTATCGTCCGCCCTAAAATCTGCGCTTGTACTGGCTGTGAGTTCAAAATATGGCCTGTGGTTATGCAAAAGAAACTCACTACTAAGCAGATTGAGACATTGATTAAAAAAGGTAAAACCGGAGAGATAAAAGGGTTCACGAGTAATAAAACCGGCAAAACCTTTGACGCTATTTTAGTGTTAAAAGATTCAAAAACTGGTGCTGTAGGATTTGAGTTTCCTCACAAAAAAGATTAATTTAACGGCATATTTTACTAAAGGGTTTATTTGAATGGCAGACCAAAATAGCTACGATGAAATTCGCCGTACTTTGAGCAATATTCGTTCTCTGCGTGTTTTTGCACGAGAAACAGAGTTTGAAACGCTCCTGGATATTCATGAAAAAATGGGCGCAGTGATTGAAGAGCGCCGCGAGGAAGCTGAAAAAGAAGCGAAGGAACGCCAGGAACGCAATCAAAAGCGCCAGGAACTGCTTCAGCTTATCCAAGCTGAAGGTTTTGACCTTCAGGAACTGTTGGGCAATGCCCCAGCCGCAGGCGTTAAGAAAAAATCGGGTGGTATTGTTGCTGCTAAATATCAATATGAAGAAAATGGCGTGCTTCAAACCTGGTCAGGTCGTGGTCGCAAGCCCAAACCAATTCAGGCAGCTCTTGATTCAGGTCGTAAGCTGGAAGAGTTTTTAATTCCTTCAGCAGAATAATTAGATCTAAGCCCCTGTCAGGGGCTTTTTCGTATGGAGCATAGGCGTGAAAAAAGCGCAGAATGATTCTTTTAAAATTTCACGTTTAATTAATAAACATGAGCCTGAAATAGACAGATTTGACCAATATTTGAAAAAAGTGGGAAAGGAAGGAATTGATCGTAACGTATATTTTACAATCGACTATTGCCGCGGGGGGGTTGTTCAGGAGGTAGAAAGGTTAATTGAAGTTATTGAGGATAATATCAGCACTTATGTTAATTTAAGTATAACCTTGGGATTCACTGGTTATGCAATAAGCGCCGCAGGCTTTCTCTTTGTGTATTTTACTCGTTACAGATTAAATTCCCGCGTATTTGTCAGGAACTTTACTCCTCTATGTGTCGTTTATCACAAGCCTAGGTTAGTTCATGCAACAACGAAAAAACTAGGTTTCGCAAATCCTCCCCCCGTTGGGTTTGCCAAAAATGATGTGATCCTGATTAACAGGCTTGATACATTGTTTAATGATGTATTTCAGTCACTTATAACTCATTTCTTAGATGTGGGTGTTGTTATTGAACCTCACCTCATTGCGTCTTATAATACTAATGGAGATGCGGCTTTCACATTTCCAAAAGGTGCACAGTAATCACGAGAGGTCATCATGCATATTGATCTGGATACCATCAAAAGAGCCAGACGTGCTCAGCTAAAAGCATTGGAAAATGGCGAGGCTAAACGTCCACAGGCTCTGAGCCAAAATAAAGAGTTAAAACAAGCTCTTGAAGATTTCGAACGCGTTAACAACCGTCGAAAAAATAAAGTCGCTGTAATGTAAAAACCGACCGCTGGTCGGTTTTTTTTGCTCTCAAATACGACAACTCTTACTGAAACACAAATGGTGCAGTCCTTCTCTCTACTGTATTTAAATCCCATTCCGCCGTCTTTCTTCAGCAGCATCTGCGATTTCAAGAAGCTCTTGTTTAAGGAACTTTTCTGTCGGAAGACCTTGCCTGGTGAAATCATTTATTTCTAGCCAGGTTTTCATCACCCTGAGATCGCTCTCAAGGAAATTCAGTTCCCTAACGTTCCATTTAGCTAGTTTAGAAATATACCACGCAGGTGAATGATTTGACCCTTCCTCTTCTTTCTCACGTGTCTTAAACATTTCGTAGCTTTTCCCGCTAAATGCCAACAGATTACCGCTTTCTGAGAACACTTCTTCGACTTTAAAATCAGAAGACATGGTCTTTTGCATGTAAATGGTCAGAATTTCATCTGCGCTTAGAGTTTGTGTTTCATAAGGCAGGTATTTAATCATACTCAGACGCAGCATCTTGTAGAGATCCTGCACTCTAAAAATTGGATTTTGCATTTTTAACGTGTCGGCCATCATCTTTCCTTAGTTAACGGGTTGAAACTACACTGTGTGTGTAAACAATATCTGTTCATAAGGTAGTAACGCAAGTTTTTGCGCTAATACAAAAAGTGATAAAAATCATCTGGAAGAAAAAAGTGAGAGATGGTAAGTTTTGAAACGAAACATTATAATGCTTGGTTAGTTTTTCAATATTATCTTTACAGCAAAGGTATTATCATGAGTTTTGATGACAAAAAAGAAACAAAAGTATCTCTACCTGGCCCCTGCCAGATCAGCTTTGATTATAATATCGAAGTTGCGGGATTTAAAACCAATGGCACCATAAATAAGATGGTTCCTACTGTTCGTAAACCAGAGGAATTCACAGAGGAAATTATTCAACGTGAAATCCAGGCTAGTACTGATAAAATAATAGAAAATGCCATTCGTGATAATCCTGCGGCCTTCAAGGATTTAGATGGGCAGTTCGAAGTTAAAATTGGCGTAGATAACGTTAGTGTTGGATGTTTTACCACCGATCTGAACATCAAACGTTAAGCCAAGCACAAATTTAAGAGCCGCACTATGCGGCTTTTTTTGATGTTTTTTGTACAAATTGAAATTTCGATTTTTCAAGGGGTAGTACTTCTGTTTCTTCCAGCAATACGCTTAGCGCGGTTTTCCATTCGGCGGAGCATTGTCGCTGATTTTGCCGCCCGTATTTTCACTATCCTTTCCCTGATTGATTCTGCAGGATTGAACCCACCTTCCCAGGAGGAATGTTTTATTTTGAACTGGCGACAAATCTCTTCTGATAACTCAATTACGTGTAGGCCATGATAGGCGTATAGTTCACGCCTCTTAGCGTAATAGGCATCAAAATCTGGCGCATCTTCATAATAGGAATCATCGAGAGTTGTCAGTGTGTTTCTAACTTGTGCATGCTTAGTTTCGATACTGTGCAGTTTGTATAGTATTGGAATGCTTAAATATTTATACTCTCCTTTAACTGATGATAAGTTAAGTACAGGTGATTTATATGCCATCTCGACCTGCTCTGTTTCAGGATTATATATGCCATCATTACGGGACAAAAATTCGCATTCAGCTATATATTTATCAAGAACAAATATAAGCTGGATAATAATATAATTTTCCTCTCTTTTTTTCTTCTTAAACTCAAATACAGCTTCTTTTAATGTGTTATAGACCAGAGGAACAGCAACAGCAGTAGCCGCACCCAACAATGCCCACGTTTCTTTTTCCATGTAATCCCTTTTATTAAAAATTTTTATCAGATTTGTTAATACGTTAGCAGATGCTCTGCACTACGGACAATGGTGTCTAATGGTGCATCTGAAAGACATAACCTATGAATCACATTGCAGGTCAAAATTTCAATCTCTATACTGTACGAATAACCAGTATTTAGAGAGGCAAATATGCTGCTCATCCCTGTAAAATCTGCCGCCACCGGCAATGAGACTATCCCATTTTTCGGAGAGCTGATCCCTGCTGGTTTTCCCAGCCCTGCTGCTGGCTGGGAAGAGGCTGAGCTTAACCTTCATTCACTCGTCGTCTCGCGTCCGGCCAGCACGTATTTTTTGCGCGTAACGGGGGATTCAATGCAGGATGCACGCATTCATTCCGGGGACGTGCTTATTGTTGATCGATCGGAGAAACCAGAACACGGAAGTATCGTTATTGCCAGCATCGACAATGAGTTTACCGTTAAGCAACTGCTGCTGCGTCCGCGTCCCTGCCTTATGCCTATGAATACAGCCTACCCTCCAATTTATTTTGATCCTGATAGTGAAACAGTTGAAATCTGGGGGGTTGTTACTTTCTCGCTGATGAAACACGCAAAATGTTCGGAATAATCGACATTAACTCATGTTATTGCGCGTGTGAACTTGCGTTCCGCCCCGATCTTGCTGGAAAACCTATCGTTGTTTTATCCAACAACGATGCGAGCTGTATCGCGCGTAACCGTGAAGCCAAATCCATTGGTATAAAGATGGGAGAGCCTTATTTTAAAGTAAAGCATCTGATCGAAAAGTATAAAGTGGCCGTGTTCAGTTCGAATTATGCTCTTTATTCTGCGTTCAGTTCGAGGTTTGGTACCGTGGTTGAATCACTGACGCCCCGCAGTTCCGTTTATTCAATCGACGAACTCTGGTTTGACGCTTCAAACCTTAGCAACGTAATGACGCTCGATAGCTACGGACGAATGTTGCGCGATGAAGTGCGCCGCCAGACGACTCTGACGTGTGGAGTTGGTATTGCGCCTACCAAGACCTTAGCAAAACTATGCTCGCACGCCTCCAAGTCTTACAGGGCCACAGGCGGCGTTGTCGCACTTGATGACTTCGCTCGCCTTGAAAAACTTATGGGCCTGGTTCCGGTTCAGGAAGTATGGGGCATCGGATCACGATTGAGTAAAACGTTGCGCGGGATGGGCGTAGAAACCGCGCTTCAGCTTTCCCGCCTCGATCCGCGCCGTGTTCGTCGTGAATTCAGTGTTGTGCTTGAACGGACGGTAAGAGAGCTGCGCGGCGAACCATGTCTGGCGCTGGAAGAAAACGATGTAATGAAGCAGCAAATCGTCGTATCACGTTCCTTTGGCGAGCGTGTCACAGAACTAAACGAAATGCAGCAGGCTATCACTGGCTATGCGGCTCGTGCAGCAGAGAAATTACGTCAGGAAAAGGCGTATGCGGCAATTATTGGGGTCTTCATACGTACAAGCCCTTACGCGATTAATGACGTGCAATATGGCAACCAGGCGACAGAAATGCTTGTTACTGCATCCCAGGATTCTAGGCACATCATAGCTGCGGCGCAGCGCGCTTTATTGCGCATATGGCGACCAGAAATACGCTATGCGAAGGCTGGCGTGATGCTGTGCGATCTGCGAGGTCGTGAGGTGCAGCTTGATATGTTTGCAGGTGAATCGCAGTACCGCAACAGCGACAAGCTTATGCAACTGCTTGACCAGTTAAATCGCGAAGGCAGGAGCAACCTGTTTTTTGCCGGTCAGGGTATTACTCCGTCGTTTGCAATGAAGCGCGAAATGCTTTCACCATCGTATCTAACGAATTGGAAAGAAATTCCCTCAGCTTCAATAAGTTAATTTGAAAAAACTTTCAAAATGATATGATTAACTTCATCAATAGCAAGCCAATCTACAGAGAACGGTGAATCAATGTATAAAACTAAAGATGAAGTAGCAGAGATACTAGCTGAGTATTTTACTATTTGCGTTGCAATTGTGACTGAAGATTCATCAAATTATCAGAAGCATATTCTGACTTATCAGTTATCAAGAAAAAAAGTACTGGAACTGGATAAAGAAATAAATATTCCTTCGTGGATAAGCAATGCTGCCAACATTCCTTTCTTAAAAAGTCATGTGGATTTACATGTTCAGAGTGGAAATGGGAGTTGGAGCAGGAGAAGAAACTACCTTCACTCAGTAATGCATTCAATTATGGAAAGCTATCACGCTCCATCAGGCCCTAGTTTTGCAAAAGCTATGTCTGAAGCGATGAATAGTGATCAACCATCTGATTTAAAACCTGCTCACGGTGGCAAATTACCACCGCTTCCCAAGGAAATACGTGATTTTTTACAATCATCAGAAGAAATTGAAAAGAATAGGATTTACTCTCAACCTACGCATCAACTAACCTCTTTATCTCTTCATGATCAAGAGGCTAGGTTGGGTATGTCAAATACGGGAAGCCCTGAATTACAAATGAAAAAGAAAGTATTTATCGTTCATGGGCATGATGAATTATTAATGAACCAGGTACACGTTTTCCTCACAAATGAAGGGTTTAATCCTATCATTCTTCAGAATGAAGCCAATAGTGGCGCAACCATTCTCGATAAACTAGAAAAAAATATTGATACTGTGTCCTATGCTGTAATTCTCTACACTGCATGCGATGAAGGAAAAGCGAAGAAAGAAGATGCACTTAAGCCTCGTGCGCGTCAAAATGTCGTATTTGAGCATGGTTATCTTTTAAGTAAGTTGGGACGGGAATATGTCGCAGCTCTACGTGGTGAAGGCGTAGAAATACCGGGAGATTTACAAGGGTTAATCACAATCCCAACAGATAACTGGCAATATCGGCTTCAATTAGAGTTAAAAAAAGCATTCAGTTAAATGGTAAATGGATTTTTGCATTAGGTATTATCAATAATCCAGATCCTTCAAAAATTAATGCTACCAAATTTGAATTGACTATATCACGGCATCATATGATGCCGTGATATTTGTCATAACCACGACAGGGTCAGTCTTGAGGAGCAAACCTTTCAGTTATACGACTGATTTCAGTATAACTATCTGACAGCGCGCGTGTTGCGCGGTTAAGTTCAGCCCTTACAATCAATCCTCCGCTAACCTTTTCTGTGCATAGTGAGACCATCCACAATAAACCTTTCATTGCGTTGGCGGCGTCAACCCATGCCTGCTGTAGAAAGCCACCACAGGCTGACTGTAATGCACCGTAATTGTCCTCAAGGCTTCTAGACGTGCCGTCAAAAACAGCCCGTGCTGCGTCACGCTCTATAACACTGATAAACCCGTTCTTACAATGTTTGATGTTTAGGCCCGTTGCAACATCAGACGCATGGTGTATGGCGTCACGCATCTGTTGCAGAATTATGCGGGGATCGTTAAATGGCAGTTTGCGATACTGAACCGCGTGGCGATAAAGTTGTGTTATGGCTTCAGTTGCTGATACACCCTCAGCCCTAAAGACGGCCTCACCATCGGCTTTTAAATTGTCGTCGATCCGTATGTTTACCATTGCCATGATAATGAACTCCTTCATCAAGCATAAATACGTTAGCGGATAAATGTAATGTAGCTTACAACTATACATTATGTAAAGCGTTCGTATATACAGGTTTTCGTAGCGACGAAGGTAACAATTCAGTGGTTTTTGCAAGAATGGAGTCTCAATGCGGTTTCGGTACAGCTGCCCGTAATGCAACCATCAGCTCCTGTTCACCCACTGCGACTTGCAAAAGATTGCTGCCGTTAACGTTAAGATTTTCAACTATGATGGTGCTCAGCGCCGCCATCATTTCTTCTGGTACAGCTCCTGACTCTTCAGTTAACTGCAAAATATCTTCAATCAGGCGGTTTATGGTTTCCTGGTTCATTTTTTTTCAGCCTGGTATTTGTCTGTAATGGCCTGCATTGAGGTAATGTAATTTTCAAGGCCTCCATAGCTTGCTATCATTCGAAATGAGTTTCTTACCTGAGCCATATCAACATCCTTTTGAGTTATTCCACACCATCCGCACTCTCTATTCTCGGTTGTAAGAGGTTCAAAACAACTCTTACACTGATGTCGTACTGCTTCAATTTTACCATTAATAAACTGGTGAGATTTCTGATTTATTGATAACAAAAATGGAGTTGTAGTTGTTTTACCAATAACCATTTCAAAATATCTGCATTTTGCTTTTTTTGCCAACGCCTGAATTGTTTCCTTTAATGCTTTATCTGATTTATGTCCTACTATAACCGCTGTTATGCAGCTAATTGGTACAGGAAATAACATAAGCCAGTCGTTTGGTTTGATTAGTGCATTTTCATCAATAATGACACGCCTTTCCTGCTCGTAGCTCCAGCAGGTCTGCTTAGTTAGATAGGCGGCACTTTTTATGTATGACATAAGCCAAAAAATATAACGTGGCTTGCCAATTTGAAACGCCCTCGCCAGTGTTGGCTCAATGTCCTCACCCGGAGAGTCCTTGTACTCAACATCTGCTATCGAAGTATTCTTTTCAAAACCTAGGTCACTTATATATTTTGTTAGTTTTTCTTCATTGATCTCAATAACAAACCCCGATGAATTTCCCCCGTAATGCGCCCACATTGGAGAGATAACCGGACTTTTGGTAAAACAGGTTGCAGGTTGTCCTGTCACCATATCAATCAGATCATTATAAAACGCCAATTCCGCTGGGCTACGGTTAAAATCAATTGTAAGAAAGAATTCATACGGATCGTTGTAATCTTTTAAATAGGAAAACTTCACTCCAATATTTTTTTCATCAATCATTAATTTATCGGCAACATCAGCGCCCATAAATTTATATAAATTGGTCATCAGCTATTCCTTATGCCGGTAGTAATGGGATGGTTTTACGGAAATCATATCCGCGTGACTGCATAAAAGCCACATTGCAGTAGGCTTTATCTAATGGAAGCTACCAGTGACCGGCGGCGCAGCTTAATGAAACCAAATGGAAGTTGGCAAAACTTTTTAAGATTAAAAATTTTTCAATCCTTATAGTTACAACATACATTAAATCCTATAATTACTAACTTCGAGCAACTATGATGCTTTGGCGCCCTTATCTTTGAGGTGGAACATTCCAATGTTGGTAGCAGTTATTCCACAGTAGCGATACCGGTACGTTGAGAATGACGGTAAAAGGTGTTATCTACCGGCGCTGCTCCGTTAATTCTTACGGAACTCACTACACGTTGCAGGATAATTTTTGCGTAGAAGGGGTCAGTTTGGATATGGAGAACTATTGTACGGTAAGCCTGTTTTTTGAACAGGCTTGCCTAAGCGACAACTATTGCCCGCTACTGCCCGCCCACCATGTACGAATCCGGCACGTAATGCGGGCATTCAAGAATGTCTTCATCACACTCTGTTGGATGTGAAAAGGTCAGTATGAGTGCACTGGTGTAGAGATCCCGATGCATCGAAACTATCTGAGTTGAGTCAGATGCCGGGCACAAACGAATATTCCATAGGCGGTCACGCAGCTGCACCAGGAATTGATCGACCCCGCCCGTTTCGTGATTGGCGCCAAACTCCTGCAGGGAATGCGCGTATTGCGCCACGCTGCTCATGTGCTCGTCGAGGGTGTCGTATGCCCGGCTGGCTTCGCTTTTTGCAAGTGACAGCGCCTTGTTCAGAGAGGCAGGCTTGTCACCTTTTTCACTTAGCAGCTCCGCATAGCGCAGGTGCATATTGCAGATTCTGATCTCGCGTAGCAGGCGCAGATAAATATCTTCGTCGTTTTCCAGGGTGACGGTAGTCTGCACGGAGAACGGCAGCCTGCCTTTCTCCGCCACGTACTGATAGAAGTGGTTCACCGCCTGAGACGGGGTGACTCCCAGAAGAATAAAAGTCTGCTCGGCCTGATCTTTAATGTCGGCATCGATGCGAAAGTTTGCCTGTGTGGTAGTCATGATGCGCCTCGTTATGCATATCTCCAATGCCATACACATAGCGTATAGCAAAACGTATAGCAAGTTGAAGCATGTACTCGGGTCAGTTTGAAGATCGGAATTGCGTTAATTAAGCCCGTTCAAAAAACAGGCTTAACGTACAATAGTTCTCCATATCCAAACTGCCCCCTAGAAGCGTCAGAAACTGATTTTGGCAAACCCAATACCTCAAATCTTCATTTGATGGTGCGATTAATGGAATATATGTTAAATGGATGCGTTTACTGCTCTAAAGATGCCCTTCAGCGTTACCACGTAACCTCGATGCCAAAAGATCACGTTACCTCATCCAAAACCAAACATTTTCGATAACATCACTTCAAGATAAATTTGCACCATTATAGTGCAATTTAACACCCCATTAACACGAGCTGATTTCATACCAAAAAACCTTCAAGCGGCTTATTTTGCCATGTCTTACATTTGGAATACATATGAAATACACCAATAGAAATACAATGTATTCCCAAGTAAAATACTGATTAGTATTTCACTTGTATTCCTGTCATGGTTAGCGTAGATTGCACACATAGGAATACTTTGTATTACATGTGAAATACAACTTGGTATTCCATTTGTACTTCTGATGTATTGCATAGGCATGCAATACATTGTAACGCAATCTGAAATACAGGTGTGGTTATGGGAAAAAAACTGGTTTTTGGGTCAGACAAGGGTGGAGTAGGGAAGACCACAACTGCGACTAATATCGCAGCAATGGCAGTGAGCAAAGGGAAAAGCGTGATCTACCTGAAAACAGACAAAAACGATGACGCTATGGACTGGAGAGAGCGCCGTATAGATAACGGTCTCCAGGATATTCCAGTTCATGCTGCATACGGCAACGTCAGCGCCGAGATAGAACGTCTGTCGAAGTTATGCGACATTCTAATTGTTGATTGTGCAGGCCATGACAGCACCGAATTTCGCAGCGCCCTAACTGTCGCGGATATGCTGATCACTCTTACAAAGCCTTCCTCGACGTTTGAAACCAACACCTTAACAACCGTTACCGAAAAGGTACGCAAAGCACAGCTAGCCGGAAATAAAGATCTCCAATCCTGGGTGTTGATGACGCGCGTTAAGCCGCAGAAAGTAAGCGCAGCCATCGAGCTGGAAAAGACGCTGAAAAGCGATAGCGTCTGGATTCAGCCACTTAAAACCCGGCTCTCAGAGCTTGATGTGTATGAGAGCGCGTGTAATGAAGGGGCAGGGGTGCATGATCTTGAAAGAGGCCCAAGCTTGTCAAAAGCAAAAGCATTGCTTGAACTTATGGCTAAAGAAATCAACCTCTTATGAATTGAAATACATATCAAATACATTGTATTCCACTTGTAAAGTGGAATACAATGGAAGTACGTTGTACTTACAGGAAAAATGCTAATGGCCATCAAACTCAAAGCCCCATCAATCCCCGCGGCTGATTCTGCCTCACCCGAATCTCAACCGGCAACAAACATGGATCGCGCCAAATTCATTCAGGGAGCAGAACGCCGCCCTGACGGTGGAAAGCCACAGTCACGCACCTATCGTCTCTCACAGGCGTTTATCGATGTAATTGAAGAGGAAAGCATGCGCTCTTCAATGGGCAATACTGATGTGATCAAAGCAGCTCTGTATGGCTTGAGTCTCCAGGACGAAAACACCCGTAACGCATGGCTGCTTGGTTCAAAGAAAATGTAGTGATCATTTAATAAAACGAGGGATTGTATATGGTTATTCCAGATTTTTTATATTATTCAATTTTTGGAGCATGGTGGCTGATTATCATGTTCTGGCGTTCCATAAAGGAAAAAACCGGCCCGCTGATTTATCCCATTGTCGTGCTGATGTTTGGCTTTATCGTAGTGATGAAAACAGAGCCTGATATAAAAACAGAAATAGCAAAACCTAATGATGGGTTTGAAAATATAGCATCACCGATTGTAAGCTTCTTTGAAGCTTTTAGTTCGTGGTCAATAGTTGGCTATGCGGCTCTTTCATTATTGGTTCTCGTAGCAATTATGATGATCCCAGCCGGGATTGATGAATTGAAAAGGAAACGCGAAAAGCGCAAACATTAATAAAATAAGCATAGGGAGGGGAAATTAGCCCCCTTCCTGAAAAAGATGATAAGGATATCAAAAATGAGTTCTTATGTTGTTATACCTCTATGCCCACTCTGTAATTCGGATCAATCTCGACCAATTGGTTACGCAAGGGATAAAATAAGAAGAAGGTACTACTGTATTAGTTGCTTGAGAACATTCCACACAGAATACAAAAATCCCATTCCACCAAAAATATTTTTAGAAAATGAAATATTAGAAAAAATTTTGAAAGGACAAACTTACAAACAAATATGCTTAGAGTTAAAAGTGTCATCAAAAACAATTGCTAAAATAGTCAGTGATCATAAACTCAGAAAAACCAAATTCTAGCTTTTCCCAAGCACATCAGATAAAACTTCATCTGTATAAAGTGACGCTAAATCAGCAAGCGATACAAATTCAATTTCGCTAAATTTAAGCCACGTTACAGTTTCATCAGAAGCGAAACTCCTTCCATCATTTTGCAGCTCTATTACTGCTGAAACCTTCTTACTCTTAGCATCGTAAAGTACAAAAGGTGCTGTTTCTTTACTCAATGCCATGAACAATTTATAGAACTCATCAGTGCCATACTCTTCAGTAGGCGTGATGAACTCGGTAAATTTCACTTTTGTTAAAACCTGAATATGGTCAGGACAAAAATTGACGAGGTTGCAATAGAGTTCGAAATCCTCATTAGTAAATAAACTGCGCTGCTGAAATCCCATATTCAAATCCTTTTATAAATACCCCGTGTAGCGGCTGGCGAAGACCTACAAATGTGCACATTTGTAGCGGCAGCGCCTATCCTGCATCTTGAGCAAAACCAACCTTCGCGGCTCACTCGTCGTTCTTTTGAGATTCTACAGGAGCGAGACCTAAAAGTTTGTGCCAGATGAATTTCGAGTTGAGGAAAGCCAGAACGGCAGGGGCCATCAGGCTAGTGACATACAATCCAACAAAGAAGGGAATGGTTAGGTTTGTGCTGCTAACGAACTGGTGATCTAGCTGATACCAGGTAACAACGCAGATTGCACCACCAATCCAGAAGATGAACTTTCTGAGAGCGAGTAAGGCTGCAAAAGGAATGCAGGTGATCGCATGCAGAGCTGTTGCAAGAGCTAACCTCAAATAAAATGACAGTGAATGCGCTAAACGACCACTTGTATTTTTGACCCGGAGAAACAGAGCGTGACGCTCTCTTTTTTTCTTATCTGAACTAATTATATCTTTTCGTTCCCCAACGGAAAATTCATAAATATTGTTTTTCATGATCAGCTCCTAAATCCTTCAGGAATTCGATAATCACTACCTTCACTCTCTTTGTCTACTTTATAAGAAAATCTAAGTTTTGAAGCTTTTCTGTCGAGTTTGGATACGACTTCAACATTTAACATTTTAATTTCTGTAAATTCACTAATCACAGATATGTTTTTTTTCAGAAACGAGCGATTGAAGATTTTAAAATCAGGATAAAGATAAATTTTATCATCGCCATCTTCTTTATATAAAGATAACTGATCTTTAAGGTCATCAATTAAAATTTCAAAGTAGCTATCGCATCCCGCACTAATGTACTTTCTTATAAGTTGATATAGAGAGCTTGCATTAGTATCGGATAGCCGAACAGCAGAGAAGAGAACTTGGGTAGTATAATTATCTTTTAATTGACAAATATATGGCTCGATTGTCCTACCAAAGCTAATAATGATACTACTTTCATTTTCGGAATATGAACAAAAATCAGTAAGGTTGAGTCTCCAAATTGCATCCTTTTGGCTAATTGCCTTCATTTCCGGTTGCATTAATTGACTTTTGGGAATTTTAATAAGACTACTTTGTAATAATTCAGCACCTTCTTTCATTTGCTTGTAAGCAACTGAAAGATCTACATCAGCAATTACAGCATATTCTTTTGCGGTAATTTTAAACATCTGACCAGATTTTAAATTGCTCTTAGAATCTAGTTGTGCCATTGCCATGAATAAAATTCGCCTTGCAGATAGAGGCAAAGCAGAGAAGGTATTATTAATTTCATTCCTATGACGGATTTTAGTTTTAACAGAAATTCTTTTCCCACTTAGTGCAGCCATCAGTCAATTCCTTAACTATGAGTAAAGCTTGTACTCATAATATCAGAAAGGTGAACTCAATCAATAGACCGAGTTCACCTTTTGGACATCTAAACGGATTTCGTGTCATTTAATATGACTTGCTCTAGTTAACAAAATACAGATAACTAGCAGATAAAATAGGATTAATTGGGATCATAATAGGTGGGAATAGCACGGCATAGGCGTTCACCTTTTCTTCAAAATTAAGGTGGTAACAACACGGCATAGACGTTCACCTTTCAAGAAGCTCGCTCGAATCATGTCCTGCAACATCATTCCGAAATATTATCATATTTAACATGATCTTATGAGTAAACTCATTACGCTAGCATTTTGACATCAATGAGATATCGCTACACAACGGCATAGCCACTCACCTTTCACGGCATAGGCGTTCACCTTTTACGGCATAGCCACCCACCTTTCACGGCATAGGCGTTCACCTTTTACGGCATAGCCGCCCACCTTTCACGGCATAGGTGTTCACCTTTAAATTATCAATAGACTCCATTAACATCATTAAACTTATGATATTAAACAACTTATAAAACTGGCACGTTCTTTGCTGAAGTTTTATAAGTTATATAAGATCTTAAAGTAGATCTCCGATCTACATTTAAGATCTAAGTTCAAAAAGTATTAGAAGGTGAGATATCGAAAAAAAATTGTGGATAACTCAGCGCAGCGCGTCACAAGCAAGAATCTATCACCGGTTCTCTTCCGCTTCCTCGCTCACTAACTCGCTTTGCTCGGTCGTTCGGCTGCGGCGAGCGGTACTGGCACATTCAAAAACAGGGTATAATCGATCAGGCGTGGTTACGATCCTGAAGCAGATCCTTTTTTGATCCTCACCGTGTTAAGCCAAATTCTTTTTTAGACAGCCTAGAAGCCACTCTGAGCGATTTTGGCAACCTAGCCGATAGTTGGGTTGGGAAACATGAAAAAATCGCTTAGAGGCCTTCCTGTGAATCCCTGTGATACCTTCCGCAACGAAATCACCTCAGTCAGATCCATTTTTGAGCAGAAACAACTTTAAAAAACTTCCACTTACCATCATATGATGGTATTATTGTTTTGTCGATTGGAAGTGGGTTCCGATCGTTCCAGATGCCCACACGGGCGGGAGCAAAATATGAATATTCAGCAAGCTTTAAACATCCTTGGCCTTACCGGTGAATTATCAGTTGATGATGTAAAAAAGGCTTATCGAAAACTCGCCAATAAATATCATCCAGATAAAAACTCTTTTAATGTCGAGCTGATGAAGGCGATTAACACTGCTAAAGATTATCTGATGGATAATCTTGATAAAATCAACTCATTCCAGTCTCTGAATCAGGATGAGCAATATAATTTTACTGAAGAGCTTGCTGAAATTCTGGCTCAACTCAATAATTTAAACGGCATTGTGTTTGAAGTTATTGGGAATTGGGTGTGGATTTCCGGCAATACCAAAGAACACAAAGACAAGTTAAACGAGCTGAGTTGTAAGTGGGCACCAAAGAAAAAAATGTGGTTTTATCGTCCTGAAGAACACAAATCTTTATGGAATCGTTCTGAAAAAACTTTAGAAGATATCCGCGAAGCTTATGGAACATCTGGTAAGTTTAAAACGAAAGGTGCTTACCGGGTAAGCAACCAAGCTTAAGAGGGGATAGGGCGGGGATAACCCGCCCTAACTGGAGATGATTAAATGAATTTCAGAGAACAGTTTACGCCCCTTTTCCGTCTGGTTTGCCTGGCTCTGGGTGATCACTGGCACATAGATAGCCTTTATGCGTGTAACTATCGGATTTGTATAAAAAATGGATTACTTAAAAAATATTATCTTATTGTTCGTAAGGAGAAAGATAGAATATTAATCAGCGATGGAATAGCGGGACATCACTATCATTTAAGTAATAAATGCACGGTATCAACTCACCGCGATGCAAAGTCAATCGCAAGAGATATACGCATAAAGATTCTTAATCACACACAAGTTAAAATCCAAAAATACCATGAACAACTACAATCTGAGCAACGTTTGAAAGAAGAGCGCAATGTGTTGCGAGGTGTCGTATCAAACGTTGTTGATGTTCATGATCACTATGGTGCGTTTATGGGGTTTAGAACCAGAAACAGCAATAATCGAATTGATGGCGCTGTTTATGATGGACGTTCTAGCGGGTATACAGTCGAGATGAAAAACCTCAGCGCTGAAAACATGGTTAAGCTGATGTGTTTTATCTCAACACTATAAATTTGGTGCAGCGGTTCAACCGCTGCTTTTTTATTGGAGGCAGGTTTGAGCGATATTTACGAAAACAGGAAAAATCAGGGTAACAGAACCTACCGGATAAGAATTTTAATCGATGAGTCCGGGCAGACCTTTTTTGAGCTTGAAAAGCTGATGAAAAAACGTTCTAAAGAGCAAGGCAAAAACACGACTAAAGAAAGGATTGAGTACCATTCCTTTAACCGTCTTGATAATAATTATATTAATACAAATGTATCAGATCCGATTATGCTGGATATGATAAAAGAAGCAGAAGATTATTTGCTGTCCAAAAATGAGGGTAAGTCATGAGTAATGGAACAAGGATTTTTACCTCTGATCCGGTGAAAGTAAAAGAAATGCGTATCAAGGCTGGGTTAGATTTAAACGGCGCTGCCCAGGAGTTCGGCTATACCTTAAGTGCCTGGCAAGCGAAAGAATCAACAGGTAAATCTTATCGTGGGATCCGAATCGGTGAATGGAAGTATCTTTTGCTTTTAGCCGGTGAACATGATCAATACGAAATTAAAAAAAGATAACAATAAAAGTTTGCCATACCATCAAATGATGGTATTATAAGTTTGTCGGCAGGAAATGGTTCTTAGTCGATATTCCAGAAGCCCAAACGGGCGGGAGAAACACATGAAGTTTATCAAACCTATTATCACTTCTACTGGTCATGAGTTCAGCCTCAAGACCGTCACTGCTAAAAATATTTTCTTTATCCATAAACACTCAGGTTATGTCTATTTTGTAAGAAATGGGCAGTTTTGCTTGCGTGATGAACTTGAACAGGTCGTTAAAGTTTTGGGGGAAGTTAAGAAAGAAGATATTGAAGAGATTTTAAAACTTAGTGCCAATCATAAGTAATTAAGACGGTATCAGCCAGCGCCAACTGGCTGATACCTGACACTTAACGCGATAGGAGCGTATATAATGTCGAATAAGATCATAAGCCTCGCCACAGATATTGTAAACAACAAAACCGGTAGGGTAAGGATACCGCTGCTAACAGGTAGGGAGCTGGGAGACCTGTTGCTTTTAATCAAGAACCTAAGAGCTTCTTAATTTAGCCAGGGTTGGCAAGGGAGACCTTGCCAGTAACGGAGATTGATTAAATGACTAAAGCGGAGTTTACAGCGTTCATTAAGTCCGAAAAACAACAAGGCGGCGTTCGGTTTGCAGTGGCCCTGAATACAACCGGAGAAGGCTTCATGTATTGGACTAAAGGGAACGGGGTTAGAGTGAGCCAAAAGCTATGCGGTGTTAAAGGTAAATTACCCACAGTAACAACCAAAAAACTCATCCGTCAGTATCGGAGCTGGTTGAAACAAACATGATCCGTAAGCCGCCTTTTGGCGGCTTTTTTTATGATTTTTTTACCAACTATCGCCGCATCCATTTTCATCAGGACGTACCCGCGTTACTGGTGACAGGAAGCTTGTGGTGTCTGCTTGATTTGGTTGTTGTCATCGGTGACAATTTGACTTAGGAAAGACAGAAAGCACACGATGCAGGATAGGCGTAGCCACTACAAATGTGCACATTTGTAGGTCTTCGCCAGCCGCTACACGGGGTATTTGGGGGTAAGGATGAAATATGTAAGCTTCAGGATGAATAAAGATAACTACAGTAAACTAAAAGCAGTTATAAAAGAAACAACCGGAAAAACTCCGTCAGGTTTTTTTGCCGATTTATCAGATAAGATTATATCAGATAACAATGATGTTATCGACGCAATACCCGAAGACGATTATGAGTTGAAAAACGTTCGGCAAGTCAGGTTTTCAGATTCAATGTTACATAAACTAAGCCTGTCAGCAAAAGAACACCGTTGGTCTATGGCTAAAGAAATTCGTTTTCGAATTAATCAAACGCTTGAGTCAATACCCGTGCTTCTTGATGATGAATTAGCAGAATTACGAGGTGCCAGAAACGCTGTTGATCGTATTGGACAAAACCTTTATTACATCATTGCTAAACGCCAGATTTTGTCCGTTAACGACCCTGCTCTTTGGGATGACATTAAAATGCTTAATGTTGCAATCGAAGAAGTAAAATCACTTGTTTACAATATTACCTCTGCGCGAGCCAATGTGCTCAATCTGAAGAAGTCAGGGAGTAAATCAGATGGGCGTTAAAATTGATGATGACTATAGAATAAGGAAAGGCGGGGGGCAGGGAGACAAGGCGCGTCGATTACCCGTTGCTCACAAGCTGAGAAACGGCGGCACGAACTACGAAAAAAAACTTAAAGAGCGTATTGCTTCTAAAGGCGCGAGTCGTGAAGTTATGCTTAAAATAACAGGGAATTCAAAAACCGCCAGGGGGATTAAAAATGAAATTAATTACATCACCCGAGAAGGAGAATTGCGTTTACAAGATGGAGATGGGAAGGACTATATTTTAAACGATTCAGGAGAAAGAAAAGATGCTTATGAATATCTAACCGATCCCGAAGATAAACACACCTATAAAGATAACAGTGCACCTAACATTGTTCATAATATGGTTTTCTCTGCTCCTAAGATCTCAGGCGTTACAGAAGAGGATGCTCTTAAGGCTGTCGAAGATACATTAAAGAGAAAATACCCGGACAACCGCTTTGTAATGGCCTACCACAAAGATAAAGACCATCACCCCCATGTCCACGCATTATTGCGAATCCCGGACAACATGGGGAAGAGGGTCAATTTAAGGAAAAGTGATTTACGCGATTTAAGGGAAGGGTTTTGTCATAACCTTCAAAATATGGGTTATGACGTCAAGGCAACACATAAGCATCAGATAGGACTTAAACAACAATTAAAGCGAGAACCTGAGAGGCTTCGCAACTTGTATGAAGTGGTCGAATTTGGTAGAGCCAGTTATCAATTTGATCCTAAAAATAAAATGCAGAACTACATTAAGCTACGGACACTGAAAAACAAAACAGAGGTAATACGGTGGGGAGCTAACCTTGCTGACGAGATAAAGCGTGAAGGCATAAGCAATGGAAGCATAATCAAAATGTCAAAGCAGGGTGAAACGTCTGTTAAGGTTCCACGCATCAATGAGGGCGGGGTGCAAGATGGTTGGATCGAGACTAAGCGTAATAACTGGCGCTTAGAGAACCAGGGAGCGATAGGCATCGAACGTAAGCCGTTTGATAAAGAGATTAAAATGAATGCACCAGAGAATGTTCTCAAAAATAAGCTTGGCTACGATTCATTCAGGCAAAATATGGAAGACTTGCGATCTAAATCACTAAAACACGAAAAAAGCCTTAAGATAGGCTTATTGAAATTTTAGATATAAGACATTTCTGACGCTTTATGGCCGCCGTTTATGGCGGTTTTTTTATGGAAAATTAGAGTAAAGATCTAAGCTGTGATTCTACTTCGATCTAATCAACTGCACATTAAGTATTTAATTAGATTTATGTACTTACCGAGGTTAAATTTATGGTTTTAATCACTATATATAAGGTGTGTTTAACCCCTAAAGATCTATGGGTTTGCTTGATGGCAGATCGAAATGCTGGCAAACTGATTTCATAATTATACCGATACATTTTTATTCAAACACCAGGACTATTCTAAAACTTGCCGCTTCTCTTTAAACTCCGGGGTTATCCGAGTTAGAAGTGTGCCAAAAGACAGGGAGTCTTTATGTGGTATTTGCTTTGCTTTACTGCTACCCGGTTCAACTATGTTTTGTCATTTTTAGATAAAGAAAACATGGAGGTCTATTGCCCCAAAAGGATTACTCGGTACCTACGGCCAGACAAAGTTAATTCGTATAGAGATAAAGAATCGCCTGCATTTCCCGGTTATCTCTTCATTAAGACTGATTTTGAAAGTTATCATCCATCCAATTTCGCAAAATGCCGTTATATTCATGGCCTTGTTAACTTTGGCGGTAAGCCTGCGGTTATCAAGGATGAAGACATAGAGCGTGTGCGCAAGTGTGAGGCTGGCTACCAATTTGAGCATGTAAGTTCTTCTGATAATGATTATCAATGTGATGCCTGGCGAAACATCTTGCGAAATGATGATCCAGACGTTCGCCTTAAAAAAATGATTGAGTATCTAAACTTGCAGAGGAAGGAGGCAGCATGACTTCAACCGCCAACGAAGGCGGGGTAAAAAAAGGAGGAGTGAGTGTCAATATACGGCGTGATCATTATGAACGCGTCTTTAAGATTGTTGCTGAGATTAATTTCCGCTGCGGTCTTATTGCTGGAAGAGGATTTCAGCAATCTTCACTCTTCCAGTTTCTCACCGAAAACTTTATCACCTCATTAATGCGTCTTTCTGAATCTGATCTTACCCAACAGATTCAAGAGAGAAGGGCAACCGGCTCCACCAAGACAACTGTTTACGTTAATCACCATACCGCTAGCGATCTGGATAAAGCAGCTAGCGCTCTCAATTGCCTGTTCAGTAGCGCGGCAGGCGCTATCACCCGCGTGGACGTTCTGGAGTTGTTGCTTACGGGTTTCCTATGTGATGCCCGGAAGCAGCTGCTTGAGAAACACGCGATACACAACGTTTAACCACAGGATTAACCATGATTGAACTGGCGGCTTTCCTGTCGCTAGCTATGCGGTGCGCACCTGGCGTTCATCCTGATACAGCTCAGGACGTCGTGAGGGTTGAATCAGGATTCCAGCCCTACGCTATCGCTGTTGTTGGCGGCAAGAGCATCTATCCGCTTAGTCTGAATGATGCGGTATCACATACAAACAGGCTCAGCAGGGAAGGAAAAAATTATTCGGTAGGTTTGATGCAAATCAACCAGGTCAACTTCAAAAAGTATGGTGTATCAGCAGAACAACTTTTTGATCCGTGTACCAACCTTTCTGTTTTCGAAAAAATAATCACGGACTGTTATATCCGTGGCGGCGATTTAGAACGTGCATTGAGTTGCTATTACTCAGGAAACTTCGAAACAGGTAAGAAAAAAGAAAAGACTTTTCAAAATACGAGTTACACCGAGCGCATTGGTTATGTGCCGGTCAACTATATCGTTCCAAGCACTAAAGCAGATAAATCCAAGGAGGAAAAAGAAACACACACAGATAAGGATATAAATACTCAGGTTGTCGTCATCTATCCATCGCGTGTTATACGCGGTGATCTTCAAATTTCAGAAAATTAGGTTTTAAAAATGAATATTATTAAACGCGTAAAGTCTTTTAACACTTTTCTGGCTTTCTTACTTTTAAGTTTCTGTGGCGCGGCTAGCGCTGATGGATTCCAGAAAGTAAACACTATGCTTAACACCGTGATTTCGGGGCTTCATACCGTAGCCCTTGCAACTGCTACCCTGGCTGGTTTATGGGTAGGTTTTAAGGTCTTGTTCCGAGGCGATGCTCTGGTTGATATGAAGAACGTCCTCATTGGTGCTGCGATCATCATTGGTATTGCTGAATTTGCGGCATTGATTATTTCTTAAGAGGTTTGCTATGGCTATCGTGTTCAAAGCTATGACGCGGTTGCCGTTACTTAGAGGGGTGCCTGTCACCCCTGCAATAATAACTACATTTACTCTTTTTATGGCGGGATTAGTATTTTCCAAATTTGTATGGATACTCATCCCACTTGTTTTTATTCTAATGAAAAGGTTTACAGATAAAGATGAGCATTTCTTTTCGAATCTGTGGCTATGGATAAAAACGAAAGGCAATGGAGTTATTAATAAGTTTTACGGCACAAATGTCATCAGCGCTCAAAAATATGACGGTGTTGATATAACGGAGTTCATTAACGCCATGAAATTAAATCAACGTATGCCCATTGAATCAAAAATACCTTATTCAACGCATATTGATCGTAATGTTATTCAAAATCGTCAGTCTGACCTTGTGGCAACCTGGGAAGTTGACGGCGAGCCCTTCGAGTGCCAGACCCCCGAAGCGTTGGATATGCTCGCAACGCAGTTAAATCAAGCTGTGGTTTCATTCGCGGGTGAGTCAGTGACGTTTTATGTCCATAAGGCGCGGCGAAAATTTACCGACAAACTCTCGCTGAGGTCAGGCAATGCTTTTGCCGACGATGTTGCTGATCTGTACTACGCGGGGATTGAAAAAGCGCCGTTCTATCGCACATCTATCTACGTCACGCTCTGCTTTTTACCCTTCACCGCTGAAGAAAAAACAGAACGTAAGGCAAAGGGCGAAGCATTCAGACGCAAAAGTCAGGATGAAG